>CAVUHX010000010.1:0-38783 GCA_963741405.1 uncultured Alphaproteobacteria bacterium
TACGCGCTCAAATCCCTTGGCGCTTTCGGTCTCGCTGCGCTCAAGCGCTTCGTGCGGGCTTTTCAGGCCCGCCAGGCCGCGACACTCGGGCGGCTGGCAATTTGGTTAATTTTGTGTTTCCATTGCGGCGGACTCCGAGCGGGCGCGAGGCGCACGAGGCAAGCTGCGGATGCGAACACTTTCTGTTTTCTGTGCGGTCGCTCTCGGCATGGGTTGCGACGCCTCGGCGACAGAACTGGGCCTGGCGTCGTTTTATGGCGCTCAAGGACTGACCGCGGCGCATCGCAGCCTGCCGATGGGATCGCGGGTCAGGGTCCTCAATCTCGACAACGGCCGGTCCGTGATCCTCAGGATCGCCGATCGGGGGCCGTTCATCCGCGGAAGAATCATCGACGTTTCGACTGCGGCCGCCGTGACGCTCGGCTTCCGTGACGCGGGACTCGCCCATGTGAGGATCGAGCGCATGTCCGCCGAAACCCTGGAGGCCAGCGCCGGGCCTTCGCGTCTGGCGGCGCCTGCGTCCGACGGGACCTCGTCCTATGCGATCTGCCGTTACGGCGCCGATCGCCTGGAGCGTCTGCGAACCGACCCGGTCGGCCAGCGGGGGGCGCCGCACTCGGGCGATGCATTGGGATGCGAGACTTTCCGGTTGCCGCTTGTCCGACTCGCCGAGAGCACGGACGATCTGGCGCCCGTCGTCGCCGCCCTTGCAAAAGTCGGTTCAGGCGGGCTGGAGAGGGCCGCGAGCATCCCCGTGAGCGGCTTGGCGGATAGGGCGGATATGGAGGCGGCCGAGAGCATCCCCGTCGGCGCCCTGGCCGAGGTTTTGCAGCGCAAAGCCCCTGGTACGCGCTCTGCGAGCCGTTGCGCGGCGGCATCCTGTGACGCCGCGGAGCAGCCGCACGCTTTGAACACCGTGTCTTCGCTGTTCGCGGAACTTCGCCGGGTCTTCGATTAGCGCTCCCCGGTATGACGTGACACGCGCTCGAATCCCTTTTCGATAGGCGGCCGACGGTCTCGTGATACGGATCCATGAGTGCATGGGGCATTGGCCTGCGGCATGATCGTGAAGACGTCGCGTCACCGCAATCTGAGTGTAAATCGGGCGTATTTCAACCTGCGAGGTTGTCTTCCATGCTTGACTTCGAGCTGGAATGCATATCATGTTCACGTTTTCGTGATCGGACGTTTCGGGGAGGAAACCATGAAGAAGAGCGTGAAATCTGTTCTCGCGGCATGCGCATTCGCCGGCGCGTCTCCTGCCGTGGCGGATCTCGTCAGCAACGGCGGCTTCGACGACGGGTACGGCGGAAGCCCCCAGCAAGTCATGGTGGGAGGCCCGGCACTGCTGGACCACTGGACGGTCGGTGGGGACCCCGGCGCCATCACATGGTACGGAAGCGGGTTCGGTCTCACCGGCGCCGACGGCAGCGTGAGGTTCGTGAACCCGCACAGTGGAGCGGCCGCCGTCAATCTCGGTAGCGCCGATGGCAGCGTGAGGTTCGTGAGCCAGACGTTCGACACTCAGCTTAATCAAGTCTATCGGGTCGGCTTTTGGGTCGGGAATTACGGCGGCAACGGAACAAACCCCGTCACGATCGGCGTGTCGATTGTCGACGGGAGCTCCAACACGATCGTTTTGGGCGAGGGGACGGCCCTTGGTCCGACGGATCCATCGGCCGACATCTGGGAGGATGGGTCCGTTCGTTTCATCGGCGACGGGAGGTCTAACACCATTATGTTTCAGGAAATTGGTGGTCCTCTCATATACGCCGGCCTGGACGACGTCAGCATCACCGCGGCGCCCGAGCCCACCACCTGGGCCTTGGCGCTTGCCGGCTTCGCGGGTCTGGGCCTCGCAGGCCGCCGCCGCGCGAGAAGAATGACGCCAGCCTGACCCTCCGGCGTCGTGAAGGCGAAGCGCGCTGGACGCCAGCCAGCCTCTGGTAGAGTCGAGGAAGGGCGCGGTAGCTCGAGGCATGGCCAATCGCCCCGTTTCCCTTCCCCGCCATCAGTAGGGTCGCGGGAATTCCATTCCTGACACTTACTTCAATTCGCTATACTGGGTATCCCCTTAACGCCCGCCGGCATCGGCGGTATGATTATAGGGAGACGCCGTGCAACGCCATTTCTGGAGTCGATTATCCACGGACGTTCCAAGAGGTGGATGAGTGGTTTCGTAGCGACGCTGCTTGCCGGGAGTACATCCGCCGCCTGCGTTGGCCGGACGGGTTCCTGTGCCCGGAATGCGGCGTGGCCGCGGACCCGTGGGAGATGTCGCGCGGACGGTTGCGATGTCGCGCCTGCGAGTGGGAGACGTCGCTGACGGCTGGCACGGTGTTCCAGGATACCCGCAAGCCGCTGCGAATGTGGTTTCTTGCGATGTGGTTCGTCACCAGTCAGAAGAACGGCGTCAGCGCGCTCGGGCTGCAGCGGGCACTGGGGCTCGGCAGCTACGAGACGGCCTGGACTTGGCTGCACAAGCTGCGGCGGGCGATGGTCCGGCCTGGTCGGGATTGTCTCACGGGGACGGTAGAAGTCGACGAAACCTACGTCAGAGGCCCGGAAGGGGGCAAGCGTGGTCGGGGCGCCTGTCGCTAGCAGATGGAGTGACGTGATTTCGTAGCTCGTGAAGTGTCGTGTTTTTTGGAGGCCCTGGAGGGCCTTGATGGACACGGCGCACATTCGCGAGGGAATACGGAAGATGCGGTTTTCGACGATTTTGGACCGCTGGGACTCGGGAGAGATGACACAGGAGACGGCGGCGGAGCTGTTGGGGATGAGCGTTCGCTCTTTCCAGCGATGGAGAGAGCGCTACGAGGCGGACGGCGAGGCTGGGCTGGTCGATCGGCGCGGCGCGCCGTCGCCGCGGCGTGCGCCGGAAGAGGAGGTCGAGCGGATGCTCGGGCTCTACCGGGACAAGTACGCCGACTTCACGGTCAGGCATTTCCACGAGCAGCTGACCAAGCGCCACAATTACACGCTTGGCTACACCGTGACGAAGCTTTGCCTGCACAGGGCCGGGCTGGTCAGGCCGGCGCCCAAGCGCTCGGCGCACCGCAAGAAGCGGCCGCGCCGGCCGATGCGCGGCATGATGCTGCATCAGGACGGGTCGCGGCACGTGTGGGTCGAGGGCAGGCCCTCGATGGACCTGATCGTCACCATGGACGACGCCACGAGCGAGATCTACTCGATGATCCTCGTCGAAGAGGAGGGAACGGCCTCGACCTTTGAGGCCTTGCGCGAGGTGATCGGCGAGCGCGGCCTGTTCTGTGCGCTCTACACCGACCGCGGCAGCCATTACTTTCATACCCCGGAGGCCGGCGGGAAAGTCTCGGGCACGGTCCAGACGCAGGTCGGGCGGGCTCTGGCGCATCTGGGGATCGAGCACATCGCCGCCTATTCGCCACAGGCGCGGGGACGCTCCGAGCGGCTGTTCGCCACCCTGCAGGACCGGCTCCCCAAGGAGCTGCGGCTGGCCGGGATCGAGACCGTCGAGGCGGCCAACGCCTGGCTGAAGAGCCATTACATCGCCGAGCACAACGCCCGCTTCGCCGTCGACCCCGAGCAGGAGGGCTCGGCCTTCGTCCCCGACGCCAAGGAGATGTGGCGCGAGATCCTCTGCGTCGTCGAGGAGCGCACGGTCGCCGGCGACAACACCGTCGCCTGGAACGCAAGGCGCCTGCAACTGCCGGAGAGCCGCCTGCGCCCGCATTTCGTCAGGGCGCAGGTGCGGGTGCACGAGTACCCCGACGGAGCCTGCGCTGTGTTCCTCGGCCCGCATCGGCTCGCCGACTACGACGCCGAGGGAGTCCTCCGCGTCCCGACTGCGCCCAAGTCTGGCGTCGTGCTCGGGGCCGTCAAGGACAAGCCCTGTCGGGCGCGCTTGCGCGCATCCTTGACCGCCCCTGCGCGCGACGCCAATTCCGCTGCGCAGGCCGGGACGAGGAAACGGCCGCCCAGCCGAACAAGGAAACAGCCCAAACCCAACCCGGAGATGATCGACGCAGCATCCTCCTCTCGAGCCGGGCCGTCCGCGGCTTCCGACCCGCATCGAACATCAACCCGAAGACGCCACATCATGCGCTACAAAAACACGACAGGTTGACGAGCTACGGACAGCGTGGTCGGGGCGCCGAAGCCAAGACCATTGTCGCCGTGGCCGCCGAAAAGCGCGGTCGGGCCATCGGCCGGATCCGCCTTCGGCGCATCAAGGATGTGTCGGCGGATAACCTTCTCCCCTTCGTTCGGAGCGTCGTGGCGCCGGGGGCGGCAGTCCACACCGACGGATGGCGCGGGTATTCAGGGCTGGCGAACGCTGGCTACCAGCACCAGATCACCGTCATCAGCGACGGTTTGGATTCAGCCCATGAAGTCATGCCGCGTGTTCACACGGTCGCCTCGCTTCTCAAGCGGTGGCTGCTCGGCACTCACCAGGGCGGCATCCAGCAACAACACCTCGATTACTATACCCTGAACTCATTGAGAAAGCGGGGCAAGGGGGGTTGCCGTGGATCAAAATCCAAATTCTTGTTTGGTTGATGATTCGCGGGGGTTACCTTTCTGCTGACGACCGGGCCGATCTGATCGCGTTGGCGCGAGACGGTTCGGCGGCGCATCGTCTGGCGCGGCGGGCGAACGCGTTGGTCCTTCTCGACGACGGCTGGAGCTGTGAGCGTGTCGCCGCAGCGCTGTTCGTCGATGACGAAACCGTCCGGCGCTGGCATCAGCTGTTCCTGGAGGACGGGCTCGAGGGATTGACGCGCTTTGACGGCGGCGGCTCCTGCCCGCGCCTGGCGGAAGATCAAGAAGCGAAGTTGCAGTCGTGGATCGCTGCGACCTTGCCGCGTTCGACACGCGACGTCGGCGCGTATATCGAGAGGGAATTCGGCGTCGTTTATGAGAGCCGTTCTGGGCTGGTGGCGATGCTGCATCGGCTCGGGCTCGAATACCACAAGCCCGAGACGATCGGACGCAAGCTCGACCCGGAAAAACAGCAGGCGTTCATCGAAACCTACGAGAACGTGCTGAATTCGCTGGGGCCGGACGAGGCTGTGCTGTTCGTGGACGCCGTGCATCCGACCCATGCGGCGCGCCCCGTCGGCTGTTGGGCGCCGGCGAAGGAGCATCTGGCGATCGAGCAGACCAGCGGACGCCAGCGCCTGAACATTCACGGGGCCATCGATCTCGAAACCGGCAAGACGGCGATGATCGACGTCGAAACCGTCGACGCCGCCTCAACCATCCGGCTGCTGCAAGCGATCGAGGCGATGTATCCACTGCTGGCGCTGATCCACGTGTTTCTGGACAATGCGCGCTATCATCATGCCGCTCTTGTGCGAGAGTGGCTGGCGCAGCCCGGCAGACGCATCAAGCTGCATTTCATCCCCGCCTACTGCCCGCATCTGAACCCGATCGAGCGGTTGTGGGGCGTGATGCACAAGTCTCTGACCCACAACAGGACCTATCCCACATATCGTGAATTCGCCGACGCGATGCTCCACTTCCTGCGCGCCGAAGTCCCCAGTCGATGGGGAGAAATCGCCGATTCGATCACAGATAATTTCCGCATAATCCGCCCCGCCAATTTTCGCATCTTGGCGTGAGCGGAGTATACCTCGACGAATTCACTTTTCAGTTCAACCGGCGACGCTCAAATGCTCGCGGGTTGCTGTTCCACTGGCTCGCCCAGCAGGCGATTGCGGTCGACCCCGCGCCTTACAGTTCGATTGTCGGTCACGCTAGCAGCCTGTCGGACTTGAGGTTTTCGCGACGTGTAACATACTGATATTGTTACGTTTTGTGTTTCTCGGAAAAGACGAAAAACCCAATGATATCAATGGGTGTATCGTTAAGTCCGACAGGCTGCTAGGACGAAGAAATCAGGGATCGATTGGAAATAGGCATTGAAACAAGGGTCACGGGAATCGGACGCCAGGATGAACCCCGGGGCGCAAAGGTCAATCCGCGGCTGAGCCGGGGCCCTTCAGCGAAGTTTGGGTCTGAGGCGAAGCAGCTTCGGGATGATTGGCGACGCGGTCGCGATAGAGGGATGGAAGCGGACGCAACGGCTCCACGCTTCCCGCCAACGCAACGTCAAGGCGATCCTGTCGGATCTGCCTTGGTGTTGCGCGTCCCGTCGCGGAATTGCCGGGAGAGCCTGGTCAGATCGATCGGAGCGGCATCGGAAGCGCTGGGTCGCCGCTCTTTGAGCTGAAGCGCAACGTCCGAGAACTTCATCCGCATCGGCATCGCCATCGCCTCGCCAAATGCGATGGCTTCCCGGTCTGCGATCGAGGGCAGGAGCGCGATCATGCTGAGAGCGGAAGCGCCGACCGCGTCGCCGATGATTTTCTTGTCGTTTTCGTTGGGAAGCCGCATGGCGAACGTGGTCGAGCATTGCGAGAGGACCGTCGGATCCAGTTCCGACGGCCGCTGCGAAATCACGCAGAGCGAAGCCCCGTACTTCCGACCTTCCTTTGCAATGCGGCCGATAGCTCGCCGGACCGGAGCGAAGTCCTGTTCCTGACCAGCGGGTATGTAGCGATGCGCTTCCTCGCAAATCAGGGTGACCTCAAAACTCCCCGAGCACCAGAACGCAACCTCGAAAGCGAGCCGGGCCAAAACCGAGACGACGGAATTGACGACCTCGTTGGGCAACCCCGCCAGGTTGACGATTGTTATTGGCAGCCCGCCGGTCGGTATCCGGAAGATGCGGGAAAGAACGAGGCCGACGTCGTCTTCGAGGCCGCCCCTGCCCCCGAACATGAACTTGTAGCGATTGTCGCGTGACAGGCCGTCGAGCCGGGCCCGCAGCGCTCGCAAGTCCGATCGCGAATAGGGCTGCTCGAGCTTTCCGAGCCATTCGTCGATGGTGGCGACCACGTCGGCGATGCGGAACGGGCTCGGCGTGTCGGCTGTCACCGCTGCGCCGTCGACGGAAAGCTTCCGACGCAGCACGCTCACGGCCGCGGCGCCTGCGGCGCCGTGAAAGTTTGTCTTCGCCGTCTGAATGACCTCATAGAGCGCGTCGCGTTCTTCCGGATGAGGAGGGCGACCGCTGAATATGATGTCTGCGAGTTCGTCGAAGCGAAACATCCAGATCGGAAGCTCGAGACTGTCCGCATCAATGGCCTGCGCGATGCCGGGGAAATGCGCGGCGTACTCGTTGTGAGGGTCGAGCACGAGCACGCGCAGATTGGGCCTTGCCGCGATCGCGCTGCCGATGAGCAGGGTGGCCGCGGTCGTCTTGCCCACTCCGGTGCTCCCGATCACCGCGAAATGCCGCGCGATCATCTGATCGATGCTGACCTCCGCGGGAATCCCGCTGTTCTGACTGAGCCGGCCGATCTCGACCCCTCGCTTGCCGCGAAACGTATAGATGCTGCGGAGGTCCTCGGCCGTGATCCGATGAACGGTCGCGCCGAGAGACGGGAATGAGGCCACGCCGCGATTGAACAAGGATGGATCGGGAGCCTGGTCGATGATCTGCCCGCCCAGTTCGAATGTGACCCGAGCGAGGTTGGCCTCTCCTTCCGACCATTTTCCATCCACGGTCGCGACCTCGCACACGACCCCCACCAAGCGGGCGTTGCGATGGGCGATCGTTATCAGGTCGCCAACGGACCAATCCTCTCCGGCCGGATCGAGACGGCAATCGATGACGCCGCGGGTTCCGTTCAGCAACGCCAGACGCCCGATGAGGCGTTGCGAAGCCGATCCCCGTCGTTCGGAGACGGAGGCGCCGTCGGCGGCGGCCGAATTCAAGGTTTCCCGCGCCATCTCGAGACGCCGCTGGAGCCCCAACGCATCACTGCGCTTCAAATCGGACTCGAATACGCCGCTGTTCTCGAAGCTTGACGCCGGATCAGGTGAATGCATGGGAGCGGCCGCCGCCGATGGTGAACGTCGAAGGAGGAGGTTCGCAAACAACGATTAAAGAAACGGTTTCATGGAGCTGCGCGTGGGCCGGGAACCGCTGGCAGGGGGTGGCTGCTGAGAGGGGGTGACTGTGCATTTTTTACGTCTCCGCGGGGCCGCCTGAGCCTGCCCTGGCGTCCGGCTTGCCCCTGCGCGAACAGCGCGACCCGCAGGGCGATCGAGAGCGGTCAGGATCGAGCGCGATCTTTCTGTTGGACCGAGCCCGGCAGATTTCGGCCGCGAAGCGGAGTTTTAGGCGACGGCCAGAAACAGGTGAATCGGGATTGGGATTTTGCTGGGATCGGCTGTTTGGGGGATTCCTGACCTCGAAACCAGCGTCTATATCGTGGTCATGATAGATGAATCGCCCCTCCGTATCCGATTTGAAGCACTTCGTTCCTCGCTTGACGAGCGAGGCCGACGGTTGAGTGCCGCTGCCGAGGCGAAGGCGGCCGGCTACGGCGGGATCGCGGCCGCCGCGCGCGCGACGAAGGTCGCCCGAAGCACGATCGGACGCGGTCTGAAGGATCTGCAGGACCCCGGCTCTCTGACCGGGAAGGTGCGCCGCAAGGGCGGGGGGAGCCCTCGGTTGACGACGAGGGACCCGACGCTTCTGGAGGACTTGCAACGATTGCTCGAGCCCGCGACGATGGGCGATCCGATGCGGCCGTTGCGATGGGTCTCGAAGAGCCACGACAAGCTGGCGGCGGCGCTTCGGGCGATGGGTCACAAGGTGAGCTCCTCCACCATTCCCAAACTGTTGGAGGAGCTGAAATATTGCCGCCACTTCAACCGCAAGACCAAGGAAGGCGGCAAACATCCCGATCGCGACGCTCAGTTTGAATATATCAACGCCAAGGCCGAGGCGTTTCAGGCCACCGATCAGCCGGTGATATCGATCGACGCGAAGAAGAAGGAATTGCTCGGCGAATTCAAGAACGGCGGCAGCGACTATGGGCCGCAAGGCCAACCGATTGAGGTCAACACCCACGATTTCGAGGACAAGGAACTGGGCAAGTTCGTCCCCTACGGAATCTACGACATCGGCGCCAACCTCGGCTATGTCAGCCTCGGAATCGACCATGATACCGGGCAATTCGCCGTAAATGGCGTTCGCCTCTGGCTCGATCGGATGGGCCGGGAGCGTTATCCCTCAATGACGCGTCTCATGATCACCGCCGATGGCGGAGGCTCCAACGGCTCGCGCCTACGGCTATGGAAGGTGGCGCTGCAACAACTCGCCGACGAGACCGGTCTGATCATCCAGGTCTGCCATTATCCGCCGGGGACCTCGAAGTGGAACAAGATCGAGCACCGCATGTTCTGCCACATTACCCAGAACTGGCGCGCCATGCCTCTCGTCAGCCTCCTCGTGGCCATCGAACTGATCGCAAACACGACGACGAAAACCGGCCTCAAAATCCGCTGCGAACTCGATCCCAACGCCTATCCCAAGGGCATCAAGATCTCCGACGAGCAAATGGCGGCACTCAACATAAAGCGGGATTCCTTCCATCCAGAATGGAACTACAGCATCTCGCCCAGACGTTCGAACGTGGAGCAATAATTCTTGGGCGTCGCCTTAGCGGCGCATTGCGATCCCGGTCGCGCTCAAGAGCGTCGTCATCAAGCCAGCAGAAACTCATGTAAATCGTCAGTTCCGGCTCATAGGCCGAAAAAGACGAAAACCACCAATCGTGCACGCAGAGCCCCAAATAGCCGCCGACCATTGCGTATAGGGCATTCCAATAGGGCCCCATTCCCTTGGAAGTCAAAATATAATCGGTCACAAAGCCAATCCAAAAGAATACAATTAACGACCAAGTTACGAATACGGCGAATTCAAAACCGTCTAAATTCTGAATGTACTGCAGCAATGGCCAGTGTGACATGCTCGCAGGCCCCGAATTCGTGCTTCCCTCGCCCCACAAAATCTGCCGCGTTTCACCTTGTACGGGACAATTGTTCCGTCTGGGTAAATGACAAAAATAGAAATGTATGAATATTTGTGCCAATTCTCCGCTTCGACGGTCCCCAACCCACCGCTTATTCTTGGCGTCATGGCCGGGTTTGTCCCGGCCATCCACGCGGTCGTGCCGCAAACGGCGCCGGGAACTTTGGCTCTGGCCGTTCAACACCCCGACATAACTGGTCCTTCCGATGCTTGACGCCTCATGAAGACCGTACGCCGCGTCGAATCGCGTGGATGGCCGGGACGAGCCCGGCCATGACGCTGCAAGCCGGCGCATCAGGGCGCGAGATATCCCTGCTCCCGGCGGAGCAGGGAACTTCAATTCCCTGATGGGCCGAATAATGTCCCTGTTCTCCCGCGCAGGGAATTTTCCTCGAACAGCCTGGAATCCTTGCAGTTTTGGGGACGGATTTTCCCCGAAACGGCCAAAATGCGGGAAGTTCCCTGCATTTTTCCCGCTGGCAGGGAACAGGCCACGCCCGGGGCGGCGGCCGGAAACGCGACGCGGGCGGCGTTTGTCAATCGGATCCGTTTTGATAGGGTCTTTCCGCCCGAGCGGCATGCCGCCCTCGCGAACGGCCGAGGCGGGCGGTCGTCGCCGCTTCGCCAGACGAGGCGCCCGCCCCGACTGGCGAAGAACCGGAGCCCGCGATGCGACGAAGAGACTTGAGACTTCTGGCCTTCGCCGCCGCGGTCGCGTCGGTACTGGCCGTGTCCGCGCGCGCCCAGGATTGCGGCAAGAGCGCCGAAGGGTTCGGCGAGTGGCTGACCTCGTTCAAGCAGGTCGCGAGGCTCGACGGAGTCTCGGCCGAGACGGTCGATTCCGCGCTCGGCGGCGTAGCCTACGACGCGTCCGTCAAGGCGCACGATCACGGGGCCGCGTCGTTCGGGCACAACTTCGCCGGCTTCGCCGCGAGCCACGTCACGCCCGGCATGATCTCCCGCGGCAGGGCGATGCTGAGAACCTACGCCGGGCCGCTGGCGACCATCGAACAGCGGTTCGGCGTGCCGGGACCGGTGGTGGTGGCGATCTGGGGCCTGGAAACGAGCTTCGGCGCCGACAACGGCTCGTATCCGACGTTCAGCGCGCTCGCCACGCTCGCCTGGGATTGCCGCCGCCCGGACCAATTCCGCGCCGAACTGATCGCCGCGCTGATGATGGTCGACCGCGGCGTCGTGCAACATCCAAGGCAATTGCGGGGCGCCTGGGCCGGCGAGATCGGCCAGACGCAGCTGATGCCCTCGGCGGTCCTCAGGTTCGCCACCACGCCCGACGGCGGCGGAAGCCCCGACCTCATCCACAATTCCGCCGACGCGCTCGCCTCGACCGCCAATTTCCTCAAAGGGCACGGCTGGCAGAGCGGCGCGGGGTGGAGCGAAGGCGAGCCGAACTTCGCCGCCATCCTGCAATGGAACTCCGCCCCGATCTACGCACGGACGGTGGCGCTGTTCGCCGACCGGCTTGCGGGACGATAGGGCGGGCGGACGCCGCCGCCGCGACGACCGGCGCGGCAACGGACGTTCCTGGCGCACGGCTGGCCCGTGGCGCAGCCGTCAACGCAACTTTAACACGGTCGAGGGACATCCTCTCCGATCGTGCGTTTAGATGAGACGAAACGACGAGATCCGTGATCCGCGCTCGAAACGCTCGCCGCGCCTCGAGCGTATAATCTGTCAATCGAGGATTGATCCGATGCCCGACAAACCCCTCGACCCGGTGGAATGGGAATTGGTTCGCGCCGACATCGCGATGGAGAAAGCGCGCCTGAAGGCGAACGGCGACTGGGCCAAATGGGAAGAATTCCAGACCCGGTCGAACGCCATGCGCGCCGGCTATTCTCCGTCCCGCGGCTGGACGGCGCGCAGCGCGCCGTCCCCGGCGACCGAGGAGGATCGCGTCGCATTGTGGTGGACAGTCCGAACCCCGGAGCTACCCGGAACACGGCCGCCTCGAAAACCCCGGAGTCGCGGCTGGCCGCTCCACTGGGGATTCTGGTGACGGGGCGCTCGGTCGGCGCCATCGTGGACCTGAACCGGCCGGTGCTGAAATGATCCCGCGCTCCGGCGGCGCCGGCGCCTCGCCGGCATAGCGACGGGGGAACGGGCCAATGGCGCGCGTCTTTCTTTCGGGTTCGTCCGGCGGGCTTGGCCTTATGGCGGGACAGCTTCTCGCCGAACAGGGCCATCGGGTCGCGCTCCACGCCCGCAACGCCGCCCGCGCGGCCGTCGCCAAACGGGCCCTCCCCATGGCCGAGGCGGTCGTCATCGGCGACCTCGAGACCATCGCCGGCGCGCGCGACGTCGCGCGCCAGGTCAATGCGCTCGGCCGGTTCGACGCCGTCATCCACAACGCCGCCGTCGGCTTCCAGGAGGGTCATCGCGTCACCGGCGACGGACTGCCGCGTGTCTTCGCGATCAACACGCTCGGCCCCTACATTCTGACGGCGCTGATCGAGAAGCCCGGCCGGCTGGTAACCCTGAGTTCGGGCATGCACGAGCGCGCCGACGCGAATCTGGACGACATCCTCTGGCGCAAGCGGCCCTGGAACGGCTCGGCGGCCTACGCCGAGAGCAAGCTGCACGACGTCATGCTCGCCTTCGCCCTCGCCCGTCTCTGGCCCGACGTGCTGTCGAACGCCATGACGCCCGGCTGGGTCGCGACCAGGATGGGCGGACCGGGCGCGTCCGACGACCTCGACCAGGCCCATCGGACCCAGGTCTGGCTGGCGACGAGCGACGATCCCGCCGCGCGGACCACCGGCGGCTATTTCTATCACCTGAAGCCGCGGCAACCGAACCCCGAGACCCGGGATGTCGCTCTTCAGGACAGGCTGCTCGCCATCTGCGCGGAGATCAGCGGTACAGAGCTGGCGCGATCGTGAGCGGCGGGACTGACCACGCGACGCCCAGCGCGGTCCGGGCGAGGCCGGAGCGTCTGCTTCAGTTCGCCGCCTTGGCCCGTCCCGCCTCGAGCGAGAGCAGCTGCCGCTTCGTCTCCAAACCGCCGGCAAAGCCGGTCAGGGAGCCGTTCGATCCGATGGTGCGGTGACACGGAACGACGATCGACAGCGGATTGCGACCGTTGGCGGCGCCGACGGCGCGCGAGGCTTTCGGGGCGCCGATCTCGCGGGCGAGTTCGCCATAGCTGCGGGTCGCCCCGTAGGGGATCGTCGACAATGCGCTCCAGACCTTTTTCTGGAAGTCGGAGCCCCCCGCATCGAGAGGAAGGCTGAACGCGGTGCGGTCACCAGCGAAATATTCGGCCAGCTCGCGCTCCGCCTGAAGAAGAACCGGATGGTCGGGGCTGCCGACAAGCTCGCCGAGGCGCACGCGCTTCGGGTTGTCGTTCTCCCACAGGACGGCGCTGAGGCCCCGCTCGCTCGCGACGAGCTTCAGCGCCCCGACGGGCGAGGCGATGGTCTTGGCGAAATACGGCATCAGGCCTCCGAGGGAGAGGGTCGCTCGTCTGGGATTCGAACCTCAAATCACACCCGCCGATCCGGCGCAATCAGATCAGCCGCAACCTCAGGGTAAGGTCCCGAGGTTGCCGGAAACGGGGTCGGGGTGCACCCTCGCGCAAATCCGCGAGGTCCGGTCCGGCGGCCAGTAAAGGAGCACACGGATGGATGGAACGCCTGCGCCCATGAAGACGCGCGAGTGGCTGAAAGCGCTCCCGGCGGGGCGCTGACTTGGAGCACGCTTTCGAGACGGCGGCGCTGTTCGAACGCCGGGCGCTTTTGGTCTCCGGCCTCCATTTCCTGATGGCCGGGGCGGTGACCGTCCATGCGCTCTTGAACAAGCGCGACGTTCCGGCGGCGATCGGCTGGATCGGGATGGCGTGGCTCGCGCCGGTGCTTGGCGCCCTCCTCTATGTCGGATTCGGCATCAGCCGGGTGCGGCGCCGAGCCCATCGGCTGAAGGGATCCCTTCGGGCGATTGATCCTCACGACGCCGCGCGCGATGCTTCCTTGGAGGACCCGATCGAGCGACTGAAGACCGCCATCGGGAAAATCACCGGCCGGACCATGGCGACCGGCAAGGTCGTCTCGGTCCTCGAATGCGGCGACCAGGGCTATCCGCAGATGCTCGCCGCCATCGAGAGCGCCACGTCCCACATTCGGCTCGCCACCTACATCTTCCGCACCGACAGCGTCGGCCTGAAATTCGTCGACGCGCTGGTCCGCGCCCATCGCAGAGGGGTGAAAGTCTGCGTCCTGATCGACGGTTTCGGCGGCGGATTTGTGCGCTCCTCCGCCTATCGCGCGCTGCGCCGGCAAAGCGTTCCCGCGGCCCGCTTCCTCCATTCGACGCTGCCGTGGAAGATGCCGTTCCTGGACCTGCGGTTGCACAAGAAGTGTCTGGTCGTGGACGGGGAGAGGGCATTTGTCGGCGGCCTCAACATCGGCGCCGAGAACGTCCTGGCGAGGGGGCCGAAAACGCCGGTCCGGGACACCCATTTTTGCCTCGAGGGCGCCATCGTTCGGCAGATCGAGCAGGAGTTCGATGACGACTGGTCATTCACCACCGGCGAAGAGGCGATGGCGACGGGCGCTGTGGGTCGGGCGGCGGCGAGCGGCGGATCCGCGGCGCGTGTGATCGTCGCCGGCCCGGACCAGGAGGTTGATCAGCTAGTTCTCGTGCTTTTGTCCGCGGTCAGCCTGGCGCAGCGTTCGATCCGGTTCGCGACGCCCTATTTCCTGCCGGACGAGCAACTGATCACGGCGCTCCAGCTGGCTGCCCTGCGCGGGGTGGAGGTGCGCATCGTTTTGCCGGCCCATAACAACCATCGCCTGGTCGCATGGGCCGCCCGGACCCATATCCGACCTTTGCTCCAGTCGGATTGCGGTGTAAGGCGAAGCCCGCCGCCGTTTGATCACTCGAAATTGATGACGATCGACGGCGAATGGAGCCTTATCGGCAGTGCGAACTGGGATATGCGCAGCCTTCGCCTGAATTTTGAACTGACTGTTGAGGTTTACGACAGAGACTTGGCCGAAAAGCTCGCCGAAATCATCGACGCGCGCTGCGACAGGCTGGTGACGCTGGAGGAGATCGACAGTCGCCCGCTCCTGCTGAAGGTTCGCGATGCGGCAGCGCGGCTCACCATGCCCTATATATGAAAGCCGGTTGAATCGAGGTCTTCCCTTGAAGGTTGCGTCCTACAACATTCACAAATGCCGGGGCCTCGATGGCCAGACCCGGCCCGACCGCATCGTCGGAGTCATCGGCGAGCTCGGCGCCGACCTCGTCGCCCTCCAGGAGGTCGATCGTCGCTTCGGCCGTCGTGGCGGCCTCCTCAATCCGTCCGCGATCGAGCGCGAGACGGGAATGCGGCTCCTCGTGCAGTCGGACGTTTCGCACCGCCACGGCTGGCACGGCAATGCGCTTCTTGTGCGCGGCGCGACGCTTTCCTACCGGCGATTTCGCATGAAGCTGCCGGGAGGCGAGCCTCGCGGAGCGATCGTCGCGGAACTCGATCTCGGCGAGGGGGAGTTTCGGGTGATTGCCGCCCACCTCGGCCTGCTTCGCCTGTCACGACTGGATCAGGTCGGCGCCCTCCTGACCGCTTTCCTCGATCTGCCTCCGATGCCGACAATTCTGCTTGGAGATTTCAACGAATGGCGCCGTCGCGGGCGCTCTTCGCTCCGCGGGCTCGAGCCGACGTTCGGCGTCGCGCCGTCAATTCTCAGCTTTCCCTCCCGCCGGCCGATCTTCGCGCTCGACCGGATTCTCGGCTGGCCGGACGGCCTGATTGCCGATCTCGCGGTCCACGACACCCCGCTCGCCCGGCGGGCGTCCGATCATCTCCCGCTCACCGCCCGGGTAAACCTGAGGGCGGCAATCCCCGCGGAGAAGGTCGCGGCGTGAGGCGGAGGACGGGCTTGCGTTGGGCGGCGCCCCGAACGGCATCCGCCCGCCAAGATGGTCGTTCTCATCAACCCATCTGAAGGGAAGCCGTTCACCCCATCAACGTAGCCTCGTTTCGGAACCAAGGGGATTTTTCCGCAAGCGTCACCGTAAAGCCCCGTAAACCCGGCAAAACCAGACTGTCCACCCCCAGGGTGAGCGGCGGAGGCACTGAGATCGCGCGTAGTGTCCGTGAAAGTGCACGATTCCCTCAACCTCGAAGGCGCCAACTGCCGCTTCCAGTTTCATGCGTCCAGCCGCTGCTGTCCATCATGCAATCTTGCCCCGCAAGCCGTCCGCAAGCGCCGAAAGCACATTGGCGAGCTGCCTTGCGGTTTCCGGCGGCGGGAGCGGCATTTTGAGGTTTCGCGCGCCGGTGGCTGGATCCCGTTCAATCCATGGATGCGCCGGGGCGCTGGGATCGTTTGCAGCCGCAAGAGCGGCAATAAACTGAGCGCCGACCTGCACCAATGCTTGCCACGGATCCCGGCCTGCGTCTCGAGGTGACGCTCCAGCCCCGGTAACCTCCGGGATCGCCATCTCCCCGGCGCCAATGTTCGCATCCGAACTTACATCTTCGGCGGATTCGTCGCTATCGGCAGAGACGATATTCCTCACTTCCTCAGCCGGCGTCACCGCCTCGCCCTCACCCATGCGCCCGGTGACGTTTTCCACGTCCTTCATGAAGCGGTTGAGCCGTGACCCGCCGAGTGAAATCTCGCTGCCGCCGCCGTCGAGAATGCCTGCCGATAAGGAGCGTTTGAACGCCAGCACCGAAAGCATGCCCTCTTCGATGGTCCCCTTTGCCACGAAATTGATGACCCGCACGGGCCGTATCTGGCCCATGCGATGAATGCGGGCGATGCGTTGTTCGAGAATCGCCGGGTTCCACGGCAGGTCCATGTTCACCAGGGTCGAAGCATGCTGCAGGTTGAGGCCCGTGCTGCCCGCATCGGTGGAGAGGAACACGCGGCAGGCACGGTCGTCACGAAACCGCTCGACCAGCGCCGGCCGTTTGTCCGACGGCACGCCGCCGTGGAAGCTGACGTAGCCGAACTCACGCATATCGAGGCGGCGGATGATAATGTCATGGGTGCGTGTCCATTGCGAAAACACCACCGCCTTGGCCTCCGGCTCGGCGAACAAGTCCTCGAACAGCGCCGCCAATTCGTCAGCCTTGACCCCATGATCGGTTTCCTGGTCCAGAAGGTAGGTGCTGTTGCACGACATGCGCATGTTCTGCAGCGCACAGGTCAGCCGCCGCTGGTCCTTGTCGGACAAGAATCTGGTCTTGCGCCAGCGCTGGACGATCCTCGCCACCACGTCGGCGTTTTCCTGATGATAGAGCATTTGCATCTCGGTCATCGGCACCAGCAAATTCTGGTCGGTCCGGCTGGGCAGCTGCCGCAGAACCTCGGATTTGCGCCGGCGGATCATGACCGGCGCCAGCGTCTGGCCGATCTTCGTCAGCCCGGTATAGCCGGTGACGCGCCCGGCTTCGTCCTTGACCTGATGTTCGTGCAGGAGCTTCCAGGTTGGCCCCAGCCGGTGCTGATCGACAAACTGGACGATGGAAATCAGCTCTTCGAGCTTGTTTTCCAGGGGTGTCCCCGTCAGCACGATCGCATACGGGCTGTCGATACGTTTCAAAGCGCGCGCCGCAATGGTGTTCCAGTTTTTCACCCGTTGTGCTTCATCGACGATCACCAGTTCGGGCGCCCAGGCGGCGATCAGGTCGAGATCGGGCCTGAGCTTCTCGTAGTTTGTGATCTTGCAGAAATCATCCAGGGCGTAGTCCTTCTGCCGCTGCGCCCGACCGCCGTTGATGACGCGCGCCGCGTTTTCGCCTTGTCGGCCCGAGAAACGCGTGATCTCGCCTTGCCACTGGTATTTGAGCGACGTCGGGCAGACCACCAGCACTTTTGAGACGCCAAAATGCCGCGCCAGGATTTCCGTCGCGGCGATCGCCTGTATGGTCTTGCCCAGGCCCATGTCGTCGCCGATCAGCGCCCGACCGGCTCGGACCGCGAACAGCGCGCCCTCCGCCTGATAGGGATAGAGCGGCGCCTTCAGAAGCGCCAGCAGCTTGGGATCGGACGCGCCGTGTGGGAACAAGTGCGCGAGCTTTGCGACTCGCTGGTCCGCATCCCGCCGCCCGGCGATGAAATCGAGAGCGTCGTCGTAGGCGCGCACTTCATGACCGGACCTGGACGCCATGGTCATGAAATGCTCGAGTCCGCCAAGGCGCTCGTCGGGCAGCATCCCGTTGTGCTCGGCGTCGAACAAGCCGGCGGCGGCCTCCCTCAGTGCGGGCGGGCAATCCGTTCCGGCACGAAAATGCACCCTGCGCTTGCCGTCATTGCGCAGATACAGTTCGGAAAATGCGGGCTGGTAGCCCCGCGCGAACGCCGTCTTCGCGCCACGCTTTTTCTGCAGCCGGCCGAGCGTGAATTCGATGTGCTTGCAAGTGCCCAACTCGCTGGTGGCGTAATCCGGGCATGAACAGAAATTGCCCCCTGGCCCCAAGCCTCGAATCGCCACGCGATAGCTGGATTTGGAAACAGGATTGACGACCCTGAATTCCGAGAAAAACGGCTCGCTGCCGAGATTTTCAAGACCGAAGGCCTGCTCGCGGCCGAACTGGCGGCGCAAGCCGCGTTGCCAGTCAACCGGCGATAAATCGGCGGGCGCATGGGTGCGCGAGAGCTTGGGTTCCTTGTTCGTCTTGGTCGCGGGATGGGTGCGATCCAAAGTGGTGCAATCAGGCGGTGCGGCGTAGTGATTTGTTCGGGCTATTGTCATTGGCTGCAGCGGCACGTTGCCGGGCGAGGGCTTTCCAGTAGGCGTCCCAGTTGCCGTTGATTCGGTTTATCCGCAAGGCGAGCATATGTTCGGCATGCTCGACGCGCCACCAGGCGCCGGGCCGCTTCAGGCGTTGCTGGGCGACGTAGCGATGGGCGCTTTCGATCTCGCCGGAGCCGATCGGCAGTCCGTCGGCCAGGGCCTGGCGATAGTTCAACTGGTTGGCGCGAGCGCCAAGATAACGATGGCAGGTTCGCACCGGCGCGTGCTGGTCGTCGGCTTCGGGGGGCTCGCAATGTCCGACGAGCGCCCGCAGGACGGCGTCGAGACGCCCGCCTTTGAGCGCCTCCTTCTGCGTCTCCATCCATGCGCTGCGCGCCGCCGGGTCGGGCGCGATCGCCGCCGAGGCGGCGCCCAGGTATTCGCAGACGTGATAGAAATCAATCAGGTAGCAGCCCTGATCGCCGAACTGCTGCTCGATTTGGCCGACGATCCAGGGCGCGCCGTCGCCGACCGCGTGAACCCGGGAGAGCCGGCGCGAACCGCGCAGGAAAGCAGCTGGCGCCCGGCCTCTTCGACCCCGCCCTCGATCGAGCCCGCATAAACCGGCGTGCAGTTCCCTTGCGCGTGCGCCAGCGACAGCTTCGCCTCCCGCCAGGACAGCGTCTTGCCCTTGCGCTTGTCCTTCTCCTCCCTGCTCGGCTCGACGATCGGAACCATGCCGCCGTCCGTCTCGACGACGATCGGCTTGCGAAGGCCCGGCGCTTCCGGAAACTCCAAATCCCGACGACTGCTTTCATGCATCGCCCGGGCGTGGGCGAACGTGATCCGCTGGATCGTGCTCTCGCCGATCGCCAAGCCGTAGTGCTCCTCAAGCTTGGCGCGCGCCTGCGCGAAGGGCTGATCGGCGGCGAAGTCGACGATGGCGCGCTGCAGCGGCCGCGAACACCCGAGCGGGCTCACCTTCGCCCCGAGCACGAATGGACGCACCCGCTGCCTCCCGAACCGATATTGCGGCTCCCGAACCTCTATTTCGCCGAATTTCGTATGCCAGCGGAGTTTTTTTCGCCTTGGCGATGCATCTGCGGGCGTTGGCGAATCTCCCGCTCCGTCGCCTCGACCCGCCGCTCGGCCCAAGTGCGCAACGCCTCCCGTCCCAGAAGACGCGTCTCCTCGACCATCCGCTCTTCCGCCGCGTCGGCTTCCGTCAATGCCCCCTCGTCGCCTTCGACCGCCAGCACAATCGAAAACACCCGCTGGCGAAGCTCCGGATGCGCCCGCAACGCCGCCATCAGCCCCTCATCGCTCAAATCCCCGACCGACATCCGTCGCCTCCCGCCAAATCAATCAAACCGAACCTACCCTGCATCGGTTTGAATCGCACCCTCGCGGGATTCAGGCTTGGGCGCTTGGATTTCATTTAGGTATATTCCGTTCCGTTCAGCAAACGTCTCTCTAGGCGGAGCTTCTTTCTTTCGCGAGGGTCAAGCCTCTGATTTTGCGCATATTTGGGGTTGCGAGGGGTGAAAATGTAGCCATGTAAATCAGATAGTGTTGTTGATTGTGCGACGCGCATCCGCTATCCTACGCCCATGTACATCGAGACCGTCCCCAACCGCGGCTCCCCGCCCGCGATCCTGCTGCGCGAGAGCTACCGGGACGGCAAGACCGTGCGAAAGCGCACGCTGCTCAACCTCTCCCATTGGCCGGCCGAGCACGTCGAGGGGCTGCGCGGCGTCCTCAAGGGCGGGGTCGTGATGCCGCCGGGCGAACAGCCCTTCGTCATCGAGCGTTCGCTGCCGCATGGCCATGTCGCAGCCGTCCTGGGCGCGACGCGCGCGATCGGCCTCGACAAAATCATCGGTCCCAAGGCCACGCGCGAGACCGACCCCGAGAGCTGTCGACCGGTCGACCTCGTCCTGGCCATGATCGTCAGCCGCATCATCGCCCCGGCCTCCAAGCTCGCCACAGCCAGGGCGCTCGATCCCGCCACCGCCGCCTCGAGCCTCGGCGTCGAGCTGGCCTTGGGCGACGTCCGCGAGGACGAGTTCTACGCTGCGCTCGACTGGCTCCTCGAACGCCAGGGTCCGATCGAGACCGCGCTGGCAAAGCGCCACCTGAAGGGCGGGACGCTGGTGCTCTACGACGTCTCGTCGAGCTATGTCGAAGGCCGCTGCTGCCCCTTGGCCAAACGCGGCTACAACCGCGACGGCAAGAAGGGGAAGTTGCAGATCGTCTATGGCCTTCTGTGCGCGCCCGACGGCTGTCCCGTCGCCATCGAGGTGTTCGAAGGCAACACCGGCGATCCCATGACGCTCGCCGATCAGGTTTCGAAGCTGAAGCGCCGCTTCGCCATCGACCACGTCGTGCTGGTCGGCGATCGCGGCATGATCACCCAGGCGCGCATCGACGAGGATCTGCGCCCCGCCGGGCTCGACTGGATCACCGCCTTGCGCGCGCCTGCGCTCAAGGAGCTGGTCGGCGGCGGACATTTGCAGATGTCGCTGTTCGACGAGCGCGACATGGCGGCGATCACGTCGCCCGAGTTTCCCGGCGAGCGGCTGATCGTCTGCCGCAACCCGGATCTCGCGCGCGAGCGCGCCCGCAAGCGCGAGGACCTCCTCGCCGCCACCGAGCGGGATCTCGCCAAGACCGTCGCCAGCGTGGCGCGCAAGACCCGTCCCTTGCGCGGCGCGGCCGAGATCGGCATCGCGGTCGGCGCCGTGCTCGGCAGGCACAAGATGGCCAAGCATTTCGAGCTGACGATCGCCGACGACCGGTTCGCCTTCGCCCGAAAGCGCGAGCAGATCGCGCAGGAAGCCGCGCTCGACGGCCTCTACGCCGTGCGCACCAGCCTGCCCGAAGAGACCCTCGCCGACAACACCGCGGTCAAGACGTACAAATCCTTGGCCATGGTGGAACGCGCCTTTCGCTGCCTGAAGACGGTCGACCTGCATGTCCGGCCGATCTACCATTGGCTGGAGGATCGGGTCCGCGCCCACGTGTTCCTGTGCATGCTGGCCTATTACGTCGAGTGGCATATGCGCGAGCGCCTGGCGCCGATGCTCTACGACGACGACGACAAGGCCGCCGCCGAGGCCCTGCGCGAGAGCCCGGTCGCCAAGGCGCAGCGCTCCCCCGCCGCCCTCGCCAAGAGCGCCACGGGCCGCGCCGCCGACGGCGCCCCGGTCCACTCCTTCCAGACCCTGCTCGCCGACCTCGCGACCCTCGCACGCAACACCGTCGTGACCGCGAACGCGCCGGACCGCCCCTTCACCATCCTCACCCGCCCGACTCCGATCCAGCAAAAGGCCTTCGACCTCCTGGGATTCCCCATCGCCTGTACCCAGTAGCCGCGACCCCGGAGCCGCTCGCCGTGAGCGAGATCAATGACTTACGCTTCGTGAAAGAAAGAAGCTCGGTCTAGGTTCGTAGATCTGGCGTCCCATTTGTCGGACATGACCTATTCTGCGGCGTAGCCAAGCGCCCGATATCCCGGTCGCCGCTTCGCAGCCATGCGCGTCAGCACTTGCCTGGCGCAAGAATGTCGAGCTTTTCGCGCGTTAGCGAGCGCGATTTAAACAGGATTCTGATCCTTCGCCGCGGCCCGTGCGCGTGCCGGTCGCGAGACGCAGCGCGCGACGTAATCCTCGAGCGCTTTGGTCTTGTTCTCGCCCAGCAGGGGCGAGTCCATGAACAGAGCGAAGGTCCCGGCATAGAGCACGTCCGCCGCGGTGAACGTCTCGCCCGCGATATAGGGTTGTGCGGCGATGCGCGCGTTGACGAAGGTCATCGCCTCGTCGGAATCGACCCAGCCCGGTGTCACGCGCGGCACAACGACCTTCATGAATTTCGACGTGAACGCCGGCTCGAGCACGCCCGAATAATAGGCGAGCATGGTGAGAAACGCCCCTCGCGCGGGATCGCCGATCGGCGGTCCGAGACGCGCGTCGGGGAATTTGTCCGCCAGGTAGAGCGCAATGGCCGTCTGCTCGAAAACCATCGATGCGCCGTCCTTCAGGACCGGGACCTTGCCGTGAGGATGCAGATTGGCGGGATCGAGCGCGCCCGACCCGTCGCTCCGGCGGATGGTGACAGTTTGGATGTCATAGGGCTGCCCGATCTCCTCGAGGAGCCACAGAAAGCGCGATGAGCGTGATCGCGGCGCGTGGACGAGCGTGAGCATGAGCTTCTCCTTGTGACTGCGCGATCCGGCGAAGCGCAGGAGTTTGCCCCGCCCCATTGGAATTCGCTACCGTTGGTGGATGCGTTCGCCGTTTCCGGGCATTGCCATTGCCGCCTATTCACCGCGCTCTGCGGAAACGAACGGATTCCTCAGCCTGACCCCGAGGCCTCGGAAATCCGCGACATTGCGGGTCGCCAGCGTGAGGTCGTTGACCAGCGCGATCGCGGCGATCTGCTTGTCAAGCGCATGGTCGGGATCGGGGACCCTGAGACGGCCCCAAACCTGAGCGGCGTCTGCGTCGAGCGGGAGGATACGCTCGCCGAATTGCTCAATGACGCTTTCGAGCCACGCCTCGAGACGCTTCGCCTGATCGGCATCGCCGCGCAGGCGAATGAGTTCCACCCCGCGCCGCAATTCGCCGATGGTGATGGAGACAAGAAATACAGGGTCGCCTAAGTCGGCGAGCTCTCTCAGGAACGCGACGACGCCCGGGTTCGCCTTATCGCCTTTCCGCGCCTCGCTGATGACATTCGTGTCAATCAAATACACGGCGCGCGTCCCCGCCGGCCTCGACCCGCTCGAAATCCGCGTCGAGGCCGACCGGGGGCATCGACGCCAAGACCTCGGCCAGGCTCAGCCGCCTGGGGCGCGCCAGCGCCGCGGCGAGAATGGCCCGATGCTCGGCTTCGGCGCTCCAGCCATGCGCCCCGGCCCGCTCCTTCAGCGCCCGGACAATGTCCTCGTCGACGCCTCGCACAAGCAGATCAGGCATTTCCCCACTCCGGAGACTGGATGATATCAATGATATCGCCGAGCTGGTCACAATGCAACAAGGGAGACCCAGCCTGTCGCTAGCAGATGGAGTGACGTGATTTCGTAGCTCGTGAAGTGTCGTGTTTTTTGGAGGCCCTGGAGGGCCTTGATGGACACGGCGCACATTCGCGAGGGAATACGGAAGATGCGGTTTTCGACGATTTTGGACCGCTGGGACTCGGGAGAGATGACACAGGAGACGGCGGCGGAGCTGTTGGGGATGAGCGTTCGCTCTTTCCAGCGATGGAGAGAGCGCTACGAGGCGGACGGCGAGGCTGGGCTGGTCGATCGGCGCGGCGCGCCGTCGCCGCGGCGTGCGCCGGAAGAGGAGGTCGAGCGGATGCTCGGGCTCTACCGGGACAAGTACGCCGACTTCACGGTCAGGCATTTCCACGAGCAGCTGACCAAGCGCCACAATTACACGCTTGGCTACACCGTGACGAAGCTTTGCCTGCACAGGGCCGGGCTGGTCAGACCGGCGCCCAAGCGCTCGGCGCACCGCAAGAAGCGGCCGCGCCGGCCGATGCGCGGCATGATGCTGCATCAGGACGGGTCGCGGCACGTGTGGGTCGAGGGCAGGCCCTCGATGGACCTGATCGTCACCATGGACGACGCCACGAGCGAGATCTACTCGATGATCCTCGTCGAAGAGGAGGGAACGGCCTCGACCTTTGAGGCCTTGCGCGAGGTGATCGGCGAGCGCGGCCTGTTCTGTGCGCTCTACACCGACCGCGGCAGCCATTACTTTCATACCCCGGAGGCCGGCGGGAAAGTCTCGGGCACGGTCCAGACGCAGGTCGGGCGGGCTCTGGCGCATCTGGGGATCGAGCACATCGCCGCCTATTCGCCACAGGCGCGGGGACGCTCCGAGCGGCTGTTCGCCACCCTGCAGGACCGGCTCCCCAAGGAGCTGCGGCTGGCCGGGATCGAGACCGTCGAGGCGGCCAACGCCTGGCTGAAGAGCCATTACATCGCCGAGCACAACGCCCGCTTCGCCGTCGACCCCGAGCAGGAGGGCTCGGCCTTCGTCCCCGACGCCAAGGAGATGTGGCGCGAGATCCTCTGCGTCGTCGAGGAGCGCACGGTCGCCGGCGACAACACCGTCGCCTGGAACGCAAGGCGCCTGCAACTGCCGGAGAGCCGCCTGCGCCCGCATTTCGTCAGGGCGCAGGTGCGGGTGCACGAGTACCCCGACGGAGCCTGCGCTGTGTTCCTCGGCCCGCATCGGCTCGCCGACTACGACGCCGAGGGAGTCCTCCGCGTCCCGACTGCGCCCAAGTCTGGCGTCGTGCTCGGGGCCGTCAAGGACAAGCCCTGTCGGGCGCGCTTGCGCGCATCCTTGACCGCCCCTGCGCGCGACGCCAATTCCGCTGCGCAGGCCGGGACGAGGAAACGGCCGCCCAGCCGAACAAGGAAACAGCCCAAACCCAACTCGGAGATGATCGACGCAGCATCCTCCTCTCGAGCCGGGCCGTCCGCGGCTTCCGACCCGCTTCGAACATCAACCCGAAGACGCCACATCATGCGCTACAAAAACACGACAGGTTGACGAGCTACGGACACAAGGGAGACCCAGCCCCTCCTCAAGGGCAATCGCACTGGTCGTCTGTAACCGAGTTGACGCCGTAATACGGTAATACCGTGGGCTCCTCGCTGAAAGGAGTGGGTAAGTCGGAATTTGGGGGCGGGTTGGCGATCGCTGAGGGGGGATCGAGTTTAGCCTGAGGGGATGCGAGACACCGATCTTTTCCAGTTGGCCCTTGGGTTGCAGTCGCCGTGGATGGTGACGCGGAGCGAGTTTGCAGTCGAGGATGGTCGGCTCGATTTGTACGTGGATTTTCCACGCGGGAGCCGGTTCGCCTGCGCTGAGTGCGGAGGCGAGGGTTGTGCGGTTCACGACACGAAGGACGAGACGTGGCGGCATCTGGACTTCTTCCAGCATCGCACGCTGTTGCACGCTCGTGTGCCGCGAGTGAGCTGTCCGAACTGCGGGGTGCGCAAGGTCGCCACGCCGTGGGCTCGGGCGGGTTCCGGGTTCACGTTGTTGTTCGAGGCCTACGTGCTGGCGCTGGCCAAGGCGATGCCGATCGCCAATGCGGCCAAGCGGCTCGGCGAGCACGACACGCGCTTGTGGCGGATCGTCGAGCACTACGTTTGGCGCGCGGTGGAGGGGCTGGATTTGGCGCAGGTGCGGCGCATCGCCGCCGACGAAACCTCGGCGCGGCGCGGCCACGACTACATCAGCCAGTTCGTCGACATGGCGCGGCGCAAAGTCATCTACGTGGCCGACGGCAAGGACGCTGCGACGGTGAAGGAATTCGCGGATTTCCTCGAGGCGCACGGCGGCAAGCGCGAGGCGGTCACCGACGCCAGCATCGACATGGGGGCGGCGTTCGAAGCGGGGATCAAGGCGAATTTCGACAACGCCGAGATCACGTTCGACAAATTCCACGTCATCAAACTCGCCAACGAGGCCGTCGACCAGGTGCGGCGCGAGGAAGCGCGGAACAACTTCCAGATCAAGGGCCGGCGCTACATCTTCCTCAAGAACGTCGATCATCTGACGCAGGAGGAGAAGGAAGCGTTGTCAAGATTGGAAGCGCAGAACCTGGACACGATCCAGGCGATGCAAATCCGCATGAACCTGCAGCAGCTGTTCACGATGGACGCCAAGACGGCCCGACGCTTCCTCGATCGCTGGAACGCCTGGGTTCGGGTCTGCGATCTCGGCCCGATGAAACGACTGGCCACGACGATCATGGCCAAGGCCGAGGGCATTCTCAGATCGATCGCAACCGGCCTTTCCAACGGCGTCCTGGAAGCCATCAACGGCAATGTCCAGGCCGCCAAGCGCAAGGCCAAGGGCTACCGAACCAAACGAAACCTCAAAGCCATCGTCTACCTCATCGCCGGCGACGTGCTCGCTAATTCACCCACTTGAAATAGCGAGGAGCCATACCGTGACACTTGCGTGGACCGCACCCCTTCGCTGAGACACGTCTAATTCTACTGTGTCACAAGCGTTTGCTGAAGTTCCGCCGCGTTGCGACGGCTTGACAGCATGGGCATTGATGGAGGGATTTTGCCGGGGCGATCGTCAATTGCTTGCGCATTGTCGCGATCGAGTTGGCGACGTGGCGTTCGGGACGGATTGGGGGCGCGTGGGGATCGACAACGGCCGGAAAGGGCAGGTTTTTCGCGGCGCCAGCGGGCTGAGGGGGGAAAAGCCGATCTCTTGAGGATCAGGAACCCGTAGGCTGCGATGCAGAGGCTGGCGTGATGATGGAATCCCCGCCAGCCTCGCCCCTCGAAGTGAGCCAGGCCGAGTTCGCTCTTCAATTCCTCATAGTCGCGTTCGATGCGCCAGCGCAGCTTGATGACGTCGACGAGAGCCGCGAGCGGAATGTCCTCGGGCAAGGTCGAGAGCCAGTATTTGGTCGGCTCCGCCTCGCCCTCCGGCCATTCGATGACGAGCCATTCGACGGGGTGCGGCGCCACGAGTTTGTGGTCGCGCGAGGCCGGCCTGACCCGCGCGGCGGCGAAGCGCGAAGACAAGGGCTGGTTGGAGCCTTCGCGCCACTCGACGTCTTTCCAGGCCTCGGCGGGCAGGCGCATCGCAAGCTCTTTGGCCGAGACCGGCCGATGATCGGCATCGTGTCGTAGGCGCGAAGGCTTGCGCCCCCGGCCGCTCCAGGGTTTGGGCGGCAATGGCTCTTCTCCGGGAGGCCAGACCAACAGCGTCGATTGCACGCCCACCGCATAGGGCAGTCCCAGCGCGGTGACGCCGGCGCGGAAGTCTCCGTCGCAGCCGTAGGCGGCGTCGGTCAGCACGACGCCCCTGGCCACGCCGCCCTTCAGGGCGGCCTCGATCTGGGCGAGCGCGATCTGCGGCTTGGTCCTGAACTCGACGTCCTCGGGAACATGCGCCTTTTCTCGACGTTCGGCGTCGTTCGCCCAGATTTCGGGCAGATAGAGCCGATAGGCGATCGGCAGGCTCGCATGATGATTGGCGATCGAGAGCGTCACCGAGATCTGACAGTTGTCCGTCTTGCCCAGCCGCCCGCAATATTGACGCGCCACGCCAACCGAGTGCAATCCCTTCTTCTGAAACCCCGTATCGTCGACGATCCAGGCTTCGACGCCTCCTTGCGCCGCAAATGCCGGCGCCGCAAGTTCGCGAACCTTCGCCAGCATCGCCTCGTCCGACCACCCCGACTGCCCAACGAAGTGCAACAAAGACTGATGCGCCGCCGCAGCGCGCGCCGGAGACACCATCGACGCAATCGGCTCGACGCTCTTGCGCTCGCAGGGCATCAGCAAACCGGTGCAATAATCCATCAAAGGGCCCGCTCGGTCCGCGTGCCTGCTGATTCCGAATGATGCCGCCCCCCAATTCCGGGATGATGCCGCCCCCCTGTAACGGGATGATGCCGCCCCGATTCCGGGATGATCGCGCCCCCCATAACGGAATGATCCCGCCCGGGGTCTTCCGAGATTGGCTGGCGGCGCCGTTGGCCTGATCAGATCGCTCCTTTGGCAAGCCCAAAGGAGGATCGATGCCAGCGGAGCGGATTGGGATGCGCGATGCGCGCGAGGTTATTCGGCTGAAGTCTGCGTCGGTGTCGACGCACGAGATCGCCCGGCGGCTCGGCCTGGCGCGCTCGACGGTGCGGGAGACGTTGAGGGGCGGAGACTGTGGGCCTCGGCTGGCCTCTGCCGGACGACATGACCGACGGGGCGCTGGAGGCGGCGCTCTACGCCAGCCGGCGCAGCAAGCGCGGCCACCGGCGCATCGAGGAGCCGGATTGGGCCGGCGTGCATCGCGAGTTGAAGCGCAAGCACGTCACCCTGCTGATCCTGTGGGACGAGTACATCGCCGCCGACCCGGGCGGCTACAGCTATTCGCGGTTCTGCGAGCTCTACCGGGCGTTCGAGAAGACGCTGTCGGTGACGATGCGCCAGACGTACGCCGCTGGCGAGCGGCTGTTCGTCGATTACGCCGGTGATGGCGTCCCGGTGGTCATCGACCGGCTCACCGGCGAGATCCGCATGGCGCAGATCTTCGTCGCCGTGCTGGGCGCGTCGAGCTTCACCTTCGCCAAAGCGACCTGGACGCAGGCGCTGCCGGACTGGATCGCCGCCCACGTCCGCGCCTTCGAAGCGATCGACGGCGTTCCCGAGCTCGTCGTGCCGGACAATACGAAGACCGCGATCGTCAAGGCGTGCTTCTACGAGCCCGAGGTCAACCGCACCTATGCCGAGATGGCGGCGCACTACGGAACCGCCATCCTGCCGGCGAGACCGAGACGCCCGCGCGACAAGGCGAAGGTCGAGCAGGCGGTGCTGATCGTCGAGCGCTGGCTCATCGGCCGGCTCCGGCGACGGATCTTCCACAGTCTCGCCGACGTCGACGCCGCGCTCGGCGAACTCATGACGCAGCTCAACCAACGCCAGCCCCTGCGCAGGCTCGTCACCCGCCGCCGGCTGCTCGATGAAGTCGACCGCCCGGCGCTGAAAGCGCTGCCAGGCGAGCCCTATGAATACAGCGAGTGGCGAGGTTGCCGGGTCGGCGTCGACTATCATGTCGACATCGACGCGCACTATTACTCCGTCCCCTACCGCTTCGCCCGCGCCGAAGTTGACGCGCGCCTGACCGCCCGCGGCGTCGAGATCTTCCACAAGGGCGAGCGCATCGCCGTCCACCTGAGGTCCAGCGGGAACAGGAAGCACACCACCGTTTCCGAGCACATGCCTTCGAGCCACCGGCGCTATGCCGGCTGGACGATCGAGCGCATCCGGGAAGACGCCCGCAAGATCGGCAAGGCGACCGCGGCGCTCTGCGAGCAGATCCTCGAGTCCCGGCCTCATCCCGAACAAGGGTATCGCGCCTGCCTCGGCATCGTGCGGCTCGCCGGCTCCTACGGGGCAGCGCGCGTCGAAGCGGCCGCTGAGCACGCCATCGAGATCGGCGCCCGGACCTACGGCTCCGTCAAATCCATCCTCGACACCAAGCTCGATCGGAGGCCGGCGCCCAGGCGCCCCGCGGACACCGCTCCGATCCGCCATTCCAACATCCGCGGGCCCCGCTACTACCATTGAGGAGAACCTCGACGTGCTCAAGCATCCCACCCTCGACCAGCTTCACGCCCTCGGCCTCCACGGGATGGCCAAGGCCTTCGCCGAGCTCGCCGACGCCGACGGGGCCAAGGATCTCATCCACGCGGACTGGCTCGCCCTGCTCCTCGACAAGGAGATCTCGTGGCGCAGGGACAAGCGCCTGGCCGCGCGGCTGAGCGCGGCAAAGCTACGGCCATCAGGCGAGCGTCGAAGACGTCGACTACCGCGCCGCGCGGGGCCTCGATCGCGCCTTGTTCCAAAGGCTCTCCGAGGGGGACTGGATCGTCGCCCACGACAATCTGGTCCTGGTCGGCCCGGCCGGAGTGGGCAAGAGCTGGCTCGCCTGCGCCATCGGCCATCGGGCCTGCCGCGACAATCGCTCGGTCCTCTATCATCGCTGGCCGAAGCTCTGCGGGGACCTGGCGCTCGCCCGAGGCGACGGGCGCCATTCCCGACTGATCAGAGCCCTCGGCCGCGCCGATCTCCTCATCCTCGACGACTTCGGTCTCGAGCCCCTCGACGCCAGCGCCCGCCACGATCTGCTCGAAATCCTCGAGGAGCGATACGGCCGCCGATCGACGATCGTCACCTCCCAGCTCCCCCTGTCCGCTTGGCACGAGGTCGTCGGAGACCCCACCTACGCCGACGCCATCCTGGATCGCCTCGTCCACAACGCGCATCGCATCGAGCTGACCGGCGAAAGCCTGCGCCGCACCCGCGGCAAGCCGTCGAAAGCGGCTTGACGAGAAACCACGTCGGAGGAAAAACTCACTCGGCCAACACGCGCGGCCCCCCGGGCGCGATCATCTCGTTAAAGGGGGCGGCATCATCCAGGAATCCCTGGGCGCAATCATCCCGTTTTAGACGGGCGGCTTCATCGGAATCGGCAGCGTGCCCGAGCGCGTCCGCCAGACTGTCCACGTAAGCCGCAAACCGCGCCTCGCTCTCCCCCCTCGTCCCGTCCACCTTCGCCGCCTCCGCCAACAAAACGAATCGGCAGAATATCAAAGCCTTACACTCGGCGAATCCGCAAAATCGGGTTGTGACTTAGTAGAATTAGAGCCTTGTCCCAAAACTCATCCAACCGAAGCTGATCCCAGATGACTATGGGCAACCAGCACGCGCCCCATTGGCGCGGCCGGCGCAGTCGCATCTGGCTCAACCGGATCGGAAACCACGTCGCAATCGAGAACCGGCGCCGTCCGGTCTTCGGGAAAAAGCGCAATCTGGGTCGAGCGTCCGCCTTCGTCGAACGCCTCGATCGCCCGGCTCCAACCTGCGCTGGCTGTCGTTGATCTCCCCGAGATAGAGAACCTGCCGTTGAACCACGCGGCCGCCCTGCACGCGTCGGTTCTCAACGACCGACCAGGCCCGATGCTCCTTGCCGTCCTTGCGGCGAACCTTGTGGCGCAAAAACATGCCTCAAACTCGCGCCGCCAAGATCGCCACGCAAGGCCCTTGGTCGGCACTACAACCAACTCTCGCACTCTCGCCCCAATAAACTCAGTAGCTTATCGCAATCGCCCACCCTGAAAATCGTAAAACTCTGCGCCACTGGGTGAAGTCGGGCTACCCTGCATCGGTTTGAATCGCACCCGTCACGTTACCTGCAAGTTCATTTGCCCGCTTTCGCTCAGGGCGGCGGCAGCATCGAATTCCGCACCACCGCCGTCAGCTCCCGATATGCTTCGATGAACGACCGCAGCGTCCTGACGGTCGCGCCGTAATGGTCGAATTCCGCAACCGACAGACCGTCTTCGTCATAGGCGCGGCGGAATTCGGCGAACTTCCGGTAGAGCTCGTCGACGATCGCGGGATCGACCGGATCGTCGATGCGCGGCTTGACCTCGACGTCGGAATTATTGAACTGCACCTGCCACTCGTAAGGGATGGTCAGAATGACGTCGCCGCCGATCAGCTGGGACCAATGCAGGTGGTGACGGTAGGCCGCGGCGAGCAGCCGCGCGCGATATCCGCGCGCCTTGAAGATTCCATAGGCCTTCTTGAACACGGCGACGCCGGCCCAATCGAGCGTGCCTGGCGTCGTGATGACGCCCTCGCGGGTGGCCAGGACTTTGACCCAGTCGTCCAGCCGACCGATCATCAGCGTGCAGGCCGGCCGCATGCCGGAAACGTCGTGACCCTCCCTGGCGCGCCGTTCGAGGCCGCGCTCCACCGCCTCCGCGACGGCGATCGCCTGCGGCAGGGTGAAGCTGACCGTCGCGTTGATGGTGATGCCGAGGCGGGTCACCTCCTCGATCGCGACGACGCCGGCGGCCGTCACCGGGATCTTGACCTGGATGTTCCGCGCGAGCCCGTTAAAATGAACCGCTTGTTCCACGAGTGCGGGAGAATTGACGTAATTGACCGGATTGGTCTGCATCGAAAGGCGGCCCTTGAGGCCTTTCTCCCGTTCGAACACCGGCAGCAGCATCTCGGCGCCGCGCAGGCCCACCTGTTCGATGAGCTTCCAGGCGATCACGTCCTCGGTCGCGGTCGGGTTTTCGGCGATCAGTTGCTGGAGCTTGCCCTTCCACGCCTCAAACTCCTTCTTCAGGACCGTAAGGACGATGGCCGGGTTGGTGGTCGCGCCGACTGCACCATTGCCGATCGCATATTCGAGCTCTCGCGGCGAGCACGAGTCGTTCCAGACGTCGGTCTTGGTTCCGTGAACCGTTCGATACAGCGGCGACTGGTTTGGGGGTGAAATGGTCACTTCAGCGTCTCCTCGTCGATCGCGCCGATTCCTTTGGGCGGCGCTGAACCCTTGGCTATCGGTACGGATGTTCCACCGTGTAGCATAAATGGATTAATCAGTCCAGATCGATTCTTGCCCGACATCCCGTCTCTCCGGCGAGGAGCCCGTCGCGTGGGCGAGGCCATCAGCCTCGTCGCGGTCGGGAGATCGCGGGGGCCTAGGCCCTTCATCCAGTTTGTCAAGATCCCGCCGTAACCGTGTGTCGAGCCGGCAGCGGCGGCAACCTCTATGGCGGCCCGCGGGCGCTCTGTTCCGGCCGGAAACAGGCAGGAGTATCTCCTGTGATTTATACTATAAACCATAGTGTTATTGGTCGCGGAGAGTGTCTCAAGCACCTGAAAAAACGAGACTTTCCTCCGATGAAACTGGCCGAAGACCGCAGGCGTCCTGACTGTTTCTCCCTGCTAGCAGGGAGAAACAGGAAAAACTCCCCCAATCGCGCAGAGCGTCCGCCGATCGAAATTGCGCTTCGCGCGACGGGGGACTGTGCGAACGGTCACTGCAAAAATCCGGCGAGGGAAGCGGCGATCCCTGGCTGCCCTCAGCCGAGGACCGTCGCCAACGCGACCGTCTCCCCGGTCTTGGCCGAGCGCGTGGCGGCCTCGGCGACAGCGAGGGCGATCACGCCGTCGTCCAGCGACACCGGGAGCGCGCTACCCGTCGTCACCGCCTCGACGAACGCCGCCCATTCGGCGGAGTAGGCGCGCATATAGCGTTCGAGGAAAAAGAACTCCGGCTTTGCGCTGACGACGCCGGCGGCCGTCGCCTTCGACACGGTGTGCTCGAGGACATTGGCCGCCGAGAGCAGGCCCTCGGACCCAAGAAGCTCGATGCGCTGATCGTAACCGTAGACGGCGCGCCGGCTGTTCTGGATGACCGCGATCCGTCCGTCCGTGTATTGCAAGGTGACGACGGCGGTGTCGACGTCGCCGGCCGCGCCGATTTCGGGATCGACGATCGAGGAGCCGATCGCCGTGACTTTGTCCGGCGCCGATCCCATGAGCCAGCAGGCCATGTCGAAGTCGTGAATCATCATGTCGCGGAACAGGCCGCCGGAAACCCTCACATAGGAAACCGGCGGCGGCGCGGGATCGAAGGAGGTGATCGACAGGAGTTCCCTCTTGCCGATCTCGCCGCGATCGGCCGCCGTCTTCAGCGCGGCGAAATTCGGATCAAAGCGGCGGTTGAAACCGATCATCACCGGTCGGCCAGTCGCTCCGGCCGCCTTCTGGCAGGCCTGCGCCCGCGCCAGGCTGAGGTCGACCGGCTTCTCGCAGAGGACCGCCTTGCCCGCCTTCGTCGCCGCCTCGATCAGGTCGGAGTGGGTGTTGGTGGAGGTCGCGATCAGGACTGCGTCGATCGAGGCGTCGCCGATGATCGCCTCGTTGCTTCGGGCCTCTGCGCCATATGCGGCGGCAAGCTTTGCGGCCGCCTCCGTGTTGACGTCCGATACGGCGACGAGCCTGCTCTCCCGGTGGGAGGAAATAGCCTTGGCGTGAACGTTGCCGATGCGGCCGGCGCCAAGGAGACCAACTTTGAGCATGGGAGTTTTCCTTTGGAAAGTATCGCTTTGATTTGCGTGCGGCTACCGGACGCGCCCCTGGCGCGGCCGTCGAACAATCAGACAGTGAAGGCGGATCGAAAAGCGTCGAGGGCGGATTCAGCGTCGCCGGAAGCGAAGGCGTCCAGGAAGACCGTGCCGCGGTAGCCCATGGCGTCCAGGGCCCGCGCGACGGCACGATAGTTGATCTCGCCGGTCCCCGGTTCCTTTCGTCCCGGAACGTCGGCGACCTGGATCTCGCCGATCCATGGCTGACACCTCTTGCACCACGAGATCAGAGTCCCTTCGCCGATTTGCACATGGTAGAGGTCGAGGTTGAGACGCAGTTGCGGCCGGTCAACCGAGGAGACGAGCGCCAGCGTGTCGTCGATCCGGGCGAATCGAACGCCCGGGTGGTCGACGGGAAGGTTCAGGTTCTCCGGCATGAAGGTCACGCCGTGCTGCTCGCCGATATCGGCGATCCGGCTCAGCGTGTCGCGGGCCTTGAGCCACATCGCTCCTGTCACCGTCTCGGATGGCGTGACCGGCAAGCCCCCTTCGCCAAGCCCTGTGCCGTGGAGATTGAGCCGAGCCACGTTCAGACGCTCGCCGACTTCGATCGATTGCCGCGCCGTCGCGACCAGCTCCTTCGCCCCGTCCTCGTCGGTGAGACGGCCGCGGATATAGCCCGTCATCGATGAAAAGGTCGCGCTGGACTTTTCCAGCATGGCGAGGTCATGAGCCAGCCAGTTCCAGATGCCCGCCTGAAAGCCGAGATCGGCCGGGCGCTGCAGACGCCACAGCATCGGCTTGTCCGGCCACAGCATTTCGGCGCAGGCGGCGAGCGTGAAGGGTTGGGTCATTTTCGGTTCTTGGACTACATCAAAGGGGGATTTCTCGACCGAATTCCAGGTAGGGAAGCGGGAGACATTTGCGTCGCGAGGCGGCCGGCGAGCCCTTGTGGCAATGGACAACGATAGAACCCCGCGCATGTCTTCCCGATCATGATACCGGGTCGGAACGCTGGGCGGAAGACGGACGGTAGACCGAGCGCCGGTTTGTCACCTCGCGCAACATGGCAATCACGGCGCCACGCGCTCCATCGCCGCGGAGCGCCAAGAATTGTATGCGTTTGCGCCCGCCTTTCGATAGAGTTCTTGCTGGAGCGCGAGGTGATGGCCTATCGCTTCCTGCAAGTTGTCGGAAACAATTTCGGCCTGTCGCAACGATATTTCCAGGACGCTGTCGAAAGGACGCCGCGGGACGCGACGGCATGGATCGGACTTGCGGCAAGCTATGACCGGCTGGGCCGACGCCGCCGCAAAGCTGGTCGGGAACACGCCGAGCCCTCTCAACAATGAAGGCTATTCGTACATGCTGCGAGGCGATCTTGAGGAAAAGGCGAACAAGCTGAGCGTGAGAATGATCCTTCCGCCGGCGCTGGGGATATTCCCCGTCATACTGATCCTCATCCTGTTTCCCGCCATGCTTAAGCTGGTGCAGGTGATGGGCAGTTGAGTTGAAGATGAGGAGCGGCGGGTCGAGGTTCAGGAAGCGACCGTTCAGCGGCGTGCGTCCACCGGCCTGGAGCAGCGATTGCCTTACGCTCTCACGCGGAGCCCAGCGGGATCGTACAGCGGCTTCAGGAAGGGTCCCGCCGCAACGCGTTCGCCGGCGACTTCGAGCGCATAGTCGCCGGACATCACGAAATCCGCGTCCACGCCTGCGGCGCGCCTGACGTAGCCATAGCCGATCGCCTTGCCGATCTGTGGCCGTAGCCGCCGCTCGCCAGCCAGCCGACACACTCGCCGTTCCGGTAGATCGTCTCGCGCCCGAGCAGGATGACGTCGTTTGCCGCCGTGAATCCCGCGAGCAAGCGAGGCAAGGGCGCGGCGCGCTGAGCCTCGAGCGCCGCGCGGCCTCGAAACGGCAGATCCGTCTTGAGCTTCACGAAGGGGCCGAGCCCCGCCATGAGCGGGGAGTGATCGGGGCCGATCTCGGAGCCCCATGCGCGATAGCCCTTTTCGAGGCGAAGGGTCTCGATCGCCCGATAGCCGGCCAGCCGCAGCCCGCAAGGCGCGCCGGCGGCCAGGATCGCCTCGTAGAGGGTCGCGGCAAATTCGACCGGGACATGCAGTTCGTAGCCGAGCTCGCCGACATAGGTGATGCGCAGCGCGAGCGCCGGCGCGCCTCCGATGAGAAGCTCGCGCGCCGTCGCGAAGGGAAACGCGGCGTTGGAAAGGTCGTCCCGCGCCAGCACCTGCAGGATGGCGCGCGACTTCGGGCTCATGATCACGAGCACGGCGGTCTGGGACGTGATGTCGAAGAATTGCTGCTCGCGCGCCTTGCGGGATCGAAGACCGGATCCAATGAAAGTCGTGGGTCGCGAATCCCGTGCCGGTGACCAGCGTGAAGGAATTTTTCGCGTGCCGGACGATGGTCAGGTCGGCTTCGATCCCGCCTACGTCGTTGAGCATCTGGGTGTAGATGACCGCGCCGTCGGCCTTGCGCACGTCGTTGGCGGCGATCCGGGAGAGAACCATCTCGGCGTCTGAGCCTGACAGGCGGAACTTGGCGAAGGGCGTCTGATCGAACAGCGCCGCAGTTTGCCGCGCTGCGCGGGGTTCAACGCTTTTGGGATCGCGTCACCAGCGGCAGATCATTCTCGAACGGAAGCAAGCGGGTCGTCTGCGGCAGCAGGCGCACGGCGGCATCCGGACAGGCGGTATGCCAGCCAGTCATTGTAACATTGTCGTAAAGCTGATCGTTGCTGTCCCAGCCGAGCACGACATCGCAGACGATGACAGGAATTTGTCGCGGCCCATGTATTTGCCGCGCATCACGCCGTCGATGTCGAACACGCCGACCTTGACGTGGCCAAGGTTCTTCTCGCGGACGTAGTTCGCCAGATCTTCGGCCATCTGGATGTTGAGATCAGTTATATATCGAGCTCGGCGGCTGCGTTCCGCCAAAGGCGAAACTCGGGGAAAACTGGGAAGGCGCCGAGCAACAATCTTGCCCGGCGCCTGTGCGATCAGGGATCAGGCTTCGCCAATGGCTTTTTCAGCTGCGGCGATCGCGGCCTGGCGCTTGGCAATCATCTCGCCGATCGGCGGGCCCTGGAAACGATGCCGTTCGTAAGCAACCCAGATGATTCCGGTCAGGATGAGGAAGCCGACAGTGATCCAGAGCGCCCAGTCGTTCGGCGGCTGGATGCCGATGAAAAAGATGAGCAGCGCCGATAGGATCGAGAGAATGGCGACGAGCCTGAACAGCGGCCCGCCGAGATCCCACGGCCCCATCCTCGTCCAGGTCCTGCCGTAGGCGATCAGCCCCAGCGCGATCGGGATGGCGAACGAGAAGAACAGGAAGATGACCGTGCACGAGACGACGATCGAATAGGCCGAAGCCCCGGCGATCGTAACGAGCGACGCGCCCCAGACAAACAGAAAGGCCAGGATCGCGGATGTCCAGATCGCGGCATTGGGGGTGCGGTGGGCATGGCTCACTTTCTTCAGGAAACTTGAGCCCACCAGGCCGTCGTCCCGGGCGAAGGCGAAGATCATCCGCGACGCCGAAGTCACGGTCGCAAGGCCGCAGGGGAATTGCGAGACGAAAATCGCGACAAACAGCACATTTTTCAGCCACACCGGAAAGCGCTGGTCGAGGGCCCAGAAGAAGACGTTCCAGCCTTGCTTGGCTGCATCCTTCATGTCGGGAATCAGAACGACAAAGCCGATCAGCATGACTCAGCCGAACACCGCCGACCACCAGACCGAGCTGACCATGCCGCGGGGCGCCGAGAGCGCGGCCTTGTGGGTCTCTTCGGACGTGTGCGCTGAGGCGTCATAGCCGGTGATCGTGTAGATCGGCATCAACAGGCCGAGCAGAAACAGCATGAGGTCACTGACCTTGTGGGCCAGATCGGATCGCCCTTCAACTCGTTGACCGCATTTAGGCGACGGCCAGAAACAGGTGAATTGGGGTTGAACTTTTTACCGGCATCGGCTGTTTGGGGGATTGATCGGGATAGGGGATGCCTCGCTTCGCCGCCCCTCCCACACCACCTGGCATACGGATCCGTACCGCGGCGGTTCGACCGAGTTAAGCTTGGGCGGGCACAGAGATTTGGGGAAGACCGAGCGAATTGAAATAGCGGTTGCGCAGCGCCTGTTGGACTGACGGGTGTCCTGACATTGGCGATAATGCCCGTGGGCGAGCCGGCCGCCACCGCCGCATTGAACTTCGATATGCCACGACGGGATAGTTCTTTGAAGCGGTGTTGCCCGGTTCGCCACTGCCGCCAAAGCTACAAACGCAATCTTCGACGGATCCACGCTTCGAGGTTTGTGAGGACTTGCGGAGTTCTGGCAGGAGCCGAAGTAGCCGCGCCATCCAACGATGTATGGCTTCAGCTCTTTCGACGAACTGTTGGACACGAACTGCCGCGTCCGGCGCGTCATGTCTCGGATCCGCCCTTTGAATTTGTCGAGAGCCTTTGGCGCGACGCGCCGCTCACTCCCGGTCATTCGAAGAATGTCGGTAACCAAGAAACTTCCGCTCTTCCGGTCGCGCCACCGCGCTCTTCGCCTCGTTGACCTTGAGCCGCAGCTTGTTGGTCAGGAACCGGCTCACAGAGGCCATGACCCGCTCGCCGGCGCGACGGCTGCGAAATAGATGTTGCAGTCGTCGGCGTACTGCAAAAACGGTGACCGCGTCGGGCCAATTCTTTGTCGAGGTCGTCAAGCACGAGATTGCTTAGGATGGG
>CAVUHX010000011.1:0-61131 GCA_963741405.1 uncultured Alphaproteobacteria bacterium
TGACAGTGCGATAAATTGACTCATGCCGTTGGCCGAGGCGACGCACGAAGCGTGGGTGAGCGTCTGGGCATGGAAGCCTGATGCCCCAATCCACCTCATCCTCGTCCCGCAAGGCGAGGACGGCCTGCGCCGCGCCCTGGCGCGCGTCGCCGATACGGCGGATTGATCCACGCGCGGCGCGGGCGAACCGGTCCTTTCTGGCAGGGACGATACGGCGACGTGGGCGAAGGACAAGGACGATCTCGCCGCCTCCTACTCCACCGCGAACCTCACTCCCGTGCTCGCCGGTCTCGTCGGGCGGGCGGGCTGGACGTGGTCGAGCGCGTGGCCTTCTGGGCCTCGCCGAGGACGGCCTTACCGACCTCGCCGCCGGTCGCCAGCGCTTTGGACTGGTCAGGCGGCATAGACGGCCTCCGCGCCCGCCAATATATGGCGCCTGCGGATGTAGTTGCGGCTGGCCTCGATGGCTTTGCGATCGACGAGATCGACCGGGCGTTCGAGCAGCGCTTCCAGCGCATCCTTCAGATCGAGAAAGCGCGCCAGATCGTCGCCCTGCGGCCCGAACTGGACCAGGAAATCCACGTCGCTCGTTGCAGCATTGAAATCCATGCCGCGCGCGGCGGAACCGAATACATCGAGCCGCGTCACGCCGTAGCGACGACATAGGTCCACGAGATTTTCGCGCTTTTCGGCAATCGCCGGATGCATCGTAAGGCCCTTTTGCAACATCATCGCGCGGGACGAAGCTTTCGGAAAGATTGCACTGCCCGGCATCCGCTTTCCTGCTTTTGACCGTCTTCGACGTCGTCTTTTTTGTCCAGACCCACCGGCTGTCTCTGTGAAGCTCGAACAGCTTTTCCAGCCGCTCCCTGTCGTTTCGGTGCAGTCGACGAAATTTCGCCTCACGGCAGAAGCGTCCGCTTCGCGGTCGCACCCTCGGCGCCGCTGGTCAATGGATTTTTATGGCGGAAGGAGTAGAGGTCGCCGCCGCTTGCAGCGAGGACCCCGACGCGATGAAGCCCATCCTTCGCGCCACCCTCACCTCCCGCGACTCGCGCGGCCTCACCCTTGATTGCGGCGACGGCGCCGCGATGCGGATCGTCGCGCTCGCCGACGACCTCGTCCGGGTCACGCTGTTGCGCCGCGGCGAGGTCCGACAGAAGCGCACCTGGGCGGTGCCCGCCTACGGTGAGGCCGACACCGACTGGGCGGGCCGCGCGCGGCTCGACGATAGCTCCTGGCCGGCGGTTGCGACCGAGATCACGGCCTCGCCGACCCATGTCGCGCTCGCGACGCGATCGCTGCGCCTGTCTGTCGCGCTCGACGGCTTTCGCATGGACTGGGCGCTGCCCGACGGAACAACCTTCGCGCGCGACCGCGAGACGCAGCCTTACTTTCTCGGGCAGAAGACCCACGCCATCAGGCACGCGATGGCGCGCGGCCCCGCCGACCGTCACTTTGGCCTCGGCGACAAGACCGGCCCGCTGGATCTCACCGGGCGGCGGCTCCGTTGCGCCATGCGCGATTCGCTCGGCTTCGATCCCGAGCGCGGCGATCCGCTCTACAAGAACTGGCCGTTCCTGATCGTGCGCGACGCGGCGAGCGGCGTTTCGCATGGGCTCTTCTACGACAACGGCGCCGAGGGCGTTTTCGACCTCGGCTGCGAGCACGACAATTATTTCGGCCGCTATCGCACTTACGAGGCCGACGACGGCGACCTCGATCTCTACCTGATCCTCGGACCCCGCCTCGCCGACGTCACCGCGAGGTTCGTCGCGCTGACCGGCCGCACCGCGCTGCCGCCGCGCTGGTCGCTCGGCTTCGCCCAGACCGCGATGGCGCTCGCCGACGCGCCCGACGCCGAGAAGCAGATTAAGGGCGTGATCGACGCCGCAAAGACGCATGACGTGCCGATCTCCGCGTTCCATTTCGGCTCGGGCACCACGTCGATCGGCAAGAAGCGCTACGTCTTCACCTGGAACCGGGCAAAATTTCCTGACCCGAAGGCGCTGACGCGCGCCTTCGCCGAAGCGGGCATGAAGGTGGTCGCCAACGTCAAGCCGTGCCTGCTCGACGACCATCCCCGCTATGGGGAGGTCGCGGCGGCCGGCGGCTTCATCGCCGGCGCGACAATGCCGCGCCGCTGAAATCGCGGTTCTGGGATGGCGAGGGCGCGCATGTCGATTTCACCCATCCCGCCGGCGTCGCCTGGTGGAAGGAGGGTTTTACCCGACAGGTTCTCGGATACGGCGTCGACGCGGGGTGGAACGACAACAACGAATACGGCCTATGGGACGACGAGGCGACCTGCGCGGGTTTCGGCGAGCCGGCGCCGCTCGCGCTGATGCGCCCCGTGCAGGCCCTCCTGATGACGCGCGCGACGCGCGAAGCGCAGCTCGCCGCGAAGCCGAACGTCCGCCCCTTCACCGTCACCCGCGCCGGCGGCCCCGGCCTGCAGCGCTACGCCCAGACCTGGAGCGGCGACAACACGACGAGCTGGGAGTCGCTGAAATGGAATTTCCGCACCGGCCTCGGCATGTCGCTCTCCGGCATGTTCAACATCGGCCATGACGTTGGCGGCTTCGCCGGCCCGCCGCCCGGGCCCGAGCTCCTGATCCGCTGGACGCAGGCGGGGCTCCTGCATCCGCGCTTTCTCATGAACAGCTGGAAGGACGATGGCGTCACGACATCGCCCTGGCTGCACCCCGAGGCGCTCCCGGCGATCCGCGAGGCGATCCGCTTGCGCTTGCGGCTCATGCCCTATCTCTACAGCGCAATGGTTTTGGCGCACGAAGCGCATGTCCCCGTGCTGGCGCCGACTTTCTTCGCCTTCGAGGACGACCCCGCCTCGTTCGCCGACGCGGATTCGGCCATGTTCGGCCCCTGTCTGCTGGCCGCGCCGGCGATGCGCGAAGGGGCGCGCGAGGTCGAGGCCTATCTCCCGGCGGGCGTCGAAAGCTGGCGCGACTTCTGGACCGGGCGCGTCCACCCGGCCGGCCGGAGCGCGACCATCCCGGCGCCGCTCGACCGGCTCCCCTTGCTCGCGCCGGCCGGGGCGATCGTCGCGACCACCGACAGCGGCGACGATTGCTCGCGCCTGCACGACGAGCCGTCGCGGGCTTTGCGCATCTTTCCCGGCGCCGGCGAGGGCGCGTCGCGCGCGGTTATCGTCGAAGACGACGGAATCTCGCTCGCCGGCGCCGCGACCCGCGTGACGATCGCGCTGAATTGGACCGCAAACCGCGTTCGCGTCGAGGTCGGGAGAAACGGGAATTATCCCCTGCCCTATTCCGACATGCGCGTGATCCTGCCCGAGGACGAGACGCGAACAGTCGAGTTGTACGGAACGGAGGGCGTCGGACTGCGGCGTTGAGGGGAGTCCCCGGGCCACCCGGATCTGCCCCTGCCGGTGAGCCGCGCCCAAGACCCCGATCGATCCGGCGGGGTGCATGTGTCGACCGCTTCCCCATCCGCCCGGCTCCTCCGAAAACGTTCAAATCCTGCTCCTGCCGCGAAAACCGCATCGAGCCGCATCCGCCGTTTTTTCTGAAGCGGCGCCCGTGATGCTCCGCAACGCAGACTTTGCGCGCCGCCCGGCGGATGGTATGGCCGCAGCCATGCGCGCCGCCGATTTCGATCTTCTCATCGTCCCGCGCCCCGGCGGCCCGGCGAACGGCGACTGGACGGGCCGCTGGCGGGCGAATCTGTCGACCGCGCGGCTCGTCCATCCGGCGGATCCGGCCGAACGACGGCGCGAGGCGTGGATCGATGCGGTCACGAGCGCGGCGCAAGCGGCGACCCGGCCGGCGCTGTTCATCGGGCACGGGCTCGGCGCCTCGGCGATCGTCGAGGCCGCTCGCGCGCTCGAGGACGCGGACGTGCGCGGCGCCTTCCTCGTCGCCCCGCCCGACCAGGCGGGCCTATCCCGCATTGCGAACGAGGACTGGACTCGGGCTCGCGCCCTGCCCTGGCCGAGCCTGGTGGTGGCGAGCCGCAACGATCCGGACGGCGCTTTCGACGCGATATCGGCGCTCGCCTCGGCCTGGGGCGCCGAGCTCGTCGACGCCGGCTTCGCCGGCGGCGTCGATGCGGCCAGCGGCCACGGCCCCTGGCCCGAGGGGCTGATGCGGCTTGCGGGGTTTTTGAAGACAATCGGCGAGAGGGCGAGCTGAAGCGGCTTTTCCGCTCGACTCGAATCCGGAATCGGGTCTCGCAACGGGGGCGCAGGTTCGACCCAGGCATCCGACTTTCGAAAATCCGCTCTTCATCCAGTTTGTCAACATCCGGGCGTAACCGAACACGAGCCCGGCGCCGCGGCGCCCTCTCCGGCCGCCCCCGGGCGCGCCAGTTCCGGCTCGGAACAGGGCGGGAACTCTCCTGTTATTTCTACGCGAGATTATTGTTTCATAACTTCAGAAGTTCGCTTCAAACTGTTGAAACAAAGATCTTTTTCACCGCTGGAGCTGGCCGAAGAACGCGCGGGTCTGCGCGGGTTTCTCCCTGATAGCAGGGAGAAACAGGGAGCCCGCCCCACTCGGAGGACCAATTCTATTCCTTCGGCGGCAGCGCCGACCGGACAGCGGGCGAATAGCGGCATCGAGGCGCGCGTCACACCGGCGTCACATGCAGGATGCTGTGATCCTCTCGAGGGCGCTGCCGTATTCCCTATCGCGGCAGGCAGACGGTCCGGCGCTCAAGGGGGATAGACGTGCAAGTCGACGACGGCGCTCAATCGAGACCGCCCAGAGCGTTTCGCCGCCGCGCCATCGTGTTCGTTGCAGCGCTCGCGGCTGTCCTTGTCGCCGCAATCGCGTTCCACGTCCTTGCCGGTCCCGGCGCCGTCGCCGCGGCGACGTCCGCGTCGCAGGCGGCCGTCGCCGCCCATCCCATCCTGTTCGCGCTCGGGTTTTGCCTCCTCACCATCGCGGTTGCGGCGCTTGCGGTGCCGGCGATGTGGGCGATAAGCGTCGCCGCCGGCCTGCTGTTCGGGCCGTGGATCGGCCTTCCGATCGCCGTCCTCTCGAGCGTGGCGGGCGGAACGATCACCATGCTCGCGGCGCGCTATGCGCTGCGCGGATGGGTCGAGGCGCGTTTCCCGGCGGCTGTGGCGCGCTTCGACGAGGGGGCGAAGTCCGGAGGCCTGCGCTTCCTGTTCGCCGCCCGTCTGACGCCGATCCTCCCCTTCCCGCTCGTCAACCTGGCGGCGGGCCTGACGCCGATGCCGGCCAGAACCTTCGCGCTTGTTTCGTTCGCGGGTATCCTGCCGCTTTCGACGATCTACGTTTTCGCTGGCGCCCAACTCGGCGCGATTCGCAGCCCGGGCGACGCGCTCTCGCCGCGGATTATCGCCGCGCTCGCCGCGCTCGCGGCGGCGCCGTTCGCGGCGCACGCGTTGGCGGCGTGGCGCGCCGGGGGCCAACGCACGTCGAGCGCCTCGGCAGAGCCTCTCTGACGCTCGATTGCCGCCGCTGCTCCTCTTGGTGTACGTGTCTTTTCTTGCGGCGGCGCCAGAAAAGGCGCCGGCCCTCGGGGATTAACGTGACAAAGCCTGAAACGCCGCTTCTGGATCAAATCGCCTCGCCCGCGGATTTGCGAAACCTCAACGAAAGCGAGCTCGTCAGGCTCGCCGACGAGTTGCGCGCCGAAACAATCAGCGCCGTTTCGGTAACAGGGGGCCATCTCGGCGCGGGGTTAGGCGTCGTCGAGCTGACGGTGGCGCTGCACTACGTCTTCAATACGCCGACCGACCGGATCGTCTGGGACGTCGGCCATCAGGCCTACCCCCACAAGATCCTGACCGGGCGGCGCCCGCGCATCCGGACGCTGCGCCAGGGCGGCGGCCTCTCGGGCTTCACCAGGCGCTCGGAGAGCGAATACGACGCCTTCGGCGCCGGCCATTCCTCGACCTCGATCTCCGCCGCGCTCGGCATGGCCGTCGCGCGCGATCTTTCGCGCGGGGTCAATAACGTCGTGGCCGTCATCGGTGATGGCGCCATGTCGGCGGGCATGGCCTACGAGGCGATGAACAACGCCGGCGCCATGGGGTCGCGGCTGATCGTCATCCTCAACGACAACGACATGTCGATCGCGCCGCCGACCGGAGCGATGTCGGCCTATCTGGCGCGGCTCGTCACCAGCCACACCTATCGTTCGCTGCGCGACGTGGCCAAGCAGCTCGCCAAGCGTCTGCCGAAGTTCCTCTACGACAAGGCGAAGCGCACCGAGGAATACGGCCGCGGTTTCTGGACCGGCGGAACGCTGTTCGAGGAGCTTGGTTTTTATTATGTCGGGCCGATCGACGGCCACAAGCTCGACCACCTCCTGCCCATCCTGAAGAACGTGCGCGACATGCACGGCGGGCCGGTGCTGGTCCACGTCGTGACGAAGAAGGGCAAGGGCTATCCGCCGGCCGAGGCCGCCGACGACAAATATCACGGCGTCGCCCCCTTCGACGTCATTACCGGCGCGCAGGCGAAAACCAGGAGCAACGCCCCGTCCTACACCAAGGTGTTCGGCGACGCGCTGCTCGATGCCGCGCGGCGCGACGACAAGGTGGTCGCGGTCACCGCCGCCATGCCTCAGGGGACCGGCCTCGACAGGATGCAGGCGGTGTTTCCCGGGCGGGTGTTCGACGTCGGCATCGCCGAACAGCACGCGGTGACCTTCTCGGCCGGACTGGCCAGCGAAGGGTACAAGCCCTTCTGCGCGATCTATTCGACCTTTCTGCAGCGCGGCTACGACCAGCTGGTGCACGACGTAGCGGTCCAGAACCTGCCCGTCCGCTTCGCCATCGACCGCGCCGGTCTGGTCGGCGCCGACGGGCCAACGCATGCCGGGGCGTTCGACCTCGCCTATCTCGCCTGCCTGCCGAACATGACGGTGATGGCGGCGGCCGACGAAGCCGAACTGGTTCACATGGTCGCGACCGCGGTCGCCCACGACAACGGTCCGATCGCGCTGCGATACCCGCGGGGTGAGGGCGTCGGGACCGAGTTGCCCGCGCGCGGCGAGCCGCTGCCGATCGGCAAGGGCCGGATCCTGCGCGAGGGTGCGCAGATCGCCATCCTGAGCCTCGGGACCCGGCTCGCCGAGGCCCTCATGGCGGCCGAGGAACTCGCGGCGCGCGGCCTGTCGACGACCGTGGCCGACGCGCGGTTCGCCAAGCCGCTCGACCGCGAACTCATTCTGCGCCTCGCCGCGCAGCACGAAGTCCTGATCACCCTCGAGGAAGGCGCGGTCGGCGGATTCGGCGCCCATGTGCTGACGCTGCTCAGCACCGAGGGCGCTCTGGACCATGGACTTAAGATCCGCACGCTGACCCTGCCCGACGCCTATCAGGAGCAGGACAAGCCCGAGCGGATGTTCGCCGTAGCCGGGCTGGATGCGAAAGGAATTGCAGCGGCGGCGCTGGCGGCGCTCGGCAAGCCGTCCGACAAGCTGTCGAGCCTCATCGCATGAGCGAGCCTTCGCCGGACGATCGCGGCGAAGACGGAAACCGGAGCCGGGCAAACGTCGCCGCGCTGATCGCGATCATCGTCCTGGCGCTGCTCGGTTACTGGGCTTTCACCGCGATCGAGAGGCAGCGGAAATTGCAGAACTGCTTGGATGAGGGACGGCGCAATTGCCTGGAGTTGGTCAGCCCGGGAAAGTGAGGCCCGTCGGCTTGGCGAGGGTTGCCACCTTCCTGGACGCTCCTTCCTAAGCGCTCCCGAATAGACATCGGCTGTGTGGTCAACCGGGGCATTTTGCTGACCCAATGATTGACTTCACCGGTGCGGCGCCGCATAAGCCGCGCTTCCCCGCGGCGCGAAAGCGCCGCAACGTTTTTCCCCGGCTCGCCGCCCGATTGCCTCGCGACGAGGACTGGGTGTGCGCGTTTCAGCGCCCGATCGATACTGGAGACCCGACCCGTGAAACGGACCTATCAACCCAGCAAGCTCGTTCGCAAGCGCCGGCACGGCTTTCGCGCCCGCATGGCGACGGTTGGCGGGCGCAAGGTGCTGAACGCCCGGCGCGCCCGCGGGCGCAAGAATTTGTCCGCCTGATCGCCGGAACCGGCGGCCGGCGCGGGCCGCAACCTCCGATGCGACGCCGCGGATGGAGCAGCAATTTCTGGACAAGGACGGTAAGGCGGATCCCGCGGCCGGGACACTCGGCCGCCTGAGGCGGCGTGCCGAGTTTCAGCGCGTGGCGCGGGGTCGGCGAAAGGCGGTCGAAGCGTTCACGCTTCAGGCGGCCCGGCGCGAGGAAGGCAGGAACGACCCGGCCGGCGCGCGCGTCGGCTTCACGGTCACCCGGAAGGTCGGCAATGCGGTCGTGCGCAATCGCATCCGCCGCCGGCTCAGGGAGGCGCTGCGTGCGGCGCGCCCACTTGAGGCGGACGCCGACCACGACTACGTGCTGATGGCCCGGCGCGAAGCGCTCGCGCGTTCCTTCGCCGCGCTGGTCGAGGATCTGCGCACCGCGTTCCGCGCCGTCCAGCGCAACGACAGAGACAGAAGCCGGCCACCGGCGCAAACGACGCCAAAGGGCAGAGACAGGCGATCATGAAATCCGAGGACACGAGAAACCTCTTTCTCGCCATTGCCCTGTCGGTCCTGGTGATGGCCGGATGGCAATATTTCTTCGCCGGCCCGCTCTCCCAGCGCCAGCACCAGGCGCAGACGCAGACGCAGACGAACGTCACGACGCCTGCGACCGAACAGCCGGCGCAGAATGCTCAGCCGCAGCTGGGGAGCGTCGTTGCACCGGTCGGCGGAGCTGCGCCCGGGGCAATCGCGGCAGAAACTGTCGGAGACGCGCTCAAGACGAGCCCACGCGTCGCCATCGATACGCCGAGCCTCGGGGGTTCGATCGACCTCAAGGGCGGCAAGTTCGACGATCTCGTGCTCAAGGACTATCACGAGACGATCAGCAAAGACAGCCCGCTGATCCGGTTGTTCTCGCCGAGCGGCGCTCCCGACGCCTACTGGGCTCAAACCGGCTTCGTAAGCTCCGGCGGCAGCCTGAAGACGCCGACGCTCGACACGCTATGGACCGCTGATTCCAAGACCCTTACGCCGTCGCAACCCGTCACGCTCACCTGGGACAACGGCGACGGCCTGCTCTTCAAGCGGGTGATCGCAGTCGACGACAAGTACATGTTCACGATCACCGACTCGGTGACCAATTCAGGAGGCGTGGCCGCGACTCTGCGGCCCTATGGCCTGATCCTGCGCCACGGCATGCCGAATGTCGCCGGTTATTCGGTGCTGCACGAGGGATTCGAAGGCGTGATTGGCGCCCAGGAGCATGCGCCGACCTACGCGTCGATCGACAAGGCCACCGGCAAGGCCGAGGCCTACAAGGGCGACGGCGGTTGGCTCGGCTTCACCGACAAGTACTGGGCCTCGGCCGTCATCCCGGAGCAGACCGCGCCGATCGAAGCCCGCTACTCGGCCAGCGGAACCAGCCAGCCGGAAGACTACCAGGCTGATTTCGTCGGCGCGGAAAAGACGATCGCCCCGGGCGCCTCGTACGAGAATACCACGCGCGTGTTCGCCGGCGCCAAAGAGGTCAACACGATTTACGATTACCAGTCCAAGTACGGCATCCAGAAGTTCAATCTGATGATCGACTGGGGCTGGTTCTACTTCATTACACAGCCGATGTACTGGCTAATCGATACAATCTACAAATTCGTCGGCAATTTCGGCGTCGCGATCCTGATCGTGACGGTGCTCGTCAAACTCGTCTTCTTCCCCCTCGCCAACCGTTCGTACAACTCAATGGCGAAGATGAAGAAGATCCAGCCGCAGATCGCCGCGCTGAAGGACCTTTATCCCGACGACAAGGTCAAGCAGCAGCAGGAGCAGATGGAGCTGTTCAAGCGCGAAGGCGTCAACCCAGTCGCCGGCTGCCTGCCGATGGTGATCCAGATCCCGGTGTTCTTCGCTCTCTACAAGGTGATCTTCATCACCATCGAAATGCGGCACGCTCCGTTCTTCGGCTGGATCAAGGATCTTTCCGCGCCCGATCCGACCAACGTGTTCACGTTGTTCGGCCTCGTTCCGTGGGATCCGACCGCCCTTCCCGTTTTCGGCCATTTCCTCCACCTTGGGATCTGGCCGCTCATCATGGGCGTGTCGATGTTCTTCCAGATGAAGATGAATCCGGAGCCCGCCGATCCGGTTCAGAAGTCGATGTTCGCCTGGATGCCGGTGATCTTCACCTTCATGCTCGGCGCGTTCCCGGCCGGCCTCGTCATTTACTGGACGTGGAACAACACCCTGACGATCCTCCAGCAGTACTACATCATGACCAAGGCGGGGGTGAAGGTCGAGCTGTGGGACAACGTCGCCAAGCTGTTCGGCAGGGCCGCCCCTGCCAAGACGCCGGGCGAATGACGGACGCGGCGGCCGCGCCGGACTGGACGGAGGCCGGGCGAAAACTGTTCGCCGGCCCGTGCGACTTCTTCTTCGCCGCCGCGCGCGCCGACGGCCTGCCGCCGGTGGGTCCGCCGGAGGTCGCGTTTGCCGGACGCTCGAACGTCGGCAAGTCCTCGCTCATCAATGCGCTGACCGGCCGCAACGCCCTCGCCCGCACCTCGAACACACCCGGGCGCACGCAGGAGCTGATTTTCTTCGACCTTAACGGTCACGCGACTCTGGTCGACATGCCGGGCTACGGCTACGCGGCGGTCGCCAAGGCGAAATCGGCTTCGTGGGGCGCGCTGGTGCGCGACTATCTGCGCGGCCGGCCGACTCTGCTCAGGGTCTTCGTGCTGGTCGACGGCCGGCACGGGCTGAAAGAGAGCGACCACGAGACGATGCGGCTGCTCGACGTCTCGGCCGTCTCCTACGCGGTCGTGCTGACGAAGCGCGACGAGGTGAAGACCGCCGAGCAGACCGGGCGGATCGAAGCGACGCTCGAGGGGCTCCGCAAGCACGTGGCGGCGTACCCCGAAGTGCTGTTCACCTCCGCCCGTAGCGGCGAAGGCGTGCCCGAGCTGCGGGCGCATATCGCGCGGCTCCTGGCGGAGCGAAGCTCAGGCAGGGATTGACGCAGCCGCGCCGCCCGCGCGAAGCTCGCCGTCAATGGCTACCAACTACAACGCCATCGCCGGCGCCGATCTTGGTCGCGTCAGCGCGCTCAGCGACGGCATCTTCGCCATCGCCATGACGCTGCTCGTCCTCGAGATCCATGCGCCGGAAGCCACCGATATTCGCAGCGAAGGCGAGCTCGCGGCGGCGCTGATGAAGCTCGCGCCGACCGCGGCGACCTGGCTCATGAGCCTCATGACGCTCGGCATCTTCTGGCTCGGACAGCAAACGCAGCTCTCGCGCCTTACGGCCATGAACCGCAACCTCGCCTGGCTGCATTTCCTCTTTCTCGCGGTCATCACCGCACTTCCCTTTTCGACCCGGCTGCTCGCCGGCTTCTTCGACTACCGGATCGCCTTTCTGATCTATTACGCAAACATCCTGTTCGCGGGCTTGAGCCTCTACCTCGCGTGGGCTTACGCCGAACGAGCTGAGCTGACCGACGAGAAGCCGCCCGGCCCGAACGCCGAGGCGATCCGCCGCCGCATCGTGCGCGCGCAGGGGCTCTACGCGGCCGGCGCCGTCGCGGGCCTCGTCAGCACGCCGCTCGGCGTCGCCTTCATCATCCTCGTCCAGATCAACTACGCCGTCGCGCCGAGGTGGACGAACTGGTCGTGACGGGACTCTGGCCCGATCTTGTCGGGGGTCTGCGAATCGTTCTGTTGCGCGGCCCGTCGATGTCCGCTTCGCTCACCAACGCGCCGGCCCGACGACGGCCATGGTCTTCTTGCGGCCCGGGATGATAGACTTCGCGTTCCATTCAACGACGATCGGGAGGACAATGATGCCTGGAAGTCTCAGCCCGTGGCCAGAGGTCAAGAGCGGCGCGAACGGGCATCCGATAAAGACGCTGCAATATCTGCTGCGGGCGCGGGGGCGCAGCCTCGTCGTTGACGGCGCGTTCGGTCCGCAGACCGAAGCTGCGGTGAAGGCGTTTCAGGCGAGCCAGGGGCTGACCGCCAACGGCGTCGTCGGCGCCGTCACATGGGCCGCTGTTGTCGTCGAGGTTAGACAGGGAAGCCGGGGCGAGGCGGTCAAGGGCGTGCAGGAGGAGTTCCAGTTCCGCAACCTGTCAGGCGACCCCGGCAAAGGGCCGCAGGTCGACGGGATCTTCGGACCCGTCACGGATGCTGCGGTGCGCGCTTTTCAGCACGCCCTGTCGCTCGACATTCCTGCCGTGATCGTCGACGGAATCGTTGGTCCGGTCACCTGGCAGGCGCTGGTCAGCGGCATGCTTTCTTTCTAGCGGCGGTCTTGCGGCGCTGGCCGCCCGTCAATCGATTTCGTGTGTCTCGAACAGGAGGAGCGCGCCATGGCGGAACCGGTGCTGAAGAAGGGATCCAGTGATCCCGCCGTGCGGGACCTGCAGGAGGCCCTCAGGGCCCTGAATTTCGATCCCGGACCGATCGACGGCGTCTTCGGCGCGCAAACCGAGCGCGCGGTGAGCGCGTTTCAGCAGGCGCGGGAAATCCCTGTCGATGGCGTGGTCGGCCGGGTGACGTGGATCAATATCGATGAAGCCGACCAGAGCCATCCCGTGCTGAAGACGGGCGCGACCGGCCTGCCCGTCCGCCGCCTCCAGAGCCGGATGAGCGCCGTTGGCTTCGACACCGGCGGCGTCGACGGACGCTTCGGCGCCCAGACCGAAGCGGCGGTGCGGCAGCTGCAGCGTCAGGCCAGTCTGACCGTCGACGGGGTCGTCGGCCCGAAAACCTGGGATGTCGTCGACGCGCTGGAGAACGAGGGCGGCGCGAGCTGACGACCGGCCCGCGAGCCGTCAGAGGATCAGGCCCGACAGACTTTCGAGCGTCGCCCCTGCGGCGCCGGCAGGCGCCATCCACGTCCGCTCGTCCATGACCCCGGTGACCGGGAGCGCGGAGTTGGTCTGATACTGACGGACGACGGTCTCGGTGACCGGGCCGTAGATGCCGTCGATGGGGCCCGCGTAACCGAAGCCGGTCTTCAACACGCCCTGCAGCATGGCCACCACGGGCCCGAGCGATCCGGCCTGCAGCGTGGGCGACGCCTCGCGGTATGGATGAATCTTGCTCCATGTGATCGGACCGACAATTCCGTCTACCACCAGCCCGTTCGACTGCTGGAAGTCCTTGACGGCCTGCTCCGTCTCCGGTCCGAAGACCCCGTCGACGCTGTCGGTTCCCAGCTCCTTGTTTCGAGCGAAGACCCGTTGCAGTCGCTTCACGTCGTCCCCGGCATCGCCCAGCTTGATGGTCGTCGGCATGTCCATCCTCCCGCCTTTCTCCTGCTCGCGCGCTTTGAAGCAGGATGATTCCAGGTTGATTCAGATCCGTCATATGCGAGCGCAGCGAACCAATCCGCTCCCCTGCGACCCCTGGATTGCTTCGTCGCTATGTCCTCCCATTGACGGCTGTTGTTCAACGTCATTACATAGTCTTTTAGAAGTCCTGCTCGACGAGCTTCTTCCAGGTCAGCGGGCCGACGATGGCGTCCACAGCGAGATGGGCCGCCGTCTGGAAGGCCAGCGCCGCCTGCTTTGTCCTCCCCCCCGCCGTTCCGTCCAGCGCCAGAGGCGGGATCGGGCTGCCGTCCTCGCCGCCGTCTCCGGCGGTTAGGAAAAGATTGAGCAAGGCCTGAAGCGTCTTGACGTCCTCGCCCGCGACGGGCTGCACGTCGGCCCTTCGGAGATCGATCGTGTTCAAACTCGCGACGACCTGCGCCATATTTCCGCTCCTCCCTTCATTGCCGACCCTGCCTGCCGATGTCCCCACACCTGAGCCGGATCTGCGGACAGCGCTTCATCGAGGGAGATCAGTCAAGTCGGGCGCCGCCCGGTGAAATCGCGGCGAGCAAACAAAACAAACGCCAACAACGGCCCCTTCAAGAGGCAAAGGTCCAGGCGGTCCGAAAGTTGCCTCCCTGCGTAACATAAGAGCGCTTCGTCGTCACCGGGGCATGGCCGTCGCGGCCGGAGGGATCGCCGACGCCCGGAGCACTTCAGCTCTCGAAGGGCAATCCGGCATATTGCTCCGCCAGCGCCGCCTGGGCGTTCGGCGACGCCTGGAGATGATCGAATTCGTTCAGCTTGACCCGAGCCTCGAAAGAATCTTCGTCCGGGAAGACGTGCAGGAGCTTCGTCAGCTGCCAGGAGAGGCGCACCGCGCCCCAGACGCGCCGCAGGGCCATGTCCGAATAGCTGTCGAGATAGCGATCGTCGCGTGCGTCATAATGGGCCGCCAGCGCGCGGTGGAGATAGAACACGTCCGAGACCGCGAGGTTCAGACCCTTGGCCCCCGTCGGCGGCACGATATGGGCGGCGTCGCCGGCGAGAAAAAGCCGCCCGTAGCGCATCGGCTCGGCGACGAAGCTGCGTAAGGGGGCAATCGACTTTTCGATCGACGGGCCGGTCACGATCCTCTGCGCGATCTCGGCCGGAAACCGGCGCTTCAGCTCCTCCCAGAATTTTTCGTCCGGCCAATCGGCGATCCCGGTCGTGAGGTCGCACTGGATGTAGTAGCGGCTGAGCATCGGGTTGCGGCGCGACGCCAGCGCGAAGCCGCGCTCGTGCCGGGCGTAAATGATGTCGCCGACCGGCGGCGTCTCCGACATGACCCCGAGCCAGCCGAAAGGGTAGGCGCGCTCGAAGGTCCGCAGCGCCGCCGCCGGAATGTTTTGGCGCGAAACGCCATGGAAGCCGTCGCAACCGGCGATGAAATCGCAGGCGACCGCGCAGGAGCGTCCGGCCCTGTCGTAGGCGACCTTCGGCTCGGCCTCGAGGTCGAGCAGGCGGACGTTCTCTGCCTCGTCGATGACATGGCCGCCGTCGCGTTCGCGGACCCGATAAAGTTCCTCGGTGATCGCCGTCTGCCCGTACGACCACATCGGCTTGCCGCAATGCTCGACCGTGTTGATCAGAAACGGCCTGCGGTCCTGCCAGACGATATAGCTTCCATCGTGGGCGTGGCCTTCGAGGTCCATCCGCTCGCCAAGGCCCGCCTCGCGCAGCAGCTTCACCGTTCCTGGCTCGAGGACTCCGGCGCGGATCCGCTTGAGCACATGCGCCTTCGTCTGCCGCTCGAGCACAACGCTCTCGATTCCGCTGAGGTGAAGCAGATGCGACAGCAGCATGCCCGCGGGGCCGCCGCCGATGATCGCCACCTGCGTGCGCTCCATGTCGTCCTCCCGATCGGCCGCACTGTGCACCGGGACGCCTGGCGGGGCCTAGACCGAGCTTCTTTCTTTCACGAAGCGTAAGTCATTGATCTCGCTCACGGCGAGCGGCTCCGGGGTCGCTGCTACTGGGTACAGGCGATGGGGAATCCCAGGAGGTCGAAGGCCTTTTGCTGGATCGGAGTCGGGCGGGTGAGGATGGTGAAGGGGCGGTCCGGCGCGTTCGCGGTCACGACGGTGTTGCGCGCGAGGGTCGCGAGGTCGGCGAGCAGGGTCTGGAAGGAGTGGACCGGGGCGCCGTCGGCGGCGCGGCCCGTGGCGCTCTTGGCGAGGGCGGCGGGGGAGCGCTGCGCCTTGGCGACCGGGCTCTCGCGCAGGGCCTCGGCGGCGGCCTTGCGTCGTCGTCGTAGAGCATCGGCGCCAGGCGCTCGCGCATATGCCACTCGACGTAATAGGCCAGCATGCACAGGAACACGTGGGCGCGGACCCGATCCTCCAGCCAATGGTAGATCGGCCGGACATGCAGGTCGACCGTCTTCAGGCAGCGAAAGGCGCGTTCCACCATGGCCAAGGATTTGTACGTCTTGACCGCGGTGTTGTCGGCGAGGGTCTCTTCGGGCAGGCTGGTGCGCACGGCGTAGAGGCCGTCGAGCGCGGCTTCCTGCGCGATCTGCTCGCGCTTTCGGGCGAAGGCGAACCGGTCGTCGGCGATCGTCAGCTCGAAATGCTTGGCCATCTTGTGCCTGCCGAGCACGGCGCCGACCGCGATGCCGATCTCGGCCGCGCCGCGCAAGGGACGGGTCTTGCGCGCCACGCTGGCGACGGTCTTGGCGAGATCCCGCTCGGTGGCGGCGAGGAGGTCCTCGCGCTTGCGGGCGCGCTCGCGCGCGAGATCCGGGTTGCGGCAGACGATCAGCCGCTCGCCGGGAAACTCGGGCGACGTGATCGCCGCCATGTCGCGCTCGTCGAACAGCGACATCTGCAAATGTCCGCCGCCGACCAGCTCCTTGAGCGCAGGCGCGCGCAAGGCGGTGATCCAGTCGAGCCCGGCGGGGCGCAGATCCTCGTCGATGCGCGCCTGGGTGATCATGCCGCGATCGCCGACCAGCACGACGTGGTCGATGGCGAAGCGGCGCTTCAGCTTCGAAACCTGATCGGCGAGCGTCATGGGATCGCCGGTGTTGCCTTCGAACACCTCGATGGCGACGGGACAGCCGTCGGGCGCGCACAGAAGGCCATAGACGATCTGCAACTTCCCCTTCTTGCCGTCGCGGTTGTAGCCGCGTTTGGCCAAGGGGCAGCAGCGGCCTTCGACATAGCTCGACGAGACGTCGTAGAGCACCAGCGTCCCGCCCTTCAGGCGGCGCTTTGCCAGCGCGGTCTCGATCGGACCCTGGCGTTCGAGGAGCCAGTCGAGCGCAGCGTAGAACTCGTCCTCGCGGACGTCGCCCAAGGCCAGCTCGACGCCGAGGCTCGAGGCGGCGGTGGCGGGATCGAGCGCCCTGGCTGTGGCGAGCTTGGAGGCCGGGGCGATGATGCGGCTGACGATCATGGCCAGGACGAGGTCGACCGGTCGACAGCTCTCGGGGTCGGTCTCGCGCGTGGCCTTGGGACCGATGATTTTGTCGAGGCCGATCGCGCGCGTCGCGCCCAGGACGGCTGCGACATGGCCATGCGGCAGCGAACGCTCGATGACGAAGGGCTGTTCGCCCGGCGGCATCACGACCCCGCCCTTGAGGACGCCGCGCAGCCCCTCGACGTGCTCGGCCGGCCAATGGGAGAGGTTGAGCAGCGTGCGCTTTCGCACGGTCTTGCCGTCCCGGTAGCTCTCGCGCAGCAGGATCGCGGGCGGGGAGCCGCGGTTGGGGACGGTCTCGATGTACATGGGCGTAGGATAGCGGATGCGCGTCGCACAATCAACAAAAATATCTGATTTACATGGCTACATTTTCACCCCTCGCAACCCCAAATATGCGCAAAATCAGAGGCTTGACCCTCGCGAAAGAAAGAAGCTCCGCCTAGAGCATGATGCGGCTGGCCCGAATCGCCCGATGGCGGAAGCGAAGCGCGGGCAGGAAGGAAAGCTTGACGATCCCATGCGCGTCGGCGCTCTGTCGAAGACGCGCGAAAATGCGAATTTTCGCCCGCATCTGCCCTGTTATGCCCTGGTAACAGGGAGAGTCAGCCGGCGCCACTCCTCTCTCCCCACCAGCAACACAGTTTATTTCAACGGATTGCGCCACATCGTTGATGCGGCGGAAGAGCGGGAAAACAGGGAGATTCTCTCCCTGTTTCGCTCCCCAGCAGGGAGGGACGAGGGAGGGAAGCGCGACGCGCGAAACCGGTCGGAAGTCGGCTTCGCCGTCCGGCGCGGAAGCGCAATTGTCAAGATTTCCTAACCTCTCGCGAAGGCGAAAAGGCGTGCTGACAATGGGGCAGAATCGGCTCCAAATCATCCCGCTCTGGCTGTTCGAATCTGAAGCCTGGCGCCCGCCTGGATCGGTGACGGAGGGCTGCAATCGACCCCGTTCCTGCCGGTCAAATTCGCACCAATGAAGGGAGGGATTGCGCCAGCTGCGGGCGTTCCGGAATAGACTTGACGGTTCTTAATCCGCCAAACGGCTTCTGTTTTCGGGCGAAGTCAATAGATGCCGATTCGGCGCTTGCGTCTCAGCACGAGCTTGAGGAAATCCAGGCAGGCAAACACAGCGACTCCGGCAGCCGCAGTCAGCGCAAGATCGTCGGGATGCAGAGGCCCAAACCGAAAGAGATCAGCCGCAAGAGGCCATTCGAGCGTGAGCCAGAGGATGCCGGCGACGGAGAGCGCGATCCAGAGTAGCGCCGGATTCGGACGAAAGATCGCGGTCCAGACCGAGGCGCTGAACGAACGGTTGATCAGGATCAGCCCGACGATGACAAGGATCAGGGCGAAAAACGTCAAAGCGCGCACTTCGTCCACGGGCATCCCTCGTTTCAGTCCGACGAACAGCACGCCGGCGACGATCGCAAAGGCGAACAGGCCCTGGAACAGGCTCCACGTGGCGAACCACGCCGGCGCCATCGGCTCGGCGGGCGGCCTCGGCGGCCGGCGCATCACGTCGTCCTCTTCGACCTCCGCCTCGAACACGAGCGAGCAGACTGGGTCGATGACCATTTCTATGAACGCGATGTGAATTGGGCCAAGCAGCACAGGCAGGCCGAAGACCAGCGGCGTGAGCGCAAGACCGGCAATCGGCACGTGCGCGGCGAAGATGAAGCCGACCGCCTTGCGCAGGTTGTCGTAGATCCGCCGCCCGAGCCGCACGGCCTTCACGATCGAGCCGAAGTCGTCGTCGAGCAGGACGAGCGCGGAGGCCTCACGCGCGACGTCCGTCCCCCTTCCGCCCATCGCGACCCCGATGTGCGCGGCCTTGAGCGACGGCGCGTCATTCACGCCGTCGCCGGTCATGGCGACGACATCTCCCCCGGCTTTCAGCGCGTTGACGATCCGCAGCTTCTGGTCGGGCATGATTCGGGCGAACACGTTCACCACGCCGATGTCCCGGCTCAGCTCGGCTTCGTCCATGTTTTGGAGCGCCTGGCCGGTTATCACGCGACTCGCGTCCAGACCCGCCTGGCGAGCGATTGCCGCCGCGGTCGCGGGGTAGTCGCCTGTGATCATGACGACCCGGATGCCGGCGGACCGACATTCCCGCACAGCCGCGGACGCGCTCTCGCGCAGCGGATCGGCGAGGCCGACGAGTCCAACGAATTCGAACGCGAATGCGCGCGGCGAAGCCGGCAGCTCCCCGACCTCGCGGACGGCTCGTGCGACGCCGAGAACCCGCAGCCCGTCGTCCGCCATTTCGCCGACCGATCGTTTCAAGGCGGCGAAGCGCCCATCGTCGAAACGGCACAATTCCGCGATCGTTTCGGGCGCGCCTTTCGAGGCGACCATGAGATTCGATCCGCCGGCCGTTGGCCTCCAGACCTGCGTCACGGCGAGCAGATCGGGGCGCAAACCATAGGCATGAACGAATTCGAGACAGCCGCCGTCCAGCCGCCCCGCATCTGGCGCGCTCTTACGGCTCAGCTCGTGGAAGGCTCTTTCCATGGGATCGAACGGTTGGCGCGCGCTGGCCAGGACGCCGACCCGGACCAGGTCGAGAAACTCGCCGGAAAGCGCGGCATCCGCGGGGCAGTCGAGACGAAGCGCTTGGCCGTCGGCGCGCCGCAGCTCCGTGATCGTCATCCTATTCTCAGTCAGCGTGCCGGTCTTGTCCGTGCACAGAACCGTCGCGGAGCCGAGGGCTTCGATGGCGGCGGCGCGCCGCGTCAGAACGCGCGCGCGCGAAATGCGCCAGGCTCCCATCGCCATGAAGACGGCCAGCACAACGGGAAACTCTTGGGGAAGCATCGACATCCCGAGCGCGATGCCGCCCAGCAGAGCGTCGAACCAATTTCCGCGTAGCGCTCCATAGAGCGCCACGGCAAGGACGCAGACGCCCGCCCCGACGAAGCCGAACATCCGGACAAGACGATTCATCTGGGTTTGCAGCCTTGGCGGCTCAGGGTCGAGTGAACTCAGCGACTGCCCGATCTTGCCGATTTCGCTCCTTGCCCCGGTGGCGGTCACCCCTGCAACGCCGGAACCTCGAACGATCAGCGATCCAGCGAAAACGAAAGGAGAGTCGTCGCCGCCGGGGCGCGCGCCCCGTTCGCCGTCGAGTTGGAGCTTCACGACCTTCCGGACAGGCGCGGATTCGCCGGTGAGCAGAGATTCGTCGGCGAGCAGGTCGTCGGATTCGAGGAGCGCTGCGTCCGCCGGAACGCGGTCGCCTTCGGCCAAAACGACCACGTCGCCGCGCGCCACTTCCCGGCCCGGTATCCGCTTGCGCACGCCGTCGCGGATGACGAGCGCGCGGGGACTCGTCAGGTCTCGCAGCGCCTCGAGAACCCGCTCAGTGCGCATTTCCTGGATCACTGTGATCATGACAGCCAGGACGGCGAAGACAAGAAGAAACACGGCCTCCCGCAAGTCGCCGAGCGCCACGTAGACTACGCCGCCCGCAACGAGCAGGGCGATCATGGGTTCGCGCAGCACCTCGTAGAGGATTTTGAGTGTGGTGCGACGGTCAGGGCTCGGGAGTTCGTTGAATCCCTCGGCCTTCAGTCTCGCCTGAGCTTCGGCTTCGCTGAGACCGGACTTTGCGCCGGGCGTCGCCATGACGTCGTTCATGCTCAAATCCGCCAAGACACTGGCGCCACTGTCGGCGCCTGCGACGAACTACGGTCAAGTCCCATGGCGAATGAGCGCTCCAGCCCGATCCCGCCGGAATTCGACGGTGTCAATCGTTTTCGTGCGCCATGCGCTCCGTTTGAGGAACTGCACGTGCAGGGCGACCAATTTCGCGAGCCTCGGGTTATCCTCTGCATCCTTCTTGACCAGCGCCGCGATGGTCGAGGCGAGATATTCTCGGTCGGAAGCGGGGCCGGTGTTATAGAGCGTATTAACCAGCCGCACCGAAACCACCGTGTTCGTAGCCTGGATTTCGACGGATTTCGGGTCGAGGCTCGTCATGCTCGCGATCGAGCTTCTGAGCTGCGACTGCGCCGTCTTGCTCGTCAGCGCATGATGTTGTGGCGGCGGCTGAGCGCTCGTCGGCGAAACCACCCCGCTGAGCGCGACGCATGCGGCGAGCAGAACCGAAAGAAGATGCTTCACTCTCTCCTCCTACCGAAAACGGTCCGAGGCGGAGCCTCGGAACGAGTTCGAAAGAAGGCGATCGATGCGCGCGCATCGATCGCCTTCGGCTCGGCTCAGTCGAACAGTCGCTCGAGAAAGCTCTCGCGGCGACGCCCTCCGTCGTGACGGTCGTCGTGGTGACGTTCGTCGTGGTGACGGTCGTCGTCGTCCTTGCGATACCCGCGGGACGACTCGTACCTTTCCTGCTCACGCCCGGCGTGTGAAGGCGAGAGACCCTGGGTCCCTCCTTCGCTCGGCAGGAAGGACACGGGCGCAACCGGCGTCGCCGTCCTCGCCTCCGCGACGGCTCGTTCGATGATCGTGTCCAGTTCGCCGCGATCGAGCCAGATTCCGCGGCACTTTGGGCAATAGTCGATTTCGACGCGTTGCCGCTCGCTCATTACGAGGTCGACGCGGCAGTGCGGGCACAACATGCCCTGCGCTGGTGTCTGTTCCATCATCGTCTCCTTCGCCGACACGGCGGTCGAGCCGTGCGGATGTGCGGGACGCTATCAGGCCGAAGATGACAGCCCGCTGTCAGCGTGACCGACATCGCCCCGGAACGGCGGCGATGTCAGACCGTCGTCCGATGGGTTCCCGGCGGCTCCGGCCGCAGCGTCGGCCACGCGCCCCGCGACCGGTCCTCGCTCATCGCCTTCGAAGGGAGCTTTCCGGGATCAGTAGAACCCGGCCGTCCCAGCCGTCAGTCGCGGCGCCCAGGGTTCGAATCTCCACTCGCCCCGACGGGACGGCGTCGGCTATTGCATCCCTGGGTTTGTTCACGTCGGATTGGGTTCGCGCGATTGTGATCAGCGAACAGGGCCTGCCGATGCGCTCCTCGACGACTGAACCGACCCAGACCGGCGCATGGCGACCATTGACCAGATCGAGGTCGACGGGCCACATCCGGAGCACGAAACGAGAGTCGTTCGGTAGCGGAATTGCTTGCAGGACGAGAGTGAGGCTGGGCAGTTCGCCACTGGCGAGACGGGGGACGACGGGAAGCTCGGCGGGATCGGCAGTCGCGGTCAGCCAGGCCAGGGAATTGAGCGGCGTCCAGGGCGCCGGCATACGCCAGCCTTGGCGAACCAATATCTCCCGCAGAGCGTCCAACTCTCCGGCGAATTGGATGGTCAGCGGTTCTTCCCTCTCGCCGGTGAGATCGACGCGATAGGACGGGAGCATTCGCCAATCGCCGGCCCACCAGTCCGCAGCGGGCATGCTCGGCGTTGCCGCGTTCGCAGCGTAGCGTTCGACGTCGAGCGCGTGACGGCGCGCGACATTGGCGGCCCCGGCGACTGCAAGCGCCGTGCCGACAACGACGATCAACCCGACAGGTCCGATGGGTTTGGGAGACTTGCGCAGGTAGGAGATGCCCAGAGCCGCCAGCCAGGCCGCTCCGAAGGCCAGGCCGCCGATCACGTCAGAGAGCCAGTGCGCGCCGAGATAGAGGCGTGAGAAGGCGATCAGAAGCACAAGGAGAGCAGCGCCCAAGGCGACCGGGAGGCGCCCTGCCGGACGGAGCTCCCGGCCAATGAGAAAGGCAAGAAAGCCGTAAAGCACGATGTTGACTGTGCTGTGGCCGCTGGGGAACGAAAACGCACTCCAGCCATCGTAGAGCTGCTCGCCGGGGCGGGGACGATGGAGCGCGACCTTGATTGCCGTGTTGAGTGCGGAGGCGCCGGCGATCGCGGCGAGCCAATAGAACGCCGTCCGCCAGGCGCGCTTCCCAGCGAACCAGAGGAATACAACTCCGGTCACGACGATGACAACGGCGGTGTCGCCGAGTTCAGTGAAAACGATCATCGCCGCATCGCCAGGCGGCGTCCGGAGGTTTTGGAGGGCGTGGTAGATCGAAGCGTCGAAGGCGACCAGGGGATCGCCGCTTGCGACATTCTCGAGAATGCCGAGGAACAGCCAGGCGGCGCCGACGAGCACAAGGGCGAGCACGGCCAGTCTTCCGGCCTCCGGCCGCGATGGGTCGAGCAGGACGAAGACCGCGCGTTTCAGTCGCGAATCCCGGCCCCCGGCCCAAGTCTGCAGGTTCTCCATCGCCGCCAGCGGCCAGCCCATCCCGCGGCGCAACATGAAGCGCACCGCGTGCAAGATGATCCACGACAGGATGATCAGCAGAACCAATAGAATGCCGAGCGGTTTCGCCGCGGCGCCGAGCAAATCAAGGGACTCGCCGACGATCACCCCCGGCAGAACGTTCGACGGCGCCCATGCAATGGCGGATACGACATTGGCCGCATAGAATCGGCGCGCCGACATGCCCAGCATGCCGGCGACAAGCGGAATGAAAGCGCGCACCCCAGGGGTGAACCGAGCGAGAAAGATGCTCTTGTCCCCGTGCCTCGACATGAAGGCCTGGCTTCGGGCGATCAGGTCCGGATAACGGTTCACCGGCCAGGATTCGAGAATGGCCCGGCGGTAACGATGACCGATCCAGAAGGGGAGGCCGTCTCCGACGATCGCGCCCGCCGTCGCCGCTACAAGAAGCGGCCAGAGCTTAACCGCCCCGGTGGGCGTCAGAGCGCTGATCGCGACGATCGCGGCCGAACCAGGGACAACCACGCCGATGATCGGGATGCTTTCCGAAAGCGCCAGGAGAAACACCGACGCATAGGCGAAATTCGGATGCGATGCGATGAGCGCGGCGACGGCGGAGAGAGCGTTCGAAATCATCCCGACAGCGCCTGCGACATGCCCGGGATCATTGTCAATTCAACTGAGCCGGTCCGGCGTCAACTTCTGAGCCGCTTTCTCGAGAACAACCGCCCTGCCCCGTGTTGCGGCCCGTCAGCCGGCCGATTGGCGGCTGACGGGTTGTGTTCAGAGCCGACCTATGGCCGCTTCAGCCCCGTGATCATCGCCCGGACGAGGTTCTCGCCATGCTCGATGCTCGCCAGGATAACCCCTGCGACATGGACGAAGACGAGAGCGACAAGCGTATAGGCGCTCGCCTCATGCGCCTCTTTGACAGTTTCGGAGCCCCAGTACGCGTCGGTCGTCAGCATAAACCCGGTCGCCGAGATGAAGGCGATCAGGACGAGCATCGCGACAATCATCGCTCCCCCGGCAGGATTATGCCCGAGGTGCCGGGCCGCCCTCAGCCTCAGGCTCTGGCCGATAAAGCGAATGACCTCGGAGGGGGGCCTGACGAAATCGGAGAATTGCGCATGCCTCGAGCCGACGAAGCCCCAGATCACCCGAAAGGCGACGAGAGCGGCGATCGCGTAGCCGACCCTCACATGCAGCCACTCGGCCTCCTCTCCTGTCGCGAGGGCGACGGCGACGAGCGCCACCAGGCTCCAGTGGAACATCCGGACGAACGGATCCCACACCCGGACGCCGGGCGGTCCTCGGCGACTCGCGCTTTCGGCGAAAACCGCGCCGCTCATCAGTCGTTGTCCTCCTGCTCGTTCGCCTCGTTCTTTTCCTTCTCGTTTTCGGCGTTGCCGACGGTCTCGCCCTTCGCGGCGTCGCCAGAGACGACGGCGCCCGACGTCGGATCGAGGAAGAGTTCCGCGCGCTTCCCGGCCTTGTCGAGAACGTAGAATTCCGCGCAGGCGTTCTTGATTTCGCCGCTGCGGATTTCGTAGCCCTGGTCGGCAAGTTTCGCTTTCAGGGCGTCGAGGGAAAGGTAGGCGGTTTCCGGCTTGTCGGTGCAGGGACGGCCGAGGCTTTCGGCGTGAGCCGAGGCGGCCCCTGCGAGACCGAGGAGAGTGACTGCGACGAAGAGCTTGCTCATGAGGTGTTCCTTGTGCTGTCGAATGGCCGGGATTAGCCCTGTCGACGCGACGGGTTTTGGCGCAAAGGCGATGACAGGAAGCTTCCAGGCGTTGTCAGCGTTTCGTCATCGAAGGTCTGAAATGGGTTCTGCGATTCAGGCGTAACCCCATGTCCTCCTCCCGTTTCGGTTTTGTGCTCGCCCTGCTGCTCCTTGCAACCGCGGTTGACGGCGCAAGGGCCGACGGCGGCGCAAGCGAGCAGGACGAGGCCCAACAGGCCGTCCAGGGCGGCGCCATCCGCCCGTTGACCGAGATTCTCAGCCGCCTGCCGCCCGGGGTCGCCGCAGAGATCGTGCGAGTAAAGCTCAAGCAGAGGGACGGAAGGTGGGTGTACGAAATCCGTCGGGTGGACTCTCGCGGCCGCCTCAGCGAAATCGTGGTCGACGCCGCGACCGGCGCCGACATGGGTGAAGAAGACGATTGATGCGCATTCTCCTCGCCGAGGACGACGACCGCATCGCCCGGGACGTTTCGCGCGCGCTCGTCGCGGCAGGCTACGTGGTCGATCGCGTGAAGGACGGAGAAGACGCCTGGCTGCGCGGCGACACGGAAGACTATGTCGCGGTCGTGCTCGATCTCGGCCTGCCGCGCATGGATGGCCTGAGCGTCCTGAAGCGCTGGCGCGAGAGCGGCCGCACCATGCCGGTCTTGGTGCTGACCGCGAGGGGCGCATGGAGCGAGAAAGTCGAGGGCATCGACGCCGGCGCGGACGACTATCTGGCGAAGCCCTTCCGCATGGAGGAGTTCCTCGCCCGCGTGCGGTCGGTCATCCGGCGCGGAGCCGGGCACGCCTCGTCGGTCGCGACGGTCGGGGAACTGACCCTTGATGAGCGCGCTATGAAAGTGCGCCTGGGCGGCGTCCCTGTCGACCTCTCGCCGCTGGAATACCGGCTCGTCGCCTACCTGATGCTTCGGCGCGGCAAAGTCGTGTCGGTCCAGGAGCTCGTCGAGAACGTCCACGGCGACGAAGAACAGAGGTCGAACGCCATCGAGGTCCTCGTCGCCCGCGTCCGCCGCAAACTGGGAGCCCGGTGGATCGAAACCCGCCGCGGATTCGGCTACATGATACCCGAGCAGCCGCCGTGAACGGCGTTTCCCTTCGCCTTCGGCTCGCCCTGGCGGGCGCCGTAGCGATCGCGATCGCTCTGGCCGTGGCCGGCTATGGGCTGACGCTCCTCTTCGAGCGCCACGTCTACCAAACGCTGGCGGATTCCCTCGACGCCTATGTGCGCGAAATCGCAGGCGGGCTCGAAATCGACGGCTCGGGGACCGTATCGCTGCCGAAAGCGCCGGCGGACCCGCAATTCGACGCGCCGCTCTCGGGCCTCTACTGGGAGATTGTTGGCGGCGGACGCACATTGCGGTCCCGCTCTGTGTGGGACGCGGACCTGAACCTGCCGAGCGGCAACCTCAGCGAAGGCGAGACGCATCATCATCAGATTGTCGGTCCGGACGGGAAGCTGCTTCTCGCCGCCGAACGCCGTATTCAGCTTGCGCATGGACCGAAAGGCGGGGTGCGGGTCATTGTCGCGAGTGATCTCACGCGGCTGAAAGCCGCCCGCGACGCCTTCACGACGGAGCTCGTTCCGAGCCTCGCCCTGCTCGCGCTGGTTCTCGGCGCGGCCACCTTCGTGCAGCTTGGCCTCGGGCTGCGGCCTCTGAAGGTCCTTCGCGACGAGGTCTCCGCCATCGCGAGCGGGCGACGGCGCAGACTCTCGGATCAGGCGCCGCTCGAAGTTCGGCCGCTGGTCGCGGAGGTAAACGCCCTGCTCGACTCGCGCGACGCGGAGCTCGAACGCGCCCGCGGGCGCGCAGCCGATCTGGCGCACGGCCTGAAGACTCCCCTGGCGGCCCTCGCAGGCGACGCCTTCCAGCTTCGCGAGCTGGGGCATGACGAAATTGCAGAATCAATCGAAACGGTCAGCAAGGCGATGCGACGCCATGTCGAGCGCGAATTGGCGCGCGCCCGGGTGCGGGGCTCGAGGCGAGCCGGCTCTGACGTGACGCCGATCGCTTCGGTCGTGGACGCGGTGTTCAGGACTCTGGCGCGCACCGACGAAGGCTCGGCGCTCACCTTCGTCAACGGAGCGCCCTCCGAAGCGACGGCCCCCTTCGAGCGATCGGACCTCACCGAGGTTCTCGGCAACCTCCTCGACAATGCGGTCCGCTACGCCGCTTCAACCGTACGCGTTGCATGCGAGTGCAAAGGCGGCGACTGGACCATTGCCGTCGAGGACGACGGCCCGGGCGTAGCCCCGGAATCGGAGGCGCTTGTCCGCCGGCGCGGCGGCCGGCTCGACCTCAGCGGCGGCGCCGGACTCGGCCTGGCGATCGTGGATGACATTCTCGACGCCTATCGCTGGTCCATGAGTCTGGACCGTTCCCTCCTGGGCGGTCTCAAAGTCGTGATGGCGCCTCGAGCGAAAGCCGATTGAGCAGCGCTCGTCGAATGGGCTTCCGCAAGGGCGCGGCCGAATGAAGCCTGGCGGCCTCACCTCGGCCCTCACTCGCTCCGCTCGGGAGGGTCTTGCTCGATGGAAATGGCGAGCTGGCAATGGTCCGCCGCTGCTCGCCACGTCTTCCGCCCTGGTCGACAGACGCGACGGGCCTGACCAAAATTCGCGAGGAACTCGCGACCATCTGCTTAGGCCGGACTCCGGCTGTTCGACAATCGTATTCTGAACGGACGGTATTCGCCCAGTAGCGACCTGCTCCTGACGGGAGCCGACGGTCAGACTTGAACCCCTGGCTAGCCTTTCAGCCCCACCGCCTCGAGCGCCTCCGCCTGCCGCGCCGCCACCGCGTCGGCGTCAAAGCCGGCGATCGCGTCCTCGTACAGGCGGTGGAAGTTGAGCCGCGCCCCGAGGCGCAGGAAGGCGCCGCCGAGGCCGATGGTCGCCCGCTCGAGAAAGACGAACTCGCGCGGGATGACGAGCCCGCCGCCTTCCGCCCGCAGCGCCCGCATGGCCGCGCCGATCTCCTTGCGTCCGTATTCGGCGGGGCTCACGCCGTCGGCCGCGGTGCGGACGCGGTCGTCGAGGATCGGCCCGCAGATGAAGCGCGCCCAGATGTTCATCGCCTCGAACGTGCCGCGGTTGAGCTTCGGGAATCCCCACATCGCATAGGCGTCGGCGAGATGCGCCTCGTCGCCCGCCTTCAGCGCCCGATAGAGCTCGACCACGCCGGCGACGAAGCGAATCGGGAAGATGCGCACGCAGCCGTAGTCGAAGAGATTGATTCCTTCGACCTCGCGCGCCGCACCCTGTCCCGTCGCCGCGACGGCGTAGTTGCCGAGATGCGGATCGCCGTGGATGACGCCATAGCGCAGGAACGGCCGCCACCAGGCGTGGAACAAGCCGACCGCGATCGCGTCGCGCGCCTCCTGGTTCGCCCGCTCGAACGCCGTCAGCGGCTCGCCGTCGAGCCATTGCAGGGTGAGGAGACGCCGGGTCGACAGGCGCTCCTCGACATGCGGCACGCGGACGAACGGCTTGTCGGCGAGCATCAGGGCGTAGAGGCGGGCCACCTTCGCTTCGCGATGGTAGTCGAGTTCCTCCCGCACCCGCTCGCGGATCTCGCGCGCGATCTCGCGCGTGTCGATCGCCGCACCCATGCGCCGGTGAAGCGAGAACAGGATGTCGAGTTGCGACAGGTCGGTTTCGACGGCCGAGGCCATCTCCGGATATTGCAGCTTGCAGGCGACCCATTCGCCGTCGAGCGTCAGCGCTTTATGCACCTGGCCGAGCGACGCCGCCGCGGCCGGCTTCAAATCGAACTCGGAGAAGCGCTCGCGCCAGCGGGGGCCAAGCTCGGCCTGCATGCGGCGGCGAACAAATCCCGCTCCCATCGGCGGCGCCTGCGACTGGAGGCGGATGAGTTCGTCGGCGTAGTCGGCCGGCAGCGCGTCGGGGATGGTGGTCAGCAACTGCGCGACCTTCATCATCGGGCCCTTCATCGAGCCCAGCGCCGAGGCCAGCGCCTTGGCGTCGCCGCCGCGCCCGCCGCCGGTGAGCCGGTTGACCCCGACCCGAGCCGCGAGCGCGCCGGCGTTGACCCCGAGTCGCGCATAGCGCGAGGCGCGCGCGCTCAGGCGATTGGCTTCGTCATCCTGGGACAATGTGATCTTTCTGATCGTTGGGCAGGCCGCGGGCAAGACAGCGAAGCGCTGTCTTCGGGCCGCGCTGGTCTCCCCATAGGGGAGGCGGCCTAGCCGATTTCGGTGGACCACGCGACTCCCGAACTTCGATCCGGGGGAAGGTGGAGGGGGCGCGGGCGGAACCGTTCGCGGGTCGGGAGCGGCATATCCCTGTTGTTTGCCGAACAGGGAATTCGAATACCCTGTTCTCGCGAAAAATTTCCCCGTTCCTCGCACAACAGGGTATTCGCATGCAACGCATTGGAATCACGAATGGCATTCGAGCGCTTTGGGTGCATTTTCGGCGTTTTTGGGCCCGAAAAACAGAGATTCCCTGATAAATACATTGTTATTTGGCCGGATCAGGGACTGAACAGGGTTTTTCTTCGGCGCCCGCTGGTCCGGTGACGGCCTCGAAGTTGGTCCTTCCCAGCGCGCAGGGAAGTCGGAGCGCCGCAGCGCCCCGGCTCGGGCCTCTCAGCCCATCGCCTCGAGTTCGCCGATCATCCGCTCGATCACCGAGAGGCCGATGCTCCAGAAGGCCGGATCCTTCGCGTCGAGGCCGAAGGGCTTCAGAAGCTCCGAATAGGACTTCGATCCTCCCGCAGACAGCATCGCAAGATAGCGCTCGGCGAAGCCATCGCGCGAATTCTCGTAGACGCCGTAAAGCGAATTGACCAGGCAGTCGCCGAACGCATAGGCGTAGACATAGAAGGGCGAATGAATGAAGTGGCCGATATAGGCCCAGTAGGTCTCGTAGCCCGGCTTCAGCTCGATCGCAGGCCCCAGGCTCTCGGCCTGCACGCTCATCCAGAGTTCGCAGATCTTTTCCGCGGTCAGTTCGCCCTTGCGTCGCTCGAGATGGACCAGGCGCTCGAACTTGTAGAAGGCGATCTGGCGCACGACGGTGTTGAGCATGTCCTCGACCTTGGACGCGAGCATCGATTTGCGCTCGGCCGGATCCGTCACGGCGGCGAGCATCGAGCGGAAGGTCAGCATTTCGCCGAACACCGACGCCGTCTCCGCCAGCGTCAGAGGGGTCGGCGCCATCAGGGCGCCGTTGACGCCCGCGAGCACCTGATGGACGCCGTGGCCGAGCTCATGCGCGAGCGTCGTCACGTCGCGCGGCTTGCCGAGATAATTGACCAGGACATAGGGGTGCGCCGAAGGCGTGGTCGGATGGGCGAAGGCGCCGGGCGCCTTGCCGGGGCGGACCGGCGCGTCGATCCAGCCCTCGTCGAAGAACCGGCGCGCGATATCGGCCATCCGCGGCGAGAAGTCGGCGTAGGCGCCGAGCACCGTGTCGCGCGCCGTATCCCAGGCGTATTGGCGCTGCGGCGCGTCCGGCAGCGGCGCATTGCGGTCCCAGTGCGCAAGGCGCTCCCTGCCGAACCAGCGCGCCTTCAGGGCATAGTAGCGATGGGAAAGGCGCGGATAGGCTTGGGTGACGGCCTCGACCAGCGCCTCGACCACCTCGCGCTCGACGCGGTTGGCGAGATGGCGGGAATCGGCGACGTCGGCGAACTTGCGCCAGCGGTCGGAGATTTCCTTGTCCTTGGCGAGCGTGTTGGTGATCTGCGAAAACAGGCGAAGATTTGCGCCGAGCGTCGCCGCGAGCGCGTTCGCCGCCGCCTCGCGCTTTCGCTCGTCGGGGTCCTGGAGCTTGCCGAGCAGAGGTTCGAGCGTCAGACTCTCGCCCTCGAAGTCGAAACGAAGCGCCGACATCGTGTCGTCGAACAGGCGGTTCCATGCCGCCGCGCTCGAGACGGACTTCTCCAGAAACAGCTGCTCGATGTCGTCGGGGAGCTGGTGCGGTTTCTCCTTGCGGACGTCCTCCAGCCAAGGACGGTAATGGCCGAGCGCCGGTGCAGCCATCGCGGCCTCGAGCGCGGCGTCGTCGATCCGGTTGAGCTCGAGCTCGAAGAACAGGAGATCGCCCGACAGCGCCGTCACCCGCTCCTGCGTGTCGCCATAGAACTTGGCTCGCGCGCCGTCGCTCGTGTCTGACGCGTAGAGAAGCGACGCATAGGACATGATTCGCCCAATCCGGTCCTGCAGCGCTTCATAGGATCTGACCGCCTCGGCGAGCCCCTCGCCGCCGCTCTGCGTCGCGGCGATTGGGGCGAGCTTGCCGCGCCACGTCTCGGAGAAAAGCCTGGCCTCCGCCTGCGCGCGTTCAAGATCGGCGGCGAAACGCGGCAAATCCATGCCCTCGTAAAGGTCTTCAAGCCGCCATTGCGGCAATGAGCCGAGTTCGGACGACACCGTCGAGGGCGCCTGGGCTGCGCGGAGCGAATCGAAGTGCGCTGTCATTTTCGGAACCCCATCAATCGTTGAGTAAGCCTGGTCTGTTCATTCGTGCCGGCCAGATGCGTTCCTTGGCAGGCGGCCGCCGCCGCGGGGACGTCATTAACATAGCGTTTACCCTGATGTCAGACTGTTAGCGCGACGCGCGACCGAGCATCGGTCGCGCCCGCAGGATAGCCATGGCCTCCCTCATCCTCGTTGTCGACGACGATCCCATCCAGCGCCGCCTGCTGGAGGCGATGGCGAGGCGGTTCGGCTATGACGTCGAGACGCTCGAATCGGGCGAAGCGGCTATCACTCGTCTGCAGGCGGCCGACCGACCGCCTGTCAGCCTCCTCATTCTCGACCTGGTGATGCCCGATCTCGACGGCATGGCGGTGCTTGCCCGCATGCGCCAGCGCGACATCGCGGTTCCCGCCATCGTGCAGACAGCGCACGGCTCGATCGAGGCGGTCATTTCCGCGATGCGCGCGGGCGCAGCGGATTTCGTCGTCAAGCCGGTCGGGGCTGAGCGGCTTCAGGTGTCGATCAAGAATGCCCTCAGGGTCGACGCTCTCGAGGACGAGCTGCGCAGAGCCACGCGGCGCAACACCGGCGAACTGGGCTTTCGCGACATCGTGAGCCGGGCGGAATCGATGGCCCGCACGGTGCGGCTCGCCGAGCGGGCGGCGAAATCGAACATTCCCATTCTCATCGAGGGCGAGTCGGGCGTCGGCAAGGAACTGATGGCGCGCGCGATCCAGGGCACTTCCGAGCGTCGGGGGAAACCGTTCGTCACCGTCAATTGCGGCGCCCTGCCGGAGACGCTGGTCGAATCGATTCTGTTCGGCCACGAAAAGGGCTCCTTCACTGGCGCGACCGAAAAGCACATCGGCAAGTTCGCCGAAGCCAACTGCGGCACGCTGTTCCTCGACGAGATCGGCGAGCTCTCCCTCGAAGCCCAGGTCAAACTCCTGCGCGCGCTGCAAGAAGGCGAGATCGATCCGGTCGGCGCGCGCCGCTCGGTGAAGGTCGACGTCCGCCTGATTTCGGCGACGAACCAGAACCTCATCGAGCTCGTCAAGGCGGGGCGCTTCCGTGAGGATCTGTTCTATCGGCTCAACGTCTTCCCGATCTCGATTCCGCCGCTGCGCGCCCGCGCCTGCGATGTCCCCGATCTCGCCGTTCGCTTTCTCGCACGCTTCTGCGCGGAGGAAGGCAAGCGCATCCGCGGCCTTTCCGCTGAAGCGCTGGCGCTGCTCGCGGCTTACGACTGGCCGGGGAACGTTCGGCAGCTCGAGAACGCCATGTTCCGCGCCGTGGTTCTTGCTGACAAGGACGAACTGACGACGGCCGAGTTTCCCCAGATCGCCGCGCAGGTTGAAGGCTTCGATGTGCGCATTCCCCCCGCCCCTCCCCCGGTCGCCTCCGACCCCGGCCAGTTTCCTCCCCTGCGGACGACGATCGTCGAAACACGCGATCCGCATTCGTTGCGGCTTATCGACGAGAACGGCGACGTGCGCACGCTCGCCGACATCGAGACCGAATCCATCCGCTTCGCACTCGCCCATTACCGCGGGCAGATGTCGCAGGTCGCGCGCAAGCTCGGCATCGGGCGATCCACGCTGTACCGAAAGATGAAGGATGGCGGCCTCGCCGACGACATGGTTGGCGAAGCGGCGGCGTAAGGAGCACGGCGTCGCCGCGTGAAACACAGGCCGCTCCTTTCGTCATCAACTCGTAAAGTCGCGAATCGGATATTTTGTTCGCGCGTCGGAATCGAAACATGGATGTTGGCGGTCGTCACCGGCCTTTAATCTTTTCAATGTGCGTTCTTGTCGCCGGAGCGGTCGCGAACGCAACGGTTGCGGAAGACCTACCGAACGAACCGGCGCTCGTGCGCCCAGCGGCGCCCGAGATCCCTCGGTCGCTCGGAACGGTCGACAAGGATCCGCTTATTGAGCTCTTTAACCGAGCTCGACCGATGCCCGGTTCGACTGGACCTGTGGTGTTTGTTCGACCAGCGCGCGCGAACATCGACGTCCCGGCCGTCGTCCTTGTCGGTTCCGCCTTGGACGACGTGGCGGCAGTCGAGTCCCCGGCTCCCGAGCCACCGCCGACGCGGACCGCGAGCCCAGCCCCTGCGCCGGTTCCAACGGCGGTAGCGGCGGCGGCTGCCCGCCTGATCCTCAGCAATTTCCCCGATCCGATCGGGGACGGGGACTGGCGGGCCGCGCGGGCCGCGATCGGCGCATTTTATGCGGCGCGCGGTTTCGAGCCGGTCTGGGTTGATCGGAACGGCCTGACGAAGGCCGGGCACGCCGTGCTCGCGCAGCTCGGACACGCTGCTGACGACGGCCTCAGTCTTCCGAGACCGGCGCTGCCGAAGGAGGTTGCCGCCGGCCTCTCCCCGGACGATCTCGCCCGGGCCGAACTCGCAATCGCCGTCGCAGTCGTCGCCTATGCCGAACAGGCAAGCGGGTCCCGGATCTCCCCGTCGCGCATTTCACCTCTATTCGGCGCTGCGCCGAGCGTCGCTGATCCCGGCGAGGCGCTCGCCGAGACTGCGGCGGCGGCCGACCCCGGCGCGCGGTTGGCCGCGTTCAATCCTCCGCAGAAGGGCTATCGCGAACTTCGCGAAGAACTGAAGCGCCTCTCGGATTCCGCGCCGGACGCGCTGCGGCGCGCTGCGATTGACATCGGCGCCGATCTGAGCGGAACGCCGATCGTCGCGAGCGACGCTGCACTCGAACCGGATTCACAGCTCGCTTCGCTGCGTTCGAACAGGCGCTCGCCCCGGCGCCGCATCTATACGGCTTCGGCGGATCGGGCATTGCGAGGCTCCGCCACGCGCCGGCGGGCCGCAATCCTGGCCAACATGGAGATGTGGCGCTGGGAGCCTCGCGAGATGGGCGCCCGCCGGATCGAGGTCAACATCCCCGACTATTCCGTCACTGTGTTCGAGGGCGACGCGGTCGTCCACAGCGCGCGGGTCGTCGTCGGCAAGCCGCAGACCCCGACACCGGTCTTCTCCAACGTCATGCGGTATGTGCTTATCAACCCCGAGTGGCAGGTGCCGGATTCGATCGTCAAGAAGGAGATCCTTCCCCGACTTGGCCACTTCCAGAGCCTCGGGTACCAGGTGAAGACGATCGGCGGCCGGATTGCCGTGCGGCAGCCGCCGGGCGAGGATAACGCGCTCGGGCGGCTCGCCTTCATGTTTCCGAACGAGCACTCGGTCTACCTGCACGATACGCCGGCGCGCGAACTGTTCTCGGAGGACATACGCGCCCTGAGTCACGGCTGCGTGCGGGTCGAAGACCCCATGCGCCTCGCGGAACTTGTGCTCGGTTGGCCGGAGAGCCGAGTGAGCGCGGCGATCGGAGGACGGGAGCGAACGGTCTTCCTGCCCGAGCCGATGCCGATTCACATCGAATATTTTACCGATTTCGTCGACGACGACGGAATCTTTCAGGAAAGGCCGGATGTGTACGGCCTGACGCAAAAGGTCGCAGACACAATGTCTGCGACGAGTTGAAGATTGAATCGGGCAGCTCATGGGTCTATACGGCGAGTCCTTCGATTTGTCCGTTTCTGTGGCGTTGAGGTCACATGTAGAGCGTTGTCGAGCCCGTCGCGCGAAGATGCGCGCTCGGCAAGGGGCCTTGGGCCGGTTGGGACGACCGGTCCGGGAAATGGTGCTTGCGCGGACGCATTTGTCCGAGTTCACGGCAAAGCTGGCCGGCTTTGCCGCAGTTCGGAAGGATGATTGGTTGGCGGGGTTGTCAGCGATGAATTGGGCCCGAAGCGGCGGGACGGCGTCGCGTGCGGCGACAGCGGCGGTTCTGATCGTCGCGTGGGTCGCGCCGAACTCGACCGAATCGGCAATCGCCAACGGCGACACGCGCACGGTCGTCTTTTCCAGCCAGCACACCAACGAGCAGGGTTCGTTCACCTATATGGTCAACGGGGTCTACGACCAGTCGGTGCTCGACAAGCTCAACTGGTTCATGCGCGACTGGCGGCTCAACGAGCCGACCAAGATGGACCCGCGCCTGTTCGACATCGTCTGGGAAGTCTATCGAGAATCCGGCTCGCGGGAGCCGATCGACGTCCTTTCCGGGTATCGGTCGCCGCAGACGAACGCGATGCTGCGCCGGCGATCGAGCCAGGTCGCCCAGCACTCGCAGCACATGGCTGGCCGGGCGATCGATGCGCATTTCGTCGACGTGGGTCCGGCGCGCATTCGCGACATCGCGATGCGGATGCAGGAAGGCGGCGTCGGCTTCTACCCGACCGGCGTGACGTGGGTGCATATCGATAGCGGTTCGGTGCGCTACTGGCCGCGCATGAGCCGCGACGCGCTGGCGCGGCTCTTCCCTGACGGCAAAACCGTTTTCATCCCGGCGGATGGGCAGCCGATGCCAGGCTACGAACTGGCGAAGGCGGAGATCGAGTCGCGCGGCGGCCAGATCCAGACGGCAGGAGGCGGCGGCCTGTTCGCCTGGCTGTTCGGCGCCCGCGGGGGCGGCGCGGACGATGCGGAAGAGAACGGCGGCCAGGAGGCCATAATGGTGGCCAGTGGCCGGGGCGGCGGTCGATCTGGCGGCGGGGGCGTGCAAATCGCCGACGCCGGGCCGGCGGCTGTCGCGAGGGCCAAGGCCGATCTGCCGACGGGGACCGCTTACGCGAGCGCGCTCGAGCCCGCGCCGAAGCGCGAGGCGGCGCCCAAGCCCGAAGCGGCGCCGGCGCCGCAGCCAGAGGTCGTGGCGGCGCTCGAGCAGCCAAAGGTCGAAAGCGACGCCGAGCCGGATTCGCCGGTCACGTTGCATGGGCCGCTCGCGGCGCTCTATCTTGCGCCGCTTCCGCCGCGACGCCCGAGCAACCGCGACCTTCTGCTCGCGTCAATCGCGAACATTCCCCTGCCGCCGGCCCGGCCAACCGATTTTGCGACGATATCTGTGCCGGGAACGATTGCTTCCGGCGGGCCGCTGCCGCCGGTCCGCCCCGCCATGGCCGACCTGGCGCCGCAAACGACAGCCTCGATTGGACCGCTGCCGCCGGCGCGACCGGTTGTCCTCAGGATTCCCGTGGCTCCGGGTCCGAGCGGCGGGGCGAAGTCGCCGTCGTCCGACTTCGGCGCCGATCTGGGTCAACTGCCGAAGGTAATCACCGCGGGAGTCTCGGCTCCGCCGACCCGTGCGCTCGCCCTCGCCGAATTGCCGCCTGCGCCCGCGTACGATCGCGATGCTCTGCTCCAGCGGGCCGCCGAGTTGGCCGCGCCGTTGCCGCCGATGCCGATCCCGTCGGCGAGCGTACGGGCCGGCGCAAATCCAGTTCCTCCGCCGAGCCGCCGGAGCACGTGGGCCGCGGGCGTATCCAGACTGTGGAGCGCCCTGTCGTTGGGTTCGTTCAGGGCCGCGCCCGCGACGCCGGAACCAGAGTTGCGCGGGACCCAGCAGTAGCTTCAGCGCCTCGATTCAAGTCGGTTCCGGCATAACACGAGCAATCGTGGATGCGGCCTGAACCGCAGATGGGACCGCCGCCAGCTTCGCTTCTCCGGGGGCGCGCAGCGTCACAGGCTCTTGTGGGCGCCGTCGCAGTAGGGCGCATTCTTCGATTGCTTGCAGCCGCAGAGGTAAACCGTTCCTGTCTTCTCGGCGGTGAAGGCCTTGGGCGCCATGCCGACCGCCTTGTGGGCGCCATCGCAGAACGGCTGGTTGGCGGACAGACCGCAGGCGCACCAGTAGTAGGTTTTGCCCGCTTCCAGCTCCTTCGCATAAGGAGCCTTCTGGGCGATAACGGCTTCTGACATAGACTTGCCCTCCACAATATTTCGCCTGCGGCATGCCGGCGAGAATAATCGATCTCAGCCTCTTCTTCGGCGGCGGCTCCGACGGCCTCCGCCTCCTAATGGCGTCGGTTTGCTCCGAGCCGAGTTAGGCTGGGGAAATAATTTCGCGGCGGTCATGGCGCTCAGTCCGCCCCGGCGCCAAGCGCCATCGAGTTCGATCGTCGTCTGGTCCCAGACCGCCTCCGGCGCGCTCGTTGCGAAAGAATGCGCGAGAGCCGTCCCGCGCATTCGGGAATTACAGCGTCTTCCGCGGAAAGCGCGCTCCCTCAGTTCTTGTCGATCGCCCAGGGCCCAGCGCCCGCCGCGGCGAGATAGAGGAAGACGAAGCAGAACAGCACCGCCGGCTCGCCCATGTTGATCGCCGGGAAGAAGCTCATGGGAGAATGCGCCATGAAATAGGCGACGGCCATGAAGCCCGACAGCACGAAGGCGACCGGTCGGGTGAAGAGGCCGATGGTGATCAGGATCCCGCCGACGAGTTCGATCGCGCCGGTGAAATAGAGCAGCCCCGTCGGCAACTTGTCGATGAACGGAAGACCGTGCGGAAAGCCGAGCAGCTTGCCGGTGCCGTGCTCGAGAAACAGTAGACCGGTCACGATGCGCAGCACCGACTGCAGCGCCGGGGCGAAAGACTGCGGAATGACGGTCACACCGGACCGGGCGTGGGACAAAGTCGTCGAACTCATTTCAGTGTTCCTTGTTTCGCTGGAGATTGGCCTCAGAGGATCTTCGCCATCTGGTCGAAGTCGAAGCGGGGGCTGCGCGGGAAGAGTTTTGCGTCGTCGCCATAGCCGATGTTGATGATGACGTTGGCCTTGGTCTTCCCTCCGGGAAAGAACTCGGCCTCGACCTTGGCGGCGTCGAAGCCGCCCATCGGACCCGCGTCCAGACCGACGGCGCGCAGCGCCAGGATCAGATAGCCGACCTGAAGCGTGCCGCTCTGGGCGGCGCTGCGGGCGGCAAACTCGGGATTGCCCGCAAACCAGCTTCTCGCGTCGGCGTGCGGGAACAGGAATGGCAGGTGTTCGTAGAACTCGAGGTCGTAGCCAGTGATGGCGACGACTGGCGCGGCCATGGTCTTGTCGACGTTGCCCGGCGACATGGCGGGCCGCAGCCGTTCCTTGGCCTCCGGAGAGCGGAGGAAGAGCACGCGCAGGGGCTGCTGGTTCGCCGCGGTCGGACCCATCTTGGCGAGATCGAGCGCCTCGACGAGCAACTGGTCCGGGACGGGACGATCGAGGAAGGCGTTGTGAGTGCGGGCTTCGGTGAAAAGCTGGGCCTGGGCTGCGGCGCCGACCGCGGCCCCACGAGCATTCTTGACGACGGTCATGAAGTGTCTCCTTGCACTGCGTTGCAACATGGCCGTTGAACACCATCAGCGCAATGCAGGAAATTGTGATGCTTTTTATCAGTTCTGATGATAGCGTTGCCGAATGCTCGACGCTCTCACCCTCGACCACCTGAGGATTTTCGTATCGGCCGTGGACGAAGGCAGTTTCTCCGCTGCGGCGCGACGACTGGGCCGGGTCCAGTCCGCGGTGAGCCAGTCGGTCGCCGCGCTCGAAGGGCATCTGGGGGTCGTCCTGTTCGACCGTTCGGGCAAGACGCCTCGCCTGACCCCGGCGGGCGTCGCGTTGGCGAAGGACGCGCGAAGGTTGCTAAAGGGCGCGGACGCGCTCAAGGCGCGCGCGGCAAGCATCGCGGCCGATATCGAGCCGGATCTCGTCTTCGCCGTTGACGCGATTTTCCCGCACGAGCTTCTGATCGCGAGCCTCAAGGCGCTCCGCGACGCGTTTCCCTTGCTGCCGGTTTCGATATTCACCGAGACGCTCGGCGGCTCCGAGCAGCGGCTGCGGGACGGCGTGGCGCAGTTCGCCATCTATCCGCCGGCGCCGCCTGGCGTCGGCGACGACCTTGAGGCCGACTTTCTCGCCCCGGTCGACGTGGTCCCCGTCGTCAGCGTCGATCACCCCCTCGCGAGGGAGCCGGAACCCGTGACGCGCGAAGCGCTCGAGCCCTATGTCCAGCTCGTGCTGACCGACCGCACTCCGTTGACCCAGCATCTCATGGGCGGGGTGGTCAGCCACCACATCTGGCGTTTCGCCGATCTGTCGACCCGGCTCGAGTTCCTGCTCGCGGGCTTCGGCTGGTGCAACATGCCGCTGCATCTGGTGCGCGGGCCGATCGCCGAGGGCAGGCTCAAGGCTCTCGCGATCGCCGCGCGCGACCCGTTTCAGTTCCGCCTGCATGTCGTGCGGGTGCGGGGGCGTGAGATCGGGCGCGCCGGGCGCTGGCTCATCGAGGATCTGCGGGCGCGGATGGTCGATTGCGGAGGGTAGGGCTTGTCTGGCCGGCCGTCGGATGACGGTCTGAGTCGCCCCATTTCAACCCGACACCATCGTGCTCCCGGTCTCGGATGAAGGCGGAAGTGTGATTTGCCGCCGCGGCTTCGTCGGGAGGATCGCGGCGAGTCCGATGATTAGCGCTGTCGGGATCGCGTCTACGTAATATCCCGAATTGCGCGCCAGGGTGTTCGAGGCAAGGTTTGGTTAACGTCAGGCCAGGGGAACGCAATGCCGACGGCTTCGGATCGTGGAAAGAGCTCGGCCAAAGAGGAGCAAATCCGGGTGAGCCTGACGGATTGCGAACCGCTTCCGGCGGAAGGACATAACCTGATGCGCTCGTTTCTGGCCATAAGGAGTCCCTCCGCTCGCAAGCTGATCGTCGAGCTCATGGTGGAAATGTCCAAATTCGACGAGTCCACGCGGACGGCTCCCTCCGGGGCTCGGTGCTGACGGAAGAACGTCGGCTTTCCCACTCCCAACCTTGAGATATCGAGGTTTCCGCGGTCTCGTTGGCCGGCGGATGCGGTCCCGCGCGCGCAAACCAGTCTTTTTCACGGGAGTCGCCTGGGGACGCTCGATCCTGCCCCAGTGATTTTACAAGTTCACCAAAGCTTTTCGGTCGCGCCGCACCATATAGGCGTCGCACGCCCAGGCAAGCTCGAAGGGTGTGACGCCGTCGCGCCTAAAGCGCGCCGCCGAACTTGAGGAATTTGCTCTGGCTCTGTCGCCTTGGCGAAAAAATTGCGCTGCCGCGGGTGAGCACACCCGATAGTCATTCGACAACCTGCGATCGCGGCGGTTGGCCGGGGCTGCGGAGGCCAATCGGAAACGCCGCGGACCTCGCCCCGAGATGCGTCAATAGGTCACGCGCCATCCCACGCCGGTGACCGTCCGACAGTGCGCGGCTGTCTCCTTCAAATTGATGAAGATCAAAGAGCGCGCATTCCGGACGTGCTTAATCTGCTGAAACGGCGGAGTTTTACCACCGATGAGGTCGGTGAACGGAGGGGGAGAAAGAATAGTGGCGCAGGGTGCATTTGGCGGCGTCTCCGGCTGTCGGACACGCGCGCGGCGGCGCAGCGCGGCGTTTCCGATGAGCTTGAAGAGCGTCACGAGCCGGATGGCGCGGGCGCTGGATGCGGCGCCCAAAGTCCAGAGCCCTGGCGCCGGAGTCGCGCGCGATCGCAGCAAGTCCGAGCGCCCCGCCGGTCAGGCGCCGGCGTCGATCGTCCCGTGGTCCGGCGTGAACCTTCCGGAACATAGGCGGTGTCCTTTTCCCGTTTCCCAAACGGCTGCGCGTCCGTCGGTGAGATGACCCATGCAGAGTGTCGCCATGCAACGAACCCAGGATTTCGACCAGGCATTCGTCGATACGATCATCGCCGAGCGAGCCGGCCGGCCCGGCGCTCTGTTGGGCATCCTGCACAAAGTCCAGGAGCACCAGCCGGGTCACTATCTGCCGGCGGCGGTCCTTGAGTACATCGCCGCGAAAACGGCGACCCCCTTGTCTCGGGTCTACAGCGTGGTCACCTTCTACGCGCTGTTCAGCCTCGAGCCGCAGGGCCGCAACACCGTCTGCATCTGCCGCGGCACCGCCTGCCACACCCGCGGCTCGCGCGACCTGCTGGAGACGGCGATGATGAGCCTCGGGCTGCAGCCCGGCCAGGACGGCGAGACGGAAGCGCTGTCGGTCACCATCCCGGACCGCGACACCACGCTGCGAACGGTTGCGTGCTTTGGTCAGTGCGCGCTGGCGCCGGTGGTCGAGGTCAACCACACCATCTTCGGACACATGAACGAGCGTTCTCTGCTCAAGGAGCTCGACGCTCTCGGTAAGGGAGGCCGGCTGCAATGACTGCGATCCGCGATCTCGCCGGCTTCAACGCCGTGCACGGCGCCGGTCTCGCCAAGCTGCTGCCCCTCCGGCCGCGCATCGCCGTCGGCATGGGCACCTGCGGGTCGGGCAACGGCGCCGAGGCGGTGATGCACGCCTTCTCCGAGGCCATCGACCAGCGCGGCCTGGACATCGACCTTGTGCGCACCGGCTGTTTCGGCTTCTGCGCCGAGGAGCCGCTGGTCAATATCCGCCTGCCGGGCCAGCCGCTGGTCATCCTGCACCGCGTGCAGGTCAACCACGTCGAAAGAATCCTCGACGACATGGCGGCCAAGACCGTCCCCGCCGACATGGCTTTGTGCCGGATCGAGGAATGGAACCATCTCACCTCGCAAGTCCACTACGGCGCTGGCTTCCCGGACATACCGCTGTGGAACGAGGTGCCTTTCTTCCGCGGTCAGAAGAAGATTGTCTTGCGCAACACCGGGCTCATCAATCCCGACGACATCGAGGAATACATCGCCGTCGGCGGTTACCAGGCCCTGTACAAGGTGCTGATCGACGGCACGCCCGAGGCGGCCAACGAGCAGATCAAGAAATCAGGGCTCCGCGGACGCGGCGGCGCCGGTTACTCCACCGGCGCCAAGTGGGAATTTCTGCGCAAGGCCAAGGCCGAGCGGAAGTTCCTGATCTGCAACGCCGACGAGGGCGATCCCGGCGCCTACATGAACCGCAACGAGATCGAAAGCGATCCCCACGCCCTGATCGAGGGCATGGCGATCGGCGCCTACATCACCGGCGCGACCGACGGCGTCATCTATATCCGCGCCGAATATCCCCTGGCCGTGCATCAGCTGAGCCTGGCGATCGGCCAGGCCCGCGAATATGGCCTGTTAGGCAAGGACATCCTGGGGCGTGGCTTCAATTTCGACATCGACGTGGTCGAGGGAGCGGGGGCCTTCGTATGCGGCGAGGAGACGGCGCTGATCGCCTCGCTCGAGGGTCGCGCCGGCCGCCCGCGCCCGCGCCCGCCTTTCCCGGCGCAAAAGGGCCTGTGGGGCTATCCCACCAACATCAACAACGTCGAGACCTGGTTCAACATCGCCCCGATCATCGCCTGCGGAGCGGCGTGGTTCGCCGAAACCGGTAGCGCCGCCAGTTCCGGCACTAAGGTCTTCTCCCTCGTCGGCAAGGTCAGGAACACCGGCCTGGTGGAAATGCCGCTCGGCACGCCGCTGGGAAACATCGTCCACGCCGTCGGCGGCGGCAGTCTGCAAGGCCATCCGGTCAAGGCCGTGCAGACCGGCGGCCCGTCGGGCGGCTGCATCCCGCCCGACCTGTTCGAGACCCCGGTCGATTACGAATCGCTCGGCAAGCTCGGCGCCATCATGGGGTCGGGCGGCATGGTCGTGATGGACGAAGACAATTGCATGGTCGACGTCGCCCGCTATTTCATCCAGTTCACCCGCTCCGAATCCTGCGGCAAATGCACGCCCTGCCGGGTGGGGCTGGACCAGGCTTTGCGCATCCTAACCCGCATCACCAAGGGCGAGGGGCGCGAGGAGGATCTGGCCAACCTCGACGAACTGGGGCGGATGGTCCGCGAAACCTCGCTCTGCGGGCTGGGGCAGACGGCGCCCAATTCCCTGCTCACCACGCTGCGCCATTTCCACGACGAGTTCGAGGACCACATCCACGCGCGCCGCTGCCGGGCTGGCACCTGCCAGGATCTGGCCCTGTCGCCGTGCGAAAACAGCTGCCCGCTCCACATGAACATTCCGCGCTTTCTGCAGCTCTACAAGGAAGGGCGGCTGGACGACGCCTTCCTGTCCGTCATCATGGACAATCCCCTGCCGGCCTCCACCGGCCGGGTCTGCCAGCACCCGTGTGACAATCGCTGCCGGCGCCAGACCGTCGACGAGGCGGTCAACATGCGCGAAGTGCATCGTCTGATCGCCGATAATGTGCTGCTGACAGACGCGTTCGACGCCGCCGCGGCGGACATCGTCGCCCGACGCCTGAAGGCCAGCGGCCGCAAGGTGGCGGTGGTCGGGGCCGGCCCTGCCGGCCTGACCGCCGCCTTCTACCTGGCGCTGCTCGGGCACGCGGTGACCGTGTTCGAGGCCCATGCCGAACCCGGCGGCATGCTGCGCTACGCCTTGCCGGAATACCGCGTATCCAAGGCGGTGCTCGATCGCGAGATCGAAATCATCCGCCGCCTCGGGGTCGAGTTCGTCTTCCACACGACGGTTGGCGAGGACCTGTCGCTCAACGACCTGGACGCAGGGTTCGACGCAGTGTTCCTGTCGATCGGCACCTGGAAGGAATCCTGGGTCTATCTGCCCGGCACCGAACTCGCCGGCGTGCGTCCCGCCTTGCCGTTCCTCGAAGGGGTGGCGACCGGCGAAACCATGCCGCTCGGTCACCACGTGGCGGTGATCGGCGGCGGCAACGCCGCGATCGACTCGGCCCGCACCGCCGTCCGCCTGGGCGCGTCGGCGACGGTCATCTACCGGCGCGAACGCAGGGACATGCCGGCCATCGAGGAAGAGGTCGAGGCGGCCGAGCAGGAGGGCGTGCGCTTCGTCTTCCTGGCCGCTCCCCACCGCATCGTCGGCGAACATGGCGAGGTGAAGGGAATCGAGGTGGTCAAGACGCGTCTCGGCGAGTTCGATCCGTCCGGGCGCCGCCGCCCCATCCTGACGGATGAAGTGCGGATGATCCGCTGCAGCAGCGTGATCCTGGCGGTCGGCGAGGCGGTGGACCGCGATTTCTGCGCGGCCTCGGGTCTCAGCCTCAAGGAGACCGGCGTGCTCGACGTCAATCGCTACACTCAGGAGACCAGCCGCGAGAAGTTCTACGCCGGCGGCGACCTGGTCACCGGCGCCTCCAACATCTCCAACGCCATGGGCTACGGCAAGGAGGCGGCGCGCCATATCGACGGCCGTCTCAGCGGCCGCTCGCGGTTCGACGACATCCTGCCGAAATTCACCTACGACCAGAGGCCGCCGGAGCCCGATGCTTCCCGACGCCATCATGGCCGCGACCTGCCGGCCGCCGCCCGTCGCAAGACCTTCGCCGAGGCGGTGCAGGCCCTGACGCCCGAGGAAGCCGTGCGCGAGGCCGCCCGCTGCCTCCGCTGCGACATCCGCGACAACAGCGGCCACGCCGCCGCCCTTCAGTAAGGAGAAGCCGCCGTGCCTCCGCAAATCTCCGTACGTATCGACGGCGAACTGTGCACCGCCACCGAGGGGCAGACCATCTTCGAGGTGGCCGAGGCCAATGGCAATGTCATTCCCTCGCTCTGCCGCCTGGAAGGGGTGAGCTCCCCCGGTTCCTGCCGCCTTTGTCTGGTCGAGGTCGCAGGTGTCGACCGCCTGTTGCCCGCCTGCACCACTCCGGCCCAGCGCGGCATGGCGGTCACCACCAATTCTGAGCGGCTGAACCGTCACCGCCGCTTGGCTTTGGAGCTGCTGTTCGTTGAACGCAATCACTTTTGCGCGGTCTGCGTCTCCAACGGTCATTGCGAGCTGCAGGCGCTGGCCCAGAGCCTGGGCGTAACCCATGTCCGCTACCCCTACAACTCGCCCCGCCTGCCGGTGGAAGTGTCACATCCGCGTTTCGTCCTCGACCACAATCGCTGCATCCTGTGCGGCCGCTGCGTGCGGGTCTGCGACGAGATCGAGGGCGCGCACGTCTGGGACATCGCCAACCGCGGCATCGGCTCGCGGCTGGTGGCCGAACTCAATCGGCCCTGGGGCGAATCGCGCAACTGCACCAGCTGCGGAAAGTGCGTCCAGGTCTGCCCCACCGGCGCCCTGGTCGAGAAGGGCCAGGCGGTCGAGGAGATGACCCGCAGCAACGCCGCGGTCGCCCGGTTGGCCATGAAGAAGGGGGCTGCGGCATGAAAAAGGCCAGACTGGCGACGATGTGGCTCGACGGCTGCTCCGGCTGTCACATGTCTCTGCTCGACATCGACGAGGCGCTCATTGGCGTCGCCGAGAGGGCGGACGTGGTCTATGGGCCGCTGGTCGACGCCCAGGAATTTCCGCCCGATATCGACGTCGCCATCGTCGAGGGGGCGGTCAGCAGCCAGGACGACCTCGAGAAGATCCGCAAGATGCGCCGCAACAGCCGCATCCTGGTGGCGCTGGGCGACTGCGCCGTCACAGGCAACGTCGCGGCGATGCGCAATCCGCTGTCGGTCAAAGGCATCCTGGAGGAGGTCTACGTGGACCGCGCGGACACCGGCAAGGTCATCCCCACCGAGGGGGTGCCGGCCCTGCTCAAGCAGGCGGTGCCGCTGCACGACGTGGTCAAGGTCGATCTGCACGTCCCGGGGTGTCCGCCCTCGGCGAAGGCGATCCTGTTCGTCCTCGAGGAATTGCTGGCGGGGCGCGTCCCCGACCTCAAATCCAGCGTCCGGTTCGGCTGAGGAGGCCGCCATGAAGACAATCAAGATTGACCCGGTGACGCGGATCGAGGGCCACGCCAAGATCACCATCAAGCTCGACGACGACGACCATGTGACCGACACCTCCTTCCACGTGACCCAGGTGCGCGGATTCGAGAAGTTCACCGAGGGACGGCCCTATTACGAGATGCCGTCGATCACCGCCCGTATCTGCGGCATCTGCCCGATCAGCCATCTTCTCGCCTCGGCAAAGGCCTGCGACGCCATCATGAGCGTGCGCATCCCCCCCGCCGCAGCCAAGCTGCGCGAGGCGCTGCATTGCGGCCAGATCATCCAGTCGCACGCGCTGAGCTTCTTCCACCTTTCCGCCCCTGATCTGCTCCTGGGGTTCGACAGCGCGCCCGAGCGGCGCAACATCATCGGGGTGCTCGAGGACCATCCCGACATGGCCCGCGACGGCATCGCGCTACGCAAGTTCGGCCAGCAGGTGATCGAGGGCCTGGCGAAGGAACGCATCCATCCGTCCTGGATCGTACCCGGCGGCGTCAACGCTCCGCTCGACCCGGCGGTGCGCGAACGCATCCTCCTCGGCCTGCCCGAGGCCAAGGCCATCGCCGCGCGCACCCTGGCGTTCTTCAAGGGCGTGGTCGACAGTTTCCCCGACGAGATCGCCTATTTCGGCAATTCTCCCACCATGTACGCCGGCCTGGTCGACGCCGGCGGCGGCCTGCAGCTCTACGACGGCTCGGTGCGTTTCGTCGGCGCCGACGGCAAGGTGGCGGTGGCGGCCATGCCGAATGACGAGTACTTGCGCTATATCGGCGAAGCCAGCGTGCCATTTTCCTATCTGAAAGCGCCGTATTTCAAGCCGCTCGGCTATCCCGAGGGGATTTACCGGGTCGGTCCGCTGGCCCGGCTCAACGTCGCCACCCACTGCGGCGCCCCCCAGGCCGACATCGAGTTCGCCGAATACCATCAACGGTTCGGCGCCGTGGTGCAAAGCTCTTTCCACTTCCATTACGCCCGGCTGGTGGAGATCGTCTACGCTCTCGAACGGCTGGAAGCGCTGCTGGATTCGCCGGCCATCCTCGACACCCACGTGCGAGCGCGGGCCGGAGTGAACGCGCTCGAGGGCGTCGGCATCGCCGAGGCGCCGCGCGGCATCCTGATCCACCACTACAAGGTCAATGAATTGGGCGCCATCACCTGGGCCAATCTGATCGTCGCCACCGGCCACAACAATCTGGCGATCAGCCGCGGCGTCGACCAGGTCAGCCGCCATTTCATCCACGAGCGCAAACTCCAGGAAGGGGTCTTGAACCGGGTGTCGGCGGTGGTCCGCGCCTACGATCCCTGCCTCAGCTGCTCGACCCACGCCGACGGCGCAATTCCCCTGGAGATCCGCCTGGTCGGCGCCGAGGGCGAGGTGCTGGACACCGTGCGCAACTGAAGCGGGATGAATTCGGGGATCGCAGGGCGCTCTACGAGCTCAGGACGGCTTCGTCGCTGCGCTCTGCGCAAGGACGGCGTGGCCGAACCGATATTCGTCGCGCTCCGGTGGTCACGACCGAATGTTTGGAACTCGTTTTAATGGGCGGAGTGCGCAAAGAGCGGCCGTCCCCGAGATGGCGCGGCAACTCGGGCAAATCGACCCGAAGGCGAGTTCGCATTTTTCCAAATATCAAGACTTGTGGAACACGCGAATGCAGTTGATTTTGCGCGCAGTTTTCGTTCCAAAAGTCTGGCGCAAAAGTCGGGCTAGCTTCCGCGCCTAAGCGCGTCGGCGGCCGTGGCGAGTGGCAGGACGAGCGAAAGCGGCGCATCGTCCAGGCGCAGAGCGCCACAGCTTTCGTACCAGCGCGCGGCGCGATCGTTCTTGGCGTCGATCAGCAGGGCGACGCCGCCGACATCCTGCGCGACGCGGATGCAGCGATGGGCGGCGCGCAGCAGGAGAGCGCCGCCGAGGCCCCGGCCTTGCACCGAGTTATCGACCGCGAGCCGACCGAGGCGGAACACGGGCACGTCGTAACGGGCGAGGCCTCTCTTCGCCAGAGCGGGCGTGCGGCTGTATTCGAGCGACGCGGGGCTCAGCGTGTAGAACCCGAGGATGCGCGCCAGCGCGTTCGAGGGTGCGGCAACGAAACATTTCGCGCCGCCGCTTTCATTGTTCTGGCGCGCGAACTTGTGCAGATAGAGATTGAGATCGGCGTCGCCGCAATCGAAGGCGGCGCGGTCGTGTTGCTTGGCGATCGGCGCTTCGTCCCAGACGATCGCCGTCATGGCAGCGTGAAGCCGGCCTTCGCGGCGCGCACGAGTCGGTCAGGAGCCGCCGGCGGATTTTCCAAGAGTGCGAGGACACGCAACGAGTCGCGCTCCGAAAGCGTGAGCCGTTCGGCCTCGGCGATATCCGCTTCGGCCTTCGGCAGCACGTTGCCGAGAATGTAGCCGGTCAGATCAAGCCGCTTCAGCGAAGCGGCGCGAGTCAGCGTCGCCTTGTCTTCGGGGCGGAGCCGCAATTCGACGCGGCCGTTGTCGGTATGGGCGCGGGGCATGGAACCTCCTAAGTTCGTCGCCTCACTATAGCATACGGAATGAATCCGTACCAGACAATTCACGGCCCTCCCCGGTTGGCGTAGGCAGTTTCGTGTATGATAATGACTGTTATCACAACGTTGTTTTACCGAACGATCCAATGCGCCCCCTTCGGAAAATCTTGCGCATGATAACGTCCTGTATCATGCGCAACTACAAGCGCCCGCTAGCTCGAAAGGCTCGACCTGGAGTGGGAAACGGCGGTGCGTGAGCTTCACCGTACCGGATGGCGGCAATGATCGAGCGCGCCCGCAAAAGATTGAGCAAAAGGGCCAAGAAAGGATTTCGTGGCTGGCCGACCAGTCGAAATGGATCAGATTCCCCGGATCTCGTTACAAGGGCGACGCGCAGCACCCGGACGGGATCATCGTCAAAGACAACGAACCGGGAGCCCTCGGAGTCGGACAACTGATTCTGAAGGAACTCAACATATGCATCGAGCAGGTGCGGTTAGCGGACCGAGACGAAATGTCGAAGGCGCTTGGAAAAGCGATCCCAAGATCGCAGGTCGAGGTCCGCATGAAAGACCAGAAGTGGTAACCGGAAAACCGTGGACTGGGACTGCGGGATTGCGAGAGTGGGTAGGTTGCAACCTCAAGCTGGCAGCACGACCGGCCGCTATCCACCCCTCACGGGAACCAAACGTCAGATTTTGACCACTGGCTATTCCGACGCAGCGAGCAGGCGGCGGACGACAGCGGCCGCCTCGGGCAGGGCGGCGGCGACCGGGGGCGACAACTCGTCGCCGAGCGCGAACGATGACGGCGCCGACCGTGACCAGGAAGGCGCGCGGCCGGGCGCCGTACAGCCGTTCGGCCAGGAGCAGCAGCCCGTCCGGATCGCAATGGTGGGTCAGCCCGGGGGCCTGCGCCGCCGTGGACGCCGTCAGGCTGCGCGCGGCGACCGCGCCGGGCGCGAGCGTCGTCGCCGCATCGACGAACACCACCACCTCGCGGCCCCGCAAGTCGTCGGCCAGTTCCGGAACCAGTTGGTGGCGCACCAGCACGGCCACGTCGTCATCCGTCGCCAGAAGTTCGGCGACCCTCGGCCCGGCGCCGTCGTCGCTCCGCAGGCCGTTGCCATAGCCGATCACGAGAGCCGCCTCGGTCATGCCGCGCCTCGCCGCAAATCGCGCAAGCGCCGCCGCAGCAGAGCGCGAGGGGACGGGCAGCCGGCCGCCATAACGCGGAGAACGGTGGGAATCTGGCGGCGCTGTTTCGCCCTGGCGCCCGCGAAACGCCGCAGCGGGCGCTCTGCGGCGCGTTTCATTGAACGGGTTGCGGAGTCGCATGACCCAAGAGGGATAACCGGGGACAGACAGGCTGTCGCAGGGAACTTCGGCTGTTTGAGGCGACCCGCGGGCGGCCGGGGATGGCGGTCTTCCGTGGCGTCCATCCCCCTATAGCTTGAAGCGGCAAACTCAAGACCTGATTTGTCAATCGCGGCGCTTTTCGGACCGGCTTCAGCTCGATAACCCGGGAACGAGCTGATCGACAACCGAGCCGCGACTTTAGTCCCCAAATTCAATGACATTTGACCTGACGTCGTCCCCCCGTCGAACCGAACTGGATCGTGGCGGGCATGGTTTCCTCCCCGGGAATGAACGGCCTCACGGAGGTCGTGAGCGCCGTTCACCGAGAATCGCCGGGAACGATCTCACAATCGGGGGTCAAACCCGAGGCGGGAGCGCCCCGCGGAAGGCTCATTCGAACGAGGAGATCGAGCCGGCGGCGATTCGATAAGAGTATTGCATAACCAGATCTGTAATAAGAACAAATAGTGTACAAAAGAGAGAATGGCCGCTATGCTTGGTTGTTGGTCCCAATCGAGCAACCCCCATGAGACGGGGGCCCGCTCGGATGGCGCACGGAGCGAGGCCCGAAAATGGAGACGTTCGATGATCGGCCGGAAATGGCGCCGCAACGCATTGAAAAGGCTCAAAACGGGAATGCGAAAGTTCCGCTCAGGTCGTGCGGACAAGCCGGGGACGCGCCGGTTCGCTCAGCTGGTGGCGCAGCTGCATGAGCTGCTCGGCGAAGGGGATGAACAGCTGAAGATAGACGAACGCCTGGTCCCGCGAGGGTGGATTGGCGCCGGACGGCTGCCCCAACTCTTTCCTCACAATGCGAATGAGAGACTGTGTGAGATTGAAGTTGTTATCCAATTCCTCGGTCGCCGATCTTGGGAAAAAGACCGAGAATGGGTTTGATGGCGTCCTGGAACCGCGCGATTTTCGTCCTGATGCTCATCCCGTCGCCGATCCGGGAAAAATAGTTCCCATAGGCTTCGCTGGTCTTGGCCACAGCCAGCAGCCTCAGAAACTCGCTTTCCGCCGCTATGCTGAGCATCACGCAAGCCGAGAGAAGGCAGTCCATGTAAAAGGCAGAGACCGCTTCGCGGTAATAGACCATCGCCTCGGGCGATATATCGGCAACTTCGTCGCGCAAGGCTTTGACAAACCCCGCCTTGTTATGAACGCGATAGGGGCTCTGGTGGAGGGCGCATTCGCCGAAGCGGCTGAGCCGAATCCATGGCCAGCCCGGATTTGACGCGTTCGCGCCGAGGGTGACGATCCCCTGCCGGAACAGGTCCCAGACGATGTCGAGAACCAGTTCGGCATCGTTCGGATTCAGTTGAGTGGCAGAGCCATAGGAGAAGGACTGATTTCCGTGGGAAGCAGAGTCCTGTCTGTAAAGTTCAAGCGCGGTTTTTTCCAATATTTTTTCGAATTTCTCCGGTCCGCTATTGCTGCTGTCGAGCATGACGCTTATGACGATCTCACGAAGTTCCTCGTAACTATGCTCCGCCTGGCTCCAGTCCATTTTGTTCTCCCGCCCGGAAACTGCGATTCGGTCGGCCACATCGGTGGCCCTGCCGGCAGGCTCGGAGGTCAACCTTTTGCCGGGCTTTTTTCCGAGTCGCGTGCGCTATAGCCGGCGGGATTCGTCGGCGTCGGCGCCAGCGCTTCTCGCCCGTCCGTTTCCGGTCACAAGGCGTCGAGAATGATCTGCGGGCTGGCGCTGGTGTCGCCGCGGAAGGGATTGCTGAGAACGACCACGAGGCCGACGGCGAGGCCGATCGCGGACATATGGATCAGATTGATCTGCATGCCGAAGCGTTTCGGCGCCTCCCGCCCGCTCAGGAACGACGCCGCGATCACAAACATCAACAGGATCAGCCAGAAAATATCAGGGACGTCGTCCGTCGCCGCCGACAGACGGCTCCCTCTGAGGGTTTCGATCCGGAGCAGATCGCCGCCGAGCTCGTCGCGCACGTTGGGGCTCGCCGATTCCGTGTTCAGCTGGATTGCCCGGACCACCGCCCAGAGAGCGTTCAGGTCGCTCTGCGCGAGCGGCGACAGAGAGTTTGGCCTTCTGGCGAGGCGCGTCCATTCGTCGCCGGCAGCGTCGTGCGCATAGGCGACGAGGGCGCGTTTGGCGTCTTGCGCCGGCTGGCCGAGCGCGTCGAGGTCGCGAGCCATCCGCGAAACTTCAATCGCTTCATGCCGCACCGCCTCCTCGGCCTTGGACAGGGCGGAGAAGCTGTTGCTGATGAGGAGCGCCAGCACGAAGACGGAAAAACCCAGCAGGCTGGTGTGGGCTGTATCGGCGAGCCGGTCTTCGTAAGGGCTATGGGCCGGCCAATGCCGGAACCAGAGTCGGTTGGACAAATAGGAGACCGTGCCCCCGACGAAGCCGAAGACGACGGCGAAGAGGACGAGGATCGCCGCGTCTGGAAGGGCGTTGGCGAGGCGGTCAACGAAGTCAGGCATCAGATCGACCGCCGCCGATTGGGGACATCGCTCCGATTGTCGCCCGCACGCGGTCCCACAGCCCAGACTTTCAGCATATCGGCAGACCTTCTTTGCCCCACCGGCCGCCTTGTCAAGCGCGGCCGGAGCGGTCGGGGAATCCGGGAATTGACCCGCCGCCTGTATGGCGGCGAGAATGCCTGACGCCAGGCGGCCGGACACTCGTCGTCGGCCGCGATGGGAAAGGCGAAAGATGCGGAGAATGTTGGCCGCGTGGGTTGCCTTGGCTGCCGGCGGCGTCCCTGTCGGCTCCGCAGTTCCGTCCGGCGCCGCGCCTGTGCAATTCCCCGCCGCGACGGTCGACCTGAAACCCGGCCAGCAAGTGACCTTTCCTGTCGCAGTCGCCAACGGGCGCGTCACGCTCGGCGTCGCGCTCGCCTCGAAGCCCGGGGCGGCGCAGCCGAAGGACGGCGAGATCACCGTCAGCTTCGTCAAGCACGGACTCTCGCCCTATGCCGATCTCACCGCGACGGAGAAGACCTCCGATCCGGTGGACTTCGTGGCGACCGGCCTGATCGGCGACATCAAGATCGACGAAGTCGTGATCTGCGGGCGCCTCGATGCGCCCGCCGCGAACCGGATCGCCTCAGGGTCGTGGCGCGTTTCGCTCAACCGGTTCTCCGTTCGCCATGGCGGGCAGGAGGCGCCGGCAGGGACGGAGGAAGGCTTGCAATGCCCAAAGTGACCTACCACATCATCGAGCACGACGGCGGCTGGGCCTACCGCGTCGGCGATGTCATTTCGGAGACGTTTTCTAGCCATGACTTGGCGCGGAGGGCCGCTGAGCGGGCGGCAGCCGAGCAGCGGGTCGGCGGCGAAACCACGGACATCTCGTACGAGGACTCGCAGGGCCGCTGGCATGACGAGACGGCGAAGGGCGGCGACCGCCCCGACACCGACGTCGAGGAAGAGTGAGCGCTCGAGAATTGCTAGCGCGGCAAGCGGGAGGTTGGAGTAATGGCTCTGGCCGGCGTCGTTTTCAGCTGCGTCGTTTTCAGCTTGTCCGCTCGTGTCATATCTGCTACGCGCAACGCCTTGCGCCTCAGGGGCCTTCGGTCCTGGAGGGGCGCGAGCCCGGGCGTTCGTCCGCCGGCCTATGCGCCGGCCCGCTTTTTCAATTGAGCGGTAAGAAGATCGCGTAACGACGCGCTCTTCCCGGCGAGTGAATGCCTGGTCCCGTCAACGCAAACCCAACTGCCGGCGCCGCCCGAATTCGGGCACATCAGGAGAACCAATGTCGCAAACTCACGCCTCCGCGCCCACGCGCGAGGATTTCGCCGCGCTTCTCAGCGAGACCTACGGGGATGACGAGGCCTTCGAGGGCTCGGTCGTCAAGGGCCGGGTCGTCGCCATCGAAAAGGACATGGCCGTCATCGACGTCGGCCTGAAGACGGAGGGCCGCGTCGCCCTCAAGGAATTCACAAACCACGGCCGCGATCCCGCCCCGGGAGTCGGCGACGAAGTCGAGGTCTATCTCGAGCGCATCGAGAACGCGCTCGGCGAGGCCGTCATCTCGCGCGACAAGGCGCGCCGCGAGGAGAGCTGGGTCAAGCTCGAGCAGGCGTTCGAGAAGGGCGAGAAGGTCGAAGGGGTGATCTTCAACCAGGTCAAGGGCGGCTTCACCGTCGATCTCGACGGAGCGGTCGCCTTCCTTCCGCGCAGCCAGGTCGACATCCGCCCGGTGCGCGACGTCGCGCCGCTGATGAATGTCCCGCAGCCGTTCCAGATTCTGAAGATGGATCGGCGGCGCGGCAACATCGTGGTTTCGCGCCGCACGGTGCTCGAGGAGAGCCGGGCCGAGCAGCGCCACGAGATCGTCGCCAATCTGGCCGAAGGCCAGGTGATCGACGGCACGGTCAAGAACCTCACGGACTACGGCGCGTTCGTCGACCTCGGCGGCATCGACGGCCTCCTGCATGTCACCGACATCGCGTGGCGGCGCGTCAATCACCCGGGCGAAGTGCTGACCATCGGCCAGCAAGTCAAGGTGCGCATCATCAAGATCAACCACGAGACCCACCGCATCTCGCTCGGTATGAAGCAGTTGCAGGAAGATCCGTGGTCGAATATCGAGACCCGCTATAGCGTCGGCCAGAAGCTCAAGGGCCGGGTGACGAACATTGCCGACTACGGCGCGTTCGTCGAGCTCGAGCCGGGCATCGAGGGCCTCATCCACGTCTCCGAAATGTCCTGGACCAAGAAGAACGTCCATCCCGGCAAGATCGTCTCGACGAGCCAGGAGGTCGAGGTCCAGGTGCTGGAGGTCGACGCCTCCAAGCGCCGCATCTCGCTCGGCCTCAAGCAGACCCTGCAAAATCCGTGGGAGGCTTTTGCCGAGAAGCATCCGGTCGGCTCGACGGTTGAGGGCGAAGTCAAGAACAAGACCGAGTTCGGACTGTTCATCGGCCTCGACGGCGACGTGGACGGCATGGTGCATCTGTCCGACCTCGACTGGACGCGTCCGGGCGAGCAGGCGATCGAGGATTACAAGAAGGGCGACAGGGTCAGCGCCAAGGTCCTCGACGTCGACATCGAGAAGGAACGCATCGCGATCGGCATCAAGCAGCTCGCGAGCGACCCCTTCGCCGCCAAGAAAGTCGGCGAGGACGCCGGCGAGGGCGACATGCGCAAGGGCTCGGTGGTGACCTGCGAGGTTCTCGAGGTCAAGGACGGCGGACTCGAGGTCAAGATCGCCGGCACCGACCTGACCACCTTCATCAAGCGCAACGAACTCGCCCGCGACCGCGGCGACCAGCGCCCCGAGCGCTTCTCGGTCGGGGAGAAGGTCGACGCGCGGATCACCCAGTTCGACCGCCGTGCGCGCAAGGTCGCTGTCTCCATCAAGGCGCTGGAAGTCGCCGAGGAGAAGGAGGCGATCGCGCAATACGGATCGGCCAACTCCGGCGCCTCGCTCGGCGACATTCTCGGCGCGGCCCTCAAGGCGCGCGACCAGAAGAAGTAACGCGCGCCGCTTCGGCGCAGCGACCCCAGGCCCGCGTGGAGTGATCCACGCGGGCCTTTTTTTTTCGCCGCCCTGGACCGTCGGCGCTCATGCTTGCGCTGGGGCCGGCCCGGGTTATAGTAACATGTCAGCAAGAAGCCGGTCCGATAGAATCAGCCGACACTGTTATCCGGGCGCTTCCTTTCACGATTTGCCGCCCCGGCTTTGAAAACGAAATCAGGACGCCGGCCAAAAGAGGCGGCCCGCAAGGCCAAGAGGAAACGAAACCATTCAGGGAGAAAGACCATGCTGTCTGTTCGCGCTCTCGTACTTTCCGCTTTCGCAGGGGTGGCGGCCGCTTGCGCAATCGCCGCGCCAGCCTACGCCGCCGGGCCCGAGGTCGTTGCGGGACCCGCCGCCGAGCCCGGATGCTTCGTCCCATGGACGGACAAGACCAAATTCTTCAAGTGGCCCGCGAAGAAGCCGCCCTTTCGCATCGCGCTCGCCAACGGCTATATCGCCAACACTTGGCGCATCCAGATGATCCAGACCGCGAAAGCCTATGCCGCCCAGCCCGACGTCGCGGCGAAGCTCAAGGAGTTCAAGGTCGTCTCGACCGGCGAGGACGTCGCCGCGCAGATCGCCGCGGTCAACAATTTCATCGATTCCGGCTTCGACGCGATCGTCGTCGAACGCCCAGAACCCGGCGGCCTTCAAGCCGGTGATCAAGCGCGCCAACGACGCGGGCGTCGTGCTCGTGGCGTTCGACAACATTCTCGACAGCGAGGACGCGATCAACGTCGACGTCGACCAGAAGGGCCTCGGCGTCTACTGGGCGAAATGGCTCGACAGCCATCTGCCGAACGGCGGCAAGATCCTCGAGGTGCGCGGCGTGTCGGGGACTTCCGTCGACCGCGACCGTCACGATGGCATCCACGAGACGCTCGACAAGACCGGCAAGAAGTGGGACATCATCGAGGTCTACGGCAAGTGGGCCGACGCAGACGCTCAAAAGGTGACCGCGGACGCGATCGCCGTGCAGAAGCATTTCGACGGCTTCACCGCCCAGGGCGGCGACACCGGCGTCGTGCAGGCCATGCTCGACGCAAAGCAGCCAATGGCGCCGTTCGGCGGCGAAACCGAGAACGGCTTTCGCAAGTTCTGCGCCAAGCTTTCTGGAGAGGGATTGAAATGCTCCTCCGGCGGCACCGGCCCGGCGCAGGTGGCGGTCGCGATCAAGGTCGCCATCGCCGCGCTCGAGGGGCAGGTCGTGCCGCAGTCGGTCAAGTTGCCGCTCGCCACCGCCGAAGACCCGAACTTCAAGGACGGCGAGAATTATTATTCCAAGCTCGGCGACAACTTCTTTGTCGGCAACTCCTTCCCGACCTGCAACATCAACTTCAGCGCCGCCGAGATCATGGGGCAGACGAAGGAGAACAAGTAGCATTATCGGCGCCGCGCGATCCGCGGCGCCGCTTATCCCGCCGCGCAAGGACCGAGGCCGTGACGCGACCTGAGCCCGCCGCCCCGATCCTCAGGATGGAGGGCGTGTCGAAGCGCTATGGCGGCGTGCGCGCGCTCGAGAATGCGAGCCTGTCCGTCGTGACGGGACGCATCCACGCCATCTTCGGGGAGAACGGCGCCGGCAAGTCGACGCTGATCAAGATCCTGTCGGGCGTCGTCCGGCCCGACGCCGGCCGCATCATGCTTGACGGGGCGGACGTCGCCTTCAACTCCCCCGCCGCCGCGAACCGCGCCGGCATCGTCTGCATCTTCCAGGAGCTGTCGCTCGTTCCCGACTTGTCGGTCGCCGACAACATCGCCATCAGCAATCCGCCGATGAGGTTCGGGCTCATCGACCGGCGCGCCCAGCGCCGCATCGCAGAGGAAGCGCTCGCGCGCGCCGGCGCGTCCGACATTCACCCGATGGCCCTCGTCAAGGATCTGCCCCTTTCGCGGCGGCAGATGGTCGAGATCGCCAAGGCGCTGGCGCGCGAACCCCGAATTCTCATCCTCGACGAGGCGACGTCGGCGCTGACGGCTGCGGACGTCGGCAAAGTGTTCGTGGTGCTCAAGCGCCTGCGCGACGAGGGGCTCGCGCTCCTCTACATCTCGCACCGCATGCACGAGATCGCCGAGCTCGCCGACGAATGTACGGTTTTTCGCAACGGCTCCAATGTCGCGAGCTACGTCGCCGGAACGAAGTCCGACGACGAGGTCGTCGAGATGATGATCGGCCGCGAGCTGAGTCACGTCTTTCCGCCGAAGCCGCCGGCCCGCGACGAAGGAGCGGCGCCGCTGCTCGAAGTGAAGAACCTCGGCTGGGCGGACCGGCTGCGCGACATTTCCTTCCATGCGCGCGCGGGCGAGGTCGTCGGGCTCGGCGGCCTTGACGGGCAGGGACAGCGCGAGCTGCTGCTTGCGCTCTTCGGCGTGTTGCGCGGCGTCTCGGGCGAGGTCCGTGTCGCGGGCCGAGTCGTCTCGCCTTCGAGCCCGCGATGCGGCGAAATCGCCTGCAGTCGGCATGGCGCTCATCCCCGAGGATCGCAAGACGGAGGGGCTGATGCTGCCGATGTCGGTCAGCGCGAACCTCTCCTTCGCTGCGCTCGAGCGCATCGCGCGCGGCGGAATCATCGATCGCGCCCGCGAAGATCGGCTGGTCGCCGGCATGATCGACCTCCTGGCGATCCGAGCGGCCTCGCCGGACATTCCGGCGGGCGCGCTGTCGGGCGGCAATCAGCAGAAGGTCGTCATCGCGAAGTGGCTGATGGCCGAACCGCGCATCATCCTGCTCAACGATCCGACTCGCGGCATCGACGTCGCCACCAAGCAGGAAATCTATCAACTCTTGCGCCGCCTTGCCGATTCCGGCGCGGCGATCGTCTTTTACACCACCGACTACGCAGAACTGATCGGCTGCTGCGATCGAGCGCTGGTGCTCTACGACGGCGCGATCAGACGTGTTCTCGTCGGCGACGAGATCACCGAGCGCGCCCTCATCAGCAGCGCGCTCAACATCGCAGATGAGCCCGCGGCTGCGCTTGCAGCGGGGCGAAGCCAATGAGCGAATGGCGCTATGTCCTCGGCCAGAACCGCGCTACGCTCGTCGCGATCGGCCTCTTTGTCTTGATGTTCACGATCTACGCGAGCAATCATCCCGCGGGCTTCAGCGCCAATGTCGTCCAGACCGCGGCCAACAAGGGCGTCCTGCTGGCGCTGGTAGCGATGGCGCAGACCTTCGTCGTGATTACCGCCGGCATCGACCTCTCGGTCGGGGCGGTGTTCGTGCTGACCAATTGCCTCGCGTCGTGGATCGTCGTCGGAACAGCATGGACAGCCGCGCTCGGCGTCGTGGGCGTTCTCCTGACCGGCCTCGCCTGCGGCGCGATCAACGGCCTTGTCGTCATTGTCGGGCGCCTGCAGCCGATCGTCACCACCATCGCCACCGGCGCGGTCTTCTTCGGCCTCGCGCTCGTTCTTCGCCCGACGCCCGGCGGGGACGTGTACGGGCCCCTCGCCGACGCGCTGACCGGCCGCGCGCTCGGCGTCCTGCCGGCGAGCCTGCTGGCGCTCGCCGCGGTCGTCCTCATCGTCTGGGTCCCATACCGCCGTTCGCTGATCGGGCGGGCGGCCTACGCGGTCGGCTCCTCGGAGCAGGCCGCCTTCATGTCGGGCGTTCCGGTCGATCGCGCGAAATTCTTCGCCTATGTCCTCTCCGGCCTCGCCGCGTCGATGGGCGGCTTGTTCCTGACCTTCGTCACCTATTCGGGTGAAGCCTCGGCCGCCAATGGCGGAACCTACACGCTCTATTCGATCGCGGCGGTGGTTCTCGGCGGCGTCTCGCTCTATGGCGGCTCGGGCAGCGCCATCGGCGCGATCTTCGGCGCGCTGATGTTTCGGACGATCGGCGATCTGCTTTTCGTGTTCAACCTTGATCCGCTGTGGCAGCCTTTGTTTCAGGGCCTGGTGCTGCTCGCCGCAATATCGCTCGGCGCAGCGCGCCTGTTCCAAGTTCGCAACCGGTTGGAACTGTTCGAATGAGCGCGCGGGCGCAGCTGAAGCTATCTAACGGGCTCCTGAAAAGGGTCGACCGTCCGGTTGTGATCGCTTTCGGGTGCATCGTCGCGCTGCTTCTCGTCGGCTCCCTCTATTCGCGCAACTTTCTCTCGCCCGAATACCTGCTGCAGCAATTGAAGGTCGCCTCGTTCCTGGGCGTCATCGCGACAGGCACGATGATCGTCATCCTGCTCGGCCAGATCGACTTATCCATCCCCTGGGTGGTCGCGGTCGGCGGCATGATGTCGACCGCGGCGACCGGCTGGGGGCCGGTCGGCGAGACCCTCGCCATCCCGTTCGGCGTCGCCTGCGGGATCGCGCTCGGCCTCGTCAACGGTTTCGGCGTTGCCTATCTGCGCATCCCCTCGATGATCGTCACTCTTGCCGTCAATGCCGTCGCGCAGGGGCTGATGGTCGTACATACCGGCGGCTTCTCGCCGCAGGATTCATCGTCGCCGGCGATGCGGGCTCTCGCGACGGGCGATCTGGCCTTCGGCCTGCCGAATGCGCTGCTCGTCTGGGCGGTCATCGGCGCCGGCGCCGTGTTCCTGCTCAACCGCACGACCTTCGGCCGCTCGGTCTACGGAATCGGGAACCGCGAGCGCGCCGCCTATCTGTCGGGGATCGACACACAAAGGATCGTGCTGATCGCATTCGCGATCGCCGGCGGTCTTTCCGCTTTCGGCGGAGTGTTGCTGGCGGGCTACGCCAGCAAGGCGGCGCAGGCCATGGGCGACGCCTATCTCCTGCCGGCCATCGCCGCGGTCGTGCTCGGGGGCGCCTCGATCCTGGGCGGGCGGGGCAGCTATTTCGGCACGGTCGCCGGCGTGATCCTGATCACGCTCCTGCAATCGATCCTTTCGGTCATCCAGATGCCCGACGCCGGGCGGCAGATCATCTACGGCGCCGTGATCGTGGCGATGCTGCTGCTTTACGGACGTGAAGGCCGGGCGCAGTGACATTCGTCTGATCGGCGTCCCGGCTATCACGCGCGGGAATCAATCCAGCATGTGGCTGACCATGCCATCGGCGAGCTTGGGTTCGAACCAGGTCGATTTCGGCGGCATGATCGCGCCCGCGTCGGCGACCGCCATGAGGTCGCTCATCTGCGTCGGATAGAGCGCGAAAGCGACCGCCATCGCGCCGGAGGACACGAGCCGCTCGAGCTCGCCGAGGCCGCGGCCGCCGCCAACGAAGTCGATGCGCTTGTCGCGGCGCGGATCGGATATGCCGAAGACCGGCTCGATCAGGTTTTTCGCGAGCAGGGTGACCGGCAGTCGCGCGACCGGGTCGCCGCTGCGTGCAGCCTCGGCCGCGACCTCGGGCCGTAGCGCGAGACGATACCAGCGTCCGCCGAGAACCATACCGAGCTCGTCCTGGCGAGCCGGGCGAACCGGCTGATCGCTCGGCTCGATCACGTAGCGCCGTCCGACCTCGCGCAGGACGTCTTCGGAGCCAAGCCCGTTCAAATCGCGCAACACGCGGTTGTAATCGAGAATCGTCATCTGTTGCTGCGGCAGCAGCACGGCGAGGAAATAACCGTCCTCCTCAGCGCGCGCCAGCGCCACGCGCAGGGCCGCGGCCGACCGGTGATGGCCGTCGGCAATATAGAGCGCAGGCAGAGCGTCGACCGCGGACGTGAGCGCCGCAATGGCCGCCTCGTCGTCGATCACCCAGAGCTGGTGGCGTACGCCATCGTCGGCGGTGACGTCGACCGCCGGCTTTTCCTCGGCGGCCCGCGCGAGCAAGGCGTCGACCGCGGGCGCCTCGGGATAGGCCAGCATGACCGGACCGGTCTGCGCCTCGACCGCCTCGATCTGGCGCACGCGATCGTCTTCCTTCACCGGCGTCGTCAGCTCGTGCCTGCGGATGCGGTTCTCGGCATAAGCTGCGATCGATGCGACCGCCGCAAAGCCCGTCTCGATGCGATCGCGCCAGGTCAGCCGATAGGCGTAGTAACAGGGCTTGTCGTCGCGCATGAGCACGCCGGCGGCGATCATCCGGCGAAGATTCTCGGCTGCCTTGGCATAGACCGCGGGGCCGTAAAGATCGATCGCCGGATCAAGATCGATCTCGGCCTTCGAGACATGCAGAAAGCTCCACGGCTTGCCCTT
>CAVUHX010000012.1:0-43359 GCA_963741405.1 uncultured Alphaproteobacteria bacterium
TTATGGAGGGGTGAGTCGGCGGCGCTTGAGGCGCAAAACGGAGCTACACCGCAGCAAGCTCACAGTGTCTGGGATGCAGCGGGTGTTTCGCGCTCGCTTCTATCAGCAGGCCCTCAACAACGGCCTTCATTACCGGCGGGCATACGGCGTTCCCGATGAGGCGAATTCGATCCCGCCGTGATTCCCGATCGAGCTTGAATTCATCGGGGAATCCCGCAGCGCGCTTCAATTCCGGGACTTGAAGCATTCGGAGAGTTGCGCTCCTTCCGGCCCCGGACACCAAGCCGAAACGGTCGAGTGTGGTCAATGTTCGAAGAGGCCTATCGAGGGACTGCCATCCGCCGGCGGCGTCCGAGCCGTAGTATACGATTATGAAGTCGTCGGCGTCTCCTACCCCTTTTCGTCCCCGCTGGATTCGCTCGATTGTTGCCTCGGCGAGCGGGCGCGGCCGACAATACACCGGCTTCGCCGCGTGCGTACCCGGAGGATCAAGAACCTCAGCCGCAGTGCGTGCCCTCGCCGTCGCGCCCGGAATTTCGAGAGGCGGCGTCACGTCGCGGGAAGCCAATAGGAACATTCGACGCCGTGCCTGTGGGACCCCAAAGCGCTGCGCATCGAGAATGACCACCACGCACTCGTAACTGGCGCTCGAAAGCTTTCGCAGGAAGCCGTTCCATCCAACCCAGCGCCGCATCCGCGCGACATTCTCCAGGACGAGGAACCGAGGTTTCCAAACGCGGAGGACGGGGAGGATATACAATCCGGACTCGAAGCTGGCGGTGTCGATCGGCCGCGCGCCGCGCGCAATCGAATGGTTCGTGCACTCGGGCGACGCCAATACGAGGTCGACCCTGCCGACATCCCCGATAAGGCGAACGCCATTGCGTTCATCAAGACGCCCTTCGACGACCTTTGCCTTGGGGAGCCGCGTCGGGCGCTCCGACATCGAAGACAACTACCGCAATCCGTGCGCGCGCACTCTCGGGCAACAGCGCGTGCAACGCGCGAGCCATCTCGATCGCGGTTGTTGGCGCGGTGATACTGTCAGGAGGAGTTGGCAATTTTTTCTCGCGCTTCTCGCCGAACCAAAACACGCCGTAGATTCCGAAGCCCTTGGCCTCAGGATCTCGCGTGTAAAAGCGATCGAGTTGTCCCTGCGCGGCGCTCCAAACTTCTTGGTGCGTATCCTTCTTCAGCTCCACGACGACCTTCATGCCAGGCCGGGCAACCACAATGTCGGCGCGCTTGTCATCGACCATGTGTCCCTCCGGCTCTGCTGTGGCCTCGCGTACAATCATGCGTGGCCTGAGCAAATTGAGGAGGGCATCCCGACAGGCTTCTTCCGGGTGCGTGGTCTCCGGGCGGGACCACGAATCTGAAATTCCAGAATTGCTTATAGATATCGGTGTTCGCTGAACGAATATGGACGGCGATGTCCTCAAGCTGGGCGGCGGTAAGCGCGCAGAGATCGGCGACGTTTGCAGGCGGGCCGTTTGCGAACCCGGCTGCGGCTTCATCCCAGGTCGGTCGATGATATTCCGCATCACGCCGCCGTGTGCGTTGTTGAGCGAGGGCATGCCCGAGAATATCGCCATAGGAGCTTAAGCCGGGATTGGCCACCAAGCGTTCGAGCGCTTCGGTTGCGGCGGCATGTGGCAATGCCGAGAGGTAATTGATCACCCGGCCAATGAAATCGGCAGCATCCCACGGATTTCTGTTGCCGTGCATCACGTCGCTCGGGTGCTGCGCCGCCGGGAACAAGGCTCCAATGAGGGCGGTGATCGTTTCTGCTTGCGCGATCGTGAGCGGAAAGGTCGGACTCTGTCCATTCTCGCCCCGGGTCAAGTCCCGCAAAAGCCAGGCGGCATTCCGATCGACGGCAAGACGGGCCTTGAGCGTCGGCTCGAATTCACTCGGGGAGAGCAGGAAGCCGGTGACTAGCCATCGATCCCAATGTTCGGGATTGTCGCCGGGAGGCTCTGCGACGACGCGCCGGACGATTCTCAAGAGATCATCGCGCCGCGTGGTCGCTGCGAAAGCGTGGTCAAGCAAATCGGTAAGTGCGTATGCCGGCGGGAACGGGAACGCGTCGAGAAGGGCGAGCACCACGTCATCGCGAAAAGCTGTGAGCGCCTGCTCGTGGAGAAGATCATGCAGACCCTCGATGTGCCCTTTGCCTGCGCCGAGATAGACACGGGCGACGCCTTCATAGGCTTCGCGCGCCAGTTCCGGCCGCGTCTTAAGGATCGTCTCGCGCCATCGGAAGATTTTCCTACGCTGCTCTTTGTACTCGAAAAGCGGAGCGACGAGATGAATTGCCAAGGCCGAACGCCAGAACGCATCCGGGAACTCGTCCGTCTCTCCGCGTCCCTCCCATGCTTCTTCCAGCGCGGCGAGTAGCGCGGTCCACCAAGTTCCTCGCTGTCCTGCGGCGGCGATCGCCGCCGCATCAGCGGGCGACGGGAGATCGGGCTGCTCAAGCAGAACGGCGAACCCCTCCAGCATGGCCACTGCGTTGACATCACCGATGACGGAGGTAAGCCGCTCGCGCGGCGTCAGCGAACCGTCAAGGTCGTCGAATTGCGCGAAATAGATTTGAGCGCCCCAATCGAGCCAGCCGATCGCTTTACCGGCTCGAACGTCAGCAATATCGCGCGAGAGATTCACAAGCGTCGCCGCAAGATCGCTCGCATTCTTAGTTTTCAGAGCGATTTCACGCTCCGTCTCGTCGCGACGCCATTGCTGAATATCTTCCTGAAATCATGCCGTCAAAGACGGGCCTCAGGGTGGGTCGCCGCTGTACCAGCGACGACAATTCCTCGAAGCGTTTGTCGGCCCACGCCTCGTCGGTCCAGCACTGCGCAAGGGCAATCTGGATGAGGAGGGCTTCCTTCTCGTTCCCCTCAGGCACGCGGGCAAGACAATCTATGAGGCAGCGCGAAAGGTCGTCGCGCGCGACGGCGCCTAGGACGAGCGGATGAAATTCGTGCCAGCGCGCGTCACTGGGGAGCGTGTCGAAATACAAAATGGTGATCGCGCGAAGGAGCTCGGGCCTCTTCTTCAGCTCGGCCGCAATCTCGTCGTCCGAATATGCCCGATATTGTTCCCGGAACGCATACCGAAGGCGAAGCCACCTTAGGATGTCAGATGCCGAAGTTGCGTTGCCCGCCTCCCGTAGGTAGCGGTGAAGAATTTGCACGATCAACGCGCCGACCTGCGACAGGTTGCTCCGCTGAAATCCTTAGTGGCTGCCACACACCGGGCGGTGCCCGCAACGGTGGCTGAATCGCGCTCAAAACCTCCGGGACGGCGCTGACCGGCAAGCTTTTCCCGATGGCGAGGAACATGCCAGCCGGCAGCTCGATGTCGCAGTTCATGGCATCGGCCATCAGGTTGGCGACATCCACAGCGCTGAAATCCTCTCGGAACCGGTGCGCTATGATTAGCGTGCGCAGGCGCAGCGCGTTCTCGGTTAGTGGCGGTTTACCCTTGCAAAAGGTCACAAGCGCGTTCGCTCCCGGCTGCCCGAGGCGTTCGAGTGCTGTCATTGCGCCCGCGCGCAGCGGGAAAGGTGACTGCTCGCTGACCAGAACAGCCACGAGATCTGGTAACATCGCCGGCATGGGTGCGCCCGACGCCAGCGCATCGACCACGACCGAACGCAGCTCGAAATTCGCGGTCGAAGAATTGAGGATCGCGCGAAAGCTCTCGATCATGTCGGGCCGAGCGAGCATCCCGAGCGCCGGCAACTCCCTCCGGCCCGACCGAAACCATGGATCCTTCTCGGAAAGCCGCCCAAGCGCTTCGAGGAGATACCGGCGGCTGCCTGGCGACAAACTCGCCGCATCTCCGTACGTGAGCACTCCATAGGGGTCGCTTTCGACAAGGCGGTTAGCATGGTCAGGTGAAAGCACGGCCAACCATGCGTGCAGCCCGCGAAGCTCGCTCGCGGGATGCCCATCGATACCGATCAATGCAAGCACGCGGCCGATTGGCAGGCCGGTTTGAACTTGCGCCGCAATCCAGCCCGCGCCGAGATACTCTGCGATCGTGCGATGGGCGTAATCCATGCTCTCGGTGCTAGGCCCGGCGACGAATACGCGCCGCCCCAACGCCGCCTGCGCCTTTTCCGCATCGACCTCCGCAAGGCTCCTATAGCTCGGGAGTTCCGGCCCGTCGCCGTTCCCCAGCAGGCTGACCCCGAGTACGTCGCTCACAAGGCGCACGGCGCAGATCGCACCGGCCGCATCTCGCAACTCGCGTCCGTCGAACTTCCCCGCCTGCCTCCGCTGCTGTGCCTTGTTGTGCTCACGGAGAAGCAACGCCGTCGAAAGTTCGAACAGCTCTTTATGCGTCGTCGGCCACGACTGGCCCGCTTTGACAGCATCCCAGAGCATGAGAAGGTTTTGCGGGTTGAGTGTGAATTCGCGAAGCCCCCTGTTCTCCGCTTCAAGCAGAAACGCGTTTGCCTCGGCTAGCGTGGCAGGGGTTCCTGAGGACCGGTCAGCCATGAGCACTGACGCTTGTTCCGCCCGCGGCAGCGGTTGAAGGGCGAGAACCGTTGCGCCGCCGTGTTGCTGAAAATACGTCTGAAGGGCCGCGAGGTCCGTCTCTCCGAGCCAATCAGCAACCCGACAGGAAATGCGCACTTTCTTGGGGTGAACCTCGAATAGCTTTTTGATCAGGGCGTCGATTTTGTCTTGATCGCCGCGGCCGGACCGGGTCTCATCGAGTGCGTCGATAAAGAGGGTCGCACTTTCCGGAATATTCGGCGTGAGAAGGAAAGCACGCGCCTTGAGATACTGCCCGCCGCCCGCGCCGGCGACCTCCTCGAAAAGATGCGTCTTACCCGCGCCGGCGTCTCCGAGAAGAATGAGGTTGGCATGATCAACAAAGTCCGAAAAGGGCTGTGGAGAGCGCGCTTCCCTCCTCTTCGGGTCCGGCGTGATATCAAGAACGCTACGGTCGGTCATTCACTTCATATAGCAGCGTCGAGGCTGGCATGGCGGGCTTTGGCCGCGATGACGCGCGGGAGAGGGCGCCCGCGCGCAGCCGTCACGCCGATCTGCTGCTATCCTTGCTTATCGCCTCACGCGGGAGCGCCGTCCATTAATCCGACTGACGACGTTGAACTCGGTCGACTTGTGGTCGAGGTTGGATTAGCAAATTAGGCGTCAGTCACAATGGCTAAAGCGATCCTCACCACCAAGGTCGACCCGACCTACGACGACCTACCCGAAGAGCGATACCACTTCCCGAGCACGTATCTCCGACAGGTCGAGGCGGCGAAAGGCGACTTTGTCATCTACTACGAGCCGCGCCGCTCTAGCGGCAATCTCTCCAGCCGCGGCGGACGGCAAGCGTATTTCGCCACCGCGCGCATCGTCGACGTGGCGCCCGATCCGACCCGGTCGGATCACTTTTACGCTCGGATCAACTCCTACCTCGATTTCGCGCGAGCGGTCCCCTTCCGCGAGGGCCAGCACTACTACGAGTCGGCCATCCAGCGCGAAGACGGCGCGACGAACAAGGGCTCGTTCGGGCGCGCAGTCCGGCTGCTTGCGGAACGCGAATACGAGGCGATCCTGAGGGCCGGCTTCGCGAGCGTGCTCGGCGAGACGGCGCCCGTCGCTCCCCTTGCGCCGACGCCTTTTGGCGGCTTGGCCGAACCTTCTGCGACGTTTGAGCGCCCGATCGTCGAACGCGTCGTCGCGCGGCCCTTCCGCGAAGCGGCCTTCGCAGAGTCGATCAAGGCCGCCTACGACGACACTTGCGCCTTCACCGGCCTCAAGATCGTCAACGGCGGCGGCCGCAGCGAAGTCCAGGCCGCTCACATCCGCCCCGTCGCCGCCTCCGGCCCCAACTCGCTCCGCAACGGGATCGCGCTTAGCGGGACTGTCCACTGGATGTTTGACCGCGGGCTGATCTCTATAGCTGACGATCACGAGTTGCTCTTTGCCAAAGGCAAGGTGCCCGAGCAGGTGATGAGGATGCTCAATTCTGATCGAAGGCTGCTCCCGCCTCCGCGACTGGATCTAGCCCCACATCCCGTGTTCCTGCGGTGGCATCGCGAAAATGTTTTCAAGGGATAAGGCGTTCGTAAACCGGACACCGAGCCTACCCTTTCGGCGCCGGTGGATGGGAGCGGTCGACCGTAGAGTCTCAGGCCATCGATCTGCAATCGGCGAGCGGCGTGCTCGAACCGCAGATTTCCGAGATCAGCGAGGTGATGGCGCGCGTCCTGCGAAACCTGCCGTCGACGGGGCAAGACATGTCGGAATGGGCAAAGCAGCAGGCGTGTCGAAAGGTGGCATTGGAGACCGAGGTTCCAACAGTGAAAGGTTTCGATGATTGGATACTCACGAGCGATGATAGGAGCGCCAGCAAGCGCGAGCGGCGGGCAACGGGTCTGGTCGATCGCGGACTAGATTCCGTTACACAGGTTCTGTCCCGCAACTCGGGGTACTGGGAGTCACTCCGCGGCTTCTGTCGATCGAAGCGCATTCTGCTCCCGGAGGACGAGAGGGCGTTAGTGCCGGCGTGCAGGATCCCGAGCATGGTGCCGACCGACAGACAGGCGGCACGGCTACTTCAGTTGGTCGACCGCGCGGTGGACGCTGGCTGGCAATCCAGGTGATCGTTTGTATTGGAATTCCGCACGACACCAAATTAAACACGTTGTTGAAGTGAAAACCGCTTCCGTCACCCTGCGCGCGACAGATTTTGGCGCCTATCGTCTTGAAATGGTGCGCGCGGCGCCAGTCCTGCGCGGGGCGGCCCCCCAAAGCGAGAGGGCGCGCCTACCGGCTCGACTGGATGTGGTTGCGCAGCACCGGATAGACCTGCGTCTCCCATCGCTTGCCGTTGAACACGCCGTAGTGCCCGACGCCGGCCTGCAGGTGGTGCGTCTTCATGTAGGGCCTGAGGCCCGAGCACAGGTCCTGCGCCGCCAGCGTCTGGCCGACGGCGCAGATATCGTCCTTCTCGCCTTCGACGGTGAGGAGAAACGTCTTCTTGATCGCCCGCGCCTCGATCTTGCGGCCCTTGTGCTTCATCAGCCCCTGCGGCAGCAGGCAGAGCTGGAACACCTGCTCGACCGTCTCGAGGTAGAAGTCCGCGCTCATGTCCATGATCGCGAAATATTCCCTGTAGAAGTCGCGGATGGCGTCCGCCTTCTCGATGTCGCCGGCGACGCGGTGGTGGAAGAGGTCGACGAGCGACTTGGTATGCCGATCGGCGTTCATGCTCATGAAGGCGCAGAGCTGCAGGAAGCCAGGATAGACCCGCCGGCCCGCCCCCTCGAACTTGTCCGGCACGACGCCGATCATGTTGCTGCGGAACCATTCGATCGGCTTCTCGGTCGCAAGCTCGTTGACTTTGGTCGGCGCGACGCGCGCGTCGATCGGCCCGGCCATCAGGGTCAGGCTCGCGGGCTGGACATTCGAACGGTCCTGCGCGAGCACGGCGCAGGCGGCGAGGGCCGACACCGTCGGCTGGCAGACCGCCACCACGTGGCAGTCCTCGCCGATGAAGCCGATGAAGTCGATCAGGTGCTGCGTATAGTCCTCGAGCGTGAAATTGCCGCGTTCAAGCTTTATGTTGCGCGGGTTGATCCAGTCGGTGACGAACACCTGATGGTCGCGCAGCAGCGTGCGGATCGTGCCGCGCAAAAGGGTGGCGAAATGGCCGGACATCGGCGCGACCAGCAGGATCTTGGGATCGTCCTCGCCGCCCTCGCGGCGGAAGCGCAGAAGCTGGCAGAAGGGCGTCCACAGGACGCCCTTCTCCTCGACCGGAACGATCTCGCCGCGCGTCTCGACGCTGTCGATTTCGTAGTCGGGGCGCGCGTGGGTGAATCCTGCGAGCGCGACGAGCTCGTAATAGGCCGCCATGCGCCGCCAGGGCGGGGCGAACGGGTTCGACGACCAGGCCTGCATGACGGCATGGGCGCTGTCCGCGGTCAGGCGGATGCGGTCGTGGATGTCGGCCATCCCCTGGTAGGCGTCATAGATCATAGAACAAGTCCGAACTCGCAGGGGCCATCAAAGCAAGCGATGTGCCACACGAGACGTCGGCATGGCGGTCTTGGCATGTCCTTTGCTAAACTCCCATAAGACCGGTTTGGCTCCGCCCTTTCTCTTTCGCGGGTGTACGCAATGTCGCGAACGACGCTCACCATATCAAGCAAGAATTACTCTTCCTGGTCGTTGCGCGGCTGGCTTCTCGCCAAGCTCGCGGGAATCGACTTCGAGGAGGTGGTCGTTGCGCCCGACGACGCCGACGCGCGGGCGGAAATCCTGCTCCTGTCGCCCTCGATTCTGGTTCCGTGCCTGAATTTCAAGGGCGTGCGGGTGTGGGACACCCTGGCGATCGGCGAATTTTTGAACGAGATCGCCCCGAAGGCGGGCCTCCTGCCCAAGGATCAGGCAGCGCGCGCCCATTGCCGCTCCGTCTGCGGCGAGATGCACTCGGGTTTCGTCTCGCTCCGGCAGGCGCTGCCGATGAACATCAAGGCCGAGCTCGACCACTTCAAGATCTGGTCGAAGGCCAAGGGCGACATCGAGCGAATCAAGGCGATCTGGCGCGAGTGCCTCGAGGCGCATGGCGGCCCGTACCTGTTCGGCAAGATCGGCATGGCGGACGCCATGTACGCGCCGGTCGTCAGCCGCTTCAGCACCTACAAGGTCGAGCTCGACGGCGAGCTCGAGGCCTACGCCGAGCGGATCTGGAACTGGCCGGCGATGCAGGAATGGCGTGAAGGCGCGCTCGCCGAGAAGGAGGAGATCGAGGAGCTCGAGGTCGAATTCTAGGCCACGGCGCCGCGCTCATCCATTGCGCGCGTCGCGCAGCATCATCGCCATCCGCTCGAGCAACTTCCAGCCGATCGCGCCGTTCTGCTCGACAAACGGGCGGAAGTCCCAGTAGGTCAGCCCGTAGCAGGCAAGCTCGGTCGCCGCGACGATCGTCGCCAAGCGCGCGCCCCGATCGATCAGCGCGACCTCGCCGAAATAGTCGCCGGCCTTCAGGGTCGAGCGCTCCCTGCCGCCGATGAACACCGTCGCCTCGCCGGATTCGATGACGAAGAAGGCGGCGCCGCCCGAGCCCTCCTTGACGACCGTTTCCCCCTTGGGGAAACGCCGGTCCTTGAACAGGCGCGCGACGCTCTGCATTTCGTGCCGGGTCAGATCGGCGAACAGCGGCAGACGCTCGAGGGCTTCAATTGGGACGCCATGCATGAAACCGATCCTCGCTCGTCGCGCCGTCCGTCAGGACTTCATTCCCGTCGTGATCGCGCGGCACTGAAGCAGGTAGAGCGTTCCGCCCTCGATCGCCCATTCGACGTCGCGCGCCGGGCCATACACCTCGTCGCACCTCTCCGCGAGTCGGCCGAGCTGCATGAGTTCGTCGTCGCCGAGGCAGAATCGCTCGGCGAGGTGGTTCGGAACCGCTTCCTCGACCGTGCCGCCGTTCGGCGCGCTGCGGATCGCGATCTGTTTCAACCCCGGCGTACGCTCGACGACCTGCCCCGAACGATCGAGCCGGAAGTGGTCCGGGATCACCAGCCCGGCGACGACCGCCTCGCCAAGGCCCCAGCTCGCCTCGATCACCCGCTCGTCCTCCCCGGTGACCGGGTTCAGCGTGAACATGACTCCGGCGGCGTCGGGGTTGAGCAGCCTCTGGACGACGACTCCGACGCTCGGGCGGGTGAACAGGCCGACGCGCTGGCGGTAGGTGATCGCGGAATCGGAATTCGCCGACCACCAGATCTCCTTCAGCGCGGCGACGAGCGCGTCCGCCGAGGGGACGTTGAGCAGCGTCAGGTGCTGCCCGGCGAAGCTCGCTTGGGCGCCGTCCTCGTCGGCGGCGGAAGAGCGCACCGCCAGAGGCCCCCCGAGCGGCCTCGCCTGCCTGTCGACCGCGCGGATCGCGCGCTCCTCGCCCGCGGCGATGGCTTCCACGAGGGCGCCGGATAGCGCGATGCCGGGCGGGACCGGAACGCCGTCGCGGACCGCCTGCCCGAGGCCGACCGCCTTCGAGCCGAACAGTTTTTCGTCCAGCGCCTTCTCGAGCGGGACGACCTGTTTCATTCGAGCACCGTCGCTTCGCCCTTGTTCCCGTCGACGCGCACCCGCGCTCCGTCGGCGATGCGCTGGGTCGCCGTGCGCGTGCCGACGACGCCGGGGATCCCGTACTCGCGGGCGACGATCGCCGAATGGGACAGAAGGCCGCCGCTGTCGGTCACGATCGCGCCAAGCAGGGGAAGAAGGATATTGAAGGCCTCGGTCGTCGATTCGGTGACGAGGACGTCCCCCTTGACGATCCGGTCGAACTCGTGGGGACTGGAGACTCGCCGCGCGGGCCCCTCGTAGACGCCCCGGCTCGCCGCGAGCCCTCGCAGGGTCGCTCCCTGATGGGGCGCCTCGGAACTTCCGAACAGCGCCTGGAGGGCGACGCCGATCGCCCGCATCATACGCGCGGGGGCCGGCGGCAGCCCGGACATGTCGGGCGGCGGAGGCGGCGGAGGGCCGAGCACGGGTGGAGCGTCTTTCGCCCGGTGCGTCGTCCGGTATTGGGCGCGCGCTTCGAGCTCGTCCGCGGAGGGCGCGTCCGCGCCGCGCAGAAGCGCGCACAACTCGTCGAAGCCGGCGTCGACGGCGTGGCCGCCGTCACGAATCCGTCCTTTGGCCGCCAGCCGCTTTCCGGCCGCGAGGGCGGCGCGGCGCATCAGACCGGATGCCCAGATGTCGCTGAACACGCCCCGCTCGTCGCGCAGGCGATACATCAGCCGGGCCTCGCCGACGAGGTCGTCGAACTCGGCGCGATGCGCCTCGGGGACTTTGGCGCGAACAGCCGCGATCCGCTGCTCGACATCCGAAGCCTGGCTGCCTGTTCCCTCGACAGCAACGCGGATCGCCCGCATCAACACATCCGGAAGCTCGATCGCGCGCGGCTCGGAGATGTCGAAGCCGTCGAGAAGCCGGTTGCCCACGAGGTCGAGATAGGCGGTTATTGCCGCGCCCGCCTCTCCGTCCAGCAAGCGAAGGTCTTTGAGCACGCGAGCCGGGTCGTCCTTCAAGGCGAGCAGCGCGCGGGCGCGCGGATCCTTCCCCATCGCGGCGATCAGCCGGTCGAGTTCGGCCGACGCGCCCGACGACACGGGCGAGGCGCCGCGCATGAGGTCGAGCAGTTCGGCCGGCGCGAGCCCGGTCCAGTCGCCGACATGGGCGAGGAAGTCGCCCGTCGGCACGACGGCCGCCGCGGTGTGGCGCATGTGCTGGGCGATCATCTCGGAATGGTGGCGCCGGCAGCGGGTCAGGTAGGCGATCAGCTCCTCGTCGGAGAGAGCGTCGGGATCGACCGCCTGCAGCTCCCGGTGCGCCCTGATCGAGGCCGGCTTGACCGTCTCGTCCCAGTCCGTGAGCTGCTCGCGCCAGAGCTTCTTCTGAAAGACCTCCTCGGCCCGCCGGAAACGCGCCGGAATATCCTCCGTCGCCACCGGATGCACGGTCTTGTAGACGAAGCCGTTGACGGACTTGTACTCGAGCCCGTCAATCAGCATCCCGTAGAAGCGGGTGAAGTCCTGAACGCCGCGCCGGAACGGCTCGGGATGGGTTTCGGTCAGGTAGCGCGTCACGGGCCGGGGAAAATGGACGGCGTCGATCTCCCACGAGCCGGGGCCTGGCGGCTCGAAGCGCAAAGGGGCCGTTTCGCTCGCGTTGTTCATCCGAATTCCTCCCTGGAGCCGGGCCATTGCGCGCGGCGAAAGCGGTCAACTTACGGCCTTCCACCGCGCCGCGCCACCTTCGTTTGCCGGTCCGACTCGGCGGCAGGCCGCTCGCGCCTGTTGATCCAGCTGCACGACGCGGCGCCAGGGAACCTGTGCGAGGCCGTATTGACGCCGCAGCGCCTACTTGGCTTTGCCGAGTTCGATGAGGATCTCGTCCTTGCCGAGGCTCAGCGTCACGCCGGTCTGCGTGCCGGTGAGATGCATGACGACGCCGGCCTTGTTCTGCAGCCAGAGATCGCCAGCCCCGGACGTCTCGAGGCCGATCGCGCCGGTGCCTTCGACATAGGGGCCGGAGAACTGGGAAATGTCGTCGAGCTTGTAGACGTCGCCGGCGACGTCGAGCTTGGAGACGCTGCCCGGGCCGATGACCGTGCCGATCAGCTTGAACGGATAGGTCTTGCCCTTGAAGGTCAGCGCGCCCGTGCCGACGCCTCCGCCGCCGGCGAAGATCTCGGTCATCGTGACCGTGCCGGACGGCGCGAGGCCCGCGATGCTCTGGGCGGTCGGGACTTCGGTCGGAATAGGATTCGAGGCGCATGCCGTCAGGGAAAGCAGGGCGAGACATGAAAGCCCGGCTATTGTCCGGGCTGGATTATGAATCACGGTCATTGGCAAAGCCCCGTTTGAGTCGGCATCGGATCGCCGGCCGTTCTTGACGGCTCGATGACGTTCTTTGGGGCGATTCGCCTGTGGCGGCAAGCGCACTGTCTTTCCCCGCTTCGCGGAGAAGGAAGCGCGCGACGGCGCGAGCCCCTGGCGGCAGGAGGTCGTTCGGCGCTCGTTTCAGCCGGAAACCCGGGCGCCGGCCGCAGGATCACGCATCGCCGGGAAAGTTCCGGCGCCAGACTTCCGCGATTGCCGGCGCCGCCTCGGCCGCCGCGGCGATGGCGCCAAGCCGAGGCGCGTGTTCGGCGAACCATGGCCGTCCCGGCCGCCATTTCGTCATGACGGCGATGTAGAGGTCGAGCGCCGTGAACCTTGCGCCCAGGAACCACGGCGCGCCAGCCTCCGCCTCCATCACCGTCCAGAGGCGCCGGGCGAAGGCGTTCACGTTCGCCTCGAACGCCTTCTGCGCCTCTTCGCCCGGCACGAAGCGCGCAGGGACGTCGCCATAGGTGAATGTCGGGTAGATATTGGCGACCAGGAATATCAGCCATCGCAGGAACTGAGGCCGCGGCGGCGGCGGAACAAGGTCGTCCCGCTTCGTCGCCTCCGCCAGATGCAGTGTCATCGCCGCGCTCTCCGTCTTCGTCTGTCCATCGGGCAGAACGAGCGTCGGGATCTGCGCGAGCGGGTTGACCGGGCGCAGCCGGTCGGCCGCGGCTTTCTCGCGCAGGAGATCGCCGACCTCCTCGAGCCGGTAGGGCAGTCCATACCAGGCGAGCTGAAGCTCGATCAGCGACGATCCCAAGCCGGCGCGCGCATAGAGCGTGTACATCCGTAGCCCCCCACGATGCCTCCCCACTGGTCTAGACAATGGCTTGCGGCGCGCAAGGGGCGGGAACCCGACCGCCGCCGTACTTGCGGGCGGCGGAGGCCTTCAGGCGAACCGGAGCGCCCGGTTGAGAGCTGTAGAGCTCGGCCTGTCCGTCGGCGCGGTGGTCGAGCCTCGGATTGAGGAGCCGTCGGGCCTGCTGTACGCTTCATGATATCTATTTCTGGATGACGGAGGATTGCCCAAGGGTTCCGACGGCCAGAACGGAGTTCGATCGCGGATCGGACAGGTCGGTCGCCGGGAGTCCTTGCTCGAGACCCGCCCACCGGAAATCGAGGCCCCTTCCCTCGACGCGGGCGAACTCGATCAGTTCGTTAGGGATAAATGCGGAGAGGCTTTCCATGTGCCAGAACCATTATTATCGCGTCTCGACGGAGAAGAAGGGCCGGAGCGGGCTCGGCCTAGCGAGGCGGATCGAGCGCACTCTCCATATTCTTTCCGGATGCGCCGATGACGATGTGGCAGCATGGCCAATGAGGAAGGGAATGGTGAAAACCCTGATGGTGATTTCAGGGCAGTTCCAAAAGATCAATCCGTGCCTATCCGGGTAACGCAGATACCCACTACATATAGGGATTCCGGAGGCATTTTTCCTGCGGCGCCAACCGCCAGGAGCGATCGTCCTCTGAAACAAGTTTCGAACACATCAGCTCGGCCCGATGCGTAACATTCGTCCCAAACAATTGAACGTCGCGTCTCGACGTAAAGCGGTCACTGCATATTTCCGTCAGTGGATGCCAGGGAATTGCGCCCCAATCCTCGCGCGAAGCCAGTGGTCGAAGGTTCCGTCACAAGAGAGTTCTCTCCCGGCGAAGGCGCTACCCTCGCCGGAACGGCATTTACAGGAGCGTTGCTCCCGACGCCGAGCAGCCGGAGGAGCGGGCCTGTCATCATCGTTGTCACGACCGCCATCATAACCAGCATGGTGAAGATCTTCGGCGACAGGATGCCCAAGTCGTAACCAATGTTGAGTACTACCAACTCGACCAGGCCGCGCGTGTTCATCAGCGCGCCGAGCGCGGCCGACTCGCGCCAATCTAGCCCCGTCCACCGCGCCGCGGCGATACTGCCGCCCATCTTTCCGATCACCGCAACCGAAATCAACAGCAAGCAGATGAGCCATGCGTGCGCGTCGTTGAGCAGCCCGATTTGTGTCCGCAGACCGGTGAAGGCGAAGAAGAGGGGCAGCAGGACCAGCGTGCAGACATCGTGCACGCGGTCGGCGAGCTTCGCCTTGATGGCGCCGGTCTCCGGCATGATCACGCCGGCGATGAAGGCGCCGAATAGCGCATGAATCCCAATTGTTTCCGTCGCAAGGCATGACGCCAGAAGGATCATGAACACGACCGCCAGCGTCGTCGTGGGGATCTCGTCGGAAGCGGGCGATGACCATCGCAATCCATCCGAGAGCGCCGGGCGCGCCACGACAAGGGCGAAGGCGGTGTAGATCACTGCGAGACTGACAACCGCCCACGCTCCGATCGGAGACCCGGACTTAACGATACCGACCACGACGGCGAGAATGCACCATGCGGTCACGTCGTCGATCGCAGCGGCGGTGATCGCCGCCGCACCCACCGCCGTCCGCGTCAAATGCCATTCCTGAATGATCCTGGCAAGAACCGGAAACGCCGTAATGCTCATGGAGATGCCCATGAACAGCGCGAAGGACGTGAAGCCCAACTGGTGTGGCGCGAACTCATCATAGAGGAACAGCGCGAGGCCGGTGCCCAGCACGAAAGGCAAAATGATGCTTAGATGCGAGATGAGGATCGCGGACTTGGCCCTTGTCTTCAACGATTTGAGATCGAGCTCAAGCCCAATCGTGAACATGAACAGCACCAAGCCGATGTTGCTCAGAAAGAAGAGCCGCGGCAGCGAGCTTTCGGGAAACAGATAGGCATGGACGTCAGGGAGCATCACCTTCAACAGTGACGGGCCGAGAAGGATGCCTGCCAGGATCTCTCCCATGACTCGCGGCTGGCCCAGCCGACGAAACGCTATGCCGCACAGCCTCGACGCCGCCAAAATGGTCAGAATTTGCAGCATCAAGCTGCCCAGGGGCGAGCCGAAGTTCTTGCGCAGTTGCTCCGCCATCGCCTGCAGAAGCGGCTGCGTCTGGCCAATGACGGCGGAAGGCTCAACTCCGCTGAGCTGAACCTGCCCGTAACGCATGATCGCCCAGAGGCAAGCAAGGCCGGCAAACAGCGAGACGAAATATACGTAGAGAACCGAGCTCCATTTCGCAGATGCGCGTGCCGGCATTGCGTTCCCCCTACGCGAGCGTTTCAACCTAGAAACGGCAGTTGAGGTTTTGTGCGGGGGCGGAACGCGCGCAATGTCAGGGCATGAGGCGCAATTCGTCATCTTCTTCGGCTCACCGGTCGGGTGAACAATCTGTGGTTGTGGCGAGGGAGCCGCCGGGAGGCGTCGATCTCGACAGTTTCTTTGGTCCGGTCCGGGTTGAATGGGACCATAAAGCGGCGATGACGCCGCATGGGCAGCTGCCGTTCTTCGTCGACTTCCTCAAAACGGCTGGCCTGTTCGACGCCTTGGTGACCGACTGTCCGCTTCGCTATTTGAGCCCGAACGCGCCGAGCAAGCGGGACGTTCTCGGCACGGCGATGCTTTCCATGCTCGCCGGCCACAGGCGCTACGCGCACATCGCGGCGCTGCGCTGCGACGCCGTGCTGCCGGAACTTCTGGGGATGAAGAAGGTCGTCAGCGAGGACGCGATCCGGCGCGCCTTCAAGGCGATCGACGAGACGGAAGGGGCCGTCTGGCTGCGCCGACACCTGCAATATTGTGTGGAGCCGCTGCTGGCCGAGCCCTGGATTCTCGACGTCGATACGACGATTAAGCCGCTTTACGGTCATCAGGAAGGGGCGGTGCTCGGCTACAATCCCAAGAAGCCGGGACGTCCGAGCCATTGCTATCACACGTATTCGATGGCTTCGACGCGTCTGATCCTCGATGTCGATGTCGGCCCTGGCGACGAGCATGCATCCAGACACAGCGCACCGAGCCTGTGGGGGCTGCTCGATCGTTTGCCGCGCGACCTGTGGCCCGCCTTGTTGCGGGGCGACCGGGGCTTCGGCAACGAGGAGATCATGCGCGAGGCGGAGGCGCGGGCGCTTCCGTTTCTCTTGAAGCTGCGGCTGACCGCCAACGTCAAGCGCATGATCGAGAAGCTCGCCTCGTCGCGCGAATGGGTCGACGCCGGCCAGGGCTTCGAGGCGAAGGAGAGCGAGGTTCGGCTGGTGGGCTGGAGCCGCCAGCGGCGCGTGATCGTGCTCAGGCGGCGGCTGAAGGACGCCGTGGGGCTTCGGGTGAACGACGACGGCGGTCCGCCGCAACTCGCGTTCGCCGAAATCGGCGAAGCGACGGAGGTCTACGAATACTCGGTTCTGGTCACCTCGCTCGATGAAGTCACTGAGGCGTTCGGTCAGCTCTATCGCGACAGGGGCGACGGAGAGAACATTTTCGACGAGATGAAGAACCAATGGGGCTGGGGCGGCTATACAACGCACGATCTCGCCCGGTGCCGGCTCGCGGCCCGGATGCTTGCGCTCTTTTACAACTGGTGGAACATCTTCGTCCGTCTCGCCGATCCCAGCCTTCACCGCGAGGCGATCACCAGCCGGCCGCTGTTCCTGACGGCGATCGCCACCCGCACCCGGCATGCGCGGCAAACGACGATCCGCGTGACGAGTTCGCACGCCAAGGCCGAGCCCGCCGCTCGGGCGCTCGCCGCCGTCGCCACCTTCCTGCGAGGCCTCGCCAAAAATGCGGAGCAGTTAACCCGCCTGCAAACCTGGCGGGCAATTCTGTCGCGCGCCTTCCAGGCCTTCCTCAACGGACGCCTCCTCCGCGCCCCGCCCCGCCTCGCGCCAACCTGATGCAACCCAAACGCGAAATATCGCTGATCGCGTGAACGTCACATCAGCCAACTGCCGTTTCTAGGTTCAATGCGACGGATAAAACGATCAACGCAATTCTTGTGCCGACGTAACGCCAGGATACCGAACTTAACCGAAGATGAGATTGCCCTCGTGGAAGAGCTCTGACAAGGCAAATCGTCATTGGGGCGCTTCGGGTCGTGATTGTCCTCTGACGGCTCTTGGTCGACACGCCGCGGTATGGCTGTCGCGCAAGGGAGGCAAGGACCGCTATTTGCGCATTCCGGCCAAAGGTGAGCGAGGGTTCGATTCAGCCCTCCTGTCCGCTAGCCGTTCCGCCCAAGAAGGCGTCCTGCACCCGTGCGCCGGTCGTCCCGCCAGCCGCTTGCGCTGCTGCGTTTGGGCCGAGTGACCAGGCAACGAACGCCATCGCCGTCACCGCCATGGCCGCTATGTCGTGTTCCGGATGGCCGAGGTCGCGATCTCGAGAAACCTACTCGACGACATTCTGCGGCTCATCGCGGATCTGCGGACGCCGCCAGTCACATCAACGGCATGAGGTGTTCGGCACCATGCGTTCGTCAAAACTCACAAGAGACGTGTGCCTTGATCTGCAGACGATTCGACGCTCTCGGCGACCTGGCTTCGGCGCGCCTCGGCGACGTCCGCCGACGAACCGGCGGCGGCGCCGGGTTGCCACAAATTCGAAACGGCCGCACATTGGGCGTAGACCGGAGTCAGTCGGGCGGATGCGCGCTAAATTCTTTTCGGCAACGATCTTGGAAAGGTGTCTGCATGAGTTCGTTCAATAATCGTCCATTGGTGCGAGATGTAGACGATGCTCGCCGGATCAATGTTGCAACTCCGCGTACGCTTAGGATATCTGTGTCTGACGCAAGGCAGCTTGTGCCTACACTTTCGTCGGGCGGAAACACGTTATTTATTTGTTCTGGGTATATAAGATTTGGGCAAGACAATGATAGCGAAGGTGAAGACAAGCGGAACGAAGAAAGCTTATATTCTGAACTGGACGGGGAAGGTAACAACTCACCAAGAACGGTGTTACTGCAATTGCGTGGTCCTGTACTGTCTGATTCTCAATTTATCGGTGGAGGTGCGTCTGTAGCGCTCGCGGATGTTTATCTCACAACAACCAACACGTTTGGTGCTGCTACGAATAACGGAGCCGTAGTTTTGACTCAACCCGTTGAAGACGACAATCAGCTTGCTCACGATCTATGGGTGCTGTCGGATGTAGAGGCTGAAAGATCTTCGGACAGTACTTCGCAAATCAATCGAATTGCCTATGGTGCGGCGATATTGCTGGCGCTTTAGCAAGCTGGTGACGAATATGACGTTAAGTACAGCGGGAGCATAACATGCACGATACGGACTTCATTAACGATCTAAATTCGTCTAACAGCGACCAGGTAGCGGAGAGCAGGGCGCTAGATGTCGGTATCATCGACGGTGTTCAACTGGCACCACCCGTAAACACAAGTGAAACCGCCAATCGTCTGCTGATTTTTACTGGAACCGCAGTTTGCGAATTGGAAGCGGATGGAGACGGGGAACTCAGCAGAGGAGTCATCAGGGTACGGCTCAATTTTCCGATCTCCAAGACTCTGCACGTCATCGGCTCAGCAACTTTCGCTGCGCTCGCGAGCGTGCATGGCAATGACGATGAAGACGCTGTCTTCGCAGTTGACGCAGCGACGACTGTCGTCGGACCCACAGATGGTGGAAGTCTCCCCGACAATGGGCTGCCGCCCGATGACCTCTATATCATCATGGACGCCGCTACGATGGGCTCCGAATCGCGTCTGAGCCGGGTTGCGTATCAGGCAAACGTGCTAGTTAGGAACATTGAGCCAGAATTAGAGTCGCTCCTCGTGGCCCCCGCCGATAGCGGCCAGTTTGCGCCGGAAATTACGCTCCAAGGAACTTCGAAGTGGGACTTCAAGGTCACCTTAACAGGCCCAGTAGTCGACGCTACATTTCTCATTTTGCTTCAGAGCAGCGACCCTGCACACGTACCGGTGGCCGCCGCCACCCAGCTTACCACGGGCCAGACCAGTGGTGTCTTTTTTGGCGGAGTCGCAACTGGCGATGTCAATACAGATGTTGTTGTCACTATCACTGCGATCGCGAGAGGTGTCTCAAGAACTGCGGTCATCCGTATTCAACGAGGCGCCCGATAGCACAAGATTTAATGCTAGCAGCCGCCCAGCGCATCGGTCGTCGAGCGAAGTACGGATATGTCCAATGTCAGGTCCGCCTCATCGCCCGTCGTCGCAAGTTTGATTGGGAGTACCCCGACTGCATCAAAGTAAGGCTCCGCTAGGTCCAGGACGCCCTGAATGCTCACAATCGCGGCCGACCTGTCAGCTTGAGATATTCGAGCGTCGATTAACAACTCAAGCGATTTTAGAGTTACGCAAAGCAAGTCTCGGACAAACGGGACCATTCTTGCTGGAAGAGTGACCTCTAAACATGGAACCAGATCAGTAGCCGCTGCCGAAAACTGCGCAAGCGTGCCCGGAGATGGCGAAGGAAATTCGTTAATAACTTCTATCAGTGGCTTCATAAGCAATAGAATCTTGTTTTGGCATTCTACGGCCGCCAGATAGGAGGACAACTGTTGGAGTACGTTCTTAACGTTTCGGTGATCACAGCTATTGTCAAAGCCTTTGAGAGTTGATCCGGTCGGAAGACGAATGACGCCAGGATCGTCAGCTGTAGTTGACGGGGAGTTATTAGAGAGGGCTCCGATCACGAATGGTTGTCGAACGTCGCCTTCTTCAAAAGCGACCAGCACTTCGTCGCCGACACCAAGATGACACGAACCCACTGCGCGCGCCCATGCCGAAGAGACCGAGGATTTGGAGGCAATTCTTATTTGAACGCGGTGTCGATTAGTCGGGTCGCCTGTGTCCGTGACAACAGCAACGACAACTCCACTAATTTGCTTTGACATGAGCTGATCCTCTCATTGCAAGCGATCCTCTTCCGACCGGTTCGCTAACGGTGCGGGAGGCCGCAAAGATCGCCGGCGCATCCACATACTGTGCTTCGCGCGATCGCAAACCGGTTAAGATTAGGCCTAATTGACAGTAAGATGTGAACCCGCCTGCCGACGCCTTTCGGAGTCTTCCTCATGGGCGCGTGGAAAGCCGACGGCGCCCGAACGGACGTCCTGATAAGTGCGAATGACCTGGGGCCGATGGCGCGGTCGAGCTGAAGAGGTGAGGCCCCGAAGTCAAACCGCGACATCCGTCTAGTCGCCCGAGTTATTCAAAATGAGGGGTAGAGTCTCTTGAGTTTTACGCGGGCGTCGTGTGTGGTGAATTGCCAGTCGGCCTTTGCGTGATGCTTATTGCGATGGTCCTGCCAAGCGGCGACCTCTCGTTTTAGGGTCTGCTTGTCTGGAATTCGGCGACTGAGGCATTGGCTCGACAGGACGCCGAGTTCGGATTCGGCCATGTCGAGCCAGCTTCCATGTTTGGGGGTGTAGTGCCATTCGAACCGCTTGGCGAGACGGCGCGCTTCGGGGGCGGGGAAGGTCGCGTAGAGCGAGGCCGGCGTATGCGTGCTCAGATTGTCTTGGACCAGTCTGATTTGTTCGGCGTCGGGAAAATGCACGTCGGACAGTTCCTTGAGCACCTGTGCGTAATCGGCGGCGGCGTGGCGGTCGGTGACCTTCACTTGGCGCCAACCTTCCAGCGGCGCGAACATCATGAATATGTTGGCCACGCCGTTTCGCTCGTATTCGTAATCGTGGCGGACGGCTCGTCCGGGTTTGGCGGGGATCGGCGCGCGCGTCTCGACGATCAACTGCTTGGAGGTTTCATCCAGACAGACGAGAGGGCGATCGGGATCGCGCGGTTTCTGGTAAGTTTCCAGCACGTCTTCCATCGCGGCGACGAAGCCGGCGTTGGCGTCCGGCGGGATCACCCATTGCCGATTGCGGTGGGGCTTGAGGACGTTTTTTTTAGAGTCCTTCCGATTGTATTGTCGCTGGCCTTCTCGACAATGTTCAATTCGACGACCTTCTCCTCGAGCAGGCGCAAACTCCAACGCGCGAATCCCTCGGGCGCCGGCGAGCAGGTCAGGGCGATCAATTTCGCCTCGGCGGCCCCGTCGAAAATCCGCGGTCGGGCGGAGTTCGCATTGTATTTGCGGCTCAGCGCCGCCTCGAGCCCTTCCTCGACAAGTCGTCGCCGGGTGCGACCAATATTGTTGATGCTCGTGTCCAACGCTGCCGAGATCGCGCTGTCGCTCCAGCCTTCGCCCGCCTCCGACACGTCCGCCTTCAGCAGGATGCGCGCCTTCGTCAGCGACTGTGCCGGATGCTTGCCCGCGCAGGTCATCGCCTCCAGCCGTTCGCGCTCCTCGGCGCTGAACCTCACCACGTACTTCTTGACTGCGATCTCCCTGCCCACCACGAATCACCTCCATCGCCGCACCGCGGCGACAGAGATTCAGAAAAACACCACAGATTTAATGACGCCAGCGACTAGCTTCCTCAGACCGGCGTCGTCGATGATGGTCTTACGCGGCCTCAGTGTCCATAGCGTCCGTCAAGAATGATCGCGAGGGGCCGATTTGACCCCTTCGCCATGCTCGGGGAATGGCCGCTATTTGCGCACTGCGGTCGCCCGGGCGTCGGTTTCGACTGATCGCAATCGGCGCTTCGCGATGTTCTGGCGGCGCCTTGATCGATGCCTGCTTCGGGGCCGTCGGCGCTGCGCACCGGTCAGTCCATATGTAGTGGGTGTCTGTCTTAACCCGGATAAGGCGCTCCAGAAACTCTGATGCGTGTGGCCCGGCTGCATCGCAATTAACGGCGATGCTCGTTCGCGCGCCAGTCCGCGCATTCCATCGCGCAGGATCCGCGCTTCCTCAGCGATCGACCGGGCGCGTTCGGCTCTCCCGCCGACGCGGCGCCCCGGGCGGGGTAGACGGCAGCAGCGAAGACAATCATGCTTATACTCCGAAGTCACCCGAATGACTGAAAGAGGAAAGCAGGACGACATGAACGAAAGTGGGGGCGTCGACGCGATTGCATTTGAAAAAGCGATAGGATTCTTGAAGAGCGCCCGTCTCTTTTCGGTGATGTCAGAGGACGGCCTGCGCGACATTGCCCGCCAAAGCGTCGTCGTCGACTTGCGGCCGGGGGGGCGCCTGTTCGAACAAGGCGACACCGGCGACACAGCCTATCTGGTTTTGGATGGCGTGATTTCGGTCGAAGTGGCGAACGACGCCAAACGAGCGGTCGTGGCGACTGTCGGGCCGGGAGAATTGGTGGGCGAAATCGCCGCCTTTTCGAGTCGAAAACGACGCAACGCGTCCGTGTTCTCCGAGACGGGCGGTCGCCTGCTGCAAATCGGCCAGGACACAATTCGGAGCTTGCTCCTGCGCGATCCGTCCTGCGCGATGAAAGTCGTTGAAGAACTCGGAGCGCGGCTCGACAGCGTGAATAGTTCGATCGCCGTGATGTGCCACGCGGCGAACGCGCTTGCTGATGATGAGTTCGAGCCGGAAATGCTCTCGCAGCTCAAGCAGGGCGCCAGCCGGTTCGGCCACTTCGCCAAGGTGTTTGAGAGCATGGCGAGTGAAATCACAACAAAACATCACTTCCTGCAGGAAATTAACGCGGCCAAAATCATCCAGAGGTCATTCCTGCCCAGAGGCATCGACGCGGGCGAGCGCAGCGGTCAGTTCCATGTCGCGGCCGAAATGTTTCCGGCCAAGCAGGTCGGCGGAGATTTTTTCGACTACTTCATGATCGATGACAAAAGTCTGGGCGTCGCCGTGGGCGACGTCTCGGGAAAGGGTATCCCGGCCGCCATATTCATGAGCGTCGTCCGCACGATGCTTCGCACGATCGCCAGGCGAGCCTTCGCCGCCGGCGACGCTGTGACGGAACTGAACAGCCTGCTGGTCGAGGACAATTCCGAAAGCATGTTCGTCACGCTCGCCTATGTGCGGCTGGACCTGGACAGCGGGCAATTCGAATACGCCAATGCGGCGCACGAAGAAGCTTACGTTCTGCGGGCCGATGGATCCCTCGATCATATTGGTCCGATGGGACCTGCCGTCGGCTTGTTCGGCGGAGCCAGATATCAGTCGGATACCAGAATTTTGCAGCCGAACGACACCATACTTCTGGGAACCGACGGCATTACCGAAGCCTTTAGCGCACAAGGCGATATGTATGGCACGGATCGCTTCACTTCACTGATGAATCGGGTGGCGCGGGAACCTGTAGACGACGTCATTCGGCAGATTACCGGCGACGTATTGCGTTTCTCGCAAGGGGTTGCCCAATCCGATGATCTGACCTGCCTGGCCGCCCGCTATTGCGGTTAGCGAGGGAGGGCCGTTTCAGGTTCGCAAAACCAGGCCGTCAGAACATTGTCGCCATTCCTGTGCCGATACTCGAGCGAAGTCGCGACGTCTCTCATCAAGGCGATGCCGAAGCCGCCAATCTGCGCTGTTTCGAGGTCGTGAATCTTCTGGGGCTCAGGCTGTTCGAGCGGGTTGAACAGGCGCCCGTTGTCGCACAATTCGAAACCGATGCATCCGGTTCGCATGCCAAGGCTTACGCGGATTCTTCCCTCGCTGGCCTCATCGAATGCGTAACGAATGACATTCTCGACAGCCTCATTCAGGCACAGCTTGATCTTGTCGAACAATCCGCCGGCTTCTCCAAAATTTTGGAGGAGCCAAGCGTTCATTCGGGTGATTTCGCCTAGCTTCACGTCCAGTTCAATCGTGCCGTCGCGCATTCTCAGCCCACTGCGCTGATCGCCCCCTGCTCGTTATCCGCAATCGGCACGATGCTGGTCAGGCCCGTCGTCCACATGACCCGGCGCGCCATATCCGTAGGGTTGATGACCACCAATTTGCCACCGGTCTCGCCGAGCGCCTTTGCGAACTTTACCAGCACCCGAATTCCAGTCGAGGCAATGAAATCGACTTTGGAGAGATCGGCGATGATTTTCCGACCGTTCCCGACCATTTCAGAAAACTGTGTATCTGCTTCGCCTGCCCCTTTCACATCAAGCGAGCCGTTCAAGGTAACCTTCAAGATGCCATTGTTCAGTTGCTCTTGGAAAATCTGCATGAATATGCCTCCCTTTCGTTGTGTTTCATATGACGCCGGTCTCGGCGCATCCGGGACAATTATGCACACGCCTTTGCGCAATACAAGGCTGTGACTTCGACGCTCGCTGAGTCGGTTGGAGCGGCAAGGCGGGGTCTTCCATGACCCGGACGCCTCGGTCGACCGAGCGCATCGGGGCGGCCGGATTCTTCCTTCGGGCGCGGGCGTCGCCTCCCTGGCAAAAATATCGATGAATATCAGTTGCTTATCGGGAGGTCGGCCGGCCGGGCAAAACTTTCTCTTTGAGGGGAGCCTGACCGGGTGATACTATGGGACTTGGAGGAATGACGGAGATAGGTATGACCCAAATTGGAACAGATAGTGAACATAAACAGCTGCGCAAACGGTCCACGAAGCGCGAGATGGCGCTGCGCGACGCGCGCCTGATCCGGGCGCTGGCCGCGGGCCAGTCGATCGAGGAAGTGGCGGCGCGGGAGGAGATTCCGCTGCGGCGCGCGCGCGAGCGCGTTTCTGCGATCCTGTCGCGCAGGGCCGATCCGCCGGCCGAGTTCGCCAACCTGCAGATGCGCCGCCTGAGCGAAGCGATGATCGTCGCCTCGGCCGCGATGAGCCAGGGCAACCTCGAGGCGGTCGACCGGGTCTTGAAGATCACCCGCGAGTTCGACCGCTATGCCGGCCTCGCCGAGGCCCTCGCGGCGGTCGCGCCGGCTCCCGCATTCGCTCCGATCCCCGCGCCGCTCGCCCTCGCGCCCCCGGCGCTGGCGCCGCTGCCGTTCGGCGAGGCGGCGCTGCCGGACTCTGCGACAGGCTGACCGCGGGCGTGGCCCGCCCGGGCGGGCGGCGATCTTCGAGGAGGCGCCGCCCTCTGCAAGTATTACCCCCCCCGGTGAAGTCGCCGCTAACCGGGGGCGCAGGCCATTGAAATCATTGGGTCGCGCCGCTAAGCCGGCGCTAAATCAGCCAGGGCGGTCAGGCGGCCAGCGCCGCCGCCATCCGCTGGCGCACGACGTCGATCGCCTTCAGGGGCCGCACCATCACCTTGAAGCTGTCAATAAGGCCCTCGTCGTTCCAGCCGATGATGTCGACCCCGTTGACCTCGATCCCGTCGATCGAGGTCACGAACTCGAGCACGGCCGACGTCTCTCCGAGCCACTCCCCGACATAACGGAACCCGGACCCGCCCAGGACGGCGAGCGCGGCGGCGAGATATTTCGTCGCGATCGCCTTCCCCCGCTGCGGCGTGTGGACGACCGGCGACAGGAAGACGACGTCCCCGGCGAGCAACGCCTCGAGCCGAGCCGGATCGCGAGCCTGCGCCGTTTCACGCCACTGCTCGATCGGCGTCGGGGCCATATCCGTCCTCCTGAAGCGAGAGCCTTGCCGGTCTCACCCGCCGCTTCTATGTGACTCGCGTCCTCGCCGAAAGGGAATTTCCGTCATGCGTTTTGTCCGGGCCAACGGCGTCGTCCTGTCCTGCCGCGACGAGGGGCGGCGGGACGGACCTGCGCTCGTCTTCATCAACGCGCTCGGCAGCGATCTGCGTATCTGGGATGACGTTGCGGCCATCCTCTCGCCCGACTTCCGCATCATCCGCTACGACAAGCGCGGCCACGGCCTCTCCGAACTCGGGCCTGACCGCTGCGACATGGCCGACTATGCGCGCGATCTCGCGGCCCTCCTGGACAGGCTCGGCGTCGCGCGGGCGACGGTTGTGGGACTTTCGATCGGCGGCCTGATCGCCCAGGACCTTTATCGGCAGCGTCCGGAACTCTTCGCCGCGCTGGTTCTTTCCGACACTGCGGCGAAGATCGGGACCGACGAGACCTGGGACGCCCGGATCGCCGACATCGAGCGCGGCGGGATCGAGGCGATCGCGGACTCGGTCCTCGAGCGGTGGTTCACCGCGGGCTTCCGCGCCAACCACAGGGACGAACTCGCCGGCTGGCGCGCGATGCTGACGCGAACGCCAAAGCAGGGATATCTCACCGCCTGCGGCGCCCTGAAGCGCGCCGATCTCCGGCCCCACGCGGGAGCGGTTCGAATTGCGACGCTTTGTCTCGTGGGAGAGGCGGACGGTTCCACGCCGGCGGCGCTCGTGCGGGAGACGGCGGGCCTGATCGAAGGCGCCCGCTTCGAGATCATCCCCGGAGCCGGCCACGTCCCGAATATCGAAACGCCGGAGGTTTTTGCCGCCCTTCTGACAAGGCACGCCGCACGGACGACGACGAAACTTTGAACATCCGGACGCTCGATCCTCATTGCTCACGCCGCCGAAAGGCTGATGGGCCGGGCCTTTGCGCAAGGCGTGTGAGAGAGTATAGACACGCGCCATTTAGAAGGGTCCGGCCCGGACCGGCGCCCTGAGGTCTGTCTGGATGTCCCAACCCGTCTCGAGGGAGGCTGCTCCGCCTTCGACTCATCAAGCCGAAGCAGCGCAAGCCGACCACTCGAGCGGCAGCTTCTGGATTCTCGCCCTCGGATCGATCGGCGTCGTTTTCGGCGACATTGGAACGAGCCCGCTCTACGCGCTGCAGACTGCGCTCGGTCAGTTGAAGGATGCGCCCGCGGGCCCGAGTGACGTCGTCGGCGTCGTATCTCTGATCATTTGGGCGCTCCTGATCGTCGTCACCGCGAAGTACGTCGTGTTCCTGATGCAGGCCGACAACAAGGGCGAAGGCGGCATTCTGTCTTTGAAGGCGCTCGCCCAGCGCGCGCTCGGCCAGCGGACGACGATCGCATTCCTGCTCGGCGTGGCGGGATCGGCGCTGTTTTCGGGGGACGCGATCATCACGCCGGCAATTTCCGTTCTCTCCGCGCTCGAGGGGCTGAAACAGGTCGACGCGGATCTGGCGCCCTACGTCCTGCCCGCGACAATCGTCATTCTCGTGCTCCTCTTTACCGCCCAGAGTCGGGGCACCGCTGGCGTCGCGGCTTTTTTCGGGCCGATCATGGTTGTCTTCTTTCTCGTCAATGCAGTGCTCGGCCTGCTTCATATCGCCTACGCGTGGAGCATACTGGAAGCGTTGAGCCCGCTTCCTGGTCTCGGTTTTGTGCGCGCCCATGGCGCGATCGGCGTCATCGTGCTCGGCAGCGTCTTTCTTGCTGTGACCGGCGCTGAGGCGCTTTATGCGGACATGGGCCACTTCGGCCGCAGGCCGATTCAGGCGGCCTGGCTGTTTCTCGTCCTGCCGGCCCTCATCTGCAACTATCTCGGTCAGGGCGCGTTGATTCTTAATGACCCCAAGGCGGTCGCCAATCCGTTCTATCTCCTGGCGCCGACATGGGCCCTGATGCCGCTAATCATCCTGTCGACCGCCGCGACGGTCATCGCGAGCCAGGCGGTGATCACGGGCGCCTATTCGCTCGCAAGCCAGGCGATCCAACTCGGCCTTCTCCCCCGCCTTGAGATTGTCCACACGTCCCATACCCAGGAAGGCCAGATTTTCATTCCTCGCGTCAACCGCATCCTGCTGCTGGGAGTTCTGGCGCTCGTGCTGCTGTTCCGCTCATCGGATAACCTCGCCAACGCCTATGGCATCGCGGTTTCCGGCACGATGGTTGCGACGACCGCGCTCGCCTTTTTTGTAGTCTGGAAGCTCTGGCGCTGGCCGCTCTGGGCGGCTTTGACTATCGTCTGCGCCTTCCTCTCAATCGACGTCGGTTTTTTCATCGCCAACCTTTACAAGGTTCTGGATGGCGGCTGGGTCCCGCTTATGCTTGGCGGATCAATGTTCATCCTCATGTGGACCTGGTCGCGAGGCAGCGCGATCCTCAACGCCAAGACTCATCGGGACAGCATACCAATGCCCGATCTCATCCGGATGCTGGAGAAGTCGAAGCCGGTGCGGGTGCCGGGGACCGCAGTGTTCCTGACCAACGACCCGACCTCGGCGCCATCTTCCCTCATGCATAATCTCAAGCACAATAAAGTGTTGCACGAACGGGTGGTGCTCTTGAACGTCCGCACTGAGACGACGCCACGCGTCGCGGACGCTAATCGGTTTGAAATTACCCCACTGTCGCCTGATTTTACGCTAGTAACATTGCATTTTGGCTTCATGGAGCAGCCCCACATTCCCCGTGCCCTCGCGGCCATGCGCAAGGCGGGGCTTAAGTTCGATATCATGACGACGTCGTTCTTCCTGGGTCGCAGAACGCTCAAGACGGCGCAAAACTCCGGCATGCCGCAATGGCAAGACCGGCTCTTCATCGCCATGACCAAACAGGCCGCAAGCGCGCCAGACTTCTTCAATCTGCCGTCCGACAGGGTTGTCGAACTCGGGGCGCAGATGAAGGTCTAAGAGAAGCGCAGCGCGCCCGTCATGAAGACCTTTGTCATCAATCTCGATCGGCATCCGGAGCGCCTCGGGCATATGCGGGATCAACTGAGCGACGTCGGGTTCGAGCGGGTCGCAGCTGTTGATGGAGCCAAGAAGCCTGAAGCGACGATTGGTCTCACGCGTTTCGAGTTGGCCTGCCTTGAGAGTCATAGGAATGCCTGGCGGCTGTTCCTGGCGCGCCGAGACGCCCACGCCTGCTTCCTTGAGGATGACGTCCATCTCTGGCCCGACTTCGAGGCGCTGCTAACCGTGGGTGACTGGATCCCACTCGACGCGCATTCGGTGAAGCTCGACACCTACCTTCAGAAAGTGAAACTGGGAGAGCAACGGGCCGTCTTTGGCGGCCGTGCAGTGGCGAGGCTCTATTCCCGACACGAAAGCAGCGCGGCCTACATTCTATCGCGCGAGGGCGCCGAACGTTACCTCGAATTGACCGCCCATCCGGCCCTCCCTGCCGACTATTCTCTGTTCCCCACGAGTCCCCGTCGCATTGGATTGCACATCTATCAACTGACGCCTGCAGTCGCAGTTCAGGATCACCTCCTGCAATCGCACGACGGTGGGGGTGGATTCCCGACCGCCATGGCTGCGGGTGGGTCTGGGCGGCGCCGTCCGACAGTCGTCGGGAAGCTCTTGCGAGAAGGCTCCCGACTCGTCGGTCAGGTCGCCGAGATCCCCGAAGCAATTTACCTGCACGCGTTCGTAAGGCCGGTGACCACGACGGTGGGGTTCGGATCGGCCGGAATGTGAGCGCTCTTATCCGCCGATATTGAAACTCGCCATCGCCGCCATGTTGACGATGTCGGAGTCCTTCGCACCGAGTGTTACGATCTGCACCGGCTTTTCCAGTCCGACGATCAGAGGCCCAATCACGGTGGCGCCGCCGAGCTCCTGAAGCATCCGCGTCGAGATGGCGGCAGAGTGAAAAGCCGGCATGACCAGTACGTTTGCAGTGTCCTTGAGCCGGCAGAACGGATAGGCCGCCATAAGTTCGCGGTTGAGGGCCACATCGGCGCCCATTTCGCCATCGTACTCGAAATCGACCCGTCGAGAGTCGAGAATGCGGACCGCCTCCTGCACACGCTGGGTGCGCTCGCCAAGCGGATGTCCGAAGTTGGAGAAAGCAAGCATGGCGACACGCGGCTCGTAACCCAGCCGGCGCGCGACGCCGGCGGCTTCGATCGCGATATCGGCCAGATCCTGCGCCGTCGGCATTTCCGTGATCGCCGTGTCGGCGACGAGGACCGGGCGGCCGCGGGAAATGATGATCGAGACGCCGACCACGCGATGGCCCGGCTTGTCGTCGATGACCCGGCGCACTTCCTCGAGAGCGATCGAGAAGTTCCGAGTAACGCCGGTCACCATTGCATCGGCGTCTCCCTGCGCGACCATCGCCGCGCCGAAGTAGTTGCGATCCTGATTGATCAGACGCTGACAGTCCCGCAACAGGTAGCCTTTACGCTGCAGCCTTTCGTAGAGGAACTGCGCATAGAGCGCATTGCGATGGGACAGCTTTGCGTTATGGACCTCGATGCCCCTGTCGCCGAGATCGAGTCCCAAAGCCTCGGCGGCAGCGCGCACGCGCTCTTCGCGGCCGACCAGAACCGCCGTTCCGAGCCCCTGATTGACGAACGAATAGGCGGCGCGAATGACCTGCTCTTCTTCGCCTTCCGCGAACACGACCCGTTTCGGCGTGCGGCGCACGCGTTCGATAATTCGCTGCATGGCGCCGGCGATCGGGTCTCTCCGCGCCGACAACTGCGCTTTGTAGGCGCCGAGATCGACGATCGGACGCTGGGCCACGCCGGAAGCCATCGCCGCACGCGCTACCGCGATCGGAATGACATGGATGAGGCGGGGATCGAATGGCACCGGAATGATGTATTCCCGCCCGAACCTTGGCCGGGAGCCGCGATATGCGGCCGCGACCTCGTCGGGCACATCTTCGCGGGCGAGATCGGCCAGCGCTCGCGTCGCGGCGATCTTCATCTCCATGTTGATTGTCTTGGCGCGGACATCGAGAGCACCCCGGAAGATGTACGGGAAACCCAGGACGTTGTTGACCTGGTTTGGATAGTCGGAGCGGCCGGTGGCGATGATCACATCGTCTCGCGCCTTGCGGGCGTCCTCGGGCGTGATCTCCGGATCCGGATTCGCCATGGCGAAGATGACCGGATTGGGGGCCATCGTCTTGACCATCTCGGGCGTCAAGGCGCCCTTGGCCGACAGGCCGAAGAAGATATCCGCGCCGACCATCGCTTCTTCGAGCGTTCTGAGCGGCGTGTCGACCGCGTGGGCCGACTTCCACTGGTTCATGCCCTCGTGACGACCGCGATAGACGACCCCCTTCGTGTCACAGAGAATGACGTTCGACGGCTCGAAGCCGATCGCCTTGATCAGGTCGAGGCACGCGATGCCTGCGGCGCCGGCGCCATTGCAGACCAGCCGCGTCGATTTGATGTCGCGGCCGGTGAGATGGATCGCGTTGATCATGCCAGCGGCCGCGATGATCGCGGTGCCATGCTGGTCATCGTGAAAGACCGGGATGTCCATCATCTCGCGCAGGCGCTCCTCGATGTAGAAGCACTCGGGCGCCTTGATGTCCTCGAGATTGATCCCTCCGAATGAGGGGCCCAGGTATTTCACCGCATTGACGAACTCGTCCGGGTCCTCGGTCGCCACCTCGAGGTCGATGGCATCGATGTCGGCGAAGCGCTTGAACAGCACTGCCTTTCCTTCCATGACCGGCTTGGCGGCCAGCGCCCCGAGGTTGCCGAGCCCGAGGATGGCGGTGCCGTTGGTAATGACGGCGACCATGTTGCCGCGCACGGTGTAGTCGTAGACGGTCGACGGGTCGGCGGCGATCGCCTTCACCGGAACGGCGACGCCGGGCGAGTAGGCGAGCGAAAGGTCGCGCTGGGTCGCCATCGGCTTCGTCGGCACGATCTCGAGTTTTCCGGGCCGTCCGCGGGAGTGAAACTGGAGCGCTTCCTGGTCGGTGATGGACGGGCGCTTCAAGTTTTCGTCGGCCTTGTCAGGCATGGCTCAATTCCTGGTTCGTACTCGGGTGAACGGGTTTGGGGCGAACGCGGCGGGCGCGGGCCTTCAGCGAGCAGGGTTCCTACCGGACTTCGGCGTCCACGCGCGGGCGCTCCCGGCCGCCGGCGGAATCCGTCGCCGAATGAAGCTTTCCAATGGGTTAGGCGCCATTTTCTGCAATTTTCGCCAAGACCCCAACCGGGATAATTGAACTGAACATAAACGTATCTTATGGTCGCCCCGTGGCCGCGAACTGGGTCTGTCGACCGGCGAACGAAAGGCGCGCTCCGCTTCGGCCCGCGCGCGCCATGCGTCGGCCTGCGAATCCTGGACGGCGAGAGCCTGCCCCAGCTTGGTCGACATTTTCCTCCGCCTGTCCCGAAACGTCGCCCGCTTTCGTTCCGGACTCGCCCGCCTCCGCCGAAGGCCCGCACTACTCCTTGCGGCTGTCCCTCGCAACCCCGCGGACCGCAGGAGGCCCGCAATCGCGCCTTCCGGACGCCGGTCCCGATGCTCTGAAGAATGAAAGCTTGCTTCGACATAAAGATATGTTTATGTGCTTATGTACCAAAGATGAGCGGCGGTTCAAACATGAATGATCCTCTCGGCGCCGCCTTCGGCGTCGCTTTCGCGCATCAACAGTCGGCGGCGGACGCCCTGCGGGAGGCGGCGAAGCAGCGCGTCCTGGTTCTCGACGGGGCGATGGGCACCCAGATTCAGGCGCTTAGCCTGACCGAGACGCATTTTCGCGGCGAGCGGTTTATCGCCTGCGACTGCCACCAGCAGGGGAATAACGACCTTCTCACCCTGACCCAGCCGAAAGCGATCGAGGACATCCACTTCGCCTATGCGATGGCCGGCGCCGACATTCTCGAAACCAACACCTTTTCCTCGACCTCGATCGCCCAGGCCGACTACGGCATGCAGGACGCGGTCTACGATCTCAACCGCGACGGCGCGCGCCTGGCGCGCCGCGCCGCGATCAAGGCCGAAAAGGCCGACGGGCGGCGCCGCTTCGTCGCGGGCGCGTTGGGGCCGACCAATCGCACCGCCTCGCTGTCGCCCGACGTCAACAACCCCGGCTACCGCGCCGTCACCTTCGACGATCTGCGCATCGCCTATGGCGAGCAGATCCGCGGCCTGATCGACGGCGGCGCCGATCTCATCCTGATCGAGACGATCTTCGACACGCTGAACGCCAAGGCGGCGATCTTCGCCTGCGAGGAAATCTTCGCCGAGCGCGGAATTCGCCTGCCGCTGATGATTTCGGGAACGATCACCGACCGGTCCGGGCGCACCCTGTCCGGCCAGACGCCGACCGCCTTCTGGCATTCGGTCCGCCATGCGCGCCCCTTCACCGTCGGCCTCAACTGTGCGCTGGGCGCGAGCGCCATGCGCGAGCATCTGGAGGAGATCTCCGGGGCGGCGGACGCGTTCGTCTGCGCCTATCCGAACGCCGGCCTGCCGAACGCTTTCGGCCAGTACGACGAGAGCCCGGAAGCGATGGCGGCCGAAATCGGCGGCTTCGCCCGGGACGGCCTCGTCAACATCGTCGGCGGCTGCTGCGGTTCGACGCCCGACCATATCCGCGCCATCGCCGAGGCGGTCCGCAACGTGAAGCCGCGCGCAATCCCGACCGTCGAGCCTTTGATGCGGCTGTCCGGCCTCGAGCCGTTCACCCTCACCTCCGACATTCCTTTCGTCAACATCGGCGAGCGGGCGAACGTCACCGGATCGGCGAAGTTCCGCAAGCTGATCACCGCCGGCGACTTCGCCGGCGCGCTCGCGGTCGCCCGCGACCAGGTGGCCAACGGCGCGCAGATCATCGACATCAACATGGACGAGGGGCTGATCGATTCGGAAGCGGCGATGATCGAGTTCCTCAATCTCGTCGCCAGCGAGCCGGACATCGCCCGCGTTCCGGTGATGGTCGATTCGTCGAAATTCCGCATCATCGAGGCCGGCCTGAAACGCCTTCAGGGCAAGAGCCTCGTCAACTCGATCTCGATGAAGGAAGGCGAAGAGGAATTCCTCCGCCAGGCGCGCCTCGTGCGCGCCTATGGCGCGGCGGTGGTCGTGATGGCCTTCGACGAGCAGGGCCAGGCCGACACATTCGAACGCAAGGTCTCGATCTGCGCGCGCGCCTACACGCTGCTCACCGAGAAGGCGGGCTTTCCGCCGGAGGACATCGTGTTCGACCCGAACATTTTTGCGGTCGCGACCGGCATCGAGGAGCACAACGGTTACGGCGTCGCCTTCATCGAGGCGACGCGCCGCATCCGGACGGAGCTGCCGCATGCGCATGTCTCGGGCGGCGTCTCCAACCTGTCATTCTCCTTCCGCGGCAACGAGCCGGTGCGCGAGGCGATGCACTCGGTGTTCCTCTACCACGCCATCCGGGCGGGGATGGACATGGGCATCGTCAATGCCGGTCAGCTCGCAGTCTACGACGAGATCGATCCGGAATTGCGCCAAGCCTGCGAGGATGTGGTGCTGAACCGCCGCCCGGACGGGACCGACCGCCTGCTTGCCGTCGCCGAGCGATTCCGCGGCGCAGGCGGGAAGGAAGCGAAGGCGCAGGACCTCGCCTGGCGCGACGAGCCGGTCGACAAGCGCATCGCCCACGCCCTCGTGCTGGGGATCACCGACTACATCGAGGCCGACGTCGAGGAGGCGCGGCTCGCCGCCGCGCGTCCGCTCGACGTGATCGAGGGCCCGCTGATGGCGGGCATGAACGTCGTCGGCGACCTGTTCGGCGCTGGAAAAATGTTCCTGCCGCAGGTGGTCAAGTCGGCGCGGGTGATGAAGCAGGGCGTGGCGATTCTCCTGCCTTATATGGAGGCCGAGAAGGCGGCGGGCGGAGATGGTCGCCAGACGGCGGGCACCATCGTGCTCGCGACCGTCAAGGGCGATGTGCACGACATCGGCAAGAACATCGTCGGCGTCGTGCTCGCCTGCAACAATTACGAGATCATCGATTTGGGGGTCATGACGCCGGCCTCGAAGATCCTCGCGGTCGCACGCGAGCGGAAGGCGGACGTGATCGGCCTTTCGGGCCTCATCACGCCCTCGCTCGACGAAATGGCTCACGTCGCGGCCGAGATGGAGCGCGAGGGCTTCGACATCCCGCTGCTGATCGGCGGCGCCACCACGAGCCGGGTCCACACTGCGGTCAAGATCCATCCGCGCTACGCGCGCGGGCAGACGGTCCATGTCAACGACGCCAGCCGGGCGGTCGGCGTCGTCTCGTCGCTGCTGTCGCTCGAGACACGCGCCACGACCATCGAGGCGGTGCGCGCCGAATACCGCAGGGTGGCCGAGGCGCACGAGCGCAGCGAAGCCGAGAAGACGCGGACGCCGCTCGCCAAGGCGCGCGCCAATTCCGTGCCGATCGACTGGAGCGCCTATCGTCCGAAGACGCCGACCTTCCTCGGAACGCGCGCCTTCGCTTCCTACGATCTCGCCGATCTTGCCCGCCACATCGACTGGACGCCCTTCTTCCAAACCTGGGAGCTCAAGGGCCGTTATCCCGCGATCCTCGACGATCCCGAACAGGGCGCGGCGGCGCGGAGCCTGTTCGACGACGCGCAGGCGATGCTGAAGCGGATCGTCGAGGAGAAGTGGCTCGAGCCGAAGGCGGTGGTCGGCTTCTGGCCGGCGGCGCGGAACGGCGACGACATCGCGCTCTACGCGGACGAAGCAGCGCAAGGCGCCGATCGCGACGCTGCACACCCTGCGCCAGCAGCTCGGCCGTCGCGACGGCCGCCCGAATGTCGCGCTCGCCGATTTTGTCGGCCCGCCGCAGACCCATGACTATGTCGGCGCCTTCGTCGTCACCGCCGGCGTCGAGGACGAGGAGACCGCGCGGCGTTTCGAGCGCGCCAACGACGACTATTCGGCGATCATGGTCAAGGCGCTGGCCGACCGGTTTGCCGAGGCCTTCGCCGAGGCGATGCACGCGCGCGTGCGACGGGAGCTGTGGGGCTACGCGCCCGACGAAAACTTCACCCCGGAAGAGCTGATCGGCGAGCCCTATCGCGGCATCCGCCCGGCGCCCGGCTATCCCGCCCAGCCCGACCACACCGAAAAGGCGACGCTGTTCCGCCTGCTCGACGCCGAACGGGCGATCGGCGTCAGGCTCACCGAAAGCTTCGCCATGTGGCCGGCCTCGTCCGTGTCGGGCGTCTACATCGCCCACCCGGAGGCGCATTATTTCGGCGTGGCGAAGGTCGAGCGCGACCAGGTCGAGGACTACGCCGCCCGCAAGGGCATGGACGTGGCCGAGGTCGAGCGCTGGCTGGCGCCGGTGCTGAACTACGTTCCGATCCGGGCGGAGGCGGCGGAGTAAAGTCCCTTCTCCCGCTTGCGGGAGAAGGTGGCCGGCGAAGCCGGCCGGATGGGGAAGCCGGGCTTGCCCTCACCCCAGCCCTTTCCCGCATCCTTCGACAAGCTCAGGATTAGGGGGAGGGGGGCGCGCCAGTGGTCCGGCCGCTCGCCATCGATTCCGATAGACGGTCGCGGAGGGATATGCTAGGAATATCTCCCGAAGAGGATCCATCAATGGTTCGCGCCGTCATCGGACGCTGGGGAAAGAACCTCGCTGTCCGTTTTCCCGCCAACGTCGCCAAGGCCGCGCATCTGAACGACGGCGAACGCGTCGAGATCGCTGCCTCGGGCGACGACATCGTCATCCGCAAACTCGCCCCCGAACTGACCCTCGAATCGATGTTCGCCGGCAAACCGCCGGAGGCCTGGCGAAGGCTCTACCGCGACGCCTATGACTGGGGGCCGGATCGGGGCGGCGAGCGCGTCGAGGAATGACGGAATACCTGCCGGACGCCGGCGACCTCGTCTGGACCGACTTCGACCCGACGCTCGGCCGCGAGCAGGCCGGGCGCCGCCCGGCGCTGGTCGTCTCGCCGGCCGCCCTGACATTCAATACTGGCTTTGCCTTCGTCTGTCCGATCACGTCCCGCGTGAGGCCCTTCCCGACCAGCGTGGTGCTGCCGGACGGCCTGCCGATCTCCGGGGAAATCCTCCTCAGCCACCTGCGGAGCATCGATACGCTCGCCCGTCCGGTCCGCCCGATCGGCGCCGCCGTTCCTGCGACCGTCGCTGCCGAAGTCCGCGCCAAGCTCGCTGCGCTGATCGCGATTTGAAGGATGGCTCGCGCGCGGGCGATGCTGAAGCGGATTATCGAGCAGAAGTGGCTCGAGCCGAAGGCGGTCGTCGGCTTCTGGCCGGCGGCGCGGAACGGCGACGACATCACGCTTTATGCCGACGATGAGCGCAGGGCGCCCATTGCGACGTTGCATACCCCGCGTCAGCAACTTGGCCGTCGCGACGGCCGCCCGAATGTCGCGCTCGCCGATTTTGTCGGGCCGCCGGAAACCCATGACTATGTCGGCGCCTTCATCGTCACCGCCGGCGTCGAGGACGAGGAGACCGCACGACGCTTCGAGCGCGCCAACGACGACTATTCGGCGATCATGGTCAAGGCGCTGGCCGACCGGTTTGCCGAGGCTTTCGCCGAGGCGATGCACGCGCGCGTGCGTCGCGAGCTGTGGGGCTATGCGCCCGACGAAAGCTTCACCCCGGAGGAACTGATCGGCGAGCCCTATCGCGGCATCCGCCCGGCGCCCGGCTATCCGGCCCAGCCCGACCACACCGAGAAGGCGACGCTGTTCCGCCTGCTCGACGCGGAGCGAGCGATCGGCGTCAGGCTCACCGAAAGCTTCGCCATGTGGCCGGCATCGTCCGTGTCGGGCGTCTATATCGCCCACCCGGAGGCGCACTATTTCGGCGTGGCGAAGGTCGAGCGCGACCAGGTCGAGGACTACGCCGCCCGCAAGGGCATGGGCGTGGCCGAGGTCGAGCGCTGGCTGGCGCCGGTGCTGAACTACGTTCCGATCCGGGCCGAGGCGGCGGAATAGCGGGCGCGGTATCGATCCGGTTGACGGCGGTTTAGCGGCGATCCGTCGGACCGGATTGAATTCGGGTATGGGCGGGCAGCGGCCGGCTGGGGCAACCGCATTCTGAACGGTCGGACTCCGCCAGAAGCAGGCACACTTGGGAGCCCAGCAGAACGTCGCGAAGGTCGTTCCCAGAGAAAACGGCAAGAGCGCGATTTCGCCGGAGCAGACGTTGGGCGGCCCCGGCTCAAACGCGTCGCAAATTCAGCCCCTAGCCGCCCGGCGAGTTCCACGCCTTTGACCGAACATCACCTGATCTCTTTTTCGACGAGCGGCGCAACCGCGTCGACGTTTCCCGCGTCGATCAAGGGGACGCCCGTGTTGAAGGGAAGGCCGGAGAAGCCGTGCTTCTTGGTCAGGCAGATGTTGAGGATCGGCAGGTAGCCCTGAAGGAATTTCTGGTCGTCGTAGACCAAATTGACATAACCGTCCTTAATCCCCTGGATGGTCGTGGGGGACAGATCCATCCCGGCGATAAAGAGCTGCCCCGGCTTGAGGCCATACGACCGAGCAAAGTAGGCCATGTGCGCCGTCAAAAAGCTGTCGTCTGCAATGACCGCCTTGACGCCAGGGTTGGCCTTGAGGACGGCGGCGAAACGCGCAGCGGGATCGCCCCAGCCCACGTCTCCGGGAAACTCCAGCTCCAGGTAGGCAACCTTCAAACCCGCTTTCTCGAGCGCCGCGGCGGCCCCGCGCGAGCGCTCGCCCCAGGGCTTGCCCAGATTTCCCCACAGGAACACCTTGTCGCCCGTCTTGAGGCCGGCCCGGCCGATCATCTCGTTGACGAGGGCGAAAAATGCGTCGCGATGGGACGCCCCCACGTACCCCATCCCCTCCGACGAATGCTTCGCTTCGGACATCGGCAAAGCCAAACCCGCCGTTGTGACGATAGTCCCCTGTTCGAAGGCTTTGTCGATCAGGGCGCCCGTGGCCGCGTCGTCAGGCAGACCCTGGATTACGACGCCGTCAGATTTTGAACTCGACGGCGCGCTGAAGCTCGGCCATCGTGTCGGCCGGGTTCCAATGGCCGTACGCGTAGGTCACTGAGGGTCCAAGGTCGATTTCCGCCTGGCGATAGCCGTTGTAGATCCTGTCCGACACGAAGTCGCCGGTCCCCACAGGCCACCCTCCCACGACGGCGACGATATTGACGCCAGTGCACCAGTTCTTCGGCCCCGCCACAACGGGCGCTGGCGGATTCTCGGGCAGCCCCGCCTTGCGCAGCCCCTCGATGATCCGGTCTCTGCCGCTGACGAAGACCGGGCTGTCAAACAAATTCATCCCGAGATAATGCTTGACGGTGACGCCCGGCAGGAGCTTCTCCAGTCGGGCCACGGCGTTGGAGGCTTCTGTGCGGCGTCCGAGCCAGGCGTAGGAGGCCGCGAGTTCGAAGTTCGGGTAGAGGTTCGACGGATTGTCCGCAGCCGCCTTGCCGCACCACTCGATCGCCTGGTCCCAGTGGGCCAGATGGGCGTGCGCTTTGCACAGGTTGTATTCCGTCAAGTCCCGTCCGGGATCGAGCGGATCGAGCCGCAGCGCCTGCTCCAGCTGTTCGACCGCCTCGGCGGCGCGCCCGGAAACAAGCGTCAAGTAGCCCTTGAAACCATAGGCGCCCGCGAAGTTGCGATCGATTGCTATCGCGGCGTTCGCGTTGGTCAGCGCGGCGTCGTTTTGTTGCTTGAAGTTCAAAGCGACCGCCTTGACGAGATGCGCCATCGCGTCGTCAGGCCGCGAGGCGAGAACGCGATCGGCGCTTCGCACCGCGTCGCTCACGACCTCAAACTTGTCGCCAACCTGAAAGAACCACAGTCTATGCATTTGCGCGAGCGCCTTGCCATTCAAGGCCCGGGGCAGGTCCGGATCAATCCGCAACGCGTCATTGAAAAAACCGATCGCCTTGTTGAGGTTGTCCAGAGTCACACCTGAATTGAACGCGACCCATCCGCGCATCGCGAGATCGGTCGCATCGGGGTTCGTTGGTCGCTCCCGCGCCGCGCGCAGGGCCTCGGCATTGACGAGTTGGACGCCGAGCGCGTTGGCGATGCGCGCCACAGCCTCGACCTGCAACGCGCCGAGCTTGCCGCGATCGCCCTCAAAACGATCGGCCCAAAGATGCGCCCCGGTCTCGGTCGAGACGAGCTGGGCGTTGATCGTGATTGCCTCGCCGACCCGCCTCACGCTGCCTTCGAGCGCGTAGCGAACGCCGAGATCGCGCCCGAGCAGCTTGAGCTCGACCGGCTTGCCCTTGTAAGCCGCCGCGGTCGACCGGCCGATCACGAAGCTGTCGGGGATATGGAAGAGATCGGTCGTCAAGTCATCGGTCAGGCCGTCGGCGAAATAGTCCTGCTCTGGGTCGCCACTGAGGTTCGCGAAGGGCAGCACGACGATCGACAGGCGTGGCGCGCGGGCAAGCTTCTCGTCCGCGACCGCAGCGACTGGGACGGGGGCGGGCGTGGGCGGCGGCGCCGCTTTGCGCCAGCCGAACCATCCAGCCGCAATCAACGCGATGACCAGCGCCCCCGCGACCGCCGACCAAAGCAAGGCTCCGCCGCGTGGCTTCCTCGCGGGCGGCGGCACACCCGCGGAGCCGCTCGGCTTCAGGGCGTAAGCCCGCACCGGCCGCGCGATGTTCTTGAGGGTTTGCTCGCCGAGATCGGCAAAAGTCGCTTGCAGCTTGTCGCGCACCTGCCGGTATGCGTCTTCCGAAAGGCAAACGCCGCCCGGCTCGCAGATCGCCTGGAGGCGCGCGGCGACATTGACCCCATCGCCCATGAGGTCGCCGTCCGTTTCCTCGACGACGTCGCCGAGATGGATTCCGACGCGGACGTCGATGCGCTGACCGGCGGCAAGGCCGGCGTTGCGATCCGCCAGCCCGCTCTGCACGTCGATGGCGGCCCGTACCGCCTCGACCACGCTGCGGAATTCGACCACGGCTCCGTCGCCGGTGCGCTTGATGAGCCGCCCATTGTGGATCGCGATCGTCGGGTCGATCAGGTCGCTGCGAAGCGTTCTCAGACGTGCGAGGGTCCGCTCCTCGTCGGCGCCTGCCAGCCGGCTGAAGCCGACAATGTCGGCGACAAGAATCGCCGCGACTTTTCGCGTCTCGGGCATCCGGAGCCGCCTCTCTTTGGACCCTCGCCTTCGGTGCGCCAGAAATTCTAGGCGGTATGTCAAAAGTCGGAGTGATCCAGATCAAATAGGGCGCCCCTTGCGGGTCGAGGAATGTCTCCTTCCCGGCTAAGCCGAGCTTCTTTCTTTCACGAAGCGTAAGTCATTGATCTCGCTCACGGCGAGCGGCTCCGGGGTCGCTGCTACTGGGTACAGGCGATGGGGAATCCCAGGAGGTCGAAGGCCTTTTGCTGGATCGGAGTCGGGCGGGTGAGGATGGTGAAGGGGCGGTCCGGCGCGTTCGCGGTCACGACGGTGTTGCGCGCGAGGGTCGCGAGGTCGGCGAGCAGGGTCTGGAAGGAGTGGACCGGGGCGCCGTCGACGGCGCGGCCCGTGGCGCTCTTGGCGAGGGCGGCGGGGGAGCGCTGCGCCTTGGCGACCGGGCTCTCGCGCAGGGCCTCGGCGGCGGCCTTGTCGTCGTCGTCGTAGAGCATCGGCGCCAGGCGCTCGCGCATATGCCACTCGACGTAATAGGCCAGCATGCACAGGAACACGTGGGCGCGGACCCGATCCTCCAGCCAATGGTAGATCGGCCGGACATGCAGGTCGACCGTCTTCAGGCAGCGAAAGGCGCGTTCCACCATGGCCAAGGATTTGTACGTCTTGACCGCGGTGTTGTCGGCGAGGGTCTCTTCGGGCAGGCTGGTGCGCACGGCGTAGAGGCCGTCGAGCGCGGCTTCCTGCGCGATCTGCTCGCGCTTTCGGGCGAAGGCGAACCGGTCGTCGGCGATCGTCAGCTCGAAATGCTTGGCCATCTTGTGCCTGCCGAGCACGGCGCCGACCGCGATGCCGATCTCGGCCGCGCCGCGCAAGGGACGGGTCTTGCGCGCCACGCTGGCGACGGTCTTGGCGAGATCCCGCTCGGTGGCGGCGAGGAGGTCCTCGCGCTTGCGGGCGCGCTCGCGCGCGAGATCCGGGTTGCGGCAGACGATCAGCCGCTCGCCGGGAAACTCGGGCGACGTGATCGCCGCCATGTCGCGCTCGTCGAACAGCGACATCTGCAAATGTCCGCCGCCGACCAGCTCCTTGAGCGCAGGCGCGCGCAAGGCGGTGATCCAGTCGAGCCCGGCGGGGCGCAGATCCTCGTCGATGCGCGCCTGGGTGATCATGCCGCGATCGCCGACCAGCACGACGTGGTCGATGGCGAAGCGGCGCTTCAGCTTCGAAACCTGATCGGCGAGCGTCATGGGATCGCCGGTGTTGCCTTCGAACACCTCGATGGCGACGGGACAGCCGTCGGGCGCGCACAGAAGGCCATAGACGATCTGCAACTTCCCCTTCTTGCCGTCGCGGTTGTAGCCGCGTTTGGCCAAGGGGCAGCAGCGGCCTTCGACATAGCTCGACGAGACGTCGTAGAGCACCAGCGTCCCGCCCTTCAGGCGGCGCTTTGCCAGCGCGGTCTCGATCGGACCCTGGCGTTCGAGGAGCCAGTCGAGCGCAGCGTAGAACTCGTCCTCGCGGACGTCGCCCAAGGCCAGCTCGACGCCGAGGCTCGAGGCGGCGGTGGCGGGATCGAGCGCCCTGGCTGTGGCGAGCTTGGAGGCCGGGGCGATGATGCGGCTGACGATCATGGCCAGGACGAGGTCGACCGGTCGACAGCTCTCGGGGTCGGTCTCGCGCGTGGCCTTGGGACCGATGATTTTGTCGAGGCCGATCGCGCGCGTCGCGCCCAGGACGGCTGCGACATGGCCATGCGGCAGCGAACGCTCGATGACGAAGGGCTGTTCGCCCGGCGGCATCACGACCCCGCCCTTGAGGACGCCGCGCAGCCCCTCGACGTGCTCGGCCGGCCAATGGGAGAGGTTGAGCAGCGTGCGCTTTCGCACGGTCTTGCCGTCCCGGTAGCTCTCGCGCAGCAGGATCGCGGGCGGGGAGCCGCGGTTGGGGACGGTCTCGATGTACATGGGCGTAGGATAGCGGATGCGCGTCGCACAATCAACAACAATATCTGATTTACATGGCTACATTTTCACCCCTCGCAACCCCAAATATGCGCAAAATCAGAGGCTTGACCCTCGCGAAAGAAAGAAGCTCCGGCTAAGCGATCGTAGGCGGGAATTTCTGCTTCGAGGTCGAAACCGGAGTTTCAAACTGAGACACGACCGACCCGCCTCCGTGGCACTAGGGGACATCATATTAATTCCCCATATCGCGGGGCCGTCATACCCGGAAGCGATATGACGCAATGCGGATCATGTCCCCGTAGTACCGGCGCAGCCGCTCGACGCCGAGCGGGCGATCGGCGTCAGGCCGACCGAAAGCTTCGCCATGGGGACGGCGTCGTCCGTCTCGGGCGTCACCATCGCCCACCCGGAAGCGCATCGTTTCGGCGTGGCGAAGGTCGAGCACGACCAGATCGAGGACCACGCGGCGCGGAAGGGCATGGACGTGACCGAGGTCGAGCGCTGGCTGTCGCCGGTGCTGACCTACGTTCCGATTCGGGCCGCGGCGGCGGAGTAAAACCCCTTCTCCCGCTCGCGGGAGAAGGTGGCCGGCGGAAGCCGGCCGGATGAGGGGGAGAGGGGGGCG
>CAVUHX010000013.1:0-20868 GCA_963741405.1 uncultured Alphaproteobacteria bacterium
CCGCCTGTTGCAGTCGACGACGATGATCGAGACGTTGTCGCTGGCGCCGCGCTCGAGCGTCAGGCGAAGGAGCTCGTCGACGGCCCTTTGCGGATGGATGGCGGTGAGCAGCGCCGCGATTTCGTCGTCTGCGACATGCGTGGTCAGTCCGTCGCTGCACAACAGGAACCGATCGCCAGCATAGGCCGGTCCGTCCACGATTTCGAGTTCGGCCTCATCGGCGGCGCCGAAGGCGCGAGTGACGACATTGCGCCGCGGCCAGCTCCTCGCCTCGTCCTGGCGCAGCAGTCCGCGGTCGATGAGCTCCTGGACCTCGGAATGGTCGCGCGAGACCTGGGAAAGTTTGCCGTCGCGCATCAGATAGCCCCGGCTGTCGCCGCACCAGACGCAGGCGAAATGAGCGCCGTGAATCATCAGCGCCACCAGGGTCGTGCCGAGAATGGCTCCCGCGCGGGCGTGCGCCATCGCGCGCAGGTCGGCGTTGACCCGCATGATCTGTTGCTCGAATTCGGCCAGAAGCTGCGCGGCCGAGGCGCTCGGCGCGAGCGTTTTCAGCGCGGTCACGACGGCTCCGCTCGCGATGTCGCCGCCGCCGTAGCCGCCCATGCCGTCGGCGACCGCCCACAGCCCGATGTCCGGGCGCACGAGAACATTGTCCTCGTTCAGGTCGCGCGCCAGACCGACGTTGGTGACGCAGGCCGTCCGAAAGGCGAGGGCGTCGGTCAAGTGGCCTCGCTCGGAGCCGCCGGCGCGTCTCCGCAAGGCGCCCGTCAGCATCTCGACAAATCGGCCTGCCGGCGGCAGGCCGACGTAGGACAGCGCGACCGGCGGGAAATCCTCTCCGCCGATCGTCCACCAGAAGGACTGAGATGCAAAGGCGCGGCGATGGCCGAACCGTCTCGCCGCGAGGAAAGCCAGAGAGATCTGGCGGTCGACGTCGCGGATGACGATCCCGCCGTCGGACAGTTCCTGCAGGCCGCCGATTTCGGTCGCACGCTCCTGCAGCGCCGGGACGGCCATCGAAGCCGCCCTGTCGGCGATGTCTTCCAGAGTTGCGGCGGGGTCGAGCGCGTCGAGCAGAATCGCCTCGGCCGCCTCGAACCACGCATCGTTCGATTCGAGTTCCGGGGGCAGCAGCGAGTTTTCTCCTTCGCCCGTAAACAGCGAGAGAGGGAACGATCGTCCCACGCCATCGACCGAAGGCATGAAAAGGCCGATGACGGCTTCGCCGCAAAAATCGGCGCCCAGCCAATAGCGCCAGATCGGCGCGCGATTGTAGGCGTCGGCCCATTTCGTGCCGAGGATCTGCTTCGACGTCGCGACCCCCGCCTGAATCCACGGCTCCCAAACCTCGAGAAATCGGCGCGGCGCGTTGGCGGCGACGAAGTCCCGCTTTGCCGGCAGCTTGCCGAACAGGCCCGCGCTCATGAGCTCACAATCCGTTCGGGCACCTGAACTGCCGTAGCGCCGGCAGGCTCAGGGGATTGACGAGCGAGGACGAAGTGAACTGATAGGAGACCTCCCGACCGAACACGACGAAACTGACCTTCAGCGAGTTGCCGCTCTGGATCGAAGAGCCGGCGTCGATGAGCCGAAACAGCGCCCATGCGCCAGTGCGCTCCAGGCTGGACTTTCGGTCGGGCAAGTCCGGCGCCATCGTGATGGACGCCTCGCCTGCGCCGGCGCCGGGCCATTGGACGGTCGCGGTGGAAAGCGCCGCGCCTTGCTGGGACATGAGGTTTGCCCCGTTTATCGACAGGGTCGCAGCCTGCGCGTCGCTGCTGAGTGTCAGCGGTTTCACCTCCAGCGTGATGTTCGGGACATTGCCGCCGGTCGGAAAGAACGCGTCTCGAATCTCGGCGGCCTGCTGGAACTGGCGCAAAGTGGTGTCCGAAAGTTTTCGCGAAGTCGGATTCGGCTTCCAGACCCAGGTTTTGCCGGCGCGGTTCACCAGCGGATCGAGATTGGCGGAATAGAACTTCTCGATCAGGCCGCCCGGCGCGAACAGCTTGGCGAACTCGGCCATGGGCACATCGCGTTCGCTCTTTGGGAAGAACGGATAGCGGTTGGCGACGATCTGCTGGCAGGCTCCGGTGACGTCCTGTGCCATCGCGTCGGCGATCTGCGCGATCGAGCTCGCCGTCGCGTCGCCGACGGCGTCCTTGGCGACCTTGTCCATCATGCCGGCGAGCGGCTGGGGCAGCCGCGTCACGTTGGCGCGCAGACTGGCAACCTGGACGTCCACCTGCTCCAGCGCCTGCTTGGCTCCGGCCGGATTCGAGGCTGCGAGCGTGAGTTGGCGATAGAGTTCATTGAGGTTGGCGAGCAGGTTGTCGATCGGCCGGGATCCGGGCTGGCCATCGATCAGGTTCTGAATCGGTTTGAAATAGGCTTCGATCGAGGCCCCCGGAACTTCGGCCGGCGGATCGCCGGGCCGACGCTGCGACTTCATCGCGAGATCGATCGCTTCGCGACCCGCGGTTCCCAACCGGTTCTGCGCCGCCGCCAGCGCGTCCTGCTTGGCCTGGTCAGTCGCCGCCGCAGTTCCCTGGCCGGGAGGCTTCGGCCGCTCGCGGGTCAGCGAAGTCTCGTCCCGAATCGATTCGAAGATCGCGAGGATCGGCGAGGTCGGCGCGGAGGCGGCGCTCAACTTGAGGTATTTCGGCTTGTCGTTGAGCAACGGCTTCAGCTGGAGATTGTTGATCGCGGCCGTCCACGAGGCGATGAAATCCTTGCCGTACAGCGCGAGGATGCCGGGAAAGAGGCTCACGTACTGCTGCTTGACGGCGTTTTGTTCGCCGGAGGGACCAAGCACCCAGTTCTCCTTCTGCAGCTTGTCGGCGATCGTCTGCATGTGGCCCAGGAGGGAGACCGAGAATCCGTCGTAAGTGAAAAAACCGGGCACCCGGATGGTGTCGAGATTCGCGCCGTTCGCCGCTTCGAACACCAGAGCCATGTCGGGCCCGCCATGCTGGGATGCGATCCAGTCGTCGACGCCGTCGTTGTGGGCCTCCGATTTCAGGAGCGTGTAGGCCCGCTCGGCGACGCCCATTCGCGCGAGGGTGGCCTGCGCCTGGTCGACAAGCGGACCGTTCAGCGACACCTTCCGCGCATTGCCGGCGTCCATGTCGAGCATGGCCTGGAGATGAGCGCGCAACAGAGCGCGCCCTTGGGCATAAGGCGCGCCGGGAAAGGCGCGCTCCTCCCAGTCGCGGGTGAACCATGAAAGGATCAAATTCTTGTCGACGGAAGGCGCCTTGCCCCCCAGCATGAGGTAGACCTTCAGCGCTTCATACACGAAGGTCGGGTTGTCGATGTTCCTCTGAATCTGCTGCTCCAGCGACAGGATGAGCCGCGGACGCATGAGCCGTTCGAGCGCCTGCTGGTAGATCTGGTCCGACGCATCCTGCAGCCTCGAGCGCTGGCTCAGGCCGAAGGTCTGTCCGATCGGGGTCGGGTCGTGGCGCCTGGCGTAGCCGACCGGCAGGTTCGGCAGGCTGCCGATCAGCTCATAGATCGGCAGCAGGCTCGGGTCGGTCACCGAATTCTGCTTGATGAGCTGTCCGGCGGCGGCCGAATAATCCGCGACCCCGCGATCGGTCGCTGCGATCAGCGCTTCGTTCGCCCGGTAGCTCATCCACCAGAGCGCCAGGACTCCGAGGGTTGCGAGGCCGATGAGGCTGAACAGCGCGGCGCGCAGTGCAAACGACCGGCGCACCGCGGCAATGTTGGTCGACACCCAGCCGGCTTCGCCGAAGATGACCTTGCTCAGCAGGTCATGGAGAAAGTAGCTCTTGCCCGAGCCCGAAAAATCAGCGGCCTGGAAGCTCTGGACCCCATAGCTCTTTTGCAGAGCGCCGATCAGGGCGTCGAAAGGCGTCCCAACCTGCGTTCCCGAGGTGAAATAGAAACCTCTCAAAGTGGTCGCCGACTGGTAGCGGGTCGGTTCAAAAATGCGGTTGAGGAAATCGGCGATCGGCTTGCGGATCGCGCCGAGCTGTGCGGGAAAGCCGAACAGGATCGCGCGCGAGCGCAGATCCGGCTCTTCCTGCAGGCGCTCCGCCATTCGCTCGGAAATGCGCTGCATGAGGAGATCCGTCTCCTCAGGGACCTTGCCGACGTTGTTCGCCTTCTTGTCCGCGCCGGGAAAGGTCGCGCCCCAGACGACCTGACGCTTGGCCTCGTCCAGATCGGCGAAATACTCGGTGAATCCGACGACGAGGTCCATCTTGGTGAAGACGGCGTACACGGGGAAATCGACCTTCAGCTCCTCATGCAGCTCGTTCAGGCGCTTGCGAATCGCGTCTGCGTGCGCGGTCACTTCGGCGGGCGGAAGATTGATGACGTCCTCGACGCTGATCGCCACGATGACGCCGTTGATCGGCTGGCGCGGCCGGTTGCTGCGCAGCATCTCGAGGAAAGAGAGCCAGCTCCTCCGGTCGACATTGGCGTCCGAATCCTGCGTGGTGTAGCGCCCTGCCGTGTCGATCAGAACCGCCGAGTCGGTGAACCACCAGTCGCAGTATCGGGTTCCTCCCACGCCCTGCACCGCTTTAGCCGTATTGTCGGCGGCTAGCGGAAATTTCAGGCCGGAATTGATGAGCGCCGTCGTCTTGCCAGCCCCGGGCGGCCCGATAATGAGGTACCATGGCAGGTCGTAAAGCGCGCTCGCGCTCGACTTGCCGGTGCGCTTCAAGGTCGCGAGCGCATCCTCCATCTTTTCTTTCAGGATCGGGGCGTCGCTCTCCTCTTCCGCCGGCTTGGTCATCGCCGCCGCGATCGCCGCTGCGGCCCGCCGCCGGGCGATCACGCGCCAGGCGATCGAGCCGCCGACGATCAGAAATATGACGAGGACAATGACGAGACGGGTGAGGGTCCCCTCGAACGGCTGGACGTCGCCGAATGAGACGAGCGGCCCCGCCACCCAAACGAGCGCCGCGAGAACCAGCGCGCCGACGATGCTGAGGGCGATCCAGAGCCAGGCGACTGTTGTCATCGGTAAAGCCACTCCCGCCTCGACGGCGAAACCTCGTCAAGGCGCTTTTCAATCAGCGCGTGGAATGGAAACTTCCACTCGACGGTTCTTTGATTTGTTCTGCTCGACGTCATTCGGGGCCACCGGATTGTCAGCGCCTTTTCCCGACACGACCAGGCGTTCCGGATGGGAGAGACCCGGCTTCAGCATCGCCGCCACCGATTTGGCGCGCGCCTCGGACAGTTCGAAATTCGAGGGGAAAGCGAGGGTGTGGATCGGGTCGGAATCCGTGTAGCCGTCGACGTGGATCGCGCCGGGCTCTCGGTCGAGGGCGGCGGCGATCTTGGCTCCGATCGGCGCGAATGAATCGCTGACCTTCGCCCCGCCCGAGGGGAACAGAACGACGCTGCCGATGCGGATGAAAATCGTCGTCGCCGATTGGACGGCGTCCACCTTCCCGGCGAGAATCTCCTTGGCGAGCGCGGCGCGAATTCGCTCGAGCTGGGTCGACGACCTGGGAAGCGGGTCAGGTGGCGGCTTGACCGCGGTTTCACGCGCGATCGTGAGCTCCGTCCCGGGATGGACCTGCGCCATCGTGAGCGCCAGCGCCTCGGCCTGGCCTGAGAGAAGGTTGCGCAGAACGAGATAGGTTCCGAGCAGGATGACGCCGGCGGCGGCGGCGACGGACCAGGACGGAACCTGGAACCGGCTTCCGGCAAGGGCGATGTTCTGTCCGCGCCAATGAGGCGACAGATCCTCGATCGCCTTGGGCTGGGCGCGCCGGATGGTCTCGTAGAGGTCGCGGCGGATGCCCTGCAACGCTCCAGGACCGCCCGAGGCTCGGTACACGCCCTCGAAGCCGAGGCTGAGGCACGCATGCATGACCTCGAGCAGCCCGAGATTGACTGCGGGGTTCTGCTTGGCGCGATCGAGCTCCTGAAAGAAACGGACACCGCCCATGCGCTCGTTGAAGAACCGGACGAGCATGCTGTACTGCGTCCAGACCCGGCTGTCCTCGCTCGGCAGGTTCTGCACGATATCGTCGGCGGTCGCCGCCAGCGCGTATTTGGCGGTTTCGACCTGGTCGGCCGGCGCGCCGCCGGCCCTGGCGTCGACCTCGAACTGCTGGATCGCCTGGGCGACCTGGTCCATGAGCTGGCCGGCCCCGGCGCGCGCCAGCGATGCGCGCAGCCGTCCGAGGAGCAGGAGCAGCGAGGCGGCCGAGCGCATGAGCGGGCTCGCGGCCACGGTGACGAAGTCGACCGACACGTGCGGCGTCACGGGCGCGGGCGTCATCGGCTGCGACGCGCCGGCAGGCGCGTAGAGATTCTGCGCCGAGGGCGAAGGCGCGTTCATCCACGAGTCCCAGTTCCCCTGGCCCGCGGGAGGCGGCTGGTTCGGCGGCCTCGGCGGAGCGTAAGGAGGGGGCTGGCGGCTTGCCGGCGGCGCGGGCTGCTGCGGTGCCGGGTAGGAGACCGGCGGCGTCGGGGTGGAGTAGGGCGGGGCGCCTCCTTCCGGAGCGCCGCCCGAGGAGCCGGGCGGCCCTGGCGGCGCCGGCCTGCGTCCGCCCGGATTGGGACGGATGATGGTTCGGTCGCGTCGGCCGAACGGATCGTCGTCGTTGCTCATCGGCGGTCTTCCCTGACGGCCCAGAGCTCCATTTGCAGCTCAGGCCAGTCGCCGGCAAAATGCATTCCGATCGCCGTCGCTTGACTGAACTCGGGCCAGAGCGGCGACGTGCGGTCGAAATAGAAATAGACGTGGTCGGTGATCGCCCGGATCTGTGGCGGCGGGGTCGGCAAATGGACGAGCGGGATGCCCGGCAGATGAGCGTGGACGATCTCGTTCATTTTCGTGTTCGGGCCGACCTTGAGGAAGGCGGGAAGATTACTCTGGATTTCGGTCAGCGGACGGCGCGCGGAAACTTCGAGCACGAAGGTCGCGTTGCGGAACAGCGCGCGATCCTTGATCGTCGAGATGAACGCGTTCGGAGCCCGCTCGATGAGTTCGAGGCGGATCGCCCGGCGGTCGAGACGTGCGCTCAAGAAATCCTGGATGTCGCGCAGAACGGGAGAAAACACGCTCTCGAGATCGTCGTGGTTGTATGCGCCGTACTCCCTTGCCCGCCGCTCGTAAGTCGTGAACGTCGCGAGTTCGCCGGCGACGCGCAGGAGCAACTCATAAAGGCGCTCCGGGTGAACGTAGCGGGACGAACGGTAGTGCTTGAGGGCCGGAATCTCCCGGTTGAGGCACTGCAGCATCAGATAGTCCGCGCTCTGCAGACCGCCGCCCGCCGTGGCGTCCGCGGCGTAGCGGGCGAGCTCGTCGAGCTTGTTTCCGATCCAGCCGATGACGCGGTCGAGCCAGCCCTCGACTGTCGGATGCGCGGCGCAGACGAGGACAGGCGGCGCGAATTTTTCGTCGAACACCAGCGTTCGGTCATGTACCTCGACGATGCGCGCGATCGGCAGCCCCACGTAGCCGGGCCTGGCGGTCTTGCGGATCTCGTAGGCGAGCCTCGGATAGGCGACCTCGATCTCCTCCTCGATCCGCAGGTTCGAGGTCGAGTCGATGACCGTCTCCGCCCCGACGATGTAGCGCGCGGCGTTTTCCGCCTGCTCAGCGCTGACCTCGCGCGTATTGTCGGCGCGCGCCGGGATGGTGAGCCAGACGAACTGGCCCGCGGCCGTCTCGGGTACGGCGATCGGCGCCGGGGATGGGCATTCGCTGGGAAAATCGAACAGGCCTCCGTCCGGCATGACCCCGGACGCGCGGCGCAATCCGAACTTGCTCTGCTGCGCCAGATCGAGGTCGATCTCGAGCCAGGCGAAGCCCCAGGGGTAAGGGGTCGCGTGACGCGTACGGCTGTCGAGCGCGTTCTCGAGATAGCGATCCGCCTGCTGCAGGTGGTGCGGACGGAGGAAAAGGCCCTCTGTCCAGTGAACCTTGGCGTTCCACGACATGCTTTTCCCCTCCCGTTTCGCCCGGTCGAGCCGCTCTCGGACCCCTCATCCGGAGAGCGCAACGACCGCGCGCCGGCGTCACCTGCCCTTGTCTTGCAGCCGATCGTAAGCCTCGGCGAACAGCGCCATGAACGCCTCCAGAAGGCGGCCGTCGGCGCGCTTCGTCTTGGCGCGCCAACGGTCGACATAGATATCCCACAATTTCGCCTTGCGTGAGGCGACGATTCGGCCGAGTCCGTGGTCCACCTCCACCGAACGGTCGATCCTTTCGGGCGCGAGATCCTCGAACAGGGCGTCGAGCGCGTCCCGCATCGCGCCGTAGGTGAGGACCTGATGGGTCTTGAGGTCGGCGAAGCTCGCCTCGATCGTCGCCCGCGCGTCGAGGTACTGGCGAGTCGGTCCGCCGAACATGATCGCCAGCGCCTCTTCGACCGTAGAGCTGAACTTGAGCGGGTTGTTCTCGATGGCCCGGACCATCGTGCGGCTCGCCGACCGCATGAGCGTTTTCAACTCCGCGCGGGTGGACAGCATCTGCGCGAGGTTTTGCGTCGACAGGCGAATGGCCAGTCCAATCTCGTCGGCAAGCGCATTGGGGTCGCGACCGGCGATCGCACGTTCGGGGATTCCCGCAGCATGGGCGATTCGCGCCAGCAGCGCCGCATCGGAGACAGCCTCGGGCTGTGCGCGCGCCGCCGGAACGACCGCGGCGGCTGGCGTCTCTTCCCGTGAAGGAGACGGGGGAGCCGGACGGCGGGGGGAGGGCACGACCTGGACCGGGATCTCGACTGGCGTGGGCCCGGGCGCGGGGGCCGGCGTGGCCAGCCACGCGTCGGTCGGCGTCGGCGCCTCCGCCTGGACGGGGACCTTTGCCGTCTCGATGAGGGCGGCGAAATCGAGAAAGTCGGGCGACCGAGCCTGGGGCTTCTGAACCTGATAGGCCGAGCGGTCGTCGGGAGCGGCGGCCTCCTCGGCCGCGTCCCAAACATCGGAGACAGGCGGGCTCGGCGCCGTCGATGCTCCGCCTGCCGCCGACGCCCTCTGTCCCTCCACGGAAACCGCGATGATATACGGGCCAATGTTCAGCCGGTCGCCGTCGCGTAGGAGGTAGGGCGCATCGAGGCGGAACTGTGAGCCGTTGACGAACGTGCCATTGGTCGAAACGTCGTGCAGCCAGTATCCGCCATCGCGATAGCGGACCTCGCAATGCTTGCTCGAGACAGTCCGGCTCGGGTCGGGCAAAGTCCAATCGAGATGGGCGTCCCGGCCGAAATCGAGCCCGCGGCCCTTCACTTCGATCCGCAACGGGCCGCCGTCGGGCAATCGATCCATGTTTTCGATCGAAAGTCGAAGCGTCATGACAACATCCAAAGTGGCGCGTCGGGAAATCTACACCAATTCCGGATTTTTCGACATGCGCGATATGGCGGACATGGCGGACGGGAGCGGGACGATTTCAGGTCGAACTCGAAGCCGGGGTCGGGTCCCATGGGATACAGGACGGAGGTTCAACCCGACGCATCCGACCGGCCGTAACCGTTGCCGGGCCCGACGCAGCGGCCTCTCCGGCCCGCGGCAGCGCTGCTCGGCCCTCACCCCCGACCGCAAAAGACAATCTCTCTGCCCCGACTGTAAATCGTCACAACCCATTTCGATTTGTCGACCGAGTCGAACAGCGTGACGCTATTCGCCCGGGCGGTGGGCGCGACAATAGTCGCGGAGGTGACGGATTGCATCTGGTTGCCTCCATGCTGGTGTGGAGCCTCAGCCTACCAAAGTCGGGCCGTCTCCGGGTTCCAATTTTCGGCGGACCGCCGCCGTCCAGGAGAATATCTCGAAAATCGCCGGCTTGTCTGTTATCGACCGGGCCGCACCTAACGAGAGAAAGTAAGCCCCATTGACCCTGATCAAGCCCTTTCGCGCGTTGCGGCCAGCGCCGGGACGCGCGGCGGACGTCCTCGCCCCGCCCTACGACGTGCTTTCAAGTGCGGAAGCCCGCGAACGCGCAAAGGGCAAGCCGTGGAGCTTTCTGCACGTCTCGAAGGCCGAGATCGATCTTGATCCGGCGGTCGATCTTTATGGCCCCGCGGTCTATGCCAAGGCAGCCGAGAACCTTCGCCGGATGATCGCCGCCGGCGTGCTCGTGCGCGACGACAAGCCTTGTTACTACACCTATCGGCTGACCTGGCGCGATCGCATCGAGACGGGCTTTGCGGCGGTCGCGTCGATCGCAGCTTATGCCGAGAACCGCATCCGCAGGCACGAGCTGACGACGCCGGTGAAGGAAGACGATCGCGTGCGCCAGATCGAGGCGGTCGAGGCGCAGACCGGTCCGGTCATGCTGGCCTATCCGGAGGCGCCCGCGGTCGACGCCTTGCTCGCCCGGGCTGCCGAGGAAAAACCGGCAGTCGACGTCACCGCCGACGATGGCGTACGCCACCAGCTCTGGGTGATCGACGACGAGGCGGCCATCGCGGCGCTCACGTCCGCGGTCGACGCTCTGCCTGCGCTCTATATTGCCGACGGCCATCACCGGTCGGCCGCGGCCCGGCGCGTGGCGCTGGCGCGCGCTGAGGAGGACGGTTATTTCCTCGCCGTGCTGCTGCCGCAGCAACAGATGACGATTCTCGACTACAATCGCGTGTTGCGCGATTTGAACGGGCTTGGCTCCGAAGACGTCCTGCGCGAGATCGGACGGCGCTACGTGATCGAGCCGAGCGATCAGCCGGTTCGCCCGGCTCGCCAAGACGAGCTCGGTATGGTTCTCGGCGGACGCTGGTATCGTCTCGCGCTACGGCCCGAGGTCGCGGCCGAGGCTGCACGCAGCGGCGACCCGGTCGCGCGACTGCCGGTCACCCTGCTCGCGAAAAACCTGATCGAGCCGGTCTTCGGCATATCCGATCCGCGCCGCGACAAGCGCATCGACTTCGTTGGCGGCGGCCGCGGCCTCGGCGAGTTGGAGCGGCTCGTCTCCTCCGGCTCTATGGCCGTTGCTTTCGCGCTCTATCCGACGCAGATGAGCGACCTCATGGCGGTCGCCGACGCGGGCGCGATCATGCCGCCGAAATCGACGTGGTTCGAACCCAAGCTGGCCGATGGCATGGTCAGCCACATGCTGGATTGATTCCCGCGCGTGATAGCCGGAACGCCGATCAGACGAATGTCACTGCGCCCGGCCTTCACGTCCGTAAAGGAGCAGCATCGCGACGATGACGACGCCGTAGATGATCTGCCGCCCGGCGTCGGGCATCTGGATGACCGAAAGGATCGATTGCAGGAGCGTGATCAGGACCACGCCGGCGACCGTGCCGAAATAGCTGCCCCGCCCGCCCAGGATCGAGGCGCCGCCGAGCACCACCGAGGCGATGGCCGGCAGGAGATAGGCGTCGCCCATGGCCTGCGCCGCCTTGCTAGCGTAGCCCGCCAGCAAAACTCCGCCGAAAGCGGAAAGACCGCCGGCGATCGCGAATGCAATCAGCACGATCCTTTGTGTGTCGATCCCCGACAAATAGGCGGCGCGCTCGCGGTTCCCGATTCCGTAGACCGAGCGGCCGAAGGTCGTGCGGTTGAGCAGGAACACGGCGCCGGCGCCGACGACCACCCAGACGAGCAGCGCACTCGGCAGGCTGAAGGCCAGGTCGGAAGTGGCGAGAGCCCGCATCGCCGGCGACGATGAATCCTGCGGCGCGAAGCCGCCGGTATGTGCGACCATCAGTCCTTGCGCGACGGCATTGACGGCAAGAGTGACGATCATCGAGGGGATGCGCAGATAAGCAACTCCGAAACCGTTGACGAGGCCGAGCGCGATCCCGCAGGCGACGCCGAACGGGATCGCGAGGGACTCGCCGACCGGCCCCCAACCGGTCGCCGCGGTCGACATCATGCCGCCGACCGCGACCACCCAGGGGATGGACAAGTCGATCTGGCCGAGTAGGATGACGATCATCGTGCCTGTCGCGATCACGCCCAGGAACGAGGCGACCTTCAATTGTTGCAGCAGGTATTCGGGCGAGAGAAAGTTGCGCGAATAGAGGGAGCCGACGAGAAGCAGCGCGACGATGCACCCGAAAGCGATTACAACCGGACGGTCGACTCTTTTCAGGAGTCCGTTGGATAGTTTCAGCTGCGCCCGCGCGCTCATTCGAACAGTTCCAACCGGTTGCGAACTCGGAACAGGCGCGCTGCGCCGAGCGATATTGCGGCGAGCAGCACCAGGCCCTGAAACAAAGGCTGCCACAGCGGATCAAGGTTGAACACGAAAAGCAGATCGCCGATCGTCCGAAACATCAGCGCGCCGAAGATCGCGCCGATTGCGCTGCCCGAGCCGCCATAGAGCGAGACGCCGCCGAGAACCACCGCCGCGATCGAATAGAGTGTGTAGGTTCCTCCATTGGCGGCCGAGGCTTCGCCCGAATATGTAACGAAGGTCAGGAACAAGCCGCCCAGAGACGCGGAGAGGCCGGAGAGGACGTAGGCGACGAATTTCGCGCGATCGACCGGGACGCCCGACATGAAGGCGGCCTGCTCCGAGGAGCCGACCGCGTAGGCCGCCCTCCCGATCAGCGAACGGCGGTATGGGACCCAGACAATGAGGACCACCGCGGCGAGCGCCAACAGGCTCGCCGGCAGGACGCCGAGCGCGCGGCCGGTCAGCGCGTCGGCGAGGGGCCCGTACACGTCCCCGCCGGGCGTCGGGCGAAGAACGAGCGCGAGGCCGAAGAAGACCGCGCCGGTGGCGATGGTGGTCACGATCGGCTGCAGGCGCCCGACGATGACGACAAGGCCGTTGATCGCGCCGCAGGCGAGGCCGGTCAGGAGAACGCCCACGACGCCGAGCGCGGCTGTCCAAGCTGTTCCGACGACGATCCACGACGCGAGGCAATTGGTCAGCACGAACACCGCCCCGACCGAGAGGTCGATGCCGGCGGTAATCACGACGAAGGTCTGCGCCATCGCTACCAGCGCCAGCAGGACGCCCTTGTTGGCCGCGGTCTGGACCACGTTGGCGCTGAAGCCTGCAGGATGGTTGCTCGCGTAGATCGTGAACATCAAGACAAAGAGGCCGATCGCGACGAGCGTAGCGCGGTTTTGGCCGAGGACATAGCGCCATTCCGTCATTGGCTTCGCCCCGCTGCAAGCGCAGCCGCGGGCTCATCTGCGATGTTGAGCGCGCTGCTTATGAGGGCGCGCTCGGTGATCTCGTCGCCGACGAGAACACGTCTGATCGCGCCGTCGTAGAGCACCAGCGCTCGATCGCAGCAGCCAATCAGTTCTGCGTAGTCGGTGGTGTAAAAGACGATCGCCGCGCCGGAATCGGCAAGGCGGCGCAAGAGTTGATAGATTTCCTGCTTGGTGGCGACGTCGATGCCGCGAGTCGGATCGTTGAGCAGGATGATGCGCGGTTCGGCCATCAGCCACTTCGCGATGACGACCTTCTGCTGATTGCCGCCCGACAGCGCGCCCGCCGGAATGTCCGGCGAGGCCGCTCGGATCGCCAGGAGGTCGATCATGCCGGCGACCAGCCGATCTTCGCGGGCGCGATCGATGATTCCGCCGCGCGCGATGCGCTCGAGCGCAGCGAAGGAGAGGTTCGCTCTGACTGACATCGGCAGCATCAGCCCCTCCGTCTTGCGATCCTCGGGGATGAGCGCCATGGCGACTGCAGGTGATTTCGCCGATCGCGGGCTGGAAGGCGAGACAACTCGGCCCGCGACACGGACCTCGCCCGAAACACCGCGCAACACGCCGAAGAGCGCAAGCAGCAGCTCGCGCTGTCCCTGCCCGTCAAGGCCGCCGAGCCCGACGACCTCGCCCGCGCGCGCATGGAAGGAAATGAGGTGCAGCCGGTCCGCCCAGCCGAGGTTCTTGACTTCGAGCAGCGGCGCCGCTCCTTCGTCGCGGGCCGGCGGCTTCGGCGGAAAGACGTGACTCAGCTCGCGGCCGATCATCATCTCAACGACCTCGTCGTCAGACTTCGTTCCGGCGACGTAGCTCGCGACATTGGAGCCGTTGCGAAAAACCGTACACTCGTCGGCGAGCTCGGCGATCTCGTGCATGCGGTGCGAGATGTAGAGGAGCGCGAGCCCCTCGTCGCGCAGGCGCTTGAGCACCACGAACACTTTGCCGACGTCCGCAGCGGTCAGCGCCGACGTCGCCTCGTCGAGGATGAGAATTCGGGGTGCGCGCGCCAGCGCCTTGGCGATCTCGACCATCTGCCGCCGCGAAAGGGGCAGATCCTTGACGAGGGCCATCGGGTGAATGTCGGACGCGCCGGCGCGCGCGAGCGCTTCCTCTGCGAGGCGGCGCTGGGCGCGCCGGTCGATGAGCCCGAACCTGATCGGCGGACTGCTGATGGCGATGTTGTCGGCGACCGACAAGTCGGGAACGAGCGACAGCTCCTGGAAGATGCAGACGATGCCGGCGCGGTTCGCGGCGGCGGGGGAGTCGAAGGCGACGTCCGCCCCGTCAAGCATGACGCGGCCGGCGTCGGGCCGGACGACGCCCGACAGGACCTTGATCAACGTCGACTTGCCGGCGCCGTTCTCCCCCAAGATGGCGTGGATGCGTCCCGTCACGACGGACAGGCTCGCATTCTCGAGCGCGCGCACGCCGCCATAGCGCTTCGACACGCCCTCCATCCTGAGGATCGGGGCGGCGGGCTCAGGTCGCGTCACGGCCTCGGTCCTTGCGCGGCGGGATAAGCGGCGCCGCGGATCGCGCGGCGCCGATAATGCTACTTGTTCTCCTTCGTCTGCCCCATGATCTCGGCGGCGCTGAAGTTGATGTTGCAGGTCGGGAATGAGTTGCCGACAAAGAAGTTGTCGCCGAGCTTGGAATAATAATTCTCGCCGTCCTTGAAGTTGGGGTCTTCGGCGGTGGCGAGCGGTAACCTGACCGACTGCGGCACGACCTGCCCCTCGAGCGCGGCGATGGCGACCTTGATCGCGACCGCCACCTGCGCCGGGCCGGTGCCGCCGGAGGAGCATTTCAATCCCTCTCCAGAAAGCTTGGCGCAGAACTTGCGAAAGCCGTTCTCGGTTTCGCCGCCGAACGGCGCCATTGGCTGCTTTGCGTCGAGCATGGCCTGCACGACGCCAGTGTCGCCGCCTTGGGCGGTGTAGCCGTCGAAATGCTTCTGCACGGCGATCGCGTCCGCGGTTACCTTTTGAGCGTCTGCGTCGGCCCACTTGCCGTAGACCTCGATGATGTCCCACTTCTTGCCGGTCTTGTCGAGCGTCTCATGGATGCCATCGTGCCGGTCGCGGTCGACGGAAGTCCCCGACACGCCGCGCACCTCGAGGATCTTGCCGCCGTTCGGCAGATGGCTGTCGAGCCATTTCGCCCAGTAGACGCCGAGGCCCTTCTGGTCGACGTCGACGTTGATCGCGTCCTCGCTGTCGAGAATGTTGTCGAACGCCACGAGCACGACGCCCGCTTCGTTGGCGCGCTTGATCACCGGCTTGAAGGCCGCCGGGTTCTGGGCGTTCACGACGATCGCGTCGAAGCCGGAATCGATGAAATTGTTGACCGCGGCGATCTGCGCGGCGACGTCCTCGCCGGTCGAGACGACCTTGAACTCCTTGAGCTTCGCCGCGACGTCGGGCTGGGCGGCATAGGCTTTCGCGGTCTGGATCATCTGGATGCGCCAAGTGTTGGCGATATAGCCGTTGGCGAGCGCGATGCGAAAGGGCGGCTTCTTCGCGGGCCACTTGAAGAATTTGGTTTTGTCCGTCCATGGGACGAAGCATCCGGGCTCGGCGGCGGGTCCCGCAACGACCTCGGGCCCGGCGGCGTGGGCTGGCGCGGCGATTGCGCAAGCGGCCGCCACCCCTGCGAAAGCGGAAAGTACGAGAGCGCGAACAGACAGCATGGTCTTTCTCCCTGAATGGTTTCGTTTCCTCTTGGCCTTGCGGGCCGCCTCTTTTGGCCGGCGTCCTGATTTCGTTTTCAAAGCCGGGGCGGCAAATCGTGAAAGGAAGCGCCCGGATAACAGTGTCGGCTGATTCTATCGGACCGGCTTCTTGCTGACATGTTACTATAACCCGGGCCGGCCCCAGCGCAAGCATGAGCGCCGACGGTCCAGGGCGGCGAAAAAAAAGGCCCGCGTGGATCACTCCACGCGAGCCTGGGGTCGCTGCGCCGAAGCGGCGCGCGTTACTTCTTCTGGTCGCGCGCCTTGAGGGCCGCGCCGAGAATGTCGCCGAGCGAGGCGCCGGAGTCGGCCGATCCGTATTGCGCGATCGCCTCCTTCTCCTCGGCGACTTCCAGCGCCTTGATGGAGACAGCGACCTTGCGCGCACGGCGGTCGAACTGGGTGATCCGCGCGTCGACCTTCTCCCCGACCGAGAAGCGCTCGGGGCGCTGGTCGCCGCGGTCGCGGGCGAGTTCGTTGCGCTTGATGAAGGTGGTCAGGTCGGTGCCGGCGATCTTGACCTCGAGTCCGCCGTCCTTGACCTCGAGAACCTCGCAGGTCACCACCGAGCCCTTGCGCATGTCGCCCTCGCCGGCGTCCTCGCCGACTTTCTTGGCGGCGAAGGGGTCGCTCGCGAGCTGCTTGATGCCGATCGCGATGCGTTCCTTCTCGATGTCGACGTCGAGGACCTTGGCGCTGACCCTGTCGCCCTTCTTGTAATCCTCGATCGCCTGCTCGCCCGGACGCGTCCAGTCGAGGTCGGACAGATGCACCATGCCGTCCACGTCGCCGTCGAGGCCGATGAACAGTCCGAACTCGGTCTTGTTCTTGACTTCGCCCTCAACCGTCGAGCCGACCGGATGCTTCTCGGCAAAAGCCTCCCACGGATTTTGCAGGGTCTGCTTGAGGCCGAGCGAGATGCGGCGCTTGGAGGCGTCGACCTCCAGCACCTGGACCTCGACCTCCTGGCTCGTCGAGACGATCTTGCCGGGATGGACGTTCTTCTTGGTCCAGGACATTTCGGAGACGTGGATGAGGCCCTCGATGCCCGGCTCGAGCTCGACGAACGCGCCGTAGTCGGCAATGTTCGTCACCCGGCCCTTGAGCTTCTGGCCGACGCTATAGCGGGTCTCGATATTCGACCACGGATCTTCCTGCAACTGCTTCATACCGAGCGAGATGCGGTGGGTCTCGTGGTTGATCTTGATGATGCGCACCTTGACTTGCTGGCCGATGGTCAGCACTTCGCCCGGGTGATTGACGCGCCGCCACGCGATGTCGGTGACATGCAGGAGGCCGTCGATGCCGCCGAGGTCGACGAACGCGCCGTAGTCCGTGAGGTTCTTGACCGTGCCGTCGATCACCTGGCCTTCGGCCAGGTTGGCGACGATCTCGTGGCGCTGCTCGGCCCGGCTCTCCTCGAGCACCGTGCGGCGCGAAACCACGATGTTGCCGCGCCGCCGGTCCATCTTCAGAATCTGGAACGGCTGCGGGACATTCATCAGCGGCGCGACGTCGCGCACCGGGCGGATGTCGACCTGGCTGCGCGGAAGGAAGGCGACCGCTCCGTCGAGATCGACGGTGAAGCCGCCCTTGACCTGGTTGAAGATCACCCCTTCGACCTTCTCGCCCTTCTCGAACGCCTGCTCGAGCTTGACCCAGCTCTCCTCGCGGCGCGCCTTGTCGCGCGAGATGACGGCCTCGCCGAGCGCGTTCTCGATGCGCTCGAGATAGACCTCGACTTCGTCGCCGACTCCCGGGGCGGGATCGCGGCCGTGGTTTGTGAATTCCTTGAGGGCGACGCGGCCCTCCGTCTTCAGGCCGACGTCGATGACGGCCATGTCCTTTTCGATGGCGACGACCCGGCCCTTGACGACCGAGCCCTCGAAGGCCTCGTCATCCCCGTAGGTCTCGCTGAGAAGCGCGGCGAAATCCTCGCGCGTGGGCGCGGAGGCGTGAGTTTGCGACATTGGTTCTCCTGATGTGCCCGAATTCGGGCGGCGCCGGCAGTTGGGTTTGCGTTGACGGGACCAGGCATTCACTCGCCGGGAAGAGCGCGTCGTTACGCGATCCTCTTACCGCTCAATTGAAAAAGCGGGCCGGCGCATAGGCCGGCGGACGAACGCCCGGGCTCGCGCCCCTCCAGGACCGAAGGCCCCTGAGGCGCAAGGCGTTGCGCGTAGCAGATATGACACGAGCGGACAAGCTGAAAACGACGCAGCTGAAAACGACGCCGGCCAGAGCCATTACTCCAACCTCCCGCTTGCCGCGCTAGCAATTCTCGAGCGCTCACTCTTCCTCGACGTCGGTGTCGGGGCGGTCGCCGCCCTTCGCCGTCTCGTCATGCCAGCGGCCCTGCGAGTCCTCGTACGAGATGTCCGTGGTTTCGCCGCCGACCCGCTGCTCGGCTGCCGCCCGCTCAGCGGCCCTCCGCGCCAAGTCATGGCTAGAAAACGTCTCCGAAATGACATCGCCGACGCGGTAGGCCCAGCCGCCGTCGTGCTCGATGATGTGGTAGGTCACTTTGGGCATTGCAAGCCTTCCTCCGTCCCTGCCGGCGCCTCCTGCCCGCCATGGCGAACGGAGAACCGGTTGAGCGAAACGCGCCACGACCCTGAGGCGATCCGGTTCGCGGCGGGCGCATCGAGGCGCCCGCAGATCACGACTTCGTCGATCTTGATGTCGCCGATCAGGCCGGTCGCCACGAAGTCCACCGGATCGGAGGTCTTCTCCGTCGCGGTGAGATCGGCATAGGGCGAGAGTCCGTGCTTGACGAAGCTGACGGTGATCTCGCCGTCCTTCGGCTGCGCCGCCCCGGGCTTCGAGGCGAGCGCGACGCCGAGCGTGACGCGCCCGTTGGCGACTGCGACAGGAAAGGTCACTTGCTGGCCGGGTTTCAGGTCGACCGTCGCGGCGGGGAATTGCACAGGCGCGGCGCCGGACGGAACTGCGGAGCCGACAGGGACGCCGCCGGCAGCCAAGGCAACCCACGCGGCCAACATTCTCCGCATCTTTCGCCTTTCCCATCGCGGCCGACGACGAGTGTCCGGCCGCCTGGCGTCAGGCATTCTCGCCGCCATACAGGCGGCGGGTCAATTCCCGGATTCCCCGACCGCTCCGGCCGCGCTTGACAAGGCGGCCGGTGGGGCAAAGAAGGTCTGCCGATATGCTGAAAGTCTGGGCTGTGGGACCGCGTGCGGGCGACAATCGGAGCGATGTCCCCAATCGGCGGCGGTCGATCTGATGCCTGACTTCGTTGACCGCCTCGCCAACGCCCTTCCAGACGCGGCGATCCTCGTCCTCTTCGCCGTCGTCTTCGGCTTCGTCGGGGGCACGGTCTCCTATTTGTCCAACCGACTCTGGTTCCGGCATTGGCCGGCCCATAGCCCTTACGAAGACCGGCTCGCCGATACAGCCCACACCAGCCTGCTGGGTTTTTCCGTCTTCGTGCTGGCGCTCCTCATCAGCAACAGCTTCTCCGCCCTGTCCAAGGCCGAGGAGGCGGTGCGGCATGAAGCGATTGAAGTTTCGCGGATGGCTCGCGACCTCGACGCGCTCGGCCAGCCGGCGCAAGACGCCAAACGCGCCCTCGTCGCCTATGCGCACGACGCTGCCGGCGACGAATGGACGCGCCTCGCCAGAAGGCCAAACTCTCTGTCGCCGCTCGCGCAGAGCGACCTGAACGCTCTCTGGGCGGTGGTCCGGGCAATCCAGCTGAACACGGAATCGGCGAGCCCCAACGTGCGCGACGAGCTCGGCGGCGATCTGCTCCGGATCGAAACCCTCAGAGGGAGCCGTCTGTCGGCGGCGACGGACGACGTCCCTGATATTTTCTGGCTGATCCTGTTGATGTTTGTGATCGCGGCGTCGTTCCTGAGCGGGCGGGAGGCGCCGAAACGCTTCGGCATGCAGATCAATCTGATCCATATGTCCGCGATCGGCCTCGCCGTCGGCCTCGTGGTCGTTCTCAGCAATCCCTTCCGCGGCGACACCAGCGCCAGCCCGCAGATCATTCTCGACGCCTTGTGACCGGAAACGGACGGGCGAGAAGCGCTGGCGCCGACGCCGACGAATCCCGCCGGCTATAGCGCACGCAACTCGGAAAAAAGCCCGGCAAAAGGTTGACCTCCGAGCCTGCCGGCAGGGCCACCGATGTGGCCGACCAAATCGCAGTTTCCGGGCGGGAGAACAAAATGGACTGGAGCCAGGCGGAGCATAGTTACGAGGAACTTCGTGAGATCGTCATAAGCGTCATGCTCGACAGCAGCAATAGCGGACCGGAGAAATTCGAAAAAATATTGGAAAAAACCGCGCTTGAACTTTACAGACAGGACTCTGCTTCCCACGGAAATCAGTCCTTCTCCTATGGCTCTGCCACTCAACTGAATCCAAACGATGCCGAACTGGTTCTCGACATCGTCTGGGACCTGTTCCGGCAGGGGATCGTCACCCTCGGCGCGAACGCGTCAAATCCGGGCTGGCCATGGATTCGTCTCAGCCGCTTCGGCGAATGCGCCCTCCACCAGAGCCCCTATCGCGTTCATAACAAGGCGGGCTTTGTCAGAGCCTTGCGCGACGAAGTCGCCGATATATCGCCCGAGGCGATGGTCTATTACCGCGAAGCGGTCTCTGCCTTTTACATGGACTGCCTTCTCTCGGCTTGCGTGATGCTCAGCATAGCGGCGGAAAGCGAGTTTCTGAGGCTGCTGGCCGTGGCCAAGACCAGCGAAGCCTACGGGAACTATTTTTCCCGGATCGGCGACGGGATGAGCATCAGGACCAAAATCGCCCGGTTCCAGGACGCCATCAAACCCATTCTCGGCCTCCTTCCCAAGTCGCGACCGATGAATTGGACAACAACTTGAACATCACACAGTCTCTCATTCGCATTGTGCGGAAAGAGTTGGGGCAGCCGTCCGGCGCCGATCCACCCTCGCGGGACCAGGCGTTCGTCTATCTTCAGCTGTTCATCCCCTTCGCCGAGCAGCTCATGCAGCTGCGCCACCAGCTGAGCGAACCGG
>CAVUHX010000014.1:0-145929 GCA_963741405.1 uncultured Alphaproteobacteria bacterium
TAGTCGCTCGCGTCCTTGAAACTTGGTGGCATTTCTGAATCCCTGTGCCTGCGCCAGCGGGGCGAGGATGGGGATGATTCGTGGCAGGGACAAGCACTGGGGCGAAGAAGTACGTTGTGAAATTGAGCGCGGAGGAGCGCGAGCGGCTTGAGGCGCTGATCAGCTCAGGCAAGCGATCGGCGCAACTGATCACGAAGGCGAGGATCCTGCTCAAAGCGGACGCGTCGGAGGCGGGAGAAGGTTGGACGGACCGCGAAATAGCGGCTGCGTTGGATACCAGCGTCAACACCGTCGGTAGCACACGGCGACAATTGGTCGAAGAAGGGTTCGAGGCGACCCTGCTGCGCAAATACAATCCGAATTCCGCCCGTCCCCGAATTTTCGACGGCGCGGCCGAGGCCAAGTTGATCGCCTTGGCCTGCTCTCCGGCTCCCGAGGGCTTCGCGCGTTGGAGCCTGCGGCTGCTCGAAGAGAAGGTCGTCGAACTGAACATCGTCGAGAAAGCGAGCGATAACACGATCGGACGGACTCTAAAAAAAACACTCTCCAACCGCACCGCAATCGGCAATGGGTGATTCCACCCGACGCCAACGCCGCCTTCGTCGCAGCGATGGAAGACGTGCTGGAAACCTACCAAAAGCCGCGTGATCCCGAGCGGCCCTTGGTCTGTCTCGATGAAACGTCGAAACAGTTGGTCATAGAGACGCGCAAGCCGATCCCAGCCAAGCCCGGGCAACCGATCCGGTACGATTACGAGTACGAACGCAATGGCGTGGCCAACATATTCATGACGTTCGCTCCGCTGGAGGGCTGGCGCAAAGTCAAGGTCACCGACCATCACGCCGCCGTCGATTACGCGCAAGTGCTCAAAGAACTATCCGACGTCCATTTTCCCGACGCCAAACAGATCGTCCTGGTTCAGGATAACCTGAGCACGCACACGGCGGCCTCGCTCTACGTGGCCTTCCCGCCAGAGGAGGCTCGCCGCCTCGCCAAGCGTTTCGAGTGGCATTATACGCCCAAACACGGAAGCTGGCTCGACATGGCAGAATCCGAACTTGCCGTCCTGACCAACCAATGCCTCGATCGCCGCATTCCCGACAAGCCAACGCTCGCAAAAGAGATCGCCGCTTGGGAGGCCCATCGAAACAAACATCACGCCAAAGCCGATTGGCAGTTCACCACCAACGATGCCCGCGTCAAACTCAAGAGACTATACCCCCAATTTTGAGCGACTCGGGCGACTAGCATAGCCGTCAGGGCCGTGGTGGCGCCGACCGGAAGGTGGAGGATCTTGCCGCCATAGGGTTCGAGCAGAATGTCCTGCATGCTGAAGCCTGCGGTGCCAAGCGCGGTTGCAATCAGCCGCCGGCGGGTTCGCCCGGCCCCAGCGAAGTCGGTCCAGGCATCGAAGAAGCCGGCGTGCGCCGGAGCGGCCGTCGCAGGCCTGGCGTTGCGCGGCTCCTGCTTCCAGAGCGCGGCGCAATTCAGCAGCATGGTCGGGAGCGCCGCTCCCTGAACGACTTGAATGAGCCTCACCTCGCTGAAGTGAGCCAGCAGGAGGCCAAAGATCCCGGCGCTTACTGCCATGCCCAGCAGCAGCATGGCGAACAGGAGCGCGACGACGCGCGGGCGCGCCCGCTCGGGCGCAAGGTCGGTCGCCAGCGCGAGTCCGACTGTCTGCACCGTATGCAGGCCCGCGCCGACCAGAAGAAAGGCCAGCCCCGCAGCGGCCTGCCCGACCCATATCGGGCCAGTCGTATCCCCGGAAAGAATGAGCAGCGCGAACGGCATAATGGCGAAACCGCCGAACTGCAGAAGCGTGCCGAACCAGATGTAGGGGATGCGCCGCCAGCCAAGCACGGAGCGATGATTGTCGGAGCTGAAGCCGATCAGGGCCCTCAGCGGAGCGAACAGCAGCGGCAACGCCATCATGCAAGCAACGATCCAGGACGGCACGCCGAGTTCGACGATCATCACCCGCTTCAGCGTGCCGATCAGCAGGACGGCGGCCATACCGACCGTCACCTGAAAGAGCGACAGGCGCAGCAGCCGCGACATCGGAAGCTCCGCCGTCGCCGCGTCGGCGAAAGGCAGCAGCCGCGGAGCGACCTGCGTGAGCTGCCGAACGATCGCTGCGCTCGCCCGGTTCATGTGCGGCGGGCCTCCAGAGCCTGGGAGACATAGAACCCACAATCGACGCGGCAGCTCCGCGCGATGCTCCAGCCTTTGAGATCCGTGTGATCGGCGAAGCGCCGCTCGAGCGCCCGTCGCGAAATCGGGGCGATCGCCGGCGCCCGATCGCCGCGGGGAAAGAACCGCCCCACGGCATGCATCATGGTAAGCGCGGTCGTGCGCGGCCCGACGGTGAAGATGATCGCTTCGGCGGTTCGTCCGGAAAGTCCGGCGATCGTTCGCTCGATATCCGGCCCCTCATAATGGACGAGGCTATCCATCGCGACGACGTAATCGAAGCGACCGAGCGCGGGATCGAGCATGTCGCCGACGGCGAAAGTCGCCGACCCTGGCCCGAGCTCGCATGGCGCCCGGTCACGGGCGAGTTCGATCAGCGTCGGCGAAATGTCGATCGCCTGAACTGTGTTTCGGCGTGGAAAAGTGACCCCCTGAGGCGGGGGATCGGCGTCCAAAATTGACCCCCTGATTTCCGATTTGTTCGGCTGCCTGCTTTGGCGCGAAGCGGGCGGTGAGGGATGCTGATTGTGGAGACGATTGGTCGGATACGGCGGGAGCATTTCGTTCAGGGCAAGACGATCAGGGAGATCGCGCGCGACCTGAGGCTGTCGCGCAACACGGTGCGCAAGGTCCTGCGATCGGCGGAGACGGCGTTTTTCTATGGACGAGAAGTTCAGCCGCGGCCGAAGCTGGGTGGCTGGACGGAAGACCTCGATCGGCTGCTGGCGAGGAACGCGGACGCTTCGGCGCGCGAGCGGATGACGCTGATCCGCATTTTCGAGGAGCTGCGGACGCTCGGCTACGAAGGCGGCTACGACGCCGTTCGACGTTACGCCCGCGCTTGGGCCAAGGCGAACGCGAGCGCGACGGCGAGCGCCTTCGTCCCGCTGACGTTCTCGCCGGGCGAGGCCTACCAGTTCGACTGGAGCCACGACATCGTTGTGATGGACGGGGTAACGACGACCGTGAAGGTCGCGCACATCCGTCTTTGCCACAGCCGCATGATGCTCGCACGCGCCTATCCGCGCGAAACGCAGGAGATGGTTTTCGACGCCCACGAGCGGGCGTTCGCGTTCTTCAGGGGCGCCTGCTCGCGCGGCATCTACGACAACATGAAGACGGCGGTGGAGACGATCTTCGTCGGCAAGGATCGGCAATACAATCGCCGCTTCCTCCAGATGTGCTCGCATCACCTCGTCGAGCCCGTTGCCTGCACGCCGGCCTCGGGCTGGGAGAAGGGCCAGGTCGAGAACCAGGTCGGCCTCGTGCGCGAGCGCTTCTTCACCCCGCGCTTGCGCGTCAAGAATTACGACGAACTGAACGCCTGGCTGATGGACAAATGCATCGCCTGGGCCAAGGCGCATTCTCATCCCGAACAGCCCGACAGGACGATCTGGGAGGTCTTCGAGGAAGAGCGCCCCAAGCTCATTCCCTATCGCGGCCGCTTCGACGGCTTCCATGCCCTGCCGGCCTCGGTGTCGAAGACCTGCCTCGTCCGCTTCGACAACAACAAATACTCGGTGAGCGCCAGCGCGGTCGGCCGCCCGGTCGAAGTCCACGCCTACGCCGATCGCGTCGTGATCCGCCAGGACGGGCGCATCGTGGCGGAACACCCACGCCGCTATGGGCGTGGCGCGACGGTCTATGATCCTTGGCATTACGTTCCGGTCCTGGCGCGCAAGCCGGGAGCCTTGCGCAACGGGGCGCCGTTCAAGGACTGGGTGCTGCCGACGGCGCTCGATCGCGTGCGGCGCAAGCTTGCCGGCTCCGACGACGGCGACCGGCAGATGGTCAAAATCCTCGCCGCCGTGCTCACCGATGGATTGCTTGCGGTGGAGGCCGCCTGCCTTCAGGCGCTGTCCGAGGGCGTCCATTCGGCCGACGTCGTCATCAACATCCTCGCGCGTCAGCGCGATCCCGGACCGGCGGCGACGATCATGACGCCCGACGCGTTGCAGCTCCGTCACGCGCCGATCGCCGACTGCGCCCGATACGACCAACTCAGGAGCGCGTAACCCATGGAAAGAACCGAAGTCCTCGACATGATGAGCAGCCTCAAGCTCTACGGGATGAGGAGCGCCTACGACGAGACGCTGACCACGGCGCTCAAGCGCAAGCATGAGCCGCAGCGTTTCGTCGGCGATCTCCTGAAAGCCGAGATCTCGGAGAAGCAGGCGCGCTCGATCAAATACCAGCTCACAGTCGCCAAGCTGCCGCTGGCCAAGGACGTCGACGACTTCGCGTTCAAGAACTCGCCGATCAACGAGGCTCTCGTGCGCGACCTCGCCGCCGGCGGCTTCCTTGCCCAGCAGCGCAACCTCGTCCTGGTCGGGGGAACCGGCACCGGCAAGACGCACCTGGCCATCGCGATCGCGCGAAGCTGCATCCGCGCCGGATCGCGCGGGCGCTTCTTCACCACCGTCGATCTCGTCAATCAGCTCGAGGCTCAGGCGCGCGCCGGCCGCCAGGGACGGCTTGCTGATTATCTCACCCGCCTCGACTTCGTGATCCTCGACGAACTCGGCTATCTCCCCTTCGCCCAGGCCGGCGGGCAATTGCTGTTCCACCTGATCAGCCGTCTCTATGAGCGCACCTCGATCATCGTCACCACCAACCTCGCCTTCGGCGAATGGCCGAGCGTGTTCGGCGATCCAAAAATGACCACCGCGCTGCTCGACCGCCTCACCCATCACTGCGACATCGTCGAGACCGGCAACGAAAGCTGGCGCTTCAAGAACCGCGCCTGACGCGAGACAATCTCAGGTCAACCAAACCGCGCTCGCCCCGGCTGCGCAACCCCGACCAGCTACGCCGGGCCGAGCGCTGCCGTCCGCGCCCTGGCACCAACAGGGGTCAATTTTGGACGCCGATCGGGGGTCAATTTTGGACGCCGATTGACAGGAAATCACGGCGCAAGGGATCCCAAGTCGCTTGGCGATGTGCCGCTCCATTTGCGTGCCAAGCACTAGCTCGGGGTGCAGAGCGACGACCCTGGCCTCGACCTCGAGATAGTCGTCGGTGATCAGGGCCTCGACGCCGAAGCTCGCCGCCGCCTCGCGTACCTCGCGGGCGAACTCCCGCGTGTAGGTTCCAAGGCCCACAACCTTGAGGCCGAGTTCGGCCTCGGCGACACGCGCGGCGGCGAGCGTGTGAGTCGCGTCGCCGAAGACGAAGACGCGCTTGCCGGTCAGATAGGTCGAATCGACCGAGCGCGAATACCAAGGCAGGCGCGAGGCCGTTTCGGCGAGATCGCTTGGCGCCCTCACCTTGGCGAGCCCCTCCACTTCCGCGATGAACGTTCGCGTCGCGCCCACTCCGATCGGCACGGTCTTGGTGTGCGGCTGCCTATACGCGCGCTCGAGCCATTGCGCGGTTGGAAGCGCGATTTCGGGATAGAGGACGACATTGAAATCGGCTTCGCCGAGACGGCTCAGGTCTTCGGGGCTCGCGCCGAGCGGCGCGGTCACATGGATGTCGACGCCAAGCTGTCCGAGAAGCTGCACGGTCTCGCGGACGTCGTCGCGATGGCGGAAGCCGAGCGCGGTCGGCCCGAGCAGGTTGCAGCTTGGCCTCGCCTCGGGAGGACGGTCCCGCCGCGGTCCAGCGAGCGCGCGGGCGAGGCGGTAGAACGTCTCGGCGGCGCCCCAATTCTCTTTCTTGCGATAGGCGGAGAGTTCGAGCGGCACGATCGGGACCGGCAGGTCCATCGCCTTCGCCAGTCCGCCGGGATCGTCCTGCAGGAGCTCAGCCGTGCAGGACGCGCCGACGATCATCGCCTGCGGCTTGAAGCGCTCGTACGCCTCGCGCGCCGCCGTCTTGAAGAGCTCCGCCGTGTCGGCGCCGAGGTCGCGGGCTTCGAAAGTCGTGTAGGTGACCGGAGGCCGCTGGCCGCGGCGCTCGATCATTGTGAACAGCAGGTCGGCGTAGGTGTCGCCCTGCGGCGCATGCAGCACAAAATGGAGCCCGCGCATCGCCGTCGCCACGCGCATCGCCCCGACGTGGGGAGGTCCTTCGTAAGTCCAGAGCGTCAGGTCCATTGCCTAGTTCATCGAATCGTTGAAACCAATCATATGCGCGCGGGATTCATTTTTCCTGACGTGGTTTGTAGCCTTGCTGCTTTGATTCGGAAGCGAGGTGTGAGGTGATGGCGGGTCGACGGCGGGCGATTGAATTGGCGATTGGCGAGGAGGATGTGGCGGCGTTGGGCGCGATTGCCCGCTCGCGAACGGAATTGGCGAGCCGGGTTGATCGAGCGCGGATGCTGCTGGCCTACCGGGAAGACGGATCGTTTTTTGCGGTGGGGCGAGCCTTGGGGCGCACCATCAGACCGTCCAGCGCTGTGTCGAGCGGGCGTTGGTCTATGGCCCGATGGCGGCGCTCGACGATCGACCGCGGCCCGGCAGGGAGGCGACGATCACCGCCGAGGCCAAGGCATGGGTTGTCGACCTCGCCTGCCGCAAGGCCAAGGACCTCGGCTATCCCCACGAATTGTGGACAACGCGGCTTCTCGCCTGCCATGCGCGTGAGCATGGGCCGGCGGAGGGCCACGCTTGCCTTGCCAAGTTGGCTCAGGGGACGGTGTGCAATATCCTCAACGAGCAGGAGATCAAGCCGCACAAGGTCCGCTATTACCTGGAACGCCGCGATCCGGAGTTCAAGCAGAAGATGGCGGAGGTTCTGTGCGTCTATGGCGAGGTGAAGCTTATTCGGGAGAGCGCGGCCGCCGCGAAGCAAAAGCCGAGCGATGCGGTGGCGATTGTCTCCTACGATGAAAAGCCCGGCATTCAGGCAATCGCCACGACGGCCCCGGACCTGCCGCCCGAGCCCGGCAGACATGCGACCTTCGCGCGCGACTACGAGTACAAGCGCCACGGCACGGTCAGCTTGCTGGCCGGCATTGATCTGCTCACCGGCCAGGTCCACGCTCTCGTCAAGGACCGCCACCGCAGCCGCGAATTCATTGAATTCCTCCAGCTCCTCGACGCCGCCTATCCGAGCCATACGGCGATCAAGCTGATCCTCGACAATCATTCGGCGCACATCTCCAAGGAGACCAGGGCTTGGCTCGCCGCCCAACCGGAAGGCCGCTTCACCTTTGTCTTCACCCCCAAGCATGGCTCCTGGCTCAATCTCGTCGAGGGTTTCTTCTCCAAGCTCGCCCGCTCGGTGCTGCGCCACATCCGCGTCGCATCCAAACAGGAACTCAAGGACCGCATCATGGCCGCCATGGATCACTTCAATCGACACCCCGTCGTCCACTCTTGGTCCTATAAGCTCGACCAGGCAGCCTGATATGATTCGAATCTCAAAATCGATGAACTAGACCCCCAGCCTGGAGCGACGAACCAGCGGGCGCGCGAACAGTTCGGCGAGATCGCCGGCTTGCTCATAACCCTGGATCGGGGTGAACAGCAGTTCGATCGACCATTTGGTCGCATAACCCTCCGCCTCCAGAGGATTTGCCAGCCCAAGCCCGCAGACCACGAGATCCGGGCGCGCCTCCCGGCAACGGTCGAGTTGCCGTTCGACATCCTGCCCTTCGGTGAGCGTCGGTCCCGACGGCAACAGCGCGAGTTCGTCTGCGAGGAGCGTCCGGTTGAGATACGGCGTACCGATCTCGATAGGCGCCATCCCGAGTTCTCTCGCAAGAAAGCGCGCGAGAGGAATTTCGAGTTGAGAATCGGGGAAGAAGAAGATGCGCTTGCCGTCCAACAGCTCGCGATGACGTGCAAGCGCCGTCTTTGCGCGCTCTCTCCCTGCGGTCGTCGCCATTTCGAATCTGTCGGACGAAACGCCGAAAGCCAGCGCCGCCGCTCGAAGCCAGCCGGTCGTGCCCTCTTCTCCCAGCGGGAACGGCGCGGCGATCCGCTTCGCGCCGCGGTCCTCCAGTGCGCGCGCCGTCGCGCTGAGGAAGGGTTGCGCAAGTAAAAAGCGTGTGCCGGACCCGGTCGGCGGAGCTTCGGCCGACCGTCGCATCGGCAGAAATCGAACGCCTACTATACCCAGCGCATCGAAGATGCGGGCGAACTGGTCCTCGACGACATCCGACAGCGCCCCGACAATCAGGAGATTGGGCTCCGCGTTGGAGAGGTCGTCGGCCAGATCGGGGACAAGCGAGGCAAGGCACGCGTCCTCGCCCTCGGTGAAGGTCGTCTCGATGCCGCTGCCGGAATAGGCAAGGACTCGAACCCGTGGGGCGTGCCTGACTGACTGTCGGGCCGCAGCCCGTTTCAGATCGATCTTGATCACTTCCGACGGGCACGACCCGACGAGGAAAAGCAGTTTGATCTCGGGACGGCGCTCGAGGAGCCTGCCGACAACGCGGTCGAGTTCGTCGTCGACGTCGGCGATTCCGGCAAGGTCCCGTTCACCGAGAATGGCTGTGGCGAACCGCGGTTCGGCGAAGATCATCACGCCGGCCGCCGATTGGAGGAGGTGCGCGCAGGTCCGCGAGCCCACGACGAGGAAGAAGGCGTCCTGAATCTTGCGATGAAGCCAGACGATGCCAGTCAGCCCGCAAAACACTTCGCGCTGCCCGCGTTCGCGCAGGACCGGCGCCGTCCCGCATCCACCAGAGGACGCGCTCCGCTCGATTGGAGTCAGAGAGTTCACTGCGCCAGCTCCGGCTTGATGATCGCATAGGCGTTGGCGCGTCGCTCGCCGTCCAATCGGGCAGCCCGCAGCTTCAGGAGAAACTGCGTCGCATTGACGACGTAGGCTGCATAGGCGGCTAGGGCGAGCAGCATCAGGCCGCGGGGATCCAGAAGGCCGCCGAACAGCGCGACGAGATAGGCGCTGTGAAGCGCGAGGACGAGCATCGAGAAAGCGTCCTCCCAGAAGAAGGCCGGGGCGAAGAGGTACCGGCCGAAGACGTCTTTTTCCCAGATCGACCCCGTAATCATGATCGCGTAAAGCGTGATTGTCTTTGTCACCACGGAAACAGCCGCAGCCGCTTGGCCATGACCGGTCCAAAGAAAGCGGAGCACAAGGGCGAGACTGACCAGAAAAACAAGGAATTGATACGGGGCCAGCACGCCCTGCACGAGGGTCCACTTGGACGCGTCACGCCTTTGGCGTTCCTCAGCCGTGTACAGCGACTTGGATTTCGCTTCTGGTGGCCGCCCTGCCGCCATTGACCCGGATTCCCGTATCTATTACCTCTATCTGTCTGTGGATATTAGGATCCCAGACGACGCGGACAGTCGAACTGTAAGTATCCCCCGGCAAAGCCGGGGGCTTTACGAAGTGAACCGCTCGAAGCGGTAGGAGGGGACGCTAACGCGCCCCCTTGAGTTGGCGCCACCTGAAGGTGGCGTTGTCAACGCCAGAGGTTCATCTGTTCGAGCCTCTGGTCTTCCTTCTCTTGATTGCGGATGTAGGCGCGGATCGCTTCCTCGTCGCGCCCGACCGTGTTCACGAAAAAGCCGCGGGCCCAAAAGTGTTGCCCGACGAAATTGCGTCGGCGCTCTCCATAAACCCTGGCCACGTGGATCGCGCTCTTGCCCTTGATGAAGCCGACCACCTGCGACACCGCATATTTCGGTGGAATCGAAAGCAGCATGTGCACGTGATCGGGCATCAGATGCCCTTCCTCAACTTTCAAGTCCTTCTGAGCGCGAGCTTGCGGAACACTTCGCCCAAACGCCGGCGCAACTCCTGATACAGCGTCTTGCGTCGACATTTCGGTATGAAGACAACATGATATTTGCAGTCCCAAGTCGTGTGGCTTAGGCTCTCGTACTCGTCCATCGGTGGAGTTCCTTTCGTGTGAGTGGCTGCTCACGTTGGAACTTCACCGATGGACTGCCGGAAACGTCAAACTGCTACTGCCACCCCGGCATAGCCGGGGGGTCTCCCGCTTACGCTAGCGAGCAAGGATCTCGGCATTGAACGGCAGCCTTGAACCCTTGCAGAGTGGCAAGTCCATCAAAGCGAACATTGGATACTCCAATGTCGGTCGCGAGCCCGCCCCCGCTGACATCGGACTCGCGATCAGAAAATGGTCCATCGGACAGTGGACCGATGGAAGTGCGGCCGGTGCGATTGCAGCATTCAAAGATAGGTGTCTCGCAACGCAGGACGTCGACGGAAAAAACGTGGCATATCCTACTACGGGGCTCGGCTCCGGGTACAACTATATTATCGAGTCCAACGACGGAAACATCCCGGAAGGCGACCGTTTTGTCGCAGACGACGACGTAATGAAAGGGGATGCCGTCGTCGCTGCGACCGCTTGCGTAAGCTACAAGACCGTCGGTGAAATCCACCACACCGCCATGTGTTACTTCTATCGTGCCAATAAGACCCCTAGCGTAGCAGCGCTTAACATCTGCGATATGGGGAACGCCGCAGATTAAGATCAGCAATCCGAGAAGCAACTCGCGTAGCACCCTGATCATTTGGTCGCTCCCATCAAGGCACTATAAGAGGTCAGCTGTTACGTTTCCGTTGCGTAAATCGAAAGATTTTATTCGATTGCCTCTTGGTGCGTCGTCGCGCGCATTGAGACATGTGCGGTTGGCGTTGGGGACCGCTGCTGTTCTCGTGGACGGGATGAAAATGACGAATTTTCGGGTCGAGAAGTCGCGCCCGCTTTAGATCGTTCGTCCCTCGACAGGGTGAAAGCAATGGCGAGTTCCGCGCCCAACTCCGTCAGATGTCGCGCAGAGGTCGTGCGCCTTGAGATTGCCGCTAACGGAACTCCCGCTCGCGGCGCGCCCTTGAAGCAGCGGGCCTTTTCAGGCGGCCCCACTCATTCGCTTCGCCAGGCGGTCGAAGTCCTGCAATTCGGCAACCAGCTCCTCGAACTCCCTCAGCGGCACCATGTTCGGCCCGTCGGAGGGCGCGCGGTCCGGGTAGGGATGGGTTTCGATGAATACTCCAGCGACGCCGACCGCGACCGCCGCCCGCGCCAGAACGGGCACGAACTCCCGCTGGCCGCCGGACGACGTCCCCTGCCCGCCCGGCTGCTGCACCGAATGGGTGGCGTCGAAAATGACCGGCGCGCCGGTCTCGCGCGCCAGGATCGGCAGCGCGCGCATGTCGGAGACGAGCGTATTGTAGCCGAAGCTCGACCCCCGCTCGGTCACCAGGATGTCGGCCGCCCCCGCGGCGTCGAGCTTGGCGACCACGTTCTTCATGTCCCAGGGCGCGAGGAACTGCCCCTTCTTGACGTTGATCGCCCGCCCCGTTCGCGCCGCGGCGATCAGGAGATCAGTCTGGCGGCAGAGGAAGGCGGGGATCTGAAGGGCGTCGACCGCCTCGGCGACGCGGGCGCATTGCTCGCTCTCGTGCACGTCGGTGATGACCGGCAGGCCGAGCAACTCCCGGATTTCGGCGAAGATCGGCAGCGCCGCCTCGAGGCCGAGGCCGCGCGCGCCCGAGCCCGAGGTGCGGTTCGCCTTGTCGAACGAGGTCTTGTAGACGAGCCCGATCGAGCGCCGCGCGGCGATCTCTTTCAGCGCCTGCGCCGTTTCCAGCGCATCCGCCCGGCTCTCCATCTGGCAGGGCCCGGCGATCAGCGCCAGCGGCAGCTTCGCGCCGAATGTCGCCGCAATCGGGCCGCGGCCGATTTGGACGATGGGGTTGTTGCGCAACTGGTCCCGATCCCGGTTTCGCTCGCGGATACTGGTGTCTGCGGCAAAAGAGCGTCGATGGCAAGGATCGGCGGCGGCGCTCCAGCGGCGCTCCCCCTTCTCCCGTTCGGGAGAAGGGCTGCGGATGAGGGCCGAGGCGGGCGAAACTTCGCCGCGGGCCTTCGAACGAGTCGAGACGAGTTCTTGTGGCGCGGCCCTGAGTGATACTGTTGTCCTCCCCAGGCGAGAAAGATAGTGGATCGAACCTGAAGTTTATCGTCCTCGCCGTCCAATCCCCCGGGCGCCTCCATGGCCCGCGTTGTCCATTTCTTGGCTTCCAGCGACAGCGCGCTCAGTCGAACGTCTCTCCCGAGAGATCCAGGCGCCGCCGGACGGATCGCCGGCGCCATGAACGGGACATACCGTCCGCCGCCGACAGGCCACTTTCGAATTCTGCGAGATCGGGTCGCGTGCGGGAAACGCCTGTTCCTCGGCCCCGGAAACGCCAACCCGATCTGGCTTCATTGGCGCTAACGCATCAGCTGTTTTAGCTCTATGAGGAAAGCCAGCATCGCCGAGGCGAAGACCAATCTCAGCTCCCTGATCGACAGCCTCAAGGGCGGCTCGCCGGTCCTGATCGTCGATCGGGGGCGACCGGAGGCGCGGCTCGAGCCTGTGACCGCCGGGAGCGAGGACGACGGAGGCGGCAGGCTGTCGAGGCTCGTCCGCGACGGTCTCGTGCGGCCGGCCCGCGCGGCTCCATCCTGTTCGCTGTTCTCGAGCCAGCCCCCGCACGCCGAGGCGGGCGCTTCGGCGCTCGACGCCCTGATCGAAGACCGCCGGGACGGCCGGTGAGGTTTTGGGACGCGTCGGCGATCGCGCCGCTCCTTGTCCGTGAAGCCGCGACGCGGAAAATGCAGGAATTGGCCGAGGGCGACCCAGGCATGCTGGTCTGGTGGGGGTCGAAAATCGAATGCGTCTTCGCTCTGGCCCGCGTCGAGCGCGCCGGGGCCCTCGACCGGACGCGGGCCGCGCTGGCCTTCGACCGGCTGGCCGAGCTGGCGGAACTCCTGGCACGAGATCGAACCGACCGAGAGGGTCCGCGAGAGCGCGGCGCACTTTCTTCGCGTTCACCCGCTGCGGGCGGCCGACGCCCTCCGGCTCGGCGCAGCCTTCGCCCTCGCCGAAGGCCGTCCCTCGTCGCTGCAGGTGGTGACGCTGGACGATCGCCTCGCCGACGCGGCGCGCAAGGAAGGCTTCGCCATGATCGGCACGGCTCGGGCGTGACCGCGCGACGCCGGCCCCGGCACCGCGCCCCGGCTTCGTCGACGCGCTACGGTTCGCCTATCGGATGATCGCCGAACCTCGCTCCGGCAGGGCCTCCTCGTTACGCTGACGAGTTCGCCATGCGGACGGCGCATTAAGCGCCGAGATATCCCTGTTCCGCTCCCATCAGGGAACTTTAATTCCCTGATGGGTCGAATTCATTCCCTGTTCGGCCGGGTAGGGAATTTTTCTGGGACTGACTGGAATCGTTAAATTCTTACCCGAGGGATCATAGACAAGGCGAGTCGAACATTGTCATTGAGGAGCGGCGCGCTCAAGCTGCAGCCAAGAGATCGACGACGCGTTGGATGGCGGCATCGGCGCGGTGATAGGCGGCTTCGAGCCGGCTTTCTGGACGGTGTTGCGGGTCGGGCCGGTGATGGAAGCGGCTGTTGGCGAGGGGGCCGCACAGGCGCTTGTGGAAGAAGAGGAAGAGGAGGGCGACTTGGACGCCCTTGGGTGAGAGCCGGTAGGCGTAGCGCGAGCCGTCGCGCTCGATCAGGCCGTGTCCCTTGAGCTTGCGCAAGTCGTAGCGGAGCTGGTTGAGGCGGTAGGTCTTCTCAGAGAGGTCGAAGGTGTCGAGGACGGCTTGATGGATCTGCCGGGCCGTCCGGCCGCCGATCTGAGGACCGCCATGCAGGAGGACCTCGAACAGGCGGATGATGCGCGGGTCGTGGATCTTGAGACCGGGATAACGGATGGCGCCGGCGGTCATCGGGTGGGCAAGGCGCTGCAGCAGCGGGAAATCGACATGCACGTTGAGCCCCTCGGCCTGGAAGCCGGCGAAGCGATCGGTGATCGCCTGGAAGGTGGTCCGCACGGCATCGAGATGGTCGAGCCCCTTGCGCAGGCCGAAGTCGGTGAGAATGTTGGAGACCAATTCGTTGCGCAGAAAGGTCCGGAACTTCTCATACTGTTTGAGGAAGCCGCTCTTGAAGTAGGCGTGGAAAACGTGATGGCCGTGCTCGATCTGGTCGATGACCGTGGCCAGCTTGCCATGCATCCGGCGACTGACCCGCTTGCCGAAGATCGTGGCGATCTTGTCAGCGCTGAGCCGCCACAGGCCGAGTTCGCAGCTGCGCTCGAACAGCTTGTGGATGGGAAAGTGGCGCTTGAAGATGAAGTTGCGGCAGTACTCGATCTGGGAGATGGCGTAGAAGCGCGACAGGTTGAGCCTGGCGCGCTCCTTCCTTGAGAATTTCGGTCCGAGGATCAGGGTCCGGTAGTCGAGGCGCCGGCGGATGATCTCTGGGCTCAGCCGGTCGGCCGCCGCCTGCAGCGCCGCGACGTCGTCGACGGCGAGGAAAGCGTTGTCATCCTTGCGGAAGCCGATCCCCGCCCGCCTCAGCTCCTGCTCGATGAAGCTGTGGCCGTTGAGATAGTCGGTGGTCTGGAAGGGGAAGAAGGAAGCCACCCGCACAACCATCGGTCCGAGCGCCTCGTCGCGGACATAGAAGTCGTAATGCGTGAAGCGGCTGCGCTGGTGCGCGACGATGCGGTAGTGCGGGTCCTTGGCCGGGTCCTTCGGCAGGCTGATGCGAAAGGTCGGCCCTTGCTCCATGCTCTTGAAGATGAAGTAGACGCCGTAGGCATTGCGCTTCGCCATGCGGCGCAGCCACGGCAGCACCTGGTCCTCCTTGCGCACTCCCTTCTCGGCCCACTCGATCGGGATCGCGTGATTGCGGGCATAGGCTTCCAGCCAATTCTGGTAATCGGCCTCCGCTGGCTCAGCGCCTCCTTGCTGACCTCCGCCACCCCGACGATCTCACGGAAGAAGTGGACGACCAGCTCGGGCCGCGACAGCGCCGTCAGATAGCCGTGAATGACAATCCGATCGAAGCAGTGATAGACGAAGACCAAGAACTCGCCGAACAGCTTGGTGAAGACGTCCATCGCTTCGCCTCCCGCAACGGTCGATCCAAACCAGATCGGGCAAAGCTATGCGCAACCGCCCTCGGCTTCAACTCGCCGCCGAGATTCGCTCCATCCAGCGACGGGCCGCCGCTCACGACGGACGCGTCGTCACCGTCGACCAGCTCGTCCTGTTCTCGACCGAAACAGGCGATGCCTGGCTCCTCGACCCCTCCCATCACCTCGCCGCTCGCCTCGCCCGCGGCGGCGATCCGCAATCCATCGCCTTTGAGGAAACCGACACCAGCTTCCAAATCGCCTGGACCGGCAACTATCGCCTCGACGGACCGGCCTTCGTCTACACCGATCGCCACAGCCGCCGCCTCTCCACCATAATCGGTTATCCGACGCACCTCCTTGCCGCCGCTGAGCGGCGCTGAATTTTCAAAACCGGGTATCCCCTTAACGCCCGCCGGCATCGGCGGTATGATTATAGGATGGAGACGCCGTGCAACGCCATTTCTGGAGTCGATTATCCACGGATGATCCAAGAGGTGGATGAGTGGTTTCGTAGCGACGCTGCTTGCCGGAAGTACATCCGCCGCCTGCGTTGGCCGGACGGGTTCCTGTGCCCGGAATGCGGCGTGGCCGCGGACCCGTGGGAGATGTCGCGCGGACGGTTGCGATGTCGCGCCTGCGAGTGGGAGACGTCGCTGACGGCTGGCACGGTGTTCCAGGATACCCGCAAGCCGCTGCGAATGTGGTTTCTAGAAAAACGGGTTTGAATCCAGCCCATGAAGTCATGCCGCGTGTTCACACTGTCGCCTCGCTTCTCAAGCGGTGGCTGCTCGGCACTCACCAGGGCGGCATCCAGCAACAACACCTCGATTACTACCTCGACGAATTCACTTTTCGGTTCAACCGGCGACGCTCAAATGCTCGCGGGTTGCTGTTCCACAGGCTCGCCCAGCAGGCGATTGCGGTCGACCCCGCGCCTTACAGTTCGATTGTCGGTCACGCCAGGACAAAGAAATCAGCTTAACGGGTGTGAAGGAGATACCCATTTTTTCAAATATGTTTGGCTAGGTTTTCTGCGTCGGTTTTCCGAAGATTAGCCGAAATACGGGAAATTCCGTGCATTTTTGGCTGTTACCGGATCGGCCCACTCGAGGCCCGATCGGATGGCAATGCGCTCGACCGACCCCTACGCAGCGGTGGCCCAGGCCATCAGCAACGCCAAGCGCCGGGACCCAAGCCTCCCCTCACATGGGGCGTTTCCGGTCAAGGGTGATTTTCATTTCGGCATTTTGGGTTCTCCTTTGGGTTTGGATCCGAAGCGTGAGCCCGTTTTTCGCCATGCAGCCTTGATGGCCGCATCACCTCACATCCGGTTGAGCCTGGGCTCGGACCATAATCCCTCATGGTCGAGGGCATCGGGCTCGGGTTGGCGGGACCATCCTGTTGAGCGGCGTGTTCCAGCCAAGGGAAAACACCGGTCACCGCCCGCCCGGATCCGGCGAAGCCAATATTCAGCTTCGCTGGAATGGGTGGAGTGGGTTAAGCCATTGCTGAGGTGGATTGAGCCCTCGCTGGAGCGGGTCGAGCCATTGGATCATGCCGCCTTGAGCTCGGCGCCCTCGGGAACGACGCCCTGGGTGACATAGCGCCACAGGGCGACGAGGAGTTTGCGGGCCAGCGCCACGATGGCGATCCGGCGGATTCGCCCTTTGGCGGCGCCGACCCGCGCCCGAAACCAGCGGCTCAACGCCGAGTTGGGCTGATGACGCAGCCACGACCAGGCAAGCTCGATCATGGTTCGGCGCAGGCGGTGATTGCCCGACTTCGAGATGCCTTGATCCCGTTCGATGCTCCCGCTCTGCCAGGGACTGGGCGCCAATCCGCCGTAAGCCCCTACCTGGCGTCGGTTGGCGAAGCGGCGAAACAACGCTTCCAGCCACAGGAGCGAGGCGAACTCAGGGCCGATGCCGTTGAGCTTGATGAGCACGCCGGCGGGAGTGTCCGGCTTCTCGACTTCCGTATGGACCAGCGCGTCGCGGGCGCGTTCGACCGTAGCCAGTTGCGTCGTCACCACCGCTATCCGACCGAGTTCCCGGAGGATTTCCGCCTTCAGCAGCGGCGGCAGAGGACGGCCGTCGCCGGTCCGCAGCGCTTCAAGCCGTTCAAGACAATCGCGCCGAAGCGGATTGTAATCCCGGACGCCCTGGCCGCTGAGCAGCCCCCGGATCCGATTGGTATGCTGAATGCGTTCCTTGACCAGCGTGCCGCGCTCACGCGTCAGACGCCGGCGATCCTCGTCTTCCGGGCTCGGCGCCTGAACCATGGAACAGACCCGCCGCTCACCCCGACCCCAGGCCATCAGCGTCCGCAACAGTGTCTCGCCGTCGATCGAATCGGTCTTGGCCCGCCGATGCCGCCGCGCGACCGCGATCGAACCCGCATCGACGACATGGCTCTCGATCCCGTTCGCGAGCAGCAGCCGATGAATCCAGAACCCGTCCAGTCCCGCTTCCTGAATAACCACCGTCTTGATCGCAACGCCGTAGCGCTCCTCGGCCTTCCCCCGCCACCGCGAAAGAAGGCCGAGCAAACAGCCGCCGTTTCCTCCTTCAACTGAATGCCTGGAAAACTTCTCGCTGCCCGGACTGTTCATCGTCACAACCCATTTCGATTTGCTCAATTCGAGCGAGGCGAACAACGTGATAGCATTCGCTCGGACGGTGGCCGCGACAACGGTCGCAGAGGGGACGGACTCCATCGGTTGCCTCCATGCTGGCGTGGAAGCTCAGCCTACCAAGTCCGGCCGCCGTCCACCCGCATAGGATCTGTTGTTGACACATTGTCAGGCCAAAACAGGGGAGAAGGCGCCGGATCAGAGAGCGCGTCTGCGTCAAGAAACGGCGCCATCAGCCGAGCGTCGGGCGGCGCGCCCGTTTTGGATTTCCCATCAGGCTTACGGTTCAGCCGAAAGGCTCCGCCCCTCGTCCTGTGGCCCCCGCTCTATCCCGTCGCGTGCGCCTTGACTTCGCCGCGCATTTCCTGGGCCGCGTCCTCGACCTGCCTCTCGGCGGCGGCGAACGCCTCCCGGATCGCGACCCGCGGATGTTCGCGCTCGCTGGCGTCGCCATGGCGGCGGTAGACGGCCACCTCCTTGCGCTCGGGCATCGCAATCCGGATCTGGATCTCGAAGGGGTCCCCTTTCTTATGCCGCGTCTGCGGCCCGTTGACGACCACATGGCAGCCAACGATGCGGGAGCCGAATTTCCCGAGGCGCTGCGCCTGCGCGGCGATCTCAGCCCGGATTGCCTCCCACGGCTCGCAATGCCGGAAAGTGACGTCCAATGGAATCTGCATCTCTCCTCCTCCCGCGCCGAAGCGGATTCGGCGCTCGCCGGGCGGACTCGCCACGAACGGTGATGATACGCCCATCGGCTGCGCAGCGCCTTGCGCCGGATCAACTGCCGGTCCCCGAATTGCGGCCGCCCGACGACCGACCCGGCGCCGGCCCGGCGCCTCGCTCTGGCGAAACCATGACCCGGCGCCTACATCAGGACCTTGCCGAAAATGGAGGGAGCCAATGGCTGAAGCTTCTGCGCTCTGGGACCTGTTGCGTGAGGCCGCGGAGCCCTCCGTCGTCGAGGCGCTGAAGGCGTCGGTCGAGAGCGACCCGGACCGCGCGCTGAACCGGATCAACCCCCTCGCCTACGCCGCCGCCCACCGGCTCGACGAGGACGCAACGACCGGCGCGCTCGTTCATGCTGCCCGCCTCGGGATCTTCGACATGTCGTGGAACGTGATCTGCCCCGGCTGCGGCAGCGTGCTGGAGACGGCGGCCGCATTGAAGTCGGTCAACCGCCATCAGTACTTCTGTTCGCTCTGCACCGCGGAATACGAGCCGACGCTCGATCAGCTGATCGAGGTCACCTTCACGGTGAACCCGAGAATCCGCCGGATCGCGGCGCACGATCCGGACCGGCTTCCCCTGCCGGAATTCATGCGCCAGGTCTTCTGGGGTTCGGGCTCCGACCTGCCCGACGACGTCGAAGGCGTCATCACCCGGGTCACCCTCGACCTCATGGAGCTTGCGCCCGGCGAAAAGGCCGCCATGTCGCTGACGCTGCCCAAGGGCTCGGTGGTCGCCTTCGATCCCGTGACCCACGCCACGCTCTTTCTCGACGTGACCGGCGAGGAGACGCAGGAGCGGCGAAGCCTGTCGCTCGTGTTCTCCGACGCGCACGCCCACAGCAGCGCGATGACGTTGCAGCCGGGCCCCGCGCGCATCACTTTCGAGAACAAGGCTCACCGCCGCACCCTGCCCGGACTCTGGCTTCACAATGCCGAACTCGACGCGCTGTGGACCCGGCGCCGGCCGTTCCTCACCGCGACCCGCCTGCTCAGCAACCAGGTGTTCCGCGACCTCTATCGCAGCGGCACGTTCGATCCCGAGCAGCGGTTCAAGATCACCAGCCTCACCATCCTCTTCACCGATCTCCGAAGTTCGACCGAGCTTTACGACCGGGTCGGCGACCTCGCCGCCTTCGATCTCGTGCGCAGCCATTTCGGCGAACTGATCGCCGCGGTCGCGGCCGAGGGCGGCGCGGTGGTGAAGACGATCGGCGACGCGGTGATGGCGACCTTCCCGACGCCCGACCGGGCTTTGCGCTCGGCGATGCGGATGCGCGAGGCGATGCGCAAAATCAACGAGCGGCGGGGCAGTGAGGATCTCGCCCTCAACATCGGGCTGCACGAGGGCCCGTGCCTGGCGGTGATGCTCGACGACCGGCAGGACTATTTCGGCCAGACCGTCAACATCGCCGCGCGCGTCCAGGACCTCGCCGAACCGAGCGCGATCCTGGCGACGAAGCCGATCGTCGAAAGCGCCGAGGTCGTGCGCCTCGTCGGCGAGGCCGGCTACCGCACGACGTCGCGGCATCTGTCGCTGCGCGGGGTCAGCGAAGCGTTCGAGATCTACGAGGTGCGCGAACGCGAGGAGACCGCACGCGCGGCGTGAAGGGCATGGCCGGGACGCGCCCGGACAAGCTTTATTCGGGCTCGCCGCTCAGCTGCTCCCGGGCTGCACGAGCGAGTCCATCGCCTTTTTCGCCGTCTCCTGGCCGAGCGCGGCGAGTTCCTTGGCCTGGTCGCTGATCGCGGCGGCCCGTTCGCGCATGTGCGAACTCACCGTCTCGATGAAGTCTGACGGCGACTTCATCGTCATCAGCTTCTGCGCCAGCTGCATGTTGGCTTCCGCGTTCGTCTGGAAGAAGTGCAGAAGCTTCGCCTGATAGTCCTGCACCGCCTTGAACGAACCCGCGTAGGCGCCGCCGTAGACATTGGCGGCGTTCGCGAGCTGCGCCGCCATGTTCTCGCCGAGCTTGGCCGCGGACGCGGCCGGGTTATCGCTCTCCGAAGCCATAGGTCACCTCCACTCATTGCGTCGAAAGGATTTCGACATCCGTCAGGCGCGCTCGACGCACATCGCCACGCCCATTCCGCCACCGATGCAGAGCGTCGCAAGCCCCTTCTTGGCGTTGCGCCGCTGCATCTCGTGCAACAGGGTCACGAGAATGCGGGCGCCCGACGCGCCGATCGGGTGGCCGAGCGCGATCGCGCCGCCATTGACGTTCACCTTGCTCACATCCCAGCCGAGGTCATTGTTGACGGCGAGCGCCTGCGCCGCGAAGGCCTCGTTCGCCTCGATCAGGTCGAGATCGCCGATCTTCCACCCGGTGCGCTCGAGCGCCTTGCGCGAAGCCGGGATCGGACCCGTGCCCATGATCGCCGGATCGACGCCCGCGGTGGCGAAGCTGGCGATCCGCGCGAGCGGCTTGACCCCCCGCTTGGCGGCCTCGGCGCTCGACATCACGATCAGCGCCGCCGCGCCGTCATTGATGCCGGAAGCGTTGCCCGCGGTCACGGTCCCTTCCTTATTGAACGCGGGACGGAGCTTGCGCATTCCGTCGATCGTGGCGTCGTGGCGGATGAACTCGTCGTCGGACACGACGACGTCGCCCTTGCGCGTCTTGATCGTGACGGGCGCGATCTCGTCCTTGAACCGCCCGGCCTTCTGCGCCGCGCTCGCCTTGAGCTGGGAACCGAGAGCGAACTCGTCCTGCTGCTCGCGCGTGATCTGGAACTTGGTGGCCACATTCTCCGCTGTGACCCCCATATGGTAGCCGTAGAAGACGTCCGTGAGCCCGTCCTTCAACATGGTGTCGACGAGGTCCAGCGGCCCCATCTTCACCCCGTTGCGCAGATGGGCCGCGTGCGGCGCGCAGCTCATGCTCTCCATGCCGCCGGCGGCGACGATGCTGCTTTCGCCGGTGCGGATCTGCTGGGCCGCCAGCGCCACCGCTCGCAGGCCCGAGCCGCAGAGCTGGTTGATGCTGAAGGCGGTCTTTTCGTCGGGCATGCCGGCGGCGCGCGCGGCCTGGCGGGCCGGGCCCATGCCCTGGCCAGCGGCAAGAATCTGGCCGAGGATCAACTCATCCACGTCGGCGGGCGAGACGCCGGCGCGTTGGAATGCGGCCTGCAGGGCCACGGTGGCCAGCGAATGCGCGGGCAGCGAGCTCAGCGTGCCATTGAAGCTGCCGACCGGCGTGCGGGCGGCGGATGCGATAACGATGTCGGTCATGTTGGTCTCTCCCTGACTGCGCCTTAAGGCCATGGTGTGCAGGCCGCCGTCAATGTGAATCTTGGCGAATCTTGTCGCCGGCCATGCCGGACGCGGCGCCCACATATAAAACTATCACGCAGCCGTTCTCCGCGATATCCGCCAAATGGCAGGCGGGAGACTTCGGGGACCGCGCCTTGGCTATAACGCGGAAGGGCGGCAATTGCGTGACTTGACGGACGACGGTCGCGCCGAATGCCGACCGTTTCCGGCGTTCACACGTCCTTTGCGCTGTCACCCGACGCCTTGGAAGCGCTTACGGGCCCTGCGGCAATTCGTCTTTGTATACAAATGTCAATGTTTTGTGGTTACGTACGCTATGAAAAGTTCATCGACGCGCATGAGGACTTGCGCAACTCGCTCAGCCCGGACGAGACGGTCGTCTACGTCGACGCCGTCCATCCGACCCACCAAGCCAAGCCCGCTGGACGCTGGCTGCCGCGCGGACAGCGCTGCGCGCTTCCCGCGGCGTCCGGGCGCGACCGGCTGAACCTGCACGGCGCGATCGACCTGGAGACCGGACAGACCCGCATCATGGATGTCCAGACCGTCGACGCGGCAAGCACGATCGCCCTGTTCGAGGCGCTGGAGCGCTCCAATTCGACGGTGAGCCGCATCCATGTTTTCCTCGACAACGCCCGCTACCACCACGCCAAAGTCGTCCAGGGCTGGCTGCAACAGCCAGGGAGGCGCATCGTCCTGCACTTCGTGCCGTCATACTGTCCGCATCTCAACCCGATCGAGCGGCTCTGGAAGGTGATGCACGAAAACGTCACCCACAACAGATGCTACGCCAAATTCCGCGACTTCGCCGAGGCCGTACTCGGTTTCCTGCGTGAAACCGTGCCACAGCGGTTCGACGAGCTCTCGTCGTCCATCACCGACAATTTCCGCGTCATCGACCCGAAGGATTTTCTTATCATCGCGTTACGCATGGTAAATTTCATTTTTGCACACTGTGTGTTGCAGTGGTAAAAATGGCAAAATGTGAGTGAATTTTGGCCTCGTCACCCGTGCCGGCCGGAAGATTATCGAACGTCCCGCCCATCGACACTGTGGGCCGAGAATATTCGAAGGACATCCTGCACTCGACCGCGGCGCGAGACGCTCGGGCGTCTGTCGACGCTTGCGCGTCTTGACTTGGGCGCGCCGCTGGCCTATCCGGCCCATGCCCTATGGGGGGGAGTAGCTCAGTTGGTTAGAGCGCCGGCCTGTCACGCCGGAGGTCGCGGGTTCAAGTCCCGTCTCTCTCGCCATTCCTAGCGCCGCCGGGACTAAGTCGGTTCGCCCGCCCAACGCGATTCCTTACTTACCCGTGGATTCTCGCGGCCCTACGACGGCGCGCGAGACGAACTGCAGCTTGACTGACCCTTCCTTTTGGGGATCTGCAATTGGCTACGACTTTGAGCCAGCGGTCCTGCCGCGCACGTGCGGCGGCTCGCTCGAGCCCGCGCGAAACATGCGGTCGATCAAATGTGTTGATCTGTCTGCCGCACTGAGTTTCCAAACCGGTCGTGCGACTTGCGCATGTATCGAAGTCTTTCGAAGCCTGAATTCCGCATCAAGAAAATTCAAGTTCCCCGTTGGCCCTGAAGAATCAGGGAGATAGTCTTGGTTTGCGACTCAAGGACCATCACCAACGGGGTGCGCGATGGTGGCACAGGGGCTGCTCGATTTCCAGTATGAGGCCGATTCGTCCAGCCATGGATTGACGTCGCTGGCCGGGCTTCCGTTGTATCTTGACCTGATCAAGGCCTGCGGGCTGGGCGGGGCGATCCAGCGGCATGTTCGGGCGGCCGGCGGCCAAGGCTGGCTCGACATCCAGATGGTTCTGGCGGTGATTTTCCTGAATCTGTCCGGCGGCGACTGCGTGGAAGACATCGAACGGTTGGAGCGCGACAGCGGCTTTTCGGCGATCCTGCGGGCGATCGAGAAGGATTTGCTTTCGCGCGCCGACCGGCGGTCGCTGAAAAGCCGCTGGCGGCGCGCGCGCGAGCGGGCGACGCCCTCGCCGTCGGCGCTGTCGGGCTGGCTGGAACGGTTCGATGATCCAGCCTCGCCCAAGGCGGTCGCGGGGACGGCGTTCATTCCGGCGGTGACGCAGGAACTGCGCGGTCTCTGGCGGGTGAATCAAGCGCTGCTGGACTTTCTGCAGCAGCGTCAGCCCGCGGCCACGGCGACGCTGGACATGGACGCGACGCTGATTGAGACGCACAAGCGCGAGGCGCTGTTTTGCTACAAGAAGTTCAAGGCGTATCAGCCGCTGAACTGCTGGTGGGCGGAGCAGGGCGCGATGCTCTATTCGGAGTTCCGCGACGGCAACGTGCCCGCCGGACACGAGCAATTGCGCGTCCTGCAAGAGAGCCTGCGCCATCTGCCGGACAGCGTGAGGACAGTCTCGTTGCGTTCGGACACGGCGGGCTATCAGGAAGAGCTGCTGCTCTATTGCGGCGAGGGCAGACCCGCGCTTTGGCGTGATCGAGTTCGCGATCGGCGCCGACGTGACCGAGGCTTTCCGCGCGGCTGTGCGGACGACGCCGGAGAGCGCATGGAAGCCGCTGATCCGCAAAACGGACGGCCAGCCGCAGCACACCGATCAAGAATGGGCCGAGGTCGTCTACGTGCCCAATTGGGCCGGACACAGCCGCAACCGCGCCGATTACCGCTTTCTCGCGATCCGCGAGCCGCTCACGCCAACTGGCGCTGGGCGACGAGGCGAAGCTGCCGTTTCCAACGCAGGCCTTTGGCCAGAAGGGGGTTCACAAACTCTTTGGCCTCGTGACCAACCGCAAGGGTCCGGGCGACGGCGTGATCTGGTGGTTGCGCGAGCGTTGCGGCAAGAGCGAGGAAGTCCATTCGGCGATGAAATCCGACCTGGCCGGCGGACAGATGCCCTCTGGGCTGTTCGGCGCCAACGCCGCCTGGTGGGCGCTGACGATCCTGGCGTTCAATCTAAACGCCGCGATGAAGCGTCTCGCGCTGGGCGAGAGATGGGCGGCCAAACGCATGAAGGCGCTGCGCTTCCATCTGATCGGCCTGCCCGGACGGGTGGTCAGCCACGCCCGCCAGCTGATCATTCGTCTGGGCGGCGGGGCCGAAACGCTGGCCACCCTCCTCGACGCCCGCCAAAGGATCCGGGCGCTGGCTCAGGAACCAGCCGGATGAGCCCAAACCGCGCGCTGCCGAGCGTAGACCTGATATCGCGTGGCGTTCCCGGGCGCGGCGACGACGCCCCGCGCCCGCGTCAGGCGAGCCCGACTCGCCCCGGTTGCACGCAATCATCGCCGGACTCGCCATGCGTGTCGACGAACGTCAGGAGGTGATCGACCCCTCGGGATTGTGACACTCGGACCGTCAACCACCGCAAAATCGGTCACGCACCGGCGCGCGCGGTGATTTGTTCGGGAATTGTGGGATGTCTTTCGCCTTGCATGCTTCGCTGCGCTGCGATACGCCTGCGGCGATGCGAGGGGCCTGCGTCGAAATGACGCCGCGCTCCGCCGCCGCCATTTGATTCAAGCCCGCGAGCCAGGCCGATGCCGAGCCTTATCTCCGACTATCTTCCGCTCGTCGTGTTCGTCATTCTGGCGACCCTGATCGCAGGGGCGCTTCTGGTCGCTCCGTTCGTTGTCGCGTTCAAGGCGCCGGACACCGACAAGCTGTCGCCGTACGAATGCGGCTTCGATCCGTTTGACGATGCGCGCATGCGCTTCGATGCACGCTTCTACCTGATCTCGCTGCTGTTCATCATCTTCGACCTCGAGGTTGCGTTCCTGTTTCCGTGGGCGATCGTATTCCATGATCTCGGCGCGCTCGGCTTCTGGTCGATGATGATGTTCCTTGCCGTGCTGACGGTCGGGTTCGTGTACGAATGGAACAAGGGAGCGCTGGAATGGGATTGACCGCCGGTCCAATCGTTGCGCCCGCCCCGAAAGGCCTGGTCGACGCAGCCGGGAAACCAATCGGTGCAGATAATCCCTATTTCAACTCCATCAACGACGAACTCGCCGACAAGGGTTTTTTCGTCACGACGGTGGACGACCTCATCCAGTGGGCGCGCACCGGCTCCCTGATGTGGATGACCTTCGGCCTCGCCTGCTGCGCGGTCGAGATGATGCAACTGTCCATGCCGCGCTACGACGTCGAGCGGTTCGGCTTCGCCCCCCGTGGCAGCCCGCGCCAGTCGGACGTGATGATCGTCGCCGGCACGCTGACCAACAAAATGGCGCCGGCGCTGCGAAAGGTCTACGACCAAATGCCGGAGCCTCGCTACGTTATCTCGATGGGCTCCTGCGCCAACGGCGGCGGCTACTATCACTATTCGTATTCGGTCGTGCGCGGCTGCGACCGCATCGTGCCGGTCGACATTTACGTTCCGGGCTGTCCGCCGACCGCGGAGGCGCTGCTCTACGGCGTCCTGATGCTTCAGAAAAAAATACGCCGCACCGGAACGATCGAACGCTGACGCCGCCGCCCGTAAGGAAGACAATTCGAATGGACGACCTGCTGCAGACCATCGGCGAGAAAGTCGCCTCCGCGATGCCCGGCGCAGTTCTCAACTCAGCCTTTGCCTTTGGCGAACTGACCCTGACCATCGAATCGGGCCGCAATATCGACGTCCTCAAGTTCCTGCGCGACGATCCTGGGGGGCAGTTTATCTCGATCATCGACATCTCGGGTGCCGACTATCCGGAGCGCGAGAAACGGTTCGACATCGTGTATCACCTGCTTTCACCTAAATTGAACCGCCGTATCCGCGTCAGGGCGATGGCGGACGAAGAGACGCCTATTGCCAGCGCGACAGCGGTCTGGCCTGGCGCCGACTGGTACGAGCGGGAGATTTACGACTTTTTCGGAGTCCTGTTCGTCGGCCATCCCGATCTGCGCCGCATCCTCACAGACTACGGTTTCGACGGTCACCCCTTGCGCAAGGACTTTCCAATGACCGGTTTCGTCGAACTGCGCTACGACGATCAGGAGAAGCGGGTGCGATACGAACCGGTGCGCCTCAATCAGGAGTTCCGACATTTCGACTTTCTCAGCCCGTGGGAAGGCCCGCCGTTGCCCGGCGATGAAAAAGTAGGCGGGCAGCGCTCATGAGCGAACAGAACCTCCGCAATTTCTCGATCAACTTCGGGCCCCAGCATCCGGCCGCGCATGGCGTTCTGCGGCTCGTGCTCGAGCTCGATGGCGAGGTGGTAGAGCGCGTCGATCCCCACATCGGCCTCCTCCATCGTGGCACCGAGAAGCTGATGGAGGCGCGCACCTACCTCCAGAACGTGCCCTATCTTGATCGGCTCGACTACGTCGCGCCGATGAACCAGGAGCACGCGTATGCGCTCGCCGTCGAGCGCCTGCTCGGCGTGACAATCCCGCGCCGGGCGCAGCTCATCCGCGTGCTCTACAGCGAGATCGGGCGTCTCCTTTCGCATCTCCTCAATGTGACGACCCAGGCGATGGATGTCGGTGCGCTGACTCCGCCCCTGTGGGGCTTCGAGGAGCGCGAGAAGCTGATGGTGTTTTACGAGCGCGCGAGCGGCTCGCGCATGCACGCGGCCTATTTCCGCCCGGGCGGAGTCCACCAAGATCTGCCGCCGAAGCTGATCGATGACATCCACGCCTTCTGTGATCCCTTCCTCAAGGTCTGCGACGACCTCGAGATTCTGCTGACAGGCAACCGCATCTTCAAGCAGCGCAACGTCGACATCGGCGTCGTCAAGCTATCCGACGCGTGGGCGTGGGGCTTCTCCGGCGTGATGGTCCGCGGCTCGGGCGCTGCGTGGGACCTGCGGAAGGCGCAGCCCTACGAGTGCTACGAGGAGATGGAGTTCGATATCCCCGTCGGCAAGAACGGCGACTGCTACGACCGCTATCTCATCCGCATGGAGGAGATGCGTCAGTCGACCTCCATCATGAAGCAGTGCTGCGAGAAGCTACAATCGGCGAGCGGCGCGGGCCCGGTGACGACGGACGACGGGAAGATCGTGCCGCCGAAGCGCGGCGACATGAAGAAGTCAATGGAAGCGTTGATCCATCACTTCAAGCTCTACACCGAGGGTTACAAGGTCCCGCCGGGCGAGGTCTATGCGGCGGTCGAGGCGCCGAAGGGCGAGTTCGGCGTCTATGTGATTTCGGATGGATCCAATAAGCCGTACCGCGTGAAACTGCGCGCGCCGGGCTTCGCCCATCTGCAGGCGATGGATTTCCTCTGCCGCAAGCACATGCTAGCCGACGTCAGCGCAATCCTCGGCTCAATCGACATCGTGTTCGGGGAGGTCGACAGGTGACCGCGCTCGAATCCCTGAGGAATCGCGCGGGCCTGCTCGTCTCCGGGGCCGCATCCTTCATCGGCGTCATCGGCGGCATGCAACTCGTCTCGGGCGAGGCGCTCATCCAGCCGCAAGCCGACATCGGGGTCGTGATCGGCGTTGCAATGGTGGCGCTTTTCTTCGTCCTCAACGACACGCGGGGAGGGACGCGGCGATGATGCGCCCCGACAGTTTCGAAGCCGGGATCTTCTGACTTATGTCTATACGCCGACTTGCCGAAAAGCAGCCCGAAAGCTTCGAGTTCACGGCCGAGAATAAAGCTTGGGCCGAGAAGGAGATCGCCAAGTACCCCCCCGGGCGCCAGGCTTCCGCGGTCCTGGCGCTCCTGTGGCGCGCTCAGAAGCAGAGCGGCTACTGGCTGTCGAAGCCTGCGATTGAGAAGGTCGCGGAGATCCTCCACATGCCGAACATCCGGGTGCTCGAGATCGCCACGTTCTACAGCATGTTCAACCTCGAGCCGGTCGGCCGCCTTTACGTACAGCTCTGCGGTACGACCCCCTGCATGCTGCGCGGGTCAGAAGACATCAAGGCGGTCCTACGCAGGCGGGTCGGCGAGCCAGGTCACGTCACGGCCGACGGCGCGTTTTCCTGGAACGAGGTCGAATGCCTTGGCGCCTGCTGCAACGCGCCGATGGTTCAAATCAACGACGACTATTACGAGGACCTGACGCCGGAAAACTTCTCGAAGCTTCTCGACGATCTGGCGGCGGGCCGTCCGGTAAAGAGAGGCTCGCAAATCGGACGGGTTTCCTCGGAGCCCGTCGGGGGTCTCACGGCGCTGACGACGCTGTACGGCGCCGACGAGGGCGGCCGACAAGCGGGCGCGTCCGCGTCTCCATATGCTGAGGCAGGCGGGACCGGGTCGACACAGGGTGGCGCCCAAGTCCAATTTGACGGCAAGCCGGGGCACTGAGCGATGCTGGAAGACAAGGATCGCATTTTCACAAATCTCTACGGCCTCGGCGACCGCAGCCTCAAGGGCGCCCGGTCGCGCGGGAATTGGGACGGAACTAAGGCCATCATCGACAAGGGGCGCGATTGGATCGTCGCGGAGATGAAGGCCTCCGGCCTGCGCGGGCGCGGAGGGGCGGGCTTTCCGACCGGCCTTAAATGGTCGTTCATGCCCAAGAACATCGACCCGAAGCGACCGCACTATCTGGTCATCAATGCGGACGAGTCGGAACCCGGCACCTGCAAGGACCGCGAGATCCTGCGCAACGATCCACACACTCTCGTCGAGGGAGCCCTGCTCGCGTCTTTCGCCATGGGGGCGAAGGCCGCCTACGTTTACTTTCGCGGCGAATACATTCTCGAACGCGAGCGCTTCCAGGCTGCGGTCGAAGAGGCCTATGAGGCGAAGCTCATCGGCGAGGACAACGTGCACGGCTGGCCGTTCGACCTCTACGTCCACCACGGTGCCGGAGCCTACATCTGTGGCGAAGAGACGGCCATGCTCGAATCGCTCGAGGGCAAGAAGGGCATGCCGCGCATGAAGCCGCCGTTTCCCGCCGGGGTCGGGCTCTATGGCTGCCCGTCGACGGTCAACAATGTCGAGTCGATCGCGGTTGCGCCCACCATCCTCAGGCGCGGCGCGTCGTGGTTCACGGGTTTTGGTGCGCCCAACAATTTCGGAACGAAGCTGTTCTGCGTTTCCGGGCACGTCAACACGCCGTGCAACGTCGAAGAGGCGATGTCGATCCCGTTCCGCGAACTGATCGACAAGCACGCCGGCGGCGTGCGCGGCGGCTGGGACAATCTGCTTGCCGTCATCCCTGGCGGCTCGTCGGTGCGGATGGTGCCCGCGGCGCAGATCATTGACTGTCCGATGGACTTCGACTCGCTCGGCAAGCTCAGGTCCGGCCTCGGCACGGCCGCAGTCATCGTGATGGACAAGTCCACCGACATCGTGCGCGCAATTTCGCGGATCTCCTATTTCTACAAGCATGAGAGCTGCGGCCAGTGTACACCCTGCCGCGAGGGAACGGGCTGGATGTGGAGGGTCCTGACCCGCATGGCGGAGGGCCGCGCGCAGAAGCGCGAAATCGACATGCTGCTCGACGTAACCAAGCAGGTCGAGGGCCATACGATCTGTGCGCTCGGCGACGCAGCCGCCTGGCCAGTCCAGGGCCTGATCGCCCATTTCCGCGATGAGATTGAGCGGCGCATCGACCTCTATTCCGCGAACGCGCACGGCGAGCCTGTGCGCGCGGCTGCGGAGTAGGGGCGCGCGATGCGAGTATTGCTGCAATTCGCCGTTCTGGCGGTCTTCGGGTCCGCATTCGTGGCCGCGACACCGGCGCTCGCCGATGCGCATGGAGCGTCGACGGCTGGCGTGACCGGTGACCCGAAGCAGGCCGCCCGAACAGTCGAGATCATCATGTTGGAAGACGCGAATGGCATAAAATTTTCGCCGAATCGCGTCGAGGCGCGACGCGGAGAGCAGGTCAAGTTCGTTTTTCGCAACGCGGGCGCCATCAGCCACAAGTTCTTCCTCGGCGGCAAGGACGAGAACACGAGCCACGGGCGATGATGGCCGCGAACTCCGACATGAAGCATGACGACCCGAACGCAAAGACGATTGCGCCGGGCCAGTCGGCGACCTTACTCTGGCGGTTCACGCACAAGGGTGAATTCGAGTTCGCCTGTCTCGTGCCCGGTAATTACGAGGTCGGCATGCACGGGACGGTGGCGGTCAAATGACAGCGGCCCACATCGCTCAGCTCAATATCGGCCGCTTCCGCTATGCGACGGACGATCCGCGCATGCGCGCATTCATGGATAACCTCGACCGCGTCAATGCGATCGCCGACCGGAGCGAGGGCTTCGTCTGGCGTCTCAGGGACGAAAGCAACAACGCCACCGCGATCCGGCCAGCCAATGACCCGACGATGGCGGTCAACCTCTCAGTTTGGGAGAGCATCGAGGCGCTTGAACGCTTCGTCTGGACAACGGTTCACAAGCAGTTCTACATGCGCAAGGCCGAATGGTTCCAGTTGCATGAGGCGCCACATTTCGTGATGTGGCCGATCGAGGTGGGGCGGCTTCCCGACCTCGACGAAGCCATGGCCCGGCTCGAGCACTTGCGTTCGCATGGTGAAAGCGACTTCGCGTTCGGCTGGAGCTGGCTGCCGCACATTAAGCTATGGATGAGCCAGAAATGCGGATGAGCGGGCACAACTGCGCGTCGCTGCAAGACGCTACGACCGGCGGGAATGCCGTTAACGATCGGCTCGCCTATTGGCGAGCCCATTGCGGGGCGAAAGGCGCATGAGCAAGATCGTCATCGACGGCAAGGAAATCGACGTTCCGGCCGAATACACGCTCCTGCAGGCCTGCGAAGCCGCCGGCGCCGAGGTGCCGCGCTTCTGCTTCCACGAACGGCTGTCGATCGCCGGCAATTGCCGGATGTGCCTGGTCGAGGTGAAGGGCGGCCCGCCGAAGCCCACTGCCTCCTGCGCCATGGCGGTAAAGGACCTTCGGCCCGGGCCGAATGGCGAGCCGCCGGTCGTCGAGACCAATTCGCCGATGGCGCGCAAGGCGCGTCAGGGAGTGATGGAGTTCCTGCTCATCAATCATCCGCTCGACTGCCCGATCTGCGATCAGGGCGGCGAATGCGACCTGCAGGATCAGGCGATGGCCTACGGCGCCGATTCCTCGCGCTTTTCCGAGAACAAGCGCGCGGTCGAGGACAAGTATATCGGCGCGCTCGTGAAGACCTCAATGAACCGCTGCATCCAATGCACGCGCTGCGTGCGCTTCGTCACCGAAGTCGCGGGCGTCCCGGAACTCGGGGCGATCGGCCGCGGAGAAGATATGGAAATCACGTCCTACCTCGAGAGCGCATTGACCTCCGAATTGCAGGCCAACGTGATCGACCTTTGCCCTGTCGGCGCGCTGACGTCGAAGCCGAGTGCGTTCCATGCCCGTCCGTGGGAATACGCCCACACCGAATCGGTCGACGTCACCGACGCGCTGGGCTCGGCGATCCGTATCGATTCGCGCGGTCGCGAAGTCGTTCGAATCCTTCCGCGCACCAACGACGCGATCAACGAGGAGTGGATCTCCGACAAAGCGCGCTACGTCTGCGACGGCCTCAAGACGCAGCGCCTCGACCGTCCCTATGTGCGTGCAGGGGGCAAGCTCGTTCCGGCGAGTTGGCGCGAGGCGTTCGACGCGATCGCCGCCCGGGTGAAGGCCGCGCCGCCATCAAGGATCGGCGCTATCGTCGGCGATTTGGCGACGGTCGAGGAGATGTTCGCGCTGAAAGGACTGATCGGCAAGCTCGGGACGCCGAACATCGATTGCCGCCAGGATGGATCGAAGCTTCACCCGAAATTCGGCCGCGCGTCCTACATCTTCAATTCGATGATTGCCGGCATCGATCAGGCGGACGCTATTCTGGTCATCGGCGCCAACCCGCGTCGCGAGGCCGCGGTGCTCAACGCGCGGATTCGCAAGCGCTGGCTGAAGGGCGGGGTGCTGATCGGCCTCATCGGCGAGCCGGCCGACCTGACCTACAAATACAATTACATGGGCGCCGGGCCGGAGACCCTCGCCCAGGTCGCGGAAAAGCCCGCTGCGGGAATGACGAAGCCGATGTTCGTCGTCGGCGCCGCCGCATTCGCGCGGTCCGACGGCTCTGCGGTGCTGGCGAGCCTCGCCAAGGCCGCGCTCGCCGCGGGCGTCGTCAAGGACGGCTGGAACGGGTTCAATGTGCTCCAGACCGCCGCGTCCCGCGTCGGCGGGCTCGATCTCGGCCTCGTCCCGGGGGAAGGGGGCCTGGACGCGCCGTCCATGGCCAAGGCCGGCGCGCTCGACGTGCTCTTCAACCTCGGCGCGGACGAGAGGGATGTCGAGCCCGGTGCCTTCGTCATCTATATCGGCACGCACGGCGATCGCGGGGCGCACCGGGCCGATGTCATCCTGCCGGGCGCAGCCTATACCGAGAAGACCGGCGCCTATGTCAACACCGAAGGCCGGCCGCAGTTCGGCGAGCGCGCGGTGTTCCCGCCGGGCGACGCGCGCGAGGACTGGTCGATCCTGCGTGCGCTGTCCGAACCGCTGGGCGCGAGGCTCCCATACGATTCGCTCGCGCAATTGCGCGCGACGCTCGCCGCCGCCTATCCGCATCTCCTGAGCTTCGACAAGGTCGAGCCGGCGGATCCAGCGGCGATCGTCGGCCTGTCGGCGGTCGTCGGGGCGCCTGACAAGACGCCGTTTTCCAGCGGGATCCGTGACTTTTACCTCACCAACCCCATCGCCCGCGCGTCGCGCACAATGGCCGAATGTTCGGCCCTGGCGCATTCGCACGAGCGGCAAGCGGCGGAATAGGCCAGATGAGCAGCGCTTCTCCCCCCCGACCGGGGTCGTCGCCGGGGCTCGTGCTAGTCGGCGTCGGCGCGCTGGTCGCGGCCGTCGTCGTCGCGGCGTTGCTCTGGCTTCTGATCGGCGACGGTTACTTCGCCGCCTTCGGGCGCTGGATGCACACGAGTGACCTCGGCACGGCGTTGCGATACGTGCTCGAGAGCCTGTTGCTGCTTGTCTGTCTGCTCCTCTCCACCGCGGCGCTGATCTACATCGAACGCAAGATCTGGGGCTCGGTGCATCTGCGGCGCGGCCCGAACGTCGTCGGCCCGTGGGGCGTGCTTCAGCCCTTCGCCGATTTCCTGAAGTTCATCCTGAAAGAGCCCATAATCCCCGCCAGCGCCAACAAGGGCGTGTTCGTTCTGGCCCCGATGGTGTCGGTCGTGCTGGCGATCGCGGCCTGGGCCGTCATTCCCCTCGCGGACGGCTGGGTGATCAGCGACATCAATGTCGGGATCCTTTATCTCTTTGCCGTCTCGTCACTCGGCGTCTACGGCGTCATCATGGCCGGCTGGGCGTCGAATTCGAAATATCCGCTGCTTTCGGCGTTGCGCGCCGCGGCGCAGATGGTGTCCTATGAGGTCTCGATCGGGTTCGTGATCGTCACCGTGGTGATGTGCGCCGGGTCGCTGAACATCAGCGACATCGTGAGAACCCAGGACGGCCGCTTCGGCTTCCTCGGCTGGTACTGGCTGCCGCTCTTGCCGATGTTCATTATCTTTTTCGTCTCGGCGCTGGCCGAGACCAACCGTCCGCCGTTCGACCTGACCGAGGCCGAATCCGAGCTCGTGGCCGGCTATTCGGTCGAATATTCCGCCTCCTTGTTCCTGCTTCAGTTCCTGACCGAGCTCGTCGCGGTGCTGACAATGTCCGCGATGACGGCCGTGTTGTTCCTCGGCGGCTGGTTGTCTCCGCTGCCGTTTGCACCGTTCACCTGGATCCCCGGGGTCATCTGGTTCCTGATCAAGATGTGGGCGGTCGTGTTCTGCTTCTCGATGGTCAAGGCCTTTGTGCCGCGCTATCGCTACGACCAGCTGATGCGGCTTGGCTGGAAGGTGTTTCTGCCGATTTCGCTGTTCATGGTCGTTCTGGTGGCCGGTGTTCTGGAGCTCACCGGACTCGGCGCGAACGTCTCGGGGTAGGGAGGAACGCATGGCTCTCAGGCTCGCCCAATCCGCCCGCTCGCTGTTCCTGGCGGAGTTTCTTGCTGCGTTCGTGCTGTCAGTCCGCTACATGTTCAAGCCGAAGGCGACGCTGAACTATCCGAACGAGAAGTCGCCGCTTTCGCCCCGCTTCCGCGGAGAGCACGCCTTGCGCCGCTATCCGAATGGGGAAGAACGCTGCATCGCCTGCAAGCTCTGCGAGGCGATCTGCCCGGCTCAGGCGATCACGATCGAGGCCGGGCCGCGCCGCAATGACGGGACGCGCCGGACGACGCGCTACGACATCGACATGACAAAATGCATCTACTGCGGCATGTGCCAGGAGGCCTGCCCGGTCGACGCCATCGTCGAGGGGCCGAATTTCGAATTCGCGACGGAGTTGCGCGAAGAGCTCTTCTATGACAAGGACCGGCTGCTGGCGAACGGCGGGCGGTGGGAGCGGGAGCTTGCGCGCAATATCGCGATGGATGCGCTGTATCGGTGAGCGCCCCCTCTCCCGCTCGCGGGAGGGGGCCGGGGTGAGGGTCTCTGGACCTTCTCCCGCAGGCGGGAGAAGGGAATGAGAAGAGGCTGACAATGCAGGCCGAGGGTGTGTTTTTCTGGATTTTCGCGACGGTCCTTGTCGGGTCGGCGCTCGCCGTCGTCTCAGCCAGGAACCCGGTCCATTCCGTCCTGTTCCTGATCCTCGCTTTCGTCAACGCGGCCGGACTGTTCCTGCTGATGGGGGCCGAGTTCCTCGCGATGATCCTGGTTGTCGTCTACGTTGGCGCGGTGGCGGTGCTGTTTCTGTTCATCGTCATGCTGCTTGACGTCGACTTCGCCCGCATGAAGCAGGGCTTCGTGCAATATCTTCCGCAAGGCGTCCTGATCGCCATCTGCGTCGCGGCGGAGCTGATTTACGTGGTGTCGGGGTGGGCAGTCGCGCCGAACCGGGCCCAGCCCGCGACGCCGTCCGGCACGCTGTCGAACACCGCCGCGCTCGGAGAGGTGCTCTATACCCGCTACTTCTATTTCTTCCAGGCAGCCGGGATGATCCTGCTCACCGCGATGATCGGCGCGATCGTCCTCACCCTGCACCACAAGCCGGGCGTCAAGCGCCAGGACGTTGGCGCCCAGGTCGCGCGCAATCCGGAGACCGCCGTCGAGCTGCGCAAGGTCCCCTCGCGCGCCGGCATCTGAAGGATCGAGCCATGGACCTGTCCGCCTATCTGATCCTTGCCGCGATCGTGTTCACGATCGGCGTCGCCGGCATCATCCTCAACCACAAGAACATCATCGTCATCCTGATGTCGGTCGAGCTGATCCTGCTTTCTGTCAACATCAATCTCGTCGCCTTCTCGACCTTTTCCGGGGACCTGACTGGGCAGGCCTTCGCGCTGTTCATCCTGACTGTCGCCGCGGCCGAGGCGGCGATCGGCCTTGCGATCCTCATCGCCTACTTCCGCAACCGCGGCTCGATCGCCGTCGAAGACATCAATTCGCTGAAGGGCTGAGGGGAGCCATGTACGTTCTGATCGTCTTCCTGCCGCTCGTCGGGTTCCTGATCGCCGGGCTGCTCGGCCGCTGGACCGGCGCGCGCGGCGCCGAATATGTCACCACAGGGCTCCTGGGCGTCTCGTTCCTGTTGTCGTGGATCGCCTTCTTTCAGGTCGCCGAAGGCGCTGCCGCGCATGTTTCGGTCGCGAACTGGTTCACCTCCAGCAAGCTTGACGTCGAATGGGCGCTGCGCATCGACACGCTGACCGCAGTGATGCTGGTCGTGGTGACCACCGTGTCGTTTCTCGTGCACGTCTATTCGATCGGCTACATGCACGAGGATCCGTCCCGCCAACGCTTCTTCGCCTATCTGTCCCTCTTCACCTTTGCCATGCTGATGCTGGTGACGGCCGACAACCTCGTGCAGTTGTTCTTCGGCTGGGAGGGCGTCGGCCTGATGTCCTACCTCCTGATCGGCTTCTGGTACGAGCGCCCCTCGGCCAACGCCGCTGCGATCAAGGCATTTGTCGTCAACCGGGTCGGCGACTTCGGCTTCGCGCTCGGCATCTTCCTGACCTTTGAGCTCACCGGTTCGGTGGCGTTCGACCAGGTATTCGCCGCGGCGCCCGGCCTCGCCGGCAAAACCGTACATTTCATCGGCTTAAACTGGGACGCGGCGACGCTCGCCTGCCTCCTTCTGTTCATGGGCGCGATGGGCAAGTCGGCGCAATTCCTGCTTCACACTTGGCTCCCCGATGCAATGGAAGGCCCGACCCCGGTCTCCGCCCTCATTCACGCGGCGACAATGGTGACAGCCGGCGTGTTCATGGTCGCCCGCCTGTCGCCGCTGTTCGAGATGTCGTCGACGGCGCTCAGCGTGGTTCTCATTGTCGGCGCGACGACGGCCTTCTTCGCCGCCACCGTCGGCCTGGTGCAGAACGACATCAAGCGCGTGATCGCCTATTCGACCTGTTCGCAGCTCGGCTACATGTTCGTTGGCCTGGGCGTCGGCGGCTACAGCCTCGGCATCTTCCACCTCTTCACCCATGCGTTCTTCAAGGCGCTCCTGTTCCTCGGCGCCGGCTCGGTCATTACCGCGATGCATCACGAGCAGGACATGCGGCGCATGGGTGGCCTGAGGACCGAGATTCCCTTCACCTTCTGGATGATGGTCATCGGCTCGCTCGCGCTGACCGGCGTTGGCGTTCCCTTCACCTCGATCGGCTTTGCCGGCTACGTGTCGAAGGACGCGATCATCGAAGCCGCCTTCGCCTCGCATCGCTTCGGTGCGATTTTTGCCTTCTGGTGCGTAGTGGTCGCGGCGGGACTTACCTCGTTCTACTCCTGGCGCCTCCTGTTCATGACTTTCTTCGGCCATCGCGGCGACTGGGCAGGCTCCCTGCCGCCGAGCGGTCACGAGGAGGACGCCCGCGCCCACGACGAGCCCGATCTCAGGCAGCCGGTTCCCGCAGACCATGCCCGCCCGGGGAGCGCCCATCCTGCTGTATTGCATGCGGCGCCTGGGCATGCAGTCGATCATCCGGCCGAGGAGCATGCGGCGCACGAATCGCCGCCGGTGATGCTGATTCCGCTCGCCGTTCTCGCTCTAGGGGCGACTTTATCGGGGGTCGCATTCCGCCACTGGTTCATCGGCGAAGGTTTTTCCGAGTTCTGGAGGAACTCAGTGTTCCTCGGCCCGGCAAACCACATCCTCGAGGAGATGGAGCATGTCCCGTCGCTGGTCTCCCTGTCGCCGACTCTGATGATGCTCCTGGGGTTTGTGATCGCGTACTATATGTACGTCGTCGACAAGGCCGCGCCGAAGCGTCTCGCCGACGCCTTTCCGGCTCTCTACCGGTTCCTGCTCAACAAATGGTACTTCGACGAGCTTTATGACGCGATCTTCGTTCGGCCGGCCTTTGCGATCGGCCGGCTGTTCTGGAAGGGCGGCGACGGGGCGATCATCGACGGCTTCGGCCCTGACGGAATCTCGGCTCGCGTCCTCGACGTGACGCGGAGCGCCGTACGGCTGCAATCAGGCTTCATCTATCAATACGCCTTCGCGATGCTGCTCGGAGTGGCGGCGCTCGCGACCTGGTATCTGTTCGGCGGGGGGCTGTGATGTCCGGTTCGTGGCTCCTCTCGAGCCTTCTCATCCTGCCGCTTCTCGGGTCGGCGTTCATCCTCCTGCTGCCCGGCGAGAGCGAGGCGACCAAGCGCAACGCGCGCTGGATCGCTCTCTTCGCCACGATCATCACCTTCGCGCTGAGCCTCGTCGCCTGGGGGCGGTTCAATCCCGGCGACCCCGGCTTCCAAATGATCGAGGAGCATGACTGGTTCTCGCACGCCATCCTTTACAAGCTCGGCGTCGACGGCGTGTCGATGCCCTTCGTCCTGCTGACGACTTTCCTGATGCCGATCAGCATTGCGGCCTCGTGGACGATCGAGAACCGGATGAAGGAATACATGATCGCCTTCCTCGTGCTCGAGACGCTGATGATCGGCGTGTTCGTCGCACTGGATCTCGTGCTCTTTTATCTGTTCTTCGAAGGCGGTCTTATCCCGATGTTCCTGATCATCGGGATCTGGGGGCATGGCAATCGAGTCTATGCTGCGTTCAAGTTCTTCCTCTTTACTTTCACCGGTTCGGTCCTGATGCTGCTCGCCATCATGGCGATGTACTGGACGGCGGGCACGACCGACATCACGGTGCTCCTGCACACCGCCTTCGCGCCGAAGGTGCAGACGTGGCTCTGGCTCGGATTTTTTGCCTCCTTCGCCGTCAAGATGCCGATGTGGCCGGTCCACACCTGGCTTCCGGACGCGCATGTCGAAGCGCCGACCGCGGGCTCAGTGATCCTGGCCGCTATATTGCTCAAGATGGGCGGGTACGGTTTCATCCGGTTCTCGCTGCCGATGTTCCCCGATGCGTCGCTGTATTTCACGCCGCTCATCTATGCGATGTCGGTGATCGCGATCATCTACACCTCGTTGGTGGCGCTGGCGCAGGAGAACATGAAGAAGCTGATAGCCTATTCGTCAGTCGCTCACATGGGCTTTGTGACGATGGGAATTTTCGCCGCCAACGCGCAGGGAGTGCAGGGCGCAGTCTATCAGATGATCAGCCACGGCCTCGTGTCGGGCGCACTGTTCCTCTGCGTTGGCGTCGTCTACGACCGCACTCACAGCCTCGAAATCGCGAGCTACGGCGGCCTCGTGCAGCGCATGCCGCTCTATGCCGTTGCCTTCATGGTGTTCACTCTCGCCAATGTCGGCCTGCCGGGCACTTCCGGCTTCATCGGTGAATTCCTGACTCTGATCGGTGCGTTTCAGTCGAACACCTGGGTCGCCTTCTTCGCCACCTTTGGAGTCATCCTTTCGGCCTGCTACGCGCTCTATCTCTACCGGCGGGTTATCTTCGGCGTGATCGAAAAGGCGAACCTGCGCTCGATCGCCGACCTTGCGCCGCGCGAAATTGCGACCCTCCTGCCCCTCGGTCTCCTGGTCCTCTACTACGGCGTCCATCCACAGCCGATCATCGACGCAAGTTCCGCCTCGATCGACTCGCTCCTCAAGGGCTTCGAACATGCGGTCACGGCGACGAAAACGGCGGGACTCTGATCAGACGTCCGAACTGAATTGAGAACGAGCGACCCATGCACGAAACGGCCCTCTCTCTTCCAGTTGTCCTGCCCGAGGCGGTGCTAGCGCTCGGCGCGCTGGCGCTCGTGCTCTATGGCGCCCTGAGAGGCGAGCGGGCATACAACCTGGTCACTGAAATCTCGGTGGCTCTGCTCGGCGTTGTGTTCATTCTGCTGGTCGCCAAGAACCGGCCGATGGGAATTACCTTCTACGGCTCTTTTGCCGACGACGCCTTTACGCGCTTCATGAGCGGGCTCGCGCTCGTCGGCTCGCTCATCACCCTGCTCCTGTCGCTCGAGTTCATGCGCAGCGAGCGGATCGCGGGATTCGAGTTCCCGGTCCTGATTCTGCTGTCGACGCTCGGCATGCTGATGCTGATCTCGGCCAACGATTTCATCGCTCTCTATCTCGGCCTTGAGCTGATGAGCCTCGCGCTTTACGTGATCGCCGGCTATCGGAGGAATGACCTGCGTGCAACCGAGGCCGGCCTGAAGTATTTCGTTCTCGGCGCGCTGTCCTCCGGAATGCTGCTCTACGGCGCTTCGCTGATCTATGGATACTCCGGCTCGGTGTCGTTCAGCGATGTTGCGGCCGCGGTGCACGACCACCGAAGCCTCGGCGTGGTCTTCGGCCTGGTTTTCGTGTTGGCGGGTCTCGCGTTCAAGATTTCGGCTGTGCCCTTCCACATGTGGACGCCTGACGTGTACGAAGGCGCGCCGACCCCGGTGACGACCTTCTTCGCTTCCGCGCCGAAAATCGCGGCGATGGCGGTTCTGGTGCGGGTGGCCTTCACCGCCTTCCCAGGAATCACCAACGACTGGCGTCAAATCCTGACCTTCGTCTCGATCGCTTCGATGACGCTTGGCGCTTTCGCCGCCATCGGCCAGAGCAACTTCAAGCGGCTGATGGCCTATTCGTCGATCGGTCACATGGGCTTCGCGCTGGTCGGGCTTGCCGCAGGCACGGTTGAGGGCGCCCAGAGCGTCATCGTTTACATGGCGATCTATGTCGTCATGACGCTTGGGACCTTCGCGGCCATCCTATCGATGCGCCGCGGCGGAAAGGCGGTCGAGACGATCGGCGATTTGGCCGGACTTGCGCGCACCGACCCGACGATGGCCTTCTTCCTGGCGGCGATGATGTTTTCGCTGGCCGGCGTTCCCCCCCTTGCCGGTTTCTTCGCCAAGTTCTACGTGTTCGCCGCCGCCATCAAGGCGGGCCTGTATGGTCTTGCGGTCATCGGCGTGCTCGCGAGCGCGGTCGGTGCCTACTATTATCTGCGGATCGTCAAGCTCATGTATTTCGACGAGCCTGCCCAGGCGTTTGACCGTCCGGGGCTCGTCGCCCGCGCCGTACTCGCGCTCGCAGCACTTCTGATCATCGCGTTCGTGTTCGCTCCGTCGCTGCTGACGGATGCCGCGATGGCGGCGGCGAACACACTGCTTTGAACGCGCCGGCGCAGTCCTCGAGCGCTATCGCGGGCTGGAGGGTCGCCCGTTTCGGCGCAATCGAACTCGACCAACGAGGAAGCGCGCCGTCGCGCCGTCGCCGGCGATCCCGGACATCTATGGATCGCTGCGGACGAACAGACCGCGGGACGCGGTCGGCGCGGCCGGACCTGGGTGTCCCCCCGCGGCAACCTCTACGCCAGCGCGCTCCTGATCGATCCGTGTCCGCAGGCGGCGGCGCCTCAATTGGGCTTTGTGGCTGGCGTCGCGCTCGCGCGCGCGGCAGAGGACGTCGGCGCCGCTGGAACGCGTCTCAAATGGCCGAATGATCTCGTGAGCGGCAGCGCAAAATGCGCGGGCCTCCTAGTCGAGGGCGCGACGCTTGGCGACTGGCGGCTGGCGTGCGTCGTCGGCATCGGCGTCAACTGCCGGAGCGCTCCCGAGGGGGTCGGCTACCGGACCGGCGTCTTGACCACAGAGAGCGGCGGCGTGATCGGCGCGGATGCCATCTTTGAACGGCTCGTTACGCGATTCAATGAAGCGCTTGAAACTTGGAATGCGGGGGAGCGTTTCGATTTGGTGCGCTCCGCCTGGCTGGCGCGCGCTGCGGCTCTGGGCGCGCGCATCGGCATCGAAACCGGCGGCCGGCGGCGGGAGGGGACGTTCGAAGGGCTTGACGGCGCCGGCCGTTTGCTGTTTCGCGGGGGGTGCGCGATCGAAACGATCGAATCCGCGGATCTCTGGATACTGCCTCAATCGGATGGCTCGCCCGTGGCGGCTTCGTCCGCTTCGCATGCGCGGGAAGGCCGGGACTGAATGACAGACGACGGCGAGTTCGTATTCGCGCCCCTCGGGGGCTTGGGCGAAATCGGAATGAATTGCGCGCTTTACGGCTACGGCCCGGCGAAGACGCGCAAGTGGCTGATGGTCGATCTCGGGGTCGCCTTCGCCGGCGACGACCTGCCCGGTGTCGATCTGATCATGCCGGACCTCGGCTTCATCGAAAAGGTGAAGAAGGACCTCGTCGGCATCATCCTCACGCATGCGCACGAGGATCATATTGGCGCGCTTGCCGAGCTGTGGCCGAGCCTCGGGGTACAGGTCTACGCGTCCCCCTTTGCTGCAGGGCTCGCCGAAGCGCGGCAGCTTGGCGAGCCGGGCGCGCCGAAAATACCGCTCAGGATCGTCAAGCCGGGCGCTCGGCTCGAAATCGGCCCGTTTGACGTTGAATTCGTCTCGGTTGCTCACTCGATACCGGAGAGTTCGGCGCTCGCGATCCGAACGCCGGCGGGCCTTATCGTGCATACCGGCGACTGGAAGATCGACGCTACTCCGGTCCTCGGCTTGCCGACGGACGAGGCGCGTCTCACAGCGCTCGGCGACGAAGGCGTGTTGGCGCTCGTCTGCGACTCGACCAACGTGCTGCGGGAGGGTGAAAGCCCGTCCGAGCGTGACGTTGCGGCGGTGCTGCGCGATCTGATCGGCAAAGCGAAGGGCAGGGTGGTCGTCACCACCTTCGCTTCGAACGTCGCCCGCCTGCGCTCCGCCGCCGAGGCGGGATTCGCCGCCGGCCGGCAGGTCTGCATTCTGGGGCGCGCGATGGAGCGCGTCATCGCGGTGGCGCGGGAACTCGGTATGCTCGAAGGCGTGCCGGCGTTTCTTGGCATGGACGCCTTCGAGCGCCTGCCGCGCAACAAGGTTCTTGCGCTGGCGACGGGTAGCCAGGGCGAACCGCGCGCCGCGCTGGCCCGCATGGCCGAGGACCAGCATCCGACGGCGGAGTTGAGCCCCGGCGACACCGTCATCTTCTCCTCGCGCACCATTCCCGGCAACGAGAAGGCGGTCGGCAGGCTGATCAACGCCTTCGTGACGACGGGGGTCGATGTCGTCACCGACCGCAATGCCCTTGTGCATGTCTCCGGCCATCCGCGCCGGGCGGAACTGGCGAAAATGTACGCCTGGCTGAGGCCGCAGATCGCGGTTCCGGCCCATGGCGAGCCGCTGCACCTGAGCGAACACGCCGCCTTCGCCCGGGCGCAGGGGGTGCCGCAGGTGCTGCGCGCCTTCAACGGCGACCTCGTGCGCTTTTCCCCAGGCCACGTTGCGGCAATCGGCAAGATCGGCCGAGGCAAGCGGCTGAAGGACGGCGAGATCCTTCTGCCGGCCGATCAGGAATGCGTCGCGCAACGCCGTAAACTCTCCTTTGCTGGCGTTGTGTCGATCGCGCTCGCGCTGACGCCGAAGGGCGAAATGGCGGGCGACCCGGACGTGATGATCGCCGGCCTCCCCGAACGCACGCGGGACGACGCGGGCTTCGACGAGATCATCGATTCGGCGATCTTCGAGACCTTCGAGAGCCTGCCGCGCGGCAAGCGGCGCGACCCGGAAGCCATATCGAGCGCCATCGAGCGCGGGGTGCGCAACTCGGTCAACGCCGTCTGGGGTAAGAAACCCCAGGTGCACGTGCTGGTGGTCGAGGTGTAGGGCGGGCGTTCCACGCTGCGTGACGGGCCCCGAGCGCAACGGCTCGGCCAGGTCAGACGACTTTTCTGGCGATATACAATATAGAGTGGCCCTTCCATACGGTGCCGATTGCGACCACCTCTGCGAGCGCTCCGGCGTTTTCCCGGAGCCATCTCGACGCAACGCGGAACACGGGTTTCGACGCGAGAGCCGGACAGCAGGTCAACCGGGACGGTCGTGTCGAGCCTCGCCAAGCCGACGGAGGTTCGAGCCGATCATCCGCTCGAGATGGCCTTCGGAAAATCCGGCGCATTGTTTCTGCTTATCCGAGTCCATGACGCGCCGGTTTTTGCTCCGGCGCGCCGCCGCACCGACTCGCGCTCAGGTTGCATGTCGGCCCGCGCTGGTCCCGTCGTCCTCCTGTTCTGGCCTTGTTTTTCCCCGTTCCTGGTCGGAACAGGGGAACAATCCACCCTGTTATTTTTCCCTTGCGGCATAGCCTGGTCTACCCGGGTTTTATCATAACTCATTGGAATAAAAGATTTCTTCTGGCAGAATCTGGAATGATGGGCGCAGGGATTGGCCCTGTTCTTTGCGCGAAAACAGGGCAGAACAGGGCAAATCCTCGGATCGCGAAACAATGTCCGCCGTCAAAGGCGGCTCGCGCGGATGCAGCTCGCGGCCGGCCCCTGGCTATTCGTCCGGATTCGGATTCCCTTGGGGGGCATTCGGCTCAGCGGAAGGACGCCGCCGCCCGAACGCTTGCGGCACCGTCTGCGGGATCGGAAAGCTGCTGCAAAACTTCGATCAATTCGCGCTCGAGGCCTGCTCGGCCTCAGGTAAAGCGGAACAGTCCGCCCATGATGTTGCGCAGGAAATCGGGCTCCGCGCCGCCGGTCGGGGTGGTGCGGGAGACGTAATCGAACACCTTGCCGTCCTGCATGCCGTAGTTGGCGATGCGCGACACCTTGCCGCCCTTGTCGAAATAGACCGCCATCACATGCTGGTCGGTCGTCTGGACGGGCATGAAGGCCAGCGTCTGATGCATCTTTTGCCCGATATAGTACCAGGCGTCTCCACCGACGGTCGAAGTCGTCGAAGGGGTTCCAAGCGCCGCCAAGGCTTGTTGCTTGGTTGTGGAACCGACTTTGATCTGCGACATCGTGTCCTGATCGACCTGATAACCGCGGTCGAAGTCACCGTCATAGCCGAGGCATCCGCCGAGCGCCGCTCCCAACGCCAGAGCCCCGGCAAACGCGAACCCGCGCGCCGCGCGACCATAGCTTGCTGGCCATTTACGCATTCAACCTCTCCGCCTCGCCGAGCCTTTTTTGCTTGCCAGTTCGACTGGGGATGCCTAACCCGAGCGGCTGAACAAATGCAAGACGTCGCAGGAACCGCTGCGGCCGACCAAAGGCGCTTCCGATGGTTTTCGCCCGTTGGCGCGCGCGGCGCGCCAGCAAAGTCCTCATCGAGCAAATTCGCGGCGAGATCGTGGCCGCCGCTCGCCGACCGGCGCTGTACGAGACGCTTGGCGCGCCCGATCGGATCGACGGGCGATTCGAACTTCTGACTTTGCACGTCGGGCTCGTCCTGCGACGGCTTGTCGCCATCGGCGGCCTCGGCCACGATATCGCGCAGGATCTCGTCAATAGCGTTTTTCTCCATTTCGACGACACGTTGAGGGAAATGGCGCTGAGCGACGTGTCGGTCTCGAAGCGCCTGAAAAAGATCAAGGAGGCATTTTACGGCCGGAACGCCGCATACGCGGCGGCGCTCGAATCGCGATCGCGGGCAAACCTCGAGGCGGCGCTCGCGCGCAACGTCTTCGGCGCTGCGACTGGCGCGCCCGGCGCCGGCGCACTTGCCGATTATGTCGTGTCCGTGGACGCAGCACTGGCCAGGGCGCCGCTCGAAGACTTCGCGAACGGTCGATTCCGCTTCCCGGAAGGGCAAATCGCCACTGGAGGATAGAATGCAGGAAGAGCCCTTCAGCCGTTTGATTCGGGTCGACGCCCTGCCGAAGGAAGGCCAGACGATCACGATCGAGGCCAATGCGGCGGAGCGCGAAAGGCTCGCGACGTTCCTCAAGCTTCCGTCGATCGAAGCTCTCAGCGCCTCGCTCGCGCTGACCGGCTTCGGGAGCGGTCGCGTCAATGTGACCGGCGCAGTTCACGGCGAACTGACCCAGGTCTGCGTCCTTTCGCTCGAGCCTTTTCCTGCGATGGTCGACGAGGAGATCGACGTCCAATTCGCCCCTCGCGCGGAAGGCGGTGCGGCGCACAGACCTTGGACGCAGCGCGACTCCTTCTCCATGACGGACGAAGGCGAACCTGACCCGATCATCGAGGGCAAAATCGATCTCGGCGCGCTGGCAGCGGAATTCTTCGCCCTCGGCGTCGACCCCTATCCGCGAAAGCCAGGCGTCTCGTTCGAATCGCCAGAGGAATCCAAGGCGACGGTCTCGCCGTTTTCGGCGCTTGCTACCCGAGTGGGAAAGAAGTCAGGCTGAGCGTGAGGGGACGGGCTCGCGGTCGATATTTGCTGGGGCGCGACGTTCGACTCGCGCAGTCGGACGGCTCCGCGCGTCGACGGGCATATTCATTTGAGGGGGCTGCTTGTCGCCTCGTTCGGCGTTGCCTTGCGCGCCGAAGCCGCTATTGTCCCGCCGCGCCGGGCGTCGCCCCGGCAACCGCCCGGGGCGCGTTCGGTAGAGGAAATGGCGAGCGATATCCGCATAGCGCTTGACGCGATGGGGGGCGACAGCGGCCCTTCCGTCGTCGTGCCCGGCGCGGCAATCGCTCTCGAGCGCCGTCCGGACCTGCGCTTTTTGATCTACGGCGACGAGCGTGTGGTGATCCCGCTTCTCGACGCCCACGCCAAGCTGGCCGAGCGATCGCGCGTGTTTCACGCCAGCGTGGCGGTCAAGATGACCGACAAACCGAGCCAGGCCCTGAGGGCGGGACGGCGGGTCTCGTCGATGTGGCAGGCGATCGAGTCGGTCAAGGCAGGCGACGCGGACTACGCTGTGTCGGCCGGAAACACCGGCGCTCTCATGGCGATGGCGAAGTTCTGCCTGCACACGATGGCGCCGATCGACCGCCCCGCGATCGCGGCGCTCTGGCCTACCCTGCGAGGCGAATCGATCGTCCTCGACGTCGGAGCGACGATCGGCGGCGACGAGGGCCACCTGGTCGATCTGGCGGTGATGGGCGCCGCGATGGCGCGGATCGTGTTCGACATCGACTGCCCGACGGTCGGCCTCCTCAATGTCGGGGTCGAGGAGATCAAGGGCGTCGAGCAGGTCAAGGCCGCGGCGCGCATCCTGCGCAAGGCCAATCTGCCCAACATGCGCTATCGCGGCTTCGTCGAGGGCGACGACCTCGGCAAGGGCGCGGTCGACGTGTTCGTCACCGAGGGCTTCACCGGCAATATCGCTCTCAAGACCGCCGAGGGCACCGCCCGACAGCTCGGCCAATACGTTCGCGACGCAATGAGCTACAGCCTGATGTCGCGCATCGGTTTCCTGTTCGCCCGCAAGGCGCTCGCGGCGCTGCGCGAGCGCATGAGCCCGCGGGCGAGCGGGGGCGTGTTTCTCGGACTTGACGGCGTCGTCATCAAGGCCCATGGCGGCGCGGACGCTGACAGCTATGCCGGGGCCATCGAACTGGGCTACGACATGGTCCGCCAGGAACTGCTCGCCAAGATTCGTGACATGATCGCTCTCGCCAACTCGGGCCGGCCGGCTGCAGCGCCGTCGCACGCCGCCGAGCCCTGAACCGGAATCCCATGACAGCCTCCCTCCGTTCCTGCCTGCGCGGCGTCGGCGCCGCCCTCCCGGCCCGCGTCGTGACGAACGAGGAGCTCGCGCGGACCGTCGACACCTCGGACGCGTGGATTCAGCAGCGGACCGGCATCAAGCAGCGCTATCTGGCGGGAGACGGCGAAACGACGTCGACGCTTGCGACGCGGGCGGCGGAAGCGGCCCTGTGCAACGCCGGCCTCGCCGCGGCGGACATCGACCTCGTCATCGTGGCGACCTCCACCCCCGACTACACCTTTCCCGCGGTCGCGACGCAGGTCCAGGCCAATCTCGGCATCGTCGAGGGCGCGGCCTTCGATCTGCAGGCGGTCTGCACCGGCTTCGTCTATGCGGTCGCGACGGCCGACAAGTTCCTCCTCTCCGGGTCGCACAAGCGGGCGCTGGTGATCGGCGCGGAGACGTTTTCCCGCCTCATGGACTGGAGCGACCGCACGACCTGCGTGCTGTTCGGCGACGGAGCGGGCGCGATTGTGCTGGAAGCCCGCGCGAGCGACCGTTCGAACGCCTCGCCCGGCGTCATCGCCTCGCGGCTCCGGGCGGACGGACGCCATCGCACCAAGCTGTTCGTCGACGGCGGGCCCTCGACGACAGGGACGGTCGGGCATCTCAGGATGGAAGGCAAGGAGGTGTTCCGCCACGCCGTCGGCATGGTGACGGACGTTATCCAGGGCTGTCTCGCCGACGCTCGCCTGACCGCCGAGGCGATCGACTGGTTCGTGCCGCACCAGGCCAACCGCCGCATCATCGACGCCTCCGCCGACAAGCTCGGCGTGCCCAGGGAAAAGGTCGTCGTCACCGTCGACCAGCACGGCAACACGTCTGCCGCCTCGATTCCGCTCGCGCTCGCCGCCGCTGTGGAGGACGGGCGGATCAAGCCGGACGATCTGGTCATGATTCAGGGCATGGGCGGCGGCTTCACCTGGGGCGCGGCGCTGATCCGCTGGTAGGGCTGGCCGGTCCCCGCCGGGCCGAAGCCGGCTTTAGCGCCGGTTTAGCGGCAGGCCCCAATGAATTCAGGCGGTTGCGACCGGCTTTAGCGTCGGCCTCCCTTCAGCCCCGAAGCGGTTGCCGACGGGTAAAAAAACAACGTTAATTCAATATATTATATTATATAATTCATATACCACTTGAGAGAACTTCGCTAAGCTCACTCCCCACACTCGCAGCGGGCGCCAGAGCAAGAGAAGCCCCGCCGACTGGGGAGGGTCGACGGGGCTCTAATGGCGCGATCACGGGGATCTGTCGCGCGGGGGTTGGCCACATTGCCGGGTGTTGGTTCCGTTCGAGGCCTCCTTTCACTGTCGGCCGTCTGCGGTTCCCGGGTCATCCGGGGCGGAGCCTGCCCGGGGCGCCGCCTTGTGCGGTTCTCAGGCGAGGGCCGCTTCGAGGCGGTCCCGCTTGCGATGGGACGCGCCGAGGCCGAGGCCGGTGAAGCCGGGGAGCATCACATAGGTCGAAGCCTCGGGGATCGGGGTCGCCGCGTTGATGACGTCCAAGGAGCGACGGGCGCGAACCCCGGTGTTACGACTTGCGCTGCACGAAGACGAAGCGGCGCTCGGAGTCCCAGAAGCGATCCTTGGGTCCGCAGTAGCTGCGAAGCGACAGCCCGCTCCCGCCAAACTCCACGTCGAACTCGTCGAAATCGCCGCCCGAGCCGCCGATCGGCTTCATGGCGATGATCAGCCGTTCGCCGTGCTGCTGGCCTTTGCTGGCGAGGAGCAGCGCAGGACCGACCTCCGCCGGACAGAGATCCAGTCCCATCTCATGCGCCTTCGCGCAGATCTGGCTATAGCGCGCGCCTTCCCTGTAGCCGAGGTCGGCGACCGAGACAGCCACAAGATTCACGTCGGTTTCTTCCGCGGCGCAGGCGAACGCCGCCTCGGCGAGGAAACTGTTCGACCGCATATCGCCGCCGCTGAGCTTGGTCGCGCTGAGCGCCTTCCGATACGCGTCTGCGGTCTTGTGGACGCCGAGCCTCACGGTCTTCCAGACCGAAACCTCGCGCGACCGGGCTTCCACGACCGTCAATTCGCCGCGCAGGAAACGCTGTACGCCCGCCTCGCCTCCGAGCTTCTTCACCACTGCGTTGAGCTGACCGGCGGTGAGATTTGCCGCTGCGAAGTCCATTTGTGTTCTCCTTGGGCTGCTGCGCCCGCTGGAATGTCCTCTCATCCGAGGCGGAGCTTGACCGACGCGGCGCTGTGACCGCCGTCATGAATGATACAGCCAAGCGTGGACATGTCCCGCCCGAGGTCTCGCCAAGTCAATGTGACACGATGTTTCAGGGCTGGTTCGTTTCAGGGCTGGTTCGCCGGCGCGGCCGGCCCAGGTGCGCACGGTCTTCGCCAACGCTTCGCCATGCGGTCATTGCGAGGAGCGCAGCGACGAAGCAATCCATGCCGCGGGCGCCGGAATGGATTGCTTCGCTTCGCTCGCATATGACGGGCGGGGAGACTCGAACGAACTCGGAAAGGCGATCCGCCCTCCTTCCTGGAGGCGGATCGCCGTCTTGGCAAGGACAAGGATCGCGACATGAACAAGGCGCAGGCTGTCACCTTGAGCAAGGTTCCCGAAGTCACTCTCCTGTTCTGGGTCATCAAGATCCTCGCGACCACCCTCGGAGAGACGGGCGGCGATTCGGTCACCATGTCGATGAACCTGGGCTACGCCACGGGCAGCTTCATCTTTCTCGCTATTTTCGTGGTCGCGGTGATCGCGCAAATCAAGGCGAAAGTCTTCCATCCCTTCCTCTACTGGATCACCATCATCGCGACGACGACCCTCGGCACGACGGTTGCGGACTACGTCGACCGTTCGCTCGGCGTCGGCTATTTCGGCGGGTCGTCGATCCTGTTGGCAGGGCTGATCGCCTCCCTTGCCGTGTGGCGCTGGTCGGAAGGCTCGATTGACGTCAACACCGTCGCCACGCCCCGGGTCGAGCTGTTCTACTGGGTGACGATCCTCTTCTCGCAGACGCTGGGCACGGCGCTCGGCGACTGGATGGCCGACACCAACAATCTGGGCTACGAATACGGTGCGATCGTCTTCGGCGCCGGGCTTGCGCTTGTCGCTGCAGCCTATTTCTTCACCCAGGTCTCCCGCACGCTGCTGTTCTGGACCGCGTTCATTCTGACCCGGCCGCTGGGCGCGACGCTCGGAGACCTCCTCGACAAGCCGCTCAATAACGGTGGGCTGGATATCAGCCGTTACCTCGCCTCGGGCATTCTCGCTGCGGTCATTGCCGCGCTCGTCGTTGCCGTTCCGCAGCGGGCCGGCGTCCATCCGGGCGGCCGCCCGCAGGAAGAGAAACAGCCGGCATGAAACGTGAATGGCCGAGCGACGGATAAAGTGGCCTTGTTCATTCAAGTTGACGGCTGCCGCGGGTTTCAGAAGAGCAGTCCGCCGATGGTGAAGGGAGGCAGGCCGCCAAAGAAGCGGCAGGTAAGCTCGTCGCCGCCGTTCGCCCGGCATCTCAAATACGAGCCCAGGTCGACGCCGCCCGACTGGATTTGAAACTGCGGGATCGCCCTTCCGCCGCCCACTGAGAGCTTGCTGAAGCTCGGCGCTCCCCGGTAGGCAACTGCGCTGCGGCCTAAAGCCAATTCGGCGGTATATCCTGGCATGTTCATTTCCACGCCTCCTGTCTAGTAATGCAACTTCAGCGACGGAATGCGTCGGACGCAATCCGCCGCGCTTCGCCGAATATTACGGACACACTTGATGCGGACCGATGCATACGTCGTCGCAAAAGGGCGGCCTGCCGGGTTCCTTGACGCATCTGCCGCAGCACCGCGTGCCCAACGGACAACCGCAGGGGCCGTGCGCGCCGCCCCCTCCGCCCCCTCCGCCTCCGCCTCCGCCTCCGCCACCTCCACCTCCACCTTCAAATATATTGATGATGTCCTGTACCCATCCGGGGATACAATCACGGCAGCTGACGAACAGATCCCCCGGGAAGACGGCGGCCCAGCAACCGACACAAGCCGCTATCGCGGCAGGACCAGCGGCGACGGCGCCGACGCACAACAGCGAGCATCCCGCGACGCCAGCGCTGACGAAGATGCCACATTTGAGCGTGTCCCAGAAGCCGCAATCCTGAGGACTCACGCTTGACCCATTATTCAGAAATTGGCCGCTCGCAACGGACCGATAGTGATTGGATGTCTGATAGAGCGATTGCTCCGCAGTAAAGCTTGGCATGCTCATGTTGCGCTCCTGTTTCCTCCTGATTTACCGGTCATAATACGGCGACATTTTCGTAACCAGGAACGGAAATTCTTCAGTCACGTCAGAACGCACAAAATACTTCTCTGTATAATCGGAATTACGATTGGTATAGGAAAAGACGACATCGACAATGTTGCGCGCTCCGCTCAGGGGCGAGGGACGCACCTCCACGCCGCTCAGCGAGAAGTCCCGGGCGAACTGTTCCGCCGCTCTGGCGTAGATGGCCGGGTAGCGCATCGCGAGGTAATTCAGAGCGCGATGCTCGCTGGTCGCGCCGGCGTTGTCGGTCATTTGCATGATCAGGGCGAAAAGCTCTCCGGCGGCCGGATCGAACTGCTCCGCGGTGGCGTCCTGAGGCCTCGGGATCGCCTTGACGAGCGCGTCGCGGTCGAAGGAATAGATCTGGTCGAAGACGACGATGGGCGCGAGCAAGCCGTTGCACATCTCGGGCGGAGCGATCGGCCCGCGCATGCCGATGACGACGTCGATGTCGGCGGGGGCCGGAACGGGGCGGATGGCTTCGATGAGCAGGTCGATGTCGACAGGGTCACGAGGCGCCAGGATATAAGTGTCCTGCCCCTGGATGGTGAGCACCCAGCACAGCTGCCGCGCAAGATAGCGGTTTTCGCGTCTGGAGAGGACGGTGTGAAACGTCTGCTGATCGGTCTTTCCAGCCGTGTCCGCCCGTCCTGTCGCCTGGGCGAATTCCTTCTCCGCGGCAAGATTTGGGAAGCGCGCCTCGACCCGGCCGATCGCGTAGACAAATGCGGGCGTCACATTCGAACTCGCGGCGTCCATTCCGATTGCGCCGCAAGTTGGGCAGCCCGACTGAGCCGCTGTCACGGCGCCCGCATGCGGTTGGGGAGTTCGGGCGGGCTTGCCCGCCACCAAGGGTTGATCCGCCCGCTGCTCCAGAATTTCGGCCTGGTCGGTCATGGTTTCCTCCTGAAATTGGTCCGCGATGGCGTTCGACAGACAAAGAACCTCAGGCGATCGCCTCAGCTCCGGCGCCAGGAACTGAAAACCACGCGGCGATTGAGCGCGGCCGCCCGGCTTTCGCAGCCTCCGCACGGCTTGATTCCGACATATGACGTCGCGCGCTTAATGACGTCGCCGAGTCCGATCTCCGCGTCGGTGACGAAGCCGGGCAGGCGCACGCGAAGGGGCGGTCGTTCGCTGCGGTCGGCAGACTCGCCGTTTTGACTTTGCGTCGGCATGCCGCTCAGCCTCCTCTGTTGTTTGCGGACAGAATCTGGCGCGCCGCGCCGGCGTCGAGCAGAGGCGGGATCACCGACACACGCCGCGCGGCAGACACCCGGGAAATTGCGAGCTTGATTTGCGCCGCGCTCGCCGACGGGAATTCCGACCACAACAGCGCGATCGCGCCGGTCACGAATGGCGCGGCGACGCTCGTCCCGCCAAGCGTGACGGGCTCTCCCTCGGCCCCGAGGCTGGTCACGCGGTCGCCGGGCGCCCCGAGGCCCCGCCTGCCGATCGAGCCGCCCAGATTCAATTCGCTCGTCGGTCTGCCGGCCAGATCGAAGCCGACGACGGGAATGACCCAAGGGTGCCGCGTAAGGACGGAACTGCCCACCGCCCGCTGATTGCCGGACGCGGCAACGACGATCACGCCGCGTCTCACCGCTTGGTCGAGAGCCTGGTCGAGCGCCCGCTCGTCCCTGCCGGACGCCTGCTCGAGGCCGAGGCTCAGGTTGATGACGCGAGCTCCGGCCTCGATACATTCGAAGATCGCCGCCGCAAGTGCATTCGGAGTGGCGCTCGGCGCGCGATCGTCGCCGGACAGGGCTTCCGCAAAGACTGGATGTATGAGAAGCGTGCAGCCGGGACAGATGGCGGGCGCGGGAGAGCCGCGCTTCGCAACCAGAATCCCGGCGACGAACGTCCCGTGCCGGCAGGCGCTGCTGCTGGCGCTGCGGCATGCCCCTTCGCTGCCGGGGATTTCCCGCACTCGCGCGCTGGCCAGATCCGGGTGCCGGAGAGCGACGGGACCGTCGACCAGCCCGATGGTCACTTCGGGGCGGCCGCTCACGCCCTCCATCAGGGGAGCGATGTTGATCAGATTGAGCGGGTTCTGGCGGCTCGCGGCCGATTGCACCACGGAGCCGTCGGTCGCAGGTCCCGCCCGAACGGTGCCGCTCGCGCGGACGCGCGGCGGGCTACGGCAAAGTGTATGTCTGACGGCCATCTGCGCGGACATTGGATGTCCTCGTCAAGTCATGCCGACAATAACCCTACCACCCAACGGCCAATATATACGAAATGTTAAGTCAAATTTAGTCTTTGGTCAAGTGCGCGGTGGAAACAACGACAAAGCAGACCCACTGGCATCCCGGAATTGATTATGGTTAACATGGTTAACAAAATCGTGACGATCGGGAAAACGCGGAGCCTTGACTAGGCTTTTGAGTTGGTAGCAGCATACGCTGCTCTGGATGATCCAGAGATAGCGAATATTTACTATACGATCTGCATCGGGGAATATCATGCGGGCTACTGACATAACGGAAGGACCGCCGGTCGGCGGTTCTGCCGCTCTTCACAGAAATGACCGGCGGCATGACGGTCCAGAATTGTCTGTACCGTCAGCTGAGGAGGGTCATCGTCTGGTTCTCGCCTTTCTGAGATTCGCAGGAAAGACCTGCGGGAGCGCATATTCACATCGGTGGAGGAAATCGCGAGACTTCAGCGCGAAAGCTGAACGGCCCGCTCGATCGAGCCTGGTTGCGCCAGGAGTTGAGGTTCTCCCTGCCTGTCATCCCCGCGTAAAGCGGGGATGAAGCGCCTTGGCTCGGACAAGCCGGCTTCTACAGGGCGTTCGGCACCCTGCGGCCCTGGATAGCCGCTCGCGCGGGCATGACGTCGTTGGGAGCCAATCAGCGCTCCATTACGAATGAAAAATGGTGGCGGCGCGGGCGACCCCGGCGAAGCCTATCTCGATCAGATCGGCCAGACCCGAACCGTCGCAAATCTCAAACGCCGCCTCGAACGCCTCGGTTTATCGCGTCATCCTTGAACCCAACGCCCGACTCACCTGACGTCACGCCTGCGTGGTCATTTTCGTAGCAGCAGTTCCTTTTCGAAGGAGCGCTCACCCGAGCGAGCAGTCGCTCACCGCCTCGGTCGCCGACGGTCGGGCTCTCTTTACCTTCCGCTGCCGCGGCGCCACCCTGTCGCGCGGACGCGATGCGTTCGTCCCCGGCGAAGCGCGGACTGAGCATGAAAATCCCGGCCCTCTGGCGCCGCGCGCGCGATCATGTCCGCGCTCATCGGCACGAATTGCGCTTTTGCCTGCGCGTGACGGTCGCCGGCCTGCTCACCCTCGCCGTCGTTGACGCTCTCGACTTGCCGTTGCATGGATTGTGGGCCGTGCTGACGGCGATCGTGGTGACGCAGACGAGCATCGGCGGATCGCTGCGGGCGACCCTTGAATATCTGATCGGCACGCTCGGCGGGGCAGTCTACGCGGCGGCCCTCGCCGTGCTTGTCCCGCACGCGACGCCGGCCGCGCAGGCGCTCGTTCTCGCCCTGGCGATCGCTCCGCTTGCGCTCGCGGCGGCGATCCATCCGAGTTTCCGGGTCGCGCCGTTTTCGGCCGTGCTCGTGCTCCTGATCGGAGGGGCGATCGGGGAAAGCCCGATCGGCTCAGCGCTCACGCGAATCTTCGAAGTCGCCCTCGGCGGTCTCGTCGCGGTCGCCGTGTCCGTGCTGGTGCTGCCGGAGCGGGCGCACCGGCTCGGGCTCGAGTTCGGCGGTTCGAATCCTCGACCGGATGGCCGACGTTCTGCCGAAGTTCCTGGCGGGGTTTACGCGAACGATCGACACGGCAGAGACCGCGAGCCTTCTCGAAGATCTGGCTGCGGCAATGACGGCGCTCGAGGGTATCGCGGCCGAGGCGAGGCGCGAGCGCATGATCCCTTTCGGACGCGATCCGGATCCGGCCCCGCTCGTGCGGACCGTATCGAGGCTCCGGTACGATTTCGTTATTCTCCGCCGCGCCGGCATGGCGCCGCTTCCCGAGGTTTTCGCCCGGCGGCTCGATCCACCGCTTGCGCGCCTCGGCGGCGACGCCGGCGCCTTTTTGCGCGGGGCGGCGGCCGCCCTGGCCAAACGCCGTCCCGCGCCGCCGCTCGACTCCGTGGACGCTTCCCTGAAGGCCTTCGACGCAGAGGTCGCTTCCCTTCGCGCCGAAGGCCTGACCCGCGCGCTGTCGACCCCGGAGCTCGAGCGTCTGTTCGCCCTCGGCTTCGGGCTCGAACAGCTGGGCCGAAATCTGTCGGATGTCGGGCTGCGCGTGCAGGAATTCGCCGGAGGCCGAGGAGGCGAAGGCCGGTCGTTCGCCTCGTCCTCGCGCTGACGACCCCTCGAAACGGATTGTGTTGGGGGCCTGCCCGGCGGCGAGCCGGGTCGCACGGCCTCGCTGCCGCCGGGCCTGCGGGGTTTCTTAGCAATGGGTTAACCGGATGGGGCTATTTGAGGGGGAAGACGAGGGGCGCGACGGATCCGAAGCCGCAGGCCTTGTCGGCGCGGGTCGGGGCGCCCGCCATTCAACCCGCATGGGCCGGAACGACCGGTTCCCGGCCCGCTGCGGACTCAATGATGTGGAAACGACGCCTTGATCGAACTCCCGATACGCATTCGAGATCGAACCCTTCTCCTGCAGGCGGGCCGCGGGGCGGCGCGCATGATCGTCGAACGGGTGAAGGAGGCTCCGCGGATCGCCCTCGGCGCGGCGGTCGTGGCGATCGTCGCGGGGATCGGGGGCAATGCGCTCGTCATGCAGGCCGGGCGGCATCCGGCGCCCTTGTTCGCGCCCGCGGCCGAGCAGTCCGCCGCGGCAGTCGAACCGGTCGCTCCGCATGCGCCTCCCGCGGCGAACGCCGCGCTGAACACGGGTCCGGCCGCGGCGCCGCAGCCGGCAGCGCCCGCGACGACCGCCTCGATCGGGGCCGCCGCAGAGGCTGACCGACCTGTCGCTCCGCCGCAGGCGGCTCCGGGCCGGGTTGAAAAGCGCTCGCCCGCGCGCGCAGCCGACCCTATCGGCGCGCTCCTGCATGGCAAGGCGGTGGACGACGGATCGCGTCTGGTGCGCAAAGCCCAGGTCGCGCTGGCGAAGCTCGGCTATGCGGTCAAGCCCGGCGGCGCTGAAGACGGCGCCACCCGGCGCGCGCTGCGCCATTTTCAGCACGCGCACGGATTGCCGGAAACGGCCGAGATCAGCCCGGAACTCGTCAAGCAACTCACCGCCGCGGCCCGAACGCAGCCCTGAGCCGGAAAGCGGCGAAAGCCGACGGATCGATCGCGCGGCTCCGGTCGCCCCGTCCCGACCGCCGTTCCTTTCGGCCACGGCGTTCGACCGGTTCGCTTGACGCCAGCGTAGCTCCTCCCGACCGCCGGCGGTTTCGCGGCAATTGGCCGGCGACCGGCAATCTGGCGCGTCCGAGCACCAGAATGGCGCAAAGAAGCACGAATTTCGCCGACGCTCTCGCGACATAGCGCGTTGGACGCGGCTTCGGCGGCGGCACTCGACGGGCAGGGAGCCGACGGCCCGCGGAGGCGCGCTCGTCCCAGGGGAGTTGCATGCGAAATGCCGATCTCGATCCGCGCGTAGCTGTGAATGTCTCGGATTTTGACCAATCAAGCGGAGAGACCCGTCGGACGTTTCTCGCGGCGTCCGACGAGGGCCTGCGACTGATCCGAGCCTTCGTGAAGATCCAGGATCACGATCGCCGAAAGGCCGTCCTGCAATTCGTCCAGGACCTGTCGAAGCTGGACCTCTGAGAACGGCCCGAACGGCGAAGCCGCCGGGGCGCTCCGTCTTGGAACAGGAGCACGCCGGATCGCACGGGCCGAGAGCTGCGCCATGGGTCGACCGACGCGAGCCGAAGCCGCGGCTCGCCCATAAATAATTACACGTATGATTTCTGTTATACTCTAACTAAAACTGGCTGGTCGCGAACGACCAGCGGCGCATCTCCTCCAGGGTGAGTACGTGCATTGTGTCCGGCGGCAATGCTTCCGCCGCTCGCACGAGCGCTGGGTTGACACCCATCCGTCTGGCGTATTTCGCGAGCACGGCGACCATCGGCGCATCGGCGAAACTGCGCGTGATCCGCGACGGCGCGCCCCATCCGCCGCCCGCGCTCTCCACGATTGACATCCGGTGGAGCGCCACTTCGCTGCCCGGTGGAGCGACCCGACGCACGGCGCCCATGATCGCGTAAACGCAAGCCGACAGGCACTCGCCGACATAGGGACCTGGTTGCCCGCCCGACTCGAAACGGCCGATGACGCTGGCCACCCGCAACTCCCTCAGGATATGGCCGAACATCATCGAAGCGACGACATTGCCGCCGCGCGAATTGATGAATACGACCCGGCGCAATTTCCTGTCGGCGGCGCCGGACTTGAGGAACTCCACGAACGCTTTGGGTGTTTCTGACTCGATCACGCCGTCTGCGACGATTACGTGCGGGCACCGGGGGCCGCAGCCACCTGTCGCCAGCGGCTGGACGCGAAACGTCATCGAACTGGAAGTCGCTGAAGCCGCAGCCCCGCCGAAGAGCGTCCCAAAGCAGAGGACGGCGCCGATCGCAACCAGCCGCCGCAGCCTTCCGCCGATGGTGGGCGGTGACGGGCTCGAACCGCCGACCCTCTCGGTGTAAACGAGATGCTCTACCAACTGAGCTAACCGCCCTGCCTGCCCTCGACGCTCGAGACTACAGGTTTAGGGGCGCTCCGCCAAGGCGGGCATGTCCGCCTCAGCCGATGACCGGCGGCGTCGACTTCGTTGCGGTCCTTGAGTGCGACGCCGCCGGCAGGGCCTGGGGCCGGTTATTTCTTGCCCGCCTTCTTGTTAAGTGCTTCCTTGAGCGCCGCGCCGGGTTTGAAACGGGCGTTTCGCGAGGCGGCGATCTTGATTTCCTTTCCGGTCGCAGGGTTACGTCCCTTGCCGGCGGCGCGCTCGCGAATCGAAAACGTGCCGAAGCCGACGAGGCGGACTTCCTCTCCCTTCTTCAGGGTCTTCTCGATGCCGTCAAGCACCGCCTCAAGCGCCTGGGCGGCGCTAACCTTGGTCAATTCCGCTTTCGTCGCGATGTGCTCGACGAGTTCAAGCTTATTCATTCTGGCCTCTCCGTTCGAACGCGGCGTCCTTTTCGCGGCGCCGTCCTATTCGCGCTCCCGTCCGGGCTGCGCGCTCATGCCCGTCCCTGCTCGAGGCGGCGCTCGAATCGCCGCCTGTCGCCCGAAATCGACGGATGAGTTGATCACATTGCTCGCCGTTTCAAGGAGGGAACGCAAGCGTTTGCGCGGACCGCCACCAGAAAAATATATGTTTTCCCGGGGGAATCCGCGGGTGCCCGATAGAAAAGGCCGCGAATCCTACTGGATTCGCGGCCTCTTCATGGGCGATCCCGGGTCGATCCGCCTTGCCCTCAGTGGGCGATCAAGCCCTGTCCCGGGTCCTCAGCGGGAGGGGCCGGCGGCGCGACTGCAGCCGCTTCCTCCTCCCACACGATCGGTTCAGGCTGCCGCGTCAGCGCATGTGAGAGCACTTCCTCCATGCGAGAGACCGGAACAATCTCGAGACCGGCCTTCACCGAATTCGGGATGTCGACGAGATCCTTCACGTTCTCTTCTGGAACGAGCACCTTCTTGATGCCGCCCCGCAACGCCGCCAGCAACTTCTCTTTCAGTCCGCCGATTGGCAGCACGCGACCGCGCAGCGTGATCTCACCGGTCATCGCGATGTCCCGCCGCACTGCAATGCCCGTGAGCATCGAAACTATCACCGTCGCCATCGCCACCCCGGCCGAGGGACCGTCTTTTGGTGTCGCGCCTTCGGGAACATGCACATGGATATCGCGCTTGTCGAACAGCGGCGGCTCGATGCCGAAGTCGACTGCGCGCGATCGCACGTAGGACGCCGCCGCGGAGATCAACTCCTTCATCACGTCCCTCAGATTGCCGGTCACGGTCATGCGGCCTTTGCCTGGCATCATGACGCCCTCAATCGTAAGGAGCTCGCCGCCGACTTCCGTCCAGGCGAGACCCGTCACGAGCCCAACCTGGTCGTCGGCCTCGATCTCGCCGAAGCGGAACTTGGGCGGGCCGAGGAAATCGGCGACATTGTCCCCGGAGACGATGATCTTCTTCTTCTTGGTCGTCAGGATCTCCTTCACCGCCTTGCGGGCGAGGTTCGAGATCTCGCGCTCGAGATTACGCACTCCGGCCTCGCGAGTATAGCGACGGATGAGCTCGGTCAGCCCGCTGTCCGCAACCTCGAACTCGGAGGCGTCCAGTCCGTGCTTGGCCATCGAGTTCGGCAGCAGATGACGCTTTGCGATCTCGAGCTTCTCATCTTCCGTGTAGCCAGCGATGCGGATGATTTCCATTCGGTCCATCAATGGCGGCGGAATGTTCAGCGTGTTGGCGGTAGTCACAAACATGACGCTCGAGAGGTCGTAGTCGACCTCGAGATAGTGATCGTTGAACGTCGCGTTCTGCTCTGGGTCCAGCACCTCGAGCAGCGCCGACGACGGATCGCCGCGGAAATCCATACCCATCTTATCGATCTCGTCGAGCAGGAAGAGCGGATTCGAAGTCTTCGCCTTGCGCATCGACTGGATGACCTTGCCGGGCATCGAGCCGATATACGTTCGCCGGTGGCCACGGATCTCCGCCTCGTCCCGCACGCCGCCGAGCGACATGCGCACGAACTCGCGACCGGTCGCCTTGGCGATCGACTTGCCGAGCGATGTTTTGCCGACTCCCGGCGGCCCGACGAGGCAAAGGATCGGGCCCGTCAGCTTGTTGGCGCGCTGCTGGACCGCGAGGTATTCGACGATCCGCTCCTTGACCTTGTCGAGGCCGAAGTGGTCGGCGTCGAGAATCGCCTGCGCGGCCGGAAGATCCTTCTTGACCTTGGAGCGGCGCTGCCAGGGGATCGACAACAGCCAGTCGAGATAGTTGCGCACGACGGTGGCCTCGGCCGACATCGGCGCCATCTGCCTCAGCTTTTTGACTTCGCCGAGCGCTTTCTCGCGCGCTTCCTTGGTGAGCTTGATCGATTTGATTCGCTCTTCGAGCTCGGACATCTCGTCCTTGCCCTCCTCGTCGCCAAGCTCCTTCTGGATCGCCTTCATCTGCTCGTTGAGGTAGTACTCGCGCTGCGTCTTCTCCATCTGCCGTTTGACGCGCGTGCGGATGCGCTTCTCGACCTGCAGGACCGAGATCTCGCTTTCCATCAACGCAAGGCATTTCTCAAAACGCTTGGCGATCGAGCGCATCTCCAGAATGGCCTGCTTGTCGGCGAGCTTGATCGCCAGATGCGAGGCGACCGTATCGGCGAGCTTGCCGTAGTCGTCGATCTGATTGACCGCGCTGACGACCTCCGGCGAGATCTTCTTGTTCAACTTCACGTAGCTCTCGAACTCGGACACCACGGAGCGCGACAGCGCCTCCGCCTCGATTTTGTCGATCGGATCGTCGGAGACTGCTCGGGCCTCGGCCTGGAAATAGGCGTCGCCGGCGATGTAGCGCGTCACTTCCGCCCGCGTGGCTCCCTCCACCAGGACCTTCACCGTCCCATCCGGCAACTTCAGGAGCTGCAGCACGCTCGCCAGCGTGCCTGCCGAAAAGATTGTGTCGGGCGCCGGATCGTCGTCGGCCGCGTTCTTCTGCGTCGCGAGCAAAATCGGCTTCTCGGACCTCATCACCTCCTCGAGCGCGCGAATCGATTTCTCGCGGCCGACGAACAGCGGCACGATCATGTGCGGAAAGACCACAATGTCGCGAAGCGGCAGGACGGGATAGACGTCGAGCGTACCAGGAAGTATGGTTTTACGTTGGCTGGTCATGGCTGTCCCTGTTCGGAAGCCGGGTCAAGGCCGGCCCCCTTGTTGGCTTGACGACGCCCACCGACAAGACGGCTCTGATTCCAGCAGCTGCGCCTGTCGCCTATGCTCCCCGTCCGTCCAATGGCCCGGGCAGGATCGCAACGATACCGACGACGCAATTGTCATGCCGCGCCATCAGCATCAAACGCCTTCAGACGAAGATGGCCCCCATGCCCTGCACTTTCAAGCGGCCTGAACAATACGCCTCAACCCGCCCGCTCGGCGCGTTCGGCGTAGATGTAAAGTGGACGGGCCTTGCCTTCGACGACCTCGGGTCCGATGACCACCTGCTCCACTCCATCGAGGCCAGGCAACTCGAACATCGTATCGAGCAGAATGCCCTCCATAATCGAGCGCAGACCGCGCGCGCCGGTGCGCCTTTCGATCGCCTTCTTGGCGACGACATTGAGCGCTTCGTCTTGGAAGGTCAGATCGGTGTTCTCCATCTCGAACAGGCGTTGATACTGTTTCACCAGTGCGTTCTTCGGCTCGGTCAGGATCTTCTTCAGCGCGTCTTCATCAAGATCCTCGAGAGTCGCGATGACCGGCAGGCGCCCGACAAATTCGGGGATGAGGCCGAACTTCAGGAGATCTTCGGGTTCGACTTCGCGGAAGACCTCGCCCGTCCGTCGGTCGTCGGGCGCCTGCACCTTGGCGGCAAAGCCGATCGAAGTCCCCTTCCCACGGGCCGAGATAATGCGCTCGAGGCCGGAAAAGGCGCCGCCGCAGATGAAGAGGATATTGGTCGTGTCGACCTGGAGGAACTCCTGCTGCGGATGCTTGCGGCCGCCCTGCGGCGGCACGCTTGCTATCGTGCCCTCCATGATCTTGAGCAGCGCCTGCTGGACGCCCTCCCCGGACACATCACGAGTAATCGACGGGTTGTCTGACTTGCGACTGATCTTGTCGATCTCGTCGATATAAACGATGCCGCGCTGGGCTCGCTCGACGTTGTAGTCTGAGGCCTGCAGAAGCTTAAGGATAATGTTCTCGACGTCCTCGCCGACATAGCCCGCTTCCGTCAAGGTCGTCGCGTCGGCCATGGTGAATGGCACATCGAGAATGCGCGCGAGCGTCTGCGCTAGCAGCGTCTTTCCCGAACCGGTCGGCCCGATCAGCAGGATGTTGGATTTCGCCAATTCGACATCGCCGTGCTTGCTGGCGTGGTTGAGCCGTTTGTAGTGGTTGTGCACGGCCACCGACAGGACCCGCTTGGCTTGGGGCTGGCCGATCACGTAATCGTCAAGGACCTTGCAGATCTCGCGCGGCGTGGGAATGCCATCCTTGCTCTTGACTAGGGCGGTCTTGCTCTCCTCCCGGATGATGTCCATACACAGTTCGACGCATTCGTCGCAAATGAACACAGTTGGTCCGGCGATCAGCTTGCGCACCTCATGTTGGCTCTTGCCGCAAAAGGAGCAATAGAGCGTGTTCTTGGCGTCGCCGTCGGCCTTGGCCATCGTCTTTCTCCAATCAGGGCCGCTTGTCGTCCAACCGACCGCCCAGCCTAAGCTAACCAAACCTAACGAACTGTAGCCTTACGACCCCGCGCCGAGGTCCACCGCGAAATCGTCCACGCCTCCGCCGTCGCCCCCGACGCAGGATTCGACTAGCAACCATTAAACTCCCGGGGAAATCAAGTCCGCCAGGCAAAATTGATCGCGGCAGAACGACGCAAGATTCACGCCACGGCCACGTTCAGCTCCTCACGCAGGGACTTTCGCCTCTTCCGGCTCGAGCGCGCGCTTGGTGGTCACCTCATCGACGATGCCAAACGCCTTGGCCTCTTCTGCCGACATGAAATGGTCGCGGTCCAGAGTCCTTTCAATGGCCTCGTAGGGTTGCCCGGTGTGATTGACGTAGATCTCGTTCAGACGCCGCTTGACCTTCAGGATGTCTTCCGCATGGCGCTGAATATCCGAGGCCTGACCTTGGAAGCCGCCCGATGGCTGATGGACCATGATGCGCGAATTGGGAAGCGCGAAGCGGCTGCCTTTCTCGCCAGCCGCGAGCAAAAGCGAGCCCATCGAGGCCGCCTGTCCAATGCACATTGTGGTCACTTTAGGCCGGATAAACTGCATTGTGTCGTAGATCGACAGGCCGGCCGTCACTACCCCGCCGGGAGAATTGATATAAAGCGCAATGTCCTTTTTCGGGTTGTCCGCCTCGAGAAAGAGAAGCTGAGCTACGACAAGCGAAGCGGAAACGTCCTCGACCGGGCCGATCATGAAAATGATTCGTTCCCGAAGAAGGCGCGAAAAGATGTCGAACGAGCGCTCGCCGCGCGCCGACTGCTCGATCACGATCGGCACGAGATTGTTGGTATAGTAGTCGATCGGATCGCGCATAGGCTCTTTCTTTCGCGAGGTTTGACCGGGGCCCTTAGGGTTGTCCGGCGGACACCTCCTCAACATAGGCGCCCGCCGCCCTGCCGAAAAGGGGCCGCAAATCGCCTCCGATCCTACAGGACGTCGGCCGACTGGCCGATATCCTCAAATCAGCTTGCAGGCTGATTGGCTTCGGCGACCGGTGGCTCATCTGCGGCGGGCGGCGGCTCAATTGCCGCCGGAAGCGGCAGTTCGTCGTCGATCGGTTTCAGAAGCTCGTCCTTGCTGACCTTGCGCTCTTCAACCTTGGCGAGAGCGATAATATGGTCGACGACCTTCTCCTCGTAGATCGGCGCGCGCAGTTCGGCCAGCGCCTGCTGATTGTTGCGGTAAAAGTCCCACACCTGTTTTTCCTGCCCCGGGAACGAGCGAGCCCGGGCAATGAGGGCCTGGGTCATCTCCTCGTCCGAGATTTTGACGTCCGCCTTGGAGCCGACCTCAGCCAGCAGCAGGCCGAGACGGACCCTCCGTTCCGCGATCTTGCGGTAGTCGGCCCGCGCAGCCTCCTCGGTGGTGTTCTCGTCGGCGAAGCCGCGGCCCGAGGCCTGCTGCTCCCGCATGACTTGCCCCCAGATCGAATCGAATTCCTGGCTGACCAGCCCTTCCGGAAGCTCGAACGAGTACAGCGCGTCGAGCCTGTCGAGTAGCTGGCGCTTCATCTTTTCGCGCGAAGCGCGGGTAAAGTCAGAAGCGATCCGCGTGCGGATCATCTCTTTCAACCCTTCGAGATTTTCGAAGCCGAGACCCTTGGCGAATTCCTCGTCGATCGCGAGAGGCTCCCGCTCCGCCACCGCCTTCACTGTCACTTCGAAATTGCCGGTCTGGTCGGCCAGCGCGCGCACAGCGTAGGCCTCGGGGAACGTCGCATGAACCGTCCGCTTGTCGCCGACCGCGACGCCGAGCAGTTGCTCCTCGAAACCGGGAATGAACGTGTTCGACCCCAGCACCACCTGAATGTCGCGACCCATGCCGCCCTCGAAGGGCTCGCCCTTGATCGTTCCGTCGAAATCGACGGTCACGCGGTCATGATTTTCCGCCTTCGCCCCCTCGGGCTTGTCCTTGTAGGCTCGGCGCTCCTCGGCCAGCCGGTCGAGCGCGGCGTCAACGTCCGCGTTCTCAACGTCGGCGGTGAGACGCTCCAACGCAACCTGGGAAAAATCGCCGACTTCGAACGCCGGAAGCACCTCGAGGGCGACCTTGAAATTGAGGTCTCCGCGCGCCTCGAGCGCCGCGTCCATCACCGACTGGTCGGTCGGCAGTTCGATCTTCGGCTCGCGGGCGAGCCGCAGGTGGTTGTCATCGACGATCTTCTTGTTGGCGTTGGCGATCGCCTCCTGGACGACGTCGGCCATGACCGACTTGCCGTAGACCTTGCGCAGGTGTTCGACCGGTACTTTTCCGGGACGGAAGCCGTTGATGCGGACCTTTTTCTTCAGGTCGGCGAGCTGTCCGTTCAGCTTCTCGGCCAGGTCGCTCGCCGGCAGAAAAATGTCATATTCCCGCTTGAGCCCCTGGCTCAGCGTCTCCGTCACCTGCATTTCCAATCCGCCTTGTTTTTACTGGTCGGCGATCCCTTAGCCGATTTTTCTCGCGTCGCCAAAACGTCATTCCGCCGGACGCCAATCGAAGGAGCGACCGGCGCGGACCGTCCCGCCGACCCCATCCGGAACTGGTGCGGGCGAAGGGACTCGAACCCCCACGACTTTCGTCACCGGAACCTAAATCCGGCGCGTCTACCAGTTCCGCCACGCCCGCATCGAGGCCCGCCGCAACGCGAGGGCGCTCGTGAGCTTCGGGCGCGCTCTATATCAGCTTGAACGCCCTGCGCCACAGAAAAAACAGCAATCGCGGCGCCAATCGGGCCGGCAGCCGCGCGAAAGGAACGCGACAGGAATCAGCCGGGTAAGCGCGCGAAAGAGCGGTTGCGCGCCTGGAGGGCTTGGCTAAGAAAGGCGGAAGCCAGTGAAGCACGGCCGCTCGGCGCGAGCCGGACGGGGCAAGAGGCGATCATGATCCTGACCCGGCGCACCCTCCTCCACGGCGGACTTGCCTCGACCCTTTGGGGTTGCGGCCGCTCCCGCGCCGAAGCGCCCGTCGCGCCCGACGGCTTCCTGACGCTCGAGGCGGCGCCGTCGCGGCTGGCGCTGGCCCCGTCGCCCGCGGACTCCGCCGCGACCCTCTCCTACGCCGGGATGACGCCCGGGCCCCTTCTCAGGCTCAAGAAGGGAGAGGACCTCAGGCTCAGGCTCGTCAACAACCTTTCCGCGCCGACCGCGCTGTGCTTTCCAGGTCTCAGGACGGCCAACGCCAGCGCCGGCTATGGCGGGCTGACCGGGCCACGGGTCGCCCCGGGCGCGAGCCTGGACATCCGCTTCATCCCGCCGGACGCCGGATTCAATCTCTATCTGCCCCATGCCGGCGCAACGGACGCCGAGCAGCAAGGCCGCGGCCTGTTCGGCCCGATCGTCGTCGACGAGACCGAGAAAGTCGACGTCGATCAGGATCTCGTGGTCGTGCTGTCGGACTGGAGCCTCGATGAGCACGGGCAGATCCGGGACGATTTTGCCGATCCGGTCCTCGCTCGCGGCGGCGGCCGGAAAGGCGGCCTCATTTTCGCCAACGGCGCCGCCGCGCCGCTCGAATGGAAGGCCCGGCCGGGAGCGCGGGTCCGCCTCAGGCTCGGCAATGCGGCGACGGCCCGGCTGACGACTGTCGGCGTCGAGGGCGCCAAGCCCCGCATCGTCGCGGTCGACGGCCAGCCGGGCGACCCGTTCGAGCCGCTGCGCAACCAGTTCCCGATGGGGCCCGGCGCGCGGTTCGAACTGATGTTCGACCTGCCACGGGAGGCGGGCGCTTCGGTCAGGTTCGTCCTGCGCGGAGACTCCGGGGCGGCCGATCAGCCCTTCGTCACGATCGCGGCCGACGGCGAGCCGGCCGCCGAGCGGGCAGCGGCGGCTGGGCTGAGCCCCAATCCGCTCCTGCCGGCGGAGATCGCGCTTGAAGTCTCGAAGCGCACCGATTTCACCGTGACCGGAGGCGGCTCGGCGCCCTTCGCCTTGAACGGCGTCACCTTCGCCGACTGGGCGCCGAAGCCCTTCGCCGTCCTCTCGCGCGGCGCGCCGTCGGTCTTCGCCATCGCCAACAAGACCGCGGTCGTCCAGGCGATGCGCCTCGGCGGCCATGTCGCGCGCCTCCTGCACTCGATGGACGACGGCTGGGAGCCCTACTGGCGCGACACCATCCTGATCCAGCCCGGCCGCACCGCCCATATCGCCTTCGTCGCCGACAATCCCGGCAAATGGCCGATCGAGTCGGCCATTCCCGAGCACCGGGCGGCGGGGGTCGGCGGGTGGTTTCAGGTGGGGTGAGGGGCTGGCCGTCCGCCATCGCGAATCGGGCGCCGACTCAATCTTTTCAGTCGTTTGGGCGCCAAAAGCTGTCGCTTTTGTTGACTATATAACATTATGATACAGTATTTTACGTGCGCGCGAATGCCAGTTCTCACAGCCGACTCGCCAGCTTGCAGTCTCCGCGTGCGCGCGAATGCCCGATCGCTCCGGGCGCCCTGTCGTTTGGACTCCGAGCGCGGTCAGCCGGCCGAGCCGAACAGACGGCGATCCCAGAAGACCGGTTGGCGCCGGCTCGCCTCGACGAGGCTGAATTCCGGATGTGCGGTGTTGATCATGATATTGTTATCCAGCCGGGCGACGACGCTCGGCGCAATCAGGATCAGGCTCCTCTTCTGGTTGTGCCATTCCGCGCCAAATGTCCGGCTCACCGTCGGCGGCAGGCTGTCCCAACCCGGGACGCTCGGCGGAGAACACCCCGGGGATGGTGATTTCGATGGTCTGCCGGTTCGGCGGCAACCGCCCGCTGCCGCGGACCAGCTTTTCGAGCAGCGCCGTCGAAACATGCTCGCTCGAAGTGATGAGCGGGCTTCCGGGGGTGTTCCATCGGCCAGGCGCGAAGGCGGAGCCGGTTGCGTCGAAGATCGGATGAGCCCCTGCCGAATCGCCGATGCGGAACGCGGTCAGCGTCCGATCGAGGGCTTGCGCAATCACGCCGCCGTGCCGTATTTCAGGCCACTGAGGACAGTGACGACGAGTTCCGCGCCGAACACGCTGCGAATCGCCAGATCGACCGGCCGATTGTCGTCCGCCATCGGGTGCGGACGAAACAGAAAGTCGCGCGCCTCGTCGTCGCCGCCCCAAATCTCGCGCGCCGCGCTCCACACCTGGCGAGACGCGCCAGTCGGGCCCCCTCCTCGGGCGACAGCGTCTTCGCCGCCTTCCGCCGATCGAGCGTGGCCTTGGGAACGAGCCGGTATTTGAACTGCGAATTGTCGGGCGCGAGGAGATGCGCGATCCTGTCGACGGCCGTGACCGGTAACCCGTGCTCAATGCGTCCGCCGACACGGCCACAGGGCGCGCTTCACGCTGTAAGATCGAGAACAACGCGCCCGTCGATCTTGCCCTTGTGCATGCGATCAAACACGGTGTTGATATCCTCCAGCTTCGCCGTTTCCACTATAGCCTTCACCTTACCGTCAGCGGCGAAATCGAGCGACTCTTTAAGATCGAGTTGGGTGCCCACGATCGAGCCGCGCACCGTAATGCCGTTCAACACCATGCCAAAAATGTTGAGCGGAAAATCGCCCGGAGGTAAGCCGTTCAGCGCTACCGTGCCTCCGCGCGCCACCACAGTCACCGCTTGGGAAAAAGCCTTTGGGCTAACCGCCGTTACAAGCACGCCCTTCACGCCGCCGCCGGTCTCTCGCTTTATGACGGTTTCCGGGTCGTCGTTCAGCGCGTTCACGGTGATGGTCGCGCCCAGCTTGCGGGCCAGTTCCAACTTCGAATCGTCGATGTCGATAGCTGCCACGTTTAGCCCCATCGCCTTCGCGTATTGCACCGCCATGTGGCCAAGCCCGCCGATGCCGCTGATGGCGACGTAATCGCCTGGCTTAGTGTCGGTCGCCTTCAACCCTTTGTAGACTGTGACGCCGGCGCACAACACGGGCGCGATCTCGGTGAAGCTGATGTTATTGGGCAGATGCCCGATATAGTTGGGATCCGCGACCGCGTAATCGGCAAAGCCTCCGTTTACCGAATAGCCGGTGTTGAGCTGCTCGACGCACAGCGTCTCCCATCCGCCTAAGCAATGCACGCAATGCCCGCAAGCGGTGTGCAGCCACGGTACGCCCACCCGGTCGCCTTCCTTCACATGCTTGACCCCGGCGCCGACGGCCGAGACGTAACCAACGCCCTCGTGCCCGGGTATGAAGGGCGGGTTGGGCTTGACCGGCCAATCCCCCTCGGCGGCGTGCAAGTCGGTATGGCACACGCCTGAGGCTTGGATGGCAACCTGGATCTGTCCAGGGCCCGCTTCGGGCGCGGGCACTTCATCAATCGTTAGCGGCTTGCCGAATTCTCGCACTACCGCAGCTTTCATTGTCTTGGCCATAGCAACATCTCCTTTGGTTTGTGTTTCATGAGCAACTCGAGGGACACGAGGGTTGCACCGTACCGGGCGGCTTCAATATCTCGAGATCGCCGGTGTAGATCGACTTGAGGCGAGCGAAGCGCGCGTTCGCGCAATCCCTGCCGTACCCGGGCCCCGTCGTTCGGGTCCTAGCCGCCCTTGGATGACGGATTTGTTTGCCCGCGCCGGCGCAATGCCAAGTGGCAGAGCAGCACGAGCTCCCACGCTCGCCAGGCGCGCGCCCGAAAATATCGCCATTGCGCTTCCTCCAAAGCCGGTTTTGTTGGGATCCGCGCATACCCCGCGGGGCCCGACGACCGCTGTTATCCGTTGATGAAATCAGGCAATGCATAGGATGGTATTTTGGCTGGCGTAAGGCTGCGTTTACGGCGACGCGACGGCGCAGGGATGGAGTTCAAACCCGGTCGGCGGAGCACCAATTCTCGCCGCCGTCGGGCGGCGCGGCGCAGACCGTCGACCGGGTGAGGAACCGCCGCTCGCGGCCGTTGTCGAGGGAAAACATGCCCCCGCGGCCCGGCACGACGTCGATGACGAGGTCGGTATGTTTCCACACCTCGTATTGCGCCCGGCCGATATAGAAGGGCGCGCCGCCGATCTCGCCGAGCCTGACGTCGGCGTCGCCGATCAGGAACTCGCCCTGCGGGTAGCACATCGGCGAGGAGCCGTCGCAACAGCCGCCGGACTGATGAAAAAGCACCGGGCCGTGGTCTGCGACGATCTCGGCCAGGAGTTCGAGAGCCTCGGCGGTTGCGGTCACTTTCCCGTCCATCGTCGCCTCCCTTGTCGCCCCGTACGGCACGCACGGCCGGATGGGGTGTGGCCCGCACCTGCGACGCCGGCAGGATTGCACAAGCGACGCCGCGACCTTGCGACATCGCGATCCTGCTTTCCACACCCCATCCGTCGCCTTCGGCGACACCTTCCCCACTTCGTGGAGAAGGGGGCGCGCGCCCTACAGGCGCCTCAGAAGAAGCCGAGCTTCTTCGGGCTGTAGCTGACCAGCATGTTCTTCGTCTGCTGGTAGTGGTCGAGCATCATCTTGTGGGTCTCGCGCCCGATGCCGGACTGCTTGTAGCCGCCGAACGCCGCATGCGCCGGATAGGCGTGATAGCAGTTGGTCCAGACGCGGCCGGCCTGGATGGCGCGGCCGAAGCGGTAGCAACGGCTGGCGTCGCGGCTCCAGATTCCGGCGCCGAGGCCATAGAGCGTGTCGTTGGCGATGTGCAGCGCCTCGTCGTCGGTCTTGAAGGTCGTGACCGACACCACCGGCCCAAAGATCTCCTCCTGGAAGATGCGCATCTTGTTGTGGCCCTTGAACACGGTCGGCTTGACGTAATAGCCGCCCGCATAGGGGCCCTCGAGCATGTTGCGCTCGCCGCCGGTGAGCACCTCCGCGCCTTCCTGCTTGCCGATGTCGATATAGGACAGGATCTTTTCGAGCTGCTCGGAAGAGGCCTGCGCGCCAATCATCGTCTCCGGATCGAGCGGGCTGCCCTGCACGATCGCCTCGACCCGCTTGATCGCGCGCTCCATGAACCTGTCGTAGATCGACTCCTGGATCAGCGCGCGGCTCGGGCAGGTGCAGACCTCGCCCTGGTTCAGCGCGAACATGACGAAGCCTTCGATCGCCTTGTCGAAGAAATCGTCGTCCTCGGCGCAGACGTCGGCGAAGAAGATGTTCGGCGACTTGCCGCCAAGCTCGAGCGTCACCGGGATCAGGTTCTGCGAGGCGTATTGCATGATGAGCCGGCCGGTCGTCGTCTCGCCGGTGAAGGCGATCTTGCCGATCCGGTTGGACGAAGCGAGCGGCTTGCCCGCCTCGAGGCCGAAGCCGTTGACGATATTGAGCACGCCCTTCGGCAGAAGATCGCCGATGATCTCCATCAGCACCATGATGGAGGCCGGGGTCTGCTCGGCAGGCTTCAAGACCACGCAATTGCCGGCAGCAAGCGCCGGCGCCAGCTTCCACACCGCCATCAGGATCGGAAAATTCCAGGGGATGATCTGGCCGACGACGCCGAGCGGCTCATGAAAATGATAGGCGACCGTGTCCTTGTCGACTTCGCTGATCGAGCCTTCCTGGGACCGGATCGCGCTGGCGAAATAGCGGAAATGGTCGATCGCCAGCGGGATGTCGGCGGCGGTCGTCTCGCGGATCGGCTTGCCGTTGTCCCACGTCTCGGCCAGGGCGAGCGTGGCGAGATTGGCTTCCATCCGGTCGGCGATCCTGTTCAGCACCACCGCCCGGTCGGCCGCGCTGGTGTGGCCCCAGGCCTCCTTGGCGGCGTGAGCGGCGTCGAGCGCGGCCTCGATGTCGGCGGCGTCCGAGCGCGCCACCTCGCCGACCGGCTGGCCGGTGATCGGGGAGATGTTGTCGAAATACTTGCCGGAATGGGGCGGGCGCCATTCGCCGCCGATGTAGTTTTCGTAGCGCTTCTTGAACGGGCTGTTGAGGGCGATGTTGAGGTCGATCTTGGTCATCGGTTTGCTCCCTGTATGGACGCCGACATTGGCGGCGCTGAAGGGAGGTTTGCCCCCGCATGCACGCAAGGCATAGCGGGTATGCGCGGCAGTCGACCGTGAACTGTCGCAGTTCTGCGACACTTTTTGTTCGGCTTCCGCGTCAGCGGTGCAGGCCGAGCTGATTCATCCGGCGGTGCAGCGTGGCGCGCGACAGATTGAGGAGCTTCGCCGCCTTCGAGACGTTGCCTCCCGCACGGGCGAGCGCGCGCTGCAGAACGGCCCGTTCGGCGGCGTCGATGTCGTCGCCCTCCGCATGAGCGGCGCCCATGACGTCCGCGGCCGGGCGCGGCCGGGCGAAGGTCTGCGCATCGATGCCGAGCGCCAGCCGCGCCGCCCGGGTGGCGCCGACGACGAGATCGTCCCGGTCGACCGCCAGCAACGCCGGGCCGGCGCGTTCGGCCGCCGGGGCGAGCAGGATTCGCGCGCGGGGAAAGGCCAGGCGGAAATTCTCGGCTTCGATCGCGCGGGCGGCGTCCGACACGGCGGCGGCGATCAGTTTCACGAAGCCTTCCGTCAGATCCGCCCGGCACGAGGAGACGTCGAGGGCGGCGGCGAGTTCGCCGCGCTCGTCGTAGATCGGCGCCGTCGTGCAGGCGAGCAGCGTGTTGCGGGCGAAGAAATGCTGGTCGCGGTCGATCGTCACCGCGCGCTGCTCGACGAGGCAGGTCCCGATGCCGTTGGTGCCCTCGAATTTCTCGCTCCAGACGGTGCCGGTCCAGAGCCCCCAATTCTCGAAGGTCCTGTCGTCGCAAGGCGCGCCCCGCCGCTCGACGACGACGCCGCCCGCGTCAGCCAGCAGGACCGAGCATCCGACGCCGCCGACCGCGAGAAGCAGGCGGTCGAGGCTCGACTGCGCGACGACGAGCAACGGACCCAGCCGCTCGCGCGCGGCCGCGACATCCGGCGCTGGAAGGCGGAGCGAAGGCGCGCTGCTGGCCGGGTCGAGCGCATGCAAATGCCCGGAGCGGCGCCACGACGCGGCCAGCGCCGAGCTTGCGGCGTCGCTGCCCAATATCGCCTTGATGACGCGGTCTGCGTGGACGACGGCGCGCGATCGCCCCATCCTGGTCCTCCCTCCCCCATTCCGCCCCTCGTCAGGCGCGGCGCCTTCGTGGAGTCGTTATGTCACATGGAATATATTGATAAGGTACGCTGGGTCGTCGCGGGCCGCAATTGGACGGTAGGCTGACGCGGGGGCCCGGTCGCTAATGGTGCGGGCATTTCCACCAGTCGCCGTCCTCCTGGTAATCACAGCCCCTCCGCTTCAGCCTCGCACCGATCTGGTCGCGCTTCTCGCACGCTTTGACTGTCTTGGGGTCGCCAGCTGGCCCGCTTTTGCACTCTGCATTCGCTGCGAGCCAGCCTGTAATAATGGGTCGCTGCGCGTGGGCCGGGGTGGCAAGTTGGAGGACGAAGCAGAGCGCGGCCAACGTCGCCGCGATGGTCACGCCCATCCGTCCAGGCCAGCGCGCAAGCCTACCCCGGGTGGGAGTTCTCACGCTGTGCGGCCTCGGACCGCGCGGACAATCCAGATCAACAAACACGCACCGATGAAGCCAGCAATCAGGTAACCGATCCATCCAACAAAAACGATGCCAAAGATGCTGAGAATGGCGCTGGCAATCGCCGCTCCGACGATGCCGAGCACGATATTCATCACCAATCCCGTGTCACTTTTCATGAATTGCTCAGCTGCCCATCCTGCAATCCCGCCGATGATAATGGCGGCGATCCAACCAATTTCTGCGTCTCCCATGGCTCGTCTCCTTGGAGGGATGCACAATAGGAAAATAGCGTGGAATCGTCTTGGCGTCGATCCGCGCTCGCACCGTTCTGGTTGATGGCCTCCATGAATTGGCGACCGCACAGAGGCGCAACTCGCCGACGCTCGATCCGGCGTCTACGTTTTTCAGCGTCGCCAGATCGAATTCAGCGCGAATTCACGGCCGCGTGCGGAGAACCGAACTATACGTGGCAATAGTGGTAGTGAACATGCCCGTAACGATCGCGATAATGGCAGCGATAGTGGGGTCCTCCAAGGAGAGAGCCAGGTCTGGTGACCACTGCGCCCGCTGCGCCGCCCACGACAGCGCCGACCGCGCCCCCAACTATGGCTCCGCCGACCGCGCCAGCAGACGTGCCGACCGCTTGTTGGGGAGAGCGCAGGCGGCCAAGGTCAAGGACGCAAGCAATGCGAGTGCAATCTTGCCCATAGTGCGATCCTCCTATTGTTAACGACGCTCATAAATCGTGCAAAGCAATCTCGCACTCCGGTCCGGTCTTATCGGCCGTGTCCTCATCGCTCGGGCTCTTGGAGTGGTCAATTTCCTCAATCTGCCAACAGGGCAAATCGGTCGATTGACGAGACAATTGCCTGATACGCTCGCTCCTCTGTTGCAATTTGGTTGCAATGACCGCAACTCCCGCCTCGAACGGCCTTGCCGTTTCGCCGTCAGCTCAGATCGCGCCCTTCGGGAAATGCTTGCGCAGCACGGCGAGGAATTTCTCCGCCAGCGCCATGAACCCCGTCGGGTACGGGTGCAGTTCGTTCGCCCAGCCCATCGGCGCGCCCGAGACGCGCTGAAGCGTGTTGCGGGTGTCGACGAGGACGAAGTTGTTGGTCTTGTCGGCGGCAAGTCCCTGCACCATGCCGAAGAAGCCGTCGATCATCGTGGTGACGATGCCGAGGCCCTGGGCGAGATTGTAGCCGCTGAACTCGAGCGACGGCTGCAGCCACGGTCCGGCGCAGAAGGTCGGGACGCCGTTCGGGATCGCGTAGTCGTAGCAGTGGCCGAAGATCGGCAGGTCGGGCGCAATTCGGTCCCGCAACGCGAACAGATCCTTGTACGAGGCCGCGACAAAATCGAGCGCGGCCTGATACCGCGCGGCGTCCAGCCCGGCGCCGAGATAGTCGAGATAGATGGCGAACTGGTCGCCCGCGATATCGTCTCCGCCCATCGAAACGAGGATCGCGTCGGGCTTGCCGTTCACCCATTGGCTGCCGTCCAGCACGGCGCTGACGATGCGCTCCTGGTTTTCGTAAGACAGGACCGCGGTCGTCGCCTGACCGTGCAGGGCGTAGTTGAGCACGAGCGGCGAAGGGCTCCCGATCTGGCTGAGTTGCGGAATGATCGCCGTGTTCAGGGACGGAATATTTCCATTGAGCGGATATTCGAACCAGGAATCGCCGAGCGCGAGAAAGTCGAGCGGTCGATGCGTCGCCGCCTTTGCGCGCTTCGTTCGGGCGAGAAGTGTCTGCCTGGTCTTGACCCGATCGACCCGCCGCCTGTGCGCCAGGGCGCGCTTTGCGAGTTCGGCGTCGATCGTCTCCTGCTGCTGAATTACGAGGTCGATGCGGTCGTCCATGACTTGCCTCCCGGATCGTTCCCTGACCTGGAAGGCATATTATCACTTTTCTCCCGTAATTTCCAGGAAAATCGTCCGTCGTCCGCTTCCGCGCACCGCTACAGCCACTTCTTCCAGCGGAAGAACAGATACGGCCCGATCGCCGCGCAAACCATCAGGACGAGCGCCATCGGATAGCCCCACGCCCACTCCAGCTCCGGCATCGCCTTGAAGTTCATGCCGTAGATCGAGGCGATCACCGTCGGCGGCATGAAGATGACCGCGAGCACCGAGAAGAGCTTGATGATGTCGTTCTGCGCGAGGTTGATCAGGCCGAGCGTCGCGTCGAGCAGGAACTGCACCTTCTGCGCCTTGAAGCTCGCGTCCTCTTCCAGCGACTGCAGGTCGCGCAGGGCCGACTTGGTCGCCTCGCGCACCGCCTTCGACCCCTTCTCGGGGCGCCCGTCGGCGCTGAGGAAGAGCAGCAGCCGTTCGATCGACACCATGCTCTCCCGCAGGTTCGAGATCTTCTCGTCCTCGCGGCCGAGCTCCCAAAGGGTGTCGGAATAGATCTGGTTGCGCCGGCTCTGGTCGACGTCCTTGGCCCGGAACACCCGGCTCGCGATCTGGTCGAGGCTGATCCCCGCCTTGCCGAGCGCGCGGGCCGAGCGGTTGATCGCGGTGTTGACCAGGCCGATGGCGACGGCGTCGGGAAAGAGCGCCTGCCCCGACGCCCGGAGCAGTTTTTGCGCGAAGAGGTCGAACGATTCACATGAATGGTAGCGCACGGTGACGAGCGTCGTCGGGGTGATCACGAAGGTGACGTCGGTGACGTCGGGGGTATCCTCCGGCTCGCTGATGACGCTCGCCTGGAGATAGCGCGCGCCGTTTTCCGAATAGTGAGCTTCGGGAGGCTCGGCATAGTCCGGATCGGCCTTGGTCGGGATGACGACGCCGACGAAGTCCTGAACCTTCCGGTCCTCCTCGGCTGTCGGCTCGATCAGGTCGATCCAGATCGCGCCCGGCGGAATCGGCTCGGACGGCGAAATGACGCTGCGCGCCACCCCTCCGGGCGTCTCGCCTTCGGCCGGAGGCTTCACGACGGCATGGACGACAATCAAACGGCTCTCCTGCCCCGCGCCCGTGCGGCGCCGAGCAGGAAGTACACCCAAACCACACAGTTTGACGACAGGACCGACGAGAAAACGGCCGGGGATGAGCCCGGCCGCGTTCATGCTTCACGGGAAGGCTTTGCCCGCTGCTTTATGGGAAGGTCTCCCAGTGGCCGCCGTTCCAGTAGCCGCGTCCCTCATGCTCCTTCCACACGAAATGCTCGCCGTCCTTCCAGCGCCAATTATCCGGGTGGATCTCCACGTGGACCCCCGGCGGGAAGGTGAAATCCTCATGGCTGTGCCAGCAGTCGCCATCGGTGTTGCAGACGATGCGGGCGGAGGCGTTCAGGGACGAGAAGGCCAGCACTCCGAAGACGCAAAGCGCGAGAGCCACAAAATTGCTGCGCATGTTCATGCTTGTCCTCCTTGACAATTTCTTCGCCCTGAACGCGTCCTCCCGCGCCGAGGTTCCATCGGCGGCGCACAAAGACCGGCGCAGGCAAATTGTCCGGAGAGGGATTGCGAAGATGCCTCGCGGCCCGGCCCGCTCCGCCGGGGCCGACCCGTCCCGTCAGTGGGGAACGGCGACAGTTCACCGCATCAGCGCGGCGATCTCCTCGCGCAGGCCGTCGGCGTCCTGCGCCGCGAACCCGAGACCGTCGAGAGCGCGCGCCACGGCGCCGACGAGATCGGCGTTGGTCGCCGCCGGCGCGCCGTCGGGAAGCGCGACATTGTTCTCGAAGCCGACCCGCGCGTGGCCGCCGAGCAGCGCGCCGGCGACGACGCAGGCCGCCTCACGCCGGCCAAAGGCGCAGACGCTCCACGAGGCGAAGCGCGGCTGGTCCGGCGCGAGAAACGGCAGCAGGTCGGAGGGGGCGGCGCGACGAAGCAGCGAAAAGCGCCCGAGCACATAGAGAACCGCCACCTGTTCGAACGGGATCAGACCCTCCTTCTGCATCGCGGCCAGGCGCTGCGCCTCCTCCGGCGTGTAGAGAATGATCTGCGGCCAGACGCGCAGCCACCTCAACCGTCCGAGGAAGTCGCCGAACAGCGCCTCGTCCTTCTTTTCGGGCGCGAGCTCCCGCAGGGCGAACGACGCCGCCTCCGGGTTGGTGTCGAGCACCACCGCCATCTGCTGCGCCGGCGAGTAGCGGCCCATCGACTCGCTGGTGATCTGCACGACCAGGCGGTCGCCGACCGCAGCGCAGATCCGGCCGATCGCCGCGCGGTAGGCCTCCGCGTCCAGGAGATGGACGCCATCGGCGTCGCGCACATGCAGGTGGAGCATCGCCGCGCCCTGCTCGAGGCACTCCGACGCGGTCCGCGCCAGCTCCTCCGCGGTCATCGGCAGGCCGGGACAGTCGGCCCGGATTCTGCGGCCGCCGTTGGGCGCGACCGCCACGACGACCCTTTTTCGCGCCAAGCCGGTGGTCACATTCGACGCCTTTTCGCGGCTCGTCCCGAGCGGCTAGGATGATTGTCCGCCACCGTGCCCCGCAGCCAGGTGATTCGATGACGCATATTCTGCATCGCGCCGCGAACGCCGTCATGCCGGTCGCCGCCGGAGGAGCGGGCGTCGAGATCCTCGATGCGAATGGCCGGCGCTATCTCGACGCCTCCTGCGGCGCGGCGGTTTCCTGCCTCGGCCACGGCCATCCCGACGTGATCGCGGCGCTGCACAAGCAACTCGACGCGCTCGCCTACGCCCATACCGCCTTCTTCACCAGCGAAGCCGCCGAGCGCCTCGCTGACCGGCTGGTCGAGGACGCGCCTCCCGGGATCGACCACGTCTATCTGGTCAGCGGCGGATCGGAGGCGATCGAGGCGGCGCTCAAAATGGCGCGGCAGTATTTTGTCGAGACCGGCGAGCCGCAGCGGCGCGCCATCGTCGCGCGGCGGCAGAGCTACCACGGCAATACGCTCGGCGCGCTGGCCGCCGGCGGCGCCGCCTGGCGGCGGGCGCAGTTCGAGCCGCTTTTGATCGAGACGCATCACATCGACCCCTGCTTCGCCTACCGGCATAAACGGGAAGGCGAGAGCGAGGCTGATTATGCGGCGCGTGCGGCCGGTGCGCTCGAGGACAAGCTCCTCGAGGTCGGTCCCGACCGCGTCATCGCCTTCGTCGCCGAGACCGTCGTCGGGGCGACGGCCGGCGCCGTGCCTCCGGTCGGCGACTATTTCAAGCGCATCCGCGCGATCTGCGATCGCTATGGCGTCCTGCTCATTCTCGACGAGGTCATGTGCGGCATGGGGCGCACCGGAACCCTGCATGCCTGCGCCCAGGAGGGCGTCGCGCCCGACCTGATGACGATCGCCAAGGGCCTTGGCGGCGGCTACCAGCCGATCGGGGCCGTCATGCTGACGAAGCGGATCTTCGAGGCTTTCGCCGACGGCTCGGGCGCCTTCCAGCACGGCCACACCTATATGGGCCATCCGATGGCGGCGGCGGCGGCGCTCGCCGTGCAGGAGGTCATCCGGCGCGACAACCTCCTTTCCAACGTCGTCGCCAGGGGCGAGGCGCTCGACCGCCGCCTCCACGAGCGCTTCGGAAACAGCCCTTTCGTCGGCGACATCCGCGGACGCGGCCTCTTCCGTGCGCTCGAGTTCGTCGAGGACCGGACGAGCAAGAAGCCGTTCGACCCGGCGCTGAAGCTTCATGCCCGGCTCAGGCGGGAAGCGATGGCGCGCCGCCTCCTGGTCTATCCGATGGGCGGGACGATCGACGGGTCGAGGGGCGACCACGTTCTTCTTGCGCCGCCCTTCATCGTCAGCGAAAGCCAGATCGAGACGATCGTCGACCGTCTGGGAGAGGCGGTCGACGCGGCGATCGCCGGCGTCGGATAGCTGGGCGCGGTCGCAAAGGCGTCACAGAAAGAGCAAACTGGCCCGCCAAAGGCGGCGCCGTCGCCTCCGAAGCGATATTCTGTCGAAAGGGCCCGATTCGGCCGTCGGAGGCTGGGGCACGCGCCGAAAGGACGGACGTCATGGCGAAACGCAACCGATGGCTGGCGCTCGGCCTCTGCGCCGCGTTGGCGGGGAGCGCCTTCGCCCAGGGCGCCCCGCTCGACCTGCAGGCGCAAGCCCCGCCGGCGAAACCGGCGAAGGCGGCGAAGAGCGGCCCGGCGGCAAACCTGTCCGCGGCCGAGGCGGTTGCGCGCGCCAACGCCTGGCTCGACGCGGCCCGCGTCATGACCGCAGACTTCGTCCAGATCGGCCCGGGCGGCAAGCGCTCGGAGGGGCAGCTCACCGTCCAGCGCCCGGGTCACATGCTGTTCAAATACGAACAACCCGCACGGTTCGAGATCGTCGCCGACGGACGCAGCGTCGCCGTGATCGATCACAAGCTCAACACCCAGGACGAATATTTCATCGCCCAGACGCCGCTGAAGTTCCTGCTGTCCGATCACATCGACATCGCCAGGGACACCAGGGTCCTGAGCGTCGCCCAGGACGACGCGTCGGTGACGATCGAGATCGAGGACAAGGCGACGCTCGGCGGAACGGCGCATCTCGAACTGATCTTCGACCCCGCCACCTTCGCGCTGAAACAATGGACGGTGATCGACGCCCAGGGCTTCCAGACGGTGGTGACGCTGTTCAACATGGATCTCAAGACGAAGCCCGACCCGGAGCTGTTCCACATCGACGAGAGCCTGCCGAAGGTCTCCGGCCGGGGGCGGTGACGGGAGCAACGCAGAGCATGATGCAGTCGGGCGGAAAACCGGCTTCGATTCAGCGCGACAAGGCGACTTCGCTAAAGCAGGATGACTCTTGACCGAATCGCGGCGCAGACCCTCATCCTGCCGGCGGTCCAGGTTCATCGCGCGAACGGTTGGCGTTCGCCGCGCGGCGAGGAGAAGGACCGAGGAAGCCGGGGCCCCGAGCCCGGGCCGAATTCCCGTATGCAGGGAAAAATGCAGCGAATTTCGTCCATTTCGGCCGATTCTCGGAAAAGCCGTCCCGAAAAACGCAACGTTTTCGGGCGCTTCCGCGAAAATTCCCTACGCGGCCGTGCAGGGAATTTATTTGGCCTTGCAGGGAACTCGAATTCCCTGCTCGGCGAAAAGCAGGGATATCTCGCGCCTGAAATGACGCGCCGCCCGTCCGGCGTCTTTACGCGCGAGCCCGACCCCGCTTGCGGGAGGGTCGGCATGAGGGGAATCCGGTTCGACCGAAATTCATCTTGCTCTAGCGGCTCGCCCGGTGGCGCTCGAACACCTCCTGGCCGTCGCAATCGAGGATGCGAAGCGCGGTCGTGCCGCGCGGCCACACGAGATTCGCCGCTTCGACGATCGCGGACGACACGTCCGGAACCTGAATTTCGACTTCCTTCAGGATGGACGATCCGTGGTTTGTCGGCGCGCCGGCGTACTGGATCCGGAATCGCTGCGGTCTGGCTTCAAGGACGGGTTGTCGTTGGTCGAGGGTTCCGGCCGCGCGGCGGATTCCAGGCTCCGCCCGGTCGCGATCGGGCACGAGAACGACCCTCGCCGCCATGCGGTCGGAAACCTCCGTTCCAGGGTCCGAAGTCAATTTTCGGACGATCGCGAGAGCGACGCGGTCCCAGTCCCCTGCGAGCGCATCGGAACTCGCCTCATCTTCCCTTCTCCGCGCCTCTGAATAGGCGGCTGCGCCCCATTCGCGAATGAGCGCGTCGGCCTCGGCGTCGATCGAGTCGATCCGCGCCCGCCGACGCGGGTGGCCAAAGCCCAGGAAGTTGAAAGGTGAACGCCCAACTCATCGCCTGTCCGTCGTCCAATTGCAGCCCGACTTTGGATGTAAGCACGGATCGGCGAGGCGCACAATCTGTTGGGTTGCGTAAACTTTCTCAGCACTCGACGAAGTTCACCGCGAGCCCGCCGAGGCTCGTCTCCTTGTATTTCGACTGCATGTCGGCGCCCGTCTGGCGCATGGTTTTGATGACGCTGTCGAGCGAGACCCGGTGCCGTCCGTCGCCGTGCAGCGCGAGCGAGGCCGCGGCGATCGCCTTGACCGCGCCGAAGGCGTTGCGCTCGATGCAGGGGATCTGGACGAGGCCGCCCACCGGGTCGCAGGTCATGCCGAGGTGGTGCTCCATGGCGATCTCGGCGGCGTTCTCGATCTGGCCGTTCGAGCCGCCGAGCGCGGCGCAGAGGCCCGCCGCGGCCATGGACGAGGCGACGCCGACCTCCCCCTGGCAGCCGACTTCGGCCCCCGAGATCGAGGCGTTGAGCTTGAACAGGCCGCCGATCGCGGTCGCGGTCAGGAGGAAATCGGAGAGCCCCGCCGGCGTCGCTCCCTCGCAATGGTCGCGGTAGTAGCGCAGGACCGCCGGAATGACGCCGGCGGCGCCGTTGGTCGGCGCGGTGACGACGCGCCCGCCGGCGGCGTTTTCCTCGTTGACCGCGATGGCGTAAACGCTGACGAAATCCATGATCTCGTGGGCCGGGCGGGCGTTGCGCCGCGCGGCCTCCGTCACCCGGTCGAAGATCGCCCGCGCCCGGCGCTCGACGGCGAGACCGCCCGGCAGCGGGCCCGAACGGGCGAGGCCGCGATCCATGCAGGCGAACATCGCGGCGAGCACACGCTCGACATGGTCCTCCGCCTCGCCTGCGGGGCGCAGCGCCGCTTCGTTGGCGCGCATGAGATCGGCGATCGAAAGCCCGCTTTCCCGGCCGCGCGCGAGGAGTTCGGCGCCCGAGCGGAACGGGTGTGGCGCGCGGCCTTCCGCCTCGACGTCGCCCTCCTCCACGCCGTCCCGCACGATGAAGCCGCCGCCGACCGAGAGCCAGGTTTCGTCGGCGAGCGCCGCTCCGGCCGCGTCCCGCGCGACAAGGCGCAGCGTATTCGGGTGGCGCGGCGCGGGCGTGACGACGTCGAAGGAAATCGCGCTCGCCGGGTCGAAGGCGATGGCGTGGCGGCCTGCGAGCGACAGGCGTTTCGTCCGGCGCGTGTCGTCGACCAGCGCTTCGGCCGCGTCCGGGTCGACCGCCTCGGGAGAGAGGCCGCCGAGCCCCAGGATGACCGCCTTGTCGGTCGCGTGGCCCTTGCCGGTGAAGGCGAGCGAGCCGAGGAGCGTGACCTCGACCGAGGCGACGCGCGGGAGTTCGCCCCTGGAGGCGAGGCCCGCGGCGAAGGCGGCGGCGGCCTTCATCGGCCCGACCGTGTGCGACGAGGACGGGCCGAGGCCGATCTTAAAGAGATCGAAGACGCTGATCATCGCTTCGCCCGATCGGGGTCAAGGGAGATGGATGTTAGCGCCGCAGCGGGACGGCGAAACCTCTATTTCGCGCGGAAGCTCGGCCAAAATCGGATGGAGGGCCGCCTTGCCTCGCGGCCCTGCCGCGCCTATCTCTAGGCGCCAAGGAGCAACGCCCCATGTTCATCCAGACCGAAGCGACCCCCAATCCCGCGACGCTGAAGTTCCTGCCCGGCCGCGCGGTCATGGAGGAGGGGACGTTCGAAGCGCGCGATCCCGCCACGGCGGAGCGCTCGCCGCTCGCCAGGGCGTTGATGGAATTGCCCGGCGTGACCGGCGTGTTCTTCGCCAACGACTTCATTTCGGTGACCAAGGGCGAGGGCGAATGGCAGCACCTGCGCCCCGCGGTGCTCGGCGTGGTGACCGAATTCTTCCTCTCCGGCGCGCCGCTGATCGAGACGGGCGGCGCGGATGTCGCGACGGCCGGCGAGTTCTTCGACGCCAAGGACGGCGAGACGGTCGAGGCGATCAAGGAGCTGATCGAGACGCGCGTGCGCCCCGCGGTGGCGGGCGACGGCGGCGACATCATCTTCAAGGGTTTTCGCGACGGGATCGTCTATCTCAAGATGAAGGGCGCCTGCTCCGGCTGCCCCTCGTCGACCGCGACGCTGAGGCACGGAATCGAGAACCTGCTCAAGCACTTCCTGCCGGAGGTGCAGACTGTGGAGCCGTGGATGGAGTGACGGCGCGTCGGCGGTATTAAAACTTCCGCTTGTCCGGAGGAATGTCTAACTGTGCTTCCGATTCCCGGAGAAATTCCACGGTTGTGATGGTGGTATTTGGCGGCGCTTCCTGTCCATCAGGGAGGCTAAGTCAGTTTGAATCCTGTCGTCCCCGATAAGCAGGCGTGAAGTCCTGCGGCGGCGTTGTCACGGCCAAATAGACGAACGGTTCGTGTCCCGTATTGTGGACGCCGTGGATCGAGCCCGCGGGCGTGCGCACAACGTCTCCAGCCTGCACCACGTCTGTCTGATCGTGATCCATCAACAACGTCGCGCAGCCCTGCTCCACCATCCAGATTTGTTCGCTGTTGGGATGGGAGTGTCTTGCCGAAACAGAACCCGGCTCCATCGTAACCCGCGTGATCGTGACCAGAGCCTCAGGCGCATTCCTGGGCCACACGATCTGCACGGATCGGACGCCGGGGTTTTCCAGCGTCGCAAAGTCCACAGTCGAGAGACGTTGGATGCTCATATCCATCTCCATCGCTCTTGCGCAATTTATCGCATTGCGATCGATGAATCAAAAAGTGTCTGCGTCCTATAATCCGGGCGTTTCCGGTTGCTTCACATCTCTTGATTTCCGTACCGCAGGCCCGGTCGCGTTATCCCGGCGAGAATCCGCCGATATCGGGTGAATTCGAGATCGTCGGGCCGCGCGGCGATAGAGGCAAGGAGCGGACCTCGATCCAGGGTCGGCCGGTCTCGCCGACTCCGAAACGAGGGATATGGGGCGCCGGCAAAAAGCGCCACGTGGACCGCAGAAGCTTATTGTGCGCCGAGATCGAGTCCCCGTGTAGCCAGCGCAACGACGCGCGGAATGGGTCTCGCGCCCTGTTCGTAATAGGCCACCATGCGACGGCTCACGCCGAGCGCATGCGCCGCCGCGTCGAGTGTATAGGCCTTGCGCTTGCGCCAGCGCCTAAAGGCATCCGGCGACATGGTGACTCCCGTCTGCTCCTGCGCGAGCCGCTGCAACGTATCCGCGGCCATGTCGATCTCGTCAGACCAGACGACATCGGTTCCATATTCCCCAACACGCACTTGCCGAAACAAATTCGACGACCGCAATGGCTTATAGACGCGGAATGTCTCGATCAAACTGGATACGTCAACGCGGCTTTCGCCGCCCTTGTCCCAATGAATTCTTAGGGTCAGGGGCTTCCTGTCCGCCTCCACGGCGACGATGCGCGGCAAAACTTTCTTCGGCATGGTCAATCCCGTTCAGCCCATCTAAGGGCCAGCATTTCCTGATGCGTTTGCGCCCACGCCAGAGCCTCAGCGATCTCGGTCGGGCGGGCCTCTCCTGCAATCACCCTCAAGTCGGAATCCGCACCAGCACCTGAAAATCAGGCGAGACGATGTGGAAGTGCGGCGGGCGGTGATCGTCGGCGTACATGCGCACGCTGACCGCGCCAAAGCGTCGCAATGTCGGCATACAAACCCATCACTTCTCATAGTGCAATAGTTGCACTTTTGGCAGATTGTCAATGGTTTTTAGCACGCCCCTTCACGGGCAGTCCCTGCCTCAGGGGCCTCAAGCGTTTGGTTCGGCGGGAAGGCCGCCTGGGGCCGCCGTTCCGAGTCGGGCCTACCTCGCCCGTTTCTCCCCGCCCGCCGCCGTGATCACCGCGACGATGATGAAGCCGGTCGCCAGCAGGCGAATCCCCGCGCTGACCCCGAACGTGTTCAGCATGGTCAGGAGCAGCACCAGGAACAGCGCCCCGCCCCAGACGCCGGGAAGGTTCGCCTTGCCGCCGGAGACCGACGTGCCGCCGATGACGACGACGGCGATCGAGGCGAGCAGATATTCGTTGCCGATATCAACATTGGCCCCCCGGAAGTACCCGGCGAGCAGCGCGCCGGCGAGGCCGCCCAGCGCCCCGCAGAGCGCGTAGGTGGCGAAGCGCACCGGCTCGACCTTGATCCCGGCCAGCCGCGCGGCGCGGATGTTCTGCCCGATCGCCAGCACCGAGCGGCCCCAGACGGTGCGGTGGAGCGCAACATGCGCGCCGATGGTGAACAGCGCCGTCAGGATCGCGAGCAGAGGGACGCCGAGCACCTGAATATTGGTGAAGTCGGCGAAGCCCGGCGGCGGCTTGATCTGCAGGCCGCGGCCGTAGGAGATGTCGATCGACTGGATGATGAAGCTGGCCGACAGGGTCGCGATGATCGGCGGGATGCGCAAGAGCCGAATCAGGAGATAATTGGTCACGCCGACCGCGACCCCGCAGGCCAGCGCCGCGGCGAGTCCGACGGCGACGAGGGAGTCGTCGCCGCCCATGGTCTTCATCGCGACCGCGCTCGCCAGCCCGATATTGGCCGGCAGCGACAGGTCGACATTGCCGGGCCCGAGCGTGATGACGAACATCTGCCCGACGCCGACGATCACGGTGAACACCGCAAGCGACAGGGCGGCGGTCAGCATGCCGCCCGCGCCATGGCCGCCGGTGAAGGCGATCGCAGCGAGCCAGACGACGATCGCGCCGAGGAACGACCAGATCCAGGGCCTTGCGGCGAGCGCCTGCGTCATCGCGCGGCCCCGCGGCTGATGAGAACCCGCGCCGCCAGAACAATGATCAGGATCGCGCCGTTGGCGGCGACCTGCCAGTCCGGCGGAATCCGCATGAAGGTGAGCAAGGGCGAGGCCGCCATCGCCATGGTCAGCGCGCCGAGCACCGCCCCGATCGGCGAGACTTTTCCGCCGACGAACTCCCCGCCGCCGAGGATGACGCCGGCGATCGACAGGAGCGTGTAGCCATTGCCGATATTGGCGTCGGCCGAGGTCGTGATGCCGACCAGCGCCATTCCCGACAGCACCCCGAACAGGCCGGCGAGCGCAAACAGCGCGGTCTTGGCCCTGAGCAGCGACCAGCCCGCCCGTTCGATGGCGACCGCGTTGCCGCCTGCCCCGCGCAGGATTGCGCCGTAGGACGTCCGCATGAGGCCGAACCAGGCGACCCCGGCGATGAGGATTGCGGCGACGATCGGGAACGGAACGAAGGGCGGCTTGACGCCCATGATCGCCATGAGCCACGCGGGCGCCTTCCCGCCGGGCTTCGGCATGAGGAGGATCGCCAGCCCCTGCCAGACGAAGCTCATGCCGAGCGTCACCACGATCGAGGGCAGATTGCGTAAGTAGATCAGTGCTCCGAGCGCGGCGTAGAACGCAATGCAGCCAAGGAGCACGAGCGCGCCGAGCGCCGGCTCATCCCGAAGCCAGGTCGCCGAGACGCAGCAGACGAAGCCGACGAAGGTGCCGATCGACAGGTCGAGGTCGTTGCCGGCGATGATGAACATCTGCGCCACCGTGGCGAGCGCGATCGGGATCGCCAGGTTCAGCATCAGCGTGAAGCCGAAGTAGCTGATCGCGCGCGGGTTCAGCCAGGCGATCGCCGCCACGACGAGGGCGAGCGACAGGGCCGGCAGCGCCGCGCGAAGCCTGCGCCGCAGGTCCGCCCCTCCCCCAAGACCGGCCGCCGGGGCTGCAATGCTCATGTCAGGCCGCGCCGGCGAACGAGGAATGGATGATGCGCTCTTCGGTCAGCTCGTCGCGCGTGAGCTCAGCGACCACGGCGCCGTTGCGGAAGATATAGATGCGGTCGCAGTTCTTCAGCTCCTCCGTCTCGGTCGTGTACCAGAGGAATGTCCGCCCCGACGCGGCCTCGGCGCGGATGAGATCGTAGACCTCGATCTTCGTGCCGTAGTCGACGCCGCGCATCGGGTCGTCCATCAGCACGAGGCGCGCGTCGGAGGCGAGCGCGCGGGCGAACAGCGCCTTCTGCTGATTGCCGCCCGAGAGCGACAGGATATTGTGCCCGACATCGGGGGTGCGGATCCGGATCCGCTGGCGCCAGGCATTGGCGAGCTCTTCCTCGAGGCGCGGCGACACGAGGAAACCGGCGCGCAGGCGCTTCAGCGAGCGCACGCCGATGTTCTCAGCGATCGACCATTGCGGGAACACGCCGTCCGAAACCCGGTCGCCGGCGACGAGCGCGACCGGCCCCTCGACCATTTGACCCCGTCGCGAGCGCGAGGCGGCGTCGAACGCCGCAAGCAGCAACTCGGTCTGGCCATGGCCGGCGAGCCCGGCGAGGCCGACGATCTCGCCTTCGTGCGCCACCAGCTCGCGCCCGTCGTGCTGCCGCTCGGGACGAATGCGCAGGCGCATCGGCCGCGCGCCGTCTCCGGCCCGTCGAGCGGCCGAAAGCGGGGCCTCGCCCTCGACGCCGCCCATCGCGGCGACCAGCTTCGCCCTGCTGAGATTGTGCGAATGGTCCTCTGCCACGACCTTGCCGTCGCGCATGACGAGGATGCGGTCGCAAGTGGCCAGCACCTCGCCGAGGATGTGCGAGATCAGCACGCAGCTCAGACCCTCGGCGACCGAGCGTCGAACGTAAGCGAGCAGTTGCCCGGCGGTGTGGGCGTCGAGCGAGGAGGTCGGCTCGTCGAGGACGACGAGACGGGCGGCTGCGTCCGACACGGTGAACGCCCGCGCGATCTCGACCATCTGTCGCCGGCCGATCGACAGGTCCTGCACCAGATCGGGCGCGCTCACGCCATGGCCGGGGAAGATCTCGTCGAGCCTGTCGAGGATGAGCCGTCCCGCCCGCCGTCGCCAGCCGAAACCGCGGACGGACGGATGGTAGACGCGCGCGTTCTCCGCCACCGTCAGGTTCGGGCAAAGCGACAGCTCCTGAAAGACCGAGCGCAATCCGAGCGCTTTGGCGCGCGCCGCCGACCACCCGCGCTGGTCCTCGCCGGCAAAGACGAGCCGCCCGCGATCGGGCGTCACGCCGCCGTTCAGGACATGCATCAGCGTCGACTTGCCTGCGCCGTTGTGGCCGACAATCCCGACGCACTCGCCCTGAGACAAGGACAGATCGACGCCGTCCAGAGCCCGGACGGCGCCGTAGGATTTTTCGACGCCCTTGAAGTCAACGAGAAGTGTGCCGCCGCCCGCCATGGCTTGTCTGTCCCTGAGCGCGCGACGCTTTTCGTCTCGCCTGACGAGCCTACTTCATGTTCGCCTTGATGGCGGCGATCGCGTCGGCCTGCGAATATTCGTGGCTCGCGACGCCCCCCTTCGGGATTTTCGGCAGCTCGGCTTCGAAGTCGTCCTGGTTGAAGGCGAGATACGGCACGAGCAGATCATGCGGGATCTTGGTGTTGCCGTCGAGCACCTGCTGCGCCACCCAGAAGGCGAGAGTCGAGACGCCCGGCGCGATCGAGGCCGACCAGGTTACATACCCGTCCTTCTCCTTCTGCTCCTTCCACCACTGAAGTTCATCCTGGCGGTTGCCCTCGATGATGGTCGGGCGCGGCTTGCCGGCGGCGGCGAAGGCCTGCGCGGCGCCGTAGCCGTCGCCGCCCTGGTCGACGACGCCGACGATCGGCGGCAGGGAGGGCAGCACGGTCGCGACCGCCTTCTGTGCGGTCGTCTGGTCCCAGTCGCCGGTGACCGACGAGACGATCTTGAATTCCGGATGCGCCTTCACCCCTTCGACGATTCCGGCGTGGATAGCTTCGTCGATCGAGGTGCCGGCGAGGCCGCGGATTTCGAGCAGGTTGCCGCCCTTCGGCTGGAACTTCGCCATGTGCTCGACTTCCTCCTTGCCCATGTCCTTGAAGTCGACGACGACCCGATAGGCGCAGGGCTCGGTGACGATGCCGTCGAAGGACACGACGACGATTCCGGCTTCGCAGGCCTGCTTGATCGCGCCGTTGAGCGCGTCGGGCGAGCTCGCGTTGATGACGATGGCGTTGTACCCCTGCAGGATCAGGTTCTGGATCTGGGCCGCCTGGGTCGGCACCTCCTTGTCGGCGGTGGTGAAGACGTCCGCCGCCGCGACGACGCCATCCTTGACCGCCTTCTGGGTGACGATGTCGTAGCTCTTCAGCATCGCCTGACGCCAGGAATTGCCGGCGTAGTTGTTGGAAAAGGCGATTTTCATCTTGCTCGTGTCCGCCTGGGCGGACGAAGCCACCAGCGCGCCGGCGGCGCACAGGGCAAGCACGGAGACAGTGCGGTTCATCGATTTCCTCCCGATTCCCTCGCGCGCGACGGCTCCCGCGGGGCAGACCGCTTTTGTTGATTGGCGTTCTCGGCCGCGGGGCGAGGGCGTCCGCGGCGCTGACAGGCCAGAGCTAACATGTCAGAAAAATTCGAGTCAATCGGGCTGGCGCGGAGCAGGAAGGAGCGATCCCGAAGCCTCTCGCCCACGCTCACCGGAAAAGCTTCGGCATCAAGGTCAGGCGATCGGCCTGAGCCAGTAATCCGGTTGAAGTAAACGACGGACAACGTGGCGGAAGAAAAATTACCGCGCATTCCCAAAACCTTATTGCGTTTGTTAAGAAAGTGTGACAGCGTGTGAATGCGGCGGAAAGTAGTCGCTTTCTTGTTCCTCAATCGTCAATGATGGTGAGGAGACGGCGAGCGGATCTGTCTGAAAGACAGAAACGGTCCCGAGACAGGATCCGGTCGCGTGCTTGCGAGTCACCTTGCGGCGACGCCGCAAGGAATTTCTTTTCAGTCAAGTTTGAAATGCTCCCATGCGTACGGCTGAGGGCATGTTAACAACATTGGCGTATTGTATCTGCGGAGGCGACGATGGCGCGACAACCCAGGCCAGGGCGTGGGACGCCCGCGGCAGCTCATTCCTACCTGCACGTGGTTCGCAAGAACGGCATTCACCCCTACATCAAGAGGTTGGGGCTGGCCGCTGACCGAAAAGCGGCGGCCGCGCCCTGGAAAGTCACGGACCTCCTCAAAGCTTACGATTGGCCCTCCGATGCGCCCGGCAGGGGCGTCATTGCCATTGTCGAACTCGGCGGCGGTTGGGTTCAATCGGACGTCGATCAGTTCTTCAAGGGAGTCGATCTTCCCGCGCCGCACATTACCGACGTTTCGGTCGACGGCACGGAAAACAGCAAGTGCAATCCGCGCAACGACGCCGACGGCGAGGTCGCGCTCGACATCCAGGTGGCCGGCGCAGCCTACGCCGCGGCCACGGGCAAACCGGCGGCAATTCGCGTGTACTGGGCGCAGGACATCGCCCAGGCCATTACGGCCGCCGCGGCCGATGGATGCGACGTCTGCTCGATCTCTTGGGGCGCCGACGAGGCCAGTTGGGGCGCGGCCGCGGGCGACGCGTTGGAGCAGGCGGCCACCGCCGCCACCTCCGCGGGTATGGTCATCTTTGCCGCTTCGGGCGACAACGATTTAGCGACGGCGGCCCAGGCCGCGCCAACGTCGATCTGCCGGCCTCCGCGCCGCACGTTATCGGCTGCGGCGGCACGAAGAAGACCAAGACTGACGAAACGGTCTGGAACGATAATCCTGGTAAGACCGACGGGGAAGGCACCGGCGGCGGCTACTCGACGCTTTTTCCGATGCCGTCGTGGCAGGCCGGCGCACCTCACGGCCCTGGCCGCATGGTTCCAGACGTCGCCGCGAACGCCGATCCGGTCACGGGCTATGAAATTCTGCTTTACGGCCAGCAAGAAGTCGTCGGCGGCACCAGCGCCGTCGCCCCTCTCTACGCCGGCCTGTTCGCGTCGTTCGGAACGAAACTCGGCTTCATCACGCCGGAGTTGTATTTGAACAGCGCCTGCTTCAACGACATCACCCATGGCAACAACGGCGCTTTTCGGGGCCGAACGGGCGCTGATCCGTGCACCGGTCTTGGTTCACCAATCGCCGCAAGCCTTGAGGAGCGAATCAACCCGGCGGCGATCAATGCAAGCAGGATGCGAGACCTGATGGCGGAAAATGCGCGGCTGCGGGCGAGCGTAGCGCAGGCGCAACAACGTCCTTTCCCCGGTTGCCAGCAAGCGGCGGCTGCCTACGCCCGACCTGCGGCTCCCCTCACGCCTCGCGTAGCTCCCGCTGCTTATAGTTGCGCCCTAGATGGAAACGGCGTGTGGTGGAAGTTTCCCGTAAACGCAAACGGGGAACAAATTGGGGAAGGGGTTCCGGCGAGCCCAGGTGAATGCCCTTTGCAACGCACGCCGCGTTAGCAGCGCCAGCTACTTATAGAATGCTCTAGCTGACGTTGATGGATAGTCAAGGTGGTGGCATGACCGGAAACGAGGACGTATTCGTAGGTCTGGACATCGTGACCGTCGATAACAAATTTATAGCGTATTCAGTCGCCTGACTTAGGTTGGTACGTCTTTACGCTGGAGGATTGCAAAGTGAAAGCATTTTGTATTGTCTTTGCGGTATCCGCAGCGTTTATCCTTAGCGCTTGCGGAACATACGTGCCCGATCTTCAAGATTTTGGAAGCCCTAGCAGTTTACCCTACGTAATCGATATAACACACAGTATATCTTGCGAGGTTCGGGATGCAGTGTATTCCCTTTACCATTCTGGTTACCCACATGAAGATATTGCTTTTTTAGATGACTGGGGCGCACAGATAGATCTTACTTTGGCCGTCAACGAGAATGGATCGGTTGCGCCAGCTACACAATTCTTTCCAATCGGTCAGCCTAAGAACTGGAACTTTAATTGGGGGGTAAACGCTAACGTAAATACGACCGCGACAAGAACTGATACAGTTAGTTTCTTTTACACGATATCAGATTTAGCAAAAGCAAAATGTGCTTGGCGGCCGACAAGTGGGGCAATGTTGCTGCAGAGCGACTTAAAATTTAAGGATTGGCTTTACGATGTCGTAGGCATCAAGAAAATAGCTTTAACTCCCTTTCCTACCGGCGCAGCTTCGGTATTTAGCTCAATTCAGAAGCAATCAAACGTCTTAACTCATACGGTTACTTTTGTATTGACAACTTCTGGAGGAATATCTCCTCAGTGGGTGCTGAGAAATGCATCGTTTATCCACGTTCCACTCAGTATCGGCCGAATGAAAACAGATACTATGTTAGTTACCTTGGGCCCGACCGCATCTGCGCCAACAACGGACGGGAAGAAAGGTACGACCAAACAACTTGCCCCGACGGCACTTAACATAGCTCAATCGCAGAACACTGCGATATTCATCACCAATATTATTAACAACAACAATAATTCAGGTAACTAGGATCAGTAATTGTGACGTCAATATGGAATCGAACATCACGGGCTAGTCGGATCGATGCGGATTTGCGAGCTATCATCTGTGAGCGCGCCAGGAGACCCGCAGCCCCCTTTAAGACGCGCCTCATCCAAGCAAGTCGGGCCTTAGTACCCGTCGTCGGAGTTCAGCAATACCTGATTGAAAGCAGCAACGACGATGAGCAGTGAACCGGACCAGAACGTGAACTTCTGGCAGCGGCTGACGCTCGCTGTGATCGACGTGCTCCCGAAGTGTCTTTGGCCGCTCGTCGGAATGATGGCGTTGCTGCTCTTCAAGGGACCGGTCTACGACACCATCGTTTCGGCCTCCCATCAAATATCAAGCGGCGCCTCGGTTGAAGTCGGGGCCGTCAAAGTCACGCTTCAAAAAAGAGCCATTCCCGACGCTCCTGCCGATGTTCAACAGGCTCTTTCGAAATTGGACCTGGATCTGATCCTGTTCATGGCGAGAAACGAAGGCGGGAACAACACGGTCAACACTTGCACGCCCGACAGCTTCCTTGTCCTGGGCAGGCTCGAAGAATACAAAATGATGACCATTACCAAAGAGAAATTGCGCGACGATAAAGGTGCAGAATGCGAGGGTTACCATTACGCGTATCTGCCACTATACACTGAGACACGAAATTATCTTATGAAAGTCTTGAATGCGCTGACCTTCACGGCCTGAGCCAAGCATGGAAAACGAAAACATCCAGCGCTCGATGCTATCGCCGTGCAGGTTGTTGCCAACCCTCGTGCTCCTCCTCGCCGGCTGCGCCGCCCTTCCGACCCCATTCGTGCCCGAGAAAGACACCTCGTCTTTCCGCGGCATGAGCGCGCTCGTCGCTGAAGCGCCGGGGCGGCCGCTGCATGTCCTTCTGATTCACGGGATGGGCACGCCGCAGCCTTACGGGTTCGACGCCTTCATCGCCACGCTCGCCGGGCGGTTCGGATACGTCCAGCGGCCACCCACGAAGCCTGAGGCGCAGTATCAAGGCTGTTATAAGCGCGTGACGGCGGCAAAGCCCGCGCTCGCGACGCCCCCGCCGGACGTGATCGACATTCCGGACGCCGCGCCCGAGAACCAGGCCCGCCTCTACACCTACGACTTCGCGCCCCCCGGCTCGGACAAGGCCGCGCTGACGGTCAGCTACCTGCTTTGGACGCCGCTCACCGAAAGCGTCAAATGCCGTCTCGAAGTCGAAGACGCGAGCGCGCCGCAGAAACAGGCCTTCGCCGACTTCGCCAAGGATTTCATCGACGACAAGCTGGCCGACGCGCTCCTCTACGGCGGGGCCTATCGGCAAAGGGTCGTCCGTCCCTCACTGCAAGGGGCGCTCTGCAAGGTGACCGGTGGAACGTGGACCGGAGGCAAATGCGACCAGCGCGCCGCGGACTACCGCGACTCGACCGTGATCATCACCCACAGCCTCGGCGGCTACATGATCATGGACGCCATCCAGGACGAACTGCGCGGCCTATGCGAGGTGAACGGCGACCGCGTCGCCGCGACGCGCACGCCCGCCGAAAAGGTCCTCGAGAACACGCCGGTCATCTACATGATGGCGAACCAGCTCGCGCTCCTCGACCTATCGACGTTGCGGCGCGATCCCAATGCGCCGCGGCGCGCACGGGACATTGCAGGCGAGAAGCTCACCAACGACTTCGCCAAGTGCTGGGCCGCGGCGAGAGCAAGGTCGGCCGCGCGAGAGGGTCGGACCGCGCCGGTCAGCCAGGTCGTGGCGTTCAGCGATCCCAACGACATCCTCTCCTGGCGGCTCGAGCCTCGGAACCTTCAGTTCCCGCGCGCCGATTGGGGCAAAGTCGCCGTCACCAACGTCTTCATGTCGAACGGCGAGTTCAGTGCGCCGGGCCTGTTCTCGGACCCGGTCAACGCCCATGTCGGCTACTTCGTCAATCCGACCGTGATGGACATGCTGATCTGCGGAATGAAGGACGGAGTCGTCGCTCCCTGCCCGATCGCCGTAAGCGCGCGGTGAGGTCGAGCCCAGACGCGAAGCGCCTTTATCCGATCGTGAACGGCTCGGGCGGCGATAACCCGAAGGCCCGTCTTCCCGCCTTCTACGGCGTATAGACCGTGATCCGCTTCATCATGCCTTTGTCCTCGTGTTCGAGGATATGGCAGTGGAAGACGAAGTCGCCGCCCTGCTCCGGCCGGTCGAAGGTCATCGTGACCTCCGGGACGGGATTGTTCGGATCGCCGGGGTTTGCGCCCCAGACGGACACGACCGGTACGCTGTCGGCGACCCGGGAGGTCTCCATCCCATCCCCTTGCGCAACCGCAGCACGTTGCATCTGGCTCCCGATCACCGCCGCGACGGATGGGGAGACATGGTGGTGACGCATGCCCGGTTCGGGACGCGGCGGGAACTGGGGAGCCACCTCGAACTTCTGCTGATGGATGTGAAAATTGTGCGTCTCCGTCGTCAGGTTATACAGACGGAACGTCACCCGTGACCCGTGTTTGACGCACAGATTGCGCGCGTCCATGCGGAACTCGCTTCCCTTGAACAGAGCGCAATCGTAGCTGTTCGGATTGCCGCCGGCCAGGCAGGCCTGGATATGAGCGCGGATCGTCGGGTCAAGGGACGCTTCCGGATTCCCGCGCATCATGCCGAGCGTCAGGATTTCCGGGGTCGACGAGATGCGGCCGAAGAAAATCGACACCACCTCGTTGGTGGTTGGGAGCGACAGCCAGTCGTTGTCCGTCAGGGCTTCCGACTTGTGTTTGCAATCCTCTGGTTCAGGAAACGCCGGTGGCTGAACTATCGTTGCGGACCCGCCGCGTTCCGCCAGAGCGACCGCCACGGGCGCTGTGGCCAATCCGCCTGCCGCCGTCGAGGCGGTGGCAAGGATGACGGGGGGATAGAGGTCGGGCTGCATAAATCCCTTCTGCACCAGCTTGATCGATCCATCCGCCGGGGGCTGCACGATGATCTCCGCCCTTGCGCCCGGCGGCAGAAGAACTTCGGTTCCGTCCAGCGGTTTGTCTGTTGGGGTCAAGCCGCCGTCGAGACTGACGATCTGGAAACTCTGTTTGGTCGCGCAGTCCGCAAGGGACGGATCGGTCGCGTCCGGATTGACGTCGTCGTGGCAAAGCGAGAGACGGTAGGTCGCGTTCGAGCTTAAATTCGCGATTCGCCAAAGTTCCGATGTGCCGGCTTTCATCGTGATCGTCGGCTTAATCTGCCCGTTAATGGTGAAGAGCCAATTTCCCGCCAGCGCCACGCTGTCGTCCGCGGCAAATGGGCAGAATCCTCGGTCGAGGATTTGGTAGCGGTTCGTGGCCACGCTGGCAAGCGAAATCATTGAGCAGAGGCGAGTTTTTCCCGGGATCGGGCGTGCAGGTCGGCACGATGCGGTACCCTTCCGCGCTGGGCGGAGTTCCGTCTCCGCCCTCGCCTTGCCGTTGCGCGAATACCTCGAAGTCCTTGATCATCAGCACCCTCTCCCTCAAACGATCGGGGTTCAGGGTGGGCTCGCCGTTCTCCGGCTGGACACAGAATCCGTCGGGGAGGCTGTGATCGGAACACAACGTGCCGATCGTCAGCACGCCGGCGAGGCCCGCCGCCACTTGCGGCGACGAGATCTCGTGGGCATGCGGGTGGAACCAGTTCAGGCTTGCCGGATGCGACGCCGGCACCTCGATGTCGTAGGGGACGGGCTCGAGCCACACCTCGTGACCATGGATGGCGTAGGCCTTCCCTTCGGGATGGACGTGACCCATGCCGGGGCAGTGCTTGCCGGCGGCGACAGCGTTGGCCAGCCCGCAGATCTCGGTCGTATGCATGCGCTCCATGTCGGCTGGACAGGTGGCTGCGCGTCCGCGCGGACAAGCCGAGAACACCAACGAAATCGCCGTAAGGCCCGGCCCCTTGGGAATCCGTCGGGCGCACGAGCAGTCCGTGAGTGTGGATGTTGAGCGGCTGGTCGCCGGCCGGCACCGCGCCATTGACCATGAACGTGTTGTTGTTGACCCTGGGCAGCTCGTTGAACAGATGGAAGCGGATATGACTGGAACCGCCGCTTTCCGCCGGCTTGGGGACGTGAAAGACGGGCGGCGCCACCGACCCGGAACCGTCGGAATTGTTGAAGTCGAAGACATAGGCGTCGAACCCGCTGGGGAGTCCAGGGCCGGGTCGGCGTCGATGGGAATGGTGCGTTTCTTGGCGTGCAGTTCGAAGACTTGGTCTTCGGACTTTGGAAACGACGTTGGCGGATCCGGGATCGCACAGTTCCTGTCCGATCGTGATGGCGCCGTCGGCGCGACAGGTCCTGCCGAGGACATCGACGGCGCCGGCGGCCGCCAGTGACAGCAAGCCCGAGCAAGACGGCAAGAAGACGAAGCCGTGATGCGCATGGTCACCCCTCTCGGCCGCTGCTCACGAACGAGATTTCCGCGCGGCCGACGGCGATCTCTTGGATCCGAACAAGTGCCTCTTCGACCCCGGCGAAGCGGGGCTGTTTGCCCGAGCGACCACGGCTAGAGAAATGTCGAGGCTTCGCTTCTTCAACCAATGTCGTCAGCGAACACTCGCACGAGCAAATTCCTGACACAATCAAATTATGCGACTAAAGTTAATACTGCATGATCACCATATCGATGTCAAGGCTACCTCGGACCGCGCGTCAGCTTAGACTTGCACGCCTGCGCCTTCGTTACCCTACGACCACTCCATCGCCCTGACCCGCGCGCGCCGTACCTCGCCGGTCATCGGGTGGAGGACTGAGCCGGCTTGTCGGCAACGACGACGCAGCGGAGTTGCGGCGACATTATGCCAGCAAAATCATTCTGTTTGTTAGTGTTCATATTTATCAATTCTATAACCAGAATCATAGAGCGGCGAGAGTTGCACGATTTTGGCGCCTATCCCTTTGAAAAGTCGATAGCGAGAGCGGATTCTCCGAACGCACTCCCGCCTAAGGGCGTGAAAGGCGCGAAGTGCCGAGCGTTGGCAGGCCGAACACCCTACGCCATCTCCGTCACCTGCCCGTCGCGGATCGTCACCCGGCGATCCATGCGGGCGGCGAGGTCCATGTTGTGGGTGGCGATCAGGGCGGCGAGGCCGGTCGCCTTGACCAGCGTCGTCAGCGTGCCGAACACGTGATCGGCGGTCTTCGGGTCGAGGTTGCCGGTCGGCTCGTCGGCGAGCAGGACGCGCGGGCCGTTGGCGACGGCCCGGGCGATGGCGACGCGCTGCTGTTCGCCGCCCGAGAGTTCGGCGGGGCGATGCGTTTCGCGTGCGGCGAGGCCGAGATAGCCGAGCAGCTCTCGCGCACGGCTCGCCGCCTCGGCGCGCGACAGGCCCGCGATCATCTGCGGCAGGATCAGATTCTCGAGCGCCGAGAATTCCGGCAGGAGATGATGGAACTGGTAGACGAAGCCGATCTGGCCGCGCCTCAGCGCCGTGCGCGCGTCGTCCGCCAGGGTCGAGGCCGCGACGCCGCCAACCGTCACTTCGCCGCCGTTCGGCCGCTCGAGCAGGCCCGCGACATGCAGCAGCGTCGATTTTCCGGCGCCGGACGGCGCGACCAGCGCCACCGACTGGCCCGGATAGAGCGCCAGCGAGGCGCCGTTCAAGACCTCGACCGTCGTCTCGGCCCGGCCGTAGCGGCGCTCGATCCCCTCCAGCGCCAGCGCCGGAAAACGCCCCGCGTCATTCATAACGCAGCGCCTCCACCGGATCGAGCCGCGCCGCCCGCCACGACGGATAGATGGTCGCGGCGATCGAAAGAAACAGCGCCAGCCCGACCACCGCGATGACGTCGGTCGCCTCCACCCGCGAGGGCAGCTGCGACAGGAAATAGAATTCCGCCGGAAACAGATTGGCGCCGGTCGCCCATGACAAAAAGCGCCGGATCGGCTCGACATTGTGGGCGACGAGGAGGCCGAGGACGAGCCCGACCCCGGTGCCGACGACGCCGATCGTCGCGCCGGTGATAAGGAAAATGCGCATCACCGCGCCGCGCGTCGCTCCCATCGTGCGCAGGACCGCGATGGCGCGCGCCTTGTCCTGCACCAGCATGATCAGGCCCGAGATGATGTTGAGCGCGGCGACCAGCATGATGAGGGCGAGGATGGCGAACATCACGTTGCTCTCGACGGCGAGCACGTCGAAGAAGCTGCGGTTGAGCTGGCGCCAGTCGGTGTCGATCATCGGACGCTGCTGGGCCGGCTCGATCGCCCGGCGCATGGCGTCCATGTTATCGGGGTTGGCGACATAGACCTCGATGACGTTCGCCTGGGCCTCGTAATTGAAGAAGGTCTGCGCCTCAGCGAGCGGCATGAAGATGAAGGTGTTGTCGAAGGTCGCCATGCCGATCTGGAAGATGGCGGCCACGGTATAGGCCTTCATCCGCGGGGTGACGCCGAACGGCGTCTCGGCCCCGTGCGGCGCAATGATGGTGACCTTGTCGCCGACCCTGAGGCTCAGATGGTCGGCGAGCTTCGCGCCGATCGCCACCCCCTGCCCGTCGTCGAATCCCTCGAGCGTCCCTTGCGTCAGATGGCCGGCGACGCCCGGCAGACGCTCGAGATCCTGCTGGCGGATGCCGCGCACCAGCGCGCCCGATGAGCCGAACTGGGAGGTGGCGAAGGCCTGGCCCTCGACCAGCGGCAGGGCCAGGGTCACGCCCGGGACCTTGCTCACCCGCTCGGCGACCGCCTGGTAGTCGGTCAGCGGCGTCTCGATCCCTTGAAGGAACATATGGCCGTTGAGGCCGATCATCTTCTCGAGGAGATCATGCCGGAAGCCGTTCATCACCGACATGACGACGATCAGCGCCGCGACCCCGAGCACGATGCCAAGAAAGGAGAAGCCGGCGATGACCGAGATCGACTTCTGCGCATTGCGGGCGCGCAGGTAGCGGAAGGCCACCATCCATTCGAACGGCGAGAAGGCGCGGGTCCCTCGCACGGGCGCAGCGGCGTCCGCCTCGACTGTTGCGGTCATGCGGGCGCTCCACCACAGCCGTCATGGCCGGGCTTGTCCCGGCCGTCCACGCAGCTCAACGGCTGCCGGCGGCGGTAACGCGAAGCGCCAGCGCGAAGGGCCGAAAAGCGACCGTCTCGGGGCTCGCCTGAATCCAAGCGGACGCGGAACTGCGTGGATGGCCGGGACAAGCCCGGCGATGACGGCAAGCAATCCGCGCGCATCGGACACCCCATCACGCGGTTCCGCAAAGCTTCGCGATCGCCGCCTCGACGCTGACGAGCTCGCGCTGGCCGCCGCGGCGGGTCTTCAGCTCGACCTTTCCGTCGGCGAGGCTCTTTGGGCCGACGATCACCTGATGGGGCGCGCCGACGAGATCCATGGTGGCGAATTTCGCTCCCGGCCGATCGTCTCGGTCGTCGTAGAGGACGTCGACTCCCGCTTTCCCGAGCGCGTCGTAGACGCACCCGCAGGCGCCGTCGCTAGCCGCGTCCCCGACCTTCAGGTTGATCAGGCCGACGCGGAACGGCGCGACCGCCTCCGGCCAGATGGGTCCCGCCTCGTCGTGGCTCGCCTCGATCAGCGCGGCGGCCAGCCGGCTCGGGCCGATCCCGTAGGAACCCATATGCACAGCCTGCTCCCTGCCGTCCGGCCCGTTGACCACGGCTTTCATCGGACCGGAGTATTTGGTTCCGAAGTAGAAAATATGGCCGACCTCGATGCCGCGCGCCGTAATGCGCGCCGATTCCGGCAGTTTCTCGAATACGGCGGCGTCGTGCTTCTCCGAGGTCGCGGCGTAGAGCGACGTCCATCTGTCGAACACCGCCTGCATGGTCGCCGCATCGTCGAAGTTTACGTCCTCCGGCGGCGTCTCGAACGTCAGGTAGTCGCGATGGCAGAACACCTCGCTCTCGCCGGTCGACGCCAGGATGATGAATTCGTGGCTCAGGTCGCCGCCGATCGGGCCGGTGTCGGCGATCATCGGGATGGCGGTCAGCCCCATCCGCTTGAAGGTGCGCAGGTAGGCGGTGAACATGCGGTTGTAGGAATGGCGCGCGCCGGCCTGGTCGAGGTCGAACGAATAGGCGTCCTTCATCAGGAACTCGCGCGACCGCATGACGCCGAAGCGCGGCCGGACCTCGTCGCGGAATTTCCACTGGATATGATAGAGGTTCAGCGGCAGGTCCTTGTAGGAGCGCACGGAAGCGCGGAAGATCTCGGTGATCATCTCCTCGTTGGTCGGCCCGTACAGGATGTCGCGGTCGTGCCGGTCGCGGATGCGCAGCATCTCCTTGCCGTAGTCGTCGTAGCGGCCGGACTCGCGCCAGAGATCCGCTGACTGCAAGGTCGGCATCAAAACCTCGATCGCGCCGGCGCGGTTCTGCTCCTCGCGCACGATGGCGCAGATCTTCTGCAGGACCCTCAGGCCCAGCGGCAGCCAAGCGTAGATGCCGGCCGCCTCCTGCCGGATCATGCCGGCGCGCAGCATCAGCCGGTGCGAGGCGATCTCCGCCTCCTTCGGCGTTTCCTTGAGGATCGGCAGGAAGTAGCGGGAGAGGCGCATGGGCTTGCGGGGCCTTCGATTCGGACGGGCGGCGGGTCCGCTCCTATTGGCCCGTGCGGGGCGGCTTGACAAGTTCCGGCCCGATGGCGGCAGGGCGCCAACAGCCTACGACCTGCAGGAGCGCGACGATTTCGCGACGCCGTCCGATCCGCAGGCGCCGGCGCGCATGCTCGGCTTCACCACGCCGAGCCCCACGTCGATCGAATACAGCCGGACGCCGCCGCTCCCGAAGAAAAGCCTGGCGCGTTACGACGCGCCCCGTGTTCCGTCTCGGCCGCCTCGCCGTCGACAAAACGGTGCAAGGCCGGGGCCGTAAATCAGGGCAGGTCTCCGAGCTGTCGAAGCTCCTGCTCGATGGCGGCGAGCAAAAGCGGAAGATGCTTTTGCACGGCGATCCATACAGCGCGCTGCCGGACATCCTCATAATCGTGCTGCTAGACGTTTCCGGCTCCGGCAACGTCTGCCCACGGAATTTCCGGATGCCGCGCTTTCATGTCGTCGGGAAGCCGCCGCGACGCTTCGGAGACAATCTCAAGCGCGCGTGTCACGGCATAAAAGACAAGCTGATTGTCGCGGAACCCTTCGTAATTGAGGCTGCCGACAAAACGGCGGGCGAGAATAACGTTGTCGCGAATCTGAAAAAGATACGCCCTGGGATTCGCAGGTTTAGAAGGCATACACGGCGTCGCCTTCCACAGGGGGGCGGACATAGGGTTTCAGAGCTTCGCAGTCGATGACATCAACGGGACCATCGAACAGGCTGGCGATGTAGCGCTTCAAGCCGACATAATCGTAGACCGACAGAGCCGCTTCGGGATCGATATCGATCAGGATGTCGGTATCGCTATCGGGGCGATCGTCGCCACAAGGCGGCGTGAGTCACTCCGCGTTCGCGCAACGCGCGCTCGTTTTCGCGAAGCCGGTCAAGGATTTCCTGCCTGTTCATGCCCTTAATGATACCACAAAAGTCCGCCGGTTTCGACGGGCAAATCAGGTTTCCGTTCTGCAACACACTTATGAACCGGAAAAGGGCAATTCAGGCGCCAAACATCCTCGCTCGGCGACGCCAAGGAGGATCGCGCCGCGCGGAGCTGCGAAGGCTATGACGCTCTTCGCATGGACGACGCGCTGCTTTCGCTCTTCCTCCTGCTCGCCAGGGCCGGCGGCGCGTTCAAGCGCGGAATCCAAGCGCCGCCGCCCCGAACAAGGCTCAGCGCGCCAGCCCGCGCAGGAAGTCGATACTCACCAGCCCAGCGTGCTGCTTGGCGACCTTGCCGTGGTCGAACACGATCAGCGTCGGGATGCCGCGGATGCCGTAGCGGGCGGCGATCTCCGGCTCCTCGTCGACATTGAGCTTGGCGAAGCGAGCGCGCGGCTCGAGCTCCTTGGCCGCCCGCTCGAAAATCGGCGCCATCGCCCGGCAGGGGCCGCACCATTCGGCCCAGAAGTCGACAATGACCGGCATGTCGTTGCGCTCGATGTGCTTGTCGAACGTCTCGGCCGTCAGCGCGATCGGATGGCCGCTGAACAGCGGCTGCTTGCATTTGCCGCACACCGCCTCGGCGGCGGGCCGGTCGGGGGCGACGCGGTTGACGGCGTCGCAATGCGGGCAGACGGCGTGGATGGGTTCGGACATTCTCGCAGAGCCTTTGTTTAGTGAACTCTAATATAGCGGCCATGGCGAGGCGTTCAAGGGCGGCCTTGGGGACTGCCGATGGCGAAAAGTTCCCTCGATCACGAATTCGTGATCGCGGTTTTCGGTAACTCCGCGGACAGGACGCCGTAAGTCTCCATGCAGGGCCGAGAGGCTCCGCCGACAGGCCCGGCAGCCCGCCGCGCCCGACGCTATCTCATTGATTGAAGACGGAGATCTGACGCCATGAACGCCAAGACCGCCATCACCGCCGCAGCGCTTGCCGCTTCGCTCGCCGGCGCGCTCGCCGCCATCGCCAAGGCCGGCCCCGCCCCGATGCAGCCCGGCGCCGACAAGTGCTACGGCATTGCGCTGGCCGGCAAGAACGATTGCGCCGCCGGCGCTGGGACGAGCTGCGCCGGGACGTCCACCGTCGACTACGACCCCCATCACTGGAAATATGTCGCCAAGGGCACGTGCGAGGGCATGAAGACCCCGAAGGGCCATGGCTCGCTGACCCAGATGTAATTCACGACATCGTCCTTTTCGCATTGTGGCCCAGCCCTGACAGGCGGGGCCGATAACCTCCATGATCGAGATTGCCGCGGCGATAATTCAATCGAAAGCTCTGTTCGTACCCCTGGAATGTGAGCGGGATCACAGCTTCCATCGACGTTCCGTCGTAGCGCGTATTGGCCCGGGATTGCCCAGCTTAAGGCAGGCGAATGTGGAACGCCCGACGCCGCACGGGAGGACAACGTCATGGCCACCTATGTCACGCTCGCCAATTTTACAGACCAGCCGAGCGTCGCTATATGGCTGTCGACCCTGACAACCGCCTCGTCGCCCGTGGGCTCGAGCGCGAGTGGGAGCAGCGCCTGGCGGACCTCGAGGCGGCGAACGATGAACTCGCCCGCCGCCAGGAGCAACGTCCACGTGTCCTCGGCCAGGAGGAGCGTGATCGCCTGCTCGCCCTCGGGGCCGACCTCGCCACGGTCTGGGATGCGCCGACCACCACGCCGCGCGACCGCAAGGAGCTTTTGCGAGCCCTCGTCGAGGAGGTGATCCTCTCGGTTGACCGTGACAAGTCGGCGGCCCGCCTCACACTGCGCTGGAAGGGTGGCGCGTTGACCGATCTCGACGTGCCGCTGCCTCGCTCGAGACCCGCAACCGTTCGAACCGATGAAGAGACCCTGGACCTCGTGCGCCGGCTGGCGGCCCTCTATCCGGACACGGTGATCGCCGGCATTCTCAATCGCCAGGGGCGAACGACCGCCCGCGGCCATCGCTTCGAGGCCAATCGGGTCGCCAGTTTGCGCATCCATCGTCGCATCCCGTGTTTCCAGCCCAAGCCGGACGTCGCCGAAGGAGAGATCATGACGGTCGCGGCAGCGGCGGCCACGCTGAACGTCGCGCCGTCGACCCTGCATCGCTGGCTCAATGACGGCCTCATACCCGGTGAGCAGGCGACCCCGGGCGCGCCCTGGCGCATCCGCATGACCGATGAGCTCAAAGCGAAGTTCACCGAGGCGGCCGGCGACGGCTTCATCACCATGCAGGAGGCCACCCGCGCGCTCGGCGTGACGCGCCAGACCGTGTTGCAGCGTGTAAAGCGCGGAGAGATCGAAGCCGCTCACGTCACCAAAGGCGGTAAAAGAGGACTACGGATCAAAGTGATAGAGAGCCAACGCACGCTCTTCGGCCGCATCGAATAAACCTGGGGATATTATGAAGCAAACTCCAAGAATCCCGCAATGTCGGCGTCCAGCACCCAGTTCACCTTCGTGCTGTCGATTCCCACCCATAGCGCGTCCAGCGCATCGTGCTGGCCGCGTCCGGGACGAAATCCATACGAGAATCCGAGGAAGTCCTCCTCGTAAACCGCGTTCAGCGCCTCGACCAGCGCGCGCTGGACGATCTTGTCCTCCAGCGCGGCAATGCCGAGCGGGCGCCGCCGCCCGTCGGGCTTCGGGATATACCGACGCCGCGACGGTTGCGCCCGATAGGCTCCCCGGTGGATTCGGCCGTGCAGGTCCTCGAGGCGCGCCTCGAGGTCATGGCCGTAATCCTCCCACGTCACGCCATCAACGCCGGGGGCCGCCTCGCGCTTGAGCGCGAAGTAGGCTTCCCGAAGCTGGTCGGCGTCGATGTGGTGCAGGAGCGCGGTGAACCGTTCCTCCTTCTTCAGCCTTGCTGTTTGCCGTACGCGTTCCAGGCCGTGGGACGCGCCTTGCCGGCTCGGTGTCCGGGGCGTGCCGTCCTGTTCCGCGTTCTCCTTGGCCCCCGCCCTTGGCTCCACGAACTCCTCGGCCAGTCGCCCGGCCTCGTTCGCTCGCTTCACAGCTACTACGACGGAGTCTGACTCCTCGCCCCCGTGCATCATCGGCTTCGGCTCGTCGCCTTCCCGATGCGGACCGCGCAACTCACGCGCGGCCAAGGTCGAGGTCTCCCGGTTTCCGGTCGAGGAGCGTACGTACATGCCAGGGTCTTCGACCACGCAGGACCGGATATGCGCTCGCGTTGACGCGCATCCCCGTTTCGCCTTCCGCTGTGACAACGGCGTCGGCGTCCCAATTGATTCTTTCGCGGCTCAATGGCTGGCCTATACGCACCCCTGCCGACGCTTCGCCCCCGGCCTCGCGGCCGACGACGCACGGCTCGGGGCCGATGCGGTTCGCTATTCCTTCATCGTAGTGGACTTGCATCACCTACCCCTCGCCGGCTTCCCGGCGCACTGTCACCAGAATCCAGGGTGGTCAACCCCAGATCAGCGCATTGCGCTAGGCAGCCTGAGTAAGCGCAGCCGGGTGTCTCACATCCGTGCCGCAGTACACACGACGCGACGGCGGACGCGCGCATGACGCCCTTCAAACAGATCGCGATTTGGCTGGACGCGTTCTGGATCAACTCGGCCCAGCTGATGTTCGCCGTGATCTTCCTTGTCATTCTGGTGAATTACCCGAGGCGCGAGGAGACCGGGCAGGAGCCCGTGGCGCCAGTGTGGATCAACCTCATGTACCCGTCGTGGTTTGATCGATTGTCCGTGCTGGCGATCCTGAAGGCATTCGTTCTTGCGCTGGTGCTGTCAATTCCCGTCGGTACGATTGGCATGATCGGACTTCTGATCGCGCTGGGAAGGATCCATGGCCCGTGAGAAACGAACTGGCACTGTTGCCCTGGTCTGGCAATGGCTCGTCATGTTTGTCTCCTCCATGGGCATAGCGGTTTCCCTGGCGGCCGGTTTGCTAATCGTCGATTGCCTGTTTGAAGCGACCGGGAAATTTCGCTCCCTGCCGACGCCCCAATCCTTCGCCGCGGCGATCATCAATCTTCTCGCCATGGCGGCGGCCGTCGCTGCCGCCGGATTGGCGGTCTTCGCCGCCTTGATCGTGTGTTATGGCGTCTCGGCGCTGGTCTGGCGCGTTGTCCCGGCGTTGGCGACGGACACCGCCGCGGCGCTGCCTTTCGAGTGGACGGAACAGACGACCGGGTCGGTCATCACGTTCATCCTGTTGATCGCGGCGGGCTCTCTTCTGATCATCTGGGCGGTTTTCCTGATCCTGCGTGGCCGCGCGGGCTACCTGGAGCGAGAGAAACTGGCCCAGGGAATATCGGCGAGGCTGTTCGTCGGGTACTTTTGCCGCCGCGCGCCGACTGGTCTGCTGTTGCTGCTCACCACTTGGCCGGCACTGGTCTATTTCGTCTACGATCTTGTAGCCCTTGCTGTTTTTCTTGGAGCCGAGGTCGCAGGCGGTGGGCAGCTCGGCGAGCATCTGGTCGACGGTCTGCGAGGTTTGCCGCTCCAGCCGCGTCGGCTCGGGCTTTGGCCGTTGCTCGTCCTTGCGCGGGCGTCCGCGCTTGCGCGGCGGCTGAGCGCCATCGGACGGCGGATCGTCCTTCTTGTCGTTGGCCTCGTTCGCCGCCGGCTTCTCGCGCGCCTCGATCTCGGTGGCGTCTCGGGCGATCACGCCGATGATGCGCCCGCCCAGCGAGCGCTCGATCAGCGCTGCGTGCATTTTGTCGGGCACGCGAACTCCGCGAAGGCGCGAGAGAACGTGGCTTCCGAGGGCACTTGCGAGCGTCGCTCCCAACCGAGGATACGCCGCAGCGACTTGTCGACGGCGAGGCGTTCGATCAAAGCGGACGTGGTGGGAATGCCCAACATCGCCTTGGCGACGAAGGCCCTGGCGAGGGCGCGCCGATCCTCGGGCGGGCGGCCGGGGCGGCGTGGTGGATCCGGAACGAAGGCTTCGAGGCCGATCACATCGAGTGTCGTGACGCGACGCCCGAGCGCCTCGGTCAACGGGTCGACCTCCTCGCGCAGCCAAGGAAACAGGGCGCCCTGGATATGACTCCAACGGGCTTTCATGGCGTCGAGGGGATCGTCGGACATGCTGTCCGCTGCGAATCGGGGAAATACAAGAACAGTATTACTGCCTATTCCTATCGTGTACAGCGTTATATATTCTGTCAGCAGACTTGAAAATGGCTCCTCGCTATTTCAAGTGGGTGAATTAGCGAGCACGTCGCCGGCGATGAGGTAGACGATGGCTTTGAGATTTCGCTTGGTTCGGTAGCCTTTGGCTTTGCGCTTGGCGGCCTGGACATTGCCGTTGATGGCTTCCAGGACGCCATTGGAAAGGCCGGTGGCGATCTGATCTGAGAATGCCCTCGGCCTTGGCCATGATCGTCTTGGCCAGTCGTTTCATCGGGCCGAGATCGCAGACCCGAACCCAGGCGTTCCAGCGATCGAGGAAGCGTCGGGCGGTCTTGGCGTCCATCGTGAACAGCTGCTGCAGGTTCATGCGGATTTGCATCGCCTGGATCGTGTCCAGGTTCTGCGCTTCCAATCTCAGACCTCCTGACCTAGCGTAGCGCAAAATGTCCGGTTTTGGCGTCGGTCAGGGAGCCTGCGGAACAGCCGTGGCGGTGCTACGCTCGATCGGCGAGCCGGGAAAGGCAAGCCCGATAGGGGGCGGCGGACGCACTGAGAAGCGAATCCGCAGGCGCGAGCCGGGGAAGATTGTCGCGGTTTGGTCGAGCATCTCACAGAGGGCCTGGGCGGCGTGGGTTCGATGCGGCGAGCTGAGCGGAGCCAAGGTGATATGCAACTCGCTATCGGAGACGCGGATGTCGCCTGTCGCGGCGAACAGCTCATGGAGCAGGGTTCGCCCCTCTTGATCGGCACGGGCGTAGTGAGGTCGCAGTAGCGTTACTAGATCGCTCTCGGCCTGATAGGCGACCATCTTGATGATGTCGGTCAGGTGCTTGCGCTCGGTGGCGAGCTTGACCACGGCCCGCTCGCTGAGGTCTCGGACCTCGACGCGCTTAGCAACATCGCGGCGCTGCTCGAAGAGCCGGGCGACGCGAGCGCGGGCCGTGCGCAGCCGTTTGCCGAGCGTGCCATGAGCGATCTTGAACCCCCGCATGGTCGGCCGGTGCTGCTCGGCGTTGTCCGCGGCGGCGGCGCCGTATTCGCGTTCGAGCTTGGCGAGATCGGCGCGCGCCGCACGGACCTCCTTATCCAAAGCACGGCGCTCGGGATTGGGGATGGAGCGGGTCGGGTCCTCCGGCTCGATCCGGTAATCGACGAGTGCATCAAGCAGGAACTCTTCCCGCATGTACTTGAAGAAGTTCTCCTGTCGCCAGCGCTCGAACATGCGGTAGGCGACCTCGATGTCGCGCAGGTCCCATCGACTGGTGATTACCTGCGTCTGATGGCCGTCGTCGCACAAGCGCGTGACTTGCCGTAGGCGCAGCTTACCTTTGAGGAAGCGCACGGGCTGGTCGTGCAGAAGATAGTCCACCCGGCATCCGTCGAGCTCGGCGTGACGGGCGATGAACCGCCGCTCATTGATGCGACGGCGCCGGCCCTTGCGATAGGTCAGCAAGTCGAAGCCGCCCTTGATCATCATATCGAACAACTTCGGGCTCCAGCCGCCGCGGTCGAAGACGATGGTGACCCGTCGCTCGCCGACCAGGTCGCGCACTTCGCGAAGCAGCCGGGGCAAGGCCTTCGTCAACGCCACGTCGACCTCCCCGGTCACCACCAGCAACGGGTCGCCGGAGCGGTCGTTGATCCAGTCGTCGGTGCTGGCGGGCATGGCCAGATGGCGGCGCGCCACGTAAGCCTTTGATGCGATGGCGCGTTGGCCGTGATAGGCGCGCACATGGCCGTCGATGTACAAGAACCCCATGAGATGTCCGCGCTGATCGACACGCAGACGCGCAAGCTCCGCGCCCAGCTGCTCGGCGCAATGGTGTGCCGCGAGGCGGGTGAGCCGGCGCCGCAGCGTCTTCACCTCCGGCGCGCGGTCGAGCCCGAGGAGCCTGCCGAACGCGGCCGGGTCGCGTTCCTTGAGATGCTCGGGCCGCTTGATGCGCAGCAGCGCCATGAGCAGGAGCGTCAGCAAGGTCGTGCGCAGGCCATAGAAGGCCGGACCGATCTCACCGTAGAGCTTGCGGCTGATCCGAAACAACCCGCTCTCGACCAGGCACGGGAGAGCGAGCAGGACGCCGACACCGGGAACCGAGGCCCCCTCGCGAAAGAGCGGTGCGGCATCATCGAGCAGCCCCAGATGGGCGAGTTGCCGATCGAAGCTGCGATCGCTCGCGTCGCGGTCGAGGCTCATCGGCGCCGGTTCGGCGTCGTCCTCAGCCGCGCTGATTGGATCGCCAGCGCCGTCCTTCACTGATGGCGCGGAGCCATCCTCATCATCGTCGGTCGACTTCGCAGACGGCACGCCCGCCGCCGGCGGCGCCCCCGCCGCTGCGGTCGTCATCCCGGCGAACGCAAGCTGTGCGCTCTCGGCGGGCGTCGAAGGTCCGACCAGCTTGCGAATCGCCTTCTCGCTCACCCCCCAGCCGGTGCGCGACCGCCCGGTTGCTCATCCCCTGGCTTTTCAGCAGCTCGATGCTGCGTAGACGTTGCCCGGAGATCCGTCGCCGACCGCGACGCCAGCCTTCCTCGCGACCGAGCGCCGCCATCCCGCCCTGCACATAGCGCGCTTGGTGGCGCCGCACGGTGCGCACCGATCGATCAAACGCCCGCGCCACGTCCGTTTGCTGGGCGAACCCCGACTCCACCAGGAACACCATCGCATAGGCCTCGGCGACCGCATCCTCGGCGCGATAGTGATGCACCGGCAGTCCACCCACAACGATCACGCGCTGATCCGCTTCGATCCGCAAGCTGCAGCGCGCATTGATCACCACGGTATTCGACGCCGCCGGAAATGGCAGCGCCAAGGCTTGTTGGGTACTCATGCCCCGAGCTACAGCGGACAAGTTTGGGTCCGCAAGGGCCGCCGTGAAACCTCATTGTTTCAGGGGGATGCGCCGTGAGCATCAGAAAAACCGGACACGTATTGGTCCGCACCTCGCACAGCCGTGGGCAGCCGATGGGCAGCCGAAAGGCCAGAGATTTCAGTCCTCGAAATCGGCTAGGTCAGGAGGTCTGAATCTTGACAACGCTTCCTTCTCCTCCTGCGTCAGATGATCGACGTTCTTGAGGAAGATGTAGCGCCGGCCCTTGATCTGGAAGTTGTTCCGCGCTTCCTCGCGCCGCACCTGGTCGACGGCCTCGTTGGCGAGTTTGATGACGTGGAATTTGTCGAACGTGATCTCGGCGTTGTCGAAATTCGCCTTGATCCCCGCTTCGAACGCCGCCCCCATGTCGATGCTGGCGTCGGTGACCGCCTCGCGCTTGCCGCCGTGCGCCTCGAGGAAATCCGCGAATTCCTTCACCGTCGCAGCGTCCTTGCCGTTCGGCCACGTAGATGACTTTGCGCCGCGCCATGTCGACGAACAGGCTGATGTAGTCGTGGCCGCGCCGCGCCGAGGTTTCGTCGGCGGCGATGCGCCGCACCTGCGCCAAATCCAGCCCCTCCACCGCGCGCCAAACGTAGTGCTCGACGATCCGCCACAAGCGCGTGTCGTGCTCGCCGAGCCGCTTGGCCGCATTGGCGATCGGCATCGCCTTGGCCAGCGCCAGCACGTAGGCCTCGAACAACAACGTGAACCCGGAACCCGCCCGAGCCCACGGCGTGGCGACCTTGCGCACCCCGCAGTTCGGACAGTTCACTCGCGGCACACGAGCGTGCAACAGTGTGCGATGCTGGAAGAAGTCCAGATGCCGCCACGTCTCGCCCTTCGTGTCGCAATCGGCGTCATGATTGCCTCCCTTCGGCGAAGAACGCCTCACCGGCCGCGGCGACGTCACGCACGAGGTCGGCAGTGGCCTCCAGGTGCCAGTAGGTCGAATAGATGTTGATGTGACCCATGTAGGTCGCAAGCGCCGCCATATGCGCGCCGGTTCGGCTTCGATCGGCTGGACTGCCCTGCAGCGCCCGCACCGCGAACGTATGCCGCAGATCATGCAGGCGCGGTCGGCGCCGCGCCGCCGGCGCGATGCCTGCACTGCAGACCAGCCTGTCGAAGGTCTCTTTGACCGCGATGTAGCGCAGCGGCAGACCACGCGCGTCAACGAACACCGGATCAGCTTCGGAATGAGGCTGACGACGCGCCAGATAGCGCTCCAGGCCGGCTGTCGGCGTGTCGTGCAGCGGCGCCAAGCGGGTTTTTCGGAACTTGGTCTCGCGGATCAGCAGGCCGTCGCGCGTCACGTCGGCGACGGTCAACTTGAGCGCCTCGGAGATCCTCAATCCGGTGACCGACAGCAGCGCGATCAAGGTCGCATAGGTCCATGGGCGCAAGCCGCCTTTCGGGCGAAGCCGAAGGGCGGCTTCGATCAGTCGGTCGATCTCCGCCGCCGAGTAAATGTGCGGCGGGCGTCGCGTCTTGCGGGCGCCGAAGTGATTGACCGGCGGCAGCTCGTGCCGGGCGTCCTCGACCCGGACATGTCGCGCGAAGCGACAGACGGCTTTCAGCCGGGCGTCGCGTTGCGGAACGGACGGGCCGCACGCCGCCCAATCGATTGCGGTTTGGGCGTGGACATGCGTCTGCCCGCGCTTGGTCGCAAAAGCGGCAAAGCACTTGAGCAGCCATTCCGCGTTAAGCATCGCAAATCCCGTGGCGCGGCGGAGCGCCAGATAAGCCTCGATGGCCTTCAACATCAGAAGACCTCCGGCCAAGGCTGTGCGATTTGCTTGAGGAGCGCGACGTCGGCCTTGGCGTAATGGGCCGTCGTGTCGACGCCTCGGTGCCGTAGGACCAACCCGATCTTCTCGAGCGGAACGCCATGACGCAGCATCTCGGTCGCCGCCGTGTGTCGCAGGACGTGCGCCCCCTTGACCGGCGAGACGACGCCGGCCCGCTGCATGAGGCGTCTCACCACCGACGAGACGCCGTCGCCATTCCGGAACGGCCGAAAGGGCGCGATATTGCGCAGGAACACGTGATCGCTCGGACAGGTCGAGGGGCGGTCCGCGAGGTAGGCGGCGATCGCATCCCCGACATCCTGCGGAAGCGGCAGACGTACCTCGTAGCGCGACTTGCCCGAGACCAGCAGCGAGCCCGTCTCCCACTCGATGTCGTCGAGGCGGAGTTGCGCCACGTCGCCTGCGCGCAGCCCGAGGCGCGCCAGGAGCAGCAGGATCGCGCGATCACGCCGGCGCTCGACGACTTCGCCGTCGCTTGCCGCAATCAGCCGGCTCACCTGCTCCGTCGCCAGATATCGCGGCAACTCGGCAAGCCGCCAGCGGGCATAGCCGGGAATGACATGGGCGAGACCCGCTCGGCAGCGGCCTTCGACAGCGAGGTAGCGCAAGAACGCACGCAGGCTGGTCGTCAACTTCTCGACGGTTCCCTTGCCGCAACGGCCCGCGCAGTCCAGGAAAAAGCTGCGAACGGCGGCCGGCTCCCATCCTTCTGGATCGTCCCCGAGCGCCGCCGCCAGGCGCGCGGCGTCGCGGACGTAGAGCCTGATCGTGGCGTCGGACGCGCCGCGGTGCTTGCGCAGCCACTCTTTGAAGTGCGCCACCAGCCGCGGCTCAGCTCGCTGCAACGGCGAGGCGGCAGGCTGGCAGACGCCGATTTCGACGAGATGCCGGCAAAAAAGCCGGGCGCCGAAAATCGTATGGTGGTTGCGGCGCCCTCCCATGGCGCGCGGACACCGGCACCTGCGCAGGTGCTCGCTGAACGTCGCGAGATCAATCTCGCTCGGCATCGCCCCTTGGCGGGCCACGACATGGCCGAGGTGCGCCGCCGCCCGCAGATATCGGACCGCCGTGTCCGCGCTGTACCCCTGCCGCTCGAGCGCGGCTGCGAAGCCGTCAAGGTATGGCCCGCTCGGCCCGCTCCGCAGATGCCCCAGCATCTTCGATGCCGAGAAGTAGGTCTCCAGCATATTCGTCCCCGTTCGTGACCGGCCATTGGTGGCCGACCCGACGGAGCCGCAGGACCGTATTGTTATACCCTGACTCATTGAGAAAGCGGGGCAAGGGGGGTTGCCGTGGATCAAAATCCAGATTCTTGTTTGGTTGATGATTCGCGGGGGTTACCTTTCTGCTGACGACCGGGCCGATCTGATCGCGTTGGCGCGAGACGGTTCGGCGGCGCATCGTCTGGCGCGGCGGGCGAACGCGTTGGTCCTTCTCGACGACGGCTGGAGCTGTGAGCGTGTCGCCGCAGCGCTGTTCGTCGATGACGAAACCGTCCGGCGCTGGCATCAGCTGTTCCTGGAGGACGGGCTCGAGGGATTGACGCGCTTTGACGGCGGCGGCTCCTGCCCGCGCCTGGCGGAAGATCAAGAAGCGAAGTTGCAGTCGTGGATCGCTGCGACCTTGCCGCGTTCGACACGCGACGTCGGCGCGTATATCGAGAGGGAATTCGGCGTCGTTTATGAGAGCCGTTCTGGGCTGGTGGCGATGCTGCATCGGCTCGGGCTCGAATACCACAAGCCCGAGACGATCGGACGCAAGCTCGACCCGGAAAAACAGCAGGCGTTCATCGAAACCTACGAGAACGTGCTGAATTCGCTGGGGCCGGACGAGGCTGTGCTGTTCGTGGACGCCGTGCATCCGACCCATGCGGCGCGCCCCGTCGGCTGTTGGGCGCCGGCGAAGGAGCATCTGGCGATCGAGCAGACCAGCGGACGCCAGCGCCTGAACATTCACGGGGCCATCGATCTCGAAACCGGCAAGACGGCGATGATCGACGTCGAAACCGTCGACGCCGCCTCAACCATCCGGCTGCTGCAAGCGATCGAGGCGATGTATCCACTGCTGGCGCTGATCCACGTGTTTCTGGACAATGCGCGCTATCATCATGCCGCTCTTGTGCGAGAGTGGCTGGCGCAGCCCGGCAGACGCATCAAGCTGCATTTCATCCCCGCCTACTGCCCGCATCTGAACCCGATCGAGCGGTTGTGGGGCGTGATGCACAAGTCTCTGACCCACAACAGGACCTATCCCACATATCGTGAATTCGCCGACGCGATGCTCCACTTCCTGCGCGCCGAAGTCCCCAGTCGATGGGGAGAAATCGCCAATTCGATCACAGATAATTTCCGCATAATCCGCCCCGCCAATTTTCGCATCTTGGCGTGAGCGGAGTATATGGGGAGAAAGATCGCTGCAATTCACAGAAAAGCGCCGACCCCAGTTCGCCAACTCCCCATTAGTGGAAGCGCCCATAAGGCACGAATTGTAGGCGACGCGTTCGTGCGCGCAGTCCTCGCAACGCTCGACGTGTCAGGCGGCGGCGAGAGCGGCGTGGCTCGCTGCTCGTCAGGCCGAGCTGCCGCCGGTTCCCTCCTTCCACGTCGTCTTCACCCTGCCGCCGGCGGCGGCCGAGATCGCTTTCCAGAACAACCAGACGGTCTATGGCCTCTTGATGCGCGCCGCCGCCGAGGCGCTCATGACGCTTGCCGTCGAACGCCCCGGCGCTCGGATCGGCCTCATCGCCCTGCTCCACACCTGGGGACAGACGCTGACCCATCATCCCCACGTTCACTGTCTCGTCCCCGGCGGCGGTGTCGCCCTCGACACTCAGCCCTGGGTCGCCTGCAAACCCAACTTCCTGCTCTCCGTCCGCGCCCTGTCGAAGACCTTCCGCCGCCTGTTCCTCAACGGCTTGGAAGCCGCTTTTCGTCGCGGCGAACTCGGTTTCTTCGGCGATCTGGCCCCACTCGCCGAGGCCGCCGCTTTCGCCGAGCGCCTGCGCCCGCTCCCCAACAGCCCCTTCGTCGTCTGCGCCAAGCCGCCGTTCGGCGGACCCGAGCGAGTGCTGGCCCACCTCGCCCGCTTCCGCCGCGATAGCGGCTTCGTTCAATCCCCTCATTTTGGAGGACTCGAAAATGCCTGAATTTTTGCGTCCGGCGCCTGACGGTGTGGCGAATCGTGCGGGCGGAAGCGGGCATGCGCAAGTCGATCGATCGGATGGAACTGGTTCATGATTTTCTGAAGCGCGCGTTTTCGGGGAGCTTGCACGCCAAGCGGATTCTTTCGCTAGCCAACGGGACGCTCGGGGTTTTGACGGGTGCGTCCTTGGCCGTTTCGGTGATCGGGCATGCGCTGGCGCAAGCGCGCGGTCTGATGGACAGAACGCGATCAAACAAGTCGATCGCCTGCTGAGCAACGCCGGGGTCGTCGTGTGGGGCCCCGCCATGCGGGGCGCCGGCGCCGTGGGCCGTTCGAGAAACGCCAACTCCAACTGCATGATTGCCCTCCTCTCCGGGGGCCGACTCGGCGAGTCGGTTGAGAAGAGCGTCGATGACGGCGCGCGCCTTGATCAAATCTCCCACTGCGCAAAGGTCCTCGCCGTCCTTGACCGTTTCCGGCGCGTTGGCGCCGAAGCTCACAAACCCGTCCGTCCAGGCTGACGGAATGAGCGATCGACTACCGTCGGGCAGCACCACCAACAACAACGGCACGCCGCGCCGCGTCAGCCCGTTGATCACGGCGAGGCGGCATCCTTCAAAGGGATGCCGCCGTTCAAAGCCCATGTCGTCGCTTACGCCGACGACTTCGTCATCCTCTCCCGCGCTCGCGCGGGTGAAGCGCTGGCGTGGACGAAGGCGACGATGGCCAAGCTCGGGCTCACGCTCAACGAGGCCGCCGAAGCTCACAAACCCGTCCGTCCAGGCTGACGGAATGAGCGATCGCGCCGATCGAGACGGAATGCGGCGGATGAAGAGCGGCAAGAGCGGCAGGCGCGGCACGAAAACCTCGGTGAGGGACGCCCGGAAAGAGCGCTTCGACTTTCTCGGCTACCGTTCGGCCCGCATCACCGCACCAAGGACGGACGCCTATACTCGGGCGCAAGCCCATCGAAGAAGAGCGTGCATCGGATCAAGGCCAGGATCGGCAAAATGCTGAGGCCCTCGAACACGGCCCCGTGGCCGAAAACCTGCCAAAAGCTGAACAGGCTCCTGCTCGGCTGGTCGGCGTATTTCAGCTACGGCAGCCTCGCCAGGGGGTATCGGGACGTCGATCACACCGACCATGTGCGCGCTTTCCTCGCCAGGAGGCACAAGATGCAGAACCGGGGCGCGCGACACTTCTCCCGCTCGGCCATTTACGGCGAACTGGGGGTCGTCTCGCTCTGGAAACACCATCCCAACCCTGCGCCGAAAGCCTCGCCATGAAGCCAGTCGGAAAGCCGGATGCGGGAAATCCGCCCGTCCGGTTTGATGAGCGGGGAAGGGAAACGGAGCGATTCGCCAAGCCTCAAGCTACCGCGCCCTCCCTCGACTTTACCCGCGACGTCCAGATCAGCCTCGAATCGAACAGTGCCTCAGGGACAGCCTCCGCCGTAAGTCTTCAGAATCGCCCTTTCCCCACCGCCGAGCCTGGCCTTCCCGGCCGACCGCCACGACCATTGGCCCCGAGACCAGTTTCTGGTTTTGGCAATTTGCCGCTTTTTTCGACAGAATGATCATTTTGGGCTTGATTGGGGCGAAAATGTGTGTGAACGTCGGTTACTACTTCTTCAGCCAAGAGGGTGTTTTTATCAATCCGAGTTCTTTGGGAAGGGGCGTCGGATGTCTGAGCTTGGGGCGCTGGAAGAACTCGCTATTGGACTGACGCAAAGCAGAGGAGAGGCGATGTCGCTGGGCGATGACCTTCTCGTTTACCTGCTCACCATCGCGCTTTCACATGTGCGGAAGAAAAGCAATGGTGTTCGCGAAACCGCGCAGGGGGCGCTGGCGCCGGCCGCCGCAAGTCCATCGCCGCCGAGATCTGCTCAAGTGTATGATTTGCCGAACGGGCCGACCGAGACGATCCTAACCAGCCTGTTCACTGCGCTCAGCCAATTCCGAAACGAAGTCCACTACAGCGGCGCGGAGCGCCGGATCGCGGATTCTCAGGAAGGCGTTTATTAGACGTAGGCCGTCATCGGCCGCTTGCTCAGCGCTCCGCATTGGCCGGGAAATCCCACCCGATGGCGCGGCCGGCAATGCCGCAAACATGTCCTCGCGATCTCGCATGGGCTCTTCACTATAACGCTGTTGGTTATGAAGGGTTATATCGGTTTTTGCGGCAATACTAGGGCCTGTCTTCAGTTGAGGAGGATAACGGCACAGACGAGCTGAACGCCGGCGAGGAAAATCTTGGCGAGCTTGTCGTAACGCGTGGCGATGGCGCGGAAATGCTTGAGCTTGTTGAAGAAGCGCTCAATGAGATTGCGTTCGCAGTAGAGGGCGAAATCGCACGGGCGCGGGGCTTTTCGATTGGATTTGGATGGGATGACTGGCGTGATCGCTCGTGCGTTGAGGGCGCCGATGAAGGGGTCGGCGTCGAAGGCCTTGTCGGCGATCAGAGCGCCGGGATCGACGGCTTCGATGAGAGATTCAGCGCAAGTCAGATCGTGATCCTGGCCCGGGCTGAGCATCACCTCGACAGGATTGCCGAGGGCATCGACGAGCGCGTGTATCTTGGTGGTCAATCCGCCGCGGGATCGGCCGATGGCTTGCGCACCGTCTTTTTTCTTGGCGCCGGCGCTATGCTGGTGAGCGCGCACGATGGTGGCGTCGATCATCATGTACTCGTTGTCGTGATCGCTGGCCAAGAGCCTGAAAACCCGCTCGAAAACGCCGCTCTTGGCCCATCGGTTGAAACGCTGATAGACGATCTTCCAGCCGCCAAAGCGCTCGGGCAGATCGCGCCACGGGACGCCGGCGCGAAACCTGAAGAGAACGGCTTCGACGAACAGGCGATTGTCCGCCGCCGTGCCGCCCACATGGCCTTCACGGCCCGGCAGAATGTCTTTGATCCGATCCCACTGGTCGTCGCGCAGTGCATATCGTCGCATCGGTCAGCCCCTCCTCGGGCCGACCACTCACGAGTTAGACATTTGCTGATTCGGGAATCCCTTGCGTATCCAAAACACCAAACGTTCTGCGTCCGATTCCACTCCGTTCTCGCCTCAACTGAAGACAGGCCCTAAATCATATTTTATCTGTTGATAAATTCATAGGGGTCGATGCGGGCTACGGGCGCCAGGATACGAATTGCATCCTATCGCAGTCCGGCCACTCGTCGAGCCCCCTCTGGCAGGACGAGCGCCAATCCCAGAAGACCGGCAAGCTGCAGCGCGGCCAGCTCGTCGCTTTCTTTGCCGGGCCGCGGCGACCGGTTCGATTTGACGGTTCTTTCGCGACTCAGCGACAAGAATTAGAGCGGACTCCGATCAAGCTGTATCAAGTTCGCAGACGAAGATTTCAAGGTGTCCGCAAAAGCTTCCAGCACGTCGGGAAGCCCGCCGACACAGTGCGATCGGATACCGCTCTAAGATGACGTTGCATTCTACTCATCGACGTTTCGGGCCAACGCCTCGCTGAAGGGGCGCTGCGCCGCAATAGAATGCACTGTCATGCCTGGACGGCGCCCCGTGGTAAAGGGTTGCTTTGAAGCTTGTGCGAACGTCTCGGGCGCGGTCATGTCTTCGGCCTGCTGTGCGGCAAGGATGGCTCCGCTGACCCTGATGGTTCGTGCGCGTAAGCTCTTCGCCCCAATCACCGTATCGCGCTCGTACCGGCGCAGACAGTGCAACGGGCGTCCAAGCCTTATCCGTTGGTTCACATCACTTCGTCGGCGCCCGCGATGCTGATCGCCTTGGCGGCGAAAACTCCTGCTTGAAGAGCCCTGGTTCAGGCTGCGACCGGCCTGTCGTCGTATTGGCCGCCCCTCGTCATCAAAACGAAGACGATACGCGCGACCTTGTTGGCGAGCGCCACCGCGGTCAGCTTGAACTTGTGCTTGACCGCCTTGCGCTCGAGCAGCCCGCTCGCCCACCGACGCAGGGCGTCGTTATGGCCCTTACGGTGGCTGAGCGTCGCGCAGGCGCCGACGACCAGAAGCTTGCGCAGGTAACGGTCGCCCATCTTGGTGATGCGCCCGAGCCGCTCCTTGCCTCCGCTCAAACTCTGGCGTGGCGTCAGCCCGAGGAAGGCTGAGAACTCGCGCCCGCTGGCGAAGGCGCTCATGTCCTGGATCGTCGCTGTGATCGCCGAGGCGATGACCGGGCCGATGCCGGCAATGGTCATCAAGCGCCTCGCCGTCTCGTCCGCCTTGACCGCAACCTCAAGCTCTTTGTCGATCGCGCCGATCGCCTCGTCGAGCGCGTCGATTTGGCCGATGAGCGGACGAAGCGCCGCGCGCACGCTATCGGGGACCACGATCTCGCCGTTATCGTCGAAGCCGTCGACGGCCAGGCGCTTGAGGTCGTAGGCGTGCTGCGCCCCCTGCGCTGCGACGACGCCGATCTCGGCCATGTGCCCGCGCAAAGCGTTGAGGAGCGACGTGCGCTGACCAGCGAGCAGCTCGCGCGCCCGATGGCGCATCAACTCGGCCTGGTTGTCGATTCCGCGCACCGACACGAACCTCTGGGCCGGCCGACATAGGATCGCGGAACGCGATCCGTTCCGGATCGCTATGCCGCCTCGCAAATCGCCGCCGCGTCGGCCGCGTCGTTCTTGTTGCGCCGGACATCGGGCTTCACATGCGCCGGCGGGATCAGCTTCACCTCGTGCCCGAGCGCCAGCAATTGCCGCCCCCAGTGATGGGCCGAGGAGCAGGCCTCCATCGCCACCACGCACGGCGCCAGCTCGGCGAAGAAGGCGACGAGCCGGCCACGCGTCAGCTTGCGCGCCACGACGACCTCGCCCTTCGCATCGACGGCGTAAACCTGAAAAACCTTCTTCCCCAGATCGAGCCCAACGCGCGTGACAGCGGTCAAATTCCGGGTAGACTTGCGCAATCGACGGCTTCCTTCAGATGGGTTGATGACAACGACCATCTTGGCACACTGATGCCGTTCGGGGCGCCGTCCACCCCATCACCGTAATACCATCCCACCCCCGCGCCGAAAGCCTCGCCATGAAGCCAGTCGGAAAGCCGGATGCGGGAAATCCGCCCGTCCGGTTTGATGAACGGGGAAGGGAAACGGAGCGATTCGCCAAGCCTCAAGCTACCGCGCCCTACCGCGCCCTACCGCGCCCTTCCTCGACTCTACCGGTGGCCGGTGAATGTGCTATCCTGCGTGGCGCGAGAGGCGCGCCGTGGCTGTCGCAACTCCTCGATCTCGATGGCCGCGAGCAGCGACTTTAGTTGCGCGGCGTGGGCGTGCCACCGCCCCGACGAAGAGCGGTAGATCGGCTGGCCAGCAATTCTAAAAGTCGGCCGTGGCGAGGGTCCTATTCGATTTTTTGGGTTGTGAGGAGGTTGGGTGGGATTATGAAGGTGGCGAGGGCTTCGAGGAGATCGGACCAGGCGGGGAAGACCGCCAGGGTGGTCAGGGTTGCAAGATGAGCAAAGAAGCTCGTTCGCTTTTCCGCCGCCTCTCTCGCTTTTCGCCAGGGCGGTTCGAGAAGGTCGAGAACCGTATGCCAGGCGAAGGCGAGCAAGTTGAGCGCGGCGAGCGTCATGGCCAGATTGGTCTCGCCGTGCCCGAAATTGTGTTCAAGCTCGTAGCCGTTGTTTTTCAGGACGTTGAAACCTTCGTTCTCGATCTTCCACCTTGCGCGGCCGCAAGCGGCGATCTCGGCGACGTTGCTCTTGGCGACCGGCAGCGAGGTAACGAAGGCCATCTTGTATGTGACTGCGCCCTTGGCGTTGAGGCTGTCGAAGCCGATCCAGTTGACCAGCACGGCGTCCTTGCCGTCGCGCAGCGGAACCTTCTCGACGAACCGGTAGCGATGCGTCTGGCGCGTCTTGCCTTTGCGGACTTGGACCTCATGACGCGTGAGTTCGGCTCCATTGATGAAGTCGTAGAGCGCCTTGTGCGAGGTCTCCTTGCAGGTGAAGATGAAATCGTCGCCGTTGTCCGCAAGCCTCTCGACCACGCTCTGGCAGGCGAACAGATCGTCGCCCAGATACACCGGTCGCAGGGGCTTCAGGCGCGCGCCGTGCTGCATGAGCCAGCGTTTGACCGCGTTGCGCTCGCAGTCCTGCTTCTCGGCGCCGTCCTGTTTGACGATGAACTCCGGCGCGAGCGGGACCACCTTGGAATGTCCCGGCGCGACAACCGTCGCGCACAGCATGGAATGATATACTCCGCTCACGCCAAGATGCGAAAATTGGCGGGGCGGATTATGCGGAAATTATCTGTGATCGAATCGGCGATTTCTCCCCATCGACTGGGGACTTCGGCGCGCAGGAAGTGGAGCATCGCGTCGGCGAATTCACGATATGTGGGATAGGTCCTGTTGTGGGTCAGAGACTTGTGCATCACGCCCCACAACCGCTCGATCGGGTTCAGATGCGGGCAGTAGGCGGGGATGAAATGCAGCTTGATGCGTCTGCCGGGCTGCGCCAGCCACTCTCGCACAAGAGCGGCATGATGATAGCGCGCATTGTCCAGAAACACGTGGATCAGCGCCAGCAGTGGATACATCGCCTCGATCGCTTGCAGCAGCCGGATGGTTGAGGCGGCGTCGACGGTTTCGACGTCGATCATCGCCGTCTTGCCGGTTTCGAGATCGATGGCCCCGTGAATGTTCAGGCGCTGGCGTCCGCTGGTCTGCTCGATCGCCAGATGCTCCTTCGCCGGCGCCCAACAGCCGACGGGGCGCGCCGCATGGGTCGGATGCACGGCGTCCACGAACAGCACAGCCTCGTCCGGCCCCAGCGAATTCAGCACGTTCTCGTAGGTTTCGATGAACGCCTGCTGTTTTTCCGGGTCGAGCTTGCGTCCGATCGTCTCGGGCTTGTGGTATTCGAGCCCGAGCCGATGCAGCATCGCCACCAGCCCAGAACGGCTCTCATAAACGACGCCGAATTCCCTCTCGATATACGCGCCGACGTCGCGTGTCGAACGCGGCAAGGTCGCAGCGATCCACGACTGCAACTTCGCTTCTTGATCTTCCGCCAGGCGCGGGCAGGAGCCGCCGCCGTCAAAGCGCGTCAATCCCTCGAGCCCGTCCTCCAGGAACAGCTGATGCCAGCGCCGGACGGTTTCGTCATCGACGAACAGCGCTGCGGCGACACGCTCACAGCTCCAGCCGTCGTCGAGAAGGACCAACGCGTTCGCCCGCCGCGCCAGACGATGCGCCGCCGAACCGTCTCGCGCCAACGCGATCAGATCGGCCCGGTCGTCAGCAGAAAGGTAACCCCCGCGAATCATCAACCAAACAAGAATCTGGATTTTGATCCACGGCAACCCCCCTTGCCCCGCTTTCTCAATGAGTCAGGGTATAGCTTTCGACCTTGCCGTTGCTGCGCTTGCGCGTCTGGCAATGCGGGCAGGCGATCCTCTGGCTGCAAAAATACTCGGTCCCGTCGAGGGCCACGAGCGCTCGGCCGCCCAGCCGGCCGAAAGCCTCGCGCATCGCCGGTTCGAGCAGCAGACGCTCCGTGTCCTCGAAGCAGGGCGAAAGAAGAGCAGGATCCGCGCCGTCGAGCATGTCCCTGATATAATTGTCGGAAGGGATCTTCTCGATGCCAAAAAGGGTTTGGCAGTTCGACCGTCCCCGACCTTTCTCCAGCCTACGCTGAAAGGACAGAAAAGACGCGCTCTGCATGAAAAACATCGCGAAGGCTGACAGACCGAAATCCGCCATCGCAATATTGCCGCTCCGCCCCTTGCGAGGGTCCGGAAACGCCTTGCAAACCGCCTTCAGGCCAGACAAAAGCGACGCCAAGATCTCCATCCCCAGCGTGAATCATGTTTCCGCTGATTTGGGAATCCCCCAGCGAAAAAATCATCCCGACCCTCTTTTAGAATTGCTGTCGGCTGGCGCACTTGGTTGACGCTCGCCGCGCGCACCGGGCGGTCGTTTTCGTGGAACTTGAGAACCGCCTCGTCCCACGGCAGCCCGAGGAAGTCGAGCATCCGCCGCGCCTCACGCTCGAGGTCGTCCACCACGGCCTCGTAGTCCACCTCGAGAAAATGCGAGGCCGGCAATACCGAGCGCCAGTGCGCCATCAGCGCGTGATAGGCGCGATGGAAGCGGCCAAGTTCCATTTGATTGTAGGTGAAGGCCTGCTCGTCCGCGAAGAGTTTGGTGTAGCAGGAGAGGCACGTATCCACAGGATCGCGCCGGCAATGGATGATGCGCGCGTCTGGCAGGATGATCCTGATCATGGCGCAGAGCATGAAGTTCGACGGCATCTTGTCGACCACGCGCCGCGCGCGCGGCGCCAGCGGGGCGACGGCGGCGAGATACGCCTCGCCCAGCTCATTCAATTGGGCTCCGGTCAGGCCGGGAACGAAGGCGGGAAAGTCGCCGATCGCCTCAATGAGCGTGTGCAAGCGCTTGAGTTCACCCGCGCCGTGAACCATTCGGTGCGAGGCGAGGATCTGCTCGATCAGCGTCGTGCCCGAGCGCGGCATTCCGAGCACAAAGACCGGCAGGTCGGACCGGGCGCCGGTGTCCGCCTTCGTAGCCAGCATCGCCGGCGAGAACGCCTCGGCGATGCTCGCCATCCGCCGCTCGCTGGCCCCCGCATCGTAGGCCAATGTCGAGCGTTTGAGTTGGTTGGCTTCGTCATAGTGGCGAAAGGCTTCGGCCGAGTTGCCGATGTCGAGAAAACCTTGCCGAGCCCGAAGTGGAGCGTCGCCCGGTCGGCGAGCGAAATCCCCTCGCGGGCGAGCAGCGCTTGCATCTGGCCGATCAGCGGATCGCATGGCTCGAAGCGGCCTGATGTCGGTTTGGCCGAACAGGATGCCCGGCGAATTGGGAAAGGCCTTCGCCGCCAGCTCGAGCGCCTTGATCGCCTCCTCCTTTCGGCCGAACTCCATGAACAGCGCGGCGCGGTTGGCGATCGCGTCCATTTGTGCAGGGCCGGTGAGTTCGACGGCTCTGTCGTAGGCGGCAAGCGCAGGCTCGAATCGCCCCATCCACTGAAGAACCTGGCCCATCGCATTGTGCGGCTCCGGGCTCTCGGGCGCCGCAAGCGCGGCGCGCTTCGCCGCTTCGAGCGCCTCGTCGAGCCGGTCGAGCTCCTTCAGCGTCAGCGCCCGCGCCGAGAGAGCGCGTGCGTGTGATGGCGCAAAAGCCAGCAGCGCGTCGAGGACATGCAGCGCGTCGGCGTAGCGGTGGCGCGCGGTCGCGACCGCGGCGAGATTGATGTAAGCGTCGGCGAGATCCGATTTGAGCTTGATCGCGCGCCGCGCCATGGCCTCGGCGTGGTCGTATGCGCCCTGGTCGAGGAGCAGATTGGCAAGGTTGCTGTAGGCCTCGGCGTAGTCGGGCCTGAGCTCCAGTGCGTCGAATTCCGGCACGATCGGAGTGCTGACCAATACTATGGCGGCGGCGGCGGGGCGGGCGTGGCGAACGCGGGCACGATCGCGACGCTCAGCAACAGCGGCGTCATCAGCGGCCGCAGCCCTAGACATCGCGTGCATGCGGCGAGCAGGTGGCGCCGTCCAGCGACAGGCTGTCGGGAAGACGATTGGACCGTAGACATCCTGATGCAGGCAATTGTAGTCGCCCGGGCCGTAGCGAAGAAGGAGCGGCGTCGGCCGCGTCTGGCCGGCCCCCCGGCAGCGGGCGCGGAACGCGTCGTGCTCGGGAGGATAATGCGCATCGAGGCCCATCGCCGCGCTCCACCTTTCGGCGACCGGCGCGAGCTTCCGGTAAAGACCGCGGCGAAGGGCGCCCACGAGTTCGGGCAGCGGATCGGCAAAATATTTGTATTCGCCCCGGCCGAAGCCGTGCCGCGCCATGATGATCGTCGAGCGGAAGCGCTCGCCGTCTCCATACATCGCTGCGACGCGCCGGCAGGAGCTTTGGCGCAACGGCTGAGCCGAAAGCGCCGAGGTTGAGTTCGAGCGCCGGCCAGTCGAGTTGATCGATCGCGGCCTCGACAGCCAAGCCCTCACCCGGCCGGCTGTCGCCGGCCCCACCCGCGAGCGACTGAGGGCCGGCTCAGGCGCCGCCATCAAGCGACCTCGCGGTCGAGCAGCTTGCGCTTGCGCTCGACGCCCCAGCGATAGCCCGACAGGCCGCCGTCCTTGTGCACGACCCGATGGCAGGGAATCGCGACCGCCAGCGGATTGGCGGCGCAGGCCTGGGCCACCGCGCGCACCGCCTTCGGCAGGCCGACCGCGCGCGCGATCTCCGCGTAGCTCGCCGTCTCGCCCGGCGGGATGGCGCGTAGCGCCTGCCAAACCTTTTGCTGGAAGGCGGTGCCGCGGATGTCGAGCGGCAGATCGAGGTTCTGGCCGGGCCCCTCGATGAGGCCGACGACAGCCGCGACGGTGCGCTCGAAATCGGCGTCGCCGCCGATGAGTTCCGCCCGCGGGAAGCGGTCCTGCAGATCGCTTGCGAGAGCGTCCGGATCGTCGCCCATCATGATGGCGCAGACGCCTTTGTCGGTCGTGGCGACGAGCACGTTGCCGAGCGAGGCCTCGCCGACCGCGAAGCGGATGACGAGGCCTTCGCCGCCGCGGCGGATGGCGCTAGGGGTCATGCCGAGCCGCGCGGTCGAATGCGCGTAGAAGCGGCTCGAGGAATTGTAGCCTGCGTCGTAGATCGCCTCGGTGACGGTCCTGGCGGTCTTGAGCCCTTCGACCGCGCGCCGCGCCCGCATCTCGGCCCCATAGGCCTTTGGCGTCACGCCGGTGACCTTCTTGAAGACGCGATGGAAGTGGAACGGGCTGAAGGACGCTTCTCTCGCGAGGTCGTCCAGCGACGGCGGCGCCTCGGCCGACGCGATGCGTTCGCAGGCGCGCCTGACCGTCTCGACCTGCGGGTCGGGCTGGCCGAAAAGGTCGGGCCGGCACCGCTTGCAGGCGCGGTATCCCGCCCGCAAAGCTTCGGCGGGGCTCGCAAAGAAGGAGACGTTCTCCCGCTTCGCCGGACGCGACCTGCAGCTTGGCCGGCAATAGACGCCGGTCGTCCTGACCGCGACGAAAAACGCGCCGTCATAGGCCGGATCGCGGCGGCGCACGGCTTCCCACATGTCCTCGGGAGCAAGGGAACGGCTGGCTTCGGGCATGGCGGTGAACATAGGGGCTGCTCCGGAAATTTGCTTGTGGTTCCTTTCTATCGCGGCCGCCTCGCCGCCGAACTCCGGTCCTTGCGGTGCAATTCGAGAGGCGGCCTTCCCCTGTCTCTGTTGACGGGGAGAAGGTGGAGGCGAAGCCGGCCTGATGAGGCGCGGCGCGAAGCGTCAAACGTTTGGCCCTGCCCCTTACCCTGACTTGTTTCTACTGGTAACAGGGAGAAACAAGTTAGAGCCGTGTGCTCTTCGACCAGGTCCAGCGAGGAAAAGATCTGCTTTCCTAAAAGTTTGGAGCAAACTAATGAACCTATTAACCATCGCCTCTACGTATAAATAACAGGGAGAGTTCCTTCCTGTTTTCAGACCGGAACGGGGCGCGCCCGGCCGGCCGGAGAGGTTGCCGGTACGCTCGGATCCATAGCGGTTACGGGCGTCTGTTGACAAACAGGATGAAGGGCGGCGACCGGAAGCGGGACGAGGGGACAGCGCCCCTCACGCCGTCTTCCGCATCGCCCCGCCCGCCGCGTCGGCGATCGAACGGGCGCCGAACAGGATGAAGATCACGCCGACCGCCCTTGTCACTGCAACCCCATGGGTGAGGAAGAACTTCCTGACCGCCGGCAGGCCGGCGGCGAAGATCAGGGTCGCGTCGGCGAGCAGGAAGCCCAGGAAAGCGGCGGCGAACATCTGCGGCGCGTCGGCCATTTTCAGCGCCCCGATATAGGGCGCGACGATCGCCGAGAACATGGCGAGCGCCACGGGATAGGACTTCGGATTGGTGAGGCCGAAGGCCATTCCGGTCGCGAGCGGCCGGCTCCCGCCGATCGTCCGAGGCGGAGCGTCCCTGCGCGTCGTCACCGCACGCCATCCGAGATAGATCAGATAGAGTCCACAGACGAAGCCGAGCAGCTCGAACAGGGTCGGTCCGATCTGGTTGGCGCCGATGATCGCCGCCACCGCCAGAGCGCCCCAGGTCACGTCGCCGACGAGATGGCCGGTGATGAACCAGGCCCCGGAGACCCGCCCGCGCGACGCGGCGAGCGTGAACAGCGCGAGGAACGCCGGACCGGGCGTGACGACATAGAGATAGGCGGCGATGAGGGTCGCGACGAGGACTTGCGGATCGGTCATGCCTTGTCCTCAATGAGCCGCTTCAACGCATAAAGCGCCGTGTGGGCCTCGCGCGGACTCATCGCGTCGGGGTCGAGCCCGGCGAGCGCCTCGCGCAATGCATCGTGCGAAGGCGGCGGCGGCTCGTGCGGCTCGTAGGAGAAGAGCGGCAGCGAATCGAGCGCGCCGCTCGGGCGCGAGGCCTCGAGGTCGGCGAGCACCTTTCGCGCCCGCTTGACCACGGAGGCGGGCAGACCCGCGAGCTTGGCGACCTGGATGCCGTAGGAGCGGTCGGCCGCGCCGCGCGCGACCTCGTGCAGGAAGACGAGGCTCCCCTTGAACTCGCTCACCCGCATGGTGAGGTTCGTGAGCCGGGGAAGAATCTCGGAGAGCTGGGTCAGCTCGTGGAAATGGGTGGCGAACAGGGCGCGCGAGCGGTTTGTCGCATTCAAGTGCTCGACGCAGGCGTAGGCGATGCTGAGGCCGTCGAAGGTCGCCGTGCCGCGCCCGATCTCGTCGAGGATGACGAGCGAGCGGGCGGTCGCCTGGTTGAGGATCGCCGCAGTCTCGACCATCTCGACCATGAAAGTGGAGCGCCCTCGCGCGAGGTCGTCCGCCGCGCCGACGCGCGAGAACAGGCGGTCGACGACGCCGAGGTGGGCGCGCGCCGCCGGCACGTAGGAGCCCATCTGGGCGATGAGCGCGACCAGCGCGTTCTGGCGCAGATAGGTCGACTTTCCCGCCATGTTCGGGCCGGTGACGACCGCGATGCGCCCGCCATCGGCGACGTCGCCGGAAAGATCGCAGTCGTTGGCGACGAAGGGCTCGCCGGCGCCCTTGAGCGCCGCCTCGACCACCGGATGGCGCCCGCGCTCGATCCGAAAGGCGAGCGAAGCGTCGACGAGCGGCCGCGTCCAGTCGCGCTTCACCGCGAGTTCGGCGAGAGACGCTGCGGCGTCGATCTCGGCGAGCGCCGCGCCGAAGCCGCGCAGGGCATCGCTTTCGGCAAGGCAGGCCTGACGCAGGCGCTCGAAGGCGTCGAGTTCGAGCGCGAGCGCCCCGTCCGCGGCGGAGGCGATCTTCGCCTCGAGATCGACGAGCGCGTTGGTGGTGAAGCGGAGCGCGCCGGCCATCGTCTGGCGATGGATGAAGCGCGCGTTGAGCGGCGGCTTCAGCAGAGCCTCGCCCTGCGCCTGCGGCGTCTCGATATAATAGCCGAGGAAGTTGTTGTGCTTGATCCTGAGCAGCTTGACTCCCGTCTCCTCGGCGTAAGCCGCCTGCATGTCGGCGATCACGCGGCGGCTTTCGTCGCGCAGGCTCCGGGCTTCGTCGAGGGAGGTGAGCGCGCCCGCGCGCACAAAGCCGCCGTCGCGCTTGACCAGCGGCAGATCGTCGGCCAGCGTCGAGGAAAGGCCGCGCTCGAGCGCGGCGCAATCGAGGCTCAGGGCCGCGAAGTTGCGCTCGAGTTCCGCGGGCAGGCCGTCGGCCTCGCCGAGCAGGCGCGCGACTGCCGCCGTCGCGGCGAGACCGTCGCGAACGGAAGCGAGATCGCGCGGCCCGCCGCGATCGAGGCTGAGCCGCGACAACGAGCGCAGGAAGTCCGGCGCGCTCGCCAGCGCCCGGCGCAGCGCGTCGCGCAGCGCGTGGGCCTCGACGAGGAAGTCGAGGCAATCGAGGCGACCGTTGATCGCGTGGGGATCGGTGAGCGGACTCGCAAGCCGCTCGGCGAGGAGCCGCGCCCCGGCCGGGGTCACCGTGAGGTCAATCGTCGCGAGCAGAGAGCCGTCGCGGCTGCCGGCCAGCGTCCGGGTCAGCTCGAGATTGGCGCGCGTCGCGGGATCGATCTCAAGGGCCGCGCCGCGGGCGCGACGCGCCGGTGGAGAGAGCGCCGGGCGCGCATCGAGCTGGGTGCGCCTGACATAGGCGAGCGCGAGCGCCGCCGCGGCGATCTCGGCGCGCGTGAAGGCGCCGAAGCCGTCGAGCGTCTCGACGCCATAGAATTCGCAGACCCTGCGCTCGGCAGCCGATCCGTCGCCGGCCTCCCGCGCAAGCGGGGTTACCGGAACCCGCATGTCGGAGACAATGCGGCGGAAGGCGGGCTCGTCCGAAACCGTCTGGGCGGCGACGATCTCGCTGGGCTCCAGCCGCGCGATCTCGGCGGCGAGGCCGGTCTCGTCGGCTTCGCTGAGCGAAAACGCGCCGGTCGAAAGATCGAGCGCCGCCAAACCATAGGCCGCGCGCGTTTCACTTGCGCGGAGGCGCTGGACCGCAACAAGGAGCCGCACGCGCCCAGGCTCGAGGAGCCGCTCCTCGGTGATTGTGCCGGGCGTCACCAGCCGCACGACCCCGCGGCTCACGACCGACTTCGCGCCCCGCTTCTTGGCTTCCGCCGGATCTTCGAGCTGCTCGCACACCGCGACGCGATGGCCGAGGGCGATCAGGCGGTTGAGATAGTCGTCGGCGCGCTCGATCGGCACGCCGCACATGCGGATGTCCTGGCCCTCGTGCTTGCCGCGCTTGGTCAGCACGATGCCGAGCGCGCGACTCGCCACCTCCGCGTCATCGAAGAAGAGCTCATAGAAGTCGCCCATCCGATAGAACAGCAGGCAGTCCGGATTGGCCGCCTTGATCTCGAGATACTGGGCCATCATCGGCGTGAGGCGGGCGGCGACGGTTTCTGGCCCTGGATTGGCGCTCGAGGCTTCCATGGCGGGCACGGTAGCAAATCGCGCCCTTGCGCGCAGGGGCGCGCGGGGGGATATCCACGCCGGGATGCGCCCCGACTTCAGGCCGCGCCGGCCTTCAGGAGCCGCCGCGCCTTCAGCGCGCTCGCGGCCATGGTGTAGCCCCCCTCGGCCCCGTCGACGAAGTGCACGTGGTCCCGTTCGGTGATCGAGGGGACGAAGCAGGTGATTTGCGCCGACTTCTGGCGAAAGACGCCCCAATCGGCGAAGTCGCTGGAGGCGCTCAGGCGCGCCTCCAGCTGATCGGCGAAGGCGGCCGTGCAGTCGAGCGTCATGCGCAACCCGTCGTCGAACTTGCGGAAATCGGCGTTGGCGGCGACATCGGCCGCATAGAGGGTGGCGTCGAACCCGCCGGCCTTCAGGCTGAGTTTGTGAAAGGTCACGCCGAGGGCGTAACCAGCTGCGGCATTGAGGGTCGCCCTGACGCTGGAGGCGCCGGTCGATTTCAGCGCATGGGCCTCGAGCGCGATCGATTGGGCGGGAGCAGCGGCCCCGAGCCGATCGAGGGTCACTGGCCGTCCGGTCTCCGCGCCGTCGAACGCCATCCTGACGATATCCTGAACGAGGGTCGGGTAGCGCAGATCTTCACCGCGCGGCGCGACGATGAGCGAGAGCACCACGCCATGCTTCGCCGGGGCGACGCCCCATCGGCAGGACAGGCCCGCGAGGTCGGGACGGGCGCTGGGCGAAGCCGCTGCGAGCGCGTATTCGCCGCGCTTCGCCTGCTCCTCGAACCAGGTCACTCCGCCACCCGAAAACATGGCGTAGGCGCAGCGCTCGGACGCAGCGAATCGGGCGACCCGAATGTCCCTGCCCACTGCCCGGATTTCTCGCAACGGAACCATGGCGACGCGCAGATCGAGCTCGAATTCGGCTCGGGCAAACGAGGCGAGCGCAGCGAGCGCCTGTGCGGCCGCAGAAGCGTCGGCAGCCGGGACAGCGAAGCTCGCCCCATCGCCGCCGAAGACGAAGGGAAACGGGCGCCGGCCAAGCGCGTTGGAGACAGCCGCGATCGCGCTGGCGCCGACGAAATTGACCGTCTTGTAGCGCCCTTCGGAGATTGCGGCCGTCGAGCCGACGATGTCGGAAAAGCCGACCACCCAGTCTTGCGGCAGGGGAGCAAAGTTCTCCGCCCTCACGGCCTCGGCGAAATCGCCCAGAACAGGCAAAGACCTGTAGAAGTCGCCTCTGTCGTCGGTCATCCGCGCCCGCCTCCGAAGGGTAGGCTAGCGCAACAATGCGAGCCGGCAAGTCAACGTCGAAGATTCATCTGAACGAGCGGTCCCGGTCCCGCCCCGAGTTTCACCTCGCGCCCCGTCTCGATCGCATCGCGGACGAAAACCTTGGCGGCGGCCACGGCCTCGGGCAGCGGCGCGCCAAGGACGATGTTGGCGGCAATCGCGCTCGACAGCGTACAGCCGGTCCCGTGCAGGTTCTTCGAGGCGACCCTCGGACAGGCGAAGCGACCGACGGAGTCCGCCGTTACGAGAATGTCCACTGCCTCCTCGCCGGGCAAATGCCCACCCTTCATCAGCACGGCTCGCGGTCCAAGCGCCAGCAGCGCGCGGCCCTGCCGCGTCATGTCGGCTTCGCTTCGGGCAATCGCCCCTCCGAGCAGCGCCGCCGCCTCGGCGAGATTGGGCGTGAGGCAATCGACCCGCGGCAGGAGGCTCGCTCTTACCGCCGCGACGAAGCCCGTTCCGCTCAGCTGGTCGCCGGAGGACGCGATCATGACGGGGTCGTAAACCACAAATGCCCTCATCCGGCCGCGCTTCGCGCGCCCACCTTCTCCCGCAAGCGGGAGAAGGGATTCGCCCCCTCTCCCGCTTGCGGGAGAGGGCCGGGGTGAGGGGAAGCCAAGCGTCTCCGCCACCACGCTCGCAATCGCCGCGCTCCCCAGCATGCCGATCTTGACTGCGGCGACGTCGAAATCGTCCATCACCGCCTCGACCTGCGCCGCGACGACGTCGGGCGGCGCGAGATGGACCGCGCGCACGCCGAGCGTGTTCTGCGCGGTCAGCGCGGTAATCGCGGCCGCGCCGTAGACGCCGAGCGCGGCAAAGGTTCTGAGGTCCGCCTGAATGCCAGCCCCGCCGCCCGAGTCGGAGCCAGCGACGATCAGCGCGATCGGCGTCCGCGCGATCGCTTGGGCGCTGACTTGGGCGCTGACTTGAGCCGCGTCGCCGCGATCCATTGTTTCGCGCGCGCCTCTAGGTCGGCGTATCGGCGCCGGCGGCCAGACACAGCTTCGCCCGCGCGAGGTCGAGCCCGCCAATGGCGGAGAGCGGCAGCGGGCTGACGCGGCGCTTCCACTCGGCAAGCCGTTCGAGACCCTGCGCCCGGACTGTCAGGTCCTTGGAGACAGTCAGGAAGATCGGCCCGAACGCGACATAGTCGGGATCGGCCGCGAGCCCGCGCGCGAGCTCGGCCTCGTCGTAGGTCGAGACGCCGAGCTTGAGCCCCGCCTTGCTGATGGCGGACAGATCGCCGGCGTCGAGATACTCCTGCCCGAGGTGCACCCAATCCGCTCCCTCGGCGATGGCGATCCGCCAGTAGTCGTTGACGACAAGCGTTGCGCCGGCGTTGCGGCGGAGGGCGAGCGCCTCCCGCGTCTCATGCGCGATCGATCCCTCGTCCTTGTCCTTGACGCGAAGCTGGATGAGCCGCGCGCCGGCGCGGACCAGCCGGCCGCCCCAGTCCGCGCTTTCGACGATCGGGTAAAAGGGATCGGGGGATGGGGTCACGACAGTTTCCTTCGTCTCCCTACTGTGCCGTTTGAAATTTGTCGTAGCGGTATTTAAGGAACGGCCGATGCCTTTGATCCACTCCGATCTTGAGTGCGTCACTGAGATGTATTTTCGTCCGGTCGGATGGAGACAGTTTGTCCGACACGTAGACAAACCTTAAGTAAACTTGGATCCTTGATGCCGGTCACGGCGCATCGGTTCCGCCAGTACGATTTGACTGGTCCGGAAAATATTGCCTGGTTCCTGCGCAGCCAAACTTGCCGTTGGTATTCGGTTTCAAGTTCACCGATTGAATGCCTAAAATCGGGATGGCGTGTATTGTCGACCGTATCAAATCCGAGTTGCCAAAGTAGCGGCTCAGCATCGTGTCTGCTGTTAAAATCGCGATTTGAAAGTGGCCCTAACGAATTAGGCACATACTGGTGAGCGACGCCGACGATTGCTTTAGCGTCGTACTGCCGGCCTTCGTATATCAAAGAAATGTCCCGCGAACGTCCATAATGATATTGCCTCAGAAATCGTTCACGCCCGAGCGCGTCACAATCATGAATAGCACGTTCGATATACATGCGTTTGTTGATATCTCCAAGTGGCATCACTGTTATCCTAATGTATCAAACTTTGACTTCCTCATTCGCCCTGCCGCGTCGCCACAATCTCGATCCGGTCTCCCTGACCGGCGTTGTTCCGCGCGCCCGGGCAGGCGTGAATTCGCCATTGAGCGCGGTCGCGACACTCGCCTCGCCGTAGTCCAGCGCTTCGAGACCCTGCGTCAGCGTCGCAGCGTCAATTTCTCGCGGTTCGCCATGGACGAGCAGCGCCTTCGACGGGCCAGAGGGCATTCAGTGCGCCCACGGATTCACCAATTCGATTCCCAGCCGTTCGAAATCCTTTGTGTTGCGCGTCGCGAGCCGCGAGGAAGCTGCGATCGCGCTCGCGGCGACCAAGGCATCCATCGCTTGCAAGGAAAACCCGGATCGCACGTCCCCGGCGCGAAGTCGCCCGGAGATGTCTGCAATCTCGGCGTCGATAGCGATCGTCCGATCGCGGAATTGCCGGCGAAAAGTCTCGATCCCGGCGCTCAACTGCGCCTTCTTCCGGCCGGCCGGCAGCAGTTCGACGCCATAGGTCAGTTCGTGGAACATTACGGCGGAAACGACCGGGTCGGTCTGGCGTTCGATGAAAGCGATCACCCTAGCGTCCCCATCGGGGCGCAGTAGTTCCGAGAGCACGTTGGTGTCGAGCATAGTCCGCCGTTCGCTCAAGAGCCGAAATCCTCTTCGGTCCAGTCGGCGAACGGAACCGGGCGTTCGTCGCCGCGGGAGGGCGATTCGATCTGGCCAAGACCCCTCAGGTTCTCGACCAGCCATTTGCCCATGTGCGGCTCCGCCTGGCGCCGGGTCAAACGCTCGTACGCGTCCATGGAGACGACAACGCAGGGATCGCGCGCGCCGATGACCTGCGCCTCCCCTGCCCGCGCGCGCTCCAGAACCTCGGATAGTTTGGCCTTTGCCTCTTGGACGGTCCACATGCGACGCCGCCTTTTGATTGAACTCGCCTTAGTCTACACTAGACTAGATTACCACGAAAGATGCATCGGCGGATTCGCGCGACCACGGTGGCGCGGATGGGCCTACTCCGCCGCGTCGATATAAAGCTCGCCGCCGCCCTCGACGAACTCGCGCGATTTCTCCGCCATGCCGGCCATCGCCTCGGCTTCGGCGCGAAGGTCCTGGGTGATCTTCATCGAGCAGAATTTCGGCCCGCACATCGAGCAGAAATGCGCGACCTTGTGGTTGTCCTTCGGCAGGGTCTCGTCGTGGAACTTGCGGGCGGTGTCCGGGTCGAGCGACAGGTTGAACTGGTCCTGCCAGCGGAAGTCGAACCGGGCGCGCGACACCGCGTCGTCGCGTATGCGCGCCGCCGGATGACCCTTGGCGAGATCGGCGGCGTGAGCGGCGATGCGATAGGTGATGACGCCGGTCTTCACGTCCTCGCGGTCCGGCAGGCCCAGATGCTCCTTCGGGGTCACGTAGCAGAGCATCGCTGTGCCGAACCAGCCGATCATCGCCGCTCCGATGCCCGAGGTGATGTGGTCGTAGCCCGGCGCGATGTCGGTCGTCAGCGGACCGAGGGTGTAAAACGGCGCCTCGCCGCATTCGCGCAGCTGCTTGTCCATGTTGATCTTGATCTTGTGCATGGGTACGTGGCCAGGGCCCTCGATCATCACCTGGCAGCCCTTGTCCCACGCGACCTTCGTCAGTTCGCCGAGCGTCTCGAGTTCGGCGAACTGCGCCCTGTCGTTGGCGTCGGCGTTCGAACCCGGTCGCAGGCCGTCGCCGAGCGAGAACGATACGTCGTATTTGCGCATGATGTCGCAGATGTCGCCGAAGCGCTCATAGAGGAAACTCTCGCGATGCCCGGCGAGGCACCAGCGCGCCATGATCGAGCCGCCGCGCGAGACGATGCCGGTGACGCGCTTCGCCGTCAGCGGCACATAGGCGAGCCGCACGCCGGCGTGGATGGTGAAATAGTCGACGCCCTGCTCCGCCTGCTCGATCAGAGTGTCCTTGAACACGTCCCAGTCGAGCTTGAGCGGATCGCCGCCGACCTTCTCCAGCGCCTGGTAGATCGGCACGGTGCCGATCGGAACCGGCGAATTGCGCACGATCCAGGAGCGGATGTTGTGGATGTTGCGGCCGGTCGACAGGTCCATCACCGTGTCGGCGCCCCAGCGGATCGCCCACACCATCTTCTCGACTTCCTCGGCGACGCCCGAACTCACCGCCGAATTGCCGATGTTGGCGTTGACCTTGACCAGGAAGTTGCGGCCGATCGCCATCGGCTCGAGCTCGACGTGATTGATGTTGGCGGGAATGATCGCCCGCCCGCGCGCCACCTCGCTCCGCACGAACTCTGGCGTGACGAACTCGGGAATCTCGGCCCCGAAGCTCTCGCCGTCGCCGATCCGGGCACCCGCCTCCCCGACCGCCGCCTCACGCGCAAGGTTTTCGCGGTGCGCGACATAGATCATCTCTTCCGTGATGATTCCGGCGCGGGCGAATTCGTACTGGGTGACGAGTTGGCCCGGTGTCCCGGCGCGCAGCGTTCGCTGCGCCGGGCAAAGTGGCGCGAGATGGTCGGCCGCCGTGACGCTATTGTCCTCCGGCCTGATCAAGCGACCGTCGATCTCCGCGAAGCCGCGCGAGGCGATCCAGGGCTCGCGCACCGACGACAGACCCCGATCGAGGTCGATCCGCACGGCGCTTTCGGTATAAGGGCCAGACGGATCGTAGACCCGGACCGGCGGCTCGTTCGGGTCGCTCAGCGCGATCTCGCGGAACGGCACCCGGAGGTCCGCTCGGCCCTTGGGCGAAGCGTAGACCTTGTGAGATCCGGCGATCGGGCCCGTGGTGACGCTTTGCGGCGCGGCGAATTTGGGAATCTCGTTCATGGCCGTCTCCTCGCGCGGCGAATCATGACGGCGGGATGAGGCGACCGATCATTTTGAGGTCGGCTACGTCCCTTCGCCGGCATGACCCGGATCAGGTTCAAAGGGTTCGGCTCGTCGCCGTCTCAGCCCCGGTCGGGACGCCCCTCGAGCAAGAATGGAATCTGGGCGTCGCCGGGCGATCTGTCAACTCTGGCGACGGCGCGACGCGATTCCGCCAGCACGACGCTTCAAAAGTCGGGCCATTTCGCGGCCTCGAGTTCGCTCCTGATCATCTGCTGTTCGAGCAAGTCCTTTTCAACGTGCCGCGTCCAGAGGACTCCGGCCGCCGACTTGATCCCGTCCACCACCGGCGCGATCGTCCCCTTGATGATGTCCTCCACCACGCCTTTCGTCCCGCTCGCGGAGGACGCCGCCTTGACGGCTTTCTCGCAAAATTCCTGAAGGCCCGCTCCGGCCTTTTCGAGATTGGCCTGGGTCGCTGGGAGGTCTTCCGGCTTGCCCCCCATAACCAGCGCCGTCGTAAAGCCCGCGATAACGCCGTCGGCATACTTCTTGGCTGCTTTGTAATCGTTGCGGCCGGCCGCGATCGCCGCTTTGTCGCCGCTGGACTTGAGCTCGTCGACGCAGCTCTGGGCCTGCGAGCGCTGCTGCGTCAGGAGGTCAACCGTCTCTGGCCAACTCGCCGTTTCCGCCTGCGCCGCGACCGGCGCGGCACCGAGCAGGCCAAGGCCTCTCGGCTTTCGCGATGTTTTTCATGCAGGGCGCGTCGTTTCTCCGTTTTCAGCGCGCGCTGGAGAAGGGCCATGGCCGCTCCAACTGCCAGACGCTGTTCGGGATCGGTCGAATCCCTTCGGACAATTATATCCGCGATCGACTGGACGAGGCCGACCCCGCGCTTTTGCAGCCTTGTTTCGAGCGCATGGAAACGCTGCTGACCGAGCCCCCGATCCGACAGGCCTTCAGTCGGCTGGACGGCAGAACCTTGGTTGCATGGGATGGAACCGAGTATTTCTGCTCGCAAAAGCTCGGCTGTCCGAACTGTCTCACCCGCAAGCGGTCCAACGGCAGGACCGAGAACTATCATAGCCTGTTGTCCGCGACGGTCGTGGCGCCCGGCCATTCCAAGGTCGTGCCCTTGATGCCGGAATTCATCGCGACCCGAGACGGCGCCGAGAAACAGGACTGCGAGCGTAATGCCGTCAAGCGCTGGTTCGGCAAGCATGGCGCGCGGCTCGCCCCGCTGCGGCCGATTTATCTGGGCGACGATTTGTTCGCCTGCCATCCCGTCGCCAAGATGGTCACGGACGCCGGCGATGATTTCATCTTCACAGCCAAGGAAACCTCGCACAAGGCGCTCTACGACTTCATCGCCGGGGCCGAGCTTTCGAGCCACGAGGAGAAATCGCGCCGCCGCACCCCGAAAGAGACGTTCCGTTATCGCTGGATCGAGGCGGTTCCGATCCGCGAGGCCAAGGACGCCATCCTCGTCAACTGGATCGGCTTCGAGATCGTCGACGCCAAGGGAAAGGTCAAATATTCCATGGCCTGGGTGACCAGCCTTCCCGTTTCTCAGGCCAACGTCGCAGAAATCGTCGCCTGTGGCCGCGCGAGATGGAAAATCAAGAACGAGAGCTTCAACGTCATGAAAAACCATGGCTACGAGCTCGAACACAACTTCGGGCACGGCCGGGACTTTCTCGCCATGACGCTAGCGGCCCTCAATCTGCTCGCCTTCGCTTGGCACACCGTGCTCGAACTGATCGAGCCACCCTGGCAAGCCGCGCGCCAAGCCGCCGACAAGCGAACCAGCTTCTTCGCCCATATCCTCATGCTGACCGCCTACGTCGTCTTTCCCTCTTGGCGCGCCATCCTCGATTCCCTGACCAACTTCACCATCCCGCCAGAACTCACACATATCCGAGGTGGCTCATGAATGGACCCCAATTCGATAGTTTTAGAATTGCTGCTTCGTCGAGGCCGGCCTCGACCAGCTTGCCGAACGCCTCGGAAAAATTGACAGCCCCGATTTGAGCTTCCGGCAACGCCTCGGCGACCCGCTCCGCGCCCTTTTCGTCTTGAAGCAGACAGAGAAGCGCTGACGCGTCGAGAATATATTTCTCACTCACGCGCGGCTTCCTGCTTGCGTTCGCGCATCAGTTCCTCGGCGAGACTTCGATCCCCCTTGATCTGCTCGCGAACGATCGCCTGCGCCTGCCGAACGGCGGCGGCGAGCGGCCGGACCCGCAACTCTCCTTCCGGCAGCAACTCGACCACGACCGTGTCGCCGCGAGCGATCCCCATTGCTCGCCGCATATGGGCCGGAATGACCAGCTTGCCTCCGTCGATGATCTTGACGGACTGACCCAAGGCCACCTCCATGACAGAATAACCCGATGATCCCCAATTCGACTTCAGGTATCAATTGGCGAGTTGTGACCCGGAAGCCGCCATATCCGGCACGGCGCCCTGACCGGTGGCGCACAGCGGCGCCCCGCTTGCCACAACTCGCGAGAACGCATAATTCCCAAGTGCCGGCGCCAATATCGGAGCCGCCGGCCAAGGAGGAATCGATGTCCGAGGAATGGGCGGTCGACGTTCTGAAATACGTTCCCAACGCCAACCGGGAGGCGATCGCCGGGATCGTCAAGCATTGCGGCATCGCGCTGCACAGCAGGGACGCTTCGCTGGTCTCGTTCACCGATCCGGAAGAAGTCAAGCGCGTGCGCGACAGTTTCCTGAAGAAGAAGCTCGGCCTGACGGCCCCCGACGCCGACCTGGACAAGGCGATCCACGCGGTCGGCGACAGAATGCACGCCGACCGGACGAAGAACAGAGTCACCGTTTACTATCTTCTGGCGGAGCATTTCGGGAAGCTGTCGGCGTTCGTCTGAACGGACGCGCGAAGGCGGGGTTGCGGTCATAGCCTGACCAAACGTGCGCTGGGGGATGACGGCCGTGACGACGCGCGATAGGATGACCGCAAGGGCATTGGAAGAACGGTGAGGCGACCGCAACTATCCTTTTTCCGGGCCGCTCGATGCCCCTGGCGCCTCTGACCTTGCGCATTGCCGAATTGGAGGGCCTGTCACCGTGACCCGAGGGCGAGGCCCCTTCCTCCCGGCCCAACGTTCGGGGCGCCAACTCACAGTCAGATGTCGTGCACCTCGATGCATGTTCACAGTGCGTTCGCAGCGCGCTATGGTGGTTTCCTGTCGGATGAGTCAAGAACAGCGCCTCGCCTGTCAGGTTCGGTGCGTCGCCCTTTTGGCGCTTGCCGGCTCGCGCGGCGCCGTTTGGAGGCGTGAGGTCGCCCCAGATGATTTGCGGACGACCTGGCGGGTCGCGTCGTCAAAACCGGGGCGCAGTGTAAAGTTTTAGCGGAGTGGACATGTTCGGCCGCGCGCGAGTCTTCGTTTTTGGCGCCATTTTGGCCTGCCTCGCGGGATGCCAAACCACCACAGCCAAGGATGTGGCCGCAACTCATAGTAAGATCGAAGGTTCAGACCTCACTCGCGTCGAGGCCGAAGCCAGAAGTCGTCGAATTAGCGAGGTTCGGTACGACCTGACTGTCGATCTGGATGAAAAGAGTCCGACGTATTCCGGCAAGATCCGGATCGATTTCGACCTGCTCGACAACGATTCGGCGGTCAGACTGGATTTTTTTGAAGGCAAGGTTTCGTCCATCACATTGAACAATCAAACGATGGAACTCTCCGCCAAGAAGGATTATTGGATCGATCTGCCGGCCAGCGCTTTAATAAAATCGAGTCACAATTCGGTCACTATCGAGTACACGCAAGAGTATTCGACGCAGGGGCAAGGCCTCTATCGGTACGTCGACCCCGAAACGAAAGAGATTTTTCTCTACACCCAATTTGAAACTTTTGACGCCAATAAGTTCATGCCGTGCTTCGACCAGCCTGACATGAGGGCGGTGCTGGCGCTGACGGTGAACGCGCCGGAGCGGTGGCAAGTGATCAGTACGACCCGTGAGATCGATGCGAGACCGCTCGCGAACGGCAAAAAACAATGGAGGTTTCCCTCCACTCCCAAGATCGCGACCTACTTGTTTTCACTGCACGCGGGTCCATTCAAGGTTTGGACGGATCAGTTCGAGGATATTCCGCTGCGTCTGTTTGGGCGTCCGTCGATGGCGAGATACATCGACTCAAAAGAATGGTTCAGCTACACCAAAGAGGGCCTGAAATTTTACGACGCGTACTTCGACTATCCCTATCCGTTCAAAAAGTACGACCAGGTTATTCTTCCCGAATTCGAGGCGGGCGCAATGGAAAATGTCGGCGCCGTGACCTTCGACGAGGACGAGTATGTTTCGCGCTCCAAAATGACCCGACGGCAACAGCGCAATTTGGCGTCGACGTTGCTGCACGAAATGGCGCACATGTGGTTCGGCGACACTGTGACCATGGCCTGGTGGAATGATTTGTGGCTGAACGAAAGCTTCGCGACGTTCATGGCGGCAATGGCGCTGAAGAATTCCACCGAATTCAATGAGTCGTGGCAGGATTTTTACTCAGAAAACAAGGCCTGGGGATATTGGGAGGACAGCCTGGTGACCGCGCACCCGATCGAATCGCCGGTCGGCGGCGTCAAAGACGCCATGTCAACGTTTGACGGCATCACATACGGAAAGGGTGCGAGCGCGCTGAGAGAGCTCTCGGCATACATGACTCCTGAGAAATTCCAGCTCGGGCTTCAGGACTACATTCGCAAGTACGCTTACAAGAACGCGACTTTGACGGACCTCATCGCAACGCTGCAAACGCAGACCGACCGCGACCTTCAGACTTGGGCCGATCGCTGGCTCAGACAGCGCGGCGTCGACGTGCTGAACGCCAAATGGACTTGCGAAAATGGCCGTCTGCATGCCGTCGAGTTGACCTCCACGGCATCGGACGGCGCACGCCCCCGTCCGCAGGCGTTGAAATTGGCATTATTCGAACAAGTAGACGGAGGGCTCGGCGAGCCTACCGTGATTCCGGTCGTGCTCGAGAAACCCACTCAGACCTTACAGGGGGACTGGGCTTGTCCCGGTTTTGTTTACCCGAACTATCAGGATGAAACCTACGCCCTGGTTTCACTGGATTCCGTTAGTTTGTCGTTCGCAAAAAAAAATCTCCGAACAGTTTCGGATCCCCTGCTGCGAACTCAGGTCTGGGGCGATTTGTGGCACATGGTGCGCAGCGCGGAAATGCCTTTGAACGAGTACGTTCAAGTGCTCGAGGCGAACTTGCCGCAGGAACAGAATGAGATCGTGCTCGAACGCGTCCTCGGTACGATTTCTCCGGATCAAAGGGCTGGCGAGATCAACTATCGGCCGCAGGAAGCCAGCGTGATCAATTATTGGCCGCAAGCCGCCGATTTGCAGCGGAAGGCGAGACTCGCGTTCATTGGCAAAATGGCAGCGCTGTATTTGAATCGCCTTAACGCCAGCGAACCGGGATCGGACGAGCAAAAATTCTGGTTTGATTCTTACGTCGGCCTGGCGCAGACACCCGAGACTTTGGCCCGAGTGGCGGAGTGGGCGAAGACTCTCGAAATCGCGCCGGGATTGACGCCGGATTTGGACCGCCGCTGGATGATGGTGCGCCAGCTCACCCGTTATGGGCAGAATGACGCTCCGGCGTTGTTCGCTCAATTGAAGACAATCGATGCGTCCGATCGCGGGCAAAAAGGCCGCCTGGCGATCGAGGCAATTCAGCCAAATTACGAGGTCAAGCAGAAGTGGTTCGAAATCGTCACACAACCGAAGCCGGAGCTGTCCCTGGCCGACGCACGCTCAGTGCTTGGCTCTCTGTTTCCAATCGAACAGAGCGATATGCTCAAACGCTTTGAAAGCGACTTTTACGAGTATCTCGAACAAAACGGCGCCTCCGAGAACGACACATTCGTGGAAGCCGTCGCGGCGGCTGTCGTGCCTCTGAACTGCAACGCGCAGGAACTCGTCGCGTTTGAAGGAATTCCTGCGCCAGCCCAATAAATTGGCCGCGACTGTGGGTAAAGAATTGCGCATAGACCTAGAAGAAGACGAGCGCTGCCAGAATATTCGTGCTGCAAGCGCTCTGTAACCAAAGGGCGGGCAACGCCGGGGGTCTACGGTGACATGAGCGTATTTCCCTATTTTTCTCCAGGCGTCGCCGCAAGAGGCAGTGAGAAGCGCAAAAGCCGACGTGATCGCAAGCTCGCAAAGACTGTCAATAAGCTCGTGTCAATGTGAACCCGTTCTCTTGGCCCTTCAAGTCGGCCGGGTCTGCTCGACTCGCCGGACCCGTCGAGGGGGAGAGTTCGCGGGAATGAAAGTTCCCTGATCGACCGACGCTCCGGCTTCCCGGATCTTAACTGCTCTTCGACAGTGCTCCGAGCCAAGTTTTTGATCGCGCGCGCAAAATCGCGCTACGCCGCGGGCGTGGCACTACAAAACGAAGGAAGCGCGTAAATCAGGCGGCGGAGATCTGCCGCATTGTCGGCGGCAGGGCGACGCCGAGGGCGGAGAGCGCGAGGCTCGCGCCTGGGCGTGGGGCGGAGCGCAGCAGGAAGCGTTTGCCGTCCTGCTCGACCTCGGTCTCGGTGAGCGAGTTGAGGTCGGCCATCACGGCGGGCCAGGAGGCGCGGGCGCCGCTGTCGACCGCGGCGAGCCGGTCTTCGAGCTCCTTCTTGAGAACGAGCGCGAGAAAGCTGCAGGCGACGTGGCCGCGGATCGTTTCGTCGAGCTTGTGGTAGATCGGCCGCGTGTCGAGCAGACTTTTGGTCGTGCGAAAGGTTCGCTCGATATCCCATTCACGACGCCGCTCATAAATTGACGAACACCGACAAATCGCCGAGAATCGGGTTTGAAGCGCTGTCCGCCCTGGCGCGTTGGCTTGGATCCCGCGATGAGCGATCTGCCGGCGTCGATCTGGACCCTGTTGTCCCCGGAACGACGGGAACGCATAGCGACGCTGCTGGGACAGATGGCCTTGCACCGGATGCGCAGCGCCACGGTCGCCACGGAGGCGCCTCATGACGAATGTGGGCCTTGTCCAGCGTCTGCGGCGCGACAATCAGGATGAGAATCGCGCGACAATCAGGATGAGAATGCGCCGCCGTGGGGGTGACGAAGGGAGGGCGTAGCCCGACCGTGTGTGCCTGGCATGGGCACTGGATTGGAGGTGAAAGTCCTTCGCGGGGCGAGATGGTAGCAACCGCGAGCCGGAGGCAACTGCACGCAGTCGTCGCCGTCGTGAGACGCCGGCGCTGGCGCCGTGAGGCCGTGTGGGGAAGAAGCCCGAGGCGAACCGCAGCACCGAACGAAAGGTAATCCCTGAGCAAGCCGGACCGGCCGGGTCAGCGTGTACGGAAACGCGACGCCCGAAATCCATTCGAGGCCAGGACGGTAATGGGGGCGGGAGCGGCGGGACATCCAGTGAACTTACCCAGGGAGGTCTGCGTGGGTCCGCGCGAGCGGTAGACCCGAAGGAGGCAACGACGACGGGACGACGTCCACGCAGAAGTCGGATCTCCTCATAGGAGCGAGGAGGCTGGTGAAAGCCAGCGGAGCAAAGGAGGAGATGGATTGAGAAAGAAGGGACCACGACAATTGAGCTTCGTGTTCGCCGACAGCCCTTCGGGGGGCGGAAAGGATGAGCGTTCGGACGCATCCGAGCAGCGAAGCTTTCTGCTGCACAAAGCGAGGCGCAAGAAGACGAGCGGTCCCAACGCCAGCGCGGCCGACACCAGTCGGCTGCTCGAAGACGCAGCGACCGAAGCCAATCTGGCCAGGGCGCTGTTGAACGTCGTGCGCAACAAGGGAGCGCCAGGAGTGGATGGAGAGACGGTCGAAGCGGCGGAGGCGAAAGCCCCGGCTATCATCGCCCGTTTGCGCCGTGATCTGCTGGAGGGATGCTATCGGCCCGGCGATGTCCGCCGCGTATGGCTGCCAAAGCCAGGGGGTGGGCAAAGAGGGTTAGGCATTCCAAATATCGTGGATAGGGTGGTTCAGCAGGCGCTGCTCCAGGTCATGGAGCCGATCTTCGAGCCAACCTTTCACCCCAGCAGTCACGGGTTCCGCCCCAAACGCGGCGCTCATACCGCCATCGCCGAAGCAACGGGATATCTGAGGGACGGCTATCAAACAGTGGTTGATCTCGACTTGGCCAAATTCTTTGACCGAGTTCATCATCAACGGCTGCTGGCCCGGATCGCCGAGGGCGTGAAGGACCCACGGATTGTCGCCCTGGTTCGCCTGATGCTGAAAGCGGCGGTGGTCATGCCGGACGGAACGAAGATCACAGTTCAGGAAGGAACGCCTCAAGGGGGCCCGCTTTCGCCGTTGCTTTCCAATATCGTGCTCAACGAGTTGGACGGCGAACTGGCGAGGCGAGGTCTCCGGTTTGTTCGCTATGCCGATGATTGCAATATCTTCGTGCGCAGCGAGCGCGCCGGAAAGCGCGTCATGGCGTCGATTTGGGGATTTCTGGAGACGCGCATGCGGCTTCAGGTCAACGAGGAGAAGAGTGGCGTGCGTCCGCCCGACGAGGTTCAATTCCTGGGCTTCAGCTTTCGATGCGCGCGAGGGGAGGAAGGCGACCAAGTCGCCGTCTTTCCCTCCGCCAAAGCAGAGCAACGGCTGAGGACGAAAATGCGGGAGATGACGCCTCCGAACTGGGGGCGATCCATCACATCCTGCATCGAAGGCGTCAGCCGATACCTGACGGGGTGGATATCGCATTTCCGGCTCTGCACGCCGGAGGCGGTCCAAGGATTGGGCGTTCTCGACGCCCACATTCGCCGCCGCGTCAGGGCGATCATCGTCCGACAGAGGAAGCGTCCTCGCTTCCTCTTCCGACACCTGAAGGCCAAAGGCGTCAGCGCAAAGGCTGCCGCTAGCTGTGCGTATTGCGGCAAGGGAGCATGGGTGAAGTCCAACCGCCCCGCAATGCAGAAGGCCTATCCTCCGTCATGGTTCCACGGACGGATGGGCTCGCTCAAAGCGATGTGGAAAGGTCTCAACCCACCGCAGGTTTCGGCCCAGCTCGTGCTGGAGCTCTGAGATATCGATCCAAAGAGCCGGATGCGAGGCCCGCATGTCCGGTTCTGTGAGAGGCGCGAAGGAGCAATCCTTCGTGCCTACTCGACAGACACCCCCACGGCGGCGGCGAGCGCCCGAGGGGCCTCGTCTGGCGGTACGGCGGCTGGATTAGGGATCGGCTTTCTCTTTCGAGAGGACCGACTTCTTGCCCGGCCGACACGTCACCGATCGTCAGATGAGGCTATTCATGAACTTGCGTCGCTACCACTCGCCGGCGATTGCCGGCGCGAAGGCCGGATTCAGCACGGCCGCCGCGTACCGCTTCGAGAAAGATCCGCGACTTCCCAGCCAGAAGAAGGCGGGTCGAGAACGACGCCGATCCGATCCCTTCGCCGATGTCTGGGACAATGAAGCCGTCCCGATGTTGAAGGCAGCGCCCGGATTGAGACCGATCGCCGTCTTCGAAGAACTCTGCCGCCGCCATCCAGACCTGGGCGCCGGAACGCGGCGAACCCTCGAGCGCCGCATCCGGGCTTGGCGGGCGGTGAACGGTCCGGATCGGGAGGTCATCTTTCGTCAGGAGCATCCGCCGGGCCGGATGGGCTTGTCGGACTTCACTGAGGTGGCCGATCTCGGCGTGACCATCGCCGGCCAGATCCTCGATTGCCGCCTCTATCACTTCCGTCTGCCCTTCTCGGGTTTCGAGCACGCCCACGTCGTGCTCGGCGGCGAAAGCTTCGTCGCGCTAGCCGAGGGGCTACAGAACGCCCTGTGGGCGCTGGGCGGCGTCCCCGAGCAGCATCGCACCGACAGCCTGTCGGCGGCCTTCCGCAATCTCGACGCCGAAGCGAAGGAGGATCTGACGAAGCGCTACGAGGCGTTCTGCGCCCATTACGGCATGACGCCGACCCGCAACAATCTGGGCGTCAGTCACGAGAACGGTTCGATCGAAAGCGCCCACGGCCATCTCAA
>CAVUHX010000015.1:0-106526 GCA_963741405.1 uncultured Alphaproteobacteria bacterium
CGTAAAGGACGCCTTAGTCTAGCCACCTTTTTACCGAACTTTAGGAAAGGTTGAAGCTTTCGTCGAGGTCCTATGGTTAAAGCATGATCCTCAAGGGGATCTATAATGGGGTCTATAAAGGGGAGAACGGGTATGACTCAGCACATACGTGAGAAACTTGTTGACGCCAACGAGATCGACGCGGCGCTTGAGAAAAGTCTAACGACGGTTTGGGACGCTCAGGTGTATTCCTGGGAAAATGATAAATATCCTTTCAACGAGTGGATCCTCAATCGAATTCGCGGAATGGGCTACAAGCTCGACGATTTGAGCTATCTGCATGAGACGGTGCCATTCAACGAAGTGTACACTGTTACTAAACAACTTTGCGCCGACACAAATCTTCCGGAATTTCGCCGGATGCTGAACCGCTTCGTCCGCGAAGTCGTCGTGACCCAGGGACAACTGCGGCTGCCGGTTGCCGTGCAGCGCTTCATGAACGTGCGCATCATGCTGCCCACCACGCCGGAGCTGTTCTTCCCGTTCCACACCGGCTTGCTCTATGGTCACGGCATCGCGTCGCGAAGCATCTGGTTGCCCTTTGTCGACGTGACCGCGGACGAAGACCGCAGCCGGTCAATGCAGATCCTGCCGATCAAAAAATCGCGCGAACTGATTCAGCACGCGATCGACAAGCGCCTCAGCATGGAAGAGATGACCGAGGTGTTCGGCAACGAAAGCCACCAGATCAAGGCGAAGCCGGGCAGCGGGTGTTTCTTCACCCAGGAAAACATCCACGGGTCAGGCCGGCCGAACACGAGCGGCAAGACGCGCGTCAGCATGGACTTCCGCATCGCTGAAGGGATCTATGGCGATTATCTCGGGCGCAAGATTCCCGCCGGATATTTCCATCTGATTCCGGACACCGAAGAAGAGGAAGAAAGACTGGCGGCGCTGCCGCCGAGGGAAGCCGCGTTCGACAACGGCAAAAACAACATTTTCTATGTCGCGAACAATACCGCTTCGACCTACGGGATTCCTGTGCATCTGCAACGGTATATGCTAGTCGACTATTGCAACAAGAAGGGTATCAAGTTCTCCTACGAGTTGTTCGACCTCGAGGACATGGTGCACCTGCCGACGCTTTGGCATCTGGTCACGCAGCGCGAGTGCAACATCGTGTTGTATAGCATTTTTGCCCTGCCTGAGACCGAGGCGGACCGCAATCGAATGCTTGAGACGGCCGTAAAGAGAGGCTCAATCCTGCATTTTGTCAATGAAGATCTGCAGCTGACCAATGAAGAAGATCTGAATACAATCAAGAAATATCTTGATTTCGCCAAGTATGGCAAATCCAAGCTGCCGATCGGATTGCCTCTGACGTCGTCGAGCAAGCTCTACTTCGACAAGTGGGCGTCTTCTCTCGCCTAAGTTTGCTCCCGCCTGGTCCAGACTGAGGCTTCGGGTCATATGACCCGAAGCCTTTGGGGGCGGTGACGGAACAATGGAAAGTCCGTAGGACTGGGCTGGCGCGCGCAGAGGCGTCGCGCATGCGAGTGCGGGACGGACAGGGCCAGGAGCTCCTCGCGGCAACAACGAAAGCACAGCCGGGGCAGGTGGTGACAAGTTCCCAGCGATTGTCCGCTCAGCGAACAGCTGTAGACGACGGGGGAGCCCCTGAATGCAGTTGAGTCCAGGTTCGCTTGACGACGCTTCGTCGCCGCGTGAGCGGCGGGCCACGTCGGACTCGGAAGCCGACATGGGGGTGACGCGGATCGGAAGGATTAACGTCATTCCGGTTCCCGGCGCCAAAGCAGGAGCAAACAGACTGTCGGAGATAGCTTACCGCCCGTTCGAAATTGTGGCGGCCCTGGCTGGACTGATCGTCGGCCTCCCCTTCATGGTCGCGGTGGCGGTTCTGGTCCGTCTCGATTCTCCTGGACCGGTTTTTTTTCTGCACAAACGCCCGGCGCGCTCAGCGCGCCAGCGCGGACGTGATCTTGCGGGGCGGAGCGATCTGATTCCCCCGCCGGGAGGCTACGATCCGGAAGCGTGGTACTACGTTCCCAGCTACTTCACGCTGATCAAGTTTCGCACGATGTATCATGACGCGCGCGCGCGTTTTCCATCTTACTACGCCTACAAATTCACCAAAGAGAATTTTCACGCGCAGTTTCCGACAATCCAGGACGATCCCCGTGTCACAAGGGTGGGCGGGACCTTGCGCAAACTGTCGCTGGATGAGATCCCGAACCTGTGGTCGGTGGTGGTCGGAGACATGAGTCTGGTCGGCCCGCGACCCGAAGCTCCCGAAGTGTTGCAATATTATACACCGGAAGAAATGACCAAGTTCACTTGCAAGCCTGGTATCACTGGCCTTGCTCAAATCAGTGGTCGCGGATTACTTAACTGGGGAGAAACGCTGGCGCTGGATTTACAATACGTCCGGAACCGGAGCGTCGCACTGGATTTGAAGATCATCTTCTTGACGATCACGCGCGTCATCACCCGGCATGGCGCGTTTTGAGGTTCCGGGAGGCCGCTGATGAACCAGACTTCAATGTTTCTTCTGGAGGCGTTCGTTATTGTCGCCCTGCCGGTCGTGCTGCTTCGGATTTCGGGGCTCAAGGGCCTGATGCCTCTTGTCGTAGTCCAGATCGCGGTTGGCATCGCAATGGGTCCCTCCATTTTTGGCAGGCTGGCCCCGGATTATTTCCATATGTTCGCTGGCCCCGAAAGTTTATCCTCGTTTTCCGGCGTGGCGTTCGTAGCGGTGCTGATTTTCGGCATGGTGTCCGGCCTGCACGTTGAACCTGCCATTTTCAAAGGCGTCGAACGAGCATTCTGGGCAGTGGCGGCCGCAAACGTCATCGCCCCGATGACGCTTGGCTGTCTCGTCGGATGGTGGATTTTGGTGTGGCATCCCGACGAGCTCCTCCCTGGAGTGACCGCCGCTGAGTTCGCGGCGGCCATTGGGATATGCGTCTCGATGAAAGCGCTTCCGGTTCTCGGCGCGATCCTTGGCGAAATGGACCTTCTTGGACGTCGGATCGGAAATCTCGCTCTCGGAGTCGCAGGGATCAATGACATTGCCTTGTGGATTCTGCTTGGGGTGCTTTTGACCGTGACGGCGGGCCACGGCGGTTCCGGCTTCGGGTTGCCGCCTATCTATCTCTTGGTCGTGCTTCCCCTGTATTTGTTCCTAATGATCAGGTTCGTGCGACCAGTGCTCGGGAACATGATTGTGGCCCGGATGCACGACTCGACAATCAACACGCGATCCCTGGTGCTGGTCGGCGCCGCGACATTCGCCTCGGCCCTCGCGACCGAGCTCATGGGCTTGCACTACATCATCGGCGCGTTCCTGATCGGCGCGGTCATGCCCGTCAGCTTGCGGGCGCCCATTCTCGACCGATTGCAGGTGATGTCCGTCGCGCTGCTGATGCCGTTCTTCTTCACACTTACGGGCATGCGGACCCTTATCGACCTGAATTCGGCAGTTTTGCTCGAAGTCTTCGTCCTTACGACCGGAGCCGCTTCGTTCGGAATCATCGGCGGAACGGCCGTGGCCGCCCGTCTTTTTGGAGAGAGGTGGTCGACAGCGTTCGGCCTCGGATGGCTATTGCAATCCAAGGGCCTGACGGAATTGATCGTGCTGTCCGTCCTCTTGGACGCCCACATCATTTCCCCAATAATCTTCTCGGCCATGATCCTCATGGCGCTTGTCACTACGGCGCTCGCGATGCCATTGGCGCGCCTGACTCTGGCCAGGGCAGACAAGAGTCCGGTCGGCGGCGACCATGTCGCGCCGTTGCCGGTGGAGCGGATCTGACGTGGTCGAACCAGCGTCGCCTGGCCCCGATCTCCCTTTCGTCTGGCGCTGCTTTACTGCGATATTCCAAGCAGCGGCTCGTCACAGACGACCCGCCATCGGCGGATCGGGCCGTCATCCTCGATCGGCAGTTCGGTCTCGATCATCCGGAGGCGATCGAACAGGTAATAGCCCATCGGGATATCGATCGTCTCGCAAAGCTTTCTCCGAGTGTCGGCGGACAGGTTTTTGTAGAGCAAACTCAGGTGCGGATTCAGGATATAGTCGGAAGGCCTCGAATGGTCCTTTACGACCTCGACGACTTGCCGCAAGAGAGCGGAATCTTCGAATTGTAAAAAAAGGGTCTTTGTATAGAGCTCCGAATGGTCCAGCCGAGCGGCGGTCAACTCGAGCGGACCGAACCGGCCAGCGATCCGGCGAACGACGGCGCGGGCTTCATCGTCCGTCGACCGGCCGCAAAAAACTGTAACATGCGGATCAAACTCAACCGCGTCGAACTCTTCCGCGAGTCGACGGATGGTCGAGAGTAGCAACGAACGAGTCGGACCGCTCGGCGTCAGCCACAACGTGTATTCCGTGTAGGGTGCCAAGTCTTTCTTACAGCATCGTTTATTGGAGGAGGTCGTCTTCAAACAACTTCGAGGGGTCCCGGCTTTTCGGCGTACTTGCGTCGCCGCCGTTTATAGGCCGGTTCGGTTGCTTTTCAAAGACGTACCATGGGTTTGCGTTAAACCGACGACCGATGATAAAAAAGACGGTCGGTGATCCGTGTTATTGAAAGTCGCGAGTTTGAGCCATGACGGACACAAAGCCGATCAACAGCGGCGCCGGGGACGTCGATATCGTTCTGACCATTATCATTTCTTGCTACAATACTCGCGACCTTGTCGAGGGCTGCCTGCGATCGATTCACCAAAACTCGCCGAGTGGGTCGTACGAAATCATACTCGTCGACGACGCCTCCAGCGACGGAACCAGCGAGATGGTCGCGTCCATTTTCCCGGAAGTTCGGTTGATTCGAAACGAAATCAACCGTCATTATACGCGCTCGAACAACCTGGCGCTCGATCAAGCGCGCGGTCGTTACGTATGCCTGTTGAACAGCGACACGCTCGTCCTGCCTCGGGCGTTCGACGATATGACCACATTCCTGCAACAGCATCCGGACGCCGGCGCAGTCGGTTGCAAGTTGCTTAACGAGGATGGGACCATTCAATGGTCGGTCAAATCCCTTCCAACTCCGGCGGCCGCGATATTCGGCGCCCGCTCGATCTTGAGCAAATGGTTCCCAGACAACCGCTTTTCGCGGCAGCATTTGCTACACATCCGCCGGGATATGACCCAGCCCTTTGTGGCTGGCTTCGTGTCGGGAGCTGCGTCGATGACGCCACTGGCTGTAATCAAAGAAGTCGGACACCTGGACCCGCAGTTTTTTTATCATGTTGATGCCGATTACTGTAAGAGGATTGCTGACGCAGGATACAAGTGCTATTATCTGCCAACAGCTGCGATTATTCACCTCAATCATAAGGGCGGATCGACGTCGAGTCTGACGGCCCGCTTCCGCTCCTTGTTGTGGTTCGAAATATGGAGCTATCGATACTATCGCAAACACATTGAGACGTCGCGATGGAGTCCGATGCGGATCGTTGTCGTGCTCGGCCTCTCCTTTCATTACCTCGCGTCGGCGTCCGCCCAAGCGCTTGCCGAACTCGCTCGCGTCGCGCGCGCGGTGTTCCAAAACAAAAGACCTGCAAGCCCTGCAAGCGCAGGAAAGAAGGCGTCGGCGCACGACACTCGAGCAGGATGATTGGAAGGAGGCCGGGAGGCTCCGACATGATAGACGCGATGGACATGTTTTCTGAAATTCCGGTGCGTTCCTTTCTCTTGCCGGAATCCCCCGGCGGGCAGACCCCGGCGTCCGCCGCGCCGCCGTTTGGTTCGCGCCCAGGTTGCATCAGGGCGGCCCAGCCTCGGCTTCGCCCTGCTCCCGCCTCCACGGACCCTGCTTCTGGTGCTGAACAGGGCAGAAACCTGCCCTGTTGTTTATTACAGTGACAAAATGTTGCGTCGTTGTCGCTTGTGTTCCAACAGATTGGGAAGACGTCTGTTTTCCGACCGGAGCCAGCCCGACGGACGCGAGGCGCAAGCGGCTCTCGGGCTTGTCGAGCACGCTGCTGTTGGTTTGATTGCGGCAAAACGTCCCTTCCGCGCCGGCGCGTTGGCGACCATTCGATTTTTGCACTATCGTCGGCGGAGAAAACCGCGGGGGTCGAGGATGAAAGCGAGCAGCCGGGCCGCGATTGGCGCCGCATTCGGACTGCTGGGACTGGTGACGGTCTGGTCGGCCGCGTTGGCCAATTCGATCGATGCCCGTCTTTTCGGGGCCTGGACGACTTCCCAGGCCGACTGCAAGAAACTCTTCGTCGGCGGCGGCCGGGGGCTCGCCTATCGGCAGCCGGTCGACAAGTTCGCTCAGGCCGCAATCATCGGCCCGCAGCAGATTCGCCTTCCCGCCAGCATCTGCCGGGTTCAACGCGTTTCGCATGAGAACGGGGTGGTCAAGATCGGCGTCGAGTGCCACGACTCGATCAGCTACACGAGCGCGACCGTGCAGATACGGCTCACGCCGGGCGGCGAAATCGTTTACAGTCCGACCGGCAATTCCGCGCTCGACACCACCCTGATCAGGTGCCGGATGTAAACGAGCGGGCGAGCCCAGCGGGGCATTTCTCCGGTTTCGCGGTGCTGAGCGACACGTGGACAACCGTTCCTTCGCGCTTGGTGGTCATGGCGAGCCCGCTTCGCTCGAACACTTTCAGCATCGCCGTGTTGTCCGAGAGGACCTCCGCCACCAGTTCCTTGAGCCCCGCCTCGCGGCCGATTGCTGCGATACGCCCCATGAGCGCCGTGCCGAGGCCCATTTTCTGATAGGCGTCGATCACCGAGAAGGCCACTTCGGCCTTTCCGGGCCCGACCAAGACATAGCGGCAGCCTCCGACAATCGCGGGCCGCCCATTCTCGATCGCCTCGACCACCAGGGCGACGTGATTCACGAAGTCAATGTCGAGGAAGAAGTGTTTCTCGTCCTCGGAAAACGCGCGCTTCGCCGCAAAGAACCGGTGATAGAGCGTTTCCGAACTCGCCCGCTGGACAGCAGCGAGCAGGGCTTCCCGGTCCGCGGGGCGCTGGGCGCGAATATCGACCTTGCGCCCGTCGGAAAGCGTTTCCGTCACGTGATAGCTAACGGGATCGAACATGTCCGGCCCCTTTGTTCGCTCCCAGCTGACCGTATTCCGGTCGATGGCGAACGAAGGATCTTTAGCACGAACGCCTAGGCTCCGCTTCCTAGGGCTTGCGGCGCATGGCGCGCCCACAATTTCAAAGCCTTCGGCGCCAGGCTATGCAGCTCCCGTCAGCCGGCGAGGGCGCGGCGCCGATCGAACCGTATCCTCGGGCCTGCAGTTTGAGTGGTGACGCGAACGACGAGGATTGCTCGACCCGGCCTTTCCACCCGCACGCTCGGGCGCCCCCGTACGCCGCGGCGCAGGTTTCTTTAAATGGTCCGCCGTATCGGATGCTTAATTGACGGAGGTTCTTTCCCGCTCGCTCGACGCGAGCTGGATGTGATTGATTACTCCGACGACGCCAGGAACGTTTCGGGCGTCGAACTCGGCGGATGATCGCTGATAGGGCCGGTCAACCTGTCCGGACATCGTCACCCAGCCGTTCTCGACTTCGACCTTCAGCCGGTAGCGAGGGACCGCGAGATCCCAGTGGAGAGCGTTGAGGACCCGCATCCTTACGTCATCGCTCGGCGAGTGCATCTTCTTGCCTCCTCCCGCCAGGAATTTATCATCCATTCGCCGCAGCGCACTGCGGCCTGTCGGGGACGCGCGCTGCGGCCTGCGTGCTGTCTAGACTGCGACTCAGCCGGAATTTAGGCCTATCGGACAGGCGTTGTAGAACTCGCCGAGCCCCGTTCAGATCGACGGCGGCGGGCCCGAAGCGGCCTCGCGCAACTCGGTCTCGTCGACCGTCATGGTGTTGCCGCGCCAGACGAAACTGTCGCCGGCCCAAGCCTCGCTCCACAGGACGGGCAGCAGCAAATCACGAATGATCCAGGCGGGCAGGCTCCGCCAACTCAACGGCCAGCCCGCGACATAGGCGAGCAACGCCTCGAGCGCATACCAGAACAGCGCGGCGAGGGCAGCGCTTACCCAAGCGTCGAAGCCGAATTCGGGCGCGGCGAAGGCGGCCGCGACGATGGTCAGCAATCCCGTGGTCAGGATTTCGGGCGCGAAATGCAGCGGGAAGGTCACCCGTCTGAGCCGCGCCCAGCGGAGCTGCCGCGCCCAGACGTCCTTCAGTTTTCGGGCCCCGAGCGGCTGCTGGAACGGCTGATCGACAAGGTGGGCGTCCAGCCCTTGGGCGCGGACGAGCTTCGTCGATGCGGCGTCTTCCGCGATCTCGACGCCAAGAGCTTCGATGCCTCCGCCGGCTTCAAGGATGTCGCGGCGCCAAAGCATCGTCTTGCCTTGCGCGAAGCCGAAACCCGTGGCCTCCGCGGCGTATTGCCAGCGCGCCTCATAGGTGTTGAGGAAGGCGCATTCAACCTCGGCGGCGAACGACTCCGGCAGTGCGCCGATCGGAGGCGAGCAGACAATGCCAGAGTTCGGCCGCCAGCGGGCGAGCAGCCGTTGGATGTAATCCGGCGGCATCAGGACGTTCGAGTCGGCGATAATCACCCAGTTGTGGCGCGCCGCCTTCCAACCCTTCACCACATTGTTGAGCTTGGGATTGGCGCTGACGCGATCGTCGCCGATCAGGAGGCGTGCCGGACGGTCGGGACGCGAAGCGATTGCGCCGCGAACGAGCGGGGCGATTGGGTCATCGGCGCCGGCAAGGCAAAAGATGACCTCGTAGTCGGGATAGTCGAGCTCGAAAATCGACCGCAGCGTCTCGCGCGAAAACGTCTCCATGCCGCAAAGCGGCTGCACAATCGTCACCGCCGGTGTGTTCTTCGGAGCCGGGGTCGCGCCCTTGCGGCGAGCGCAACCGCGCAGCGCCAACCCGAGGCTGAGGGCATGAAGACTCCCGCTCGAGATGCAAATTCCGGCGGCTAACGCGCTGATTGTCATGTTCTTATCGTACTCGTTTCACGAATCGGCGGCAACGATATTGCTGGCGCGCCGCGACGCTTCTATGAAGGCTCATGAATTCGGCCCCGATTGTCCGTTTCGCCCCCTCGCCGACCGGGCGTATCCATATCGGCAACGCCCGCACAGCCCTGCTGAACTGGCTTTATGCGCGCCGCAGCAGGGGCAAATTCATCCTCCGATTCGACGACACGGATCAAGAGAGGTCGACGGCCGAATTTGCGGCCTCGATCGAAGAGGATCTTGCCTGGCTCGGCGTGCGTCCGGATCTCGTGCGGCGCCAATCGGACCGGATGGCTGTCTATGACTCGATGGCGAAAAAGCTCAGAGCCCTGGGTCGACTCTATCCGGCCTATGAGACGGCCGAAGAACTCGACCGCCGTCGCAAGCGCCAACAGGCGCTCGGCCGCCCGCCGATCTACGATCGCGCCGCGCTGCGGCTGAGCGAGGCGGACCGGGCTGCGCTCGAGCTTGCCGGCCGCCGGCCGCACTGGCGGTTCAAACTTGAATCGGAGACGGTGCGCTGGGACGATCTGGTGCGGGGCCAGAGCCATATCGACTGCTCCTCGCTGTCCGATCCGGTCCTGCAGCGCGAGGACGGGAGCTATCTATACACACTGCCGTCGGTGGTCGACGATATCGAGTTCGGAGTGACCCACGTCATTCGCGGTGAGGACCACGTCACGAACACCGCCGTGCAAATCCAGATGTTCCATGCCCTTGCAGGCGCCCCGCCTCGTTTCGGGCATCACAATCTGCTGACCAACGCGGGCGGGGAGGGGCTGTCGAAGCGCACAGGCGCGCTGTCGATCGGGTCGCTTCGCGAGAAGGGGGTCGAGGCGCTTGCGGTGGCGGCGCTTGCCGTTCTCGTCGGCTCGGCCGAGGCCGTCCGTCCGATCGCGTCGCTCGACGAACTGGCGGAGCTCGTCGACCTCGAGCATCTGTCGCGCGGCGCCGCGCGGTTCGACGAAGCCGAACTCGACGCGCTCTCGGCCCGCATCCTGCATCGGACGCCTTATCCCTCGGTGGCTGAAAGGCTCAACGCGATCGGCGTTGCGGGACCGAGCGCCGAGACTCTATGGAATGCCGTACGCGGCAATCTTTCGCGCATTTCCGACGCGGCAATCTGGAGGCAGGTGGTCGAGGGTGACGTCGTTCCGGTCGTTGAGGATCGGTCCTATCTCGCTCTCGCCGCCTCGCGCCTGCCGGAGGGCGAGTGGAACGAATCGACCTGGGGAACGTGGACGAACGACCTGACGGCGCTGACTGGCCGCAAGGGCCGCGCGCTCTATCACCCGTTGCGCCTGGCGCTCACCGGCCGTGACGCAGGACCGGAACTGGCGGCGCTGTTGCCGCTGATCGGACGCGCTAGAGCGTTGGCGCGACTATCCGCACCTTCCGGCTGACGCCGTCCGGACCGGTTTCGGTGACCGTCTGGCCGTCGCCTTTCCCGTAGACGCTCCCGCTTTGAACGACTCCGCCGGCAATTCCCGAAGCCTCGCGGCTGACCGCAGCCGCCGCGGCGCTGAGCGCCGTGTCGGCCCCGTTGGCGTCGAGGCCGAGAGTCCCTCCCGGGGTCGACGGCGAAGGAGCGCCCGGGGAAGTCGAGGCCGCGCCGAGCTGTGAGGCTGCGACGCCGGGTTGTGCGCCGGCTGCGTCGGTCGGCTGACCGGTCGCCTTGGCGTTGGTCTTTGCCGGTTTTCCTTTCGGATCGGCAGCGGCCTTGGATAAGATCGGCCGCGATAGCTCGGCGGACTTCTCCGGCGTCACCAGGATATCACGCAATTCGTGGCCGTACTTCGCTTCGGCGGCGGCAAGCGCCTGCGCCCAGCTCTGGCCTTTGCGCCGGCAGGAGCAGGTCGGGTCGAAGGATTGCTGGAACTTGAGGGCGTTGGGCATATTGACGTAGGGCTCGCCGGTCGACGACACGGCTTGGTCGATCGTGCCCCCAAACGGGAATGAGTAGAGCTGCATGTCGGCGTTCGGGCAAAGCGAACGGCAGACCTCCTCGAGGCTGTCGGAGCGGCTGCCGGAGCCGGAATAGGAGACCGGGAAGAAGCTGCCATCGCAAGTGCGCACGCAGACGGCATAGGAACCCGCCGAGACATGCGCCCCCTTCTTTTCGTTCTCGATCGATTTATCGATCATCTCCTGCTGCTGGTCCGGCGGAATTTCGTCGGGATTGAAGGGCTGCGCCGCCGGCTTCGCGCCGCCTCCGAACAGGGCCTCGAAGATGTTTCCTGGCCCTCTCGGCTGCGCGTTGACGCATTCCGCGTTGTATCGGGCGATCAGGTCGGCCCGGCCGCCGCTGGAGCGCGCCTGCAGATCGGAAAGACTAGCTTGCATGCGGGCGATTCGGCCCTTGATTTCACCGCACTGCGGCGGCGGTTCGGAGCCGAAGAACAGGAACTTCTGGTTGTCGCAGCCAATTGAATGGGCGTAGGCGCTGGCGCTCGCCAGCTCCGCGCGCTGCCGCTCTGCCGTGGCTGCTGAGCCGCCTCCCCCGCCGCGCGGCGCCGAAGCGATGGCCGCCTGCAGGCGAGCGCATTCGGGGCTCTGCTGCGCGAGCGCCGGGCTGGCGGCGAATACGCCGGCAAGGGCGGCCGCAACTGTGAGCAGCCCGCGACGCCCAAAGAATCTCCGCAGGCCGAACACCTCCGTCACGCCTGTCATTGTTGCGGTCATTTCGTCAGCAGCCCCGGATGCGCGGCCGTTAGATTACCTGATCGCGGCGCGAACATGGCGAACGCGGCCACGATCTGGTCGCCATGTACGGCTTTTCCTCGCCCAACGCCATAGGCTGAGCCGGGATCGACTTCATCCCGCTTTGACGAGAAGGGCGGTCTCAGTGTTTTCCGGGTGCTTCACCAAACGGATCGCGCGTTCGGTGTCGGCGGGAGCGTCGCGATTCCACTCGATCGGATCGCGCTCGGCGGTCGCGGTCCGGCTCGCTTCGGCTCGCCCGATCGCTTATAGTCCGGCGATGGCCGAGCCGGACGATCGAGCGACCAACGCGCCCGAGATCACCGTCAGCGAGCTCTCGAACGCGCTGAAGCGCGCGATCGAAGACCGCTTCGGCTATGTCCGGGTGCGGGGAGAGATTTCCGGTTATCGCGGCCCGCATTCTTCCGGGCACGCCTATTTCTGCCTCAAGGACGCCAACGCCCGACTCGACGCGGTCATTTGGCGCACGACATTCGCGCGCATGCGCGTCAGGCCGGAGGAGGGGCTCGAGGTCGTCGCGATCGGGAAACTGACGACCTTCCCGGGTAAGTCGAGCTATCAGATCGTCATCGAGCAATTGGAACTCGCCGGCCTAGGGGCCTTGATGGCGCTGCTCGAGGCCCGGCGCAAGGCGCTCGCGCAAGAGGGTCTGTTCGACACGGCGCGCAAGCGGAAGGCGCCGTTCCTGCCGAGGGTCGTGGGCGTGGTGACGTCGCCAACCGGGGCCGTCATCCGCGACATCCTGCATAGGCTCTCCGACCGTTTTCCCGTCCGGGTCGTGGTATGGCCCGTACGTGTCCAGGGCGAGACTTCCGCGGCCGAAGTCGCAGCCGCGATCGACGGTTTCAACGCCTTGCCCGAAGGCGGCCGTATCCCGCGGCCCGACGTGCTGATCGTGGCTCGCGGCGGCGGTTCGCTTGAGGATCTCTGGAGTTTCAACGAGGAGATTACCGTGCGGGCGGCCGCCCGCAGCGCGATTCCGCTCATCGCCGCCGTCGGCCACGAGACCGACTGGACCCTGATCGACCTGGCGGCGGACGTGCGTGCGCCGACGCCGACAGCCGCGGCCGAATTTGCCGTGCCGGTGCGGGCGGAACTCGTCACGGCCCTGGCCGAGCTCGAGGGACGGCGGCAGGGCGCGATGCTGCGCTTCGCCGAGCGCCGCCGCGCCGATTTGCGCGGGCTTTCGCGCGCGCTTCCGGGCGGGGAGGCGCTGCTCGAGGGGCCCCGGCAACGGCTCGACAGGGCGGGAGAAACGCTTGCCGCCCGCATTCGCGCGGGTCTCGATTTGCGCGCGATTCGGATTTCCGGCCTCGCGCGTGGTCTGGCCCGCCATTCGCCGCGCGCCCATCTCGCGGCGCTGATCGAGCGCGTGCGGGGCCTAGTCGGGCGTTTCGACCGTATCGGCCCCATCCTCACCGAACGGCCGCGTCGCTTGACGGAAACGGCCGCGCGGTCACTGTCACGCGAGCGATCGCTGCTTGCCCGCCGCCGCGCGGATTCGGCCGAGGCGTTCGCCGGGCTCGCTCAGCGCGCGCAGCGCGCTTACATCGACGGGTTGGAGGGACGGCGCGGCCGCCTTACGGCCTTGTGGCAGATGGCCGGCGCGGTCAGCTATCGCGGCGTGCTCGACCGAGGCTTCGCGCTGGTGCGTGACAAGGCGGGCGCCGCGCTGCGGCGCGCCGCCGATATCCGGGAGGGGCAGGCCCTGCGGATCGAATTCGCCGATGGCGAGGCGCTCGCGACTGTTGGCCGGCGGGGTCGATCAACTGAGCAGCAGGGCCTTGCTGATCCGACCCGGACGAAGCGGACGCGCCGGGGCCGGAATGGCGAGGACCAAGGCTCGCTGTTCTGAAAGTCAGCCCTTTGCGTTTTTCATGATGAAATGATGAAATAATGTGACCGCAAGAAACATGAAGGGGGTCGTTGCGTCACCGGGCGTCTCAGACGAGCTCCGGAATCGATGCGCGGCCCGCGTTTGGCGCCGGCGCGCCTCCCCTGGCGATAGTGACGGACGCGTCAGCAAGCGATCGCGGCGGCGAAGGGCGTGCGGCGCGCGCTTCGATGGCGGCCGGCTGGGCCTGCTCACCAAGCGTCTTGTTCAGCCACGCGGGCAGGAAGGCCTCAAGCCAAGCCGCGACGCGGCCGTCGTGCTGGAACCAGCCGCCGAGATGGCCCGGCCGCTGCTGCGCGCCCGGACGGGTCAGACGCTCCGCCCCGCGTAGCGTCCACCGGCAGATCATGTGGTAGGTGACCTCGGGGTGGAATTGCAGTCCGACAGCCGCCTTGCCGTACCGAAAGGCCTGGTTGGGGAAATCCTGGCCGCCAGCGGCCAGCAATTCGGCGCCCGCCGGCAGGTCAAAACCGTCTGAATGCCATTGATAAACGCAGCGTGGAAATTCCTCGGCGCATAAGCGTTCTCCGGCTGCATTGGGCTTTATCGGGAAATAGCCGATTTCGCTGCGCCGGTCTTCATAGGTGAACACCCGACCGCCGAGCGCCCGGGCCAGCATCTGAGCGCCGAGACAGATGCCGAGAAAGGGCTTTTCCTCCGCGATCGGCACGTCAAGCCAGTCGATTTCGCGCTTGATCCAGTCGCAGTCGTCGTTTGCGCACATCGGGCCGCCAAACATGACGACCCCCTCGTGGCCGTCGAGCGATTTCGGCAGCGGATCGCCGGCGCTGGGGCGACGGATGTCGAGACGTACGTCCATGGCGCGCAGCGCATAGCCGACGCGGCCCGGAGTTGAGTGCTCCTGATGCAGTACGATCAACACCGTGGACCGGCGGGCGACACTCGCCATGGCGTCTCACCTCGATTCGATTGGGCAGCCGACTTTGGCAGCGGGGCTGATAATATAGGCAAGCAATTTCCGCGCCGAAAGATTAACCGGCGCTGAACGAGCCGCAAATGAGCACGCGCCGCGAGCGCGCTTGCGTTCGTGGCGACGCGCCGATATAGACTTCGGCCTTCGGCCCGTGGCTCCCATCGTCTAGCGGCCCAGGACGTCGCCCTCTCACGGCGAAAACAGGGGTTCGAGTCCCCTTGGGAGCGCCAATCATTTCAATGATTTAATTGGACGCAGGGAAGTTTGTGTCCTGTCTGTGTCCAGTCCGCGATTGGTTCCATATGATCAACCGCGAATGACGGCGAACGCTGCCGATTCCGATGAAGCCGCCCGTCTAAAACGGGATGATTGCGCCCAGGGATTCCTGGATGATGCCGCCCCCTGTAACGAGATGATCGCGCCCGGGGGGCCGCGCGTTTTGGCCGAGTGAGTTTTTCCTCCGACGTGGTTTCTCGTCAAGCCGCTTTCGACGGCTTGCCGCGGGTGCGGCGCAGGCTTTCGCCGGTCAGCTCGATGCGATGCGCGTTGTGGACGAGGCGATCCAGGATGGCGTCGGCGTAGGTGGGGTCTCCGACGACCTCGTGCCAAGCGGACAGGGGGAGCTGGGAGGTGACGATCGTCGATCGGCGGCCGTATCGCTCCTCGAGGATTTCGAGCAGATCGTGGCGGGCGCTGGCGTCGAGGGGCTCGAGACCGAAGTCGTCGAGGATGAGGAGATCGGCGCGGCCGAGGGCTCTGATCAGTCGGGAATGGCGCCCGTCGCCCCGGGCGAGCGCCAGGTCCCCGCAGAGCTTCGGCCAGCGATGATAGAGGACCGAGCGATTGTCGCGGCAGGCCCGATGGCCGATGGCGCAGGCGAGCCAGCTCTTGCCCACTCCGGCCGGGCCGACCAGGACCAGATTGTCGTGGGCGACGATCCAGTCCCCCTCGGAGAGCCTTTGGAACAAGGCGCGATCGAGGCCCCGCGCGGCGCGGTAGTCGACGTCTTCGACGCTCGCCTGATGGCGTAGCTTTGCCGCGCTCAGCCGCGCGGCCAGGCGCTTGTCCCTGCGCCACGAGATCTCCTTGTCGAGGAGCAGGGCGAGCCAGTCCGCGTGGATGAGATCCTTGGCCCCGTCGGCGTCGGCGAGCTCGGCGAAGGCCTTGGCCATCCCGTGGAGGCCGAGGGCGTGAAGCTGGTCGAGGGTGGGATGCTTGAGCACGTCGAGGTTCTCCTCAATGGTAGTAGCGGGGCCCGCGGATGTTGGAATGGCGGATCGGAGCGGTGTCCGCGGGGCGCCTGGGCGCCGGCCTCCGATCGAGCTTGGTGTCGAGGATGGATTTGACGGAGCCGTAGGTCCGGGCGCCGATCTCGATGGCGTGCTCAGCGGCCGCTTCGACGCGCGCTGCCCCGTAGGAGCCGGCGAGCCGCACGATGCCGAGGCAGGCGCGATACCCTTGTTCGGGATGAGGCCGGGACTCGAGGATCTGCTCGCAGAGCGCCGCGGTCGCCTTGCCGATCTTGCGGGCGTCTTCCCGGATGCGCTCGATCGTCCAGCCGGCATAGCGCCGGTGGCTCGAAGGCATGTGCTCGGAAACGGTGGTGTGCTTCCTGTTCCCGCTGGACCTCAGGTGGACGGCGATGCGCTCGCCCTTGTGGAAGATCTCGACGCCGCGGGCGGTCAGGCGCGCGTCAACTTCGGCGCGGGCGAAGCGGTAGGGGACGGAGTAATAGTGCGCGTCGATGTCGACATGATAGTCGACGCCGACCCGGCAACCTCGCCACTCGCTGTATTCATAGGGCTCGCCTGGCAGCGCTTTCAGCGCCGGGCGGTCGACTTCATCGAGCAGCCGGCGGCGGGTGACGAGCCTGCGCAGGGGCTGGCGTTGGTTGAGCTGCGTCATGAGTTCGCCGAGCGCGGCGTCGACGTCGGCGAGACTGTGGAAGATCCGTCGCCGGAGCCGGCCGATGAGCCAGCGCTCGACGATCAGCACCGCCTGCTCGACCTTCGCCTTGTCGCGCGGGCGTCTCGGTCTCGCCGGCAGGATGGCGGTTCCGTAGTGCGCCGCCATCTCGGCATAGGTGCGGTTGACCTCGGGCTCGTAGAAGCACGCCTTGACGATCGCGGTCTTCGTATTGTCCGGCACGACGAGCTCGGGAACGCCGTCGATCGCTTCGAAGGCGCGGACGTGGGCGGCGATCCAGTCCGGCAGCGCCTGCGTCCAGGTCGCTTTGGCGAAGGTGAAGCTCGACGCGCCCAGCACGGCGACGAAGATCTGCGCCATGCGGATCTCGCCGGTGAGCCGGTCGATGACCACCGGGACGCCATCACCGGCGTAATCGACGAACAGCCGCTCGCCAGCGGCGTACGTCTGGCGCATCGTCACCGACAGCGTCTTCTCGAACGCCCGGTAGAGCTCGCAGAACCGCGAATAGCTGTAGCCGCCCGGGTCGGCGGCGATGTACTCGTCCCACAGGATCAGCAGGGTGACGTGCTTGCGCTTCAACTCGCGATGCACGCCGGCCCAATCCGGCTCCTCGATGCGCCGGTGGCCGCGCTTGCTGCGCCGGCTGGCGTAGAGCGCCGCCTCCAGCGCCCCGTCGGTCATGTCGTCCGGCAGAGGCCAGCCGAGGCCCACAGTCTCCGCCCGCCTCAACGTCTCCCGCACCGTCGAGCGCGCCAGGCCGAGCCGCCGGGCGATCTCGTGCGTCGACACCGACGCAGACTTCAGCCGAATAACCTCGCGCGCATCGCGCATCCCAATCCGCTCCGCTGGCATCGATCCTCCTTTGGGCTTGCCAAAGGAGCGATCTGATCAGGCCAACGGCGCCGCCCGCCAATCTCGGAAGACCCCGGGCGGGATCATTCCGTTATGGGGGGCGCGATCATCTCGGAATTGGGGGGCGGCATCATTCGGAATCAGCACGAACGGATCAGCCAATTGCAGGCCGTCCGGAAAATGCGCCACATAGGCGCAACCATAAGTCACCCGTCCGGTCGTCAGCGTCAGTCACAGACGGAACCAAATAAAACAGCATGTATTGTATATTATTGTCATACGCTCCATAACTCACTTGAGAACCCGAGCCGGAGACCGGCGTTCCCCGCCTGACCGAAGTCGCCTGCTGGGCCCACGCCCGGCGCAAGATCTATGACGTGCATGTCGAGACCGGCTCGCCCGCCGCGCGCGAGGCGCTGGAAAGGATCGCCCGTCTGTTCGCCATCGAGGCCGACATTCGCGGGCGCAGTCCGGCCGAGCGCCAGCAAGTCCGACGGCGACGCTCGGCGCCGATGCTGGCCGACCTCAAAGCCTTCCTCGCTCCCCAAGATCAGCGGCAAGAGCTCCCTCGCCGGCGCTATTCGCTATGCGACCTCGCGCTGGGCCGCTCTCACCCGCTTCGTTGACGACGGCCGGCTCGAAATGACCAACAACGCCGCCGAACGCGCTATCCGTCCGCTGGCTCTGGGGCGTAAAAACTATCTCTTCGCCGGCTCCGACGACGGAGGCCGCCGAGCCGCCATCATGTACACGCTCATCGAGACCGCTCGCCTCAATGACGTCGATCCCGAGGCTTGGCTCGCCGACGTCATCGCCCGCATCGCCGACCATCCGATCAATCGCGTCGACCAGCTCCTGCCTTGGAACTGGTCGCCGATCCCAGCCCAGGCCAAGGCAGCCTGATCAGCCTCGCGCGGTCATCGCATCACGCTTACCACCAACGAAAAAAGCCCCCGGCCTTTTGGGCCGGGGGCTCGACAAGTAACGCTGGTTGCGGGGGCAGGATTTGAACCTGCGGCCTTCAGGTTATGAGCCTGACGAGCTACCGGGCTGCTCCACCCCGCGTCGAGGGTTTTGGCTTGGGCCTCGGCTGCGCTTGTTTTTGGGCGGCAGCCTTGGCTTTGGCGATCGGCATGGGCGGCCTTGAGCAGGGCCGCGGCGTCGAGGGCGTGAAGAGGAAGGATGATCCGTTCTTTGCAGGCCTGGCGACGACCTACTCTCCCATGTCTTGAGACAGAGTACCATCGGCGCTAAGGCGTTTGACGGCCGAGTTCGGGATGGGATCGGGTCTGATCGCCTTGCAAGGGCCACCAGGCCGGCAAAGAACGGATTTTGAAGCAAAACTGGCCTTCAGTTGGGTGCGTGCGTCGAGCTTGGCGTCGCAGTCCGAAGGACTGCTTGGGCGCGAACGCGCGCCCGCGCTCGAGGCGCGGTTCCCTGTTCAGAGCGTTGTCACGCTCTTGAACCCATAACGTCGCCTTGGCGACGAGAGCAATCAAGTCGAACGAGCGATTAGTACCGGTCAGCTGCACGCGTTGCCGCGCTTTCACATCCGGCCTATCGACGTGGTGGTCTTCCACGGCTCTTCAGGGAGAACTTGTTTTGAGGCTGGTTTCCCGCTTAGATGCCTTCAGCGGTTATCCATTCCGTATATAGCTACCCTGCACTGCGGCTGGCGCCACAACAGGTCCACCAGAGATACGTTCACCCCGGTCCTCTCGTACTAGGGGCAAATCCTCTCAATTCTCCGACACCCACGGCAGATAGGGACCAAACTGTCTCACGACGTTTTGAACCCAGCTCACGTACCACTTTAATCGGCGAACAGCCGAACCCTTGGGACCTTCTCCAGCCCCAGGATGTGATGAGCCGACATCGAGGTGCCAAACACTCCCGTCGATATGGACTCTTGGGGAGTATCAGCCTGTTATCCCCGGCGTACCTTTTATCCGTTGAGCGATGGCCCACCCACGCGGGACCACCGGATCACTATGACCGACTTTCGTCTCTGCTCGACTTGTTGGTCTCGCAGTCAGGCTGGCTTATGCCATTGCACTCGACGACCGATTTCCGACCGGTCTGAGCCAACCATTGCGCGCCTCCGTTACGTTTTGGGAGGCGACCGCCCCAGTCAAACTACCCGCCATGCGTTGTCCCGGCTCCCGATCAGGGAGCGCGGTTAGACATCCATGAAGTCAAGGGTGGTATTTCAAGGGTGGCTCCACCAGAGCTGGCGCCCCGGCTTCCAAGCCTACCACCTATCCTACACATGACCACACGAATGCCAACGCAAAGTTATAGTAAAGGTGCACGGGGTCTTTCCGTCTGACCGCAGGTACCCCGCATCTTCACGGGGACTTCAATTTCACTGAGCTGACGTTGGAGACAGCGGGGAAGTCATTACGCCATTCGTGCAGGTCGGAACTTACCCGACAAGGAATTTCGCTACCTTAGGACCGTTATAGTTACGGCCGCCGTTTACCGGGGCTTCAATTCAAGGCTTGCACCTCTCCTTTTAACCTTCCGGCACCGGGCAGGCGTCAGACCCTATACGTCATCTTGCGATTTCGCAGAGCCCTGTGTTTTTGTTAAACAGTTGCCACCCCCTGGACTGTGCCCCCCCAGACGACTTGCGTCACCCGAGGGCCTCCTTATTCCGAAGTTACGGAGGTAAATTGCCGAGTTCCTTCAACGTCATTCTCTCAAGCGCCTTGGTATGCTCTACCTGTCCACCTGTGTCGGTTTCGGGTACGGTCTGAACGCAGGGGCTATTTCCTGGAACCTCGCCGCCGCCCATCCAATCCAGTAAGGATGAACGACTTAAGAGATCCGTCACCACCTGCAGGCTCACGAATATTAACGTGATTCCCATCGACTACGCCTTTCGGCCTCGCCTTAGGGACCGGCTAACCCTGCGAAGATTAACTTTACGCAGGAACCCTTGGACTTTCGGCGACACTGTCTTTCACAGTGTTTGTCGTTACTCATGTCAGCATTCGCACTTCCGAAGCCTCCAGGACGCCTCACGGCTGTCCCTTCGCAGGCAAACGGAACGCTCCGCTACCGCGCGTCTTGCAACGCGCCCAAAGCTTCGGCTCACGGCTTGAGCCCCGTTACATCTTCGGCGCAGAAGTCCTTGTTTAGACCAGTGAGCTGTTACGCTTTCTTTAAAGGATGGCTGCTTCTAAGCCAACCTCCTGGTTGTTTTGGGATTTCCACATCCTTTCCCACTTAGCCGTGAATTGGGGGCCTTAGCTGTTGGTCTGGGTTGTTTCCCTCTCCACAATGGACGTTAGCACCCACTGTGTGACTCCCGAGAATGGCTTCCAGGTATTCGGAGTTTGGTTAGGTTTGGTAGGGTTTTAGCCCCCCTAGCCCATCCAGTGCTCTACCCCCTGGAGCCTCATCTCGAGGCTATACCTAAATATATTTCGCGGAGAACCAGCTATTTCCGAGTTTGGTTGGCCTTTCACCCCTAATCACAAGTCATCCGAGCCTTTTTCAACAGGCACCGGTTCGGTCCTCCAGTAGGTGTTACCCTACCTTCAACCTGCTCATGACTAGATCACTCGGTTTCGGGTCTAAAGCATCGAACTGAAACGCCCTGTTCAGACTCGCTTTCGCTGCGCCTACGCCTATCGGCTTAAGCTTGCTCGATACTTTAAGTCGCTGACCCATAATACAAAAGGTACGCCGTCAGGCGCCCATCAAATCGCTTCGCGATTTTATGGACTCTCTCTCTTTCGAAAAAAGCCTTCAACGTCGCAACAGCGATTTGAAGGACGCCCTCCGACTGTTTGTAGGTATCCGGTTTCAGGAACTGTTTCACTCCCCTCGTCGGGGTGCTTTTCACCTTTCCCTCACGGTACTTGTTCGCTATCGGTCGCTGAGGAGTACTTAGGCTTGGAGGGTGGTCCCCCCGTGTTCAGGCAGGATTGCACGTGTCCCGCCCTACTCGAATCTCCTGCTCAGTCCTATCCATACGGGGCTGTCACCCGCTCCGGCCCGGCTTTCCAGCCGGTTCTGGTCGACTTGAGCAAAAGCATTGGCCTCGTCCGCGTTCGCTCGCCACTACTGACGGAGTCTCGTTGATGTCCTTTCCTCCGGGTACTGAGATGTTTCAGTTCCCCGGGTTCGCTCTTATTCCCCTATGTGTTCAGAGAATAAGTCCCTTCTCTTGATCTCTGTTGGTCCAAAGACCGCGAAGCCGTTCCTTCCGAAACGCTTTTCGCCGGCCCGCCTCAACCCGAAGATCAGCCTGTGCGGCCTCCCCTCGCGTCAAAACGCGCCTCTTCGGAGCAACAGAGATCGAAGGGGGGTTTCCCCATTCGGAGATTCACGGATCAAAGCCTGTTCGCGGCTCCCCATGACTTATCGCAGCGTACCACGTCCTTCATCGCCTCTCAGCGCCAAGGCATCCACCAGATACCCTTAAGACACTTGATTGCTCTCATCGCCAAAGCGCGTCGTTGTTCTACGGCCTTCGATCGGCAATCGAAAACCAGACGCCCTTCGGCATTGAAAAGACCAGTTTTGCTTCAAACGCATCCGGGGATCTGAGCGGTCAGGCTCCAAACCCACGACTGGTTGCTCGAAGGGTCGAATGAACGACGAACCGCTTTTCAAGGCTTCAAAGGTTCTCCCGAACCTCGTCCGCAACGCTTCGCCCCATCCGGCCCTCGACCGAATGCGCTTCCTCTTCACAATGTCAGATAAAGGAAGGCGACGGATCCGAAGCGAAAACGCTTCCGCTCGGGCCGTCAGGCCTTCCCTTGAACGCCAGGGCGCGCTTTTAGAAGCGCGCCTCGGCGAAACTGATAAAATCGCATCGGATCAAGGATCATCGAACAACCGGCCCGTTGGGGATCGCTCCCCGCCTCGCGCCGCTGGTCCTCCTCGCCGCCCCGCCCCGTTCGAATTGGTGGAGCCAGACGGGATCGAACCGACGACCTCATGCTTGCAAAGCACGCGCTCTCCCAACTGAGCTATGGCCCCTTCGAAGAAACCACCGCGGGACAGAAGGGCATGAACGACGAAGGCCTTCCCTTCGCCTGGACCGTCCAAGGTCCGGATGGTGGGCCTGGGAGGACTTGAACCTCCGACCTCACGCTTATCAAGCGCGCGCTCTAACCAACTGAGCTACAAGCCCGTATCGGAGGACAGAGGGCGGAGCACAAGGGGACGGACGATCCGTTCCACGAGGACTCCGTCGTCCGATATCCTGGATGAAAGAGAGACGAAGGCGGCGTTATCCCGCATTTCGCGGCTTTGACAAGCCACGTGTTTTCCGAACGGACGACAAACGTCAGGCGCTCCGGCGAACCGGGCCCCCGAAGTTGATGAGGTCCATATCCAGAAAGGAGGTGATCCAGCCGCAGGTTCCCCTACGGCTACCTTGTTACGACTTCACCCCAGTCGCTGACCCTACCGTGGCCGGCTGCCTCCCTTTCGGGTTAGCGCGCCGTCTTCGGGTAAAACCAACTCCCATGGTGTGACGGGCGGTGTGTACAAGGCCCGGGAACGTATTCACCGCGGCGTGCTGATCCGCGATTACTAGCGATTCCGACTTCATGCACTCGAGTTGCAGAGTGCAATCCGAACTGAGACGGTTTTTCGAGATTTGCTCGGGGTCGCCCCTCCGCATCCCTCTGTCACCGCCATTGTAGCACGTGTGTAGCCCAGCCTGTAAGGGCCATGAGGACTTGACGTCATCCCCACCTTCCTCCGGCTTATCACCGGCAGTCCCCCTGGAGTGCCCAACTGAATGATGGCAACTAAGGGCGAGGGTTGCGCTCGTTGCGGGACTTAACCCAACATCTCACGACACGAGCTGACGACAGCCATGCAGCACCTGTGTTCCCGGCCCCGAAGGGAAGATCGCATCTCTGCAATCCGTCCAGGACATGTCAAAAGCTGGTAAGGTTCTGCGCGTTGCTTCGAATTAAACCACATGCTCCACCGCTTGTGCGGGCCCCCGTCAATTCCTTTGAGTTTTAATCTTGCGACCGTACTCCCCAGGCGGGATGCTTAATGCGTTAGCGGCGCCACTGAAGAGCAAGCTCCCCAACGGCTAGCATCCATCGTTTACAGCGTGGACTACCAGGGTATCTAATCCTGTTTGCTCCCCACGCTTTCGCGTCTCAGCGTCAGTTCCGGGCCAGTGAGCCGCCTTCGCCACTGGTGTTCTTGCGAATATCTACGAATTTCACCTCTACACTCGCAGTTCCACTCACCTCTCCCGGACTCAAGATCTCCAGTATCAAAGGCAGTTCCAAGGTTGAGCCTTGGCATTTCACCCCTGACTTAAAGACCCGCCTACACGCGCTTTACGCCCAGTAATTCCGAACAACGCTAGCCCCCTTCGTATTACCGCGGCTGCTGGCACGAAGTTAGCCGGGGCTTCTTATCTCGGTACCGTCATTATCGTCCCGAGCGAAAGAGCTTTACAACCCTAAGGCCGTCATCACTCACGCGGCATGGCTGGATCAGGCTTGCGCCCATTGTCCAATATTCCCCACTGCTGCCTCCCGTAGGAGTTTGGGCCGTGTCTCAGTCCCAATGTGGCTGATCATCCTCTCAGACCAGCTATCGATCGTCGCCTTGGTGAGCCGTTACCCCACCAACTAGCTAATCGAACGCGGGCCAATCCTCCGGCGATCAATCTTTCGCCGTCAGGCCGTATCCGGTATTAGCTCAAGTTTCCCTGAGTTATTCCGAACCGGAGGGTATGTTCCCACGCGTTACTCACCCGTCTGCCACTCCCGTGATTGCTCACGAGCGTTCGACTTGCATGTGTTAAGCCTGCCGCCAGCGTTCGTTCTGAGCCAGGATCAAACTCTCAAGTTGAATGAGATCTGATCGCTGACTGGTCACTCCAGCAAAACCTCGCGGTCCCGCTGTTCTCTTGACGAGTTCCAAACACATCCGCCTGATGATCAAACACGCCAGTCCGCCTCACGACGTTCCGACGCGCCACACACCAGACGCGATGAATTCTTGAAACGTGACCGTCAGTTGTCTCTTCCCAGAGCATCCCAGGCCAGACCCGAGGAAAGCCTGCGCCAACCCCAAAACCCAGCACTAAAATGCCCCCGCAAGGACAACGCCGCCCACGTCTCTCTTCCTTCCGATGCAATTGTCAAACAGCAATGGGACCCGGAGGGACCCTGAAACCCATCCTCCTCGAGGAGCTGACGCTCTCTCAAAAGGGAAGGTCCCGAACTTTGTGACCGGCCAATCATTTCGGCGGGTCAAAAAAACGACCAAAACCTCTCCGCCCCGCCTCTCAGCAGGTGGGAGGTTCGATCGTTCCAAATGCCCGAAAGCCCTCGCACCGCACGATGCGGCGACGCCGTCGGTCGGGGTGGTATAGGGAAGTCGGAATTCACTGTCAAACACTAATTTGAAAATTTTGTCACAGATCCATGACTCCGCGGAACGTTGCGAGAAATCGGAGCTCGCCGCCGATTTGCCACGGTTTCAGGCAATAGCCAACCCCGCCATCCGCTCCGCATCCACGGCTTGCCGATCGCAAGCGAGCACGTTAGCACGTTCCGGGAAGCCTTGGAACGATCATAAAACCGAGCGAATTGAGAAGCTTTGACGACGATCGCCGCCGCTTTTCCCCGACTTGCTCCGCGCGGCGACCGCTCCTTGGTCAGCCTCGAACTCGGAGTCGAACCGCCGATCCGTCTTGGCGACGAACGGATTGACCGCACCGAACGCAGACGCGCGTCACTGAGATGGCTTGCCGGCGCGGCGCTTACCGGCCTTTCGGGCGTCGCCCTGATCGGCGCGGCGCTTTTTTTCGATCTGGACAGTCAATATAATTTCGCCGAAGCCCCGGAACTCGCCGTCGCGCCATCGGCCTCCGACGCACAGGAGGAGGGCGTCAGTCCCGGCAAGGGGGATCGACTTCTGCGGCCGGTGGACATCGTATCCGACAAGCAGACCTACAAGGTCCCGACGACGATCAAGGTCGGAGACAAGGAAGTGGTGAAGGCACGCGCATTCACCCGGCTGCAGACGAGCCTGACGATGACGCCGACCGGATTTGCAGACGCGGTGCCGCCGTTCAATCCGCTGAAGCTGACGAACCGGGCTGACGCTCCGGACGCCGCGCCAGACCCAGGGCCCGTCCAGGACGACGCGGAGGTGACGTTTCGCGTGCAGGATCTCGCGCCCACGGACGCGGAGCGCGCGTCGGGCGAGTTATCGCTGGCCGAGGCGCAGGCCCAAGTCGTCGAGACGCTCAAGGCGCCGCCCGACGCGCCGAAAGCGCCGGCCCAGCCGCTTGCGCCCCAGCTTCTCCTGATGCGCACGACGCAGGCCGCCGGCGACGCGGCTGCCGCGCTCGCTTATGCGAGCGTCGGGAGCGTCAGTCCGAGCGCACCGTTCGCCTCGATCGAGGTGCGCATGATCCCGGAAAATGTGACGAACGCGCCGAAAGCCGTCGGGTCTGAAGACGCGTCCCCTAGCGAAAAATTGGTCCGGCTGCATCACGGCGAGAGCTTCGAGGACATGCTCAAGGCGAATGGCGCGACTCCCGAGGCGGTCTCGGCGATACTGGCGGCTTTCGGCGTCAAGCACGGCGAGTCGCCCGTCGGCGAGGGTCAGAAGATCATCCTGCTTCCCGAGGAGCCGGCCGTCCGCGGCGCGAAGGCAAGGATCGCACGGGTGTCTGTCTATGTCGACGATCAGCTCAAGGCGACCGTCGCCATCGACGACGCCGGCGCATATGCGCCGGTGTCGAATAAAGCAGCACCCGCCCGCAAGTCGAAGGCGGCTGACGACGGCGAATCGGGCGGCATGAGCCTTTACCAAAGCCTCTACGAAACCGCGCTCAAGCAGGGACTGGCGAAGCCCCTTATCGACGCCCTCGTCCGAATGTTCGCCAACGACGTGGATTTTCAGCGCGCCACCGCCCCCGGCGACTCGGTCGAAGCGTTCTTCTCCGAGCCGGACGACCTCAATCCCCGCCCCGAATTACTTTACGCAACGATGACGGTGCGCGACCAGACGTACAAGTATTATCGGTTCCAGACACCCGACGACAACATGGTCGACTATTACGACGAAAATGGCCGCTCCACCCGGAAGTTCCTGATCCGCAAGCCCATCGCCGACGGCGAACTGACATCCGGTTTCGGCATGCGCTACCACCCGATCCTGCATTTCACGCGCATGCACACCGGCGTCGACTGGGCGGCGCCGATCGGCACGCCGATCCTCGCCGCCGGCAACGGGGTCGTGATCAAGGCGGAATGGGATTCTGGCTACGGGCGCCGGGTCGAGATTCAGCACGCCAACGGCTACGTCACCACGTACAATCACATGTCCGGCTTCGGCCGCGGCATTGTCGATGGCGCTCACGTCACCCAAGGGCAGGTCGTCGGCTATCTCGGGCAGACCGGCCTCGCCACCGGTCCGCATCTTCATTACGAGGTGATCATCAACGGCAACTTCGTCGACCCGATGGCGATCAAGCTCGCACGCACCCGCGAATTCGACGGCAAGATGCTCGCCGCCTTCAGGCGCGAGCGGGACCGAATCGACCAATTGAGGGCGCAGGCGCCATCGGCTGCGGCGGAGGCCAGCGAAAAACCAGCCGCGGCTGCGACCGCGAAGCTCAACTGAGCACGACGCGGATCGCCCCGTCGTCGTCGCCCCCAAATCCGAGCGCTGCGCGAACCTGCGCTGCGGAGACCCCCTTCGCGCGCAGGGCGGAGAGCGCCGGCGATCGGCGGGTTTTCGAAAGCTTCGCTCCTACAAGGTCTAGCGCCAGCCGGTGATGGCGATAGCGCGGGGCAGGCAGACCCAACAGTTCCTGTAGAAGCCGGTGGACCGAGGTCGCCAGCAGAAGGTCGCCTCCGCGCACCACGTCGGTGACGCCCTGTACCGCGTCGTCGACCGTCACAGCCAAATGATAGCTCGCCGCAAGATCCCGCCGCGAGAGGACGACATCTCCCCAAGCCGCCGGCTCAGCGATGCGCTCGATCGGGTCCGGCCCTTCGCCGAACTCCCGCCAGATGATTCGGGCCGGCGCCGAGTCAAGCGCGCGACCCATGTCGAGCCTGAGCGCGGCCCTGTCGCCGCGCGCAAGGCGCAAGGTTCGTTCGCTGCGGGAGAGCGCGCGGCAGGTCAGGGGATAGAGCGGTGCTCCGTCGGGACCGCGCGCCGCGGATGCGCGCGCGATCTCGGCTCTACTGCAGAAGCACGGATAGACGAGACCAAGCGCATCGAGCCGAGCGAGCGCTTTCGAGTAGTCGCCAAGATGCTCGCTCTGTCGGCGCGGCGCGCCTTCGAAACGGAGGCCGAGCCAGGTCAGATCGTCAACAAGGGCAGCCTCGTATTGCGGCTTGCACCGGGTGCGGTCGAGGTCTTCAATGCGCAGAAGCAGGCGTCCCCCAAGAGCTTCGGCGACCCGGGCGTTGCAGAGCGCGGAATAGGCATGGCCCAGATGCAGCGCGCCGTTCGGCGAAGGCGCGAAACGCAGGACGGGCGCGGACGGGAGTGCGTCGGAGCGCATGGCGGGAACGTCGATGCATAAGAGCGCCGAGCGCGCAAGGCGGCGCAAGCGCGCGCCGGCGAAGCGCTTTTATCATCCGGGGCCGCCCATCGTCGACGAGGCGGGTCTCCGACTGGCGTCCGAGGCCCTCCGCGGCCTGGACCCGGACCTCGTCGAGATGCTTGTCGCGATCGGCGGGCCGGCGCCGTTACGCCGCCGCGAGCCGGGCTTTGCCGGCCTCGCCGCCATTATCGTCTCGCAGCAGGTTTCGGTCGCGAGCGCGAGCGCCATTTTCGGCCGGCTCGAGGCGCGCATCGCTCCGCTCGACGCCGATCGGGTCGCCGCCGCGACCGAGGAGGATCTGCGCGGATGCGGGCTGTCGACGCCCAAGATCCGCGCGCTGCGCGCACTCGCCGCGGCCGTCGTGGCGGGGGCGCTCGATCTTGCCGGCCTCGCGGCGCTCGACGCAGAAGAAGCGCATGCGAAGCTCGTCGCCGTGACCGGCGTCGGCCCCTGGACGGCTGATATCTTTCTGCTTTTCTGCCTCGGCCACCCTGATGCGTTTCCGGCCGGCGATCTCGCCCTGCAGGAGGCGGCAAAGCTCGCCCTGGGCCTGAAGACGCGCCCGGACGCTATCCGGCTGGAGCGGATCGCCGAGCGCTGGCGGCCGTGGCGCGGCGTCGCGGCGCGCATGCTCTGGGCCTTTTATCGGGGCGCCAAGACGCGTTCGGGGATGGCCCTCGCCGATTCTTCCGGCTAAGCCGAGCCGTTGACGAAGAGATTGGAGCCTGACAAATGAGCGCTGCCCTGGATGGACCCCGCATTCCGGCGAGCGGCGGTCGGGCGACGGCGCTTGTCGTCTTCCTGCACGGATACGGCGCGGATGGAAACGACCTGATCGAACTCGGCCGGCAGTGGCGCGCTCTCCTGCCGGGGGCGGCATTCGTTTCGCCCCATGCGCCCGACCGCTGCGCCGGCGCTCCCATGGGTCGGCAATGGTTCGCGCTGTCGAACCGGCCTCCCGACGATCCGACCGGGGCCGAAGACCGCTGGAACGGCGCGGTCAAGGCGCGCGGCGCGATCGACGCCTTCCTCGATTCGGAACTCGAGCGGCTCGGGCTCGGCGATTCGCACCTGGCGCTGGTCGGCTTCAGCCAGGGCTCGATGATGGCGATGCACGTCGGCTTGCGTCGCCGGCGCGCTCCCGCGGCGATTCTCGGCTACTCCGGCCTGCTGGTCGGGCCCGAGCGGCTGACCGAGGCGACGGCGCGAGACGGGCGCGGCGTCCCGCCGCCGATCCTGCTCGTCCACGGCGACCAGGACCCGCTCATTCCGGTCGAGGCGATGTTCCTGGCCTCCGAGGCGTTGGCGCAGGCGTCGATCCCAGCCCAATGGCACCTCTCGCTCGGCGTCGGGCACGGCATCGACGGCGGGGGAATGCACCACGGCGGATTGTTTCTCGCCGAGGCGCTGAGCGAAAAGACGCGGTGACCGCGACGGCCGAGGCTGGCCAAGCTGAATCCCCAAAAAAGGAGGCCGCCCGAGGGCGGCCTTCAAGTCTAGGGAGGAAACGCCCAAGGAGGGCATGTGCGGGCAAACTGCACCGCACCGCAACAATCTAATGGTGCGCTGCAGAAAGCGCAAGAACTTTCGTCTCAATGATCGCCCAAATGTGTATTTTTTTGCGAATCGATCCGGGATGGTAAAGGCAACCCGTCTGCCGCGCCGCCTGTACGTGGACAGAAAAGGCGTTTTCCACCCCGCCGGGGTTGCGACCCGGATTCAATGATTTCAAGCTTTTGCGGCGCCATTTCCGGGCGACCGGCGGCGGCGGCGCCGTCGAGCCGTCGAAGCGCATGTGGAAATTGCACGGATTATGGACGTTGTCTTCCCGGCGGCGCATCTCAGAATCAGGGCTTCCGAACCCATCCCGCTCCCGGGCGCAGATTCAAACTTCTCAAGGTGTTGCGCTGCCATTTCCGGGCGGACCCGCACTACCGCACTGCGTGCCGCGCCCGGACGCCGCCGGCCAAGCGCCGCACCCGAGCGAACCACGACCAATTTTTGCACGGCCTTCCCCATTCGCGTCACGTGCTGCGTCTCGACCCTTTGATTGCAAGCTGCAGCAGTGAGTATGGCCTCGATGGAACCTGACCCTCGCCTCTCGAACAAACATAGAACAACTCTACATCCGTGTCAAGAAATGACCGAACGGCAGGCCGGACTACGGGAACCGGCCTGCCGCCTGGTCCGGCGACCGGCTCCGGGGAGCCGTCCTCCCTCGCCAGACCATTTCCGGCGCCAGTGAGCCGGCGCCGCGTTTGAAGCCGCTCGAGTGAAACATGCGACAGGCCGGCTTTGGGCCGGCCTGCCGCAGGATCCGGCGGGGACGAGGGGAAACCGGCCCCGCCGAAATCCGGCCTCTGTTTTACGAGATGGCCTGGGTCGAGAGCGCGACGAAGCGCGTGCTGTCCTCGGTCTTGACCCGCATCAGCACGGACTTCTTGCCGTCCGCCTTGGCGGCGTCGATCGCCGCGGTGATCTCCGATGGGCGCGACACCGGCTTGCCCGAGACCTCGAGGATGACGTCGCCGGTCTTCAGGCCCTTCTGCGCCGCGGCGCCGTCAGGATCGATGTCGGCGACGACGACCCCGGTCTTGCCCGCCCCGTCGACCTCGGCGGCCGGCGCGAGGGTCATGCCGTACTTGGCGAGGGGATCGTTCGGGGAGGAGCCCTGCGAGCCCGCGTCGGCCTTGGCCAGCTTGTCGTCGGACAGGGAGCCGAGCGTCACCTTGAGCGTCTGCGGCGAACCGTTGCGGATGATCGAGAGTTCGGCGTCCTTCTTCGGCCCGAGCGCCGCGACCTTGCGGGCGAGATCGTGCGAGTCGGCGACCGACTCGCCATTGATCGACGCCACCACGTCGCCGTCCTTGAGGCCGGCCGCCGCGGCAGGCGAGTCTTTTTCGACCTTGGCGACGATCGCGCCCTTGGCGTCCTTGAGGCTGAGGCTGTCGGCGATGTCCTGCGTCACCGGCTGAATCTGCACGCCGAGCCAGCCGCGCGCGACCTTGCCGTTGTCCTTCAGCTGCTGCACGACGCCCTTGGCGACGTCGCTGGCGACGGCGAAACCGATGCCGACGCTGCCGCCCGACGGCGAGAAGATCGCGGTATTGACGCCGACCACTTCGCCCTGGGCGTTGAAGCTCGGGCCGCCGGAATTGCCATGGTTCACCGGCGCATCGATCTGCAGGAAGTCGTCATAGGGGCCGGCGCCGATATCGCGGCCGCGCGCCGAGACGATGCCCGCCGTGACCGTGCCGCCGAGTCCGAACGGATTGCCGACCGCGATCACCCAGTCGCCGACACGCGGCTCCTGCGAGGCGAAGGAGACATAGGGATAGTCCGAGCCTTCCTTGACCTTGAGCAGCGCAAGGTCGGTCTTCGGATCCGTGCCGACGACGCGGGCGGGAACCGTCTTGCCGTCGGCGGTGGTGATCGTCACGTCCTTGGCGTGCTCGACGACATGATTATTCGTGACGATATAGCCGTCGGAGGAAATGAAGAAGCCCGAGCCCTGGGCCATGCCCATGCGGGGCCGCTCGCGGTCCTGGCCGCCGCGCTCGCCGAAGCCGCGCTCCTCGAACTGGCGGAAGAACTTCTCGAGCGGTCCGCCCTTGGGGAAGTTCGGCATCGGCTGGGCGTCGCCGTCGAACGACGCGTTCGTTTCCGCGACCTTGACCTTGACGGAAACGACCGCGTTCTTGACGCGATCGACCACGTCGGCGAAAGAGGCGGGACCTGCGGCGGCGACGGTCGCGCCAGCGAAAGCGGGATAGGTCGAGAGCGGCAGCGCCTCCATCGTCAGCCCGCCGACAGCGGCGACGGCGGCCGCCCCAAGCAACGCCGCGCGGAGGGATCGGGGCCGGGTCACGCGGTCCGAAGAGAGATTGCCCACTAGTGTGTCTCCATACTCGCTGAAATCGCCGGAGCCGAATCTGTCCAGCGCGATGGAGCCTTATGCGACGCAGCCGCTTACGCATCGATGGCGACGACATGAAGAGTTGGTAAGCTCGACCTTCATAGCGTGCCTGTCCGGTCAAGACGGACACCCACGACATATCGGGATGCCGGAGGCATTCTTCCTGCCGCGCCAAGCGCCAGGAGCGACGGCCCTGAAACTATTTTCGAACGCATCAGCTCGACCCGATGCGTAACCAATCATCCCAAGCAATTGAACGGCGCGAATCAACGTATTGTTGCCGGTGCGGATCGCAATCTTGAACGGCGAAAATGGTGAAGAGCCTATGAGGGCAAACTGCGGCCAAGGCCGGTATCCTCGGTCTGTCGAACGACCTCGAGGAGCAAGCAGATGTCTCAATTCTCGGGATCCCCTCAGGCTTCTGTCGATTACAACTCCACGATTATTGGCGCGCTGGAACTCAGTGAGAAGAAGTGGGTTCTGGCGGTGCAACTGCCTGGCGTTAGCCGGCATTCGAAGCACGTGCTGGACGCTTGCGGCGACGGGTTGGTTGGTTTGCTCGAGCATCTAAAGGCCAGGTGCGCAGCGTCAGGTCGGAAGATTGCTCGGGTGATACTGACCCATGAAGCTGGGCGCGATGGATTTTGGCTGGCGCGTTTCCTCGCCCGACGGAGTATCGAGGTCCACGTCATCCAGCCTTCGAGCCTCCCCGTGGATCGGCGGGCGCGGCGGGCAAAGACCGACGTCATCGACGTCGAGATGTTGCTGCGCACTTTGATGGCTTGGCTAAGGGGCGAGCCCCGGGGTTTGTTCGATGGTTCCGATCCCGAGCGAGGCCGATGAGGAAGCGCGGCGCGCGTATCGGGAACGGGAGGATTTGACCGGGGAGCGGCGATCGATCGTCAACAAGATCGACGGCATTTTGGCGACGCTGGGCATAAAGGGATACAAGGCTTTGCGGCGCGATCGTCGCGAACAATTGAATTGCGCGCGCCAGCCGGACGGCGATCCCATTCCTCCAAAGGCGAAAGCGCGTATCGAACGTCTGCTCGATCAACTCGATCTCGTTCTGAAGCGCGCGCTCGGCGGATATGTCGGGCTTGGGGGAACGCCATTCTCCAGCGGCGGGAGCGAACGTGAACAAGGGATCGGAAAGGACGGCAACGCACGGGTGCGCGCGGCGATGGTCGAACTCGCGTGGATGCTCATGGCACGCTCGGCAAACGGCTGCGCACGGCCCGCGCTCGCGTCGCCCGGCTCTTCGAGCAGCGCCGCGATGTTGCTAAGCGCGTCGAGGTCCGAGACCTCAGCGAGCGGGCCGTGGTCAAGCTCGCCACCGAGCGCAAGACCTGACCGACATCATCAAGATGGTCGCCTATCAGGCCGAGAGCGATCTAGTAACGCTACTGCGACCTCACTACGCCCGTGCCGATCAAGAGGGGCGAACCCTGCTCCATGAGCTGTTCGCCGCGACAGGCGACATCCGCGTCTCCGATAGCGAGTTGCATATCACCTTGGCTCCGCTCAGCTCGCCGCATCGAACCCACGCCGCCCAGGCCCTCTGTGAGATGCTCGACCAAACCGCGACAATCTTCCCCGGCTCGCGCCTGCGGATTCGCTTCTCAGTGCGTCCGCCGCCCCGTATCGGGCTTGCCTTTCCCGGCTCGCCGATCGAGCGTAGCACCGTCACGGCTGTTCCGCAGGCTCCCTGCCGACGCCAAAACCGGACATTTTGCGCTACGCTATGTCAGGAGGTTTGAATTTAATTGCGCTGGGGTTCAGGCGCGCCCTTCCGTCGACGTGACGCAGTGCGCAAGCTCGCGGCCGGTCACGCTTCGATCACGGCCTTGCTGCGGGTGGCGCACAGACCGACCAGCGCCGTCGGACACGCTGGCTGGCTCGCCGATCGTTCCGGACCTCACGCTCTCGGCGCGAACCAGCGCCTTCCCGCCAGCAGGACGACGCTGACCTCCGTGTCGCCCCTGTCGAGCGGAGACTTCGCCCCTCTTTCAGCATCCGCGTCTCGAAGCCGAGAGAGCGGCAGCCGGCGCTCTCGGACGTGAAGACACCATCGGGCCGGTCTTCGGATGGGCCAGGAGCTTCGATTGCGCCGTGGCGAGTTCTCCTCGCTCCGGCCCCCTATCCGAGGCCCGCCTCCTTCAGCGCCGCCCGGATATGGGCGACTCCCCTTCTGGCATAGGGCAGAGCCGGCGCCTTCTTCGGATCCTGTTCGGCCTCGAGCACGACCCAGCCGGAATAGCCCTTGAGCGCCTGGAACACCTCGACATAATCGATCAAGCCGTCTCCCGGCACGGTGTAGACGCCGAGCTCCTTGTCCATGCCGAGGATGGAGTCGAGGAAGCTCCAGTCGCCGGCGTTCGACTGGCGCATCTGGGCCTCGCGCACATCCTTACAATGCACGTGGCCGATGCGTTCGCGATAGGCGCTCGCCAGCGCGGCCGGATCCGAGCCGCCCCATCGGGCGTGCCCCGTGTCGAGCAGCAGATGCACCGGCGGCTTGGTGTGGGCCATGAAGGCGTCGATGTCGCGCTCCGACTGGACGATCGTTCCCATGTGGTGATGATAGCAGAGCTTCAATCCCTCGCCGGCGAGCCGTCCGGCGAACTCGGTCATTTTCGCCCCGTAAGACGCCCAGTCGTCACGGTGCAACCGCGGGCGCTCGGACAACGGCTTCGACCGGTCGCCGTGGATGCAGTTCGACGTCTCGGCGGCGATGACGATGTTTGCCCCTGCGCCCTTGGTCATGGCGATATGGGCTTTCGCGGCGTGAAACTCTTCCTTGGCTGAGCGGCGCAGAAGCTCGGTCGAATACCAGCCGCCAACGAAGACGTGCCCGAACTCGTCGAGCTTGTCTTTCAGCGCCGCCCCGTCGGACGGCATCTTGTGGCCTTTCTCCATGCCGACGATGCCCGCTTCGCGGGCTTCGGCAAGGCAGGTCTCGAGCGGCGTGTCGCCGCCGATCTCCTGAAGATCGTCGTTCGTCCAGCCGATTGGGTTGGCGCCGATGCGAATGCTCATTTTCGGTCTCCAATGCGCTGGCTTGCCAGCGCGTCTTCTTTTCTCTGTGGATCGCGACGACCTCGGCGCGCAAAGCGGCGCGATCGGCCGAAACCGTGTTCGAGAGGAAAACAGCTCGCTTCACACGCCCTTGCGGCGACGCTGGCGGTACTGGTCGGCGACGACTGCCGCGATGATGACGCCGCCTTTGATGATTTCCTGGTAGTGGGCATCAACGTTGAGGAAGGTGAAGCCCGAGGTGAGAATGCCGAGGATGACCGCGCCGATAACGGTGCCGGTCATGCGGCCAACGCCGCCCGCGAGCGAGGTCCCGCCGATGACTGCCGCCGCGATCGCGTCGAGCTCGAAGCCCATGCCGACGCCCGCCTGGCCGCTGATCGCCCGCGCAGTGTGCACGATTCCCGACAGACCCGAGAGCAGGCCCGCCAACATATAGACGACCACGGTGTGGCGCTCGACGTTGATGCCCGACACGCGCGCGGCAAGCGGGTTGGCGCCGATCGCGTAGGTGAACTTGCCGTAGCGCGTGTAGCGCAGCGCGATATGGAAGATGAAGGCCACGCCAAGGAAAATGATGACCGGCCACCAGCCCGCGCCGATGGCGGCGAACCCATCCGAAAGATTGCCGATCGGCTGGCCGTTCGTATACCAGTCGGCGATGCCGCGGGCAGACACCATCATGCCGAGCGTCGCGATGAACGGCGGAATTTTTGTGTAGGCGATCAGCCAGCCGTTGACGACGCCGACCACGAGGCCGCAAAGGAGGCCCGCCGCCACCGGGAAGATCGGGTTGAGGCCCGTGAGACTCGGATAGATCGCATGCGGCGCATCCGCCGCCTGAGCGAGGCTCGCCGCGATCATCGCCGTCATGCCGACAACCGAGCCAGACGATAGGTCGATACCCGCCATGATGATGGTCTGGGTGACGCCGACGGCGATGATGCCGATCTCCGATTCCTGCAGGATCATGATCTTGAGGCGCAGGGGATTGGCGATGAAGCTCTGGCCGACGAAGATCCAGCCCAGGACCTCGAACAGGAGCATCATGCCGATCATGACGCCGAGGATGCTGAGTTCGGGCGGCAGGCGTCGTCCGGCTTTGCGGGCTTCCGCTGTCGGGGCGGCGGTCGAAAGGTCAGCGGCCACGATAGTATGTCCTCGCGCGTGTCAGGCTCCGCCGCTACTGCGACGCGAGCTCCATGATTTTCACCTGGTTTGCGTCCTTGCGGTCGACGATGCCGGTCATGCGCCCCTCGTGCATGACGAGGATGCGGTCGCTCATTCCCAGAACCTCGGGCAGCTCCGACGAGATCATCATCACCGCGACGCCCTGTCCGGCGAGCTCGGTGATGAGCTTGTGGATCTCCGCCTTCGCGCCCACGTCGATGCCCCGGGTCGGTTCGTCGAGAATAAGGATCTTCGGCTTGATCATCAGCCAGCGCGCGATCAGCACCTTCTGCTGATTGCCGCCGGAGAGATTGATCACCGGCTCCTCCAGATCCGGCGTACGGACCCTGAGGCGCTGCCTCTGCTGCTCGCAAAGCGCTTCGATCTCGCGCTCCTTGACGAACCCTGCGGTTGAATAACCCCGGCGCAGCAGCGCCATCTGCATGTTGGCCATGATGTCGAGCAGAAGAAAGCAGCCGCTCTCCTTGCGGTCCTCGGTGAGGAAGGCCATGCCGGCGTCCATCGCCATGCCGGGGTTCCTGATCGCAATCTCCTTGCCTTCGATCGCGATCGTTCCGCAGGTCGCGGGCGTGACCCCGAACAGGGTCTCGGCGACGTTGCTGCGTCCGGAGCCGACGAGGCCGGCGAAGCCGAGGATCTCGCCTTTACGCAGATCGAACGAAACGTCGCGAAATCGCCCCTCCAGCGTGAGGCCGCGGACCGAGAGCTTCACATCGCCGATCGGCACCGTCTCCTTGGGGAACATCTGAGTGATCTCGCGCCCGACCATGAGGTGGATGATCTGGTCGCGGGTGACGTCGGCGGCGGCATGTTCGCCGACGAAGCGGCCGTCGCGGAACACCGACACTTCGTCGGCGATCTCGAACAACTCGTTCATCTTGTGGGTGATGTAGATGATGCCCTTGTCCTGGGCCTTCAACGTCCTAATGATCTTGAACAGATGCTCGACCTCGCGCTCGGTCAGCGCCGAGGTCGGCTCGTCCATAATGAGAATGTCGGAATCGTAGCTGACTGCCTTGGCGATCTCGACCATCTGCCGGTTGGCGACCGACAAATCGCGCACTTCCGCTTCCGGGTCGAGTGGAATGTCGAGCCGTTCGAACAGGGCCTGCGTCCGGCGGCGCATTTCCTCGTGACGGACGAAGCCCAGGGCGTTCAGCGGCTCGCGGCGGATCCAGATGTTTTCAGCGACCGTCATGAAGTTCATCAGGTTGAGCTCCTGGTGAATCATCGCAATCCCGTACCGGAGCGCGTCGAGTGGAGAGGTGAGCTTGATCTCCTGGCCCTTCAGCTTGAACGAGCCGGAATCGGGCGTATAGACGCCGGCGATGATCTTCATCAGGGTCGACTTGCCCGCGCCGTTCTCGCCCATCAGGGCATGGACTTGGCCGCGCTTGAGCTTGAACGAGACGTCGTCGAGCGCCAGCACGCCGGGGAAGGCTTTGCGGACGCCCGAGACTTCGAGAAGATATTCGGCGCCGGGCACGGCGCCGCTCTGCCGGACGATTTCCGCGGTCGAAGGACTGATGGTCGCCATGGCGCTCCGTCCCTATCGTTATTGGCGGCGCCCCTCGGTCCGGGCGTTGCGCCGATATTAGCCCTTGCCTCGGCCCCGATGAAGCCCGGAGGCGCGCTTGGGAGGTAACGCGCCCGGGGTGTTCCCTGACTCGCCAGGAGTCCGGCGAGGAGGGGTTTTCGGTCAGTTCTTCTTGATGAACTTATCCATGTTGTCCGGGGTCACGAGCTCGAAGGGAACATAAACTTTCTTGTCGACCGACTTACCGGCGGCGAGCGCGAGCGCCGCGTCGACCGCGCCCTTGCCCTGGCCGGCCGCATTCTGGAACACGGTCACTTTGAGATCACCCGCCTTCATCGAGGCGAGCGCGTCCTGCGTCGCGTCGACGCCGCCGACGATCGCCTTCTTGGTGTCGACGCCGGCCGACTTCATCGCCTGGATCGCGCCGATCGCCATCTCGTCGTTGTTGGAGACCACCGCGTCGAACTTCATGCCCTTCGACAGCCAGTTGGTCATCAGGTTCTGGCCCTTCGTCCGGTCCCATTCCCCGGTCTGCTCGGCGATGATCTTGATGCCGCTGCATTCGGGGGTCGAGATCACCTCATGGATATCCTTGGTGCGCTGCACCGCGGCCTGATTCGAGAGCTGGCCCTCGATCACGAGGATGTTGCCCTTGCCACCGAGAAGCTTGCAGATCTGCTTGGTCTCGAGCGTGCCCGACTCGGCCTCGTTCGAGGCGACGAAGGCGGCCTTCGGCCCGAGCTTGTCGACGTCGGCGGGCTCGCGGTTGACATAGACGAGCGGCACGCCGGCTTCGGCGGCGGCCTTCGTGATGGCGGCGGTCGCCGAGGTGTCGACGGGGTTGACGATGATCGCGTCGACGCCGTTGGCGATGAAATTCTGCACCTGGCTCAGCTGCTTGGAGACGTCGTCCTTGGCGTCTTCGATCTGCATCGATACGCCCGGCAAAGTCTTGGCGTAATCGGACATACCGTTGCGCAGCACGGTGAGGAAGTTATCGTCGAACTTGTCCATCGACACGCCAATCTTGGTGGCGAAGGCGGGGCTCGACAGCACGGTGGCGGCTGCGAGCGCAATGAGCATGCGTTTCATAGTCAGTCTCCTCCCTCAACGGCGCGTTCGGCGCCAAAACGGTTCGCGTAAGCCCCAATCGAATATCGATAGGGAAGGCCGCAGAACCGTGTAAGCGAGAAAATAGCCGCGCGCACGCAGCTTTTTGACGTTTTATCATCAATCGTTAGAATGGGTCGCCGAAACTCGAGAAATGGCCGATGGTCACCGGGAGGCGCCGTAAACGGTCGCCGAGGTTTGTCGAGATCGCTGTTGAGGCCGGGCTCAGTCCGTCGACGGTCGACCGCGTCCTGAATGAACGCGGGAGCGCTTCCAAGAAGGCGCGGCAGAAGGTGATCGCTGCTGCGCAGAAACTTGGCGTGCCTCGAATTCTGCCGAGCGCCGCTCACGAGTTGATTCACTTCGACGTTCTGCTTCCCGATAACAGGACACCTTTCTTCCTTCGGCTGCGAGCCGCGATTGCGAGCGCCTGCTCGATCCTCGATAAGCGGATCGTCGTCCATCGCCGCATCGTTCTCGAAACCGACGAGAAATCACTCGCCACGGCGATCTCCAAGCCGGCTTACCGCCGTCGCGGTTTGATCGTGGCCGCGCCTGACACGCGCGCCGTGCGCCAGGCGCTGCGGGAAGCCCTTGATCGCGACGAAGCCGTTGTAACGGTAGTCTCGAACATCGCCGACGTTCAAGGCATCGCATACTTTGGCATCGACAATTACCGCGCCGGACGCACTGCGGGACTGGTCATGGGTCGCTTCGCTCGTCGTCCTGGTCGAGTCATGTTCCTGAGCGGCGGAAACGACTGGGAGGCCCACCAGCAGCGCACCGCCGGCTGTCGGGATGCGCTAACCGCTTCGTTTCCGGATCTTCGCTGCGACGCGTCGCCGTTTGAGACCATTGATGACGACGATCGCTGCTACGTCGCCGTTGCGGAGGTCATGCGCTCGAGCGAACTTGCCGGCGTTTACAACAGCGGCGCCGGATCGGCCGGCATCAAACAGGCCCTGGAGCGGTTCGATCCCGAGCATAGGGTCACCTGGATAACGCACGAGCTTTCCGACGACCACCGGCAGTATCTCCAGTCCGGGGCGCTCGCGATGGTCATCGACCAGGATCCCGACATGCAAGCCTTCATGGCGTTGCGCTACCTTGTCGAGAGCACGAATTCGGATGGCGCGAGAGCTTCATCTGGGGTCGGCTGCGAGTTCCATGTGTACTTCACGGAAAATGTGAAAGAGGGGCAATATCTCTCCGCGGATGCTCGCCCTCCCGACCGAGCGCGAAAATAGCTGATCGTTCTTCGCCGGCGCACTTTTCGGACTTCGCCGCACTCTCAAAGTCTACTAGCCCCATTCGGCGCGAGCGCCTGAACCATCGGACTGTCCGTCCGTTCGGGCCAAAGTCGGCACAGCCTCCATTCGATCTCGCATGTGCGCCCGTCGATTGACGATAAATCATCAAAACGTCGCGTGATCGGCAGAGCGCATTGGCTTACAACTCATCAAACCACAGCGGAGGAAACGGGATGAGAATCGCCCTTGATCCCTACATGCACCGGCATCTGTCGCTCGAGGAGCTGCCGCGAAAAGTCGCCGAGCTTGGCTACGAGTGGATCGAGCTCTCGCCGCGCGACGATTTCCTCGCCTGGTGGGTCCACCCGCGCGCCTATCCCGAGCGCATCGCGAGCTTCAAGAAGGCGCTGAAAGACCATGGGGTGAAGATCGCCTCGCTGCTGCCGATGTACCGATGGGCGAGTCCGCACGAGGACGAGCGACAGACCGCGGTCCGCTACTGGAAGAAGGCGATCGAAATCGCGGTCGAAATGGGCGTCGACACGATGAACAGCGAGTTCGGACGCGGCCCGTCGCCGGACCGCGGCCATTCCGCCAACTGCTGTGGGGGCCAGTTCACCCACGAATCCAGCGAGGCGGCCTGGTGGCGATCGATGGAGGAACTCGTTCCGGTGTTCGAGCGGGAGGGTGTCCAGCTCAATATCGAGCCGCATCCAGAGGACTGGTGCGAGACCCTGCACCCGGCGATCGACATGATCCGGACGATCGGCTCGAAGGCCGTCAACTTCCTCTATTGCGCGCCGCACACGTTCTATTTCGGCGACGACATCGCCAGAATGATCCGCGACGCCGGGCCGCTGATCGCCCACGTCCATGTCGCCGACACCTACAACCACAAGGCGTCGTCGGGCCTGCGCTACATCTGCAATCCGCCGGGCGCCAGGGTGACGATCCACCAGCACCTGGACATTGGCCAAGGCGAAGTGAACTGGGACGCGTTCTTCTCCTCGCTCGCCGCAGTCGGGTTCGACGGCGTTATGACGTCCTGCGTTTTCGCCTGGGAGGAGCGCGCCGACGACTCGGGGCGCTTCATGCGCGAGACGATGCAGAAGTACGTCGACCGACACTGGACGAAGGCGAAGGGCTGAATCGAGCGGCGGCGTAGCGGAGCCGCGCTTCTCTTAAAAGAGGACAGCGAACATGACATTGAATATCGGCGTCGTCGGCGTCGGAATGATCGGCCGCGAGCACATCAGTCGGCTGGCGAACAAACTCGTCGGGGCGAAGGTCGTGGCGCTTGCCGACGTCAACGCGAAACAGGCCGAGGAGACCGCAGCGGGCCTTCAGGGGGTCAAGGTCTTCCCGACCGGCGAGGCGCTGATCGCGGCCCCCGAAGTCCAAGGCGTCGTCGTCACATCCTGGGGGCCGACGCACGAAGCTTACGTGCTCGCCTCGATCAAGGCAGGCAAGTCCGTCTTCTGCGAAAAGCCGCTCGCCACGACGGCAGAGGCTTGCCTGCGCATTGTCGAGGCCGAAATCGCCTCCGGTCGCCATCTCGTCCAGGTCGGGTTCCAGCGGCGTTACGACAAAGGCTATCGGGCATTGAAGGAGGCGATCGACGGTGGGGTCATTGGAGCGCCGCTGATGGTCCATTGCGCGCACCGCAATCCGTCTGTGCCCGCAGCCTACGTCAGCGACATGGCGATCGTCGACACGTTCATTCACGAGATCGACGTTCTGCGCTGGCTCATCAACGACGATTACGTCTCGGCCCAGGTGATCGTTCCGTGCAAGACGAAACATACGCACGCGAAACTGGACGACCCTATCATGGTCCTGCTCGCGACCAAGGGCGGTGTGCGGATCGACGGCGAGGTTTTCGTCAACTGCCGCTACGGCTATGACATCCAGTGCCAGGTCGTTGGCGAGGACGGCGTCGCCAGCCTTCCCGAGCCGGAAAGCGTCGTCCTGCGTCGCGACTCCAGGCTGTCGACCGCGGTCATGCAGGACTGGAAGCTGCGCTTCATCGATTCCTACGACGCCGAACTGCGGGACTGGATCGAGGCGGCCAAGGCCGGCAAAGTCAACGGTCCCAATGCGTGGGACGGCTATTTCGCCGCAGTCACCGCCGACGCCTGTCTCGAGGCCAAGCGGACCGGTGCGGTCACGCCGATCGTCACGGCGGAGCGTCCGACTTTTTACGGCTGACGGCAGATCGAGATACAGTGCAAAAAAAGACCGCAACGCGTGGCCTTTGTGGAACAAACCCTCCTCGTTCAGTAGGTAACGCAGATGACAAACCGCTCCATCAAGTTCGGCTTCAACCATATGGTCTCGCCGTCTCTAAGACCCGAGGAACTGGTCGATGCGGCCGTCAAACTCGACGCTGTCGCGATCGAGTTGCGCAACGACATCGGTGACAACAGCCTCAAGGACGTTGACACTGCCCGACGGGTCGGCGCCAAGGCGGCCGATGCCGGGATCCAGGTCGTCAGCGTCAACGCCCTTTATCCGTTCAACGTCTGGAACGACGAGCGCGCCCGCCAGGCCGAAGCCCTGGCCAGGCTCGCTTCGGCCAGCGGAGCAACCGGCCTCGTGATGTGTCCCCTCAATGAGGGCAAGATGCTTGAAGATACGCCGGAGAAGGCCGCCGGCTTGCGCGCCGCCCTGACGGCGATCCGCCCCATCCTGGCTGCTCACGGCCTCAAAGGGTTTGTCGAGCCGCTCGGCTTCCCCGTTTCGTCATTGCGCTTCAAGCGCGACGCGGTCGCGGCGATCGACGACATCGGCGCAGCAGACGTCTTCTCGCTCGTCCACGACACTTTTCATCACCGCGGCGCGGGCGAGAAGCAGGTTTTCGCCAGCCGCACCGGTCTCGTGCATATCTCCGGGCTGGAAGACGCGTCGATCAGCTTCACGGACATGCTCGACAGTCACCGCGTGCTCGTCGGTCCGAAAGACCGCCTCGGCAACGTCGAGCAGCTCCGTCAGCTCTTCGCCGATGGATACCACGGGGTGGTCTCGTTCGAGCCCTTCGCAAAGGAGGTCCACGGGCTGCCCGATCCTATCGCGGCGGTTCGAGACAGCATGGCCTATGTGCGCGAAGCGCTTGCGTGAGCCTCACGCCCTGGACCCCGAGGGTCGCGCCGGCTCCAGTTGTGACGTCCGCCGACGCAATCTCGCCGGCGGTTATCGAGGAAAGGGCGGCGCTGGCGGAACCGCGCTTACTGACCGGGATTCCGAGGATCGACATCCATTTCGAGGCCCGCGAGACCCGGTTCGTCAAGTCGCTGTTGGGACAAACGCCAGACTGGTATATTCCATATTCATCCCAAATCGGAATAAAATTTCTGTTTCTCGCTGAGACGCCGTTGCTCCGCGACGGCCACGGCGAGCGCGGTAGCCAGGGTCATGGTCGCGGCCAGCGTTCTGAACCCCTCGAAATCGTTTTCCACGATCTCGAACCAGACATTTGTATTGAGAACCAGCGGACTGAATGGGCTGTCAGTAACAGCGATTAGAGGCGTGTTCTGTGCGCCGACCTGGCGCGCGTATTCGATGGTCGTCTGCGAATAGGGCGTGAAACTAACAGAAAGTGCGGCGTCGCGGGGTCCTGCGAACGACAGAATCTCGCGGTCAATCCCGTTGGGAGAACCCATCAGCACACTTCTGATACCGAGCGTTCCGAGGGCATAGCTCATATAGGAAACCACAGGATACGATCGCCGAATACCGATCAGGTAGATGGTTTGCGCGCGGGAAAGAATCCGCGCGGCCTCGTCCAGTGTGTCCAGGTTGACGCGTTCCCTCAACTTTTCGATCGACCGGATCGCCGCCTGGCTGAAACCGTCGACCAACGCCATGCCGGGGGAAAGGCCGGACGCGTGCGCGTCGAACGCCTGCAACCTCGCTTCGTAATTGTTAGGCCGGTCGCGCAGACGCTGCTGGAACACGGCCTGCAATTCGCTGAAGCCGCTGTACCCGAGGCTTTTGGCGAAGCGCACCAAAGTGGAAGGCTGCACCGCGGCCTGCTCCGAAATCCGCCCAACTGTGCCGAAGGCGATATCGTCCGGAAACTCGATCGTATAGGCTGCCACCTGGGCCAGCCGTTTGGGCATTGTGTGACGCCTTGCGACAATCAGATCGCGAAGCGCATTGAATTCGCGGGGCGGATTATCGGGCGCTACATTGGACATCGATCATCTTCTCTATCCAGGAATCGGGCGCCTCGTCGGTTTTCGCCGGCGTCCAGGCTGCTCGGGCTGTCAGCCGCGACCGACGGCAATATAATCGAGTTGACGGCCAATGAAAATAGAATGTATGTTCAAATTCTGAATATTTTGTCGTCGGCCGCCGTTCTCGCCCTTCGGACCACTCCGCAAGGTCGGCTTGGTGAGAGTTTAGAAATGACGCTTGGCTGCGCCGGGATGACGCCGTCGACGGGTCGAGGGTGTCTGACACGTGGAGGAGACCGCTCCGATGGGGCTGAGATTCGGTCTGCTGGGCGCCGGGCACAGCGGCACGGTGCACGCAATGGCCGTCGCCAGAACCTCCGGCGCTTGCGCGAACCCGAGCGCCGCGTTCATCGATACGCCGCCGGTCGTCCGATGATCCCGTCGGGTGGGGATGGCCTCAGAGCGGTGCTCGCGACCGACGCAGAGGTAAAGCCACTCACGGAGCGCCGAGAAGTCGAGATCGTCTATTGACCGGAGGCCGCGTGGGACGGCGAGATGTAGGCCGGCCATCCCGCCTTTGGCAGTCAACCTAGCGTCGAGTTTGCGGGCCGGCTGGGTCAGAGTGGTCGCCAAGGAGCGACGGGTAGACGGGCTGGCAATATTTTGAGGCGGAAGATGACCGAAGGCGCCGCGCTCCAAAAGACCCTCGATGTGATCTGTATTGGCCGCTCGTCCGTCGATCTCTATGGGCAGCAGATCGGAAGCCGAACTCGAGGACGTTGGGAGTTTCGCCAAATCGGTGGGCGGCTGCCCGGCCAACATCGCGATCGGAACGGCGCGGCTGGGACTCAGGTCGGCCCTGATCACACGCGTGGGCGCCGAACAGATGGGCGGCTTCATTCGCGAACAGCTGGTTCGCGAATGCGTCGCCGTCGACGGGGTTCACGTCGATGAGGAGCGGCTGACGGCGCTTGTGCTGCTTGCCGTGGAAAGCGAGGGCGTCTCGCCGATGATTTTTAATCGCTCCGACTGCGCCGACATGGCGTTGGACGAAAGCGATATCGACGAGGGCTTCATCGGCCGAAGCCGCGCCATTGTCGTGACCGGAACGCATTTCTCCAAACCGGCCGCCGCCGCGGCGCAGGCCAAGGCGATCGCGCTGGCCAGGAAGCAGGGCGGAAGGGTGGTTTTCGACGTCGACTACCGGCCCAACCTCTGGGGGCTCGCAGGCCACGCGGCTGGTTTCGAGAGGTATGTGAAGTCCGACGCGGTTTCAGCCCATCTCAAGCCCGTTCTGGCCGACTGCGATCTGATCGTCGGCACCGAAGAGGAAATCATGATCGCCGCCGGCGTGGACAGTGTTCCGGAAGCGCTGAAGGCCATTCGCGGGATCTCCGGCGCCGCCATTGTGCTCAAGCGCGGCGCCAAGGGCTGCATCGTCTATGAAGGGCCGATCTCCGACGACATCGAGGCCGGAATCGTCGGCAAAGGATTTCCGATCGAAGTGTTCAACGTGCTGGGAGCAGGCGACGCCTTCATGTCCGGTTTCCTCCGCGGCTGGCTGCGCGGGGAAGACCTCGCCACCTGCGCGACCTGGGCCAACGCCTGTGGGGCGTTCGCGGTGTCGCGACTCCTCTGCTCGACAGAATATCCGACCTGGATCGAACTGAAGCATTTCCTCGATCACGGCAGCCCGGAACGGGCGCTGCGCAAGGACGCCGTGCTGAACCACATCCATTGGGCGACGACGCGCCGGCGCGAGATTCCGCGTCTGATGGCGCTCGCCATCGATCACCGCATCCAGTTGGAGGATCTCGCGGCGGACGAAGCGGCGCTGGCGCGCATTCCCGGTTTCAAGGTGTTGGCGGTCCAGGCAGCACGACGCGTCGCCGCGGGACGCCGGGGCTTCGGGGTGCTGCTCGACGACAAGTATGGCCGCGATGCGCTGTTCGCCGCCGGCGCGGGACAGGACTTGTGGGTGGCGAAGCCGATCGAACTTCCCGGTTCGATCCCGCTGCAGTTCGAATTCAGCCAGGATGTCGGAAGCCGGCTGATCGAATGGCCGGTCGATCATTGCATCAAGGTGCTGTGCTTCTACCATCCGGACGACGACGCGGCGCTCAAGGCCGCGCAGACCGCCAAGCTCATTTCAGCCTTCGAGGCCGCCCGCAAGGTCGGACGCGAGATCCTGATCGAGATCATCGCCTCCAAGTCGGGCCCGCTCCAGGACCACACGGTCGCGCGCGCGCTCGCCGAGCTTTATGACGCCGGACTGAAGCCTGACTGGTGGAAGCTTGAACCCCAGGCGTCGGCCGCGGCCTGGCGGACGATCGACGACATCATCGCGGCGCGCGATCCGTTCTGCCGCGGCGTCGTGCTGCTGGGCCTGGAGGCGCCCATCGGGGCGCTGAAGGACAGTTTCGCCGCCGCCCAGGCAGCCGGGAGGGTCCGGGGCTTCGCGGTCGGGCGGACCATCTTCGCCGAGGCGGCTGGGCGCTGGCTTGGCGGAACGATTGGCGATGACGAGGCGATCGACTGGATGGCCACAAGGTTCGGGACGCTGGTCGATCTCTGGCTGTCGTTGGAAAAGCAGCGGGCGGCATGACAAGTAGAACAGGCGGAAGAGCATTCGACGGCCAAGACCAACGGCGCGTCGGGAGGGAATGACGATGATTGGCAAGACGGTGCGGCTTACGGTTGCGCAGGCGCTGGTGCGGTTTTTGACGAAGCAGATGACGGTGATCGACGGCGAGAAGCTGCCGATCGTCGCGGGGTGCTGGGCGATCTTCGGCCACGGCAATGTGGCGGGAATCGGCGAAGCGCTCTATCAGGCGCGCGACAACCTCCCCACCTATCGCGCCCACAACGAGCAGGGCATGGCGCTCGCGGCGACCGCCTACGCCAAGGCGATGTTCCGTCGCCGTTTAATGGCCTGCACCACCTCGATCGGCCCCGGCGCGCTCAACATGGTGACCGCCGCGGCGGTCGCCCACGTCGACCGGCTGCCGCTCCTCTTGCTGCCCGGCGACGTGTTCGCCGACCGCCTGCCGGACCCGGTGCTGCAGCAGATCGAGGATTTCAGGGACGGCACCCTTTCCGCCAACGACTGCTTCCGCCCCGTGTCCCGCTATTTCGACCGGATCAATCGTCCGGAGCAGCTGATCCCGGCGCTGCAGCGCGCGATGAACGTGCTCACCGATCCGGCGGACTGCGGCCCGGTGACGCTGGCGATGTGCCAGGATGTCCAGACCGAGGCGTATGACTGGCCGGAAAGCCTGTTCGCCGAGAAGGTGTGGGGGCCCCGCCGCGTCCGTCCGGACGCCGACGAACTCGCCGCCGCCGTAGCCGCTATCAAGGCGGCGAAGAGGCCGATGATCATCGCCGGCGGCGGCGTGCTCTATTCGGAGGCCTCGGCCGAGCTCACGGCTTTCGCCGAGGCGCACGGAGTTCCGGTCGCAGTCAGCCAGGCGGGCAAATCGTCGATCGACGAAAATCATCCGCTGGCGCTCGGCGCCGTCGGCGTCACCGGAACGTCGGCGGCCAACGCGCTGGCCGCCGACGCCGATCTGGTGCTCGCCGTCGGAACCCGCCTGCAGGACTTCACCACCGGCTCCTGGGCGCTGTTCAAGTCCGGCGACCTCAAGATCGTTGCGCTCAACGTTGCGCCCTACGACACCGCCAAGCACGACGCGCAGCCTCTGGTTTGCGACGCCAGGGTCGGCCTGACGGAACTTTCCGAGGGGCTCGCCGGCTGGAGGGCCGATCGGGCCGTCGCCGAGCGCGTGGCGAAGGAGAAGGCGGTCTGGCTCGAAGCCGCGGGGCAGGCGCTGGCCTCGACCAACGCCGAACTTCCTTCCGATGCTCAGGTCATCGGCGCGATCGCGCGGACCCTTGGCGCCCGGAACACGGTGCTCGTCAACGCGGCGGGCGGCCTGCCGGGCGAACTGCACAAGCTCTGGGTTCCCACCGTGCCTGGCGGCTACCACATGGAATACGGCTTCTCGTGCATGGGCTACGAGATCGCCGGCGGCATCGGCGTCAAGATGGCTCGCCCGGATCAGGAGGTCGTCGTCATGGTCGGCGACGGCTCCTACATGATGCTGAACTCGGAGCTCGCCACCTCCGTCAGCCTGGGCAGGAAGCTCGTCGTCGTGGTGCTCGACAACCACGGCTTCGGCTGCATCAACCGCTTGCAGATGGAGACGGGCGGGGCCAACTTCAACAATCTCTGGCAGGATTGCGACATGGTCGCGCAGCCGGACATCGACTTCCGCAAGCATGCCGAGAGCATGGGCGCGATCGCGACGAAGGTGACGTCGATCGGAGATCTCGAGGCCGCGCTGGAGGCGGCCAGGGCGAATGACCGCACCACGGTGATCGTCATCGAGACCCATCCGCTGGTCGTCACCGAAGCGGGCGGGCACTGGTGGGACGTCGCGGTCCCCGAGGTGTCGTCGCGCCCCGAAGTGGGCGCGGCCCGCGAGAAATACGAGATCGCCCGCCGGCGTCAGCGGATATTCAACTGAGAACCTGGCAGCCCCGGCGATCCGGTCGCGCGGGGACGGAGACGGAAGGAAAGCCAATGTCCGAACTGCGCGTGAGGCCCAAGGGACCCCATGGCCTCGTCACCGAGGTGACGCCGGAAAGCGCCGGCTGGCACTATGTGGGCTTCGCCCTTCATCGGCTCGAGCCCGGCGAAAGCCTCGCCGCGGAGACCGGGTCGCGCGAGGTGTGCCTCGTGCTCGTCTCGGGAAGGGCCAGGCTCACGATCGGCGGCAAGGATTTCGGCGCGATCGGCGAACGGATGAGCCCGTTCGACGGCCCGCCTTGGGCGGCCTATATGCCGGCTGGCGGGCGCTATGCGGTCACCGCTCTGACGGCGCTCGAACTCGCCGTCTGCTCGGCGCCGGGCCGCGCCGGACATCCGGCCAAGGTCATCCCGCCGGGCGCCCATCCGCAGATCGTGCGCGGCAAGGGGTCCAACACCCGCCACGTCACCAACATCATGCCCGAGGACGACGGCTCGGCCAATTCGCTGCTCGTGGTCGAGGTGATCACGCCCGGCGGCAACACGTCGTCCTACCCGCCGCACAAGCACGACCGGGACGACCTGCCCAACGAAAGCTACCTCGAGGAGACCTACTACCACCGCTTCAACCCGCCGCAGGGCTACGGCTTCCAGCGCGTCTACACCGACGACCGCTCGCTCGACGAGGCCGTGCTGGTCGAGAACGGCGACGTGGTGATGGTGCCGAAGGGCTACCACCCGGTCGCCACCCTGCACGGCTACGACAGCTACTACCTCAATGTCATGGCCGGCCCGAAACGGGTCTGGAAGTTTCACAACGAGCCGCAGCACGAGTGGCTGTTCACCGGCGTCGGCGCTCCGGCCAACGCAGCGAAGGCCAGTTGAAGGCGGGATTGCTCGGAGCTTTTCCCTGCCAGCAGGGAAAAATGCAGCGAATTTCCCGCGCACCGGCCGATTCGGGGAAAACCGGTCCAGAAAATGCCAGCGATTCGAGGCGTTTCCAGGAAAATTCCCTACGCGGCCGAACGGGGAGATTATTCGGCCCATCAGGGAATGAAAGTTCCCTGATGGGCCGAGAACAGGGATAACTCGTGCAAGATGACGCGCTCGGCGCTGACGGCTTCGCGCACGCGCGCCGGCGCTCCGTTCCCGTAGCTCGGGAACGGAGCCATTGACGCCCGTCATCCCGCCGGCGGTACGCCGCGCGGACTTTGCGCGCATGGCGTCCCGAGGTTATCTCGATGCACGAGCCGTTGGCGAACCGATTGCCGCTCATGATCGCTAGGCCTTCATCGAAGTCCTTGACGCGCTTGATCGACGGCGCGCGGCGCGGAAGCGTTTTCCTCTCTCTTTGCGGGGAAGGATTGAGAAGGGTCTCGCCAATTCCGAAAGCTTGGCGTCGTCCAACGTCTAAAAGATGGGCGCGCCCCCGCCCCGCCAGAGCCCGCACCCCGGTCGCGCAAGCGCGGCCCTGGTGGTGAAAACTTGACTCTTGGGTCCCGGCGCCGAGGAACCCGACCCGACCGCGGGAGTCGACGTGAAGCAGACGTTGGGGATCGCGACGGTGCACGTCGCACTCAGGGAAAGCAGTCGTTCCTGGCGAGCGCCAACGAACGGCGCCCACGCCATGCCCCCAATATCGAGGTCAATCGAGCCGGGCTGCGTCAAATTTCGCGGCGCGCCGTGCCTCGGCGCGTTTCTCTCGGCACTATCTGGGATGCCCAGGACTGAGCATCATTCGCAAGAGGTAGGAAATATTTCGAGCCTGCGTCTTTTGCATAATCGCAGCTCTGTGATGTTCGGCGGTTCTCGCGCTTATCTGTAAGTGTTGCGCGACAAGCTTGGTCGGCAGCCCCTCCAAGACCAGGTCGAGGACCTCTCGCTCGCGCGGTGTCAGCAGCGTGAGCCGAGCCTTGAATTCCTCTGTTTCCTGGAGAACATCGCGAGCTTCGTCGGCGCGCGACAACGCCTCCTCGACGGCGGTTAGCAGCGCCTCTGCATCAAAGGGCTTTTGTACAAAGTGGAAGGCGCCCGCCTTCATCGCCAAGACGGCCGTGGGCACATCGCCATACGCAGTAATCATGATGACGGCCGAATCACTTTCCGCAGCGATGATATGTTTGAGCAGCTCGAGACCGCTGATACCTGGAAGCTGATTGTCAAGTAGAACGCATGCCGGCTCCTCGAGCTGGTTAGAGGAAAGATATTCTTCAGCCGAGGAATAGCATCGGGACTCGATCTGAGCCGTCGACAGAAGGAGGGTCAGCGCATCCCGCACTCTTGCCTCATCGTCAACGATGTGCACGCATCGCTCACGCGGCATTTTCGCCAGATCCATCAATTGGAAGTGCGACGATAAATCGTGCGCCCTCGGGTCTATTCGGCTCCCACCAAAGGCGGCCCGCATGCGTTTGAACGATCCGCTTGCTAAGAGGCAACCCAAGCCCCATCCCTCGCGGCTTTGTTGTCTGGTACGCGTCAAATATTCTGGCTGCCAGCTCCGGAGCTACTCCCGGACCGTTGTCTTCAACTTGTATGATGACTGCATCGTCATGCGCGGCGACGCGAATGATCACATGCCCGTGTGCGTCCGGCCGCTCTGAAGCCGCGTCAATCGCGTTGGCGACGAGATTGTTCAGCAGTTGCTCGATCTGGACTCTGTCCACCTTTACCGGAGGGATCGGATGGATACTTTCGCTCTCAATTTGAATCCCGCGCGAGGTTGCCTCCTCTCGACAAAGCGCCGCGATCTTCTCAGCGAGCGCCGACAGATCGAGCGCCTGCAAGTCCAGGTTGCCGGTTGAAACGAAGTCCCGTATTCGTTCGAGAACTTCACGAGCGCGTTGGGCCTCGGCCTCCGCCTTAATCATCGCATCCAGAACCGGCTCGACGGCAACGCCGGACTGCAACAACCGCCGCGCGGAATGCAGGTACGTCGTCGCCGTCGACAACGGCTGGCTAATTTCATGGGCGAGTTCCATGCCCATGGCTCCCACCCTGGCGAAATCCGCCATGCGCGCCAATTCTGTCTGTTGCTGGCGCAGGAGCAGGGCGGCATTGAGGCGCTCCGTCGCGACCGCGCCAAGGAGCAACCCGGTGATGGAAAGCACCAGCATGAGCAATTGGAGTATGGCGAAATCCTTGGTGTCATACCCAACGAATATGGTTATCGTCGCTAGCGTCAGCTGGACAGTCACCAGCGCAAGAGCGACAGCAACGTACCCCTCTCGCATTGCTACCCAGATGATCGGCAGGAAAAGAAGATAAAACAAATAGTACAATTTGCCGCCGATCCCAATGAGCGCTGCGAACCCAACGAGTGTTCCCAGCAAGAACATGGAGAGACTGGCCAATGTGTAGGCTGACCAGCGCCAACGCGGCTTTGATAATAATGCAAACACCGATGTCACTGCTGGAACGATCGTGATTATTCCTAGCGTGTCGCCGATCCAGAAGTTACGCATCGCGGTCAAGAACTTATCCGCCGAGAGTGTGCCTCCAAGATACAGAGTTCCACAGTATACAAACGAGGAAATCACCGCGACCGCAGGGATAAACATCAAGAACGTCGTGATATCGGCAAGACGACTCTGCCTTACGGTGAATTTAAACCTATATCTAAGAATAGAAGCAAGAGCGATATATACTATGGTCAACAGAAATTCTGCCACTACAGTAACATAGATACTGTGATGAACGCTGGCAATGAATGTGTCAGTCAGGACCGCGCCCAATAAAACAAATGGGGCAAACGCGGCGCTTTCGATAAGCAACGCGAGACTCAATCCGTTGTCAGGACTCCATAACGTGATCCCAAGCCGGTCGAATTCGTGCCACTCCGTTAGCATGTTAATCATGAAGTAGATCGCCAAGAATACGATCCCGGTCCGCCAAAACCTAGCGCGAACCGGCGCCGGAAACCGGAAGAACGGAGTAAGCTGCGCCGGCATGCCACGAAGCCTTAGAAGAGCCATTCTGGTCTCCGCAAAACCATACCAAAGAATACTATGAAACTGTAGGTAGTTATACCCATTGCCTCCAGGGAAGCCATGCCGTAAGTATATTTCTCGATTGCCGACTGCGCGACTGACGGTGGCAAGCAAGGGAGTCTCGGACGCCGACATCGAGATCGCCTATTGCCGGGGACGCGAACCTCGGAGCAGGCCATGTCGCGGGCGCCGCCTGGCTCAGTTTCGGCCGCTGAGTTCGCGAGCGGCGGCGACAAAGTGCAGGGGCGGTTCCGAAAGGAGCGCCCTTTTTGTTTAGCACGCCCGCAAACCAATGAAGACCCTCAGACCGCGCCGATTGATCGGGGCCAAGGATGGCAAAGTCGAGGGGTCGGGCTGGGGCTAGAACACGGCCGATAGCCGCGTGAAATGGAGGAGAACATGACAGGCTATGTCGTACATTACAGCCAGGCCCACCAATTGCCGCGTCAAATCGGCGGTCCGTTCGAGACCCTAGCGCAAGCCGTGGCGGCGGCGCGCAAAATTGGAGCAATCGGAGATGGAGAGCCTAGCGGGCACGACCTCGTTTATGACCTCGAGGGCCACGAGGGCGAAGACGACTGTGGGATTTGGATCGAGGTTCCGCCAGGCGACAAAGTGGTTCGGAATAGATAGGTAGCCCCGCACGCACGATGCCCGTTTGCTCGCTTCGATCAGAGCAAGGCGATGCCATTGACCAACCTGCCCGTTCCGCCGCCGAACTGCGCCGGCTGCGCCTTCTGGCGCAAGCAGAGAGAGAATGAGGGCTTGTGCTGTCGCCACGCCCCGCAGGCGTCGAACCGTCCTGAAGAGGTTGCGCACTGGCCGCAGACGCACAGCCTACAGTGGTGCGGCGAAGGCGTTGCCGCCGCCCCGCTGTCGATTGGATCGCGCTGCGAAGACTGTGTCTTTTGGCGACATCGCGACAGCGGGCTGAACCCGGTCAACCGTGGCGACATGCCAATGGTCTGGTGGACGCATGCGGGTGTCTGCGCCCACCACGCGCCACGCCCCGAACTCCGAACCCGGCCCGCGTGCTTTCTGGCGGGCGACGAAGGACACGGACTATTGCGGCGATGGCGCGGCGCGGGAGCACGAGCCCACATTGGCGCGCGCACGCGGCATGGCGCAAATTGATGCGGCTCAATAACGGGACCCGCGACCATGTTATCGTTGCCTGGCGTACCGCGCGTGGAAAGACTGCGCCAGGAACCGTTCGCGCGGGATGGACGGAGGCGGCTCCTCGACCCCCTCTTCCGCCTTCGCCCGCTCCTCCAGCACTGCACGGAGGATCTCGAATTCCCCGGTGAACTTGCTTTGCACTTTCGGCCAGACGTGCTCGTAGAACGGCAGGTCCCTGGGCTTGGGCCTCGCGAAACGCACCTCGAAATGCGTGCTTCCGCCGGCCCGCTCCGAGAACACGTAGGACATGAAGATCTTGGGCGCCCCGGGAGCCGGCAGGAGCGTCGTCAGGGTGATGTGCTGAAACGGCCGCCAGTCGAGAATGTCCTCGATGACGGCGTCCTTGCCGTGCATGCAATGGTTTTGTGTGCACGCGCCGCGACGGCCCTTGGCCGTCTTTTCGATCACGCCGTCGCTGTGTTGCCAGCGGGGACGCTTGCCCGGCGAGGCGACGAGGTCCCAGACGGCGGCGCGCGGGCTGGCGAAGTCCGTCTCGAACACGGCGAACGCGTCGTCCCGGGCGACCACGCTCCATCGGGTTTCGTTGTCCCGCGTCCACGCCTGTTCGAGGTCGCTCGCCCAGCAGGTGGTGTCGCCGATGTGCTCGATCGGCTCGACGTGCCGGGCCAGGCCCTGTCCTTGCGCATCGATCCCCATCGCCTGCGCGCAGGCGTCGGAGTAGAGCGCAAAGGCGCGCGGGCCGAAGGTGCTCACGACGTCGTTCTTGAGCAGCCGGTGGACGAGGATCACGTCCCGGCCGGCGAGCTCCTCGCGGCCCCCATCTTCTGCCGGATGAACTCGCCATGATGCACGACGAACTTCACGTCGAGGCTCTGCATCCCCCGGCAGGCCTCGCACGTGCAGCTATTCGCCTCCCTGATGTTGCGGAGCCGCTTGCGGAAGGCGAAGTACGCCTGGCTCGATCGCATCCTGCAGAAGCGATCCGTCGACCTTGTCGACGAGCGCGTACACGAACGCCGCGTCGCCTTCGAACTTGGCGAGGCGGAACGGAGGACGCAGCGCGCGCTGCGGATAACGTCGGGGGAAACGCGAATTCGCCCCTCCATAGGGAATCCTCCCCACGCAGGCGGTCGTCGCCGCCTTACGCGAAATCTGCCACGCAAACGCTCGTGGAACTGAGCGTCATCTAGGCCTCGTTCAGGCGACAGCTAGGTGACATTGGGGACAAATGTTACTTGACGTTCACTGAGTGAAGGTTCTGAATGCCCGCGCGGCGAGAGTATTCCAGCCCGCCTCGCGCCGCAGCGGGAAAAGACCGGGAAGCGGATCCTAGCCAGCTACCCGGTGCTTAAGCCCAAGAGCGAGGGGGTCGCAGTATCCCCCTGCTAGCAGTGCCCCCTGCTACGTGCCCCCTCGCTCTCCATTTAGACACACCGACAGCGATACCCTTTGAGCCCCTTTACGGAAGCCGACCGCTCAACGGTAGGAAGAGCTAACGGCGCTGAGCCATCGCGTCCCTCGAATTTGAGCTGACGTTGCCCCGCCTCAACACAAGGTGGCGAGGCAACGCCATATCCCCACTGCTCACTTCACCCCGCCGCTCACTTCACCCCGACGCCCAAGATTTGACACTCGGTCGCTCGCGGGTAAATCGGACATAAGCCTTAAGCGAGGTCGTAAGCGACGGCGGACGAAAGTCCTAGGACGCTGCTTCTCAGACACAGAGGGTGCGGGGTCGAGGTCGGGTCGGATCGCTCGGCTCATCCAACTCAAACGACCTCGATCCTCTATTTCGCTTGCGTGCATGCTCGCCGCGACGGAGTATGCCGCCGCGCAGGTCGCTCGGAACGTGGGGGATGGACCGAAAGCCGGGACGAGAGGACGGGCTTCGCGGGTTCGCGGCCATCGCCACAGCGCTCGGCCGACATGCGCTCGCCTCCCGGCCGCACTGAGGCGCCAAAAGGAAACAATCTCGACAAGCGGACCGAGCGCCACATGCCGATGACGAGCAGGGAGGAGCGGCATCGCCTGGGGGTCGCCCAGGTCGAGGCCCTGTTCGACTTCATTCCGGTTGCCGCCCTCGCCGCAGCCGCGGCGGCGGCGACCTTGGCGGCGGGGCTCGCAAACCTGGGATTGGTGGAGCCCTGGATCGGCGCCGCGTGGGTTTTTTACATATTCGCTTGTGCGCTCGCCCATATTTCGTTGCGATACTTTTTTGGACGGTCGCGATCCGCGCACGATCAATGGCGCGTTTGGGCGCTCGGTTTCGCCGCAATCAATTTCGCAATGGGGCTCGGTTTCGGCTGGGCGTCCGTGAGACTCGCAATTGGGAGCCACCTCGATGTCGAATACCTGACGCTTCTGGTCACGCTCTGCGTGGCGGCGGGAGCGGTCACCGCCTTCGGCCCCTATCTGCCGGCGTTCGTCCTTTTCTTTTTTTCCGCGACCACTCCGTTCACCGTAGCGAGCTTCTTTTCCGCCGATTCTCAATTGAATCGCGTCGCGCCCTCTCTCATGCTGATCTTCATCGCCGGAATAGGCGGGCTCGGCTTTCGGACGAATCGGGCGTTCAAGCATCTGGTGCGCCTGCAAATCCGCACCGAGGAATTGGCCGGCGATCTCGAGCGACAAAGAGACATCGCAGAGAGCGCCAACCTCGCGAAGACGAAATTCCTCGCCGCGGCGAGCCATGATTTGCGCCAGCCCGTTCACGCGCTAGGTCTCTTTGTTGGCGCTTTGCGCGAGGTCAAAATGCCGCCCGCGGCGTGGCCGCTGGTGGACCAGATCGAGGCGTCGACTAACGCTCTCGATAGTCTCTTCGGCGCGCTTTTGAATATTTCGCGGCTCGACGCGGGCGTGGTCGCCGCCGAGCGACGGCCGTTTGCGATCCGGTCGGCGCTCGATCGCGTCTGCCGAGAATACGCCCAGGAGGCCGGGGCCAAGGGCGTCCAGCTCAAATGGATCGACTGCGCGGCAATCGTCGATTCCGACCCGGTTCTGGTCGAACAAATCCTGCGCAATCTCGTCTCGAATGCGGTTCGCTACACCGAGCGCGGGCGAATCCTCGTTGGCTGTCGGCGGCGAGGACACGCGATCGCGCTGCAGGTCTGGGACACCGGGGTCGGAATCCCGATTGATAAGCAGGCGCGCGTGTTCGAGGAATACTATCAGGTCGGTAACCCGGAGCGCGACCAGACCAGGGGCCTCGGCCTAGGGCTTGCGATCGTCCGCCGTCTCGCCGAATTGCTCAACTGCGCACTCACGTTGCGCTCCGAGCCCGGAAGGGGCTCCTGTTTCGGGGTCGTGCTCCCGCTCGCCAAGGATCCGTTGATCCGTGAAGTAGCCTCGCCGTCGGACTCGAATGGCGCTCTCGCGCGCGGGCTCATCGTGATCGTCGACGACGAACAGTCTATCCGGCAGGCGACAGCGAATTTGCTCGCAGGCTGGGGTTTTGACGTAATCGCCGCCGCCTCGGGTGACGAAGCGTTGGAGCGCCTTTCGGACTCGCCGTCGCGGCCAGATCTCGTCATCTGCGACTATCGACTGCGCGGGGAGGAGAACGGAGTTCGCGTGATCGAGCGGCTGCGCTCGGAATACAACCAATCCATTCCCGGGATGTTGGTCACAGGCGACACGGCCCCGGACCGGCTCGCCGAAGCACAGATGAGCGGCCTTCTGCTCCTGCACAAACCTGTCGCGAATAGCAAGCTTCGGGCGGCGATCGTCAATCTGATCGGGTCCGCGCGTAGGGGCAGATCATCCGACTAGACGACCGCGCCGCTGTTAAATGAGGCCGGCAACTCGTCCGGCCGCAGCCGCCTGTGTTCGGTTGACGACATTGAGCGCCCTGAAGATCGCGGTCACGTGCGCCTTCACCGTCTTCTCGGAAAGATCGAGATCACGGGCGATCATCTTGTTCGGCTGGCCCTCGCTCAACCGCCTGAGCACGTCGATTTGACGGTCGGTCAAGCGCGGCTGGTCGGAGTTGGTTCGGTCGGGGCGCGCCGGAAGTTTAGGTGCCTCCGAGTAACCCAGGACCAAGGGTGGCACATAGATCTCGCCGCTCAACACGAGCCGAATGGCGGATAGAAGCGTATGCCGGCTTGCGGATTTAGGCACATACCCAAGGGCACCTCGGGCCAGCGCCGCGCGCGCTTGCTGCGCATCCTCCGAGCCGGAAAGCACTATCACCGGAAGCTCCGGGCGGGCGCGGGCGAATTCAGCAATCGCGCTCAAGCCATCCAGTCCCGGCAGGGCGAGGTCGAGAATGACGATGTCGAGATCGGCGTGGTCGGCCACCAGCGCAAGCGCCTGGGATGCGTCAGCCGCCTGCAAGACGGCGGTGTCCGGCCCCAGTTGCTCGAGAAAGGCGGCAAGTCCTTCGCGGACGATGGGGTGATCGTCGACCACGAGCAGTTTCATGGCTGTGCACTATCCGACGCGACCGCCGTTAGGCAAGAGGTCATAAGACCATCCTAGCACTGTCTTAGGACTTCAGTCTGAGCCCTGCGACGAGGCCGCGTCGGCTTCCGTCGCGCCTACGGCTCGTCATCGATTGGAAGGGCAACTCTCGCATCGAGGGACCCGCCTTCACCTATTCCGACCGACAGACCCGCCGCGTCTCAACCATCCTCGGATACCCCACCTGATCGCGCCACCGTCCTGAAATTTCAAATATCTTTGGCTAGATTTGCACATGGCGAAACAGCTTCCCGATATCGACGCCAACTGCCGCGACTTCATCGCCCGGCAACGCACCTTCTTTAGCGCATCGGCGGCGGAAGGCGCGCGCGTCAATCTGTCCCCGCGCGGGACGGACGCCTTCGCGGTCCTCGACGACCGCACCGTCGCCTATCTCGACCGGACCGGCAGCGGCAACGAGACCGCCGCCCATCTGAAAGCGGACGGCCGGCTGACCGTGATGTTCTGCGCCTTCGAAGGCCCGCCGAACATCCTGCGGCTCTACGGACGGGGGGAAGTCCTGCGCCGCGGAAGCGAGCGTTACCGCGCGCTGCTGTCGGATGCCTTCGGAGGCAGGGAACCGGCCGGGGCGCGCCAGATTGTGCTCCTGCGCGTCGACCGGGTGCAGACCTCGTGCGGTTATGGCGTCCCACTGTTCGACTATCACGGCGAACGTCCGTCGCTCGACAACTGGGCGCGCGCCAAGGGCGAAGGGGGCCTCGAAGCCTACCGTCGGGAAAAGAACGCCGTCAGCATCGACGCCCTGCCGACGGGGCTGTTTGGGGCGGAGGCGGAATAGAAATTCGCGGGCCGGGAAGCGGCGGGGGAGGTCCACTTCTTTCCGCGAACGATGGAGCGGCCGGTACCTGAAATACCTAAGATTTCTTGGCGCCATTTGACCGATGCGGCGATTGCGGTTCCACACAGCTGCAAGACATCCGTAGCGTCCCAATCGCCGTCCAGCACGAAATTGGCCGCCGCTCCCCGATCTACCCAGTCTCGCACCGCCACAAGCGGCACGAGCCGCCGGCTTTGGTTGACGTCCTTCGAACGCCGAGTCGGCGCCCGTGACTTTTCGGCCGAATAGTCCTCGCAACTTCGACGGCGACGGCGGGACTCGCCAAGGGAGTCAGAAAGCGACCGCCAAAGGAATTCCCCTTAACCAGTTCGCCGGTGGAACCTCCGGTATTCGGTCTCCTCAGAGTCCGAATTCTGCACGCAGCGGTTCGGTGTGCTCTCCAATCCGGGGGGCAGCGGAAAGGCACTGCTCGCGCGCGCCGTCGACGCGGATCGGCGAGCGGGTGGTGCGCACCATGTGCCCGTCGGCGCCGATCAAGGTTTGCAGCATGTCCATCCGGCGAAAGGCCTCGCTCGAAAAGAGCGCAGGCCAGTCGAGGACTTCGGCGCACCAGATGTCGGCGGGCTGCATGCGCGCGAGCCAGGAGGCAGTCGTCTGGCCGGCAAGGTGATCGGCGATCGCGCGCTTGATTTCGTCGCGCCGCTCGAACGCCGCGCTTGGCGGCAGCCCGGCGATCCCCGGCAGGTCCATCACTTTCGCGAGCTTGTCGAGCGGCGTCATCGCGATTGCAAGCCATCCGTCGTGCGTCCGATAGACCCCGTAGGGCGCAGCAAGATAGGCGTGCGCGTTGCGGAAACCGGAGCGGGCCGGAGCGCGCCCGCCATCGTTCAGGTATGTCGTCAGCACCTCGAACTGGAAGTCGACCAGCGCCTCGAGTAGGCTGGTTTCGATATGAGCGCCCTCTCCCGTCCGGCCGCGCCGCACGAGCGCGGCGAGCACACCCTGCACCACGGCGCCGCCGGCAAGCAGATCGGCGATCGCGAGGCCGAAGGGCACGGGGCCCTGATCGCGATCGCCATTCAGCCACATCAGGCCGGCGCGGGCCTGGGCGAGCAGGTCCTGGCCCGGCAGCATCGCCCACGGGCCGTCCTCGCCGTAGCCAGTAATCGAGGCGTAGACGATCCCCGGATTGATCGCTGTCGCCGACGCATGATCGAGCCCGAGCCGCTCGATCACGCCGGGTCGGAAATTCTGGATGACCACGTCCGCCCTGGCGATGAGCGCTTTCACGGCGTCGACGTCGGCCGGGTCCTTGAAGTCGGCGGCAAAACCGAGCTTGCCGCGATTGATGGCGTGAAAGAGCGTCGAATCGCCGCCGATTTCAGTGTCGGTAAGGTAGAGCCGGCGACAGAGGTCGCCCCCGTCGGGGCGCTCGATCTTGATCACCCGCGCGCCGAGATCGCCGAGCCGCAGGGCGGCGTAGGGCCCCGACAGGAACTGGCTCATGTCGAGGACCAGGAGCCCTTGGAGCAGGCCGACGCTCATGCCTGCGCCTCGAATTCGCCGGCGAAGGCCGCGGCGTTGCGGTATTTCACTGTCTGCAGGTGCTCACAATACATGACAAGCTCGCCTTTGCCCTTGAACACTTGGTAGCTCGCCCGGATGAGCCCCATTTCCCTGTATTTTGGCCGCTTGTCGAGATGGGTCCGGATCGTGTAGATCGTGTCGCCGATGAACACGGGCTTGATGAATCGCAATTTGTCGTAGCCATAGGAAAAGGCGTTAATGCAGTTCGTCGCCACGAGCCCGAGGCCGGCGGAAAACACGAAGGCCCCCGCGACGAGCCGCCTGCCGAAAATGCCTTCGCGCGCGGCGAACATCTCGTCGGCGACATAGGGGTGCATGTCGAGAACCAGCGCGTTGAACTGCATCGATTCTCCTTCGGAAATCGTACGCCTCAGCGAACGGATGCGATGGCCGATCTCGAAGTCCTCGTAGAACCAGTTTTCCGCGTTCCAAACCGGAAGCGAGGCGTGGTCGGCCGGCATGTCCGCAGGATGGGTCGAAGACACGCCGACGGTCGGAGCAATCGACATGCCTCAGCCTCGTCCGGTCAGATCGCCAGTCGCCAGATGCGGCGCGCATTGGCGCTGAAGAGGCGCTCGCGCTCGGCTGTCGAGCAGCCGAGGGTGAGAGCGTGCGCCGCCGCCATCCACGTCGACAGGCTGGCCGTCAGGGTGCAGACCGGCCAGTCGCTGCCCCAGACGACCCGGTCCCAGCCGAAGCACGCGATCGCGTGTTCGACATAGGGCCGGATGTCGTCGATGGTCCAGCCAGCCGGATCGGCATAGGCGACCACTCCGGAAACCTTGACCGCAACGTTGGGGCGCTTCGCGATTTCCGCGATCGACTCGCGCCAGGGATGCTCCACCCGGTCCCTGATCGCCGGTACGCCGCAATGGTCGAGGACGAACTGGACCCCGGGAGCGGCGTCGGCGAGCGCGATCGCCTTGTCGATCTGGTCCGGCCGAACGCAGAGATCGAACGGACGGCCGGCGCCGGCAAGCCGGCGCAGGTTGTCGCGAAACAGGGGCCTCTCGCTGATGTCATTGGGGACCACGTGCAGGACGCGGCGGAACCCCTTGACGAACGGATCAGTGAGCTGGCGCTCGAGGAAAGCAGGAAATCCGTCCTCCTCCGGACGGCAGGAGCTGATTGCGCCCCGCAGCAAGCTGCCGCTGTCGAGAGCGAGCGCCGCGACATTGCGCGTCTCTGCTTCGATATCCCCCGGCTCGACGTCGACCTCCATGTGAAGGGCGTCGGTGACGCCGCAACGCCGCGCTTCGGCCTCATAGATCTCGTAATGGAAGTCGCGGTCGAGCGCGGCGACGTCGGCGAGCCACGGATAGCTCAGCCGGTCGCGGTAGACGAGATGGAGATGGGTGTCGATGATCGGCGACTACATCCCGCCGGCCCCTGCGTTGCGCGTTTCCAAGTCCAATTTAATCACATATGAATGAAATCTTCAAATAAAAATCACGTCCCGATCATTTCGGCTGTGTGTCCACTTGCCCCCGAATGCGCATGGACAGGGCCGACGCGGTCTCCTGCAGGAGCGCGATGGTCTCCGGGATGTCCGGGGCCTTCGGTCGGTTCAGCGGGGCCATGTACGGGCAGGTCAGGGCGGCGAGCGCCGCCCCGTCGCCGCCCAGCACCGGGGCCGAAAGATTGTAGACCCCGGCCGTCTGCTGGCTCGGCATCACTTCGTAGCCGCGCTGCCGGATCTGCATGAGCCGCTCGTCGAGGTCGTCCGGGCGCGGTTGCTCCTCGTCTGCGCCCTCCTGCTCGGCGATCATCGTCGCGCGGGCTTCTGGCGAGCGGAAGGCGAGCAGAACATGGCCCGATCCGGTTCTGAACAGGTCGACCCGCGCGCCGACCCGGATCGCCAGCCCCCAGTAACCCGGCGCGTCCATCTGGGCGATCACGGTGACGCCCGCGCGGTCGTAGACCGCGAGATGGTTCGACTGCATCGCCTGCGCGGCGAGGGCGCGCATGAGCGGCGTAGCCTGCGCCACGAGCCTCCGGATCGGCCGGTGGAAATGAGCGAGGCCGAACAGCTTGAGGGTCAGCTCGTAGCGATCGCTTGCGTTGCGGGCGACATAGCCGCGGCGCACCAAGCGCTCCAGCATGCGGTACTGCTCGTTCGGCGTGCGGCGGAGGGCCTTGGCGATCTCCGCCTGGCTCAGCCCCTCCTCCTCGCCGGCAAGCAGTTCGAGGATATCGAGTCCTTTGTCGAGCGCGGGCGCCCGGTACCGGTCGAGTTCGTCGGAATCGCTCATCTCGTCGCCCCGCAGATCGACGGCGCCCGCACCATCGTTGACAGGGTGGAGCCTATCTGATTTGCTAGTGAATGTTAATTTCAAATATGGGCGGACGTTGGCGTCGTTCGTCCGAGGCCGGGTGCGTAACGACGATCAAAACAACGCCATGTGGAGGAGTCCATGAAACGCGCTGTCTTTACAACCGCGGCCCTGGCGCCGTTGCTCGTCGTCTCTGGCCTGTCCTCGGCCGCCAGTCTGCCGGTTCGTTCCCTGGCGTCACCATCGACGCGAAACTGATCGGAGGGCAGGAATACGAGCCGCTCTACGCCCGCATCCCCGAATGGGAGAAGCTGACCGGCGCCAAGGTCAACATCCTTGCCAAGAAAAACGGGTTCGACATCGACAAGTAATTCAAGTCTGATATCGCCGCCAATACAGTGAACTGGTGCGTCGGCTGGAATCACACTGGCTCCTCGCTATTTCAAGTGGGTGAATTAGCGAGCACGTCGCCGGCGATGAGGTGGACGATGGCTTTGAGGTTTCGTTTGGTTCGGTAGCCCTTGGCCTTGCGCTTGGCGGCCTGGACATTGCCGTTGATGGCTTCCAGGACGCCGTTGGAAAGGCCGGTTGCGATCGATCTGAGAATGCCCTCGGCCTTGGCCATGATCGTCGTGGCCAGTCGTTTCATCGGGCCGAGATCGCAGACCCGAACCCAGGCGTTCCAGCGATCGAGGAAGCGTCGGGCCGTCTTGGCGTCCATCGTGAACTGCTGCTGCAGGTTCATGCGGATTTGCATCGCCTGGATCGTGTCCAGGTTCTGCGCTTCCAATCTTGACAACGCTTCCTTCTCCTCCCGCGTCAGATGATCGACGTTCTTGAGGAAGATGTAGCGCCGGCCCTTGATCTGGAAGTTGTTCCGCGCTTCCTCGCGCCGCACCTGGTCGACGGCCTCGTTGGCGAGTTTGATGACGTGGAATTTGTCGAACGTGATCTCGGCGTTGTCGAAATTCGCCTTGATCCCCCCATGTCGATGCTGGCGTCGGTGACCGCCTCGCGCTTGCCGCCGTGCGCCTCGAGGAAATCCGCGAATTCCTTCACCGTCGCAGCGTCCTTGCCGTCGGCCACGTAGATGACTTTGCGTCGCGCCATGTCGACGAACAGGCTGATGTAGTCGTGGCCGCGCCGCGCCGAGGTTTCGTCGGCGGCGATGCGCCGCACCTGCGACAAATCCAGCCCCTCCACCGCGCGCCAAACGTAGTGCTCGACGATCCGCCACAAGCGCGTGTCGTGCTCGCCGAGCCGCTTGGCCGCATTGGCGATCGGCATCGCCTTGGCCAGCGCCAGCACGTAGGCCTCGAACAACAACGTGAACCCGGAACCCGCCCGAGCCCACGGCGTGGCGACCTTGCGCACCCCGCAGTTCGGACAGCTCACTCGCGGCACACGAGCGTGCAACAGCGTGCGATGCTGGAAGAAGTCCAGATGCCGCCACGTCTCGTCCTTCGTGTCGTGAACCGCACAACCCTCGCCTCCGCACTCAGCGCAGGCGAACCGGCTCCCGCGTGGAAAATCCACGTACAAATCGAGCCGACCATCCTCGACCGCAAACTCGCTACGCGTCACCATCCACGGCGACTGAAACCCAAGGGCCAACTGGAAAAGATCGGTGTCTCGCATCCCCTCAGGCTAAACGCGATCCCCCTCAGGCTAAACGCGACCCCCCTCAGCGATCGCCAACCCGCCCCCAAATTCCGACTTACCCACTCCTTTCAGCGAGGAGCCATCACACTTCATTTGCGCCGCAGTACACGAGTCTTTACACCGACCTTTCGAAGCTGGTTCCCAAGGAAGAGCTCGACAAATACCTGCCCGGGATTATCAAGGCGTCGACCATCGACGGCAAACTCTATATGCTGCCGCGCGCCAAATTTGACGTCTCCGCGCTCTATTATCTCAAGAGCAACTACACCGACGACGCGAAAAAGAAGGCGTTCAAAGAAAAATACGGCTACGACCTCGCCCCGCCGACCACCTGGCAGCAGGCCAAGGACCAGGCGATCTTCCTCTCCAACCCGCCGAATTTCTACGGCACCCAGTTCGCCGGCAAGGAGGAGGCGATCAACGGCCGCTTCTACGAGATGGTCGTCGCCGAAGGCGGCGAGTATCTCGATTCGAAGGGCAGGCCGGCATTCAATTCCGACGCCGGGGTGCGCGCGCTCAACTGGTTCGTCGATCTCTACAAAGCGAAGGCGGTGCCGGCGGGCACGACCAATTATCTCTGGGATGATCTCGGCAACAATTTCATGTCCGGGACGATCGCGATGGATCTCGACTGGCCGGGCTATTCGACCGTCTTCAACGATCCGAAGACCTCGAAGGTCGCCGGCAACGTCGGGATCATCGTGCAGCCGGCGGGATCCTCGGGCAAGCATACCGGCTGGTCCGGCACGCACGGTTTCTCGGTGACCGAAGCATGCAAGAACAAGGAGGCGGCAGTGTCGCTCATCTTGTGGCTGACCAACGACGACAGCCAGAAGATCGAGGCTGCAAACGGGTCGCTGCCGACGCGCCCCGCCGTATGGGAATGGGACATCGCCCAGGTGGCCAACGATCCGTACAAGAAGCAGGTCCTGTCGACCTTCCAGGAGGCGGCGAAATATGCCTTCCCGGTCCCGCCGATCGCGGAATGGATCGAGATCTCCAACGCCGTCTATCCCGAGCTCCAGGCTGCGATCCTCGGCGACAAGACCGCGAAGGCTGCTCTCGACTCGGCGGCCGACAAGGCGACCAAGATCTTGCAGGACGCCGGCAAACTTTGAGGAAATGCGCGTGGCGACGGAGGCGGAGCCGAAGGGCGCCGCCGCCGTCGTAACCCTTGTCCGCGCACGGGATTGCAGCTCCGACAAACCCTTTCCGGGCCGATGGAGTCCTTGCGAATCAGCACGCCGCTGCTCCAACTGCTTCCGGCGATCATAGTGCTCGTTGCGACGGTCGCGGCGCCTCTCGCCTTCTCCTTCTATACGAGCTTCACCGCCTACCGCCTGACGCGCCCCGAGACCCTCTGGGTGCTGGTCGGAACGCGCAACTACGTCAACGCCTTCACCGATCCGGTCTTCTGGCAGGCTTTCGGACGCACTGTTCTACTTCTGACGGTCGCGCTCAATCTCGAAATGCTGCTTGGGCTCGGGCTGGCGCTCCTGGTAGAGAAGGCGACTCGCGGGCAAAGGCTCCTGCGCGCGCTGATGATGTTTCCGATGATGTTTTCGCCGCTCCTCGTCGGCTTTCAGTTCAAGTTTCTGTTCAACGACAATGTCGGGCTCGTCAACAACGCCCTGCAATCGCTGGGGATCACCGAAACGGCGATCCCCTGGCTGATCAATGGAACGCTGGCCTTCTTCGCCATCGTTGTCGCCGAAGTCTGGTCGTCGACTCCGGTGTTCGCCATCCTCATCCTGGCCGGCCTGCTGGCGATGCCCCGCGAGCCGATCGAGGCGGCGAAGGTCGATGGCTGTACCCCCTGGCAGAGCTTCCGCTACGTGACCTGGCCGTTCATCATGCCGTTCGCCTACATCGCCATGACGATCCGCTCGCTCGACGTCGGCCGAGCCTACGACATCGTCAAGATCATGACCGACGGCGGCCCGGCGCGGCGCACGGAGCTCATCTGGACGTTGGTTGGGCGCACTGCCTACAGCGACGCACGCATGGGCGCCGCCAACGCCATGGCCTATGCCTCGATCGCGCTCTCGATCCTGTTCACCGTCTACTTCTTCCGCAAGCTCGCCGCCGCGCGGACGCAGATCGCCGTGGAGTGGTGAGATGACGCGCAGCGAAACGTCGCAGATCTGGAATCGTCTCGCCGCCCTCGGGCGCGTCATCGGCCTCTTTTTCGCGTTTCTGATCATCTGCCTGCCAGGTGCCTGGATTGTGCTCAGCTCCCTTCGGCCAACGGTCGAGATCATGGCGAAGCCGCCGGTCTGGATTCCCCACAGGTTGTCCCTGGACGCTTATACGGCGATGTTCGCCGCGGTCGCGGCACCTGCCGGAAGAACCCGTCGATCAGCCAGATTGTGAACGGCCTTCTGGCAGGTGGAATTTCCGCTCGCCGGACCGGGCATCGCCTCCTCCGCGATCTTCGCCTTCATGACGTCCTGGAACGAGTTCGCGCTCGCTTCGCAGCTCACCCGCTCCGTGAACTCGAAGACGCTTCCGGTCGGGCTGCTCGACTACACCTCGGAGTTCACCATCGACTGGCGCGGAATGTGCGCGCAGGCGGTGGTGATGATCGCGCCGGCCTTCGCGCTGACCTTCATCATCCAGAAGCGTCTGGTCTCGGGCCTCACCTTTGGCGCCGTGAAAGGCTGACGTCATGGCGACGGTTGCGCTCGAACAGCTCATCAAGCGCTACGGCCAGGTCGAGGCGGTGCGGGCGATCGACCTTGCGATCGCGGACGGAGAGTTCGTTGCTCTGGTGGGACCGTCGGGCTGCGGCAAGTCGACGACGCTCAGGATGATCGCCGGACTTGAGGAGGTGTCGGCGGGATCGATCCGGATCGGCGGCGAGATCGTCAACGACGTCCCGCCCCGATCGCGCAACATCTCGATGGTGTTTCAGTCCTATGCGCTGTACCCGCACATGAGCGTGCGCGAGAACATGGGCTTCTCCCTCAAGATCGCAAAGCGGCCGCAGGCCGAGATCGACGCGCGGGTCGCCGAAGCAAGCGACATCCTCCACCTCGGCGATCTGCTCGACCGCCGGCCGTCACAGCTCTCCGGCGGTCAGCGCCAGCGCGTGGCGATGGGGCGCGCCATCGTCCGCAAGCCCGAGGTGTTCCTGTTCGACGAGCCGCTGTCGAATCTCGATGCGAAGCTGCGCGGACAGATGCGCACGGAAATCAAGCTTTTGCACGCCCGCGTGCCCTCGACCGTCGTATATGTTACCCACGATCAGGTCGAGGCGATGACCCTCGCCGACCGGATCGTCGTCATGCGCGATGGGTTGATCGAGCAGGTCGGCTCGCCCGACGAGGTCTTCCGCCGTCCGGCGACCCGGTTCGTCGCAGGCTTCATCGGCTCGCCGGCAATGAACATTGCCGATGCCGAGGTCCTGGACGGCAAGATCGTCTTCGCCAACGGCGACTGGCTGCCGATTCCCGATCGGTTCCGGCAGGCGAGGTTTGCCGGGCGGCGCATCGCCGTCGGCATGCGGCCGGACGACGTCTACCCGAGCGGGCACGGCCTGCCGTCGGCGTCCGGCAGCGAGGTCGTCGAGCGCGAGCTTCCCGTCTCGGTGACCGAACCCCTCGGCAACGAGACCCTCGTCTTCCTCCGTTTCGGCGGCCGCGATTGGGTCGCCAGGATGCTCAATCCGATCCCGCTCGAGTCCGGGCGGAAGATCGCGGTCTCATTCGATCTTGCGAAGGCGCATATCTTTTCGACCGAGGGTGGTCGGGCGGTCGCAGCGACAGGAGCGTGAGATGGCGCGGATCGAACGGGTCGAGCTGCGACTGGTCGACATTCCACCGAAAGTCAGGCGCACTGACGCCATTCAGAGCTTCGTTTCGCAGGAAACGCCGATCGTGACGATCACCGACAGCGACGGTGCAGTCGGCACGGGCTACAGCTACACGATCGGGACAGGCGGATCGTCCGTCATGCGCCTCCTCGCCGACCATCTGGCGCCGAGGCTCATCGGCCGGGACGCAGAAAGAATCGAGGCGATCTGGCGGGAGCTGGAATTCGCCACCCACGCCACCAACGATCGGCGCGATTTCGGTTCTGGCGCTGGCAGCGATCGATACCGCGCTGTGGGATCTGTGCTGCAGGCGCCGCGGCCTGCCGCTATGGGTCGTCGCCGGAGGCGCGGCCGACCGCCGTCCGCTCTACACGACGGAGGGCGGGTGGCTGCACATCGACGAGGCTGCGCTCGTCGACGACGCGCTCGCGGCGCGCGAGAAGGGATTTTCCGGTTCGAAGGTCAAGATCGGCCGCCCGCACGTATCGGAGGACTACCGGAGGCTCGCGGCTATGCGCTCGGCGTTGGGGTCAGGCTACGAGATCATGACCGACGCCAATCAGGGTTTCGCGCTCGACGAGGCGATCCGGCGCGCCGGCCGCCTCGCCGAGCTCGATCTTGCCTGGATCGAGGAACCGTTGCCCGCCGACGATCTCGACGGACATGTCCGACTGTCCCGCGCCACGACGACGCCGGTCGCGATCGGCGAATCGCTCTACTCGATCCGCCACTTCCGCGAATACATGGCGAGGGGCGCCTGCTCGATTGTGCAGGTCGACGTGGCGCGCATCGGCGGAATCACCCCCTGGCTCAAGGTGGCGCATGCGGCGGAGGCGTTCGACATGCCGGTCTGCCCGCACTTCCTGATGGAGCTGCATGTGAGCCTCAGCTGCGCCGTGCCGAACGGCAGATATGTCGAATACATCCCGCAGCTCGACGAATTGACGACGTCGCGCCTCGCGATCGAGAATGGCATGGCCCTCGCCCCGGCGTCGCCCGGTATCGGGGTCGAATGGGATTTCGAGGCGGTGAAGGCGAAAAGCCTCGCCGAGTTCACGCGTGCGATCAGAGGAACGCAATGAAACGCATGGGCATGGTGATCGGCGTCAGGCCGGAGCGGATCGCCGAATACAAGAAAACGCACGCGGCCGTCTGGCCGGAGATTCTCGCCAAGATCTCGGACTGCAACATCCGCAATTACACGATCTTCCTGCGCGAGCCGGAGAACCTGCTGTTCGGCTACTGGGAGTATCACGGCGACGACTGGGCGGCCGACGCGGCGAAGATGGAGGCCGACCCACGAACCCAGGAATGGTGGGCGATTCACAAGCCGATGCAGGCGCCGCTCGAGACGCGCGCCGAGGACGAATGGTGGGCGATGGCCGAGGAAGTGTTTCACGTCGACTGAGCGAGGTCCGCCATGACATTCGATCGTCCCAATCGGCGCAGGCTCGATCGTCGACGCCCATATTCCGGGCTACCTGGTCGAGGCCATGTTCGAATTCGAGCGCCCAGCCGGCGGCTGGTATACAAAAGCTATGAGTTATCGATGGTCGCCGCCCTCGAGACTCTGGCGGAACAGCGCGTTGATCCGTCCGATCGTCTCCCCCGCCGGCCGGCCCGCCTGCAGCGCCTCGTTGAGGAGGCGGGAGGCCGCGTCCTGGAAGGGCACGGCGCCGTCGTGGCGGGGCCTGAGCCAGGCGCCTTCGAGCGTCCGCCGGGTCGCGCGGTAGAAGTCGCCGACCGGCGCGTTGACCGCGTCCGACTCCCATGCGGCGCCATGGGCGGGCTGGCCGCCCGAGGCGGCATAGAGGCCGGCCTGAACGCCGCCGCCGACGACCCACCAGGCGAAGTCGGCCGCGGCCGTTGCTTGCGGGCGAAGGGCGGAGACGGCGATCCCGGTTCCGCCGAGCGCCGATCCGACCGGACCGTTCGAGCCGAGCGCCGGAATGTCGGCGAAGGCGATGCGACGCGCCCGAAAACCGTCCGCCGCATAGCTCACATAGCTATAGGTCAGCGGGGCGCAGGCGAAGGGGGAATCGACGTCGGCCATCGCCTCGAACACGTCGATCGGGTCCATGGCGAAGCTGCGCGGGTCGACAAGCGTAATCAGTTCGCGCATGCGCTCGAAGGCTTTCGCGCCCACCTCGGCATCGGCGAGGTCCGGCCCCTCGACAGCGCATGGGCGGCCGAGATTGCCGGTGAGCGTGTAGAGCGTCATCAGCCCATGCGGCGGCCGCATCGGGCAAAGGGCTGCGCCCCGACGGGCAAGCTCGACCGCTTCGTCCCAGACCTTCGGCGGGGCCGCGATGAGATCCGGCCGCCAGGCCTGCACCTGCGTCGCCGCGTCGATCGGCAGCGCCCAAAGCCGCCCCTGCCAGAGGTAGCTCGCGAACGAGGGGCCGACGCTGGCGCGGGCGAGCGTCTCTCTCGTCGGCGCGGGCCGGATCGTCAAACGGTGCAAGGCACCCCTCGCGTGTCACCTGCCCGACGTGGGGATGGTCGATGACGATCAGGTCGTAGCGCCTCGCCAACTCCTCTATGGGATAGGCCTCGAAATCCTGCAACGAGCGCTTGTCCCAGCGGATCCCGACGCCGGTCTTATCGCGCCAGCTTTCCGCGCAGGCGACGAGCGGGTCGTATCCGCGCGGATGACTCCAGGTCATGCCGTTCAGAACGATGCCCAATCGGTTCCTCCAAAGCCTCTGTCGGGCGGGGTCGTCAACCCCGCCCGGGCGCGCTCCATGGGGCGTCCCGGAGAACGCCCGTCTCGCGACGGGTTAGGGAACGCGCCCTACAGACCATCGCTTGCAATTCATAAGCGAATGTATCATCCACAAGTGAATGACAAGCAAGGCCAGCGGGAGAAGTCGATGAAGGTCGAGGAGCGCTTTTTCGAGGACTTCGCGGTCGGCGAAACGCGGCCCATGCTGGGGCGGACGATCACCGAAGCCGACATCGTCGCGCACGCCGGCCAAACCGGCGACTTCTTTCCCCATCACATGGACGCCGAATGGTGCGCGACGCAGGACTTCAGGCGCCGCATGGCGCATGGCACGCTGATCTTCAGCATCGGCGTCGGCATGACGGCGACGGACATCAATCCGCGCGCGATGTCGACCGGTTACGACCGCCTGCGCTTCGTCAAGCCGGTGTTCATCGGCGACACCATCCGCGCCAGGACGACGATCAAGGAAAAGCGCGCTCATCCCAAACGCTGGAGCCACGGCGTCGTCGTCGAATTGCTGGAAGTCTCCAATCGGGCTGGAGAGGTCGTGCTCGTCTGTGAGCATCTCTATCTTGTCCAGAGGCGCAACGAGGCGGCTGGGGCTTAAGGCGCCGTCGGTCAAAAAGTTCAACCCAGTGTCGTTAGACTGTTGAGCCGTGTCACAAGAAGGCGCCAATCGACATTCGGACCCAGTGCCGCGCCGAAAGCGGGAGGATTTATCGACGAGATTTGAAAGTGCCGGAATTATTCTCGCATTCTCGCAAGCCGCCGGCTGACCTATTCATCAGGCTTGCTCACATGGCTCGAAACGGCCAGGGCGGGAGGCGGTGCCGTTGATTATCGCGGGGGCGCTTGGTCTGTCCGAGGAGCAGCGGGCGACCCTGATCTCCGCCGACATCCTCGCCTGCGGGCTCGCTTCGCTGGTCCAGTCGCTCGGCGTTCCCTACGTCGGCATCCGGATGCCGGTGATGATGGGCATCACCTTCGCGTCCGTCGCGCCGATGCTCGCGCTCATCGCCGCCGCCAAGGACGCCGGCGGCGCGAGCTTCGTGCCGACCACGGCGCTCCTGACCGTCTACGGCGCAGGCGTCTTCGCCATCGTCGCGGCGCCGCTGATGAGTTCCCTGATCCGCCTGTTTCCGGCGGTCGTCACCGGCTCGATCATTCTCGTGATCGGCGTGTCGCTGATGCGCATCGGCATAGATTGGGCCGAGGGACCGCATATGGTTCCGAATATCGTCGACGGCGCCTTCAATGGCATGATTCCGAATCCGAACCGCGATGCGAAGGGAGGATTCGGCCTGTCGCTGCTCGTGCTTCTCGCCATTCTCGGCGTCAGCAAATTCGGCAAGGGTTTCGTCGCCAACATTTCGGTGCTGATCGGCGTCGTGATCGGCGCCGTTGTCGCCGCGGCGATGGGCAGGATGAGTTTCGGAGCGGTCGGCTCGGCGGGCATCGGATTCGTGGCGCCGTTCCAGCTCGGCCTGCCCCAGTTCTCACTCGGCCCGATCCTGACCATGTGCATCGTGATGATCGTGGTGATGATCGAGTCGACCGGCATGTTCCTGGCGCTCCGCGACATGACCGGCAAACGGATCGGCGCCGACGACATCGCCCGGGGCCTGCGCGCGGACGGAGTCGGGACGATCATCGGCGGCGCGTTCAATGCCTTCCCCTACACGTCGTTTTCCCAGAACGTCGGCCTCGTGGGGGTGACGGGCGTGCGGTCGCGCTATGTCGCGGCTGCCGGCGGCGCAATTTTGGTGGTCCTGAGCGTCGTTCCCAAGCTCGCGGCGCTGGTCGCCTCCGTTCCGGTCGAGGTCCTCGGCGGGGCGAGAATCGTGATGTTCGGCATGGTTGCGGCGACGGGCGTGCGCATCCTGGGGAGCGTCGATTTCCGTAACAACCGCAGCAATCTGTTTATCGTCGCGATCGCGCTCGGATTCGGTCTGATCCCGACCGTCGCGCCGGAGTTCTTCAGGAATTTCTATGGGCCCATCAAACCCGTTCTCGGCTCCGGGATCATCCTGACGACGCTGGTCGCCGTCGCGCTCAACGCCTACTACAACGGCGCCGGCTCGGTGGAGACCGCAGAGCATCAGCTGGCCGACGCGGCGCGGGCCGCCGATCATTGAGCTTGCGTCTCCCGCTTGGAGATTCGCCGCGGGACGGAGCGCTTCGCTTCGTCCCGCGATCTCATGGATGTCGGTTTCGCGGCGCCGGGGCCTCCGTGGAGCGCGGCTCCGGGAAAGTTCGGGTCAACCATCGTCCAAAGCGGCGTGGGGGAGCGCCGTGCAGGTCTCCGTCTCCGCTTTGGCTTTCCGCTACGCGCTGGGCAGGATTTATCGGATCATCAACGTTGCGATGCGGTCGCCAGCGATGTTCCGCGGTCAGAAGCTTCGCCTGCGCCAGACGTCATGGCGGGGCCGTTGCCTCGTCGGCCCGATGGCGCAAGTCGCCACGTTCCTTTCGGACCGACCTGTGTTTCGCATCGAAGGCGCGCGGCCTAGGTCGGCGACTTCGTCGACATCCTCGAATCCCGGCTCAATTTCCCGCCGCTGCCGCAATGAGCCCGACTGGGCCGGCACAACGCCATTTGCGAAGCATATTCGATTCTCGTTTCTTGCGCGCGCTTTTGTGTTCATTTCGCGTGCATTTGCGCGTGAAACGAAAGCGGCTGCAGGATCGTCGCCGGTCCCCAGCAAAAACAACTTGGGAGGAGGAAACGCATGGAGTTGAGACTCCCTGCTGAGCGCATCGCTCGTCGCTGGAGCTGCGCTGTTGTCGTCCGCGGCGGCGATTGCGGCAGACGTCGAGCTCTTGCCGCCCGGTCTGATGGCGCCGTCGTCCACCGAGGCCATACCGGCCGGAAAGTTCAAGAAGGACCCGCCCTGGGTCATTGGTTTTTCGTGGCCGGGCGTCGGCAACACCTGGATCGTCCAGACCATTCAGGAGATCAAGTTTGCGGGCAGCCATGAGCCGAATGTCAAGGAACTACGTTTCGTCGAGGCAAATTGGCAGCCGGCCAAGCAGGTCGCCGACATCGAGGACCTGATGGCGCACAAGGTCGACGCGCTGATCGTGGCGCCCATCGCGGTCGATCTGGTCCAAGCTCAGGTTGACACGGCGGCAGCCAAGGGAATCCCTGTGATTGTCTTCTCCCCGGGCGGCGCCTTCACCAACGCCACCGTGTCCGTTTACGGCGGCGGCGAGGCCTTCGGCAAGACCGGAGGCGAATTCCTCAAGGACAGGCTGCATGGCAAGGGAACGATCTGGGCGTTCCGCGGCGTCGCCGGGGTGGGCGAGGAGATCGCCCGGTACAACGGCCTCAAGAAGGCGCTCGAGGGCACGGACATCAAGATCGGCTCGGAGGTCTACGGCGACTGGAACTACGCCAAAGGCAAGCAGCTTTGCGAGAACCTCGTCACCTCGGGCCAGCCTGTCGACGGGATCTGGTTTTCCGGCGCCGACATGACGCGCGCCTGCTTCGACGTCTTCAAGGAGATCGGCAAGCCGCTCGTGCCCATGACGGGCGAGGCCAACAACGGTTTCCTGCGTGCGTGGAAGGCCGCCGGAGCCGATAGCGTCGGACCGATCTTCACGCCGGGCCTCGGACCGGCGATGGTGCGCGCGGCGGTGGCGCTCCTCAAGGGCGAGCCGATGTACAGGGCGTACTACTCGGATCCGAAGCCGATCACCAGCGCGAACTTTGATCAGTACTATCGTCCCGACCTCAACGACGCCTTTTGGTTTCCCTCGACGCTTCCCGAAGACGTCATCAAAGACACGTTCAAGCGTTAACCGCATTCCCTCACGGGCAAGTTGCGATGACGCTCCCTGCGCCGACTATCCCGAGTTCCGCGCCGGCCACGGCGCGGGCTCCCGCGATTGAGTTCCGCGATATCACAACACTGTTCGGTCCTATCCAGGCGCTTTCTGCGGTTTCCTTTTCGGGGTTCGCAGGGTCCGTGCATGCGGTCACCGGAGAGAATGGCGCAGGGAAATCGACGTTGATGAAGCTGCTCGCCGGTGTTTATCCGCCCGACTTCGGCGAGATCGCGCTCATGGGTCGCGAGATGCGCTGCGGCAGCGCGGCGAACGCTCGCAGGGCGGGCGTCTCCACAGTCTTTCAAGAACTGACGTTGCTTCCCAACCTGACCATCGCTGAGAACGTTTTCCTTGGCCGAGAGCCTCGGCGACACGGTTTTATCGACCGGACCGCGATGCGGCGGCGAACCCGCGCAGTGCTCGATCATATCGGCGTCGATCTCAGCGCCGACGTCGCGTGCGGCGATCTTGCCGTCGCGGAGCAGCATCTCGTCGAGATCGCCAAGGGCGCGGCGGCCGAGGCCACCGTCATCATCTACGACGAGCCGACGGCCGCCCTGGACGCGCCTGGAGTCGACAAGCTCGTGAGGCTCGTCGGCGAGCAGAAGAAGGCTGGCAAGCTCATCTTCTACATCAGCCACCGGCTCGACGAGATCTTCCGCCTTTGTGACACGACCACAGTCCTGAAAGACGGAAAGCATGTCGTGACCTGCCCGACGGCCGAGCTCACGCGCGGTGACCTCGCTTATGGTTGGTCGCGAACTCGGGCAGTTCTACCCGAAAAAGAGCCCATCTCCGGCGAAGCCGAGCGTTGCGCTGAGTGTCGAGGCGCTCGTGGCCGAGGCGGGCCGAGTGGCGGTGTCGTTCGCAGTCAATCGCGGCGAAATTGTCGGTCTCGCCGGGCTCGAGGGGCATGGTCAGCGCGAGATCATTCGCGCGCTGGCTGGCCTCGTTCCTTCCGCGGCGGGCGCGGCGAAAAAGCGCTCGGGCGGCGCGATGAAGGCGCTCCCCGGGTCCGTTGTCGGCGCGGCTCGGGCAGGCGTCGGCTTCATTCCGGAGGACCGCAAACTGGAGGGGCTCTATCCGCCTCTCTCGATCGAGCGAAATATCGGACTGGGGATGCTGCGCGGCGCCTCCCTCGTCTCGACTGCCCGTGTCGATCGAGCCCGGGTTGGATCTCTCATGCGGGAGATGAATGTGCGTGCGCGGGACGAAAAGACGCTTGTCTCGTCGCTTTCCGGCGGCAACCAACAGCAAATCATGATCGGGCGGTGGCTCGCGTCCGGCGTCGACATGCTTCTGGGCGAGGAGCCGACGCGCGGCGTCGACGTCGGCGCCAAGGCCGAAATCTATCGCCTGCTGCGCGGATTTGCGGACGGCGGCGGCGCAATCCTGATGACCTCCAGCGAGCTTACCGAGCACCTCGGTCTGTGTGATCGCATCCTCGTGGTGCGTGAGGGCGCGATCGTGGCGGAAATCTCGGGCGAGGGCGCGACCGAGGAAACGATCATGAGGCACGCGCTGATGAGCCAAGGCCGGCAGGAGGCGTCAGCGTGAGCGCGCATCGCGTTCGCCGGCTCGGACGTTCCGGGCTCGGTCTCGTGTCCGTCGCCTGCCGGTTGTCATGTTCGCTCTCCTGTCCTTGGGCGCACCGGACTTTTTCTCGGTGCAGAACCTTGTCAACGTGAATAGCCAGATCGCGGCGCTGATGATCGTCGCGCTGGGACAGCTCATCGTTGTCTTGATAGGCGGAATCGATATTTCGGTCGGCTCTGTCGTCAGTTTGACGAGCGTCCTGATCGGCTCGCTCGAGCCGGCCCTCGCCGTGCCCGTCGCCATGGCCCTGAGCCTCGCCGTCGGCCTGGCGAATGGAGTAGGCGTGGCGTCGTTTGGCGTGCACCCGCTCGTCATGACGCTTGCGTCGATGACATTCGTCCAGGGCCTGGCGCTGCTCATTCTTTCGGGCGCGGGAGGAGAGGTCTCCGGCCTGCTCATCGCCATGTCCAAGTCGAACGTCGCAGGGGTTCCCGCGGCCTTTTTCTGGTGTGTCGCGGCGATTTTCGTAGTGTCGGTGCTTCTCTACAAGAGCGCTTTCGGCCTCCGGATCTTCGCGATCGGGGCAGGCGCTCAAAGCGCGGAACTCAGCGGCGTCGCCGTGACCGCGCCGCGGATCGTCTGTTACATGCTGCGCTCGCTGTCCGGGGCTATCGCCGGAATCTATCTCACCGGCCGCATTGCTTCGGCCGATCCAACGCTGGGGCAGCCGTTCGGGCTCGATTCGGTGACGGCGATCGCCCTCGGGGGCGTACAGCTTTCCGGCGGCGTCGGGAGCGTAGCAGGAGCAGCGCTCGGAACGATTTCGCTCGGTCTCATCGCCAACGGCATGAACATGCTCGGCGTCTCGCCGTTTTTTCGGGCCGCCGTGACCGGCGTGCTTCTACTTGGCGCGGTCAGCCTTCAGCGGCGGAAAGCGATCGGCATATGACGGGCGCGATCGCCAATGATCCTGTCGTCAGCCCACGCTGGTTCAAGGTCGTCGGCGCGCGCCTTTCAGCCCTGCCGGTTTCGTTCGCCGGCACCGCGGCTCTCCTTGCTTATGCCGGCCTTGCGCGGCCGAACCTGCTGCAGCCGTTTCTGTTGCTGCTGATCATGCGACAGGCGGCGCCTTTGGGAATCGCGGTCATTGGCCAGTCGCTCTGCGTCCGTCTGCTTTCACTAGACCTATCGTTCGGCGGCGTCGCAATCGCTGTCAGCTATATCCTGACCAGCGGCTATCTGCCCTTCCCGGAACCGGTCCTCATCGCGATATCTCTCCTGCTCGGGCTCGCGGTCGGCGCCACGAACGCGGTCTTCATAACCCGCCTCAGGGCATCCTCAGTCATCGTCACCCTGGCGATGGTGCTGATCCTCGGGGGCATCGTGACCGCCTTCAGCCAGTTCCGCGCGCCGGGCGATGCGCCCGAACTCCTGCGATACATCGGCCAGGCACGGATCGGGATGCTGCCCCTGACGGTGCTCGTGTGGCTCGCCGTGGTGACTCCGATGGGGATCTTCCTGCGGTTCTCGGTGTTTGCGCGATATGTCGACGCCATCGGCGCCAATCCCCGAGCAGCCTGGGCCTCGGGCAGTCCCTACGTCAAGGTGATCTACGTGGCGCATATCCTGTCGAGCCTGTTCGCGGTCCTGAGCGCCTTCGTGCTCATCGGATTCGTCGGCTTCGGCAGCCTGAACGTGGGTTCCGATCTGGCGCTGAATTCTTTGGCTGCTGTGATCCTCGGCGGAGTCACATTCGGCTCCGGCAAGGGCGGCGGGCCGGCGGTCGCCGCCTTCATGCTGATGTTCGCCTTCAACCTGTTGACCAGTTTCGGTCTCGGCGAGCCGGGCAAACTGATGGCTCAGGGCGCCATCATCGCCCTGGCCGCCATGGCCTACGCCGCGCGCGGCGCCAGGCTCGAATAATTCCAAGGAGGAAGACCCGATGGTTACAGTGATGAAGGATGCGGAACCGTTTTCATTCGAAGGCGGCGACATCGGTGTGGTCGTCGTGCATGGCTTCACCGGCTCGACCCAGAGCATGCGGTATCTCGGAGAGGGACTGCATCGGCGCTTCGGCTTCTCCGTCGTCGGGCCACGCCTGCCGGGCCACGGAACGTCGCCGGACGACATGGAGACGACCGGCTATCTCGACTGGATGGGCGGGGCGGAAAAAGCGCTTCGGGAACTCGCGGAGCGAAAGAGCAGAGTCTTTGTGACCGGCCTGTCGATGGGCGGCACGCTGACCGTCAATCTCGCTGCACGCTGTCCTGACCTCGTCGCGGGGATCGCCCCGATTGCTGCTCCGGTTGGGCTGATGACCGACGCTATCGCAGGGGTGCTCGCGCTGAACCCCGCACCGAAGCGAATCCCTGGAATCGGGTCGGACATCAAGGCTCCGGGCGTGAAGGAGCTGGCCTATGAAGAAGTGCCGATGAATTGCTTGCGCGAAGTCTCCGTATTGATCTCCCTGACGAGAGACCTCATGCACAAGATCGTCTGCCCGGCGCTGGTCCTCCATGCGCGGGAGGACCATGTCGTGCCGGCGGTCAACGCCATGGAGATCGTGAGGACAATCTCATCCGACGACATCCAGCTACTCTGGCTCAACAACTCCTATCACGTCGCCACGCTCGACAACGACAAGGACCTGATCGTTGACAGGGTCGGCCGATTCATTTCTGAGACCGCAAACACTGCGCCAATCGCGCGCGCGACCGCAGCGTAGTTCGGGTCGCTTCCGCCGGTCGCTCTTAGCCGGCATCGTCGAGCCGAAGCGGTCGACGGTCACCTCGTGGTGGTGAACAGGCGCCGGCGGCCGACGGAAGGACCGCGTCTTTGGGGGCGGTATCCCCCTTTAGCGGCATCGCCCGGTTGCAAGTCCAGGCGTGGACGTCAGGATCGAGGTTGATGTCATTGATGGCCGCCAAGGTTCGGGTGGCGGCGAGGGACGGACCGCAAGTCAGGAAGCGTCGCTATACGCCCATCTCTTCGGCCGGCGCGAAAGGCGCAGAACAGGCGGCGCATCAGGCGCGAGTTATCCCTGCTTTCGGCCGAGCAGGGAACTTTAATTCCCTGCTCGGCCGAATAATCTCCCTGTTCGACCGCATAGGGAATTTTGCCGGAACTTCCTCGACTCCTTGAGCTTTTCGGGGCGGTTTCTGCGCGAATCGCCAAGAATAAGAGACTTTCCCTGCATTTTTCCCTGACGGCAGGGAATTGGCCGTACGGGCCTCCCGCCAACGTTCCCACTCCTCAAGGGGGGCCGCTGCGCCGGGCCAGCCCTCGCTCCAGCAGGGCGCACCGACGCTTGCGCCCGGCGGTGAGCGCCTTCGCGCTTCGCTTCGCATTGCCCGAAAGATCGATCCCGTCGAGCGCCCGGACTATATGAGCGCGCGCCTCCCCGATCAGGGCGTCCCCGAAAGCCTCCACCTTCGGGGGCGTCATGCGCTGATAGGCATGCAGGACCGCGAGCGTCGCCGGCTGAGGAGGATGATCGGGCAGAACGAGCCGCAGCGTCCCTGCCCGCAAGTATTCGGCCGCCTCGAACGCCGGCTTCAGCACGACGCCTTCGCCGGCGAGCGCCCACTGGGTGAATTTCGCCGTCATCGGCGTCGAGATGCCCCGAAACCGCAACCTCCCGCACCGTCTCGCCGTCGACGAGCGACCATCGGAACTGGCGCGACCCCGGAAAGCGCAACAGAAGACAGCGATGCTTCATGAGGTCGTCGATCGTGCGCGGCTCGCCGTTGGCTTCGAGATAGGCGGGCGCGGCGCAGAGCACGCGATCGACGTCGGCTATTTTTCTCACGACCAGAGACGAGTTCGGGAAGAATCGCCATCCGCACCGCGACGTCGAAGGCCTCGGTGAAGAGATCGACGAAATAGTCCGACAGGCGCAGGAAGATGTCGAGTTCCGGATGGTCCGCCTGGAAACGCGGCAGCATGGGCGCGACGACGCGCCGTCCGAATCCCAGCGGAGCGGTGATCTTCAGACTGCCGCGCGGCCGGGCGCCCTTTCTGGCGACGCTCGCCTCGGCGCGGTCGATCGCCGCCAGCACATCCAGGCAGTTGTCGTAGAAGACGCGGCCCCTGCTCGGTCAGCTGCAGCTTTCGGGTCGTGCGGTTGAACAGCCGGCACCCGAGATGGCTTTCAAGCGCGCCGATGCGATGGCTCACGACCCCAGCGGAAAGCCGCATGTTCCGGAGGAGTTCAGATGACGAAGCGCACCCGTCGGAACCACACACCGGCCTTCAAGGCAAAAGTGGCTTTGGCCGCGATCAAGGGCGAAAAGACGCTGGCCGAGCTGGCGCAGCAGTTCGATGTCCACCCCAATCAGATCACGCAATGGAAGGGTCAGCTTCTCGAAGGCGCGGCCGGCGTTTTCGGGAGCGGCAAAGTCGAGGCCGGGCCGACGCCGGTTGATTTGAAGGCCCTTCATGCGAAGATCGGAGAGCTGGCGCTGGAGAACGATTTTTTGGCAGGTGCGCTCACCAAGGCGGGCTTGTTGAGCGCAAAGCGATGATCGACAGAACGCACGATCTGCCGATTTCCCGCCAGGCGAAAGCTTTGAACGTCAGCCGGGGCGCGGTCTATTACAAGCCCCGTCCGGTCTCACCCGAGGACCTGCGCGTCATGCGGCGGATCGACGAACTGCATCTGGAGCGTCCGTTCGCGGGCGCCCGCATGCTGCGCGATTTTCTGGGCCACGAGGGCCTTGCGGTCGGCCGCCGGCATGTCGCAACCCTGATGAAGCGCATGGGAATCGAGGCGATCTATCGCCGACCGAATACGTCGAAACCCGCGCCCGGCCACAAGATCTACCCGTATCTGCTACGGGGCGTGACGGTCGAGCGGCCGAACCAGGTCTGGGCGACGGACATCACCTATATCCCGATGGCGCGCGGCTTCGTCTACCTCGTCGCCGTCGTCGACTGGTTCACTCGGCGCGTGCTTTCGCATCGGGTGTCGATCACGATGGAGGCCGGCTTCTGCGTCGAGGCTCTCGAGGAGGCCATCGGCAATCACGGCAAGCCTGAGATTTTCAACAGCGACCAGGGCAGTCAGTTCACCAGCGAGGCGTTTACCGGCATCCTCGAGAAGAACGGGATCCCCATCAGCATGGACGGCAAGGGCTCCTGGCGCGACAACGTGTTCGTCGAGCGGCTCTGGAGATCGGTGAAGTACGAGGAGGTCTACCTCAAGGCCTACGACACCGTCGCCGAGGCGCGCGCTTCGCTGAGCCGGTATCTTGACTTTTACAATCGTCAACGCCCCCATTCGAGCCTTGACCGGAAGACGCCGGACGAGGCCTACTTCACTCCGTCGCCCCTCGCGGCGGCCGCATGAGTTTTCCGCCGCGCGCTGGACGGTGTCTCTGGTCGGGCTACGCCCTCCCTCCGTCACGCCCAGCGCGCGAAATCGCAAAGGACCAACCCGGCAGCAGTCCACTTAACATTCGCGGAAGCCTGTGCAGACAACCGGGACCAGCTCTTTCGGAAGGTGACTGACATGAGCAGAGTGAGAGTGACGGCGGGACCCCATGTGTTCCTCGGGCATTTCGAAGAGAAGGCGGCGCCCAAGACCGTGGCGGCCTTCCGCAAGCACATTCCGTTCGCCGGCAAGATCATCCACGTTCGTTGGAGCGGCGAGGGGGTCTGGATTCCGCTCGGCGACACGGATTTCGGCGTCGGCTTCGAAAACAACACCTGCTATCCGGCTCCCGGCCAGATCATCCTGTATCCCGGCGGGGTCAGTGAGACAGAGCTTCTGCTCGCCTACGGGAATGTGAGCTTCGCCTCGAAGGCCGGCCCACTGTCGGGCAACCACTTCCTGACGCTGACCGAGGGTCTGGAGAACCTCTACGCCCTCGGGCGCAAGACGCTTGTGGAAGGTCAGCAAGACATTCTCTTCGAACTCGCCTGAGAGGCGCAAACCGGAGGACGACGACGATGGCTCGGATGACGGCGGCCGCTGCGGCGGTCCTGGTTATGGAGAGGGAAGGCGTCACCAAGGCATTCGGCGTCCCTGGCGCGGCGATCAATCCTCTCTATGCGGCATTGAAGCCACGCAACACTATCAGCCATGTGCTAGCGCGCCACGTCGAGGGCGCCTCGCATATGGCCGAGGGTTATACGCGCGCCGCGCCCGGCAACATCGGCGTGTGCATCGGCACGTCGGGGCCGGCCGGCACCGACATGATCACCGGTCTTTACTCGGCCGCCGCGGATTCGATTCCGATCCTGTGCATTACCGGGCAGGCGCCACGCGCGCGCCTCTACAAGGAGGACTTCCAGGCCGTCGAGATCGTCGAGATCGCCAAGCCCGTCGCCAAGTGGGCGGTGATGGCGCGCGAGCCCGCCCTCGTGCCGCGCATCTTCCAGCAGGCTTTCCATGTGATGCGCTCGGGACGCCCGGGCCCGGTCCTTATCGACCTGCCGTTCGACGTCCAGATGGCCGAGATCGAATTCGACATCGAGACCTACGAGCCGCTTCCGGTCTACAAGCCGTGTGCGACGCGGGCCCAGATCGACAAGGCGCTCGCCATGATGCAGGAGGCCGAGCGCCCTCTCATTGTTGCCGGCGGGGGCGTCATCAACGCTGACGCTTCCAGGCTGCTGGTCGAGTTCGCCGAACTCGTCGGCGTCCCCGTCATTCCGACGCTGATGGGCTGGGGCGCAATCCCGGACAACCATCCACTGATGGCCGGGATGGTCGGCCTGCAGACTGCCCATCGATACGGGAACGCGACAATGCTTGCTTCAGACTTCGTTCTCGGTGTCGGCAACCGCTGGGCCAACCGCCACACCGGCTCGATCGACGTTTACACGAAAGGGCGCGGGTTCGTTCATGTCGACATCGAGCCGACGCAGATCGGCCGCGTCTTTGGCCCCGACCTGGGCATCGTCTCCGACGCGAAGGCGGCGCTCGAGCTCTTCGTCGAGGCTGCGCGCGATTTGAAGGCGCGAAAGGCGCTGAGGGAGCGCGCCGCATGGGCCGGGGAATGCCGCGACCGCAAGAGGACCATGCTGCGGCGCACGCATTTTGAGGAGAAGCCCGTCAAGCCGCAACGTGTCTACGAGGAAATGAACAAGGTGTTCGGCGAGGACGTGCGCTACGTCTCGACCATCGGACTGTCGCAGATCGCAGCGGCCCAATTCCTTCACGTCTACAAGCCGCGCCACTGGATCAACTGCGGTCAGGCAGGCCCGCTCGGCTGGACGATTCCCGCCGCCCTTGGCGTGCGGGCGGCCGATCCTGACCGTGAGATCGTCGCGATCTCCGGCGACTACGATTTCCAGTTCATGATCGAGGAGCTTGCTGTCGGCGCCCAGTTCAAGATGCCGTATGTCCATGTGGTGGTGAACAATTCCTACCTCGGACTCATCCGCCAGTCGCAGCGTGGCTTCTCGATGGACTATTCGGTGCAGCTCTCCTTCGAGAACGCGAATTCGCCGGAACTCGGGGTCTACGGCGTCGACCATGTCAAGGTTGCGGAGGGGCTTGGCTGCCAGGCGATCCGAGTCACCGAACCGGAGAAGATCGGCGAGGCGCTGCGGCGGGCGCGGGCGATGGCGAAGGAATTCCTGACACCTGTCGTCATCGAGATCATCCTCGAGCGCCTCACCAATGTTTCCATGGGGGTCGAGATCGACGCCATTACCGAGTTCGAGGATCTCGCTACGGAAAAAGGCGACGCGCCAACCGCCATCGCCCTGCTCGATTGAGACACACGCAAGGAGAATTCGATGCCGAAGTTCGCGGCCAACCTCACTATGCTGTTCAACGAAGTCGACTTTCTCGCCCGCTTTGACGCGGCGGCGACGGCCGGGTTCCGCGGCGTGGAGTACCTCTTTCCCTATCCCTTCCCGAAGGAGGCGCTGGCCGAGCAACTCGCGAGGCACAGCTTGACGCAAGTGCTGCACAATCTGCCGGCCGGCGACTGGGCGAAGGGCGAACGCGGCATCGCCTGCATTCCCGGCCGTGAGTTAGAGTTTCGCGAAGGCGTCGACCAGGCGCTTTCTTATGCGAAAGCGCTCGGGTGCAGCCAGCTGAACTGCCTCGTCGGCGTCCTGCCAAAGGGTACCGAGCCTGACAACGCTCGGGGCGTCCTTGTCGGGAACCTGCGCTTCGCGGCGCGCGAACTCGAAAGCGCCGGGATCAGACTTCTCGTCGAGCCGATCAATACCTATGACATTCCAGGCTTCTATCTCAGCCGAACTGACCAGACGCTGAAGCTGTTCGACGAGGTCGGCGAGCGAAACCTGTGGCTGCAATACGACATCTACCATATGCAGCGCAGCGAAGGAGAGCTGGCGGCGACGATCGAAAAGCTCCTGCCGCGGATCGCCCACATTCAGATTGCCGACAATCCGGGCCGGAACGAACCGGGGAGCGGCGAGATCAACACCGATTTCCTGTTCCGCCGCATCGACGAGATTGGCTACAACGGCTGGATCGGCTGCGAATACAAGCCGAAGACGACGACGGTGGAAGGGCTCGGCTGGCTTGCGCGCGCCGCGGCCGTCTGACCCTCCGGCAAATTCAAGGGGAGAATGGATATGGCGAAAGTCGGATTTATCGGGCTCGGCATCATGGGGAGCCCCATGGCGGGGCATCTCATAGCCGCCGGGCATGAGCTCAGTCTCTTCAACCGCTCGCCAGTCGCGCCCGACCTGGTCGGTCGCGGGAACGCCTGCACGTCAGCGAGGGAAGTTGCAGAGCGGGCCGACACCGTCATCCTCATGGTGCCGGACACGCCGGACGTCGAGGCCGCGCTGTTCGGCAAGGACGGCGTCGCCGCGGGGCTCAGCTCCGGCAAGACCGTCATCGACATGAGCTCGATCTCGCCGGTCGCCACGAAGGATTTCGCCATGCGGATCGAGGCGCTCGGCTGCTCCTATCTCGACGCGCCGGTGTCCGGCGGCGAAGTCGGCGCGAGACAGGCGACGCTGTCGATCATGTGCGGCGGGGCGCAGGAGACGTTCGACCGGATGAAGCCGCTCCTCGAAACGATGGGCAAGAACATCACTTTGGTCGGCGGCAATGGCGCGGGCCAGACCTGCAAGGTCGCCAACCAGATCGTCGTCGCCCTCACCATTGAGGCGGTCGGCGAGGCGCTCGTGTTCGCATCGCGCGCGGGCGCCGATGCGGCGAAAGTGCGCCAGGCGCTCATGGGCGGCCTCGCCGCATCGCGTATTCTCGAACTGCATGGCGATCGCATGATCAAGCGCACGTTCGATCCCGGCTTCCGTATCGAACTGCATCAGAAGGACCTCAATCTGGCGCTCTCGAGCGCACGGGCTCTCGGGGTCGCGCTGCCGAATACGGCCAACGCCCAGGAGTTGTTCAACGCCTGTCAGGCGCATGGCGGCGCGAAGTGGGACCACTCGGGGATTGTGCGAGCGCTCGAAATCATGGCCAATCATCAGATCGGATCCGCGCCGTGGACCTGAAGGAGACGGGGCGCCAACGACGACGGCGAGGACGGCATGGATGACGTCTCTGCGCGCGCACTTCTGCGGCGCCTGTTCGAGGCAGCGGTCGCCGAAGCGGACCCGGCCAAGATTGTGCCGCGCCATCTTCCCGCGCCGCCCAGGGGCCGGACCCTTGTCGTTGGGGCCGGAAAGGCTTCGGCTGCGATGGCGCGCGCGTTCGAGGACAAATGGCCCGGGGAGCTGACGGGCCTCGTGGTGACGCGATACGGCCATGCGGCGCCCTGCAAGCGCGTCGAAATCGTCGAGGCGTCGCATCCGGTGCCGGACCACAAGGGAGAGGACGCGGCGCGCCGCATTCTTGCGATGGTCCAGGGCCTCGGCGAGAACGATCTCGTCGTTGCGCTCATGTCCGGCGGAGGTTCTTCGCTGTTAAGCCTGCCCGCCGAAGGCTTGAGCCTTGCGGAAAAGCAGGCGGTGAACCGCGCGCTGCTCGCGTCAGGCGCGTCGATTGAAGAGATGAACTGCGTGCGCAAGCACCTGAGCCGTGTCAAGGGCGGCCGCCTCGCCGCGGCCGCATATCCAGCCCGCGTGGTGTCGCTGGTGATCTCGGACGTGCCGGGCGACGATCCGGCGATCATCGCCTCCGGGCCAACCGTCGCCGATCCGACCACCTTCGCCGACGCGCGCGCCGTTCTCACGAAATACGGCCTCTCGCCCCCGCCTGCCGTCGCGGCGTACCTCGAATCGGCGGTGGACGAAACGCCGAAGCCGGGCGATCGGCGGATGGCGCGGGCGGAGACCCATCTCATCGCAACTCCGCAGGCGTCCTTGACGGCCGCGGCGGCGATCGCCGAAGCGGCGGGCGTCAAGCCTCTGATTCTAGGCGACGCCATCGAAGGCGAGTCGCGCGAAGTTGCGCGGGTCTTCGGCGGCCTTGTGCGGCAGGTCCGCCGCTACGGCCAGCCATGCCCCGCGCCTTGTGTGCTGTTATCCGGCGGAGAGACGACTGTGACAATGCGTGGCAAGGGGCGTGGCGGGCGCAATGTCGAATTCCTGCTCGCGTTAACGATAGCGCTCCGCGGCGATGCCCGGACCTGGGCCATCGCCGGAGACACCGACGGAGTCGACGGCGCGGAGGAAATCGCCGGCGCGATTATCGCTCCCGACACGCTCGAGCGCGCCGCGCGCCTGGGGCTGCGCGCCGCCGAGCGGCTGGCGGACAACGACGCGCACGCCTTTTTCGAGGCCCTCGGCGACCAGGTTGTCACCGGCCCGACGCTCACCAACGTCAACGACTTTCGCGCCATACTTGTCGACATTTAAGGCATCCAACTCTTGCCTCGGGTAACTGGCGACAAGTTGCACCGCGTCCTGTCGCATGCGGTCCAGCGCCTGTGCCACGCTTACCCGGTCCTGTGCCCGGCACGTGCTTTGCTGGCCCGCTCCCCCCTTGGCCCCCGTCCTTGGCTCTACCGGCTCCGCGACGGATCACTCCGCTTTGTTCGTCGGCTTCGTTGCTACTACGACGGAGTCAGACTTCTCGGGTTCGTGCATCATCGGCTTCGACTCCTCGTCTTCCCGATGCGGACTGGGGGCGTTCGCCCTCAGGCCAAACCCGAGACCTCCCGGTTCCCGCGCAAAGAGCTTCCACACATGCCAGGGTCTTCGACCACGCCTGGCCGGCCGTAGGCTCGCGATAACGCCTACGGACGTCTTGCCTTCCGCGTTGTCGAACGCGTCGGCGCCCAGAAAATTCCAGTTTTCGCGGCTCGATGGCTGGCCTGTGCGCACCCCTACCGACGCTTCGCTGCCTCCTCACGAAGGTAGACGCACGGCTTGGGGCCGATGCGGATCGCTACTCCTTCATCGCAGTGGACTTGCACCACCTGCTCCTTGCCGGTTTTACCGGCGCACCGACAATCTGGATGAGAACGGCGCGTCAATCAGGCGCGTGTTGGAGTTCCTTCGGCGTTGCGTGAGCGGGTGGGCGGCCGCGGCTGCGCTTGCGGTCGAGCGCCTCCTTTCTGCGATAGCTCTCGACGGTCATTTCGAGGATCGTGGCGTGGTGGATGAGGCGGTCGATGGCGGCGAGCGTCATCGCCTGATCGGGAAAAATCCGTCCCCATTCGCCAAATGGTTGATTGGACGTGATGAGCATTGAGCGCCGCTCGTAGCGGGCCGCGATCAGTTCGAACAGGACGCTGGTCTCGGCCTGATCCTTGGTGACGTAGGCGATGTCGTCGAGGATGAGCAGGTCGTAGCGGTCGAGCTTGGCGATCGCGGCCTCGAGCGCCAGTTCGCGTCGTGCCACCTGCAGGCGCTGGACGAGATCGGTGGTGCGGGCGAACAGGACGCGCCATCCGTTCTCGACGAGGGCGAGCCCGATCGCTGCACTCAAGTGACTCTTTCCGCCACCAGGCGGGCCGAAAAGCAGCAAGTTGGCCCCGGTATTAAGCCAGGCGTCGCCTGACGCGAGGGCCATGACCTGCGCCTTCGACACCATCGGCACGCTTTCGAAGTCGAAGGCGGCGAGGGTCTTGCCGGCGGGCAAGCGGGCCTCGGCCATGTGCCGCTCGATGCGGCGGCGGGCGCGGTCGGCGGACTCGTGCTCGGCGAGCGCCGCGAGGAAGCGCGCGGCCAGCCTTCCTTGTCGGACTGGGCGGCGATCTTCGGCCAGATCGCCTTGACGCCCGGCAGGCGCAGCCCGTTGAGCAGCAGTTCGACGCGCGCGGCGTCGATCGAGGTCATTGAGCCGGTCATGCCGCTGCTCCCGCGTTGTCGTTGGCGGAGGTCGTGTTGATTCTGGCGGCGACGGCGACGAGTTCGTCGTAGACGCGAAGCGGCGCGAGCTCGACGGCGACATTGGGGATCGTGGTCTCTGCAGGGCGAAAGCGGGCGCGCAGGACGGCGAGGTCGGGCAGGCGCCCGGCGTCGAGATCCGCCGCAATCGCCCCGGCGAGCTCGACCTCGCAGGCGCGCTCGTGCGCCAGCGCGAGAAGCTCGACCGTGACCTTGCAGGCGGTGCGGAGGTCGCCGCGCTCCTGCAAGGCGTCGAAGACGCGCCTGTAGGCGGGGCGCGGGAACAATTGATCGCGGTAGACGAGATTGGCGAGCGCCATCGGCTTGCGCCGCAGCGAGCGGATGACGTGGCGGTAGTCGACGACATGTCCGCCCTGGCTGTCCGAGACGGGGCGGCCCCGCTTCAAGGTCGCCACCGGCGTCACGCCGAGGAAACATTCGAGCCGGTCGTCGAAGATACGCACGCGCAGGCGATGCCCGATCAGCCTCGAGGGCACGGTATAGAACACGCGCCGCAGGATGAAGCCGCCCGACGACGTCACCGGGATTACCTTCTCCTCGAAGTCGGTGGTGCGGGCTCTCGGCAGCGGGACCAGCGCCGCCTTTTCGAGCGCAATGGGCTTGGCGAGATTGGCGTTGCGTCGTCCGACGATGGCGTCGACGAAGGCCCGATAGGCGTCGAGATCGGGGAAGTCGCGCGCCCCGCGCAACAACAGGGCGTCCTCGAGCGTCTGCTTGAGATGGCCGTGCGCGCTTTCGATCGAGCCGTTCTCGTGCGCGACGCCGGTGTTGTTGCGCGTCGCGGTCATGCCGTAATGGCCCATCAGCGCCGCGTAGCGCTCGGTGATGTCTTCCCGCGCGTCGCCCGCCAGATTGCGGAACGCCGCCGACAGGCTGTCGCTGCGGTGCTCCTTCGGCGCGCCGCCGAGCGCCCATAGCGCGTTCTGCAGGCCCTCGGCCAGGGCTGCGAAGCTTTCGCCGCTGAGCACGACGTGAGCGTGTTCGAAGCCGGAAAAGACGAGCCGAAAGTGATAGAGCCGGTGATCGAGCGGCTCCCCGGCAATGGAGATGGCGAGACGGCTGGCGTCGGTGAAGTCGGACAGTCCCAGTCGGCCAGGCTCATGCGCTCGATCGGGTTGAGATGCGGACAGTATGACGGCACGAAGTGCAGGACGATGCGCCTCCCTGGCTGTTGCAGCCAGCCCTGGACGACTTTGGCGTGGTGGTAGCGGGCGTTGTCGAGGAAAACATGGATGCGGCTCATCGTCGAATAGGAGCGCTCCAGCGCCTCGAACAAGGCGATCGTGCTTGCCGCGTCGACGGTCTGGACATCCCTCATCCTGAGCTTGTCGAAGGATGATGCGGGTCTGTCCGGTCTCCAGGTCGATCGCGCCGTGCAGGTTCAGCCGGTCGCGCCCGGACGCCGCGGGAAGCGCGCAGCGCTGTCCGCGCGGCAGCCAGCGTCCAGCGGGCTTGGCTTGGTGGGTCGGATGGACGGCGTCGACGTAGACGACCGTCTCGTCCGGGCTGAGCGAGTTGCGCAAGTCCTCATGCGCGTCGATGAACTTTTGCTGGGTTTCCGCGTCGATCTTGCCGGGCACGGATTCCGGCTTCTTCCAGTCGAAGCCGATGCGGTTCATCAGCTTGATCAGTCCGGAGCGGCCATAGTCGAACTCGAACCGATCCAGGATGAATTGCCCGATTTCGGTGGTCGACGTCGGCAGCACCTCCGTCGCCCAGGCGCGCAATTCGTCGATCCGGAGGGGCGACAGCCGTCCGGTTCCGCCCTTCAGGTCGAACAGGACGATCGCCTCGACGCCGCCTTCCTGGAATTCCTTGAGCCAGATGCGGATGGTCGAGTTGTCGAGGAACAGCGCTTCGGCGACCTCGGCGTAGGACCAGCCCTTGTCGAGCAGAAGGATGGCATTCGCCCGGCGGACGATGCGATGCTCCTCCAGCCCGTCCCCTGACGATCTTCACCAGGTCGGCCCGATCCGCTGCGCTCAGGAAATAGCAATTCGACTTCACCAGGCGACTGGAATCGATCCCGCTGATTCGGTCAAACGATTTTCGGATGGGCGCGGAATCAGGGCCAGGGCGTAGTCGCCGCCCTGATCGAAATTCTCAAGGAAGGAGCGCGCCAGGCTCAACCTGTCATCAGCCTGCCGAAGGACCCGCACTACCGCATCGTCGCGCACCAGCGCAGCCGCTTTGTGCGGGTGGCTTCCTTCTTCCCCTTCCAGACCAGCGATTATCTCAACGGCCACAGCTTCATCGAGCAGGAGTGTTTTTTCGAACAGGCTGCGCGGGGTCAGGCCCGGCGCCAGCAGGGCGACCGCATTTCAAAAGACAACCCCTTCGCATTGCTCGGCGAAACCGGCCATGAAGCGCTGAAACGCCGCGCGGAACTGCTCCGGGTCGAGCATGCGGAAAAGCCGGCAGAACGTGTCGTGGCTGGGCACGCCATTCTGAACCGCACACATCGCTATCGCCAAAATCTCATGAAAGTCGTGCAGTGCCGCATTGCCGATGCGCGGACGTCCAAACCGTCCCAGCATTCGATAACGCGATCCAGACCATGCCGAGGCGGCCGAGGAGCGCCGCCTGAGCGGCGTCGGGCTGGGCGACGCAACGCAGCCGGATCTCGCCGTGCGCTGTGGTCGGCAAGACGACGTCGTGGGATTGGACGCGGGCGAGCTGTTCGAGGATGGTCCGCGGCGCGTTGCCGAGGCCAGCGCGCTGCTGCCACATCTCGAGGCTCTTCCACAGCGCGAAAGCGAGGAAGCAAACGAGGATGTGAGCCTGGACGCGGTCCTCGCGCCGACGCCAGACCGGACGCAGGTTCAGCTGATCCTTTTCAATGCGAAACGCCGCCTCGGCCTGGGTGAGCGGGATGTAGGCTTTCCACAGCTCATGGTCGCTCCAGTCGCCGATGTTCGAACGCAAGAGGTAGGCGCCCTCCGACAAGCCGGCCCAATCATCGAACGCGGCGTCGTGATCCACGCGGAGGCGAAAGCCCGCTGGGCGGGCGTCGGGCTCCAGAGTGACGGCGAAGCGGGCTGCGGCGCGCTGGTTTTGCTGCAGGATGCGGCCGATCTGCCGGTTAACCGCCCCCGGCTCGATCGGTTTCTTTGAGCGCGCTATGCGAGCGGAGAGGCGTTCGAGCGCCTGCTCGATCCGCCGGCTGAACTTGTCGTGCATCGCGTGCTCTTTGCTGCGTCGGTCGTCGGAGCGGCAAAGGATCACGGTCTCGTCGGCGTCGGGATGGCGCGCAAGCTTGACCTCGACGCCTTCGCGCACCACGCGCCAGCCACTGCGGTCAGCAAGCTCAGGGCCAAACTTCTTCAGCTCCGACTTCGGCGCGCCAATGGTAAGCGTGATGCGATGACCGCGCGAGGCTGATCAGGCTGCCTTGGCCTGGGCTGGGATCGGCGACCAGTTCCAAGGCAGGAGCTGGTCGAGGCGATTGATCGGATGGTCGGCGATGCGGGCGATGACGTCGGCGAGCCAAGCCTCGGGATCGACGTCATTGAGGCGAGCGGTCTCGATGAGCGTGTACATGATGGCGGCTCGGCGGCCTCCGTCGTCGGAGCCGGCGAAGAGATAGTTTTTACGCCCCAGAGCCAGCGGACGGATAGCGCGTTCGGCGGCGTTGTTGGTCATTTCGAGCCGGCCGTCGTCAACGAAGCGGGTGAGAGCGGCCCAGCGCGAGGTCGCATAGCGAATAGCGCCGGCGAGGGAGCTCTTGCCGCTGATCTTGGGGAGCGTCGCGTCGAGGAAGGCTTTGAGGTCGGCCAGCATCGGCGCCGAGCGTCGCCGTCGGACTTGCTGGCGCTCGGCCGGACTGCGCCCGCGAATGTCGGCCTCGATGGCGAACAGACGGGCGATCCTTTCCAGCGCCTCGCGCGCGGCGGGCGAGCCGGTCTCGACATGCACGTCATAGATCTTGCGCCGGGCGTGGGCCCAGCAGGCGACTTCGGTCAGGCGGGGAACGCCGGTCTCCGGCTCGGGTTTGTAAAGATCGGCGAAGCCGGCGTAGCCGTCGGCATGCAGGAAGTCGCGACAGCCCGTGAGCAACGCATGCGCGTGTTCGGCCTTGCGGTCAGGCGAATACCGATAGAAGGCGGCGGGCGGCGTCGTGGAACCGAACGGGCGTTCGTCGCGCACTGCGGTCCATAGCCGGCCGGTCTTGGTCTTGCCTTTGCCGGGATCGAGCACCGGGACCGGCGTGTCGTCGGCGTGCAGCGCGAGGCCGGCGCGAACATGGCGCTCGATCCTCTCGCTCAAGGGTTCGAGCAGTCCCGCGAGGCGGCCGATCCAGCCCGCCATGACCGAACGGTCGATCTCAACGCCGCTGCGGGCGTAGATGTCGGCCTGACGATACAGCGGCAGATGATCGCAGAACTTCGACACGACGACATGGGCGAGCAGCGCCGGGCCCGGGCGCCCCTTCTCGATCGGCAGCGTCGGCATCGGCGCCTGGACGACGGTCTCGCACGCCCGGCAGCTCATCTTCGGCCGCACGTGCACGACGCGCTTGAAGTGGGAGGGGACGTATTCGAGCACCTCGCGCTCGTCGGCGCCGATCCGGCCGAACTTGTCGCCGCCGCAGATCGGGCACACGCACGGCGCTTCGTGGACGACCGTCTCCGCCGGCAAATGGTCGGGCAAGGGAGCGCGGTTCGAAGGCTTGCGCTTCTTCGACGACGACGCCCCGGTCTCGGTCGCCTCGTCCGTCAACTCCGCGACCCCGGCGCGCGCGAGCGTCTCGGCGACGCCCGCTTCGATATCGTCGATCAACAGCTCGAGCTGCTCGACTTGCGCATCGAGCTTCTCCGACTTGCGGCCGTAGCGGGCGCGACGAAGAACGGCGAGCTGGGCGCGCAGCTTCTCGATCAGCAGCGCCTTGGCGTGAACCTCGGCCCTGAGCCAGGCGACGTCGCGTTGCAGATCATCCGCCAAGCGGCGCAGATCGTCGGGATCTCGAGGCGAATCAGGCGTCGACAGCGACATGACAATTCGTACCACAAGCGCGCCTCCGGCGCAGCCGCAATCTCTCGGAGTCACCTGATTTTTGTGGTGAGTCCAGGCGCTCAGGCGATCCTTGGACGCTCCGTCCGCGGCGACGCCACGGTGCGACGCCAATCGATGCCTTCGAGCAGCAGCGCCAGTTGCGCCGCCGTCAGTTGCAGAGCGCCTTCGACGATCGGCGGCCAGACGAACTTGCCCTTCTCCAGCCGCTTGGCGAACAGACACAGACCCGAGCCGTCCCAAGTCAAAATCTTCACGTAGTCGCCGCGTTTGCCTCGGAAGACGAAGGCCGCGCCCGAAAACGGATCGGCGGCGAGAATCCGCGCCACGTCCGCCGACAGCCCGTCGAACCCGCGCCGCATGTCGACGGGTTGGCATGCGAGGTAGACTTTGACGCCAGGCGCCACGTGCAGCATCACAGACCGCTCAGCGTCGAAAGCACGAGACGCAGGACCTCGCCGTCGACGCCGCCTTCGATGCGAACTTGCGCGCCGTTGGGAAGGCGAATCTCCATCGTCCCGAGCCGCGCAGAGCTCGGCGGATCACACCGCCGGCTCGGCGCGCCGCCCTCCCCCGCGACCGCATCCTTCAGCGCCGTCGGCGCCGGCGCAATAAGACGAATGGGGACGAACGACGGGGCCGCGTCGGCCCCGGGCGACCGCCGCAATGCGCGGCGGCGATCGCGCCAGCCTTCCCGCGACCGACGGATCCATTTGAACACCAGGTTCGCGTTGACGTCGTGCGCCCGCGCCACGCCCGCAACCGAAGCGCCCGGCGCCAGAGCCGCCTCAACGATCCGCTGTCGCTCCGCCGTGCTCCACGAGCGGCGCTTCGCCCGCGGGCCGGCCCCGACCCCGCCAGATTCAAGCCCTCTCGATCCCTTCGCCGTCGTCATCAGGCGCCCACCAAATCGCAGGTGGACACCTAAGCAACGCCAACCGCTTCCGTAAGGCGGCCGTCACATCACGCTTACCCTTCTTGAGAATCGTATGGCGTAAATACATGCGCCATCTGAACCGACAGAGGGCCGCCAGAAAATACCCAAGGTCGTCACTACACGCGCAAAACCGCCTCGCCGGCCGGCTAACTACGTGATCCAACTCGCGCCACCTTGGGCAAAATCGCGAAATCCGCCCCAAACTGCGCAAGTTGGGCCAACGCCTGACCTTTCGTGCGCGTCGACGAGCGGCTGATCATCCCGACACCTGCCGGCCTGACGCGACCAGCCCCCACCCATTCGCGCAACGACCGGGCCCGTCTTTCGACCCCCGGGAGCCCGGAGATCGAGGGCCCGACTTTAGCGTTCCGACCTCCACGCACGCTCTCGCTCTATTTTTTCCGGAAATCTCGTGGCTAAAAATGGACTGGCAAATGGTTCGAGCCGTTCCTTTCAACGTCCTCGCCCGGCTGGTCCGCGAGACGCTGGGATGCTGGGATAGGTCGAAGAGGAACAGCCCGCGTTCGCTCGGCCAGTTTATTGACTGCGAAGACTGCGCTTACCATTTCTCCGGTTGCGCTATACCCCGACTCATTGAGACGGCGAAAATATCGGTTGCCTAGCTGTGAGAAATCGATTCGTCTCGGGGCATGATTCGCGCTGGCTCCCTTTCTCCACCAGACCGGGCCGCCCTTGTCGCTCTGATGCGAAACGGGTCGGCTGCGCATCGGCTGACGTGCCGCGCGAACGCCATGCTGCTTTTGGACGACGGCTTGAGCTGCGAAGAGGTCGGCAAGGTTCTCTATCTCGACGACGACACGGTGCGTGGTTGGGCCAAGCTCTACGGCGAAGGCGGCCTCAATAGTCTGATGCGCTTTGACAGCGGCGGCAGCGCCAGCCATCTTTCGCAAGCGCAGGAAGAAGCGCTGAAAGCCTGGATCGCCGCGACATTGCCGCGTTCGACGCGTCAAGTCGGCGCCTACACCACAATCCCCGATCAAATCTGGGCGCGCGCCTTGGCGTGACCGATTTTGCGGTCTTGAGGGGCTGGCAAGGTCACGGCGTCGAGTTTTCGGTCACCTCCTCTGCTTCGTCTTCGCGCGGACGCAGTTTATCATGGCTGCTGCAGGCGGCGGCCGCGCGGACGCGCGGTTTCGGATGGGGAGCGAGTGGTTTTGCGTCATCCGGCCGGTCCATGCGCGAGCGCGCGGATCCTCGCGCGCGCGTCGAGGATCGTCGCCAGCGCCTCGGCTCCGCCGCCCAGCCGAACGATCACCTGGCGAGCGTGGCTGACCACGCGCCCAGGCAGGCCGATCACATGGAAACGCAGAGCCTTCATGCGTTTGCTCGCCCAGCCCTCGCCCAGCGCCAGGCGCTTCATCGCCGCGTTCAGGTTGAACGCCAGGATCGACAGGGCCCACCAGGCCGCGTTGGCCCCGAACAAGCCCGAAGGCATCTGCCCTCCGGCCAAGTCGGACTTCAACGCCGAATGGACCTCCTCGCTCTTGCCGCAGCGTTCGCGCAACCACCCGATCACCGTCGCCCGGACCCTGGCGGTTGGTCACGACGCCGAACAGTTTGGGGAGTCCCTTGCGGCCGAAGCCTCCTGTCGGGAACGGCAGTTTCTCCTCGCCGCCCAGCGCCAATTGGCGCAGCGGCTCGCGGATCGCCAGAAAACGATAATCGGCGCGCTTGCCGCTGTGTCCGGCCCAATTGGGCGCGTAGGCCACCTCGGCCCATTCCTGATCGGTCGCGTAAGACTTGTCCCCCACCCGTCGGATCAGCGGGCGCCACTCGCTTTCCGCCGTCGCCAGCACGGCCGTGCGAAACGCTTCGGTCACGTCGGCGCCGACCGCGAACTCGATCACGCCGAAGCGCGGGTCCTTGCCCTCGCCGCAGTACAGCAACAATTCCTCTTGATAACCCGCCGTGTCCGAGCGCAGCGAGACTGTCTTCACGCTGTCGGGCAAATGGGGCAGGCAGTCCTTCAGGACACGCAATTGTTCGTGTCCAGCCGGAACGTTGCCATCGCGAAACTCCCAATAGAGCATCGCGCCCTGTTCAGACCACCAGCAATTCAGCGGCTGATAGGCCTTGAACTTCTTGTATACCCCGGTCACGCCAGAACCCGAAAATCCTTTGGGTTGATGACGCGGAAATTGTCGGTGACCGAATTGCAAAATTCTGGGCCAGCAGGGACTTTTTTGCGTAGGAAGTCGAGTTCCTCGCGACCTCGGGAATGAAAGCGTTCCGCGCCACCTCGGCGAATTCGCGATCATGTGACGCTTAAGTCAGGTTGTGCGTCAGATGCTTGTGCATCAGGCCCCGCAGCCGCTCAATCGGGTTCAAATGGGCTCGAGACAGCAAATCCTTCTCGATCGCCCGAAGAATCGCCGAAAACCCGCCGTCGCGCTCCAACCGCTCGATGTCGTCAACGCAATCGCCGCCGGCCAGGTTCAGCAACGCCACCGCCAGAACCATCTGGATGTCCAGCCAGCCCTGGCTTCCCGCCACGCCAACATGCCGCTGGATCGCCGCCCCCAGCCCACTGGCCTTCACCAGATCGAGATAGACCGCAAGACCGGCCAACGACGTCAACCCATTGCGTGACGAATCACTCTCGTATTGGAAATCAAGCACGCCCTGCGCCAACATCCCCGCACCCCGTTGGTGATGGTTTTCGAGTCGCAAACCAAAACTATCTCATTGATCCCTCAAGGCCAACGGGGAACTTCAATTTCTTGACGATGAATCCAGGCGATCAGGTCGCACGGCAAGCCGGCGTCCTATCCAGGCGCTTTGGCGACGCTCCGTCGAACGGTTTCCTTGTGGCCCCGGCAGACCTGCTCCGATCCGACCGTGTAACACGGACGATCAAACGCTCGCGTCCTGGGCCGGTCGGTGACCGGGCTGCCCGGCAGCGGAACGCGCAATGGCGAATACCGGGTCAAGAACCGGATTGTGCCCCCTGGCGGCCGCGGCTATGCGGCTGACACGACCCAGAGGAGGATTCCGGCCGTGCGGGATGCCGTTTCAGGACCAAGGATGAGCAGCAGGGAATGGGCGATGCTGCTCGTCCTGTCCGTGCTCTGGGGCGGCTCCTTCTTCTTCAATGGCGTCGCCGTAAGCGACCTGCCCTCCTTCACCCTGGTCTGGCTGCGGGTCGCCTCGGCCGCCGCCGCCCTGCTGATCGTTCTTCGCCTGGTCGGAGGCCGGATGCCATCGGAAGGCCGTGTCTGGCTCGCCTTCTTCGGGATGGGGCTCCTCAACAACGCGCTGCCTTTCGTGCTCATCGTGTGGGGACAGCACCGCATCGCGAGCGGTCTGGCATCCATCCTGAACGCGACGACGCCGCTGTTCGCCGTGCTCGTCGCCCATCTCCTCACGCCGGATGAAAAGCTCACGCCGCTGAAAGGGACCGGCGTTCTCGTCGGCTTCGTCGGCGTCGCGGTGATGATTGGCCCGGACGCCCTCGACGGTGTCGGCGGTGTCGGCGGCGGCGCGATGGCAGAGTTTGCCTGTCTCGCTGCGGCGCTGTCCTACGCCTTCGCCGGCGTGTTCGGACGACGGTTCCGGCGCATGGGCGTTGCTCCGCTGACGACGGCGGCCGGCCAGGTCAGCGCTTCGACGGTTCTGATGTTCCCGGTCATGCTGCTGGCGGACCGCCCGTGGGCTCTGGCGCCGCCTCATATCGCGACCTGGTTCGCCGTCCTGGGGCTGGGGCTGCTTTCGACCGCGCTTGCCTATGTGCTCTACTTTGTTCGATCCGGTAAGATCGCTGACAGATTGGACCGGATACATCGTTGACAGGTCTATTGCACGGCGAGGAGGGCCCCGCCGATGCCTTGGAGTGAGACCTGCGCGATGGACGAACGGATGCGATTTATTGTTGCGGCGAGCGAGGACGAGGCGGTGATGAGCGAGATCTGCGCCGAGTTCGGGATCAGCCGGCAGACCGGCTACAAATGGCTTGGGCGGTATCGGGCTGAGGGCGCGGAGGGGCTGAAGGAGCGCAGCCGGGCGCCCGTCCACCATGGCCGGGCGCGTGATGAGGAATTGGTGGCGGCGGCTCTGGCGCTGCGCGAGCGTCATCCCACCTGGGGTCCCAAGAAGCTGCGCCAGAAGCTTTGCGGGCGATTTTCGGAGGAGCCGGCGCCGGCCAGGAGCACGATCGGCGACTGGCTGCGCAAGGAAGGGCTGACGCAATTGCGCCGGCCACGCCGGCGCTGTCCGCCCTTTTCCTCGCCGTTGCAGTCGGTCGAGGCGCCCAACGACGTCTGGTGCGCCGACTTCAAGGGCTGGTTTCTGACCGACGACAAGCAGCGCTGCGATCCGCTGACGCTCAACGACGCGAGCAGCCGCTATTTCCTGCGCTGCCAGGCCGTGACGCGAACGGACGGGGCGCATGTGCGGCCTGAGTTCGACGCGGCGTTCTGCGAGTTCGGGCTGCCGCTTACGATCCGCTCGGACAATGGACCGCCGTTCGCCTCGGTCGGCGCTGGCGGTTTGTCGCAGCTTGCGGTGTGGTGGATCAAGCTTGGCGTCAAGCCGGAGCGGATCGAGCCGGGCAAGCCGCAGCAGAACGGCCGCCTCGAGCGCCTGCACCGCACCCTCAAGGCGGAGACGGCCAATCCTCCGGCGGCCACGCTCGCCGATCAGCAGCGCCGCTTCGACGACTTCCGCGCCCAATACAACCACGAGCGCCCGCATGAAGCCCTGGATTTCGCCACGCCGGCTTCGCTCTATCGCGCCTCCGAGCGCAGCTATCCGCGCACCCTGCGGCAGCCCGACTATCCGGACGGCGCCGCCGTGCGCCGGGTTCGGTCGAACGGCGGGATCAAATGGGGCGGCGAGCTGATTTTCGTCAGCGAGGCGCTGATCGGCGAACCGGTGGCGGTCGAGCCACATTAACAGGTCATTTCTGTTATTTAGCCTGTCGCCGAACCCGAAGAAGAACCTCGTGCGCCTTCCTTTGCCGGGACACTGGAAACGACGACGCGTCAGGTTTTGGCGCCCAACGGGTTGAAAACAAAAGGACGCTGACAAAACTGCGCGCGGCGTCACACCACGCCGTGAAGGCAGCACCGACCCGTCCGCGAGCTGCAACGTCTCAGAGCGTCGACCGATCGATCGCAAGCTCCGCCTCGGCGATCAACTCCGGCCGTCCAACATGGAGCCACAGTCCGTCGAGCCTGAGGCCGAACAGGCGCCCTTCCGCGGCCGCCCTGTGAAAGAACGGGGCGAGCCGAAAAGCCTCATCCGTTTCGTTCATGAATAGCTCGGGCCTGGCGATGCCGACCCCGGTGTAGACGAAGGGCGCGACATGGCGCGGTTCGCGGCGCTCGAGCCGGCCGTCGCGGTTCATGGTGAAATCGCCGGGCCAGTCGACGCCGACCGCATGGGCGCTCGCTGCGACGAGCAGAATGAAGTCCATCGCCTGGGAATCGAACGCCTCGGCGAGCCGGGTGATGTTGGAGCGCGGCCCCTCGATCCAGAACGAATCAGTGTTGCATAAGAGGAACGGATCGCGCCCGATCTCACGAAGCGCGCGCCTGATGCCGCCGCCCTGGTCGAGGAGCTTCGCCCGCTCATCGGAGATGACGATCTTCGGCGACCGGCGGTAACCAAGATGCGCCTCGATCTGGTCGGCCAGCCAGTGGACGTTGACGACCGCCTTCTCGACGCCGTTTAATTCGAGGCGGTCGAGGCAATGGTCGATCAGCGTTTTCCCGGCGACCTTCACCAGCGGCTTTGGCGTGGTCGCTGTGATCGGCCGCATGCGCTTGCCGAGGCCCGCAGCGAACACCATGGCCGTTTTCGGAATCGGCGCACTCATCGTCGATCGTTTTAGAATCGGGAAATCAGCCATCACGATTGTCCGCCAGGCGCCCTAACGCCCGCGGCAGATGGTTCTGATACCAGACCGCGAGCGGCCTGAGCAACGGATGCTCGAGGTTCCTGGCGAGATAGCGCTCGATCCGCGGCAGGTGGGCGAGGTACTGCGGCTTGCCGTCGCGCTTATCGAGCCGCGCGAAGATGCCGAGGATCTTGGTCGCACGCTGGGCGCCCATCGCCGCATAGGCAGCGGCGAAGCGCCCGGCGTCGAAGTCGGGGTCGGCGGCCGTCCGTCGCCGCACGTAGAGCGCCGCCAGCCGCATCTCGAAATCGTCCGGAACGTCGACCCGGGCGTCCTGCAGGAGCGACGCGAGATCGTAAGCCGCAGGACCGATGACGGCGTCCTGGAAGTCGATGAGGCCAATTCGCCCCAGGCCTTCTCTTTGCGGCAGCCAATGCAGGTTCGGCGAATGGTAGTCGCGCAGCGTCCAGGTCGTTGGCGCTGCAAGGATCGGCTGGAGAAGCTCCCGCCATATCGCGAGGAACTGCATCCGGGCGCCCGACGGCACGGTCACTCTCGCCACCGCCGGCGCGTACCAGTCGATCAGAAGCTCGACCTCGACCAGCATCGCCTCGGCGTCGTAGGTCGGCAGGCGGTAGATGTCGTCGCCCGCGGGAAGGCTGTCCGGCAGATCGCGGCCATGCAGATCGACGAGCAGAGCGACCGCTTCGGCGTAACGGGCACCGTTGGGAACGTCGCTCTCGACCACGGTCGCCTCGCCGAGATCCTCGATCAGCGCCAGCCCATCCTCGACGCTGTAGGCGATCATTTCCGGGGCTGAATAGCCGAGGCCCCGCAGCCCTTCGGTCATGGCGATGTAGGAGCGGATGTCGGGGGAAAGTTTTGCGATCGCTGCGTACGGCTTGCCGTAGCGCACGATCGGGCCGTCCGGCCGTGGCGGGGAAATCATCAGGATGGCTTTGGTCCCGTCGGCCTTCGTCAGGCGTTCATAGGCGCGGATCGAGGCGTCGCCCTGCAGGAACTCGCGCCGCGCCTCGCTCCAGCCGGCACGCTTCAGAAGCGCGCCGACGCCGAGCGCGCGAGCCAGGCGCCTAGCCACGTTTCCGAAGCCGCGCAGCTCCAGGACGCGGAAGTCCGGGCCGCGCGCAGGGTCGAAGCGAATGTTCACTTCGAGCCGGTCCGCGGGAAGCGCCGCGGCGACCCGCTGCGGCCACTCGACAATCGCGATGGCGCCGGCGATCGCCTCGTCCCAGCCGATATTTTCAAGCTCGAGAGGACCGCGCAACCGATAGAAATCAGCGTGCACGACCGGTGCGACCGGCGCCTCATAGACCTGCATCAGAGTGAACGTCGGGCTCGGCGTCTCAAGGTCCGGCTCTTCGACGAGCCTTCGGATCAGACCGCGCGCGAAGGCGGTCTTTCCTGCCCCAAGTTCGCCTGAAAGGGCGACAAAATCGCCGGCCATGAGCCACGCCGCCTGCGCGGCGGCAAAGCTCACAGTCGCGGCTTCGTCCGGCGCCTCCTGGACCCAAACCTTTGCCGCACCCTGGTGATGACCGCGTTCCGGCATCTCTGTCTATCGGGCCGATAGCGGCTTTGGCCGCGCCGCGCTGCTCGGCTCTTCGGTCGCGAACTCGCCCGCAGCAGGATCGATGGGAAAGATGCACGTAACCGTCGTGCCTTCGTTCGGGGCCGTGTCGATCAGGACCCGTCCCTTGTGCAGTTCGACCATCGACTTCACGATTGAAAGGCCGAGGCCGGGTCCGCGATGGCGCGACCCATTGGGGAAGGTTTCGAACCGATTGAACACCCGGTCGATCATTTCCGCAGGAATTCCACGCCCGCGATCGCTGACCTTGAACACGATCTCCGCGCCGCGCCGCATCGCGGCGAGGGTCACCGTCTGCCCGGGTTCGGAATAGTTGATCGCGTTGGACAGGAGGTTGAAAAGAACCTGGCGCACCCGGCGCCCGTCGGCCCTGAACGCCCCCACGCCGTCCGTCAACACCATGCGCATCTCGATCGCCGCTTCGTTGAGCCGGTCCTGCACTCCGGCCGCGGCCGCTTTCATCGCTTCCGCGACGTCGACGCTGTCGAGACGCAGTTCCAAGGCGCCCGCATCGATCGAGGCGAGATCGAGAATGTCGTCGATAATGGCGAGCAATGCATGCGAAGAATTGGTTATGAAGCCGGCATATTCGAGTTGCCTGACGTTGAGCGGGCCGACGCCCCCGGTGGCCAGCAGCTGGGTGAAGCCGATGATATTGGTGAGCGGCGTGCGCAGCTCGTAGGATACATGATTGACGAAATCATTGCGCAACTTCTCCGCGGCGACGAGCGCCAGGTTGCGTTCGGTCAGCGCGCGCTCGACATTGGCGCTCGCCGTGACGTCGAGTGAAGTAAGAAGGGTGGCCCCGTCGGGAAGCGGCAATGCGGCGCAGTCGAGCGTAAGGCCGTCTGTGCGAGCAATTCTGGCCGAACGACTTTCGCGGTGCTCGTGAAGGCCCACGATCATGTCCCGCAGCCCATTCCACTGGCCCGGATCCTGGCAAAGCGCGCGGCAGCCGTCCGAGATTTCATCGATGTGCGGATGACCCCGCAACTTGACCCGGTCGACCCGCCACATCTCGGCGAAAACGGGATTGAAAAGCTTCATTCGACCATCGGCCCCGAAGACCGTCACGCCCTCCTTCAGGGCGTCGAGCGTCTCGCCTTGCACGTGGGTCAGCGCGTTCACCTGGGACGCAAGCGCGAAACTTTGAGTTGCATCATCGTACAGGTAGGTGACTCCGCCTTTCGGATTGGGACTTGTGACGACCCGCAAAGCGCGACCGTCTGGCAGATGCCAGACCGTTTCGCTAGGCTCGATCGCCTGGTACGCCATCAGCAATTGAGCCTTCCATTCACGGAAGTTCGCCTGCTCCGGCAATTGGCGCTTGGAACGGAGGCGATCGAGGACTTCGCCGTCGGAGGGCCCCTGATCCAGGAATGCCGGCTCGAGAGACCACATCTGACGGTAGGCCGCATTGTAAAAAGTGAGCCGTTTCGACTTGTCGAAGATCGCCACGGCCGTCGACAAACGATCAATCATGCGCGAGTAGTCGTCCTCGTTACGCTCCATTTCGGCGCGCAACGCCGCAATATCCGTAACGTCCTGCGCAAGGCCCGTTGAGCCAAACTCGGTCCGCACTTCCACGGTTTCGAAAGTTCGCCTCTCGCCGTTCACGACCCCGCTCGCGCGGCGTCTCCAGGTCCTGCTTTCACGAATCGAATCAATGGCCTCCCGACGCAGAGATGCATCGAATAACTCGATTTTATTGTCTATGACCGCCTTGTCGTCCGGCGCTTCGACCGCTCTTGCGTAAGGTTCATTGCACCAGACCATACTTCCTTCGGCATCCCGCCTCCAGGCGAGGATCCCCGCCGACTGGACGGCCAAGCGAAGCGCGCCGAACGCGTCCTCCATCCGGTCCGCCTTTTGATGCAACTCCGCGAGCTCCAAGCGGTCCCCAGAAACATCCCGGATCCGCATGACGGCGCTGCCCGACACTGGCCTACCGCTGATTTCAATGTGCCGCCCGCGCCGACTAACCGCCGAGAGCAAGAAGGATTCGCCGCGGTTGAGCAGGCGCTCCGACGCTTCCACGATCTGAGCGCCGGCGGCCTCTCCCAGCCAGGAAGCATAATCAAGAATTCGCGTCGCGTCCGGGACATCGGTGACCAGGGCGAAATCGCCTTCAAGAACCGGCGTGGAATCCAGCCGGTCCCAGCAGATGACAACCTGCCGATCGCCCTGCATCGTCAACGCTGCCCGCTCAAGCTTCGAGCGTGCACTGGCGAGTTGCGCCTCCAGATCCGAAACGCGGCGCAACCAGCGACGCCAGGCAAAGAGATGCAGAACGAGGGCAATTGCCGCCACGAGCGCCGCCGCGGTGGCGACAGCAGGAACCTCGGACCCGATTGCGACCGCGTTCGGAAGGGAGAAAGAGGACGCTTCAAGCCCCCGCAGCAATTCCTCGGCGGCCGCACTGTCGGCGCTCAGCAGCGCCGACAGCAACACGGGCAGCACGAGATAAATCCATTCCCCTGCACACCCTTCGATTTGGGCGTAGTTTCCCGCGCTGAACCTCCGCAACAAACGGCCTCCTCGAAAGCCGGCGGCGCATGCATTCAAGTTTCCGGCGGACCGGCCCCTCCGCCAAGCGAGGCCGAAATAGCTCTCAACAGGCTTACGAGAAGTTGCGCGGAAAGTCGTCAACCATGATGAATTGTGGCTTCGCCCCGCCGCCGCAGCGGAACCCAGATCTTGATGATCCCCGTGTCAGGCCCCCCAGATATTCGAACGGCGAACCATACGCCTGTTCGATCTGGCGACTTCCGCATAGAAATTTTTGTTCTCGGCGTGGTGGAACGGTAAGTATCTCCCGGCAAAGCCGGGGGCTTTACGAAGTGAACCGCTCGAAGCGGTAGGAGGGGACGCTAACGCGCCCCCTTGAGTTTGGCGCCACCTGAAGGTGGCATTGTCAACGCCAGAGGTTCATCTGTTCGAGCCTCTGGTCTTCCTTCTCTTGATTGCGGATGTAGGCGCGGATCGCTTCCTCGTCACGCCCGACCGTGTTCACGAAAAAGCCGCGGGCCCAAAAGTGTTGCCCGACGAAATTGCGTCGGCGCTCTCCATAAACCCTGGCCACGTGGATCGCGCTCTTGCCCTTGATGAAGCTGACCACCTGCGACACCGCATATTTCGGTGGAATCGAAAGCAGCATGTGCACGTGATCGGGCATCAGATGCCCTTCCTCGACTTCGAGTCCTTCTGAAGCCCGAGCTTGCGGAACACTTCGCCCAAACGCCGGCGCAACTCCTGATACAGCGTCTTGCGTCGACATTTCGGTATGAAGACAACATGATATTTCCAGTCCCAAGTCGTGTGGCTTAGGCTCTCGTACTCGTCCATCGGTGGAGTTCCTTTCGTGTGAATGGCTGCTCACGTGGAACTTCACCGGTGGACTGCCGGAAACGTGGAACTGCTACTGCCACCCCGGCATAGCCGGGGGGTCTCCCGCTTACGCTAGCGAACGAGGCCGAGAATGTCCTTGATCGCGTCCATATTCGGCCGCGCAATGGCGCGCGCTTTTTCTGCGCCCGCGGCGAGAACCAAATCGACGTATCCCCGGGTCGGCCGCCAACCGGAGGATTTCGGCGCGGATCGGCGCAAGCTTCTCGATCGTGGCCTCGGCCAGGGCGGTCTTGAACGCCGAAAACGGGCTGCCCCCGAACTTGTGCACCACGTCGGCTTTGCTCTCGTCGGTCAGGGCGGCATAGATTCCGACAAGGTTGTCGGCCTCGGGCCGGCCGGCAAGGCCCTCGAGATGGCCCGGCAGCGGCTCGGGGTCGGTCTTCGCCTTGCGGATCTTCTGCGCGATCGTGTCCGCGTCGTCTGTCAAAGCGATATGAGCGTATTCCGACGGGTCGGATTTCGACATCTTTTTCGTACCGTCGCGCAGGCTCATGACGCGCGTCGCCGGCCCCTGGATGAGCGGTTCGGGCAGCGGGAAGTAGGCGTAGGCCGTCTGCCCGTTGGCCGCGATCGAGTCCGAAAAATCGTTGTTGAACTTCTGTGCGATGTCGCGCGTCAGTTCGAGATGCTGCTTCTGGTCATCGCCGACCGGAACGTGAGTAGCGCGATAGAGAAGGATGTCCGCAGCCATCGGCGCCCAGGATAGTTGTAAAGACCTATCGAGGCGTTCTCCCGGTCCTTGCCGGCCTTCTCCTTGAACTGGGTCATCCGGTTGAGCCAGCCGAGGCGCGCCACGCAGTCGAAGATCCACGCAAGCTCGGCGTGTTCCGCGACCCAACTCTGATTGAAGACAGCGTTGATTTTCGGATCGATGCCACAGGCCAGGAAAGCCGCGGTCACCTCGCGGGTGGTCGGGCCAGTTGCGACGGCTCGTGCGGCAGGGTCATCGCGTGCAAGTCGACCACGCAATAGAGACACGGACGCGTCGCCTGCAATGTCACGAAGCGCTTGATCGCC
>CAVUHX010000016.1:0-106784 GCA_963741405.1 uncultured Alphaproteobacteria bacterium
TTGGTTTGAGCCCGCGTTCAAGCGCCTGGCGGCGGCCCCGAGTTTTGATTTCCAGCGCGGCGACGAAAGCGTCCGACCCGAGCCGCCGGGCGACAGGGCGGGCGTAGCGCCCGCCCTCTTCAAGGCTTCGGCAGTGCGCTAGCCGCTCGGCCTAAACGACTTTGTCCATGACCGGGGCGAGTTCCGCCGCCGAGTAGGCGCGCAGGGTTTGCGTGCGGATGTAGCCGAGCTTCCCGACGCTCATCGCCAGCGCGGTCGCTGCGGCGTCGTCCGGCGCTTCGATGATCGAGACGACGTCGTATTGCCCCTGCGTCCACCAGATGTCCTTGATCGTGCAACCAAGTTTTGCCGCGAGCTCCTTGTAGTGGCTCGCGCGATTGGCGGTGTCCTTGACGTTCTTGACGCCCTGTTCGGTGAAATTGATCAGCGTGACATAGGTCGCCATGGCGTTTCCTTTCGCTTTCAGGCGCTTGCGCCTCTCCGTTCCCTCACTGCCTGACGGCGTTCGCGGCGTTCGCGCCGGTTCTTGACTTTCTCACTCTTGGACGCCCAGGCGTCATGCGCATTGATCGACATCAACCCGCGCTCATCATTTTTTCTCACCGTGAGTGGCATGAGGAGGCGCATCGACCTGAAGTGCTGACGAGTTTCCCGCTGCCCCCTCCCCGGAGGCGCTCCCGGCGTTGCGGGCCGCCGAGACAATCGGCCACCCTCTCTCGTCAGATCCTGAATGGGGTGTTCTGCGCGTCACAAGGATCAGGAGCTTTGCCTGCGTGAGTTGATGCTCCGCCCAACATCCGACAGCCGCGCGCGCAAGCGCGGACCGACAAAATCCAGAAGCGCGCGCAGTTTGAGCGGCATCGGAGATTGCCCGGGGTGCAGCAGGCTGACCGGCGCCGGCGCGGGCTCGAACTCGGCCAGGACGATCCGCAGCTTGCCTTCCGAGATCGCCCGCTCGGCCTGATAGGAGAGAACCCGCGTGACCCCGATGCCGGCCACGGCGGCGTCGACGGCCGCCTCCGCGGTGTTGGCCGAGAAGCGCGAACGGATGCGGATGGACGCTTCCTTTCCCGTCTGCGGCAGCCGGAAACGCCACGCGTCGGCCGGCTCCAGGGCGTCGAAGGTCACGCAGTCGAGGCTCAAAAGGTCGGCGGGGCGCTTCGGCTCGCCGCGCCCGGCGAAATAGTCTGGACTGCCGCACACGACCCGGCGCACCTCTCCCACCCGCGAAGCCGTCATCGCGCTGTCGGGCAGCGCGCCGATCCGCACCGCGCAATCGATGTGCTCGTCGACGAGGCGCGTGTTGCGGTCCGACAGCGCGAGCCGGACGTCGATCTCGGGAAAGCGCGCGAGGAAATCGCAGACGATCGGCAGCACGTTGAGCCGCCCGAAGGCGATCGGCGCGGCGACGGCGAGTTCGCCGCGCGGCGCGAAAAATTCGCCGGCGGCGGCCCGTTCGGCTTCGTCGACCTGTTCGAGGATCCGTTTCGCGGCGGCGAGATAGGCCGCCCCGGCGTCGGTCAGGCTGAGCTTCCGCGTCGACCGGACGAGAAGGCGGACCTTCAAGTGGGCCTCGAGCTCGGAGAGCTTGCGGCTGACCGTCGGCAAAGGCGCGCCGAGCCTGCGGGCGGCGGCGGACAAGCTGCCGGCCTCGACCACGGCGGCCAGCACGGACATGGCGTCGAGCCGGTCCATGATTCTTCCGATTATCGAAACAATGGCTCTCGATGTTCGACGATAATCTTGTTTTTGGAGAGATGCTATCTGCCCTGAGTGCGCCGGTTGCGCGGGATCGCAGACCTTCCCGCCGCCCCGCCCGGCGCCGCATGGAGGAGCCCATGACAGCCCGTTTCCTCGAAATCGCCGCCACGCCGAGCGTGAAGGCGGCGCAGGAGGCCAATGGCGGCGGCCCCTCAGGGACCGGCTTTCAGGAAAGGCGCGAATCCGACCGGTTCACCAAGGCGGAGGCGCAGTTCATCGCCGCCCGCGACAGCTTCACCATGGCGACCGTCTCCGAGAGCGGCTGGCCTTATGTGCAGCACCGCGGCGGCCCGGTCGGATTTTTGCGCGTCATCGACGACAGAACCCTGGCCTTCGCCGATTTTCGCGGCAACCGGCAATATATCAGCGTCGGCAATCTCGCCGCCGACGACCGGGCGGCGCTGATCCTGATGGACTACCCGAACCGCCGCCGCCTGAAGATCTTCGCCCGGATCGAGCCGAAGGTTCTGGCGGACGACCCCGAGCTCGCGGCGAAGCTCGCCCTGCCGGGTTACCGGGGATTAGCCGAGCGCGCGCTGCTCGTCCGGCTCGAGGCGTTCGACTGGAACTGCCCGCAGCATATCACGCCGCGTTTCAGCGAGGCCGAACTGGCCGAGGCGCTCGCGCCGATCCGGCTGCGGATCGAACGGCTGGAAGCGGAGAACAAGGCGTTGCGGGAAAGGCTCGCGACCGCAGCGCCGCCCCTGTCGTGATTCCGAAAAAGCGGCCTTACAGTGACAGGCCCGCAATTACCAATTGTGGCGCGCCCGCGAACGCGCGTTGTTGATCCCCGTCGCCGAATTTCCTCCGCGGCGTCCGAACAAATCGTGTACAAAGAGCCGATTCCATGGTAGCCTTCTCCGATGATCGTATCGAGGCGAATTCCGGGGCCGGCCCCATGTCGGGCGCCGCCGGCGTGAGCAGGCGCTGTCGTTCAGGCGGACCTCGGGCGGTCGCCTCGCCGGCCGTCTCATGCGCGGGGCCGGCCATGACGCTGGATGCGGGCGGTTCGGGCAGCGATCGGCGGCGGACAGGCCGAACGCGAGTCGCCCGGAAATGGCGCCGCAAAGGCTTGAAACAATTGAATTCGCGCCCGGAAATGGCATCGCCCCTGGAAGTCTCGACCCCCAAGAACTGGGGCCCGGCGGGCCTGCAGCCGCTGTTGGCGACCGCTGCTGCAGGCCCGCGCAGCGAGAACCTTGCCGGTTTCGGCGCCTAACCTCCTGAAAAGCCTCGCTCCCGAGCAGATTCGGCGAGCTCCCGCAAAACCCCCGGCAGAGCCTCAGGCAAATCCTCGGCGATGAGCCCGGGGCCGAAGGCTCGGGCCGCCGCGCCGTGCAGCCAGACGGCGGCGGAAGCCGCTTCGAAGGCGGGCAGCCCCTGTGCGGCGAGGCCGGTGGCGAAGCCGGTCAGCACGTCGCCGGAGCCGGCGGTGGCGAGGGTCGGGGGCAGGTCCCAGCCGATCGAGGCGCGCCCGTCCGGCGCGGCGACCACCGTGTCGGGGCCCTTGAGGACGACGACCGCCCCCATGAGCCGCGCCGCCGCGCGGGCGCGGGCGAGCTTGTCGTCGTCGGCGTTCACGCCCGCCGCGCCGTCGAAAAGCCTGGCGAATTCGCCCTCGTGCGGCGTCATGATCGCGGCATGGCCGCCGCGCGCGATCAGCGCCCCGAGCTTCGCCGCTTCGCCGGCGAAGCTGGTCAGCGCGTCGGCGTCGAGGACGATCGTCCGCCCCTCCGCCGGCCGCGTCAGCGCCGCCGTGACGAGTTTGCGCAATTCGGGGCCGACCCCCGCGCCGGGCCCGAGCGCGATCGCCCTCCGGCGTTCGTCGGCGAGCAGCGCCTCGAAGGCCGGCAGGCCGGCGAAGGGGGCGACCATGATCGCGGTCAGATGCGCGGCGTTGACCGCGACGGAATCGGTCGGGCTCGCGATCGAGACGATCCCGGCGCCTGCCCGCAGCGCCGCCCGCGCCGCGAGCCGCGCCGCCCCCGTCGCATGCGCCGGGCCGGACAGGACGAGCGCCGCGCCGCGCGCATATTTGTGCGAGCGCGGCCCGAGCCGCGGCAGGGCGTCGCGCCAGAGAATCGGCGAATTGACGAAAGCCTTCGGCGCGATGCGCGGCAGGACGCTCGCCGGAATGCCGATGTCGGCGAGGCGGATCTCTCCGCAGAGCGACCGGCCCGGCTCGAGCAGGTGGCCGGGCTTCAGCCGGAAGAAGGTGACGCTCGAGGTCGCCTCGACCGCTGCGCCGCGGATTTTTCCGTTTTCCCCGTCGAGGCCCGAGGGAACGTCGACCGCGACGACGGGGCCGCCCCTGCGGGCGAAGGCGTTGATGGCTTCGACGATCGCCCTCGCCTCGCCGTCGACGTCGCGCGCAAGTCCCGCGCCGAAGATGGCGTCGACGATTCCGTCCGCCCGGGAAAGGTCGACGTCCGCGGCCGGCCGCGCGTCGCCGGCGAATCGGGCGGCCGCGATCGCGGCGTCGCCGCGGAACGCTTCGCGCCGCCCGAGAAGGCCGAGTTCGACCGGAAAACCCCACTCCGCCAGGAGGCGCGCCGCGACAAAGCCGTCGCCGCCGTTGTTGCCCGGCCCGCAAAGGACAGCGATCCGGCCGCCCGACCGGACGACCCGCGCCGCCTCGTCCGCGACCGCGCGGCCCGCGGCCTCCATCAGCGCGATTCCCGGGGTTCCCCCCGCGATCGTCATGCGGTCGGCCTCGCCCATCTCGGCGGGGGTCAGGAGTTCCGGGAGGTCCATCGGATCGCGCATGCGGGCAAGGTGGCGCGCCCCACGGCGGGCGGCAAGCGATAAAAACGACTATGCAGCGCTCCAAATTCTGCTATATCGCGCCCCGCGACGGCTGGTCCCCGATAGCTCAGCTGGTAGAGCATTCGACTGTTAATCGAATGGTCGCAGGTTCGAGTCCTGCTCGGCGAGCCATCAAACGACGCCGATGGCGTCGGCCTACCCCCGAAGCGCGAGGAGGCCAGAATCGCTAGCCCACAACCCATCGCCCGTGACGCGCTCGCCGCCGAAACCGCGCGGCTCCTCTCGGCTCTGCGCGCCCGACGGCCGCTCGTTCAGGCGGTGACCAATTACGTGTCGATGGACATCGCGGCCAACGCGCTCCTGGCGATCGGCGCTTCGCCGGCTATGGTCCACGCGCCGGAGGAGGCGGAGGATTTTGGCGCGATCGCCGAGGCTCTGGTCGTCAACATCGGCACCCTGTCCGCGGACTGGGTCATCGGCATGGAGGCTGCGGCTGAAGTCGCAGGGAGGCTCGGGCGCCCTTGGGTGCTGGACCCGGTCGGCGTCGGCGCGACGGCCTATCGCAACGAGACGACCCGGCGGCTGCTCGCGAAGAATCCGACGATCGTGCGCGGCAACGCCTCCGAGATCCTGGCCGCGGCCAATGTCGCGGGCCTGCAAGGCGAGGCCGCAGCGCCGAAGGGCGTCGACAGCGCCCACGAGACCTCCGCGGCTTATGCTCTGGCAGGGGCCCTCGCCCGCCGCCAGGATTGCATCGTCGCGGCGACCGGCGCCGTCGATTTCGTCACTGACGGCGAGCGTGCGGTCGAGTTCGCCAACGGCTCGCCGCTGATGACGAGAGTGACCGCGCTCGGCTGCGCCCTGTCGGCGACGATCGCCGCCTTCGCCGCGGTGACGCCGGACGCGTTTCTCGCGACCGCCGGGGCGATCGGCGTCTACGGCGTGGTCGGCGAAATGGCCGGCGAGGCGGCGCCGCGATCGGGGAGTTTCCGGGTCGCCTTCCTTGACGCGCTCGACGCGGTCGGGGAAGCGGACATCGTGCGCCGGTTGAAGGTCCGCTGAGTGCTCGACATTGGCAGGCTTCGCCTGTGCCTCGTGACGGATCGCCGGCTCACGGGCGCGCGCCCGCTCCTCGACATCGTCGGGGCGGCAGTCCGCGGCGGAGCCACGATGGTGCAACTACGCGAGAAGGAGGCGACGACGCGCGCCTTTCTCGACGAGGCGCGCGCCCTGAAGGCCATGCTTGAGCCGCTCGGCGTGGCGTTCCTCGTCAACGACCGCCTCGACGTCGCGCTTGCGGTCGACGCGGATGGGTTGCACGTCGGGCAGGACGACATGCCGGTCGCGGACGCCCGCAGGCTGCTCGGGCCGGGCAAGATCATCGGATTGTCGATCACCGAGCCCGGGCAGGCGCTCCGCGCCAACGCAGCGGCGGCGGATTATCTCGGCGTCGGCCCGATCTACGCCCAGCAAACCAAGGGCGACGCCGCAGCGCCTCTCGGCGTCGAGGGCCTTCGCCAGGTGCGGCGCCTGACGCGGACGCCCATTTTCGCCATCGGCGGCCTGACGCCGGAAAACAGCGCCCCCGTGCTGGCAGCCGGCGCGGAGGGGCTGGCGGTCGTCTCGGCGATTGTCGCGGCATGCGACCCGGAGCAGGCAGCCGGGCGATTCGCGAGCCTTTTCGGGTAACCTGTCCGCAGTGAGGCCGTCGCCCAGCGCCGATCGTCCGCAGCGAAACGCCGACAGGCGGGAGATCGCCGGCGTGCTGCCGGCGCGTCATCGAACAAATGAACTTTATGCAGATACAACATAGACTTATGACTACATCTTGCAATATGGCGCCTAACCCACTGAAGAATCGAGGCCGGTGACGGATTCGACTCGTCGGTAACGGCGGGTCGCGGGGCGCCGCCCGACGGGCGCGGTCACTGGCCGAGCCCCATCTCGACTTCCCGCCCGCGGGCGCCGCGGCGAAACAGGTCCGCAAGTTCGGGCTGCCGTTCGAGGCGGCGGGCGTAGATGCGGCTTACCGCGGCAAGGAGTCGGCCCTCGCGGCCGAGACGCTCATCGGCGAAGCCGATCATGCGGGAGTTGGGCCAGGCCTGCGGCCGAATCGCCACGAGCCGGTCCGCGACCGCGTCCTCGCTATCGCCCGGATGCGCCTGCGCCAGGATCATCAGCATGGCGGCGGTCGAGCGCGAGATTCCCATGTGGCAGTGAATGAGAAGGTGGCTGACGTCGCCGGCGTCCCGGCCGAAAGCCAGGATCTTTTCAACGTCGGATGCTGCCGGCAGGACGACGCCCGGATCAGGCTCAATCGCGTCGTGAAACCGGAACGTCGCTCGAAAGTGCGGATCGTAGTCGAGGAACGCCTCCGGGTCCGGCCATCCGGGGTCGAGAATCGACAGGACATGGGTGACGCCTCGGGTGGCGTGACCGTCGAGTTCGTCAAGGCCGCAGACGGTGAGCGCGGAGAGAGCGAGCGATTTCATCGTCATTGCCCTAGCACATGAGCGGATCCGCAGCGACCGGCCCGCGCCGCGTGGGGGGCCTTTGCGGCTGTTAACCACGCCCGCGGATCTTTTGCCTGAGCCGCTTGTCTTTGCCGCGCGGCGCGCGGTGACTTGGCGCGTCGCCGATTCCGACCCGATTTGTGCCCCCTCCATTCGCGTCCGTTCCAGCCCGGGGCGGAAGCGTCCGAAGGCGCGGCGGAGTTCGTCAACCAAGACTTGACGGCTTCTCGCTCCGGCGACAATCCTCCCTTGCCTTCGGCCGCGGGCGGGAGCGATTCGCGATGGGGCCCGATTCTGACCCGCTTTGTCCCCCGGCTGATCGTCCGATCCCGTTCTGAGGCAGCCGCGGAAAGGAGCCGCTGAAGACCGATTGACGCCGACTCGGCGAAGTCTCCGTTCCAGCGAAGAATCGACTCGCTTTTGACGCGAATCGGAGTCCCGTTCCGGGGTGGCCGATTCGTACCCTGTTTGTTTTTGTCCTGATCGCTTGCGTCGCTGTTGCTGCGACACGTCGGGCAAGAGGCCGCTGCTCGACAGAAGCCGGCCCTCCGCTATAAGAATGCGGAACAAGCGTCTGACCGGAGCGCCTTTTGTCCGTTGCGCCGTCCGTAGCCCGTAAAATATCCGACGACGGCGTCGTGCTCTCGCTCGCGGGCGCATGGGTCATCGCCGCCGGTCGCACTCTGGAGACGAGCGCGACCGCCCTGACGTCGGGCGCCGAGGGCGCGAGGAGAGCGGCGATCGATCTTGCCGCGGTCGATCGCATGGATACGGCGGGCGCCTGGCTGATCGACCGGGCGCGGGCTGAACTGACCGCAGCCGGAGTTTCCGCGGAGTACCGCGACGCGCGGCCCGAGCATGCTCTTCTGCTTCGCGAGGCGGGATACCACCCCTCGGAGCCGCCAAAACTTACCCGCCACGCTCCCGGAACCGTATTGCTCGCAGCAGTGGGCGAGACCGTCTACACCGCGGGTCTGGATCTCGTCGACATCATCGACTACCTGGGCGAGATCGTCGTCATGTGGTCGCGGCTCGCTTTGCGTCCGCTGCGCTGGCGCTGGACCTCGGTGGCGCATCATCTCGAGATGTATTCGCTGCGCAGCGTGCCGATCATTGCGCTGATCAACTTTCTCGTCGGCGCGATCGTCGCCCAGCAGGGCATCTTCCAGCTCGCGCGTTTCGGCGCCTCGCCTTACGCGGTCAATCTGGTCGGCGTGCTCGGCCTCCGAGAACTCGGCGTGCTGATGACCTCGATCATGGTCGCCGGCCGGACCGGCTCGGCGATCACCGCCGAGATCGGTTCGATGAACATGCGCGAGGAGATCGACGCTCTCAGGGTGATGGCGCTCGACCCGCTCGAGGTGCTGATCATGCCGCGCCTGGTGGCGCTGGCGATCGCCCTGCCGGTGCTGACCTTCATCGCCGACATGGCCTCGCTCGCTGGCGGACTCATCGTGAGCTGGCTCTACGCCGGCATGGCGCCGGCGGTGTTCATCGCGCGCCTGCAGGGCGCCATCGGAACGCAGACGTTTCTGGTCGGACTGATCAAGGCGCCGTTCATGGCGTTGACGATCGGCCTGATCGCCTCGACCGAGGGCATGGAAGTGCGCGGCTCGGCGGAGTCGCTCGGGCGCTGCGTGACCGCCTCGGTGGTCAAGTCGATCTTCATGGTCATCGTCATGGACGGCGTGTTCGCCATGTTCTTCACCGCGGTGAACTATTGAACGCGCGTCGGCCATCCCCGCTCGAACGGCGGCGCGAGGCCGTCATCCGCGTCCGTGGCCTCAAGGTGGGCTTCGGCGACCGCCTGGTCATGGACGGACTCGACCTCGATCTCTATCGCGGCGAGGTGCTCGGCTTCGTTGGCGCATCGGGCGCGGGCAAGTCGGTCCTGACCCGGACCATCCTCGGGCTCATCCACAAGCAGGCGGGCACGATCGAAGTCTTCGGCTACGATATCGACAAGCTCGGGCCGCAGGAGCGGCTCCTGATCGGCGAGCGCTGGGGCGTCCTGTTCCAGGAAGGGGCGCTGTTTTCCAGCCTGACGGTCCGCCAGAACATCCAGATGCCGATGCGCGAGCACCTCAATCTCTCCGAGAGCACGCTGGACGGCCTGGCGGCGCAGAAGCTGCAGCTCGTCGGCCTTCCTCCGGACGCGGCGGACAAATTTCCCTCCGAGCTGTCCGGCGGCATGACCAAACGCGTCTCGCTCGCCAGAGCACTCGCCCTCGACCCGGAGATCGTCTTTCTCGACGAGCCCACTTCGGGACTGGATCCGATTTCGGCCGGGGACTTCGACGATCTCATCGGCACGCTGCAGAAAACGCTCGGGCTCACCGTCTTCATGGTCACCCACGACCTCGACAGCCTCTACGCCATCTGCGACCGCGTGGCGGTCCTCGGCCATGGAAAGGTAGCGGCGGTCGGCTCGATTGACGAGCTTCTGCTTTCCGACGATCCTTGGATAAACTCATACTTTCACGGTAAGAGAGGCATCGTCCGCGCCGGGTCGGCCGGGAAGCGGCGCGCTGAAAGCGCCGGGAGCGAAGCCCAGGACGCGAGGCGCTGACAGGCATGGAGACCCGGGCCAATTTCGTCCTCATCGGCGCGTTCACGCTCGGCGCAGTGGTGGCGGCCTTTCTGTTCGTCATGTGGATTGTCGGCTACGGCGCAGGGGGCGGGCATCGACGCTACCAGATCGTCTTCAGCGGCTCGGTCTCCGGCCTTTCCACCGGGGCCACCGTTCTGTTCAACGGCCTCAAGGTCGGCGAGGTGACGAATCTCGGCTTCGTGAAGGGCAATGCAAGTCAGGTGATCGCCGACATCGACGTGACCAACGCGAGCGCTCCGATCAACGCGGACACCAAGGCGCAGCTTGAAACACAGGGGCTGACGGGTTCGGCGACAGTCGCCCTGATCGGAGGGGCGAAGGGAGGCGAACTGACCGGAAACCCTCCCGTCATCCCCTCCCTGCCGACGGCGACGCTCGCGGACCTGCAGACCAAGGCGGGATATGTTCTCGATCTCGCCAACAAGCTGCTGGTCGATAACGCGCAGCCGATCCACAAGACGATCGAGAACGTCGAAACCTTCTCATTGGCGCTCGCCAATAATTCCGGCGGTGTGGACGCGGCGCTGAAGGGCCTTGCGGATCTCGGAAAGACGATCGAGCCGCTGGCCAACCGTCTGCAGGCGCTGTCCGACGACGCCGATACGCTCGTCAAGGCGATCGATGCGGACAAGGTTCGCGCCATCGTCGACAACGTTCAGGCCATCTCGGGGAAGGCCGATTCGGTGCTGAGCCGCGCCGACAAGCTTCTCGCCGACAATTCCGGCGCGATCGATTCTGCGATTGCGAACGTGAGCGCATTCTCCAAGACGCTCAGCGACAATCGTTCGAACATCGACGCGACCCTGAAAGGCTTCGCCGATCTCGGCAAGCAGATCGAGCCGCTTGCGCAAAGGCTGCAGAGCCTGTCTGAAGACGCGGACAAGCTTGTCAAGGCGATCGACACGGAGAAGTTGCGCAGCGTCGTCGATAACGCGAACACCTTCAGCAAGGCGCTCGCCGCGAGCGCTGGCGATTACCAGACGGTGCTGCGCGACGGAGCGGCCTTCGTCACCAAGCTCAACGACGCTTCGAACCAGCTCGTTACGGCTATCTCCGACATCGACAACCTCGTGAAGGCCGTTGATCCGAGCAAGGTGTCCGGCGTCGTCGACTCGATCAGCGACGTCGCCACGACCGTCCGCCAGAACCGCGGCAACATCGATCAGACGATCAAGAATGCGACCGAGATGATGGCCAAGCTCAACGAGTTGGCCGACAAGATCGACGGGCTGATCACCAGCGCCCAGGGTTTCATCGGCGCCCCCGGGACCAAGGGCGCGCTGACGCAGCTCGGCGACGCGGCGCAGTCGGTCAAGAAGCTTGCCGACGATCTCGACGTCCGGGTGAAGGAAATTTCAGTCGGCCTCAGCCGTTTCAGCAATTCGGGCCTGCGCCAGTACGAGGCGCTCGCCGTTCAGGGGCAACGTGTCCTCGAAGACATCGATCAGACGGTCCGCTCCTTCAAGCAGAATCCAAGCCAACTCATCTGGGGCGGAAAACCTTCGCTGCCGGAATATCGCACGGGACAGTGATGCGGAAAGCCGGGGGGCCAGTCCGAAGACGCTCTTTGGCGGGGAGCGCCGCCGCGCTTGCGCTGGCGCTCGCCGGCTGCGCCAGCGCGCCTTCCACGATCTACGACCTGACGGCCGCGCGGCCGCGCGCCGCGCGGCCGTTCGGGACGCAGATCCGCATCGGCGATCCGGTCGCCACGCTCGATCTCGACAGCGACCGCATCCTGGTTCGCGACGGGCTCACCCTCGCCTTGCTGCCCGGCGGACGGTGGCCGCAGCAGCTGTCGTCGCTGTTTCGCGCGCGCCTCGTCGAGACTTTCCAGAATGCCGGACTTGCGCGGTCACTCGCCGGCGGAGGCGCGGCGGCCGACTACGAGCTCGACCTCGACATCCGCTCCTTCGAACTCGACGCCTCGAAATCCGAGGCCCATGTCGATGTCGCGGCGCGCATCGTGTCGCTGACGAGCGGGCGCGTCGCCGACGTGGAGATCTTCTCCGCCCAGGAGCCCGTCGCTTCGAGCGACGCCGCCTCCGTCGCTGCGGCGCTCGACCGGGCTTCCGCGGCGGTCATGACGCGGATTGTCGCGTTCGTCGCCGGGAAGTTGTAAAGGCGGCTCGCGGTGCGGCTCTTTGAGCGCGGCCGTTGACGTTGTAATGTGGCGCCCGTCGCGTCGTGAGACGCGGTTGGCCGAAAAGTCGGGACCTCGGGCATGATCGCAGACGTCGTCGCCGCCGAAACGCTGTTCGATTCGATCCTCCGCCACGGCGTCGACTCCATCCGCGCCGCGACCGTGTTCGACAAGCCCTATCCGCATCTGACCTTCCAGAACTTCTTCGCCGCGGACGTCTACAAGAGGCTCATCGCCAGCTGGCCCGATCTCGACCGTTACGTCGATCTCAACGGCGCGCGCACCCGCAAGCAGTACACCCTGTGGGACCGCCGGGTCGAAGCCGGCGACAACGAGCGCACGGAACTGTGGCGCACGGTCTCCGACGCCCTTGCCGCGCCCGAGATCCAGGCCGCCCTGCGCGACCGGCTGCACAAGGGTCTCGAAATGCGGGCGAAAGGCAGCGGTGAGAACTGGCCGGTGCCGATGTATCCGCAGCCCGTGCTCTACGCCGACTTCGACGGCTATGCGATCAAGCCGCATCCGGACACGCGCCGCAAGGTGCTCACGATGCTCATCTACATGCCCGAGGACGAGAGCCAGCGCGATCTCGGCACGACCGTCTACAAGATCTCCCCGATGGGCGTGTTCGCCTGGAAGTCCTATGGACTCGTCAAGGAGAAGACAGCCCCGTTCCTGCCCAACACCGGCTTCGCCTTCGTCGTCATCCACCCGGCGCACAACCTCCTGCACACGAGCTGGCACGGCCGCGAGACGATCTCCCTCGACAACGCGAAACCCCGGATGACGATCCTCAACACCTACTACGCCAAGCCGCCGAAGGATGGCGAAGGCGAGAACGAGTATCGGTGACGGCCGGGCCTGTTTCGCCCCGCGCAGGCGATCCGGCACGGCGCCGGGAAATCCGGAGTTGCGCTGACCGAATACGGAGGCAGCGTTCGACGTCGCCTCTGAGGATGCCCCGCCCGCACGGCGGAATCGGATCCATTTCGCGCGCGATTTTTTCCAGCTTCATTCGGTCTTAATGCAGCGGCCCGCGCCGGTCCTCGATGTATTGCGTCGCCGCGGCCTCCGGCATGGCGCCGGCAAAGAGCCAGCCCTGTCCTCCGACGCAGCCGGCAAGGCGCAGCTCCTCGAGCTGTTCGGGTCGCTCGATTCCCTCGGCGACGCAGGGCAGGTCGAGGCGGCGCGCCATGTCGACGATCGAGCGGGTAAGGTTGGCGATCTTCGGATCGAGGCAGACCCGGTCGACGAAACTTTTGTCGATCTTGATCTTGTCGAATTCGAGATCCCGCACCTGAGCCAGACTCGAATGGCCCGCCCCGAAATCATCGAGCGCAACCCGGACCCCCGCCGCGCGCACTGCGGCGATCGTTGAGCAGGCAGCGCCGAGATCCTTGGCGATGGCGGCTTCCGTCAGCTCGATCTCGAACCGGGTCGGCGGCAACCCGAACTCAGCGAGCATAGCGACGATGTCGGAGCCGGCGTTCGGACGAGCAAGTTGCGCCGCCGACAGGTTGAACGACAGCGCGACATCGCTCGGCCAGCGCGCCGCCGCAGCCGCCGCCTTGCGCAGGAGATCGCGCGACAGCCGGTCGATGAGTCCGATGCGCTCCGCGGCGGGAAGGAAGACCGACGGCTCGATGGCCCCGAGACGGGCATCGTTCCAGCGGGCAAGCGATTCGAATCCGCTGATGCGTCCCGTGGCGAGATCGACGGTTGGCTGAAAATGGACGGCGATCTCATCGTTCAAAACCGCGCGGTGGAGCGCCTGCTCGAGCGCTGCGCGAGCCCGGGCGGCCTTTTCGTCGTTCTCGTCGAAGACGCGGAACGCGCCGCGCCCGCTCGCCTTCGCCCTGTACAGCGCGACATCGGCCAAGCGGATCAGTTCGTCGGCCTGATCGGCGGAGGAGGGAAAGAGCGAGAAGCCGGATGCGCATTGAAGGTGGATTGCTATCCGGTCGACGACGAAGGGCGCGGCGAAGGCCGCCTTCAGATCCTCGGCGAGCGCGAGTGCGTCGCGTTCGCAGTCGACGCCATCGCAAAGGACCGCAAACTCGTCGCCGCCCATTCGGGCGGCGTGGCCCCGGCCCTGCATGGCGGCTTCCAGACGTCTTGCGACCTGCCTCAAGATCCGGTCGCCCGCCGGATGGCCGTGAATGTCGTTGATCGGCTTGAATCCGTCGAGATCGAGGAGGCCGATGGCGAATGGCGAGCCGCCGGCGCGGCCGGCCTCGACCCGCGAGGCGAGCAGCGACTGCATCCATCGCCGGTTCGGAAGCGATGTCAATTCATCGGAGTACGCCATGGCCGTGGCGGCCGCCTTCGCCTCCTCGGCCGCCCGATGCTTTTCTGAGGCGACGAGGCGCGATCGCACAATGTCGGCGAAGGCGCGATAGTTTTCGCCTAGCATGACGATGACGAGGCAGGTGATCACGAGCAGCATCCCTGCGAGCCAGAAAGCGGCGCCGCCGCCTGCCACAAGGTCGGCGACGAGAGGCGCGCTGGCGGCAAAGACAATGAGGGCCGCGGCGTGGATCAGTCGGGTCAGGCAGAACGCGCTGGCGGCGCATGCGATCCAGACACCGAACAGGAGAGGCGAGCGCTCGACGGCGCCGCCCTCCGGCAAAGCGGTGGCGACCAGCGAGAGCGCGAAGGCGAGAGCAGGCCCCACCACTGCCGCGCGTCGAACGTCGCGTCGAATGGAATCAAGGCTGAGAGCATCGACCCGCTCCCGGATCCTCAGCCAGTAGACGGCGCGAAAGGTCGCAAATGGCAGCAAAGCACCCAGCAAAGCGACCGTGTAGGCCGTCGGCCACAGGCCTTGGACGGCAATGCCCAGCGCCGCCGCCGCCGCGATCGCTGCTGCATAGAGATACGGCGCCAGTTCCGCGAGCGCGCGGTACTGCTCGCGTAGGAGGGCCGCCTCGAGGTCCGACGCAGGGATTTCGCGCACGCTCGCGTCGACCGGCGCCGGAAACTCAGGATCGAACGAAGAGAACATGCTGGGCCTGACGAAAGCGGGCAGGGACGCGCACCAGCGCCGTCACGACGTGGCCGTTGGCTTCCCCTGAAGCGAGCGTAACGTAAGGGTCGTAAACCGCTTCTTTACGCGATCGCTCAAGATTGAGCGTTTCCCGGGTTTCCCCCGAGGACGGCCGCGCAAACGGCACTTTCAACTCGCGGCTAAGGTCCGATAGACTGGAAGGGTTTCAGGGGATGGCGCGCATGACCGGCTTCATCGATCCGACGAAGGAATCTTTCACCGCCTTCCGCGCCGCGGATCGCAAAGGTCCGATCCATATGCTGAACCTCGTTCGCCTCCGCGAGCGCGCGGCCTACGCTGACGGGCGCTCGGCGAGCGGCGCCGAGGCCTATGCTGCCTATGGGCGAGAGAGCCTGCCTGTCTTCAGCCGGCTCGGCGGGTCAATCGTCTGGAGCGGAAAATTCGAGTTCGTCCTGATCGGCCCGCCGGAGGAGCGCTGGGACCGGTGCTTCATCGCTCACTATCCGAGCGTCGCCGCTTTCGTCGAGATGATCCGCGATCCTGTCTATCGCGAAGCGGTCAAGCACCGTCAGGCGGCGGTCGAGGATTCCCGGCTGATCCGGCTCGCGCCGGGAGCAGCCGGGTCCGGCTTCGGCTAAATTACGGCTTGGTCGCGCCGCCAGGGGTCACGGGCCGCGAGCCGCCGGTCGATTTCGGGCTGGGCGTCGCGCCTGCGCTGTTGCTGTTGTTCGTTGCGCCGTGAGTGGCGTTGCTCGCGGATGAGGCGCCCTTGGTGTCCTCGGTAATCGCGGTGACGGAATCCGGATTGATCACCATCATTACCGGGTTGCCCTGCGAATCCTTGGCGCGGACGATGAAGGACGAGGGCATGATCTTGATGTCGGAGAATCCGGCCTTGCCGAGATCGTCCCGCAGCTTCTGGCTGATCTGCATGCCGCCCGGGCCCAGTTCATCGCATTCGGACCGTTCATCGAGCCTTGGCCATTGCTCATCGAGCTTTGATCGTTGGACATCGAGCCGGTCGTTTTGTCCGCAGGTCCGACGCTGTTTGTCGATGCCGCGCCCGCCGTCTGGCCCGCGGCGAACGCGGGAGCCGCGAGTCCGCTGGTCAGAAGCAAAGCGCAAGCGAGTTTCGTAAGTGCTGTCATGACGCTTCTCCTCGAGGCGCCCCCCAGCCCGACGCAACTCGGGCCGGCGCTCGCTGTTCCGCCCGCGCGCAGGAGAAAACGTCGGCGCGCCGATCCGATCGGCGACCTCAAGCCCAGTCGGCCAGGAACTTTTCCACGTCCGACGACGGCATGGGCCTGCTCAGGAGATATCCCTGGATCTCGTCGCAATTGTTCTCGCGCAGGAACGCCGCCTGCTCGGCCGTCTCGACCCCTTCGGCAATCACCTTGAGATTGAGCTTCTGGCCGAGCGAGATCACGGCCGTCGCCACCGCCATGTCGTCCTCGTCGCCGGGCAGTCCGCTGATAAACGTCTTGTCGATCTTCAGACGCGCCACCGGAAAGGTCTTGAGCGCGCTCAAGCTCGAATATCCCGTGCCGAAGTCGTCGATCGACAGCTGCACGCCGAGCCGCTCCAGCTCCTCCATCGTCGCGACCGCCTGATCGACGTCCCGCATGATCAGGCTTTCGGTGAGCTCGAGCTCGAGGAATTGCGCTTCGAGGCCGCTCCGGTTGAGCGCCCCTGCCACGATCGTGGTCAGCTGCCGCTCCCGGAATTGCCGCGCGGAGACGTTGACGCTCATGCGGATCGGCGGCAGGCCCCGATCGCGCCATTCCACCGCCTGGCGGCAGGCCTCGTTGATCACCCATTCGCCGATCGGCGCGATCAGTCCGGTTTCTTCGGCGAGCGGAATGAAGCGCGCCGGGGGAAGCATCCCGAGCTTTGGGTGATTCCAGCGGATGAGCGCTTCGACCGCGAACACGGCGCGCGTGCGCAGGTTGGCCTGGGGCTGGTAGTGCAAGACGAACTCGCCGCGCGCAATCGCGGCGCGCAACTCTTCCTGCAGACGAAACCGTTCGTGGAATTTGGCGTTGAACTCCGGCTGGTAGAACTGGAAATTGTCGCGGCCGACCTCTTTCGCCCGGTACATGGCGGCGTCGGCGTTGACCAGCAGAGCGTCCGCGTCCTGGCCGTCGCTCGGATAGGTCGCCGCCCCGACGCTGCTCGTCACGCTCAACTGCCGTCCGTTGATCTCGACCGGCTCGGCGATTGCCGACTGAAGCTTGCGCACCGTCCCGACCACGCTTTCGGCGTCCTTCGACTGGTCGGAGAAGATCACCACGAACTCGTCGCCGCCGATGCGTACGACGGTGTCGGTCGCGCGGAGGGCGGCGACCATTCGTCCGGCGATCGATTTGAGCAGTTCGTCGCCGGCGTTGTGGCCGAGGCTGTCGTTGACGTACTTGAAATTGTCGATATCGACGAAGGCGACCGTCGCCCAACGGTCGTGCCGCTCAGCGACGAGGATCGCCCGCGTGAGGCGCTCTTTCAAGAGCGCGCGGTTCGGAAGCCCCGTCAGGGCGTCGTGAGTCGCCATGAACTGGATCCGGTCTTCCGCGAGCTTGCGCTCGATGGCGATGCCGGCGATCTTGGTGGCCGCGTCGATCAGGCGCAGTTCCGCCGCGCTGGGGCGTCGCACCGAGCCCGAATAAAGCGCGAACGTGCCGAGCACCTGCTCCTGATGCGAAACGATCGGGGTCGACCAGCAGGATCGGAGGCCGTGCTCGACTGCGAGCGCGCGATATTCGGTCCACCGTGCGTCGCGCATCACGTCGGCGACGATCACCGCTTCCCGGGTGAAGGCCGCCGTTCCGCACGAGCCGGCCCCGGGCCCGATACGCAATCCGTCCACGGCTTCGGCGTAGGCGGCGGGCAGGCTCGGCGCGGCGCCGTAATGCAGGCGCAGGCCGGCTTCGTCGAGCAGCAGGATCGAGGCGGACACGCCGTCGAGCTGGGATTCGATGAGCTTCGCCAGGCGGTTGAGGACGTCGCTCAGCGGTGCGCTGGTCGCGATCATTTCGAGGATCTGCGCCTGGCCGTCGCGCAGCGTCTCCGCCAGCTTGCGCGCCGTGATGTCGCGCGAGATTCCCACGAGGCCGACGACCTGGCCGCTGTCGTCGCGCAGCGGCACCTTCGTCGAGGAGATCCAGACCTTCCGTCCGGCCGGATCGATGACGTATTCCTCGATGTCGATGAGCGGCTGGCCCGTCTCGAGAATGCGCCGCTCGTCGGCGAGGTATTTTCCGGCGACGTCGGCCGGATGAAGCTCGAGGTCCGACCGGCCGATCAAATCGCCGGACGACACGAGTCCGATCTGGCGCGCCGTGGCGGCGTTGGCGATGACGAAACGGCTGGCGGCGTCCTTCACCCAGAGATTGTCGGGGACGAGGTCGATCAGCTGCTGCAGCGAGATCCGTTCGGCGACGATCGCGCTGCGCTCGTGCAGCTCGGTCACGTCGTTGTGGGTCGATATCCACCCGCCTTCGGGCATCGGCTGGAGATGAACTTCGACCCGTCGTCCGCTCGGGAGCCGCGCACACCAGGCTCTCGACGCCTCGTCGACGCCCATCGAATTGCACAGGTCGATATAATCCTCGACCGCGCCGGGCCCGCTTCCGGACACGAACTGGCGTTCGGCAATGTCCCGCAGCGCCGCGCCAGGCATGACTTCGTGCGCGGCAAGGCCGTAGATCTCGGCGAAGCGCCTGTTGCTGCGGATCAGCCTGCCTTCGGGATCGAAGAAGGAAACGCCCTGTCTGACATTCTCGATTGCCGCCTCATAGCGCGCCGACCGCGCTTCAAGGGTCGCGATGACGGCAGTCTGCTCACGGACGATGATGTCCTGAGACTGGATCACGGCTCGGCTCAGCGCGATCAACCGTGGGTCGTCGTGAGCATCGGCCAACGCCGCGGGATGCCTGTTGTTCAAGCGGAGCCCCGTTCTGAGTATTCAGAAACAGAGCGTAAGAGCACCGATTTAATCGAGCGTAAATCGGCAATTGATTGTTCCGAATTTCTATCGATATACGTTCGTTCTCCGAAATAGACTACCGCAACGTCAACGTTGAACCAAAGTTCAGAACTCCACGAGGAGGACCCGCTTCGGGCGTTTCAGCGCCGCGCCGACATGCGCCGCCCGCCGAACCGGCGCTGAGGCATGCCGAACCGCCCGACCCGGTCGATCGCCAAGGACATCAGGTTATTGGCGGTGATGGGAGCCCGGCGAAGGCGCCTGCGCCGATCCTCTCGACGAACAGCAGCCCCCGCCACGACCGCCAAGGCGCCGACGAGTCCGCCGAAGGCGCGGTCCGGGTTCGACCGCACGTCCGTAAGCGTTTCAGCCCAGGGGAAAGCCCCGTTCGAACGGCCGCAGAAGGTCGAAGGCCGCCAGCCCCAGCGCGACAAAAAGCGCGACGAGCTTGATCTTGTCCCGGCCGGCGACTGGCGCGGCGGAAAACGCGAAAACGGCGATGGTCACGATCACCGCTCCCCCCAGTACTTTCCAGAACGGCGCATGGAAAAGGTCGTCGATCCGATCCGCGATCCAATCGGGAGCGAGCGATACGAGCGAGACGATCCTGTCCATCGATCTCTTTCCTGCGTTCGAACTCTTATGACGCGGGACCGCTAAGCAACCGTTACTGTCATCGGTTGGACAGCGCTCCACGCAGCCCGATCCGCCCGCCGCGGACGTAGTTCACGCGATTTAGCGGCCAGGAATCCGTTCGGCAAGTCGCCTCGACGGGCCGGATGATCGTCTCCGGCGGCTTCGCCATGAGGGCGCCAAACTGCTTCACCGTCGCGGAGACGTTGCTCTGATGGAAGGCGACTGAGTCCCAACTCGGGAACAGCGCTTCGACGAAGAACGCCTTGGCCACGTCGTCGAAACCGAAGCACCAGCTCGTGGGGCCGTTCTCGGCCTTGCGGGCAGCGACAAGACGCGCGCATTCCTGCAGCAACCTCCGTGTTTCATCAATCTTGTCGGGGCGGGGCGTCAAAATGACGTGGTGATGCTGCTTTGCGACCATCTTGCGAATCCTTGGAGCTATGAGTTTCGCTCGGCCGAAAGCGCCCCAAATGTCCGCGCACGACCATAATGTCGCGGCGGAGCGGGCAGAAGGCTTCCGCAAAGTCAAGGTCGTGCCGCGCGAGCCGCGCGATGAAGTGCGCACGTTCCGAGCGGTGTTTGAACGAAGGCATGAAATCGAGGGTGAGGCGTTGCCCGTGTGCTCCGGGGACGCTTGCGAAAGAAATGACTTCGCGTGTGGCGCCCGATGGCGCCCGTCGGCGAGTTGTGCTAGGAGGACTGACGGAGGAACTCGCCGCCAGCAGCCAGCCGACGGGGTTCCATATGCAGCATTTCGATTCCGACAATCTGGAACAGATCCGGGACGCGGAGCCGGAGTCCTGGGCGACCGTGCATTCGAGCGATGTCGCGACGTTCAGCGAACTCGTGCGGCGCGGCTTTCATCTGATCGACATGAGCGGCGACGTCTGGGTCGTGCGCCGCGCGGGCGATCGTGATGGCCGGCCGGACTGATTCGCCGCCGCGCAACGGTCGCGGGCGTCGATCTTCTGTTCGCTTGCGGCCGTCGGGGGGCGGCCGGAAAGCAACCATTCAGGTTGCATTTTCCTTGCCGATGTGTTAACGACGTAATCAGAGCCGGGGTGAACGGCGCAACCGGGACTTGGACACCGTGCCAACCGGAGGTCGGGATTTCCGCAACTCCCGTCCTTTGTCACGCCCGGCTCACCATTGCGATCCTGGACGTGAACAATCGTTCTCGGCTTCGGCTGCGACACTGAAAAAGGCGACGCTAAACGTGGTCGCAACCCGCTGAAATCGTTGGGGCTTGCCGCTAAAGCGGCGCTAAACCGCGGCGCGGGCCGCGGGGCTCATTCCTCGCCCGGGTCCTCGAAGACGCCGCGGTCGCCCCCGTCGCCGATCAGGATCTCGCGTTTTCCCGCGTGGTTCGGCGGGCTGACGACGCCCTCCTTCTCCATCCGCTCGACCAGCGAGGCGGCTTTGTTGTAGCCGACCGACAGGCGGCGCTGGATATAGCTGGTCGACACCTTGCGGTCGCGAAGCACGATGTTGACCGCGCGGTCGTAATAGTCGGCCAATTCCTCGGCGTCCATCGAGCCCGGCGCGGCGAGCGGGGCGTCATCCTCCGCCTCGTCCTCTTCCAGGATGGCGTGCAGATACTCGGGCTGGCCCTGCTTCTTGAGATGGGCCACAACCTTCTCGACCTCGTTGTCCGAGACGAAGGGGCCGTGCACGCGCGAGATGCGCCCGCCGCCCGCCATGTAGAGCATGTCGCCCTGACCGAGGAGCTGCTCCGCCCCCTGCTCGCCGAGGATCGTGCGACTGTCGATCTTGCTCGTCACCTGGAAGGAGACGCGGGTCGGGAAGTTCGCCTTGATCGTGCCGGTGATGACGTCGACCGACGGGCGCTGGGTCGCCATGATGAGATGAATACCGGCGGCGCGCGCCATCTGGGCGAGCCGCTGGATCGCGCCCTCGATGTCCTTGCCGGCGACCATCATCAGGTCCGCCATCTCGTCGACGAGAACTACGATATAGGGCAGCTCCTCGAGCGCCAGTTCCTCGTGCTCGTAGATCGCCTCTCCCGTCTCGCGGTCGAAACCGGTCTGGACTGTGCGTGTGAGCGCCTCGTTCTTGGCGCGCGCCTCGGCGACGCGAGCGTTGAAGCCGTCGATGTTACGCACGCCGACCTTCGACATCTTGCGGTAGCGGTCCTCCATCTCGCGCACCGCCCATTTGAGCGCCACCACCGCCTTCTTCGGGTCGGTGACGACCGGCGTGAGGAGGTGCGGGATCCCGTCATAAGCCGAGAGTTCGAGCATCTTCGGATCGACCATGATGAGCCGGCACCGCTCGGGCTTCATCCGATAGACGAGGGAGAGGATCATGGTGTTGATCGCGACCGACTTGCCCGACCCGGTCGTGCCCGCAACCAGAAGATGAGGCATGCGGGCGAGGTCGACGATGACCGGCTCGCCGCCGATCGTCTTGCCGAGCGCGATGGCGAGGCGATGCTTCGATTTCTCGAAGTCCTCGCTGGCGAGCAATTCGCGTAGGTAGACGAGCTCGCGCCGCTGGTTCGGCAATTCGATGCCGATCGCATTGCGGCCCTGAACGACGGCGACGCGGGCGGACACCGCCGACATCGACCGAGCGATGTCGTCCGCCAGCCCGATCACGCGCGACGACTTGATGCCCGGCGCGGGCTCGAGCTCGTACAGGGTGACGACCGGGCCCGGGCGAACGTTCATGATCTCCCCCTTGACGCCGAAATCGTCGAGCACGCCTTCGAGCAGACGGGCGTTCTGCTCGAGCGCGTCGGTCGAGATCTTGCCCGACGCCTTCTTCGGTTCGGCGAGCATCATGAGCGGGGGCATCACCCATTCGCCCCGGGGCGAGAAGGCGAATTTCAATTGGGCGTCGGCCACGGCGCGCGAGCCGGGCTTCAGCGGGCCGGCCGCCGCCGCGACGCGGGCGACGGGCGCAGCCGCGACAATGGACGGCGTCGCCTTTGGGCGGGGAGCGTAGGCAACGGGCTTTGTGAACTCGTCGTCGTCCGCCTTGAGCTCGAGCCATGGGGCGCGAGCGGCGGCCGGAGCCACCGCCTCTGGAGTGGACAATGCGGCTTTAGCTGACGTCGGGCGGCGGCGGAACATGCGCCGCACCATCGCCTTTATCGTCAGCGCCGCATGGATCACAGCGCCGATCGAGACCATGGCGAGGCCGGGATCGTCCTCGCCCTCTGCCTCGTCAAAGCGGGGCTCTGCAAGGGTCCGGGCATTCCTGGCGCCCCTCGGCGGTCCATTCTCCAAGCGCGTCCGACGGGCGAAGCCGACTCCGGTGGCGCCGGTCAGAGTGAGGATTGCGAGCGTCGCAAACCCAGCGCCGGCTCCCGCCATGCCCCAGCTCGCACCAGAAAACAGCCGGCGCGGCAGGGCGAGCAGGGCGTCCCCGACGACCCCGCCGAGGCCACTCGGCAGCGGCCAGCTTCCCGGGCGCGGGAAGGAGCGAGGCCAGGGCCGCGGCGGCCGCGACGCCGACAAGATAAAGGCCCGTTTTGAGTCGCAGCCCCTCGAGCCGCCGGTCGGTCACGAGTTTCCAGCCCCAGAAAGCGGGGGGCGCGAGCGCGGCGATGCAGGCGAGGCCGAGCAGTTGCATGGCGATGTCGGCAGCGATCGCGCCCGGCTTGCCCAACAGGTTGTGGACCGGCGCGTTCGTCGCATGGTTGAGGCTCGGATCGGCGACCGACCAGGTCAGCAGCGCAAGCCCGAGCGCCAAGACACCACAAAGCGTGGAAGCGCCCGCGAGCTCCGCTGCGCGACGCTTCGGGAACTCGCGCACCGGGACCGGTAAGTAGTCGAAAACCGAGAACGTCGTCGTACGCATGACAGATTCGCCCACTGGCGCCGCGCGTGCTCTCGCGCCGCGTCCATCTCACCCTAAGCAGACCAGGTTAATGCGCGCCTAACCTTAACAGGCCGCAGCGGCTCCTGAGGTCCTTCGGCAGTGCTTACACAAAAAAAGGACGCCTCGAAAGGCGTCCAAGGTTGCGGGAGGAAACGAAGACCCGGCGGCGCGAAGGCCGCCGGGGGTGTTGGCTATTGAACGACCTCGCCGTGGAGGGCGTAGTCGAGGCCATCGCGCTCGACGTCATCCGAGACACGCAGGCCGATGACGGCCTTGACGACGAACAAGATGATCGTCGTGACGACCGCGTCATAGACGATGACCGTGATGACGCCGATGCACTGATTGACGACCTGTCCGGCGTTGCCTTCGATCAGGCCGGATGTGCCGCCGTACTGCTGGATGGCGAACACGCCGGTCAGGATCGCGCCGATCGCTCCGCCGACGCCATGGACGCCGAAGCAGTCCAGCGCGTCGTCGTAGCCGAAGGCATGTTTCAGGGCGGTCGCGCCGAGGTAGCAGCCGACGCCGCAGGCGACGCCGATCACCATGGCGCCGACTGGGCCGACGAAGCCGGACGCAGGCGTAATGGCGACGAGACCGGCGACGGCTCCCGAGGCGATCCCGATGACGGTTGGCTTGCCGCGGTGCATCCACTCGACGAACATCCAGGTCAGGGCCGCGACCGCAGTCGCAATCTGGGTGACTGTCATCGCCATGCCTGCCTGCACGCCTGCGCTGACAGCGGAGCCGGCGTTGAAGCCGAACCAGCCGACCCACAGGAGGCCTGCGCCGATGAAGGTCAGGACCATGTTGTGGCCGGGGCCGGTGTCACGCCGCTTGCCGAGCATGATGGCCGCCACGAGACCAGCGACGCCCGCGTTGATGTGCACGACCGTGCCGCCGGCGAAGTCGAGAACCTTGACCCAGGCGTCGGAATTGGTCGAGTTGAAGATGCCGTCAGGCCCCCACAGCCAATGGGCGACCGGCGCATAGACGAAGATCGCCCACAGCCCGATGAACCACAGCATGGCCGAGAACTTCATGCGCTCCGCGAACGCGCCAGCGATCAGGGCCGGCGTGATGATCGCGAAGGTCATCTGGAAGCACATGTAGACCAACTCGGGGATCGTCGGCGCGAGCGGGTTCGGATTGCCGATGCCGCCGCTGTTGATGTCGCTGAGGATGTTTTGCAGGAACGCCCGGCTCAGTCCGCCGACGAACGGCGTGCCGCCCGTGAACGCTAACGAATAGGTCAGGACCGCGAAGATCACCGTGACCAACGCTGTGATGGCGAAAGAGGTCATGACGGTGTCGCCGACGTTCTTCTTGCGCACCATGCCGCCGTAGAAGAGCCCGAGGCCCGGGATCGTCATCATCAGAACGAGGGCCACGGATGTGAGCATCCAGGCCGTGTCGCCGCTGCTCGGCGTGCAGTTCGTCAGCACCGCGGGAACGGCGGGAACCGCGGCGTACTTGTCTGTCTCCGGAATGGCCGCCGAACCGAGTGCGCAGGCGGGAGTGGATGGCGGCGCAGGCTTGGCCGCCGCGGGAGCTGCGGCCGCTGCGGGAGCCGCAGCAGCCGGCGCGGCCGCGCCGGGAGCGTCGGTCGCCGGAGCGGCCGTCTGGGCGTAAGTGGCTACGGGCGCGGCGAATCCGACGAAGGCGGCTATCGCCAACGCCGGAGCGAGCCCGGTTATCAGTCTTGTCAGTTTCATTGTTGGGAACTCCGATATGGAATGGGGAGGGGCCGCGTTTCAGAGCGCGTCCTTGTCCTTCTCGCCCGTGCGGATCCGCACCGCCGAGTCGAGGCTGTAGACGAAGATTTTTCCATCGCCGATCTGGCCCGTGCGGGCCGCCGCCATGATCGCATCGACCACCTTGTCGGCCACGTCGGCGTTGACCGCGACTTCGATCTTGAGCTTGGGCAGGAAACTCACCGCGTATTCCGCGCCGCGATAGATTTCCGTATGCCCCTTCTGCCGGCCGTATCCCTTAACTTCCGTAACCGTGAGGCCGTGCACGCCGATGGCGGTCAGCGCGTCGCGCACCTCCTCCAGCTTGAACGGCTTTATGATCGCCATGACAATTTTCATTGGCCTCGCCCCAATTTGACCGGGCCGGCTCCATAAGAACCGGGCCCCTGTCTGCGGTGAAGTCGGAACGCGGACACGCTCCGCCGCATGCCGTCTTACAAGGGGCGTGCCATCCCGAACGATGCGCCCGATCGGCCTGATAATGGGCTGTTTTCTGGTTGCGTCGCACGGGTGGTGGACCGCCCCGCGGCGCCTTCGGGCGAAATGAGTAAGAAATAGGCGCCTAACAAGAAGCCGTCTTAGGCGTCGCGGCGCCGGCGCATCAGGCCTTCCTGGACGACGCTGGCGACCAGCAGGCCCTCGCGCGTGTAGATGAGCCCGCGGACCAGCCCGGTCGCGGCGACAGCGTTCGGGCTGTCCTGGGCGTAGAGAAGCCATTCGTCCGCGCGCGCCGGACGGTGGAGCCACAGCGCGTGGTCGAGGCTCGCGACCTGGATGCGATGGTCGTAGATCGTCAGGCCGTGCGCGCCGAGCGCCGTCTCCAGCAGCGACATGTCCGACAGATAGAGAAGCGCGGCTCGATGGATGGCCGGATCGGGCGGCAGCGGTTCGCCAATGCGCGTCCACAACATGTTGCGCGCCTCGCGCGGTTCGCTGGCCGCGTATTTGGAGAGATCGGTGGGGCGAAAGTCGATCGGCCAGATCGTGTCGAGCATGCCCTTCATGCGGAAGCGCGCCGGACCGTCGAGAAGTTCGCTCGCCCGGCGCGGGTCGGGGCACGCCTCCGGCAGGGGCGCCGCAGGAGCCGGCGCGGCGTGGTCGTAGCCGGGCTCCCGCTCGTGGAACGAGGCCACCATGGTAAAGATCGCCTCGCCCTTCTGCCGGGCGACGATACGGCGGGTGGTGAAGCTGCGGCCGTCTCGGAGCCGCTCGACCTCGAACAGGATCGGCTCGTGGGGGTCGCCTCCGAGAAGGAAATAGGCGTGCAGCGAATGAGGGTCGCGGCCGTCAACCGTGCGCTCCGCGGCGACCAGCGCCTGCGCCAGCACCTGTCCGCCGAACACCCGCCGCCAGCCGTTCCGCGGGGAATGGCCGATAAATCGATCATCGCCGGCGGACGCGAGGTCGAGCAAGGCGACGAATTCGTCAGCGTTCATGACTCTGCATCCGGTTGCCTGACCGATCTATTTCATCGAATCGTTGAAACCAATCATATGCGCGCGGGATTCATTTTTCCTGACGTGGTTTGTAGCCTTGCTGCTTTGATTCGGAAGCGAGGTGTGAGGTGATGGCGGGTCGACGGCGGGCGATTGAATTGGCGATTGGCGAGGAGGATGTGGCGGCGTTGGGCGCGATTGCCCGCTCGCGTACGGAATTGGCGAGCCGGGTTGATCGAGCGCGGATGCTGCTGGCCTACCGGGAAGACGGATCGTTTTTTGCGGTGGGGCGAGCCTTGGGCGCGCACCATCAGACCGTCCAGCGCTGTGTCGAGCGGGCGTTGGTCTATGGCCCGATGGCGGCGCTCGACGATCGACCGCGGCCCGGCAGGGAGGCGACGATCACCGCCGAGGCCAAGGCATGGGTTGTCGACCTCGCCTGCCGCAAGGCCAAGGACCTCGGCTATCCCCACGAATTGTGGACAACGCGGCTTCTCGCCTGCCATGCGCGTGAGCATGGGCCGGCGGAGGGCCACGCTTGCCTTGCCAAGTTGGCTCAGGGGACGGTGTGCAATATCCTCAACGAGCAGGAGATCAAGCCGCACAAGGTCCGCTATTACCTGGAACGCCGCGATCCGGAGTTCAAGCAGAAGATGGCGGAGGTTCTGTGCGTCTATGGCGAGGTGAAGCTTATTCGGGAGAGCGCGGCCGCCGCGAAGCAAAAGCCGAGCGATGCGGTGGCGATTGTCTCCTACGATGAAAAGCCCGGCATTCAGGCAATCGCCACGACGGCCCCGGACCTGCCGCCCGAGCCCGGCAGACATGCGACCTTCGCGCGCGACTACGAGTACAAGCGCCACGGCACGGTCAGCTTGCTGGCCGGCATTGATCTGCTCACCGGCCAGGTCCACGCTCTCGTCAAGGACCGCCACCGCAGCCGCGAATTCATTGAATTCCTCCAGCTCCTCGACGCCGCCTATCCGAGCCATACGGCGATCAAGCTGATCCTCGACAATCATTCGGCGCACATCTCCAAGGAGACCAAGGCTTGGCTCGCCGCCCAACCGGAAGGCCGCTTCACCTTTGTCTTCACCCCCAAGCATGGCTCCTGGCTCAATCTCGTCGAGGGTTTCTTCTCCAAGCTCGCCCGCTCGGTGCTGCGCCACATCCGCGTCGCATCCAAACAGGAACTCAAGGACCGCATCATGGCCGCCATGGATCACTTCAATCGACACCCCGTCGTCCACTCTTGGTCCTATAAGCTCGACCAGGCAGCCTGATATGATTCGAATCTCAAAATCGATGAACTAGAAGGCTTGGCCTGCGCGCGTCAACGTCGGCGGGGCGTAAGACAAAGAGAAGAACGGCATTGTCGGGGACGGTCGCCGAACAGCCCGCTCGGCCGGTCTTCGCTTCGATCCTCGCCTGCTGCTAAGATCGAAATTGCAGCAACGGATCCTGCCAAGGAGCATTCGATGCACCGGTTTGCGCTTTCGCTCGTCATTCTGGTAACGGCCGTTTCTACCGGGTACGGCCAGGACAACTCGCTTCGGGGGGTCTACGGTCCCCCGCAAACGGCTCCCGGCGCGCTTCGCGGCGTCTATGGTTCCCCGCAGCCGCTTCCGCCGCCGTCTCTCCCGTCGACCGTCGCCGCGCCGAACTACGGTGCATCGGAGCGCGGCCCCGACGTTTCGCTTCCCGGCGCGGCCAATCCGGGTGGGACGCTGCCGGAAGGCGTCAAACCGAGTCCGATCTCGGGCCGGCCGGGGTATGGCCGTGCGGTGGTCAATGGCCGTCCGGCCATCATCGACATGGGCGACAATCGGATCGTGCAATATTCCGACTAGGGCGAACCCCTGCGGGGCGCTTCTTTCAGATCCGTCGTCCAGCGCGCGGGCGCCACCTCTCTCGCGCGAACGCCCCTGTTTTCCCCTCACATGGGGCGTTTCCGGTCAAGGGTGATTTTCATTTCGGCATTTTGCGTTCTCCTTTGGGTTTGGATCCGAAGCGTGGGCCCGTTTTTCGCCATGCAGCCTTGATGGCCGCATCACCTCACATCCGGTTGAGCCTGGGCCCGGACCATAATCCCTCATGCTCGAGGGCATCGGGCTCGGGTTGGCGGGACCATCCTGTTGAGCGGCGTGTTTCAGCCAAGGGAAAACACCGGTCACCGCCCGCCCGGATCCGGCGAAGCCAATATTCAGCTTCGCTGGAATGGGTGGAGTGGGTTAAGCCATTGCTGAGGTGGATTGAGCCCTCGCTGGAGCGGGTCGAGCCATTGGATCATGCCGCCTTGAGCTCGGCGCCCTCGGGAACGACGCCCTGGGTGACATAGCGCCACAGGGCGACGAGGAGTTTGCGGGCCAGCGCCACGATGGCGATCCGGCGGATTCGCCCTTTGGCGGCGCCGACCCGCGCCCGAAACCAGCGGCTCAACGCCGAGTTGGGCTGATGACGCAGCCACGACCAGGCAAGCTCGATCATGGTTCGGCGCAGGCGGTGATTGCCCGACTTCGAGATGCCTTGATCCCGTTCGATGCTCCCGCTCTGCCAGGGACTGGGCGCCAATCCGCCGTAAGCCCCTACCTGGCGTCGGTTGGCGAAGCGGCGAAACAACGCTTCCAGCCACAGGAGCGAGGCGAACTCAGGGCCGATGCCCTTGAGCTTGATGAGCACGCCGGCGGGAGTGTCCGGCTTCTCGACTTCCGTATGGACCAGCGCGTCGCGGGCGCGTTCGACCGTAGCCAGTTGCGTCGTCACCACCGCTATCCGATCGAGTTCCCGGAGGATTTCCGCCTTCAGCAGCGGCGGCAGAGGACGGCCGTCGCCGGTCCGCAGCGCTTCAAGCCGTTCAAGACAATCGCGCCGAAGCGGATTGTAATCCCGGACGCCCTGGCCGCTGAGCAGCCCCCGGATCCGATTGGTATGCTGAATGCGTTCCTTGACCAGCGTGCCGCGCTCACGCGTCAGACGCCGGCGATCCTCGTCTTCCGGGCTCGGCGCCTGAACCATGGAACAGACCCGCCGCTCACCCCGACCCCAGGCCATCAGCGTCCGCAACAGTGTCTCGCCGTCGATCGAATCGGTCTTGGCCCGCCGATGCCGCCGCGCGACCGCGATCGAACCCGCATCGACGACATGGCTCTCGATCCCGTTCGCGAGCAGCAGCCGATGAATCCAGAACCCGTCCAGTCCCGCTTCCTGAATAACCACCGTCTTGATCGCAACGCCGTAGCGCTCCTCGGCCTTCGCCCGCCACCGCGAAAGAAGGCCGAGCAAACAGCCGCCGTTTCCTCCTTCAACTGTATGCCTGGAAAACTTCTCGCTGCCCGGACTGTTCATCGTCACAACCCATGTCGATTTGCTCAATTCGAGCGAGGCGAACAACGTGATCGCATTCGCTCGGACGGTGGCCGCGACAACGGTCGCAGAGGGGACGGACTCCATCGGTTGCCTCCATGCTGGTGTGGAAGCTCAGCCTACCAAGTCCGGCCGCCGTCCACCCGCATAGGATCTGTTTCCAGGTTATAACAGGGCGAAAGCCTCGTTTTGCCGGTCTGCGGAAGCGGCGACGGCGTTCAGATGATCGTCAAGATATTCTGCGTCCCCGCCCGCGCGGTTCCGCTCCGGCCCCGGCGCGGCCCTATGGCCCGGAGCCGGGATTCCCGCTAAACCGGCAGCAACCCCGCACCCGGCCCCCATGTCCCCCCAAGATTCCCTCACACGGATCAATGCGTTGGCGATCCCCGCCGCGATCCTGTTCGCGGCCGGCGCGGCGACCGTCCTTGTTCTCGACCGGATCGGCGTGCCGGACGGGCTGGTCCGGGCGATCGCCCCGATCCTTACCCTGCTCGGGCTCGCGACCGTGGGCCTCGGCGTCCGCAACGCCGACATCGCCTCGTTTCTGGCGGCGAGGCGCAGCGCGCTTCCTTTCTACGGCGGGCTCGGTCTGGCGGCGATCGCCGCCGCAATGGCCCTCTGCATCTACCCAAACCTCGCATTGTCCGCCGACCCGCCTCCGCTTGGCATGGCCGCGGGGCTGGCGCTCGGCGCGGTCGGCTTCGCCCCCCTCATCCGGAGGTTCGGCGCAACATCGGCCAACGACCTGATCGCGACCCGCTTCGCACGCTCACCCGCGGCCGTCATCTCGGGAATCGCCGCCTGGGCCGCCGCTGCGGCGACCACCTTCGCCGGGTTCCAGCTCGCGGTCGGCGTCATGGAGTTCTTCCTGGGGACGACTCGGCACTCGGCCGAGATCCTCGTCTCGACGGCGGTTGTCCTGAGCGTGATCCCCGGCGGACTGGCCGGCGTGATCGCCTCCTCGGCCGCGGGCGCCGTTCAGTTCGCCGTGGTGGTGGCCCTGGGTCGGGCCTCGTCATGGAGCGCGCCCGGCGCCTCGTTCGGTTCGGCGCAGGGATTGATCGCCGCGTCTCCCGAACTCGCCTGGCCGGCGCCGCTGGCGCCCCTGATTGCCACCGCGCTTGCGGTCGCCGGCTTCTTTGCCTTGCAGGCGCCGGCGCTGGGCAGCCGGAACGGCGCCTCGGCGGTTCGCGCTGGGATCGTCGGATCGGCCATCTCGGTCGCGCTGATCGCGCTGTCTCTCTCCACCCCTCCCGCTTTTCTACCCGCGGTCAACTCCGGCGCGGCGAGCGTCGCTGCTTCGTTCGCCGCCGCGGCGACGCTGGCCGCCGCCGTGGCACTCGCCGGCGCCGGCCTGCACGCCTCATCGCGCGCTTTCGGCGTCATGCTCGCGACCGTCCGGCGGCCGTTTCCCACCCCCGCCAGCGTGCGCCTGGCGCGCATGCGGGGCGCCCAGGTCGCGCTTGTCGTCGGCTGCGCCTTCCTCGACAGCAAAGGCGTCTTGGACTCTCGCGAGGCGCTCGTGCTTGGCATGGCCCTGTCGCTGGCAGTGACGACTCCGATGATCGGCCTGGCGGCGATCGAGCGGGTCGGACCGCTGTCCGCCAGCATCGCGGCGTTGGTCGCCCTGGCGGTCGGCGTCATGCGCGCCATCGCCCTCGCTCGTCCGCCCGGAGCGGCTGATGCTTTCGAAGCCGCGATCCTGGCGGCCGCAGCGGCGTTTGTCGCAGGCTCCGTGGCGTCGCTGGTCGCGCCTCGCCGCGCCTCGTCGCCGACGCTCGGCGGATTCGATCCCTTCGCGGCCGATTCGGGGTCAGCCGAGAAGGAGCCGGCGCGCTTCACCGTGGACCCGCCGGTCGCCAGCGGCGAGAATGCGCCCGCCCTTCATCGGATCGTCGCCATCCCACGTGGTGACCACGCCGCCGGCGCCCTCGATAATCGGCGTGAGGGCGACGATGTCGTGCGGCTTTAGGTTGGTCTCGATGACGAGGTCGACGAAACCGGCGGCCAGCGCGCAATAGGCGTAGCAGTCGCCGCCGTAGCGGGGCAGCCGAACTCTGCTTTCGACCCGCCGGTACGCTTTCCGGTCGGACTCCTCCCGAATCAGCAACGGACTCGTCGTCAAGAGGGTCGCTTCCTCGAGCGACGCGCAGGGCCGGGTGCGCAGGGATCGCGTCGTCCATTCGGACGGCGGCGCGTCGCCGCGCGTCACAGCAAGCGTACGCAGGCGGGAGCGTTTGCCGTCGCCATAGTAGCGCTCGCGGGTGAAGGGCTGGGCCATCATGCCATACACCGGGCGGCCGCGGTGCATCAGGCCGATCAGAGTCCCCCACGTTGGCATGCCGGAAATGAAGCTTTTCGTTCCGTCGATCGGATCGAGCACCCAGACATATTCGGCGTCCGGACGATCCGACCCGTATTCTTCGCCGACCACCCCATGGGCGGGAAACGTCTGCTGGATCAGGCGCCGCATCGCAGCCTCCGCACCGCGATCGGCTTCCGTGACAGGATCGAACGGGCCGCCTTTCGACTTGTCCTCAGCCCCGATCGCGCTGCGGAAGAACGGCAGAATCACTTCGCTGGAAACCTGGGCGAGCCGCTCTACGAATGCGGCGAAATCGACTGCGGTCATGAGAAATCCCCTGTGAAAACGCCGACGAGTTATGCGAAAGCCGCATATCTGCTATCCCGATCTTCGGAGGCTGGGTGCTCCCGGCCGATTGGCCACATCGAGGTAACATTTTGTTTTGGCGAATAGAAAGAGAGCCTGGGCAACAAGGTTCGGGCTGTGTGCGACTCTATGCCTCGGGCGCATCCAGCCGTCTGCGGCGTACCGAACCAAGAAAGCTCTTGCAAGCGGGCTCCCCAGCGCCGATATTGCTGCGGTGCGGCATGCGTTGCCGCACATGCCCTCCTTGGGCGTTTCCTCCCTAGACTGAAGGCCGCCTTAGGGCGGCCTCCTTTTTTGGGCCGCTCCTCGGCGCTCCGCCGCGTCGTGATCTGACTATTCTGCCGCGAGGCGGTTCGGCCGCAGTTCTCCGCAGAATTCCCCCGCAAGGGTCTTTGCAGCGGCCAACAGATCGTCGCGCAGCATGGACCATCTCTCGTTCCGGACGATGGTGCGCTCGTCAAGATAAAGCGCTCTTGCGATTTCGATCTGAACCGCATGGATGCCCCGGTCCGGAGCCCCGAAGTGCTCCGTGATAAATCCCCCGGCGAAAGGCTTGTTACGTCGAATGCGATATCCTGCGTCACGCAGACTCGCCTCCAGGATCTCGATTGCGCTTGGCGCGGCGCTTGCGCCGTAGCGATCGCCGAGCACGATATCCACCCCGCCGACATCGGCGGCGTTGCTCGGCATGGAGTGGCAGTCGATCAGCATCGCGACGCCAAAACGGCGGTGCGCGCGCTCGACCAGCACTCTGAGCTGCTCGTGGTAGGGCCGGTAGAGGGCTTCGATTCGCCCCAGGCCCTCGAATACGGATATCGGCTGTCTGTAGATCGGCTGCGCGTCTCCCACCACCCGCGGAATGGTGCCAAGACCCACCGCGACCCTTAACGAGCGGGTATTGGCGTAATCCGGAAGGCTTCCGTCGAAGACCTTGGGATCCAGCTCGTAGGGCTCGCGGTTGACATCCAGGTATGCTCTGGGAAACTTGGCCCGCAGCAGCGGCGCGCCGAGCGCGACGCATGGCAGAAACAGCTCGTCGACGAAAGCGTCCTCCGAGCGGCGCAGCGTCAGCGGGTCGAGGCGAGAGGCGGCCAGGAAGCGGTCAGGGTATGACGCCCCCGAGTGGGGCGAACTGAAGACCAGGGGAGACGACAGACGAACGGGTTCAACCGTCTCGATCGGCGGATCGAAGTCCGACGCCGTCAATCGCGCGAATTCGTCCATCGTCTCCCAAAGCGGCGACATGCTTGCTCTCGGCTCACGCTTCCGCTCTTATCATACGCCCGAGAGGCGGGCGCGCGCGAGGCTTGCGCGCAAGCTTCAAGGAATTTTTACCGGGGCGCCGCAAAGTTGCAAGCCTTGTGAGGGAACGTGGATGCGTACGCCGGTCGAAATTGCTGCGAAAATCCTTCTTGCCGAGGACGACAACGACATGCGTCGGTTCCTCGTCAAGGCCTTGCAGAACGCAGGCTATGCGGTTGCGTCGTTCGACAACGGCGTGTCGGCTTACAATCGCCTGCGCGAAGAGCCGTTTGAACTGCTGCTGACCGACATCGTGATGCCGGAAATGGATGGAATCGAACTTGCCCGTCGGGCGACCGAACTCGACCCGGAAATCAAGGTCATGTTCATCACTGGTTTCGCTGCAGTCGCGCTGAACCCGGACAACAACGCCCCCAAGGACGCCCGGATTTTGTCGAAGCCGTTTCATCTGCGCGATCTGGTCAGCGAGGTCGAGCGGCTGCTGAGAGCGGCCTGACGGCGGGTCGAGGTCGACTTGATTGATGGGGAAGCCCGGCCCGCGACCGAGGACCCCCATGCGCGCAACCGGTAGGTTTCTTCTGGTGATCGGCCTGACGGTCGTTGCGCCCGCTTCGGCGGGGACGTCGGGGCTCGATTCGATACCGGCCTCGCGCGTCCTCAAGGTCGGCACGACAGGGGACTACCGTCCGTTCACGACACTCGACAAGGCGACAGGCGAGTACTCGGGCCTCGACATCGACCTTGCGCGGTCTCTAGCCAGCGCCCCCTCGGCGTAAAGGTCGTTTTCGTGCCTACGACGTGGCGGAGCCTCGCCCAGGATCTCACGGGCGGGGCCTTCGACATCGCCATGGGCGGAGTCTCGATCACGCTCGACCGACAGAAGGTCGGCTTCTTCTCCGCTCCATATCTGCGAGACGGAAAAGCGGCACTTGCACGTTGCGCCGACCAGGCCCGCTATCAAACCCTCGCGGACATCGATCGGCCGGAGGTCCGTGTCATCACCAATCCTGGCGGCGCCAACGAGCGTTTCGACCGCGCCCGCCTTCACGCCGCCGCCATCGTCGTCTACCCGGACAATCTGACGATCTTCGACCATCTGGCGGAAGGCGACGCCGACGTGATGATCACCGACGCGTCAGAGACGCGCTTCCAGCAGAAGCTGCGTCCCAACGTGCTATGCGCGATTCATCCGGACAAGCCATTCGATTTCGGCGAGAAAGCCTACTGGATGGTCCCCGACCCCGCCCTCAAGGCCTTCGTCGATCAATGGCTGCACTTGGCTTCGGAGGACGGCGAGTTCGGCCAGCTCTCGGCCAAGTGGCTCCGATAGCTACATCGCGGACGATGGATTGAGTCGTCCGCGAAATCGAGCGAAGCGCGCGGCGGCTTAACGCATATGCGCGCCGCCGCCGAAGCCGCCCATATGGCCGCCGCCGCCAAAGCCGCCCATATGGCCGCCGCCGAAGCCGCCCATATGGCCGCCGCCGAAGCCGCCCATACGTCCAAAACCTCCGCCGCCGAAGCCGCTCATGTGGCCGAAGCTTCCGCTTGCGATCCGAGCTCCGCCGCCGAACCCGCGGAAGCCGCCCATATGGCCGATCCCTCCGGCGAAGCGGTTCCCGCCGCCGTAGAATCCGTGGCCCCCGTAGCCGAAGCGGCGACCATAACCGTAGCCGCCGTAGTAGCCCGGATAGCCGTAGCCAAAGGCGTAATCGCCATAGTATGGCCCGTAATAGCCGTAGTCGTCGCACGCGCCGTAGGGGTAGCCGTAGTAACCGTAGTCGCAAGAGTACGGAGAGGCGGCGGCGGCCAGGCCGAGCCCGAGCACGCTGCCGATCACGCCCGCGGCGGCAGCGGCGCCGGGGTTGTAGCCGTAATAGCCGTACCGATAGACGTGACCGTGCAGGCCTCGGTGGGCGACGCGATGTCCGTAGACATGTGCGCCATGCCGGTAATGCACCGGGTGGTGAACAATGGTTGCGGCGTTAACCGGACCAAGCGATGGCGAGGAGACCAGCGCAGCCGCTCCGAGCGCGAGCGCCGAAAGTCGAAGTGAAGAAAACGTCATAGCAAACTCCGTGGGGTTGCCGGCGTCCGGAGCCGCAAGGGCGCCCGCCTGGCTGCTCGACCGACTGGAAAACAGGAACACATTGGATCGACACGTAAGCCGACAAACGGACGAATCAATGCAAACCCGACCACCTGCCAGCTAAATTAATTTTTGCCGTCGAGCTCTCTTTACCGGGGAGATCGAATCTGCAGCGGAATGAAGGAGAGCTGGCGAACGAACCGGACGGACGCGACGGTCCGTCCGGCGAAAGTTCAGGTCGCGAGACAATATCAGCGGATGTGTGCTCCGCCGCCGCCGAAATGCGCCGCGCCGCCGGCAAAATGAGCGCCGCTCATTCCTCCGAACTGGGAACCGCCAAAGCCGCGGGCGAAATGGGCGCCGCCCGCCCCTCCGAAGTGCGCGCCGCCGAAGCTCCGGGCAAAATGGGCGCCGCCCGTTCCCGCAAAACGTGCGCCAGTGAACCCGTAGCCGAAGCGCGTGTGCGCAAATCCGCCGCGGGCGTAATGGGCGCCCGCCGCGCCGAAGCCCGGCGTCGTCAGGCCGGCGGTTCGAACCGGAGCCGTCGCGACCCGATTGCGCCACCCGGAAGCGTACCCGTAGGGAACGCCATATCCGAACCCAACGCCAGCTGTCGGCCAGCCGGCGCCATAGCCGTATGCATAATCCGGGTAGCCATAGTCATTGCCCGGATAACCGTATCCATAGCCAAAGGAGCCGTAGGTGTAGTCCGGCGCGTAAGCATAGCCGGGGGCGGCGGCATAGCCCGCGCCATAGTAGCCGTAGGGCGGGCAATAGGCGCCAGGATAGGCGGCGGTCGGCCGTACGCGCAATTGTTGTTGTGGGCGTACGGATACCCCACGACGAGCGCAGTCGCGCCGCCAAAGATCCCGCTGACGATGCCGCCCGCCAGAGCGCCGGCTCCGTTGAGGACGTCCGCCGCCTCCGTTCCGGCCCCTCCGACAATGTCAGTGGCCGCGACAGCGGGAGCGGCAACGATGGAGCCCGAGCCGTAGCCCGGATATCCAGCGCCCCGATAAACACCGTATCGGGCCGCACGGTAGGCCGGATGGACAACGATCTGATGCGCCGACCGCTAGCGCGCAAGGCGCTCATGTCCGGCGCGCACCTGCGCCGAAGCGGGGGCAGCGAGCGCCAGGGCCAGCGCCGCCGTTCCGAGCGCCGTAGAGAGACGAAGAGTCCTGGATTTCATGACACAACCTCCTTCGGGCGGCGCATGCGCCGCCAATGCGTGCCTCTCAAACGGCTGAGGGGACCAAAGCGCCGCAAATTGGGATCCACATTTTCGTGAACAAGACCAATTGACGCTAACAAGGATAAAGTAACAAGTTAATCCAAGCCGCCTTAGAGGTCAGAGACCGAGAACAGATACCAGTTAAAGACGCGGATGATTACGTATTGAAATCAGAAATCCGGCGTCTTCTGTAGAGATTACTTCCATATTCCATGGAAGCCCAAATCCGGACTGATCGGCTTCCCCGCGCCCGCCTTTGGCGGGCCCAGCAAGAAAATACCGCCGCGTCTGGCCCTTGACGGCGCGAATGCCCTTTCCTATTTGAGCGCCCGCTGGCACTCAGAGGTATCGAGTGCTAGCAATTGCCCCGAGGGGTCCCGAAAGAGGAAAGCTCACACATGAAATTCCGTCCCCTGCATGACCGCGTCGTCGTCCGCCGCCTCGAAGGCGAGGAGAAGACGAAGGGCGGCATCATCATTCCGGACACCGCCAAGGAGAAGCCGCAGGAAGGCGAGATCATCGCCGTCGGGCCGGGCGGCCGCGACGAAGCCGGCAAGCTGATCCCGATTGATCTCAAGACCGGCGACAAGGTGCTGTTCGGCAAGTGGAGCGGCACCGAGGTCAAGATCGACGGCCAGGAACTCCTGATCATGAAGGAGTCCGACATCATGGGCGTGATCGGCTAACCCGCCGCAATTCCCAAAACCCAAATTCCTGACATTGCGCCCCCGAGAGGGGCAGGAGACACAAAACAATGGCTGCCAAGGACGTACGCTTTTCCTCCGACGCGCGCGACAAAATGCTGCGCGGCGTCGAGATTCTCAACAACGCCGTCAAGGTGACGCTGGGCCCCAAGGGGCGCAACGTCATCCTCGACAAATCGTTCGGAGCGCCGCGCATCACCAAGGACGGCGTCACCGTCGCCAAGGAGATCGAGCTCGAGGACAAGTTCGAGAACATGGGCGCGCAGATGGTGCGCGAGGTCGCCTCGAAGACCAATGACACCGCCGGCGACGGCACCACCACCGCGACGGTGCTCGCGGCTTCGATCCTCCGGGAAGGCGCGAAGGCGGTGGCCGCCGGCATGAACCCGATGGACCTCAAGCGCGGCGTCGACCTCGCCGTCGCCGAGGCGGTCAAGGACATCGCCAAGCGCTCGAAGAAGATCAAGGACTCGGCCGAGGTGGCGCAGGTCGGAACGATTTCCGCCAACGGCGACAAGTCGATCGGCAAGATGATCGCCGACGCGATGCAGAAGGTCGGCAACGAGGGCGTGATCACGGTCGAGGAGGCCAAGAGCCTCGAGACCGAGCTCGACGTCGTCGAGGGCATGCAGTTCGACCGCGGCTATCTCTCGCCCTATTTCATCACCAATCACGAGAAGATGCTGGCCGAGCTCGAGGACGCCTACATCCTCATCCACGAGAAGAAGCTCTCCTCGCTCCAGCCGATGCTCCCCGTCCTCGAGGCGGTGGTGCAGACGGGCAAGCCGCTGGTGATCGTCGCCGAGGACATCGAGGGCGAGGCTCTGGCGACGCTGGTCGTCAACAAGCTGCGCGGCGGCCTCAAGGTCGCGGCGGTCAAGGCCCCCGGCTTCGGCGATCGCCGCAAGGCGATGCTCGAGGACATCGCGATCCTCACCGGCGGCACGATGATCGCCGAGGATCTCGGCATCAAGCTCGAGAACGTCACGCTGCAGATGCTCGGCAAAGCCAAGCGCGTGCGGATCGAGAAGGAGAACACCACGATCATCAACGGCGCCGGCAAGAAGTCGGACATCGAGGCGCGCGTCGGCCAGATCAAGGCGCAGATCGAGGAGACGACCTCCGACTACGACAAGGAGAAGCTGCAGGAGCGCCTGGCGAAGCTCGCCGGCGGCGTTGCGGTGATCCGGGTCGGCGGCGCGACCGAGGTCGAGGTCAAGGAGAAGAAGGACCGCGTCGACGACGCCCTCAACGCCACCCGCGCGGCGGTCGAGGAAGGCATCGTTCCGGGCGGCGGCGTCGCGCTCCTGCGCGCCAAGGCCGCGGTCGCCAAGCTCAAGAGCGAGAACTCGGACGAGCAGGCCGGAATCAACATCGTCTTGAAGGCGCTCGAATCGCCGATCCGCCAGATCGTCGACAACTCGGGAGTCGAGGGCTCGATCGTGGTCGGCAAGATCCTCGAGAACAAGTCGCAGACCTACGGCTTCGACGCCCAGAAGGAGCAGTATGTCGACATGATCGAGGCGGGCATCGTCGACCCGGCCAAGGTCGTGCGCACCGCCCTCCAGGATGCGGCTTCGGTCGCCGGCCTGCTGATCACCACCGAGGCGATGGTCGCCGAAGTGCCCAAGGACAAGCCGGCTCCGGCGATGCCGGGCGGCGGCGGCATGGGCGGCATGGACTTCTGAGGTCCGCGCTACCTCGAGGATAAAGAAAGGGCGGCTTCGGCCGCCCTTTTGTTTGCGCGTCGGCCCCGCCGCCAAAATCTTGCCAACAATTCATCCCGAGGCAAGGCGCCCGCCCTTCTAATGCCCGCATCCGTCTGCTAGTGCGCGTTTTCCCGATTTCCCGCCTGCCCAGGTGATCCGCCCCATGCGCATGCTGAGCCTCGCCTTTTTCGCCGCCCTCGCCCTCGTCGTCGGGGCGTATGAGGAGGACGGCATGATGCTGGTCATTGGCTTCGCTTCGGCGCTCAGCGCCTTCGCCTCTCTTCCGCGCTGGAGGATCTCGACGTTTCTCACGATCCTGTCCGATCTGTTCGCGCTCGAGACGATCCTGTTCGGGCTGGCCGACATCGTCGCGCTCCTTGGCTACTGGCCGGCGGCTTATGCGGACTATTCGCTTCCCCGCTACCTGCCGCTCGCCACCGCGCTGTTCGGCGTCGCCATTTTCGGCGTTTCGCACTTTGGCTTCGTGCGCAGGATGGTGGCGCTCACCGACCCGTTCTTCGAGGCGCAGACGCCGATCTCCATCCGCCCCTGGCCGCTGCCGCGGATGGCGATGAGCCAGAGCCTCTATGCGCGCATCAACATCTTCTTCCTGATCCTGATCAATCAATTCCAGGTCGCCCTCGGCGTCCGGCTCAATTTCTTCTACCGGGCGTTCGGCAACGCCATCCAAATTCCGGATGCGGTCCACCAGGCCGCGTTCTGGCAGCAGTTGCTCTTCGTTTTCGTTCCGCTGGTCACGATCTCGATCCTTGCCTTCCTCGTCGAGTTCTACGTTGCGCTGAATTTCGTGCTGCAATGGCGGCGCTGGATGACCGCATCCTATACGTCGCGCTGGCTCCTGCATTCGATGCATTACAAGCTGGCGCTCCGCGGCGGCCTCACCGACAATCCGGACCAGCGCATCTCCGAGGACATCGGCGGCTTCATCAGCGGCGCCGGCGGCGTCGGCGCCTACATGAACGCGGGCATTTACAATTACACGATCCAGGCGATGACCACCGCGACCAACCTGGTGGCGTTCTCGATCATCCTCTGGGGAATTTCGCGCAACATGGACATCTCGGTGTTCGGGATCCCAATTCCCGGATTTCTGTTCTGGGTCGCGATCCTCTACGCCTTCTTCGCCACCGGCATGATGCATCTCATCGGCCGCTCGCTGTCACGGCTGATGTTCCGCCAGCAGGCGGTCGAGGCGGACTTTCGTTTCGATCTTGCCCGCATCCGAGAGTTCAGCGAGCAGATCGCCCTCCTCAAGGGCGAACCGCGCGAGATCGACCGCGCAAACAGGGTGTTCAACAATGTCTTCGTCACGGTCCAGCGGATCATCCGGGTGCGGACGATGCTGAACTCCTTCCTGCAGTTCTACACCCAGATCTCCGCGATCATTCCCTATGTGGTGGTCGCGCCGTTCTACTTCGTGGTGAAGAAGGTCGACTTCGGGACGTTCAACCAGTCGGCCGACGCCTTCAGCAACGTCAACTCCGCGATGAACTTCTTCGTCAATCAATATACCGGTCTCGCCAGCTTCAGCGCGACGATCCAGCGCCTGACCTCGTTCGAGGAGGCTTTCGCCCGCACGCGCGCCGCGGAAGCCGAGACGCCGCGCATCGTGGCCGCCGCCGCCGAGGGCCCGGTCCTGTCGATTCCCGACCTCGACGTGGCTTTGCCTGACGGCCGCAAGCTCGCTCACGTCGGCGATATTGCTCTCGTTCCGCAGGAATCGACGCTCGTCGTCGGACCGTCGGGGGTCGGCAAGTCGACGCTATTTCGCGCCATCGCCGGCCTGTGGCCGTTCGGCTCGGGCGAGATTGTGCAGCCCGCCTACGCCAAGCTGATGCTGTTGCCGCAGCGGCCCTACATTCCGATCGGTCCGCTGCGCGACGCGCTTGCCTATCCGGCGCCGAGCGCCAATTTTTCCGAGCAGCAATTGCGCGACACCCTCACCCAGGTCGGCCTCGACGCCTTCGCCGACCGGCTCGATGACAGCGACAATTGGCAGATGCGGCTGTCCGGCGGCGAGCAGCAGCGCCTCGCCGTGGCCCGCGCCCTTCTCGCGGCGCCGGACTGGCTGTTCCTCGACGAGGCGACCGCCTCGCTCGACGAGGAGAGCGAGGCCAAGCTCTATCGTGCGATCGCCAGGATGCTGCCGAAGACGACCCTGGTGTCGATCGGCCATCGCTCGACGCTGAACGCCTTCCACAAGCGCCGAATCGCCTTCGAGCCGCACGAGGGAGCGCCGGCGACCGTCGTGGACGTCGCGACCGTCGCCTAGTCGATGCCGCCCGAGGCATTTCGAGGCCATTGACGGCGAAACCGGTCGGGCGCGGGCATTCGCGCCGACGACGGAACGTCGCGGATCGACGCGGACGCGCATCGTTCCGCCGTAGCCGCTTGGCGCGGGCTGTCAGCGAAAGCGCTTTCTCCCGTCGACCACCCGTCGCAACGCGAAAAGCGCGAAACCTTGCCCACTTGACAGCCCATGTGTTTAGTGCCTAGCTTATCACTAAACAATAAAACTAAACATCGGGCCTGTCCTGAACAAGCGGGGCGGGTGGAGGGCTAGGTCCAAGCGCTTCACTCTTGGCGGAGCCAAGGTGAGCGATCATAAGGAGGGAACAACGATGAGGTGGCACACGAAGTCATTGGCGGCGGCGCTCGCGTCGGGCATTGCCGGTTTCGCGTCGGCGGGAGCAGCCGATGCTCAGGACAAGTCGCTGACGCTCTGCTGGGCGGCCTGGGACCCGGCGAACGCCCTGGTCGAACTGGGCAAGGACTTCACCAAAGAGACGGGCATCCAGATGAAGTACGAGTTCGTCCCCTGGACGAGCTACGCCGACCGCTTCATCAACGAGCTCAACTCGCACAGCAAGCTTTGCGATCTCATCATCGGCGACAGCCAGTGGATCGGCGGATCGGCGGAAAACGGCCACTACATCAAGCTGAACGACTTCTTCGACAAGGAGCATATCTCCATGAACGACTTCATGGGGGCGACGGTGGTCGGCTATTCCGAGTGGCCCAAGAATACGCCGAACTATTGGGCGCTGCCGGCGATGGCCGACGCCGTCGGCTGGACCTACCGCAAGGACTGGTTCGCCAAGCCGGAGCTGCGCGCCGAGTTCAAACAGAAGTACAATCGCGAGCTCGAGCCGCCGAAGACCTGGGACGAGTTGCTCGAAGTGTCCAAATTCTTCACCGGCAAGGAGATCGACGGCAAGAAGGTGTACGGCAGCTACATTTACACGGAGCGCGGTTCTGAAGGCATCACCATGGGCGTCACCAACGCGCTCTACGGTTACGGCTTCCAGTACGACGATCCGAAGCATCCCTATCACATGGACGGATTCGTCAACTCTCCCGGCGCGATCAAGGGGCTCGACGTCTACAAGGAGCTCTACAAATGCTGCCAGCCGCCGGGCCTGACCAATGCCTACATGCAGGAGGGGCTTGACGCCTTCAAGTCGGGCCAGGTCGCGATGCAGATGAACTGGTTCGCCTTCTTCCCGGGCCTCTACAAGGATCCGAATGTCGGCGGAGACAAGATCGGCTTCTTCGTCAACCCGGCGGGGCCCGCGGGACAGTTCAGCCAGCTTGGCGGGCAAGGCATTTCGGTCGTCTCCTATTCGGATCACAAGGATGACGCGCTAAAATACATCAAGTGGTTCGCGCAACCCGCCGTACAGCAGAAGTGGTGGGAGCTCGGCGGCTATTCGGCGGCCAAGTCGGTCGTGCAGAGCCCAAGCTTCCCGGGCAGCCAGCCCTTCGCCCCGGCTTTCCTGACGACGATGGGCTTTGTGAAGGACTTCTGGGCCGAGCCGCTCTATGTCGACCTCCTGCTCGACATGCAGAAGCGCGTTCACGACTATGTCGTGGCGGACAAGGGAACGTCCAAGGAAGCTCTCGACCTCATGGTCAAGGACTGGACGAAGGTCTTCGCCGACGAAGGCAAGACCAACTAGCCCCCTGCCCGATGGTTTCCCCGGCGAGCAATCGCCGGGGAAACGGTTCGAACTGCCGAGATGGCCATGGTCATGCAGAATCAGGCCGACACTTTCGCCGATCGCGTGGCGGCGCAAACGCCGCAGCGCCTCGCGCGAAGGGCGCGCGGACTGTCCGACCGCTCGATCGCCTGGCTGTTCATCACGCCGACGATCGCGCTCCTGCTCGCGATCAACATCTTTCCGCTGATCTGGGCGATCCGGCTTTCCTTCACCAACTACAAGTCGAACCTCGGCCATCTGCCGATCAAGTTCGTCGGCCTGGCGAACTACATCGACATCCTGACCGACGAAGACGTCTGGCACGGCATGCAGGTGACGGCGCGTTTCGTCGTGTCGTCGATCGCGCTGCAGGTCGTCATCGGCTTCGGTCTCGCGTTGCTGATCAACCGCGGATTCCGGACGCATGGCTTCTGGACCACGGTGATCCTGGTGCCGATGATGCTGTCGCCCGCCGTCGTCGGGAACTTCTGGACGCTGTTGTTTCAGCCCCAGATCGGGCCCTTCAATTACGTCGTCGGATTCCTCACCGGCCTGCCGCCGACGTCCTTTTCTATGATCGGCGACGTCTCGCTCGCGCCGTGGACGATCGTACTGGTCGATACCTGGATGTGGGCGCCTTACGTCATGCTGATCTGTCTCGCCGGGCTGCGGTCCATTCCTCACGACATCTACGAGGCGGCCGAGGTCGACCGCGCATCGCCCTGGCGGCAGTTCTGGTCGATCACCCTGCCGATGGTTCTGCCCTTCCTGATGCTCGCCGTCCTGTTCCGCGCGATCGAGGCGTTCAAGATGTTCGATCTGGTCAATCTTCTGACCTCCGGCGGCCCCGGCTCGACCACTGAACTCGCCTCGATCACGCTGAAGCGGGAGGCCTTCGAGAAGTGGCGGACAGGCTACTCCTCCGCCTTCGCCATCATCCTGTTCGTCACCGTCTTCGGCGCCGCCAATATCTACGTCAAGGCGCTCAACAGGGTGAAGCGGCGATGAGCGCGCCAACCGCCGCCCATTCGGTCGTCGAGGCCTCGCCCCGCGCCAAGGCGATCGCCGGGATCGTGGTCGTCTTCTATGCGCTGATGTCGATCGCGCCCCTGCTCTGGATCGGCGCGACCGCGTTCAAGTCGCCCTCGGATGCGATCGCCTATCCGCCGAAGTTCCTGTTTCAGCCGTCGCTCGAGGGATATGTCAACCTCTTCACGGTGCGCACCCGTCAGACGCCGGAATTCATTGCGAGCCTGCCGCCCGCCGAGACCTGGTACGACAAGCTCGTCCGCTCGCGCAACATGGTGATCGCCGGCCCGTCGAAGGTCGTGCCGCGGTTCATGAACTCGATCATCATCGGTTTTGGCTCGACCTTTCTCGCGGTGTTCCTCGGGACGCTCGCGGCCTATGGCTTTTCCCGCTTCAGGGTGCCGCTCGCCGACGACCTGCTGTTCTTCATCCTGTCGACGAGGATGATGCCCCCGATCGCCGTGGCGATCCCCATCTACCTCATGTATCGCGAGCTCGGCCTGACCGACACCCGCATCGGCATGATCCTTCTCTATACCGCGGTCAACGTTTCGCTCGCGGTCTGGCTGCTCAAGGGCTTCATCGACGAGATCCCGCGCGAATACGAAGAGGCCGCTCTCGTCGACGGCTACACTCGGCTGCAAGCCTTCCGCAAGGCGGTCCTGCCCCAGGCCGTCACCGGCATCGCGGCGACCGCCATCTTCTGCCTGATCTTCTCCTGGAACGAATATGCGTTCGCCCTTCTGTTGACGAGCGGCGACGCGCAGACCATGCCGCCCTTCATCCCGTTCATCATCGGCGAGGGCGGACAGGACTGGCCGGCCGTCGCGGCGGCGACCACGCTCTTTCTCGTTCCGATCGTGTTCTTCACTGTCCTCCTGCGCAAGCACCTTCTGCGCGGCATCACCTTCGGAGCCGTACGCAAATGAGCGAACGTGCGGCCGTCGAGAGGAGTGGCTGGAGGCGCTGGTTGCGGCGCGGACCCTGGGAGAACGGGGCGACGGCGCTGATCGGCCTCGGCATCGTGATGCTGATGCAGCCCTTCTCCATCGATCTCTACGGCTATTCCTTCGTGACGACCCTGGCCGGAACGCTCGGTTTCGTCGTCGTCAGCCATTTTCCCGATTGAGGCGCGCACATGGCTGAGATTCGGGTCGAGAACCTTTGCAAGGCCTTTCACGACTTCGTCGCCGTGAAGGGTTCGACCTTCACGATCGACAACGGTTCGTTCTTTGTGATGCTGGGGCCGTCGGGCTGCGGCAAGACGACGACCTTGCGCATGATCGCCGGCCTCGAACTGCCGAGCGAGGGGCGGATTCTGCTCGACGGCGAGGACGTGACCTTCCGCCGCGCGGCCGAGCGCGACATCGCCTTCGTCTTCCAGCTGTTCGCGCTTTATTCCCACATGAACGTCGCCGACAACATCGGCTTTCCTCTCAAGTGCCAGGGTGTCCCGCGCGACGACATCCGCAGGCAGGTGGGCGAGGCGGCGCGGCTCCTCAGAATCGACCATCTCCTGTCCCGCAGGGTCTCGAATCTGTCCGGCGGCGATCGGCAGAGGGTCGCGCTCGGCAGGGCGATCGTCCGCAGGCCGAAGGCCTTCCTGATGGACGAGCCGCTCGGCGCGCTCGACGCGGAACTCCGAAGCCTCATGTCCGAGGAGCTTCGCGACCTGCACGACCGGATCGGGTCGACGACTATCTATGTCACGCACGACCAGCTCGAAGCCATGTCGATGGCGGACCGGATCGCGGTCATGAACCAGGGTGTCGTCGAGCAGATCGGCACGCCGCAGGAGATTTACGATCTGCCTGCGAGCATGTTCGTCGCCGACTTCGTCGGCTCGCCGCCGATGAATTTGATCCCGTTCGAGGGAAGGCTGAGGCCGAGCGACCGGTCGGTGCGCCTCTGCGGCGCAAGCGTCGTCATCCCAGAGGCCCGCGAGGGCAACGCTTCGGACTCGCTTGTGCTCGGCATCCGGCCCGAGCACGTGTCGCTCGCCAATTCGGGGCCGATCCGGGGCCGCGTGTTCGGAACCGAGTACCTGGGCACGACGCAGATCGTGACCGTGGATATCGACCGCGGCCAGATCAAGGCGCGATTGCCGTCGGGCTTGCCGGTCAGGCTCGGCGAGACGGTCGGACTTGCCTTCAGGTCCGAATCGGTCCTGGTGTTCGATCCGGCGACAGGTCGGGCGTTGCAGAGCGCGCTCCATCGAGGGGAGCGCCATGTCTGAAATCGGACTGCGGCAGGTCGGCAAGAGCTTCGGCGACATCGAGGCCGTCCGCGCCCTCTCGCTCGACATCGCCAGCGGCGAGTTCGTCGTCCTGCTGGGCCCGACCGGCGCGGGGAAAACCACAACCCTGCGCCTCATCGCGGGGCTCGAGCGCCCCGATCGCGGGAGCATCTCGATCGACGGCCAGGACGTCACCGCGGAGCCGCCGGCGGCGCGCGACGTCGCGTTCGTCTTTCAGCAATATTCGCTCTATCCGCATCTGACGGTCTACGACAATCTCGCGTTTCCCCTGCGCGCGCCGTCGCGGCGGCTCGCCGAGACCGAGATCAGAAAGCGCGTGCACGAGATCGCCGAACTGCTCCGCATCGGCGGCAAGCTCGGCAATCGCGCCACCCGTCTGTCGGGTGGCGAAATGCAGCGCGTCGCCATCGGCCGCGCGCTCGTTCGCCGGCCGGCCATCTATCTGATGGACGAGCCGCTCTCCTCGCTCGACGCGAAGCTCCGCGCCGAACTGCGCCTCGAATTGAAGCGGATCCAGGTCGATCTCGGAGCGACCGTCCTTTATGTCACGCATGATCAGATCGAAGCGATGACGATGGCGAGTCGCATCGGGGTGATCCGCGACGGAAGCCTCATCCAGATCGGGACGCCGCGCGAGATCTACGAGAGCCCGGACGATCTCTATGTCGCCACCCGGCTCGGCTCTCCGCAGATCAATGTGATTCCGGCCGACCTGGTGCCCGGGAGGCCGGCGCCGGGCGGCGCAACGACGATCGGCGTGCGCACGGAACATCTCGAGATCGGGACGCCGAGCGGAGCCGACCTCGTCGGGCGCGTGCATCGGGTCGAGCATCTGGGCGACCAGAACCATGTGCATATCGACTACCGGGGGCAGGCGCTCGTCACGCTCGCCGATCCGCACCGTCCGCTCGCGGCAGGGCAGGAAGTGGGGCTGTCCCTGATCGATCCGCTCTATTTCGATGCGTCCGGCCGACGCATGCGTTTCGCGGCCGAGTGAGGGTCCGGCATGTCTTTCGATCCCTCCCTCCTCAAATCGATGATCGTGGCGGCGGCCGGACGGGTCATCGACAGCGCCGACGAACTGACGTCGCTCGACCAGGCGATCGGCGACGGCGACCACGGCGTCAACATGAAACGGGGCTGCGCGGAGGTTTTGGCCCAGGCCGACGCCATCGCCGCAAAGCCGACGGGAGAAGCGCTGAAAGCGATCGGAATGGCTCTGGTGATGAAGGTCGGCGGCGCCTCCGGCCCGCTCTATGGCAGCCTGTTCATCGCCATGGGGAAAGCGCTCGGCGAACGGCCTGCGACGATGGCGGACCTGCCGGAGGCCTTCGCCGCCGGCGTCGAAGCCGTCAGCGCGCGCGGCAAGTCGACTGCGGGCGAGAAGACGATGCTCGATGTCCTTGCGCCCGTGCTCGACACATTGCGGGGCGGCGGACCGGGCCTCGCGGCGCGGCTGCGGGATGCGGCCGCGCGCGGCGCGGCGGCCACCATCCCGATGCGCGCCAGCAAGGGCCGCGCCGCCTATCTCGGCGAGCGGAGCGTCGGCCACATGGACCCGGGCGCGCGGTCGAGCCAGATCATCGTCGAAGCCCTTTCGCCTTTCCTGGATGAAATCCCGTGAGCGACAACGTATCCCTGGTCATCGTTTCGCACTCGCCCGACGTCGCGCGGGGCGCGGCCGACATGGTCCGGCAAATGGTCGGCGACGAAGTCAAGGTCGCCTACTGCGGCGGCAATCCCGAGGGGGGGCTCGGCACGGACGTCCAGAAGATCCTGGACGCGATCGACGAGGCGTGGTCGCCGCGCGGCGTCGCCATTCTGGTCGATCTCGGCGGCGCCGAAACGAACAGCGAAATGGCGATCGAGCTTTTGTCCGAGGAGCGCCGCCAGCATGTCGTCCTCTGCAATTCGCCGATTGTCGAAGGCGCGATCATGGCCGCGACCGAAGCGTCAGGGGGCGCAAGCCTTGCGGAAGTGCGCGCGACCGCAGAAGAACTCTCGCCAAGGTGACATGACCGTGCATTCCGATCCGGCGTCCAGCGCCGTCCTTCGCCCAAGAGTGACGACCTCGGTTCGTCTTCGCCACGAGGCGGGCCTTCACGCGCGCCCCGCCGTCAAGCTCACCAAGCTCGCCAAGAAATTCTCGTCGAAGGTTTCACTCGCGGTGTCGGCGGATGGCCCGTGGATCGATGCGAAGAGCATCGTCAAGCTCATGGCGGCCAAGGCGCCCCGCGACGCCGAGCTCCATTTCCGCGCGGAGGGCGCCGACGCGCAGGCGGCAGTCGACGCGCTGGTCGCTCTCGTCGAGCGGGATTTTCCCGATGACGGCTGAGACGCTTCGACTGCGCGGCCGCGCGGCGGCGCCGGGCCTCGCCGCCGGGCCGCTCGCCCGCCTTGCGAGCGCCGCCGTGGAGGCTCGCAGCTTCGGCTCGCCTGAGGCGGAGCGCGCCGCGCTGGAGCAGGCGATCGCCAGGGCCGGCGCCGATCTGTCGGCGCTTGCGGCTACGCACAAGCGCGAGTCGGCTGACATTCTCGAATTCCAGCTCGCGCTGCTCGATGACGACGAATTGTCCGGCCCGGCCTTTGCCGGGATCGAGGCGGGCGCGCCGGCGGCGCGTGCGTGGCGACAGGCGCTCGACGCCCAGATCGCCGACTATTCCGCCGCCGAAGACGACACCTTCAGGGCGCGCGCGTCGGATCTTGTCGATCTCCGCGACCGGGTGTGCCGCGCGCTCACGGGCGACACTCAGGCCCAGCCGACACTGCCGAAAGAAGCCATCGTCCTCGCCGACGACCTGGCGCCGTCCCGCTTTCTCGAGATCGACTGGACGCGCTCGGCCGGCGTCGCGCTCACGGCGGGCAGCGCTTCAAGCCATGTCGCGGTGCTGGCGCGCGCCCGCGGCGTGCCGATGGTCGTCGGCCTTGGCGACATTCCCGCTTTCGACGGGGCGTGGGTTCTGCTCGACGGCGACGAGGGCGAGATCGAGATCGAGCCAACGGCGGGCCGGCTCGCCGAGTGGCGCCGCCGCTCCGCCGCGCTCGCCGAGCGTCAGGCGGAGGAGGCCCGCCGCGTCTCGGCGCCCGCCGTGACGCGCTCGGGCCGGAGAATCCGCACCCTGGTCAACATTCAGGGACTCGGAGACCTCACGGGCGACGCCGTCCATGCGGACGGCGTCGGTCTCGTGCGCACCGAATTCCTGTTCGAGCCCGGCGCCGCCCCGCCGGACGAGACGGCGCAGTTCGAGGCCTATCGGCGGATTCTCGAATGGGCCGGCGAGCGGCCGGTCGCCATCCGCACGCTCGACGCGGGCGGCGACAAGCCGATCGCCGGCGTCACCTTCGACGGCGAGGCGAATCCCTTTCTCGGCGTGCGCGGATTGCGCCTGTCGCTGCGCCGGCCGGGCCTTTTCAAGACTCAGCTCAGGGCGCTCGCGCGCGCCGCCGGATACGGAAACCTCAAGGTGATGCTGCCGATGGTGACCACGCCCGGCGAGCTCGCCGAGGCGCGCGCGCATGTCGACGCCGCGATGGCCGAACTCGCGTCCGAAGGACTCGTCGCCCGGCGCCCCGCGCTCGGCATCATGGTCGAAGTTCCGGCGGCCGCGCTGACGATCGAACGTTTCGACGCCGACTTCTATTCCATCGGCAGCAACGACCTCGTCCAGTACGTGACGGCCTGCGACCGCGGCAATGGCGAGCTTGCAGCCCTCGCCGATCCCCTGAACCCGGCGGTGCTCGAACTCATCGCGCGGACAGCCGCGCACGGCATGAGGACCGGCGCTCCGGTCAGCCTGTGCGGCGACATGGCCGCGGACCCGCGCTATCTGCCGGCCTTGCTCGACTGCGGCCTCGACGAGCTTTCGGTCGCGCCGTCGTCGCTCGCCCGCCTCAAGGCGGCCATCGCGCGCCATGCATGAGGCGCGTCCGAAACGCGAGGCCCCGACGGACGCCGTCGCCGCCTACAAGTCCATCCTGAAGCGCGTGCTCGAGAGCCGCCCCTCCGGCATGCGCCAGAGGCTCGCCGAGGCGATCGGCAAGAACCGGAGCTTCGTTTCCCAGATCTCCAACCCGTCCTATCAGGTGCCGATCCCGGCCCGCCATGTGCCGCTCATCTTCGAGATCTGCCACTTCTCCCCGCACGAGCGGGCCGCATTTCTGAAGGTCTATTCGCAGGCGCATCCCGGACGGCTCGGCGTCGCAGCCGACGGTCGCCGCGAGCGAAAGATCACCGTCGCGCTGCCGGATCTCGGCAGTGCGGGGAAGAACCAGGAGCTGGAGACGCTGTTATTCGATTTCGTGCACCGCCTGACCCTGCTCCTGGGCGAGGGCCGGTGACGATCCACGGGGAGGAGATCGAATGAAAAAATTCGTCAATGACGTCGATGCGATGCTCGCGGAGAGCCTGTCCGGCTTCGCCGCGGCGCATTCCGGACTGGTGACGCTCGGGCCCGAGAACAAGTTCGTCCGTCGCGCCCGGCTCAGCCCCGGCAAGGTGGCGCTGGTCTCCGGGGGCGGCAGCGGCCACGAACCGCTCCATGCGGGCTTCGTCGGATATGGCATGCTGGACGCGGCCTGCCCCGGGCAGGTCTTCACCTCCCCCACCCCGGATCAGATGGCCGCGGCGGCCGAGGCCGTCGACGGCGGCGAGGGCCTCCTCTTCATCGTCAAGAATTATTCCGGCGACCGGATGAATTTCGAGATGGCGGCCGAGCTGATCGGCGGGCCGGTGGAGACCGTGATCACCGACGACGACGTCGCGGTCGAAAACTCGACCTGGACGTCCGGCCGCCGCGGCGTGGCGGGCACGCTGGTGGTCGAGAAGATCGTCGGCGCCGCCGCCGAGGCGGGGCGCGATCTCGCCTTCCTGAAAAGCCTCGGAGACCGCGTCAACGCCCGCACGCGGTCGATGGGCGTCGCGCTGACGAGTTGCACCGTCCCGGCCGCCGGCCGGCCGACCTTCGCGATCGGAGAATCGGAAATGGAAATGGGTGTCGGCATCCACGGCGAGCCCGGCCGCCGTCGCGTGCCGCTCGCGCCGGCGAACCTTATCGTCGAAGAGATGGTCGGGGCGGTCGCCGGCGATCTCGGCGACGCCGTCCGCGGCGATGCGCTGCTGTTCGTCAACGGCTTCGGCGGCACGCCGCTGATGGAGCTCTATCTCATCTACAATGCGGCGCGGCGCGAGATCGAGAAGCGCGGCGCGCGGGTCGTTCGCTCGCTCGTCGGCAACTACGTGACGTCGCTCGACATGGCCGGCGGCTCGGTCACGCTCTCCATGCTCGACGAGGACCTGCTCGCGCTCTGGGACGCGCCGGTGGAGACGGCTGCGCTCAGATGGGGCCGGTGACGTCCGGCTCCAGATGACGGCTTCCACCCGGCGGCCTTCGGCCGCCACCCTCTCCCAGCATCGCCGCGGCGCCTCCCCCTCCACCCGGGACAGGGTCGCGCTCGCGCAGGCCTTGGCCAGTCCAGCATCGGCGAAGCCCCAAGAGTATATTACATGTATATAAGGTACAATATCATGGACAGGCGACGCTAAGCGGGGGTCCAACCCGTTGATTTAAAAGACCCTCGCCGCTAAACCTGCGCTAAAGGCGGCGTTCCGGACTTTCGCCTCACAGCGACCGGACGAGCCGCATCGCGCCGCGCGGCCCCTTGATCACCAGGTCGCCGTTGACGAGGTCCCAGGTCGGCTTGTCGAGCAGACCCGACAGGAAACCGAACTCGATCGCCATGACGTCCTTGGGACACTGCTTCTTCGTCAGGGCGAACGGTCCGACCAGAAGGTGCTGGTCCTTGACCGGATAGAGCGTCGCCGACCACGAGTTGCAGCCGGTATAGCCGGAGCCGCGCAAGGTTCCGTCGATTTTCAGGCTCGCGTCGAGCCCGGACGGAACCGGCTTGCCGTTCAGTTCGCGCAGCGACCAGGTCTGGTCGAGCGGAAAATTCTTCTGCAGCGGCGGCAGCGGCTTCGGCGTCTTGTCTTCGTCGGACTGGGGACCGGACGGCCCCGCAAACGCAGCGATGCTCATGCACAGGGCCGCCGCGCCGACGGCCGCGGCCATAAGGGACTTCATCATGCGATTCGATACCCCGTGAACCGGAGGCCGAGCCTCCTCCGTGGTTGCGCTATAGCGAGCGACGAGCGCCCGCGCAATCGCGCCTATGGCCGCAGAGGTTGCGCTTTTTGTGGCGAAGGCGGGGCCCCTTGAATTCCCCTTTTTCGGCGCCACATGAACAGTGCGGGGTCCAATGGACCCGCAGTGGCGAACGCAGCCGATCGGGGCGTTCTCCGCCATATCGCTCACAGGAGGATGTGACCATGCTGAACTATGATCTTGCGCCGTTCTATCGTTCGACCGTCGGGTTCGATCGCCTGCTCGCCATGCTCGACAAGGCAGTCGGCGCGGAGCAGAACGCTCCGACCTATCCACCCTACAACATCGAACGGACCGGCGAAAACGCCTACCGGATCACACTCGCCGTCGCGGGCTTCGCCGAGAAGGAAATCTCGGTCGAGACCCGCGAGAATACTCTGACCGTCCGTGGCTCGAAGGAGTCGAACGGAAAGGACGAGAAGCGCGACGTGCTCTATCAGGGGATCGCCGCTCGTGCGTTCGAGCGCCGCTTCCAGCTTGCCGACCATGTCGTGGCGACCGGCGCAACCTGCGAGAACGGGTTGCTCCACATCGATCTGGTCCGCGAGGTCCCGGAGGCGCAGAAGCCGAGGATCATTCCGATCGGCTCCGGCAAGACGATCGAGGCTCCGGCCGCAAAGGCCGCCTGAGCCCAGGTCCGTCAGCAGTTTGAGAGGGCGCCCGAAAGGGCGCCCTTTTCTGTTGCGGCTCAATCCAGCGGGTTCACCGGAACGTCGTTGACTTTCTTCTCGCCCTTGTCGGCCGGCTTCTCCGCCGTCGGCGGAGTCGCCGCGGGCGCGGCTTGCTTGGCCTCCGCGGGCGCCGGAGACGGAGAGGTTTCGGCCTTCGGCTGAGCTTCCTTCGCTGGCCCAGCAGCGGGGTTCGGGGTTGAAGCTTTCGGGGACGCTGACTCCGGCTTGGCTTGCTCGCTTGCGCTCGGGTTGGCCGCAGCGCCGCCCTCAGGCGAGGCAGGCGCAGCCGCAGCAGGGGCCGCGCCGGGACTGCCGGGCCCCGTGTTCTGCGGTTCGGCCGATTGCGCCGAGGGCGGAGTCGCCTTGGGCTCGCCTCCCTTGCGGGCCGTCGCGGCGGGCCTCTGCCGCACCTTGGCCCTGGGCGGCGGCGCCTCGAAGCCGGGCTGACCATAGCCGAAGTCGCCCTCGCGGAAATCGCGCATCGGCGGCGGGCCGAGCGGCGGCGGTTCGCTGAACTCGCCGCCCTCGGGTGCATATCCTCCGCGGCGCGCGAGAAACCGCTGGAGGATCTCTCCGCTCCACGCGTCGATGACCAGCCGCTCGCGACCGTGCGGACCACGAACGACATCGGCGAGATAGACCGTGTCCCGACGATCGAGCGGACGGGCCAAAACATAACCCTCGGCCCGCAGCCTGTTGACGATTTCGGCCGGCGGGGCGGCTCCGAATGGCAAGAACCACTGCGCGTCGGCCGCAGGGACGAACGCGAGGACCGGCGCGACCGCGAATGCCGCGCGAGTCGCAAGTAGCCGAATGCGCCTGCCAAGCCCAACCATACCTGACCGCTCCAGAATTCCCCTCTGCGGCGCCATCTGTCGCGCGAAATGCGGCGCAGTCACGGCGCTCGCGCAGACGCCGCCTCGCGGACGCCGCAGAGCGCAAGAAGCCGATCGATTTCCTCGGATGTTGTTTCGAACGATGTGACAAGCCGCACCAGCACTTCGCCCGAGCGAGGTGCGCGATCGCTCGCGATTGACCGCGTGCTCCATTCGTGAAACGCCGCGCCGGCGGCGCGCCAGGCGCTTACCATCGCCGTCGGCGCGATGACAAACACCTCGTTCGCTTCGGTCGGCCAAGTAGGCCGTACGCCAGGCGCCCTGGCGAGCCCCGCACTCAGGCGCCGCGCAGCCGCATTGGCTCGATCAGCGAGCCTGAGCCACAGGCCGTCCCGCAGATAAGCCTGCATCTGGGCGCCGAGAAACCGCCCCTTGGACAGCGTATGCCCGCCGCGCTTGCGCCGATATTCGAAGTTCGCCGCGCGTGCGGGATCGAAGAAGACGACCGCCTCGCAGGCAAGGGCGCCGTTCTTGGTCGCGCCGAAGGAAAGCGCGTCGATTCCAGCGCGCCAGGTCATTTGTGCTGGCGAAGCGCCGGTCGCCGCAATCGCGTTGGCGAAGCGCGCTCCGTCCATATGCGCGCCGATGCCCGCCCCGTGCGCGATGTCGCAGAGCTGGGCAATCTCGCCGATCGTGTAAGCCGTTCCGGCCTCGGTTACCTGCGACAGCGACAGCGCGCCCGGTTGGGACGTCTTCACCAGTCCGCGAGGGAAGCGCTCGAGCGTCTTGCGCAGGGCGTCGGGCGTCAACTTGCCACCTTCTCCTCCGATCCCGACCAATTTCGCCCCACCGGTGAAGAATTCAGGGGCCCCGCATTCATCGTCATGGATGTGGGCTTCATCGTGGCAGAAGACAGTCTCGAATGGCTGCGCAAGCGACGCCAGGGCAAGAGCATTCGCCGCCGTTCCTGTCGTCACGAGAAAGGCTTCGGTTTTCGTCTCGAAAACCTCGCTCAGCATCGCAGTCGCACCCGCCGTAAAGTCGTCGGCGCCGTACGCCGGGGCGTTAATCCGCGACGTCGCGGCGATCGCTGCGAGAATTTCCTGCGCCGCCCCTGCACCATTGTCGCTCGCGAAGTTCATCCCCGTCCCTTTTGTCCGACCATTCTTTCGCGAACTGCGTGCATCCGGCGAAACTGCCTCAAGTTACGGCGCCTTGGCAATTGTTCCGGCGCCCGCCCTTTGGAGATCGGGCCAAGAATCCCTTCGGACTGGCTTGTGCTCGCTCTTCATTTCTGGCAAGGTTTTTGATAGGACAGTTTTACTGACCATTCCGCGAATGAGGCCCCGTCTCGTCGCGATCAGATGTGCGAGGCGCAGCGTTGTCGTATCGGACGACCAACACGGATCGAAAGAAATCCGAAGCGTGAAGAGCAGCCGGCTGCGCGCCTCGCAGCGTCCTTGTCCACGACACGATATGCCTTCAAATGTTGGAATGACAGTCGCCGAAGGAACCCGACTGTCGGGGGAACCGAGAAATGAACGCCGAAACCCAGAAGGAAAGCCTGGCCGCCCCGGCAAGCGCGCGCGTGTCTCATGGAATCGATCCGTTTCTTCCCCGCGCCCATGGTCTGTACGATCCGGCGATGGAGCATGATTCCTGCGGCGTCGGTTTCGTCGCCGATATGAGGAACCGAAAGTCGCACGACATCCTCGAGAAAGGCTTGCAAATTCTGGTCAATCTCGACCATCGGGGTGCGGTCGGCGCCGATCCCACGCTTGGCGATGGTTGCGGCGTTCTGACGCAGATCCCGCATTCATTCTTCGCCCCGGAATGCGCCAGGCTCGGATTCGAATTGCCGGACCCCGGCCATTATGCGATCGGCCAGTTCTTCATGCCGCGCGATGGCGAGGCCCGAAAGCAGGTGCGCAATATCGTCGAAGAGGTCGTCGCGACGGAAGGCCAGACAGTTCTCGGCTGGCGGGACGTCCCGGTCGACAATACCGGGCTTGGCGAACGGGTGAAGGCGGTCGAACCGGTGGCACAGCAGATCTTCGTCGGCCGGGCGGCGAATCTGGGCAGCGAAGACGAGTTCGAGCGTAGGCTCTTTATCATCCGCAAGGTGGTGTCGAACTGCGTCTACGCGCGCGGCGGCCCGCAGATCGCGGAATATTACCCGGTGTCGATGTCGGCGCGCACTATCGTCTACAAGGGCATGGTGCTCGTTCGTCAGCTCGCGCCGTACTACCGGGACCTTTTGGACTCACGTTACGAGACGGCCCTCGCGCTCGTCCATCAACGCTTCGCGACCAACACGTTCCCATCCTGGCGTCTTGCACACCCCTATCGGCTAGTCGCCCACAACGGTGAGATCAATACGCTGCGCGGCAACGTCAACTGGATGGCGGCGCGCCAGGCGAGTGTCGACTCCGAGTTGTTTGGCAACGATATTTCGAAGCTCTGGCCGATTTCGTACGAAGGCCAATCGGACACTGCGTGCTTCGACAACGCGCTCGAATTCCTGGTTCAGGGCGGCTACTCGCTGGTGCACGCGATGATGATGCTCATCCCGGAGGCTTGGGCCGGCAATCCGCTGATGGACGAGGAGCGGCGCGCCTTTTACGAATATCACGCCGCGCTCATGGAGCCGTGGGACGGACCGGCTGCGGTCGCATTCACCGACGGGCGCCAGATCGGTGCGACGCTCGATCGCAACGGACTTCGTCCGGCCCGGTATTTCGTTACTGACGACGATCTTGTCGTGCTCGCGTCCGAGATGGGTGTTCTGCCGGTGCCAGAGGAGAAGATCGTCGCCAAGTGGCGGCTTCAGCCCGGCAAGATGCTGCTCGTTGATCTTAATGAGCATCGCATCGTGTCGGACGCCGAGATCAAGCTGACCCTATCGCGCGCACACCCTTACCATTCCTGGCTCGAGAAGACACAGATCGTCCTCGAAGAGCTTAATCCCGTCGAGCCGCGCGCCTCCCGGACCGACGTGTCGTTGCTCGACCGACAACAAGCTTTTGGCTACACACAGGAAGACCTCGCCTTCTTGCTAACGCCCATGGCGACCACGGGTCAGGAGGCGATTGGCTCGATGGGCACGGACACGCCGATTTCGGCGCTCTCGTCCAAGTCCAAACTGCTTTACACCTACTTTAAGCAGAACTTCGCGCAGGTGACGAACCCACCCATCGACCCGATCCGCGAGGAGCTTGTGATGAGCCTCGTGTCGTTCATCGGACCGCGGCCGAACCTATTGGACCTCGAGGGTACCGCGCGGCATAAGCGCCTCGAAGTGCGCCAGCCGATCCTGACCAACGAGGACCTTGAAAAGATCCGCTGCATTGGTCATTTCGAGGATTCCTTCGACACCAAGACTCTCGACATCACCTATGCCGTGGAGACGGGTGCCGCGGGCATGGAAGAAGCGGTCAAACGCCTGTGCGATCGCGCCGAAGCAGCCGTCCACGGCCGTTACAACATCATCATCCTCTCCGACCGCATGGTCGGCGCGGACCGCATTCCGATTCCGGCGCTCCTTGCGACGGCCGCGGTGCATCATCACCTCATTCGCAAGGGCCTGCGTACATCTGTCGGGCTTGTGGTCGAGACTGGCGAAACGCGTGAGATTCACCACTTTGCCTGTCTGGCCGGCTACGGGGCGGAGGCGATCAACCCGTATCTCGCTTTCGAGACCCTGTCTGCGATGACCAAGGATCTGCCCGAACCGATTTCGAGCTACGAGGTCATCAAGCGTTTCATCAAGTCGATCGACAAGGGCCTGCTAAAGGTCATGTCAAAGATGGGCATCTCCACTTACCAGTCCTATTGCGGCGCGCAGATTTTCGATGCGGTAGGCCTTTCGAAGGCGTTCGTCAATGAGTTCTTCTTTGGTACGGCGACGACAATCGAGGGCGCCGGGCTCGCCGAGATTGCAGAAGAGACGCGGCGCCGTCACGCCGAAGCGTTCGGCAATTCACCAGTGCTTAAGACCTCGCTCGAGGTCGGCGGTGAGTATGCCTATCGAGTGCGTGGCGAAGCGCACAACTGGACGCCGCAGACTGTCTCTCTGCTGCAACACGCCGTGCGCGGCGGCGCGCGCGACCGCTACGACGCCTTTGCAAGAATTCTCAACGAGCAAAGTGAACAGCTTCTGACCGTCCGAGGCCTCTTCCGCATCCGGTCGGCGGAAGATGACGGTCGGGCGCCGGTTCCGGTCGCCGAGGTCGAACCGGCCTCCGAGATTGTCAAGCGGTTCGCCACTGGAGCGATGTCGTTCGGCTCGATTTCGCGGGAGGCGCACACCACGCTCGCCATTGCGATGAACCAAATCGGCGGCAAGTCGAACACCGGCGAGGGTGGTGAGGAGCCCGACCGGTTCAAGCCGTTGGCCAACGGCGATTCGATGCGAAGCGCGATTAAGCAGGTCGCCTCAGGCCGTTTCGGCGTGACGACGGAATATCTCGTCAACTCGGACATGATCCAAATCAAGATGGCGCAAGGCGCCAAGCCCGGCGAAGGCGGCCAGTTGCCCGGGCACAAGGTCGATGCGGTCATCGCCAAGGTCCGGCACTCGACCCAGGGCGTCGGGCTAATCTCGCCGCCGCCGCACCATGACATTTACTCGATTGAGGATCTTAAACAGCTGGTCTACGACCTGAAGAACGTCAATCCCGCGGCTGCGGTTTCGGTCAAGCTCGTCTCCGAGGTCGGGGTCGGCACAGTGGCGGCGGGCGTCGCCAAGTGCAAGGCCGATCACGTCACGATCTCAGGCTTCGAGGGAGGCACCGGCGCATCGCCTCTGACCTCAATCAAGCACGCGGGATCACCGTGGGAGATAGGCCTTGCCGAGACCCATCAGACGCTCGTGATGAACGGGCTGAGATCACGCATCGCGGTACAGGTCGACGGCGGCCTGCGAACCGGCCGCGACGTGGTCATAGGCGCGCTTCTGGGCGCGGACGAATTCGGCTTTGCCACGGCGCCGCTGATCGCCGCCGGCTGCATTATGATGCGCAAGTGCCATCTTAACACGTGTCCTGTCGGCGTCGCTACGCAAGACCCAGTCTTGCGGAAGCGATTTGTCGGCAAGCCGGAGCACGTCATTAACTACTTCTTCTTCGTCGCAGAGGAGGTGCGGGCGATGATGGCGGCGCTTGGCTACCGTAGATTTGACGAAATGATTGGCCAGAGGCAGATGCTGGACAAGGCCAAGCTCCTCGAACACGCCAAGGCGCAAGGCCTCGATTTCTCGAAGCTGTTCCACAAACCGACGCCTTGGGGGGGCGACACGATCTATCGCAGCATCGAGCAGGATCATGGACTTGAGCGTGTGCTCGACCGCCGACTGCTTGCCGAGACGAGCCACGCGATCGAACACGGTAAGCACGTTCGCCTCGACCTTGCTATCCGAAACTCGGATCGCTCGACCGGCGCTATGCTATCGGGCGAGATCGGCAAGCGTTACGGTCATGCCGGTCTGCGCGACGAGGCGATACATATCAAGTTCAAAGGCACGGCGGGGCAGAGCTTCGGCGCTTTCCTCGCCAAAGGCGTTACGCTCGAGCTCGAGGGCGACGCCAACGATTACGTCGGCAAGGGTCTGTCAGGTGGGCGGATCGTCGTCTACCCGCCGCGCGAAGCCGCGCTGCTGAAGCCCGAGGAGTCGATTGTTATCGGAAACACGGTGCTCTACGGCGCGATCGCCGGCGAGTGTTACTTCCGCGGCGTGGCCGGCGAGCGGTTCGCCGTCCGCAACTCAGGCGCGATCGCTGTGGTCGAAGGCGTCGGCGATCACGGCTGCGAATATATGACGGGTGGGGTCGTCGTCGTGATCGGCGAGACCGGCCGAAATTTCGCAGCCGGGATGTCCGGCGGCATCGCTTATGTGCTGGACGAGGCGGGAACTTTCGCCCAACGCTGCAACATGGCGATGGTCGAACTCGAACCAGTCGCGGCCGAGGAAGAGGTCATGGTGCGTCATCTTCATTCGGGAGGCGACTTGCAGGCGCACGGCCAAGTCGACGTGATGCGCGACATGAACCGCTTCGACGGGGAGCGCCTCCACCAGTTGATCGTCAACCATGCCAGGGCGACCGAGTCGGCGCGTGCGCGGCGCATCTTGGAGAACTGGGAAGCGTACTTGCCCAAGTTCCGCAAGGTAATGCCGGTCGAGTACCGGCGTGCGCTGGCGGAGCTCGCAGCAAGGAGCGAAGGGGCGATGCTGGCGGCAGGCGAGTGAGCTGACCGCAAGAATCGGGGTCAGGAGAAGACCTTACGGTCTAGCAAACAAGGGGGATGGACAGCGCCGCGCGCCTCCTCCCCGCGCCTTGGCCTTTGCGGGGCCAGGGGAAGGAATGAGCATGGGCAAGGTGACAGGCTTTTTGGAGATTGATCGGACAGACCGGCGCTACGCCCCGGCCTCGGACCGGATTCGGCATTATCGGGAGTTCGTTCTCCCCCTGAGCGAGGAGGGGATCCGCAATCAGGCGGCTCGCTGCATGAACTGCGGCATCCCGTACTGCCACAACGGCTGCCCGGTCAACAACCAAATTCCCGACTGGAACGACCTCGTTTACCGCGGCGACTGGCATGAGGCTGCACGCAATCTCCTTTCCACCAACAATTTCCCGGAGTTCACCGGTCGGGTTTGCCCTGCCCCCTGTGAGGCCTCCTGCACGCTCAACATCCAGGACGCCCCAGTCACAATCAAGACGATCGAATGCGCCGTTATCGACCGCGCGTTCGCGGAGGGTTGGGTAACGCCCGAACCATCGGCGGACCGTACGGGCAAGAAGATCGCCATCGTCGGCTCTGGTCCTGCCGGCCTCGCCTGCGCCCAACAGCTCGCGCGCGCCGGCCACGAAGTGCACGTCTACGAAAAGCAGGCCAAGGCCGGCGGTTTGTTGCGCTATGGCATCCCGGACTTCAAGCTTGAGAAGCGCCACATAGATCGCCGCGTCGAGCAGATGACTGCCGAGGGCGTAGTCTTCCACTACGACGCCTTTGTCGGCGTCAACGTCAGCGCCCGCATCCTCTTCGACGACTATGATGCGATTGCGCTGGCCGGCGGCGCAGAGGCGTCGCGAGATCTGCAGGTTCCGGGTCGGGACCTCGTCGGAGTCCATTTCGCAATGGACTTCCTACCGCAGCAGAACCGACGCGTTTCGGGAGAGCCGCTCGGCACGAACCAGGCCATCCTTGCTTCTGGCAAACATGTCGTGGTGATCGGCGGTGGGGATACTGGCTCCGACTGCATCGGCACGTCCATTCGCCAGGGCGCGCTCAAAGTGACGCAGCTGGAAATACTGCCGATGCCTCCCAAGGCCGAGGACAAGCTGCTAACCTGGCCGAACTGGCCGCTAAAGCTCCGCACGTCATCGAGCCACGAGGAAGGAGCCGAGCGGGACTTCGCAGTAATGACGACGGCGTTCGAGGGCGAGAACGGCATCCTCACAGGCCTGAAGTGCGTACGCGTCGACGAAAAGATGAAGCCCGTTGCAGGAACTGAATTTATCCTAAAGGCCGATCTCGTTCTTCTAGCTATGGGTTTCGTGTCACCGGTGAAAGAGGGAATGCTTAACGAACTCGGCGTGGTGCTCGACGGCCGGGGCAACGTCGCCGCCGACACGGAGAGCTACACCTCGTCGCTCGCCAAGGTGTTCGCCTGTGGCGACATGCGCCGCGGACAGTCGCTCGTCGTTTGGGCGATCCGCGAGGGCCGTCAGTGCGCCGCTGCGGTGGACAGAGTTTTGATGGGTGCTACGTCCCTCCCGTGGTAGCCGACCCAATCGCCAGACGAGACACAGCGAAGGCGCAGGAAGAAATCAGGCGGTGATGCGTTCGTCTGCGGGGGACGGTTCGCGCAAAACATAGCCGCGTCCCCACACCGTTTCGATGTAATTGCGTCCATTCGAAGCCATCGCCAGCTTCTTGCGCAGCTTGCAAATGAAAACGTCGATGATCTTTAGCTCCGGCTCGTCCATGCCACCATAGAGATGGTTCAGGAACATTTCCTTGGTTAGCGTGGTGCCCTTGCGCAGCGAGAGCAACTCGAGCATCTGATATTCCTTCCCAGTCAGATGAACTCGCGCGCCGTCGACCTCGACGGTCTTCTGATCAAGATTGACAACGAGATCTCCCGTGGTGATGACCGACTGGGCATGCCCCTTGGAACGCCGCACGATGGCGTGGATGCGGGCAATCAATTCGTCCTTATGGAAGGGCTTGGTCAGGTAGTCGTCGGCGCCGTGGCCGAGCCCTTTGACCTTGTCCTCGATGCCCGCCATCCCGGACAGAATGAGGATTGGGGTCTTGATTTTGGTAACGCGCAGCGAGCGGAGCACCTCGTATCCCGACATGTCCGGCAAATTCAGGTCGAGCAAGATGATGTCGTAATCGTACAGCTTTCCGAGATCGATGCCCTCCTCCCCAAGGTCGGTCGCATAGACATTGAAGTTCTCGGATTTCAGCATCAACTCGATGCTTTGCGCGGTCGCCGCATCGTCCTCGATCAATAGTACCCGCATGTTAGGCTCCCCGCCTCGCCTTCCGCCTCGTGACCGCGGTTTTGTACGTCGCCTTCACGCCCAATCTTCGCCGCGCGCAGTCAGATTCACCCGGGATGATTCGAAATAGAGAGTGACCGCCATTGGTTAACAAATCGTGATTCCTTCGCGCAAGTCCCTTATGGCGACCTTACGGAACTCGAATAAGGGCCTGAATTAGAACGATATCCGTAGCCGACATTTTTAACATAATGAATTAGAGAGAAGCCGTAAGCGATTCATCGCACTCGTAAACATGCGAGCGGCGTTATCGCTGCTCCTATTGATCTCCATCGGAAATTTTGGACGCACCTGACTCGCCCTAGCCACGATTGTTAAGGATACGCGTAAACGAATTGCTAACGCCGCATGGACAGATTGCTCAAGGGGTTGGTCGCGAGGCGGCAAGGCCTCGCGCTTAGCGGAAGACCCCTTTCCCCACGTAACGGTAACAAAAGCGAAACCTTCGTACTGCAGTCTCCGACGGTCTCAAGGTGATTGAGTTCGGGGGCGACGCCGCCTTCTTCGTGGGTTGCTTGCATGGAGCGTCTTGGAATGAAGTCCCGGGACACGTTTATTCGCCTGAAGCGCTTTCAGCTCGACGAAAAGGGGCGTCGGGTCCGGCAAATCGAAACGATGCTTGCCGAGTTCGCACGAATTTCGGCTGAGCTCGACCGAGAAATCGCGAACGAGGAAAAGCGCGCGGGAATAAGCGACCCTCGCCATTTCGCTTATCCGACCTACGCTCGCGCCGCCTCGGTTCGGCGCGACAACCTCAAGAGCTCGATTGCGGAGCTTACAATGCAGATAGAGGAGGCCAGGGCCGCGCAGGAAGCTGCACACGCGGAACTCCTCAAATTTGAAACGCTCGAATCCCGCGACAAGTCGAACGATCGGCCGATCGAGGTTCTCATCCGCGCCTGATGGCTCAAGTGTCCTCGACCAACTCACGACGTCAAGACTTGAGCGCGCGTTGTCCCAGCCCGCGCCAATCTGCCGACATCTCGCCCGGCGCGGAGTGAGACGCTTTGTAGCGTTGCGGCGCGACCGGCGATGCTCTATGGGTTTGCGACGCCGCGAATGCGGCCAACCCCGCTGGGGAAAGCTGGCCGGGCACAGGTCAAGCAAAAACATCGACGGTCTTTGGGGAAAGTCTCATGTTGATTGGAGTGGTCGCGGAAACGGACCCGGCGGAGACTCGCGTCGCGACGACACCCGAGACAGTCAAGAAATTCATCGGCCTTGGCGCCGAGGTCGCGGTCGAGAGCGGCGCGGGCCTCAAGGCCGGAGTGATCGACGCGGACTTTGCAAACGCGGGCGCTCGAATTGTCACTGCCGCGGAGGCGTTCGGCGCGGACGTCGTGCTCAAGGTGCGCCGGCCGAGCGCCACCGAACTTGGACTGGTCAAGCCCCGCGCGCTCGTCGTTGCGACCATGGACCCCTACGGCCATACCGATGCGGTCCAGGCCATGGCGAAGGCTGGCGTTTCCGCCTTCGCGATGGAGTTGATGCCGCGCATCACGCGCGCGCAGGTGATGGACGTCCTGTCCAGCCAGGCCAATCTCGCCGGATACCGCGCCGTCCTCGACGCCGCCGCCGAATACGGCCGGGCGATGCCGATGATGATGACGCCGGCCGGCACAGTTCCTGCGGCCAAGCTCTTCGTCATGGGCGTCGGCGTCGCGGGCCTTCAGGCGATCGCGACTGGGCGGCGCCTCGGCGCGATCGTCACCGCGACCGACGTCCGCCCGGCGACCAAGGAGCAGGTCGAGTCGCTTGGCGCGAAGTTCGTCGCCGTCGAGGATGACGAGTTCAAGCAGGCGGAGACCGCCGGCGGTTACGCCAAGGAAATGTCGGACGCCTACAAGGCCAAGCAGGCGGCGCTCATCGCCTCGCACATCGCCAAGCAGGACATTGTCATCACGACCGCGTTGATCCCCGGCCGTCCTGCTCCGCGTCTCGTGACCGCCGAGATGGTGAAGTCGATGCGCCCTGGCTCGGTCATCGTCGACATCGCCGTCGAGCGTGGCGGCAACTGCGAGCTCGCCAAGGCGGGCGAACTCGTGACGAGCGACAACGGCGTCAAGATCGTTGGCTATTCCAGCGTGACCCGCCTCGCGGCCACCGCCTCCTCGCTTTATGCGCGCAACCTCTACGCCTTTGTCGAGACGCTGATCGACAAGGCGAACAAGGCGCTCGCGGTCAACTGGGACGACGAACTCGTGAAGGCGACCTGCCTCACCCGCGACGGCGCGGTCGTTCACCCCAACTTTCAACCCAAGTAGGCCTGACGCGCCGCCTGCCGCTTAAGAACCGGAGAGCCGGATGGACAATCTCGACGCCGCAATCGCCAAACTCAAAGCCGCTGCCGACGCTGCGCAACAGGCGGCGCAGTCGGTGCACGCCTATGGCGACCAGGTCGCCGCGGCGGGGCACGCGGCCTCGGGCGGCGCCATCGATCCGTTCGTATTCCGGCTCGCGATCTTCGCCCTCGCGGTGTTCGTCGGCTACTACGTCGTCTGGTCGGTGACTCCGGCGTTGCATACCCCGCTGATGTCCGAGACCAACGCCATCTCCTCGGTCATCGTCGTCGGCGCGCTGCTCTCGGTCGGCGTCGCTGCTGTCGACAGTGGATCCACCTTCGCCCGCGTCGTCGGCTTCATCGCCCTCATCCTCGCCTCGGTCAATATCTTCGGCGGGTTCCTCGTGACCGAACGCATGCTCGCCATGTACAAGAAGAAGGGCTGACGGTCGTGAACGCCAACCTCGCCGCGCTCCTCTACCTCGTCGCGGGCGTCCTGTTCATCCTGGCCCTCCGCGGCCTCTCTTCGCCCGCCTCCTCGCGGCAGGGCAACCGCTTTGGCATGATCGGCATGGCGATCGCGGTCCTGACGACGCTGGCCCTGAAGCCGCCCTCGGGGGCGGCCTCGTGGCTGCTGATCGTCCTGGCCATCGCCATCGGCGGCTCGATCGGCGTCTGGCGCGCCCGCACCATTCAGATGACGGCGATGCCGCAGCTGGTGGCGATGTTCCACTCGCTGGTCGGACTGGCCGCGGTGCTGGTGGCGGCGGGAGCGCTCTACGCGCCCGACGCCTTCGGCATCGCCGAGGGCATGGGCATCCATCCGGCGAGCATCATCGAGATGTCGCTTGGCCAGGCCATCGGCGCGATAACCTTCACCGGCTCGATCATCGCCTTCCTCAAGCTCGACGGACGCATGTCCGGCGCGCCGATCCTTCTGCCCCAGCGCCATGCGATCAACATCGGCCTCGGCGTCGCGCTCGTCGTGCTGATCGCGCTCTTCTACGCCACGCAGTCGGCCGCCTTCTTCTGGCTGATCGCCCTCGTCTCGCTGACCCTCGGCGTGACGCTCATCGTCCCGATCGGCGGCGCGGACATGCCGGTCGTCATCTCGATGCTGAACTCCTATTCCGGTTGGGCGGCGGCGGGCATCGGCTTCACCCTCGGCAACCTCGCCCTCATCATCACCGGCGCCCTCGTCGGCTCGTCGGGCGCGATCCTGTCCTACATCATGTGCAAGGGCATGAACCGCTCGTTCTTCTCGGTCATCCTCGGCGGTTTCGGCGGCGAGGTGGCGGGGCCCGCCGGCGGCAAGGAGACGCGGCCGGTCAAGCAGGGCTCGGCCGAGGACGCCGCCTTCATGATGAAGAACGCCTCGAAGGTGATCATCGTGCCCGGCTACGGCATGGCGGTCGCGCAGGCCCAGCATTCGCTGAGGGAACTGGCGGACCTCCTGAAGAAGGAGGGCGTCGAGGTCAAGTACGCGATCCATCCGGTCGCCGGCCGCATGCCCGGCCACATGAACGTGCTGCTGGCCGAAGCCAACGTGCCCTACGACGAGGTGTTCGAACTCGAGGACATCAACAACGAGTTCGCCCAGACCGACGTCGCCTATGTCATCGGCGCGAACGACGTCACCAACCCGGCCGCCAAGACCGACCCGAAGTCGCCGATCTACGGCATGCCGATCCTCGACGTCGAGAAGGCGAAGACGGTGCTGTTCGTCAAGCGCGGCATGGGCTCGGGCTACGCAGGGGTCGAGAACGAGCTGTTCTTCCGCGACAATACGCTGATGCTGTTCGGCGACGCCAAGAAGATGACCGACTCGATCGTCAAGGCGATGCAGCACTGAAGGGACGGCGATGGCGCGAGCCGGATTCGTCAGGGGCCTCGCCGCCCTCGCCCTTGCGACCCTCGCCGGCGCCCACGCGCTTGCGCAGAATCCACCCGCGCCGGGCGCTCACGACCGGTTCCGCTGGCCCTTGCGCGGGCCGATCGTCCAGGAATTCAAGAGCGGCGACACCGACGGCATCGATATCGCCGCGCCGGTCGGCGAGCCGGTGCACGCCGCCGCCAACGGAACCTGCATCTATGCCGGAGACGACATCAAGACCTACGGCAAGCTCGTCCTGATCCGCCACGCCGACGGCTATGTCACCGCCTATGCCGACAACAGCGAGCTTGACGTTAAGGAAGGCGATACGGTCCGGCGCGGGCAGATCATCGCCAAATCCGGCGACAGCGGCGCGGTCAAGTCGCCGCGGCTGCATTTCGAACTGCGCAAGGACGGCAAGGCGATCGACCCGATCCGCTACCTGGCGCCGCTCTAGGCCGAGCCCGTTTCGAGCGATTCCAAGGGGTTGCGGCGCCATTTCCGGGCGACGCGACCGCGCCGGGCGAAACTCGGCTGACGCCGATGCTGACTTCAGCCCAGCGCAGGCAATTCCGATCGGCGCGCCATTTCCGTTCCCGAATTGAGCGTTTTCAAGGGGTTGCGGCGCCATTTCCGGGCGACTCGGCACTGTAGCGCCCCTTCCCGCGGCAGTCGCGGGGAGGGGAACGCCGCGGCTCGACAGACCGGCGCCTGCTCCGGGCGGGCGGCGCGCCATTCGCTCGCTGTGCGAAAAGGCTTCGAGGGAACCGGGCAACAGGGGCCTCCGTGACTTTTCACAATTTTAGAACAAACGAGCAACATTCGTCAAGAATTTTTTCGCTCCCGGCGGCGCGGTCAGCCCGCCCTCGGCTTTGACCGCCGCGCCGTCGGTGTTACCATTCATCCGGCTGCACCTGGGGTTACCGGGTGCGGCCTCAAGAGGGGAAGCGATATGGACATTGCCGCGCTCAACCGCATGATTGCCGAGGACGCCGCCTTGCGGCGCCGGCAGGCGCTCCAGCCGGTGGGCGGCAAGGGCGACAAGATTTTTCCGCCGACGTACCCGCCATCCGACGAAGCTAAGCGAGCCAACCGGAACGCGCCGCCCCGGCATGTCTATGAGCGGCGCCGGTTGAACGGGGCGGACGCGTGGTGTGTGCTGGTCGACAGCGTGCAGTCGCAGGCGAACCGGCTGGAAGAATGCCTGCTCGAAGTCGATCCATGATGGCTTGCGCATTCCCTATGTAGAGGTCGATTTCACAGGGGCTGGGCTCGACGGTGTCGGCAAGATCACGTCGCTCGATGCACCGCATCGCGTCTATGACGCCATCCTGCGTGACAGCCTTTATGAGGGCGCGCCCTTCATGGAAAGCGAAATCGGAAAGCGCCTCGCCAAGGCCAAAGCGGAGGATGCCTCGGCGCTACTCGAAGCGTCGCCGACGGCGCTCTTGTTCGGCGCGTGGCATTCGACCGGCGAAGGAGGCGGGCTTGGGGCTAAATTCGCCCGCTGCCTGATTTCTGAAATCGTCGGTATCGACGTGCCGGTCGAGGACGTAGTCATCAATCAGCGAACCGGCGAAATCGAGGTTCAGACGTCGGGGCGTCGCACTGGCAGTCGCATTGATCCCTTGGGTGTGTTGCGAAGGGTAAAGGTGTTCAAGGGCGAGGACGGCTGGAGCACGACCAAGGACGGCGCCGGCAAGAACGCGAAAGAGGTGAGGCCGTCTGAAATCAATCACGGGAATATCGCCCCCTCAGTCCAGGCGCTTGGCATCACGTGCGATCATCTTGAGCACAGCTTCGTCTTGAGTCTTGCTGCGCTGCGCCGGTTGCGGTTTGGCGGCCACGGGAAAGACGCCGCGGGCCGCAGCCTGCTGGCGGCGCTCGGGCTTGTCGCTTTGGGGGAGCAGGATGTGCGGGGCTACGCACTTCGCTCGCGCTGCGATCTCGTCTGCGACGGGCGTGCGCCGCTCCAGCTCGTGCGCTCAGATGGCTCGACGGAAGAAGTCGCAATAGACCGCAAACAAACGCGTGAGCTTTACGAAACGGCCTACGAGGCCGCGCGAAGGGCAGGCTTCGCCCTCTCGTCGAAACCGCTGGGGCTCAAACCACAGGACAAGCTCGTCGAGATCGTCCGCGAGAGCCAAAAACTGGCCCTTGCGCTCAAGGGCGGCGACGACGAGGGGGCGGGCCAGAATGAGTCTAATTCTTGAGATCGAATATCTCTTGGGTGTCTCGTTTGCCGCCATCGGCCCCGACAGCGACACGCCGGACTGGCCGCCGCAACCCGACCGCATCTTCTCCGCTCTTGTCGCCAGTTGGGCCGCGCGCGGCGAAAAAGAAGATGAACGGCAGGCGCTTGAATGGTTGGAGACGTTGCCAGCACCGCGTCATTTTGCGTCGGACGCGGAGCCGCGCACGGGGGTTGTTGTTTTCGTCCCGCCGAATGATCCCCGCAGTGATAAGCAGAAGAACGCCAAAGGCGTTTTGCCCGCTCTCCGCAGCCGCCAACCGCGCCGCTTTCCCGCTGCGCGCCCGCATGATCCCATCGTCCGTCTGCTCTGGCGGGAGGCCGAACCGGATGAGGCGACGCTCTCTGCCTTGCAGATTATCGCGCGCGACACAGCCTATGTCGGCCATTCTGCGAGCCTCACGCGTTGTCATTTCTTGATCGACGACGGTGCGCTCGCGTCGTGCGACGGCAAGCCGCCGCAGCGGCGCGTCTACCCGGGCCGCTTTGAGGAATTGCGCCGAGACTTCGACGCAGGACGGAAACCACTTCCCGGCGCAAGCGTGGCGCCAACGCCAAAGTCGGAGCCCGAACGAAACAACGTCTTCAGTGATCGCTGGCTGATCCTCGAACATGTCGCGGGCGAGATGCCGGACGTTCGCGCCTGCGCTCTCGTCGCCAAAACGCTGCGGGATGCGCTGTTGAGCGGATATCAACGGCTCGGATTTGAGAGCGAGATTCCCGAAGTCGTCAGCGGCCACGCGGCCGATGGATCGCCGAGTCGCTTGCCGCACCTCGCCATCGTCCCGTTGTCCTTCGCCGGCTTCCCCCATGCAGACGGTCACATAATGGGTTTCGCGTTCGCTCCGCCGGGGGACAGTACGATATTGGAGGATGTGACGTTTCGCAAAGTCTTGAGAACGCTGGCGCCCGTCGATGAGGAGCGCGGGCGGCGGATCCTGACTTTGGCGACAGGACATGGCGGGCCCTCCCCTTCGGCGTTTTCAATTGGTCTTTCGCCAACCTTCGAACCGCCCATTGGAAAGCGGTCGCTCGATCCGATGCTCTACACGCGACGGTCGCAAATCTTCGCGACGGTCACACCCATCGCGCTCGATCGGCATCTCAAGGAGAAAGGCGAAGCGCGCCTGGAGGAAGCCGCAGCGCAGATCGCGCGCTGTTGCCGCAATATCGGTCTGCCGGAACCGGAAGCTGTCGCGCCCGAAAAGCACTCGGCCATCGAAGGTGCGCCGTCCGCCTATCCTTCCGGCAAATCACCGGCCTGGACGAACTGGCGTCTGCCGCGGTCGCTCGCGAGCCGCCAACTCACGCATGCCGTGATCCGTTTCGCCGAACCCGTCGAAGGCCCCGTGATCCTCGGCGCCGGGCGGTTCCTGGGGCTCGGGCTTTGCCGTCCTCTCGATAACGAGACACGTTAATGCTCTCTGTCGACGACTTCCCGGCCTTTTCGAGGAAGTCCATGGCTCCGCCATGCCCCTGGCAGAAGCCCCTGCTCGATGAGGTCGCGGCGGCGAAAAACAGAGCGGCTCGATCGCGCCGGAACCGGAAAACGCGGCGATCGATATCGCCATGTTCCATCTGGCGCTGGAGGCCAATCGCATCGAGGCGCGGCGCGCGCCTGTCCGCATCGCCTTCGTGGTCGACCGTCGATTGGTGGTAGACGATGCGTTTACACGCGCGCAAAAGATCGAGGAGGCGCTTCGCCACGCGGCAAAGCCTGTCACGCGGCGCGTCGGGGAGCGCCTGAAAACGCTATCCGGCGATGGACCGCCGCTCATCGCGCGCCGCCTGCGGGGCGGCATTCCTCGCGAAGACGACTGGGCGCGCACGCCCTCGCAGCCGACAGTGTTGTGCTCGACGGTCGATCAGGTGGGCTCGCGGCTTCTCTTTCGCGGTTACGGCGTCTCCGATTCGATGAAGCCGGTTCACGCCGGCCTCATCGGCGCGGATTGCCTGATCCTGCTCGACGAGGCTCACCTCGCCGAGCCCTTCCGGCAAACGCTGGATTGGGTCGGCCTCTATCGAGGGCCAAACTGGCGTGAGTCGAAAACGGCCGCGCCATGGGGCGTGGCGCTCCTCACGGCGACTCCCGGAGTGGAGGCGCAAGACGCCTTTTCGCTCGATGAAGAGGACAAATCGCATCCGATCCTGAAAAGGCGCTTGGACGCCTCGAAACCCGCGCGTCTCATTGCTCCAGTAAAGCCAGGAAAGAAAGCGGAAGACGAGGCCGAAACCGATGACGGGGGCGAAGAACGCGACGGCAGCCGCACCGCGGCGATTCTGGAGCAGGTTCGCCACGCAATCGGTCATTTCAAGAAAACTATGAATGGGGCCCCCGCCCCGGCCATCGGCGTGGTGGTCAATCGCGTTGCGCGGGCTCGCGCCGTGTTTGAGCAGTTGAGAACGGAGTTCCAGGAAGAGCCCGAGGACGGGTCAGGCGGCGAACCAATCCTGATGATTGGGCCTGCGCGGCCGGTCGACCGGGATGAGCTTGCAGAGAGATTGCAACCGATCCGCCCCGGCGCCGAGCGCGTGCTCGAAGGGCCCCTCATCGTCGTCGCCACGCAATGCATCGAGGCGGGCGTCGATATTGATCTCGACGCCCTCATCACGGAAATCGCTCCGCTCGATTGCTTGCGCCAACGCTTCGGGCGGCTCAACCGTGCGGGCCGAGACGTAGTTCCTTATGCGGCCATTGTCGCTGCCAAGTCCGATATTTCAGCGCGCGCAGACGATCCGGTGTATGGAAGCATAAGCCGCATAGAACTGCTGAGCGAGGCGGCAAAAAGGGAAAACGGCGATGAGATCGTGGACTTTGGCGTCAGCCAATTCTCTATTCGCATGGAGTCGACGGCTCTTTCTCCCAAAGACGATGCTCCCATTCTCCTGCCCGCGCATCTTGATCTCCTGAGCCAGACATCGCCTGTTCCGGCAGCGGACCCGGATGTTGCGCTCTATCTCCATGGAGCCTCTCGCCAGCCGGATTCGCTCACCGTCGTTTGGCGGGCGGATATCGATCCCGAATGGGCGGATCAGGATGTGACGCGCCTCCTGACATTGGTTCCTCCCCGTTCGCTCGAGGCGATCGAATTGCCCATCTGGGCAGTGCGCCGGTGGCTTGAAGGAAGCCGCAAGTCGGCTGCCGATATGCCTGATGTTGCGGCCAGGGAACCTGCGCAGGAAGAGGAAGGGCGGGAAAGAAAGCGCGTTTTCCGCTGGAGAGGAAACGACGAACGCTCGCGATGGATCGAGCCGCGAGCGCTTCGTCCGGGCGATACGGTCATCGTTCCGGCGCGTTACGGCGGCGTGGATCGGTTCGGTTGGAATCCAAACTGCGACGAGCCCGCGACGGACGTAGGACGAAAAGCGGCTGAACCCTTCGCCGGGCGGCGCTTTGCGGTTCGCGTAGCGCCTGGCCTGCTTGGATCGTTATCAGGCGCGGTCCTGGCCGATACGCTAGCCAGCACTGTCTCGGAACGTTGGCAGGATTTGCGGGCGGCGCTCACGGGGCTCGACCTCCCCGAGGACATCCGGAAAGATCTCCTTGCACTCGATGAGGCCCGCAGAAAGAGGAGCATTACTGCGTACCTCGATCTCTATGGATTCGATGACGATCGGCCGCGCGGCGTCGTGCTTGTGGCGCCGTTCGGAATCAAGGATCGCGACAGAACCGAGGACGGTCGCCCAAATTCGACCGAAGACGATGCAAGCGGCTCGATTTTCGGTCTTCCCTTGTCGCTTCAGCAACACACCCGGGATGTCGAGCGAAAGGCAGAAGGCTTCGCAAGGGCGGTCGGGCTGACGGCCGGCCGCGTCGCCGATCTGAAGCTCGCGGGCGTCCTCCACGACCAAGGAAAGCGCGATCCGCGCTTCCAAAACTGGCTTCATTTTGGCGATCCACTTGGTTTCGACAAAGATGACGAGCAAGACATTCTCGCCAAATCTGGCCGCTCGTTGCCACCCTCCGCGCGCGCTCAGTCGGGCCTTCCGGACAACTGGCGCCACGAGGCGCTTTCGGTGAGGCTCGCGCGGGCGCATGAGCACTTGCTAGACGCCGATGATCGCGATCTCGTGCTGTGGCTGGTCGGTTCCCATCACGGATATGGTCGGCCCTTCTTTCCGCATCAGGACCCGATCGAGCGTGCGCCGGATGTCGGGCCGCAGTCTCTCGCCTTCGATTGGAACGGCCTCGATTGGCCATCGCTTTTTGCGCGGCTCAAGGCTCGCTATGGCTCCTGGGAGCTCGCGAGGATGGAGGCGATTCTTCGGCTTGCTGATCACCGCGCATCCGAGGAGGCTGGCGATCGCGCCGCAAACGAGGACGGCAAATGATCGCGGCGACGTCTCTTCGCCTCCGGCGGCTGGGCCGGACAACCTGCTCGCCTTTCTGGCGCTGCTGGGACTCTTGCGCGCGTTGCAAGCCGCCGACGAGACCCTTTGCCCACGCGCCGCCTGGGATGTCGACACGCCGCCGCTCAGGCCACGGCTGTTCCTTGCTCGTGCACTCACTGAGGAAGAACTGACGGAAAGGACCGCCAAGGGCATAGACGAGATCGCGGAGAGCCACGATTTCGGTGGCCGCAAGGACTTGAAATCATTCCCACGCAGAGTGTCGCGCGCTCTTGAACCAAATATCGGACGGCTCCAGCGCCGACAGGCGGGCGCGTGTCGATCTCCTGGCGGCGCTGATGAGCGACGCCGCCATCAAGGATGACAAAAAAGAACCAGTGGACCCGACGCCGCTCTGCCTGCTGTTCGGTCAAGGCCATCAGCATTTTCTTGAACGGCTCGCCAGCGTGCCGAGAGAGCCCGCGCCACCGCCGCGAGGAAAGGGAAGAAGAGCCGTTACCTTGTCCGCATCCGATTGTTTGGCCGAAGCGTTGTTCCAGCCCTGGCGCCGCGACGATCCGACTTTCTCTTTCCGTTGGGACCCGGCGGAAGATGTCCGTTACGCCCTGATGGCGGGCGATCCCACTGACGCCGCGTATAAGGCGCGCACCCAGCATGGCGCCAATCGTCTCGCCGCTGTCGGGCTGGCCGCGCTGACCCTCGTCCCGGAAATGCGCGCGGGACGCGTGCGCCCCACCATCGTCGGCGGCGCATCCGGAGCAGATGGGTTTTCGTTCGCTTGGCCAATCTGGCGTAATCCAGCGACTTTGACTGCTGTCCGTGGCTTGCTCTCGCATCCGGATTTGCGCGACCCTGACGGGCTCAAGCATCTCGGAGTCGACCACGTGGTCGTCGCGCGGCGCGTCTCGGTCGGCAAGTACATGAACTTTTCGCGGGCCCGACCCATCGCGCAGTTTGAGCGCACCCATGCCCCCCGATGACCAGCTCGAACTCCATCTCCCGGCGCCGCCGGCCGGCGGCGATACGCCGCTGATCCCGGCGCGGATGGTCAACGAGTTCGTCTATTGCCCGCGGCTCGCCTATCTCATGTGGGCGCAGGGCGAGTGGGCGGAGACCGGCGACACGGCGGAGGGCCATCGGGTTCACGCCCGCGTCGACAAGCCCAACGCGCCGCTGCCGGCGCCCGAGGCGCTCAGGGCCGAGGAAACGCCGGCGGGCGACAAGATCGTCAGCCGGTCGATGACCCTCTCCTCGGCGACGCTCGGCGTCGTCGCCAAACTCGATATCGCCGAAGCCGAGGACGGCGTGGTGACGCCGGTCGATTATAAGCGCGGCAAGCGCCCGCATGTCGCGCAAGGCGTCTACGAGCCGGAGCGCATCCAGATCGGCCTGCAGGCGCTGCTGCTCGAAGAGCACGGCTACCGCGTCGAGGAAGGCGCGATCTATTACGCCGAGAGCCGCGAGCGGGTGCGCATTTCGCTGGACGAGACGCTGCGAACGGCGGCGCGGACGGCGGTCAGCGAGCTGCGCCTGACCGTCTCGCAAAGCCGTATCCCGCCGCCGCTCAGGGACAGTCCGAAATGCCCGCGCTGCGCGCTGGTGACGGTCTGCCTGCCGGACGAGGTGCGGTCGCTCGCCGGCTCGTCGCTCGCGCCGCGGACGATCGCCGTGCCGCCGGACGAGGCGCTGCCGCTGATCGTCCAATCCCAGCGCGCCCGCATCGGCAAGGACGGGGAAACGCTCAAGATCGAGGACGAGGAGCGCGGCGCAACGCAGGTGCGCTTCATCGACATTTCGGACGTGGCGCTGTTCGGCAATGTGTCGATCACCACGCCGGCGCTCGCCGCCCTGATGGAGCGCGAGATCCCGGTCACCTTCCACAGTCACGGCGGCTGGTTTCGCGGGGTCGCCCACGGAATCGGCCACCGCAACGTCGAGATCCGCACGGCGCAATACCGCATGAGCTTCGATGCGGCCGCCTGCCTGAGGTTCGCGAAAGAGCTGGTCGCGGCGAAGATCGCGAACCAGCGGACGATTCTGCGCCGCAACTGGCGCGGCGCCCCGGAGGAGCGGCAGGCCGCGCTCGACCGTCTCGCGGCCGCGCGCAAATCCGCCGATGGCGCGGCGACTCCGGCCGAGCTCCTCGGCGTCGAAGGGGATGCCGCGGCCGTCTATTTTCGCGCCTTCGCCAGCCTGTTGAAATCGCCGGACGACAAGCAGGGCGCCGGCGAACTGGCGCCGTTCCGTTTCGAGGCGCGCAATCGCCGGCCGCCGACCGATCCGGTCAACGCCATGCTGTCGCTCGCCTATGCGATGCTGGCCCGCCATCTTGACGATCACGCTGGCCTCGGTCGGGCTCGATCCCTATCGGGGCTTTTTTCACGCGCCGCGCTACGGGCGGCCGGCGCTCGCGCTCGATGTCATGGAGCCGTTCCGCGCCATCATCGCCGATTCCGTGGTGCTGTCGGCGGTCAATACCGGCGAGGTCGGACCGGGCGATTTCGTCGTGGCGGTCACCGGGGCGGCGCTGACGCAAGCCGGGCGCCGCCGCTTCGTCGAGGCGTTCGAGCGCCGGCTGTCGCAGGAAACGACCCATCCGGTGTTCGGCTATCAGGTGAGCATGCGCCGCATGCTGATCGTTCAGGCGCGGCTGCTGTCGCGCTTCCTCCTGGGGGAGCTGCCGAGCTACCCGCATTATCTGCCGCGGTGAGAGGCGCCCGATGACGGACGAAAGGCTCTTCATCGTCACCTACGACATTTCCGACCAAAGGCGCTGGCGCCAGGTGTTCAAGGCCATGCATGGCTATGGCGAATGGATTCAGCTTTCCGTTTTCCAGTGCCGGCTGTCGCGCCGGCGCCGCGCCGAGCTCGAGACGCGATTGCGCGAACTGGTGAAAAACGGCGAGGACCATGTCCTCTTGATCGATGTCGGGCCCGCGGACACAATCGAGCTGGCGATGGAAAGCATCGGCAAGACGGTCTCGAAAATCGATCGCCAGGCCACCGTGATATAGTATGATGGCGGAGGCGGGCAATAAGCGGAGCACGCCTGATCGGGCGTGTCTCGCTCCTGCCGCCCGCTTTCGAGCGGCGTTGGCGCGTGCGGAAGGCCGGACCCGCTCGAAAAGCCTTCTATCTGTTGGAATCGCAAGGCTCTTTGACATGGTGAATACGGCGGCGAACAGAAATCGGGCCGGTTCCGTCGGCCGCAACGGACCATCTCTCGAAAGCTCGGCGAGATCGCCTGGATCGCCAGCGGGTTATAGGACGGGAGCATCCGAGGCGTACGCGCCTCGGCCTCATTGAAGCTCGGCGTCCGACACGGCACTGTCGCGCCGAGCCATGCATCCGAGGCGTACGCGCCTCGGCCTCATTGAAGCGGCGGCAAATGCGCTGTATGACGACCGCCATGTCGACGCATCCGAGGCGTGCGCGCCTCGGCCTCATTGAAGCCGGCCGCGGTCCTGGCATCGAGTCCGGCCGATCGGCCTGCATCCGAGGCGTACGCGCCTCGGCCTCATTGAAGCTACGTCGCGTCCACGGTCGACGATTACCCACTGCCTCGCATCCGAGGCGCACGCGCCTCGGCCTCATTGAAGCGGGCAGATCGGCGTCAGCCGCATCTCGGCGCCGCGCGCATCCGAGGCGTGCGCGCCTCGGCCTCATTGAAGCGCGGCATCCGCCGCGAGTCGCCAGCGTCTGCCGGCGCAGCATCCGAGGCGTGCGCGCCTCGGCCTCATTGAAGCGTGCGCTCGCAGGCGTCCGGCCTCGGCGCGCTGCTTCGCATCCGAGGCGCACGCGCCTCGGCCTCATTGAAGCGACTGCACGACATGCACGGACGGATTGAGCGCGACGGCATCCGAGGCGCACGCGCCTCGGCCTCATTGAAGCGCGAGATCAGCGACATCGACGGGCGCAATCCGCGCACCGCATCCGAGGCGTACGCGCCTCGGCCTCATTGAAGCGGCGCAGGCCATCAGCGCCATGTCGACGCATTTGCACGAGCATCCGAGGCGTACGCGCCTCGGCCTCATTGAAGCGCGAAACCTCGGATTTGTGGCCCGATGGGCCGCAAATCCGAGGTTCGGGCTGTCGCCCGGCACTCAAGAAAGGCGCAACCCCTCACCAGCACTCGAACCCGCCGTCGACCAGGAGGTCGACGCCGGTCACGAAAGAGGCCGCGGGGCTGAGCAGGAAGATCGCCGGGCCGACCATTTCCTCGACCGTTGCGATGCGCGCCATCGGCGTCTCGGCGGCGAAGACTTTCAGCTGTTCGGCGACCTCGGGACGCTTGTTCATTGGCGTCAGCGTATAGCCGGGGCTGATGGCGTTGACCCGCACGCCGCGCGTCACCCACTCCATCGCCAGGCTCTTGCTGAGATGGATGACGCCCGCCTTCGAGGAATTATAGTGCGCTTGCGTCAGGCCGCGATTGACGATCGAGCCGGACATCGAGGCGATATTGACGATCGCGCCGCGCTTGTTGGCCAGCATCGCCCGCCCCTCCGCCTGGCAGGACAGGAAAATTCCGGTCAGGTTGACGTCCATCATGCGCCGCCATTGCTCGATCGGCATGTCCTCGGCCGGCGTGGCGTTGGCGATGCCGGCGCTGTTGACCGACAGCGTGAGGGGGCCCAGCGCCTGCTGCGTCTTGTCGACCGCCGCTGTGATCGAAGCGCCGTCGACGACGTCGCCGGTCACGATCAGCGCGCGGCGGCCCTTCTCCTTGACGGCGCGGGCGGTCTCCTCGAGGCCCTGGCTCGCCGGCAGGTCGAACAGCGCGACGTCGGCGCCGGCCTCGGCGAGGCCGATCGCGATGCCCTGCCCGATCCCGCTGCCGGCCCCCGTCACGAGGGCGATTTCATCCTTCAGGCTGAACAGACGCATTTCAACTCTCCCATGTGATCGATCAGGTCGTGGCGAGCTCCATGACGGCCACCCGCCCCGCCTGCTCGCGGTCCAGAATTCCCCGGTTGCGCCCGCGGCTCAGAACCATGACGCGGTGGGACAGGCCCAGCACCTCGTCGAGATCGGAGCTCACGACGATGACCGCCAGGCCATGGCGGGCGAGGTCGGCGACGATGTCGTAGATCGCGGCGCGCGCGCCGACGTCGATGCCGCGGGTCGGCTCGTCGAGAATGACGATTTTCGGCTCGCGCAGAATGCTCTTGGCGATGACGACCTTCTGCTGATTGCCGCCGGAAAGCTCGTTGACCCGCATCGATCCGGTTCCCTTGATGAGAAACCGTGTGATCCCCTTCGCAGCGAATTGCCTGGGTTCGGGTGGCGGTGATCCAGCCGGACGGCGCGACGCGCGGATAATTGCCGAGCGCCAGATTCTCGGCGATCGTCTGGGGCAGGATCAGTCCCTGGGCCTTTCGATCCTCCGGCACCAGCACGAGCCCGTGATCCAGGGCGTCGCGCGGACCGGCGAGACGAATGACGTCGCCGTTGATCTTCACGTGGCCGGCGGCAATTGGGTCCGCGCCGGCAATTGCCCGCATGAGCTCTGTCCGGCCCGCCCCGACGATGCCGGCGACGCCGAACACTTCGCCTGGCCGCACCGAGAAGCTGACATCCTCGAACGCGCCCTCGGCGCTGGTCAGCCCTTCGACTTCGATCAGCGGCGCGGAAGGAGGCGGCGGCACGATTTCGGGAAACATCCGGTCGAGCGGCCGGCCGACCATCTCTTCGACCAGGGTCTTGACCGGAACCTGCGCGTCGTGGTGCATCGCCACCAGCCGTCCGTCGCGCAGCACGGCGATCCGGTCGGCGATGCGCGCGATCTCGTCGAGGCGATGACTGATGTAGATGAAACTGACGCCCTCGGACTTGAGGCGGCCGATCTGCTCGAACAGGCGCTCGGTCTCGTCTCCTCCGAGCGCCGCGGTCGGTTCGTCGAAGATCAGGAGACGCGCGTTCAGGGTCAACGCCTTGGCGATCTCGACCTGCTGCTGGGCGGCGACCCGGAGATGGCGGACCTTGGTCGTGGGCGCGGCGTCAAGCCCCAGGCGATGCAATTGCTCGGCCGCGCGCCGGTTCATGAGGTCGCGATCGACGCGGCCGCCGCGCATCGGCATGCGGCCGACGAAGACGTTTTCGGCGATCGACAGATCGAGAAGAAGCCGCATCTCCTGGTGGATGAGACCGATGCCGGCGGAAAGCGCGTCGGCGGGCGAGTCCGGGGCGTAGGGCTGTCCCCGCCAGGTCATCGATCCGGTCGTCGCCGGCACCAGGCCGGCAATAATCGAGGCGACGGTCGATTTTCCGGCGCCGTTTTCGCCGATGAGAGCGAGCGCTTCACCGGGCCCGACGTCGAGATCGACGTCGCTGAGGACGGTGATGGGCCCGTATTTCTTGCCGATTCCGCGCACGGAGAGCCCGTCGCGGCCCCCGGTCGGCTCAATCGAAAACATCATCGCGGCGGCCTTCGTGCGCGTTGCTGTTCGGTCCGCTCATGTCCTCGTCCTTCGGCGGGCTCAGGACGAGGCGGAGGGAGGCGTGGCGGAGGGAGGCGTGGCGGCGCGAGGCGCCGCCCGACCCCATTCGCGTTACGGATGATTGGCGATGAACCCGTCGACGTTGTCCTTGGTGGTCAGCGTTGCGGTCTGCAACTGCTCGGCCGGCAATTTCTCGCCTTTCACCAGCGCGATCGCCGCGTCGAGACCCATCCGGCCCATCTTCTGGGTCTGCTGGGTGGCGGTGACGTCGAATACGCCCTCCTTGATGGCGGGCAACGCTGCCGTATCGCCGTCGAAGCCGGCGATCCAGATGCGATGGCCGGTATTGGCGACCTTGACCGCCTGGGCCGCGCCGAGGGCCAGCGCGTCCGCCTGCCCGAAGATGATGTTCGCCTTCGGATGCGCCTGGAGCAGGTCGGCTGCGAGCTTGAAGCCTTCGTCCTGATGCCACTGCTCGCTCCACAACTCGCCGACGACCTTGATGTCGGGATAGTTCTTGAGCGCGATGCCGCAGCCCTTCGTCCGGTCGACTTCGGGGGTCGTCCCCTTCTGGCCATGAACGATCAGCATTTCGCCCTTGCCGCCGGCCTGCTTGGCGATCCAGTCGCACACCTGCCGCGCCAACTCGACGCTGTCGGTGGCGATGAAGGTGTCGCCGGGCGCCCCTCAGCATTACGGTCGATATTGACGACCGGTACGCCGGCGGCCTTCGCCGCCTTGACCGGAACGGAGGCTGCAGTGGCGCCGGCCGGAATATAGATCAGCGCGTCAATGTTCTGGGCCAGCAGATCCTGGATCTGGCTGACCTGGGTTGCGGCGTCGCCCTTGGCGTCGACAGTGATCACCTGAACGCCCTTCTCGGCGCCGGCGGCCTCGACCGACTGCTTGATCTGGTTGAAGAAGTTCGCCTGAAGGTTGGCGACCGCGAGTCCGACCTTCTTCGCGTCCTTGGCGTCCGCCGCGAATGCCGGAAGGAGCGCGATCGTCGCGACCGCGGCCAACAGCGACAATTTCCGAAAACCCATGATTTCCTCCTGCTTCACCCGTTCTGTCGGCGAGACATTCGCCGGCCAGACTTTCAACCTGGTCCCTTCGGACCTCGATCCGCTCCTTGAGAGCGATACCGATCGCCTGGCGAACCAACACCGCGGCCCGCGAATTCGTTTTTCCTTCTCCCCCGCGCTAGCCGCGCCGGTTGCGCATCGTGTCGGTCGCCACCGCGACGGCGATCACGAGGCCAATGATGACCTGCTGGACGAATGGCGAGACCTGCAGAAGGTTGAGGCCATTGCGCAGGAAGCCGATGATCAGGACGCCGACCGCAGTGCCGCCGATGCCGCCAAGTCCACCCGAGAGGCTCGCGCCTCCGATGACCACCGCCGCGATCGTGTCGAGCTCGTAGCCGAGGCCGGAGCTCGGCTGCGAGGAATCGAGCCGGGCGGAAAGAATGACCCCGGCCAACCCCGCCAGCCCGGCGCAGATCGTGTAGACCCAGATCGTGTAGTTGCGCACCGGGATGCCGGCGAGGCGCGCCACTTCCTGGCTGCCGCCGATCGCGTAGAGCGCCCGGCCGGCCGGCCGGAACTGGAGGATGATCCAAGCGATGACGGTGATCGCGATCATCACCCCGACCGTCACGGTCAGGAAGCCGAAATGGCGAATGATGGCCATATTGGAGAACCAGTCCGGAAAGCCGACGATCTGTTCGCCGTTGGTGATGATGCTGGCGATGCCGCGGGCAATCGACATCATCGCCAATGTCGCGATGAACGCCGGCATGCGCAGGCGGGTCACCATCAGGCCCGACACCAGCCCGCAGATTGCCGAGACGATCAGGGCGACAAGGATGGCGACCACGAACGGCCAGTGCCGGTTGTTTCCGAGATCCCCCATGACCATGCCGGAAAGGGCGAGGACCGAGCCGACCGACAGGTCGATGCCGCCGATGAGGATCACGAGCGTCATGCCGACGGCCATCACGCCGAGCACCGTGATCTGATCCATAACGTTCAGGAAATTGCGCAAAGTCAGGAACGTTTCGGTCGTCAGCGACAGAAAGACGCAGAGAAGGACCAGTCCGATCAGGGGGCCGGTCGCGCCGCTCGCGAAAGCGAGAGCGCCGCGGATTCTGGTTTCCGTCGTGGCTCCGCTTGTCGCCATCGCCTTGTTCCTGCTTCCCGCCAAGGGCTCGGCCATAGGTTCAACCGCCTCGAGTTCAGTGAATCGCCAGGCCGCGCGACCGGGCGACCGCGCGCGCCCACGCCTCGCGCTCGCGCAATCGATCGTCGGGCGAGCGCGAAGGCTCGAACGCCTGTCCGCCGCGGTCGAGGCGGCGGAGGCCGTCGAGCGTGAACAGGCCGGCGCTCACGCCGGCGAGGTGGGCGACGCCCATCGCGGAGAGCTCGGCGACGTCCGTGCGTTCGACCGGGACCGCGACCATGTCGGCCTCGAACTGCATCAGCTGGTCGTTGCGCGTCGGGCCGCCGTCGACCAGCAGACGCTCGACGGGAGCGCCGCTGGCGCGCACCGCGTCGAGCACGTCGGCGATCTGATGGGCGATCGAATCGAGCGCCGCGCGGGCGAGCGGGGCGCGCGTCACGCCGAAGGTGACGCCGCTGACGATGCCGACGGCGGACGCGTCCCACCACGGCGCTCCCAGGCCGCCGAAGGCCGGCACCAGATAGACGCCCCGCGAGTCGGCCGCGTTCGCGGCGAGACGGGCGAGCTCCTGCGTATCGACGCCGAGCAGTTCGGCGGCCCAGATCAGGGTCGATCCCGCCGAGCGGATGTTGCCCTCGAAGGCCAGCACCGGCTCCCCCATCTGCCAGGCGAGCGTCAGGCAGACGCCGGGCCCGAGCGTCTCGCCGTCGCGGCTCGCCGCGCGGTCGAGCAGGCCCATGACGGAGGACCCTGTCCCATGGGTCGCCTTGACGGGCCCCGGCTCGAAGGCGCCGTGAGCGAAAAGAGCGGAGTGGGAATCGGCCATGACCGCGCCGACCGGGACGCCGTCGGGCAAGGGCGCAAGGCCGCAGACGGGGGGAAACGGGCCGGTCGACGATACGACTCTCGGCATGGCCGAGACGGGTATGCCGAAGATCGAGAGAAGCTCATCGTCCCATCGGGCTTTCGCCACGTCGAAGAGCTGCGTGCGCGAGGCGTTTCCCGCCTCGACGACGGGCTCGCCGCCGAAACGCGACAGCAGGAATGCGTCGATCGTGCCGATGCAAAGTTCGCCCGCCTCGGCGCGCGCCTGTCCAGACGGCAGACGATCGAGCAGCCATCGGGCCTTGGCGGCGGAGAACATCGGATCGAGCGGCAGGCCGCTCTTGCGGCGGATGAGCGCGCCGTGTCCGGCGTCCCTCAGCGCCTGACAGACGCCTTCGGTGCGCTGGTCCTGCCAGGACAGGACGGGGGTCAGAGCCTTGCCGCTCCGACGATCCCAGATGACGCAGGATTCGCGCTGCGTACTGAGCCCGACCGAGACGACGCGCTTCGCGGTTGCAGGGTCGAGCGCCTCGCCGACCGCCCGGCGCACGCTCGTCCAGATCTCGTCGGCGTCCTGATCGACCCAGCCGGGCTCAGGCGTCGCCAGAGCGACGGGCGCCTGTCCGCGACCGACCACCTGACCGCGATCGTCGACCACGAGGCATTTGGTCGAACTGGTCCCCTGATCGATCGCCAGCAGCAAGGGCGCGGACATCCTACCGCCCCCTCAATTCCAGCGCGGCGGCGACGATGCCGTCGCGGCTCAGGCCGAAATGGTCGAGCAAGAACGGAGCGGAGCCTGTCGGCGCAAAGCCTCTCACGCCGAGGATACGCATCGGCACGGGCGCGTTGCGCACGACCGTCTCGGCGACCGCGGCGCCGAGGCCACCCTCCGTCGTCGCCTCTTCCGTGGTGACGATCGCTCCCGTCTCGCGCGCCGCTGCAATGATCGTCGCTTCGTCCAGCGGCTTGATCGTCGACATGTTGACGACCCGCGCTTCGAGGCCGCGTTCCGAGAGAACCTCCGCCGCCTCGAGGGCGCGGCTGACCAGCGCGCCCGTGGCGACGATGGTCAGCGCAGAGCCCCTGCGCAGCACGTCGGCCCGTCCGAAGGCGAAGGCGTCCGATTGGTCGAGGGTGACGTTCGGAACCTTCGTCCGTCCGATCCGGAGATAGGATGGAAGACCGGATTGCGCCGCCCAGCGCACTGCGGCGCGCGTCTGCGCCGGATCGGCGGGCACGACGACCGCCAGTCCGTCGATCGCCCTCAACCAGCTCAGGTCCTCGATCGAGTGATGGGTCGGCCCGAGCTCGCCGTAGGACATGCCGGGGCTCATTCCGCAGAGCACCACCGGAAAGCCGTTGTAGGCGACGTCCACCTTGATCTGCTCGAGCGCCCGGGCGGTCAGAAACGGCGCCGCGCCGGAAACAAAAGGAATGAATCCGCCATTGGCGAGGCCGGCCGCGACGCCGACCATGTCCTGCTCGGCGATCCCGACATTGACGAGGCGGTCTGGGAACAACTTCTGGAACTGCGTCAGATTACTCGATCCGACGCTGTCATTGCAGACGGCGACGATGCGCGGATCGGCGCCGGCGACCTCAATCAGCGTCTCAGCGAACGCCATGCGGCAATCGAAGGTTTCGGCCTTCGCGGCGACGGGGGCGCTCATTCCTCCATCTCCTTCAGCGCGAGCTCCGCCTGTTCGGGAGTGGGAACCTTGTGATGCCACTCGACCCGGTCTTCGATGAAGGAGACGCCCTTGCCTTTGACCGTTTTGGCGATGACGCAGAGCGGCTTGTCTCCACGCGGGGCAGTGAAGATATCGAACAGCGCCACGTGGTCGTGGCCGTCACATTCGACCACGTCCCATCCGAAGGCCCGCCACCGGTCGGCAAGCGGCTCGAGGCGGTTGGTCTCCTCGGTGCGCGCGCCCTGTTGCAGGCGGTTGCGGTCGACGATCGCGGTCAACGTGTCGAGCCCCCGATGGCCGGCGCACATGGCCGCTTCCCAGTTGGAGCCTTCCTGAAGCTCGCCGTCTCCCAACACCACGAAGGTGCGCCAGTTCAAGCCGGACAGACGGGAGGCAATCGCGCTGCCGACGCCGATCGGAAGCCCGTGGCCGAGCGGGCCGGTGTTCGCTTCGACGCCGGGAACCTTCCTGCGGTTCGGATGACCGTTCAGCGCCGACAGAGGCTGCATGAAGGTCGAAAGCGTGTCGGTGGGAAAGAAGCCGCGCAACGCGAGTGCGGAATAGAGGGCTGCGGAACAATGCCCCTTGCTGAGAATGAACCGGTCCCGTTTGGGGTCGTCCGGCGCCTGCGGATCGACGCGCAGAACGGCGAAAACGAGGGTTGCGAGAATGTCGCTGACCGAGAAGTCGCCGCCGATGTGGCCCGCGCGCGCCCGGCTGATCATGCGGACGACGCTTCGTCGGATCTCGCCGGCGATCGCTTCCAGCCGCTCACGGCGCTCACGGCCATCCATCGTCATCGGCAGCGGCGGAGCCATCGCGCCGCCACCCGATATCGCTGATGTGGCGGACACTGGCGCCTCCTCGTGCATAAATATTCAACCTTGAATGACGTTCCATTTTATGCCACTCCTTCGCCGACGCGTCAAGAGCATGCGAGGCATTATGTTCCGCTCACTGTTGGCGATGATCCGGATGCGGTCCGTTTGACGGGCGCCAGGGGCTGCGCTGGACATCCCTCACGAATGAATATTTATTCGGAAGGAACAATGAGCCGCGAATCGCGGGAAGCGGGACCTCGATCATGAGCCGAACGGACGAGCTTCGAATGATCTCGCGCGTCGCCCACCTCTATTACGAAGAAAAGCTCAAGCAGGCTCAGATATCGGAGCAGCTGCACGTCTCCCAGGCGACGGTGTCGCGCCTGTTGAAGCGGGCCGAGGAGGAGGGAGTCGTCCGCATCGCCATCGTCGCGCCGCGCGGCGTCTATCCGCATGTCGAACAGGCTCTGCGCCGGCGTTACGGACTGACCGAAGCCATTGTCGCCGAGTGCTTCGAGGATCGGGAGGAAGCGATCCTCTCCGCCATCGGCGCCGCGGCGGCCCACTATCTCGAGGCGACCTTGAGCGAAGGCGATGTGATCGGCATCTCGTCGTGGAGCGCCTCGCTCCTGCGGATGGTCGACGCCATTCATCCGATCAAGCGCCCGCACGCCGAGCGGGTGGTGCAGATTCTGGGGGAATCGGCAACCCGTCGGTGCAGAGCCATGCGACCCAGCTGACGACCCGGCTCGCGCTGCTCACCGGGGCCGAAGCGCAATTGCTTCCGGCCCAGGGAGTGGTCAGTTCGTCGGCGGCGCGCCTCGTGATGCTCGGCGACGTCTATGTGCGCGCGGCGATGGACCAGTTCCGCCGCATGACGATCGCTTTCGTCGGCATCGGCGCGCTGCAGCCCTCGGTCATGCTCGCCAATTCCGGCAACGCCTTCACCAACGAGGAGCTGCAGGATCTCGCCAGGCGCGGCGCGGTCGGCGACATTTCGCTGCGGTTCTTCGATCGCGACGGCGCGCCGGTGCACGGGCCGCTCGACGAGCGGGTCATCAGCGTCACGCTCGAGGAGCTGAAGAAGACCCCGCGCGTCGTCGGCGTCGCCGGAGGCGACCGCAAGGTCGAAGCCATCCGCAGCTGCCTCACCGGCGGCTTCGTCAACGTGCTCGTCACCGACAAGTTCACGGCGGAGAAGCTGCTCTAGCCGCTCGCAACCCCACGGAAGGAAGAAGAATGTCACGATTTTCGGGTAAGACCGTCGTCGTCACCGGCGCCAGCCGGGGCATCGGCGCTGCGCTGGCGCGCCGGTTCGCGCGCGAGGGAGCCTCGGTTGTCGTCTCGGCCAACGAGACGGCGGCCTTGACGATCGCCGCCGAAATCACCGCGTCGGGCGGAAAGGCGATCGCGCAATTCGCCGACGTAACGAAGAGGGCCGACGTCGTCGCGCTCTACGACGCGGCCGAGCGCGCGTTCGGCGGAGTTGACGTGTCCATCCAGAACGCCGGCGTCATCACCATCGCCCGGATCGAAGCGATGACCGAGGATGAATGGGACAAGGTCATGGAGGTGAACACCAAGGGCGTGTTCCTGTGCTGCCAGGAGGCGATCGCGCGGATGCGCAAGCACAAACGCGGCGGCCGCCTCGTCAACACCGCCTCGGGCCAGGCGCGGCAGGGCTTCATCTACACGCCCCACTACGCGGCTTCCAAGTTCGGCGTCATCGGGATCACGCAGAGCCTCGCCAAGGAGGTGGCGAAGGAGGGCATCACGGTCAACGCCTTCTGCCCCGGCATCATCGACACCGACATGTGGGCCTACAACGACGAGGCCTGGGGCAAGCTCCTGGGAACCTACAAGCCCGGGGAACTCATGGCCGAATGGGTGCGCAACATCCCGATGGCTCGCGCCGGAACGGGCGAGGACGTTGCGGGCCTCGTAACCTTCCTGGCGAGCGACGACGCCGCCTACATCACCGGCCAGACGATCAACGTCGACGGCGGCCTGATCATGTCCTGATCGCGGAAAGTCGAGCCGCGGCTCGACAGGCCCCTCCTCTATTCCGCCGCCGCCGGTGAACCGTCGGACCCATATCGTCGTAACACTCTTCCGGGCGGTCGCGCGGTCGATTGCGACCATTCGGTGTGGGGCGGGGAGCGGCGAGTGTCATGAGTCGGAGCGACGAGGCGTCTGTTCCCTGGCTCGGCGCGCAGGAAAAGGCCGGCGCAGACGACGGGCGGCGACTGGCGTTCCTCGAGCCGCTGGTTTCGAGGATTCGAGGCGGGCGGCTGAAAGTCGTTCTGCCGAACGACCGCGCCCTCGTCTCTCCGCCGCAGCCGGACGGCTTGCAGGGGACAATCGCGATCGAGCGCTGGCGGGCGCTGCGCCGGCTCGCGCTCGGCGGCGACGTCGGCTTCGCCGAGGCCTATATCGACGGCGACTGGACGAGCCCGGACCTGGTCGCTCTCCTTCGCCTCGCCGCGCGCAACGTCGAGCCCCTGCGCGACGCGATGCGCGGGGCCGCATTCGTCCGGTGGGCGGATCGGCTGCGTCACCTCATGCGGGCGAACACGCGGCGCGGCAGCCGGCGCAACATCGCGGCTCACTACGACCTCGGCAACGACTTTTACGCCCTCTGGCTCGATCCGACGATGCAATATTCCTCGGCGCTCTGGACGGCGGACACGCCGGATCTCGAGGCTGCACAGGCGCTGAAGCTGGACCGCATCGTCGACCTGCTCGACCTGAACGGCGGGGAAAGCGTGCTCGAAATCGGCTGCGGCTGGGGGGCGCTCGCGAGCCATCTGGCTCGGACCAAAAACGCCCGCGTCACGGCGATCACCCTGTCGCCCGCGCAGCTCGACTTCGCCCGCGCCCGAAGAAGCGGTCGCGACGGGGACGGCCATCTCGACTTTCGCCTGCAGGACTATCGCGAGGTCCGCGGATGCTTCGATCGGGTCGTTTCGATCGAGATGCTCGAAGCGGTCGGCGAGGCGCGGTGGCCGCAGTACTTCCAGGCCATCGCCCGATCGCTGGCGGCGGAGGGCCGGGCCGTCCTGCAGACGATCACCATCGACGAGGCCTATTACGAAGGTTATCGCCGCAATCCCGATTTCATCCAGAAACACGTCTTTCCCGGCGGCTTCCTGCCTTCGAAATCGGCGCTTTCGGCGCAAATCGAGCATGCCGGATTGCGAATCCTCGATCGGCGAAGCTTCGGGCCTTCCTACGCGCGCACGCTCGCCGAGTGGCGCAACCGCTTCCATTCGCGATGGCCGGAGGTTGCCGCGCTCGGCTTCGACGATCGCTTCCGCCGGCTCTGGGACTATTATCTCGCCTATTGCGAGGCCGGCTTCGCGGAAGGGGCGATCGACGTCACGCTCGTGACGATCGGGCACGCCTGACGGTGGCGGGGGGCAGAATGGGTTTGGCCGAGGGGCGGCACGCGACACGGAGAGAAATCGATGCTCACCCGCAGATCCTCATTCCGGCTCCTCGCCGCTTTCGCCGCGGCGATCGCCCTCCCGGCTGTCGCCGGCGAATTCCGCCCCTATGACGAAGCGACGGCCCAGAAGGCGATCGCCTCCGGCAAGCCGGTCGTGATCCATGTCTACGCGCCCTGGTGCCTGCAGTGCCATATCCAGGCTTCGATTCTCGACAGGCTCAAGGACGATCCTGCTTTCAGCGGCGCGACATTCTTCAGGGTCGACTACGACCATCAGAAAGACGTCGTGGCGAAACTCGACTGCCCCCGATCGACGGTCATCGCCTACAAGGGCGGCAAGGAAGTCTCGCGTATGTCATGGGGCATAACAGAGAACTCGGTCGTCAGCGTGCTGAAGGCGGCGATGTGAATCCGGTCCTCGCGCTGACGCTCGCGTTCGCGGCGGGCGCGCTGACGATCCTGAGCCCGTGCATCCTGCCGCTCGCGCCTGTCGTCGTCGCCGCCGGCAGCGCGCGCGACAAGCGCGGCCCGCTGGCGCTGGCGGCGGGCCTTGCGCTGACCTTCGCCCTTGTCGGCGGAACGCTCGCGTCGTTCGGCGTGGAATTGGGCGCAATCTCCGGGCTGCGCAACGTCTCGGCCGGGATCATGATCGCGATGGGCCTCGTCCTGATGGTCCGCCCGCTCGCTGACGCTCTCGAGACCCGGCTCGCCGGACTCGCCGGCGTTTCGCAGGCCCTCGCGGAACGGGCGCCGAAGGCCGGCCTTCTCGGCCATGCCGCGGCGGGCGCGGCTCTCGCTTTGGCCTGGGCGCCCTGCGCCGGTCCGACGCTCGGCGCGGCGCTCGCGCTCGCCGCCAATGGCGCCTCGATCCCGGCGGCGATGCTGACGATGTTCGTCTACGCGCTCGGAACCGCAAGCGCGCTGCTCGCGATCGGCTTCGCGCTCGGCCGCGTGGCGGCAAAAGCGCGCCGCACGGCGCTGGCGACGGGAACGGGCGGACGATTCGCGCTCGGAGCGGCGCTCGCCGCTTTCGGGGCCCTCGTTGTGACCGGCCTCGATCACCGGGTCGAGACGGCGCTCATCGCGGCGATGCCCGACTGGCTGATGAACGTCGCCGCATTCTTGTGAACCATTCTATGGCTGCCGCAAGACCCGCGGCAGAGCGGCGGCGGAGTCCCGGCCGCGATAGACGACTCTCTTGGCGATCAGGCGAAGCGCCTGCCAGTAGATCGCCATGACGGTCTTCCCCGAGACGAACGGAACGGCGAGCGCCGCGCGCAACAACGCGCGGTCGGTCAGGTCGCGTCGCTCGCCCGCGAGGGCGGCGCGCAAAGCGGGCCCATCGGGGCCGCTCGCCCGGATCGCGACCATGATCGTCTCCCCCGGCGGCGCGACCTGGAACTCGTAGCGCAAGCCCATCGGCAGGAAAGGCGAGACGAAGAAAGTCTTGTCACAGGCCTGCCGCACGACGCCCGCGGGCCGGCTCGCCGGCAGGACATAACTGTGACGCCCGCCGAAGGTGTTGTGCACTTCGTAGATCAACGCCTTAAGGCCGCCGTCCCGACCGAAGCAGAAATAGACGCTCAGAGGGTTGAAGCCGAAGCCGAGCGTGCGGGGCATGCACAAAAGACGGATCGGACCTCCCTCGGTGTCAATTCCGTTTTCGCCGAGCAGCGCCTCGGCCTGCGCCCGCAGGGGCGCGCCGCTGTCGTCGCCATGGTCGCGGTCGAACAGGCTGAAGAGGTTGAAGCGATTGTGGGAGAAGAGCCCGAGCGACGCATCGAGAGCGCCGAGTTCGTCGAGATCGACGTAAAGCCAGAAGAGGCGGTATCGAAACCGGTGCTGAATGGCGCCGAGCCGGCGATGGAATACCGACCCGAAGTAGAGGCTCGACAGCGCCGTCACGCTGCTTCCTTTCGCAGGCCGATGTTTTGGGCCGTTGGACCGATCACGATCCGCGACAACTCGTTCTCGACTCGCCATGGCCGCCGCACTCCGCCGAGTTGCTCGGCGACGGCGAGTCCGGATTGGAGTCCGTCCTCATGAAACCCCGCCCCGAAATGCGCGCCGCAGAACCAGACGCCGCCCCCATCCTGAAGACTCCAGAGGCTGTTCTGGGCCTTGATAGCGCCGGCGTCGAAGATCGGATGGTCGTAGCTTTCGACTCTCAGGACATCTCTTGGCCTCCGCGACGGATTCAATGTGACGAAGACATTGGTTGCGGTCGGGAGCTTCTGGAGCGCGTTCATCCAATAGGTGACGCTCGCCCGGTTCGACGTGTCGCCGTCGGCGACATGGTTCCAGCTTGCCCAGGCTGCCCGGCGGCGCGGCATGAATGTTTCGTCCAGATGCAGATAGGCTTCGTTGCGGCTGTAACGGAAGGCGCCGAGCAGCGAGCGCTCGTCCGCGCTGGGGTTCGCGAGCAATGCGAGCGCCTCGTTGGCGTGCGTCGCAACGACGACGCGATCGAAAACCTCCTGCGTTCGGTTGGCGTCTGTGACAACGACGCGGCCCCCGAAGCGCTCGATTCGGACGACCGCGGCGCCGACGCGCATTCGGTCTCCGAGCGGCTCGGAGAGGCGCGCGACATAGGCGCGACTGCCGCCGGCGACCGTTCGCCATATCGGGCGTCCGGTCAATCGCAGGAGCCCATGGTTGTCGTGGAAGCGCAGGAAGGCCTCGGCGGGAAAGTCGAGAATGTCGGCGGGCGCGGCGGACCAGATCGCGCTCGCCATCGGCAGAATATGGTGGTCGCGAAAGGCGGCGCCATAGCGGCCGACCGCAAGGTACTCGCCGAGGGTCCCGAGACCCGGTTCGGACCGCCGCGCGTCGCGGGTCGCCTGCCGATAGAAACGAGCAAGATCCCCGAGCATGCTCCAGAAGCGCGGTCGCGCGAGGTTCGACCTCTGGCTGAACAGCCCGGGGAACCCCGACCCCGAATATTCAATCCGCCCGCCGCCGAGCGACACGGCAAATGACATGTCCGACGCCTGACTCTCAACTCGAAGGACTCGCAAAAGCTCGACAAAGTTGGGATAGGTGACAGGGTTGAAGACGATGAAGCCGGTGTCGACCGCCAGCCGGTCGCCTCCGACCGTAGCTGAAACCGTATTTGAATGCCCGCCGATGCGTTGAGCCTTTTCATAGACTGTGACGTCATGGCGTGGATGCAGGAGCCAAGCGGCGGAAAGGCCGGAGACGCCGGTCCCGACGATGGCGACTTTCAAACGGGCGGGTGACGACATGGCGTATCCAGCGCTGACCGAACGGCTCGGCGGCGAGCCGCTCTCCGTCTTGAGACGTCGCGCGAGCCGCATCGGATCACGGGCCGGTGATCCGTCGGGTCCGGCATCGCGTCTAACGCGATATGGGCGCGCATTCTGCCGTGATCGACCTTCCCTTCATTCCGGCGCGAAGCCGCCGGGGAGCCGCCGGCATGTCGGTTGAAAGGCCAGATCGAGCGCGTCGGGACGATTGGTCGGAGAAAATCCAGGCAATCGCGACCCGCCGCGACCAGGAGGCGTTTGCCGAACTCTTCAACCACTTCGCGCCACGGGTGAAGTCTTTCCTTCGCAAGGCGGGCGCGAGCGACGCACAGGCCGACGAAATCGCCCAGGAGGCGATGCTGTCAGTCTGGCGGAAGGCGGCGCTGTTCGACCCGACGGCGTCCGGCGCCGCCACGTGGATCTTCACCATCGCCAGGAACCTGCGGATCGACGCGATTCGTCGGGAGCGCCGCGGAGGCGCGATCCGTGTCGACGAAGTGGAGGCGGAATACGAGGCCGACGACGCGCCGCTGGCGGATGACCGATTGGCGGCGGCGCAGTCGGACGATCGCGTTCGCAAGGCGCTCGAGACTTTGCCGGCCGAGCAATTGACGGTGATCCGGATGTCGTTCTTCGAGGAGCATGCGCATTCGGAGATCGCGAGAGCGCTGCGGATCCCGCTGGGGACGGTCAAGTCGCGCGTTCGCCTTGCAATGAAGCGGTTGCGCGCACTATTGGAAGCGGAGCTATGACGATTGAGCATCACCCGGAGGAAGCGACACTGGCGGCTCATGCGGCCGGCGCGCTTGACCTCGGCCAGCGGGTCGCCCTGGCGACGCATATTCGGTCGTGCCCGCGCTGCCGGGACTGGGTCTGCACGATGGAACGGCTCGGCGGCGCGCTGGTCGCGGATTCGCCCGAGGCGGAAATGAGCGCCGGAGCACTCGCGAAGGCGCTCACACGAACTCGATGAACCGCAGCCGGCAACTCGGCCGACGGCGCCCGAGACGGCTGATGCGCCGCCGGAGCTGCCGATGTTCGTGCGCCGCTACGCATTCGGACCCTGGCGATTCGTCGCGCCCCGGGTGCGGATGCGGCGAATTCGTTTGCCCGAGCCGAGCCCGACGAGAGTCTTTCTCCTGAAAGTTGCCGCCGACACGCCTTTACTCGCGCACGAGCATACCGCGCTCGAAATGACCTGCGTTCTGCGCGGCGCTTTCCGCCACGCCGGCGGCCGCTACGGACCCGGCGACTTCGACCTCGGAGAGGAGACCGTGCAGCACGAGCCGCATATCGAGCCGGGCGAGGAATGCGTCAGTCTCGTTGCCATGCAGGGCGAATTGCGCTGGAAGGGTTTCTGGGGCCGCCTTGCGCAGCCCTTCGTGCGGCTTTGAGCGGCCTCATGAGAGGCGACGAGTGACGCTCGCTGCGTTTTTCGGTTTGGCCCTTACGGCCGTTGGCGCCCTTGTCGCGATCATGGCGGGCGCCTGGACGGCGCAGCGCCTCACCGGGCAATCCGGCTGGATCGACGCGATCTGGACGTTCGGGGTCGGAGCGACGGGCGTCGCGCTGGCCCTCGTGCGGTTCGAACTCGTCTCAGACGTCCGCCTGGCGACCGGCGTTGGTCGCGATCGCGGCGGGTCTCTGGTCGCTCCGGCTCGGACTGCATATCGTCGCACGAACCCGGAAAGCGCCCGATGATCCGCGCTACCGCAAGCTGATCGACGAATGGGGACCCTCGGCGCCGTCGCGAACTCTTGCTTTTTCTGCAGGCGCAGGCGCTGGTCGGGGCGGCGCTTGCGGTTGCCGTGGCGCTCGCCGCGGCTGCGCCTGCATCGAAACTCCGCCTGCAAGACCCTCTCGGCCTCGCGATCTTCGTGATCGCACTCATCGGTGAGGCAACGGCCGATGCACAGCTGAAGCGGTTCAGGGCCGATCCTGCCCACGGCGGCGAGATCTGCGATATTGGCCTGTGGGGACGATCGCGGCATCCCAACTACTTCTTCGAATGGCTGGTATGGGTCGCGTTCGCCGTCGTCGCGACCGACTTCGGAATTGGCGCCGTCGGCTGGGTCGCGCCCGGCCTGATGTACTGGACCCTTCGCTACGTCTCAGGCGTCCCTCCGATCGACGAGCGCATGCTGCTAACGCGCCAGGAGGCGTTCCGCGCCTACGAGCAACGAACGCCGACCTTCTTTCCACGGCTCTTCTGACGATCACCCCGCCGCAGCAAAGCGGGAAGCCGCGAGGAACCCCGCGCTCGCCGCAAGGGCGCCGAGCGCCACGCCCCACGCGATGTCGATGACTGTCAGCTGCGTGGTCCAGTTGCGGAGCGTCGCCTGGTTGGTCAGGTCGTAGGTGGCGTAAGTGAAAAAGCCGAAAAGGGCGCCGTTGAAGGCGGCCAAGACGAGCGACCCGCTCCGCAGCCCCGGCGCGACCGCGAAGATCGCGATGCCGACCGGGAGCAGCAGGTAGAAGACCGCCGCGGCCGGCAGGTTGACGGTCGGAGCCGCCATTTCGCCCAGCACCGGCCGATAGAGGCGGCTCGCCATCGCGCCGAGCCAGACCATGTCGGCGGCGACAAAAGCGGCGAGCGCGCCGAAGTAACCGATGATCATCGCCATTGTGGAGGTACCCCCGGGTCGAGTCGTCTCGACTGGATCTGATACGGTCACCTGAGGGCGATGGATGCGTCGCGGATGAAACCTTTGTTCCTGACCGGGCGTCCCGGGAATCGGTTCAGACCTTGGGCACGGCCATGCCGCGCTTGACGGCGTCGCGCTCCCCGATCGCTGTCAGCCATCGGTTGACCGAGGGCATCGCCTCGATGTCGGAGCCCAGCACCGGACCGAGGAAGGTCTTTCCCGCCAGCATCCATGGATAGGCCGCGACATCGGCGATCGAGTAATTGTCGCCGGCGAGATAGACGCTCTGCCGCAGGCGCCGGTCAATCACGGCCAGCAGGCGCCGGCTTTCCTCGGAGAAGCGCCCGATCGCCTGCGCGGACTTTTCCGTCGAGCGGATGGCGAAGAAGCCGAGCTGGCCGAACATCGGGCCGATGCCCCCCGTCTGCCAGTTGAGCCACTCGAGCGCCTTGTAGCGCTCGGCGCCTCCGCTCGCGAGAAGCTTGCCGGTCTTCTCGGCCAGATAGACGAGGATCGCCCCGCTCTCGAACACGGACAGCGGCCGTCCGGGTCCGTCATGATCGACGATCGCAGGAATCTTGTTGTTGGGAGCGATCTCGAGGAACGCCGGGGCGAACTGCTCCCGTCTGCCTAGATTGATCGGGTGGACATTGTAAGGCAGCCCGATTTCCTCGAGCATGATCGAGGCCTTCCGGCCGTTCGGCGTCGTCCAGGTGTAGAGATCGATCATTCCTGATGTTCCTTCCTCCGGGGCTCTTCACCGCCGGCTCATGCTCATTTAGCCGAGCAGCAGCGAATTTGCATGGGACGCAGCCGGATTGCCGTTGCGATGCGCTTCCGCTACCACCCGCTGCTTTGCATCAGGTCCAGTCCATGCCCGCCGCGCCGCCAAAGGTCAAAGCCGGAGTCGGCTTGCTCAGGCGCGAGTTCGCCGCGACCCTCGCGCTGAGTTGGCCGCTCGTTCTCGCGAACCTGGCGGTCAACGCCATGACGGCGACGGATTTCATGATGCTCGGCTGGCTGTCGCCTCGCGCGCTTGCCGCCGGCGCTCTCGGCTTCAACCTCTACCAGCCGGCGTTCCTGCTCGGCATTGGAATCGTCGCTGCGCTGTCGCCGATCGCCGCGGCGAAACTGGGCGCGGGCGGCGACGCCGCGAGCCTCCGGCGTGCGATCCAGCAGGCCTTTCTGTCGGCTCTCGCCATCGCAGCCGTCACATGGATCGCGCTGTCGCAAACCGCTTCGATTCTGACCGCCATCGGCGAGCCGCCGGATCTGGCGCGCGAGGCAGGAATCTACATGCGCGGATTCCAGTGGGGGCTGGCGCCGAGCCTCCTGTTCTTCGCCGGTCGCTCGGTATTCGCCGCACTCGAGCGGCCACGGCCGACGCTCGTCGCCGGGCTCATCGCCGTGGCCTTCAACGCCGTCGCCAATTACGCGCTCATCTTCGGCAGGTTCGGCATGCCGGCGCTCGGAATCATCGGCTCGGGGCTCGCGACCACGCTGTCGCAGACATTGATGTTCGCCATCCTCGTGGCTGCCTCGCTGGTCGATCCGCGCATGCGCCGCCTGCGGGTGTTCGCCCTGCCCTGGCTGCCGGCGAAGCGCGAGTTCGTCGCGCTTTGGCGGCTCGGCCTGCCAATCGGGGTGACGATCCTGGCGGAAGTGGGGGTCTTTTCGGCCGCGACCCTTGCGATCGGCCTTCTCGGCCGCCCGGCGCTCGAAGCCCATACGGTTGCGTTGCAGATCGCTTCGCTCGCCTTCATGGTTCCGCTGGGGCTGGGCCAGGCGGCGACGGTCAGGGTCGGCCACGCCTTTGGCGCGCGCGACGCGGCCGCAATTTCCCGCGCCGGCTGGTCGGCCTTCGGCCTCACCGTGGTCTTCGCCGTCCTGTCGGCCGCGACGATGACCGCCTTCCCGCGCCTGCTCATCGCGCCCTTCATCGATGTCGACGCGCCCCAAAACGCCGAAGCCGTCGCCGTCGCGATTTCGCTCTTGAGGGTCGCAGCGATCTTCCAGATCTTTGACGCCAGCCAGGCGACGCTTGCCAACATGCTGCGCGGCCTGCACGACTCGCGCTGGCCGCTGGTCATCGCGCTCGCCGGCTACTGGGCGATCGGCGCGCCGATCGGCGTTGCGCTCGGCTTTGCCGGATCGCTCGGCCCCGTTGGCGTCTGGATCGGCCTCGCGTCCGGCCTGGCGACGGTGGCGGTCCTGTTGATGATCCGATGGCTCAGCAGTGAGCGTCGGGGCTTTCCAAGGCGCGACACCGCCCGAAGTGCGACGACGGGGTAGCAACCGTTTGACGCCGGTTCGGACACGGCGCCAGAATGACGCGGAAAACCTGATCGAGTTCACCGCGGAGTGAGGCGGTCGCCGTCGAGTACGCTCTCCATGTCACAGCAACCCGAACTTCTCGTCATCGACGTCGACACGGGAATCGACGACGCGCTTGCGCTTCTCTACGCCTGCGCCGAGCCGCATGCGCGCCTCCTCGGCGTGTCCACGGTCGTGGGCAACGTCAGCCTCGAGGCGGCCACGCGAAACACCCGGGCGGTACTGGCGCTTGCGGAACGAAGCGATATTCCCGTGTGGCCCGGGGCGTCGACCCCGCTTTCCAACTTCGCCTCCGACGCGAGAGCCGTTCATGGCGAGACCGGACTCGGCTATGCGGTGCTGCCGGATCCGCCGGAGGGCGCGCAAGGCGCGCACGCCGTCGACGCCATCGTCGGCGCCGCCCGCGCCCATTCCGGGCGCCTGGTCCTCGTCGCGACCGGGCCCTTGACCAATATCGCGCTCGCCGTCATGCACGACCCCGAGCTTCCCCGCCTCCTCAAGCGGTTCGTCATCATGGGCGGCGCTTATCGCGAGCCCGGCAATGTCACGCCATCCGCCGAATTCAACATCTGGCACGATCCCGAGGCCGCCCGTATCGTCTTTCGCGCCTTCGGCGGCCCGGGCGGCACGCCTGTCGTGGCGATCGGGCTCGACGTCACCCACAGGACGACGTTCGAACCTGCCGATATCGAAGCGCTGCAAACTCGCTCAGAAGGAAAGCCTCTTGCCGCGGCGCTCACGCGCTTCATCGACGACGCCTCCCGCCATTATTTCGACCTGATGGAGAAGCGGCGCGGAAAACGGGTCCTGATCCTGCACGATCCGCTGGCGCTCGCCGTCGCGCTCGATCCGACGCTCGTGGCGACCCGACGGGTCGCCGTCGACGTCGAGACGACCGGCCGGCTCACAACCGGGGCCACGATCGCTGACTGGCGTGGAGACTGGGCTCGGCTCGCCAACAGCGAGGTCGCGGTCTCGGTCGACGCGGAGCGTTTTCGACGGATGTTTTCCGACGCGATGGTCCGGCTTGCCGAAAACCGGGGAGGCCGTTCGAGGACCGACCCGTAGTCCCCGGCGGTCGTGCGACCGGCGCTCCGCGCTGCTCCAGACTTCCCCGACTGCCGTCGGGGCAACCACAGGTCAGGCTTTCGCCTTCGTGGCTCGTTCAATTCCTTCCTGGACCAGCTTCCGCGCCTCTTCCGCGTCGCCCCAACGAATGATCTTAACCCATTTGTTCGGCTCGAGGTCCTTGTAGTGGGCGAAGAAATGCTCGATCTGGTCCCGCGTGATCTGCGGCAGATCGGAGTAGTTTTCGATATTGGCGTAGCGCTTGGTCAATTTCGCCGATGGCACCGCGAGCAGCTTCTCGTCGCCGCCGGCCTCGTCCTCCATAATGAGCACGCCGACGATCTTGCAACTCATGACCGCCCCGGGAACGATCGCCCGCGTATTGGCCACGATGACGTCGCATGGATCGCCGTCGTCGGACAGAGTGTGCGGGATAAAGCCGTAGTTCCCCGGATAGCGCATGGACGTATAAAGAAAGCGGTCGACCACCAGCGCGCCGCTGGCCTTGTCCATCTCGTATTTGATCGGCTCGCCGCCGATCGGCACCTCGATCACGACGTTGACGTCATGAGGCGCATTCTTGCCGATCGGGACAGCATTCAAATTCAAGGTCGTGGCTCCGAGTTCCGGCCGCGCCCGCCGGCCCGGCTTGGCCGGCGGCGCCCGTCTGGGCCCTTATAGGAACAATGGCGGATCAGCCAAAGCCGAAAGCGACACGCTCGCGGTCATGGCCGCCAAACGTCTCATGCGCCCGCCGGACGATGCGGCCACCGAGCCGGCGGTAGAACCCCGTCGCCCGCTCGTTGTCGGCGAGCGCCCAGACGACAAAGGTGGCGTAGCCGTGACCTGCGAGATCCTTGCGCGCCGCTTGGAACATGCGGTGGCCCAGACCGCAGCCCTGACATTCCGGCGCGAGATAAAGTTCAAAGATCTCGCCGCCGTAGCCGAGGGCCGGCACGCGATTGCGCCCGTAGCTGACGTAGCCGACCACCGAGTCGTCGAACTCGAGCACGAGGAGCGGCGTGCGGCGTTCGATCGCCATACGCCACCAGGAAGGGCCGCGCCGCGCGATCATTCGCTCGAGCTCCCGGCCCGGGATGACGCCGCGATAGGCGTCGCGCCAGGCGGAGTCGTGCACCGTGGCGATGCCGCTTTCGTCGCCGGGTCGCGCGGGGCGAATGGAAATGACCGTTTCGACCATGCAAGGATGTTAGAGCCGCCCGCGTGCCAGCCGCAAGGTCTTGACATCGGACCGGACGACTTTTTTGCGCGCCGGCATTTCATCTTGGAGTCGGCGCATTCGCGCCGAACTTTCTGCCAATTCGCGGTACAATCGGCGCCGAGAATCGGACGTGGAGCTTTGAATCGATGCAGCGATCTTCCTGGGCCCGCATGCTGTTCGCGGCCGCCGTGGCGCTTGGCCCGGCCATCGGCGCCCGCGCCGACGTGCTGCACGCGAGCTACCGGGTTTCGCTTCTCGGCCTTCCGATCGGCGCGGCCAATCTCAACGCGGATCTGAGCCCGACGAGCTATTCGATCCGGGCCGACGCCAAGCTGACGGGCCTGGCGAAGCTCTTCGCCAACGCCCGGGGGGCCTCGGCCGGCCAGGGTTCGATCGTCGCGGGTCATGTTTCCCCGGCGACGTTCGCCACTATCGCCGCCAGCTCTCAGATGACGCGGACCATTCGCATGGCGATCGCCGGCAATTCGGTGACCGGCGTCGACATCGCCCCGCCGTTCGAGGACAAGCCCGACCGGGTGCCGCTCGGTCCGCACGACGAGCAGAACATCGTCGATCCGGTCGGTGCGGTCGTCTTTCCGGCCCCGGCGTCGGGACCGCTGGTGTCGCCCGCCGCCTGCAACCGCACAATTCCGATCTTCGACGGCTATACCCGCTTCGACATCGACATGACCTACGTCGGCGAGCGCAGCGCCAAGACCAAGGGCTACGACGGGCCGGTGGCGGTCTGCGCCATCCGCTATGTCCCGATATCGGGACATAGGCGCGACCGGCCGGCGACCAAATTCATGGCCGAAAACAAGGATCTCGAGGTCTGGCTCGCGCCGATCGAGCGCGACCACGTGCTGATACCGTTCCGCGTCTCAGCGCGAACCATGATCGGGACGACCGTGATCGAGGCTTCGGAATTCCGGCTGGACGAGAAGTAGGGCCGCCGGTCAGGCCGCCGCCGCGGCGCGCGCATTGTAGCGCCAGAGCGCATAGCCTGCGGCGATCGCCGCGAGTCCGCCGCCGATCACCGTCAGCGGGTCGAGGCCGAGACGCTCGAACCACTGGGTATAGAAATTGATCGCGGCGAAGGTCGCGGCGGCGTTGACCATGAAGCGCCGTCCATTGCGGGCGCCCCAGGCGCCGGCTGCGAGGAGGACGACCGCCCACGCGACCGCAAAAACGAGGGCCGGAATCCGGGGCTCGATCCAGTCGTTTGCCTCGTTCCTTTCCCACAGCCTGCCGGGCGTGTCTCCCCAAAGCGAGCCGACCCAGAAGCCGAAATTGACGAGGACGACCGAGACCCGGGCGAAGGCGAGGGCGAGACCCGAGAAGCGCGCCGGCGCGGCCAGCGCGACGCGCCATGCGGCGAGGGCGAGAAGACTGAAGAGCGCGATCGTCAGCGTCGGCTCGCGCACCGCGATCTCGTAGCAGGCATCCCAGTAGCCGGCGCTGCCGCCAATCGCCGCCGCCAGGGTGATCGGCGCGACCGCCATCAGCAGCTGACTTTCGGCGATGAGGCCGACGCAGAACAGGATCGCCGCTGCGGCGAGGGAGCCGCCGAGGGGCCGATCGAGGAGCCCCGCAACCGAAGCCGACAGCGCAAGCGCGCCGACCACCATCCAGACGCTGCCGAGCAGTCCCCACCGGCGCGGCGACGTCGCCTTCGCAAGATATCCGCCAACGAGAAAGGCGAGCCCCAGCGCCGCCGCGAGCTGCATCGACTGGACCAGCGCCAGCAGTCCTGCCGCTACGGCGACCGCGCCGAATCCGAGCACGAGGTTGATCGCGCCCGAATTCGACGTCCTGCACCGCCAATTCCCGCAGCCTCGACGCAAGTTCCGGCGTCAGCACGCCCTCGCGCTCGAGATCGTCGACATCGATGAGAATCTTCATGGCCCGGGTCGGGGTTCGCCGCGCCTCAAGGCGCCGCAGCAACCATTTACGGTGTTGCGGGCGTCTTGAGGAAGATCGCTTATTTGCGGTGGTCGGAGACCCGGGGGCGACAACCTCCAGGCCTTGCGAGCCCCGGGCCTCCCGCCCTATCGAGCTCGCGAGAGGGACGCCCGAATCAGGAATTTTCCTGAATGTGCGCCTCGAGGAACCACAGGGCTTTGTCGAGCGCCCGGGAATAGGCGGTGAAGATGTCGGCGCTGTCCTTGTCGCCGGCCTCGTCGGTCTGGTCGATCGCTTCGCGCACCAGGTCGGCGGCGGTCCCGTAGCGGTCGATCAGCGCCGCGAGATGGTCCTTCGACTTGTGGATGTCGGTCGGATAAGCCGAGAGCTTGCTCTCTTTGGCGACGACCTGCGACGTGCCGAGGGCGGTTCCGCCGAGCTGGACGACGCGTTCGGCGATCGTGTCGACGTGGCCGTCGATCTCGGTGCGGAACGTATCGATCATTTCGTGCAGGGCGATGAACTGAGGGCCCTTGATGTTCCAGTGCGCCTGCTTGGTCAGCAGCGCGAGGTCGATCGCGTCGGCGAGACGCGCGTTCAAGACTTCAATCGACACCGTTTTGGCGTTCGACTTCAACCCGTTCCGCGTTTTCATGGCAGGTCCTCCATCTACGGTTGACACAAATGACCAAACTTCGGCGCCGATTCAGTTCAGTTCGTCGGCCAGCGCCGGCATCGGCATCACCCCGACGCCTTCCTCGATCAGGGCCTTGGCTTCGTCGAGGCTGGCCTTCCCGCGAATCGCCCTTTCGGGCTCGTCGCCGTTGTGGATCGCGCGCGCGAGCTCCGGGAAGCGCGCGCCAACGTCGACCGTGTTCGTCTCGATCTCGTGGCGAAGGCGCGTGATCAGCGCGCGCGCCTCGCGGCGCTTGTCGTCGACGAGGCCATCGGCGGGCTTTTCAGCCGTGGCGCGCTCGGCCCCCACCACCGCCGGCGCCATGATCGCCTTGCCGACTTCGACGGAGCCGCATTGAGGGCAGGCGACCAGTTCCCGCTTGCGCAGCTTTTCGTAAGCGGCGCTGTCCGGGAACCAGCTCTCGAACTCGTGTCCCTCGGCACAGCCGAGCGCGTACTTGATCATCCGTCAGCTCGCAAGCAGCCCGTCCAGTTCGCCCGCGGCCTCCAGGTCGTGGAGATCGTCACATCCGCCGACATGCGTTTCGCCGATGAAGATCTGCGGCACGGTCCAGTGCCCGCCCGCCCTGCCGGCCATCGCCATCTGCGCGGCGCGGTCGCCGTCCACGCTGATCTCGTCAAACGACGCGCCCTTCCGCCGCAACAGGGACTTGGCGGCGTGGCAGTATGGACATGTCGATTTGGTGTAGATGACGACCGGCTGCACGAGAAAGGGGCTCCCCAGCGAATTTGTGGCTATCGGACACTATATGGTCAGTCACGTTCCCGTAACAACCCGGGCGAACACCAGCACGTCGACCCGGCCGGCGCCCGCCCGCAGGAGAACTCTCGCCGCGGCGTTGACGGTCGCGCCGGACGTGAGAACGTCGTCAATCAGGACAACGTTCCGCCCCCGGACCTGCGCGCGCTCGGCGACCCGGAACGCGCCCTGGACATTCTCCGCCCGCTGCGCCCGGCTCAGGCCCACCTGGCTCGGCGTCGCCTTGACCCGCAGAAGTGCGCCGGGATCGCAAGGTTTGCCGGTTTCGCGCGCGACCTCCCGCGCCAGCATCGCCGCCTGATTGAACCGGCGCCGCCAGAGCCTCAGCGGATGCAGCGGCACGGGCGCAACGAGGTCGGCGTCGGCGAGGATGTCGGCGCCCGCGCGCGCCATCCATCGGCCGATCGGCCGGGCGAGCTCCGCCCGGTCGGAATATTTGAGCCGATGCACGAGCTTGCGCGCCGGCCCGTCCTCGAACCGGGCGACGGCCCTGGCCCGGGCGAAGACGGGGGGATCGGCCATCGCCTGCGGCGAGAGCAGCCCGTCGCCGAGGTCCTGCTCGAAGGGAGTGCCGAGGCGCTCGCAGAAGGGCCGCTCAATGAACCGCATGGCGCTCCAGCAACGCGGACAGAGAGCGCCGTGCGCCCCGGTCGCGGCGCGGCAGGCGAGGCAGGTCGGCGGATAGAGCGTGTCGAGCGCGACCGCGGCCAGGCGCGCGCCAAGGTTGGCGGCGCGCTTCGTCCAGGGCCGCGTCGCGGCGCCGGCGTCCGAGGCGAAATCTGCGCTCATGCGACGGAGGTTAGTGCGAAACAGGGCGTTGCGCGAGGGGACAAAACGATGACCGGCACAGAGCGCCGCTTTCCCTCTTCTAAATTGCGCCGCGCGCCCGGCCGGCGCATAAGGGCCCGCGCATGCCTCCCTCTGCGCCGCCTCCGGAGATCTTCGATCGCGCGCTCGTCAATTCGAGGCTCGATCGCGCCTGGGCGCGGGGAAAGGCCCGCGGCGGCGCGGATTTCCTGCTCGCCCGGGCAGCGGACGAACTCGGCGAGCGCCTGTCCCTGGTCAAGCGCCGGTTCACCCTCGCCGCCGATTTCGGCTCGCCCGGACCCGATGCCGCCGCCGGCCTCGCGGCGGGCGGCCAGGTCGATCGAGTCGTCCGGATCGCGCCCACCCTGCCGAGCCTCGGCGCCGGCCGGTTCCTCGGCGCGGTCGGGGACATCGAGCGGCTGCCGGCGGCGGAGGGACGGTTCGACCTCGCCGTGTCGCTGCTGGCGCTGCAAACCGTCAACGATCTCCCCGGGGCGCTGATCCAGATGCGCCGCACGCTCGCGCCGGACGGCCTCCTCATGGCGGCGCTGATCGGCGGCGACACGCTGACAGAGCTCCGCCAGAGTTTCACTATAGCCGAGAGCGAAATCCTCGGCGGCGCGTCGCCGCGCGTCGCGCCCTTTGTCGAGGTGCGGGCGCTGGGGTCGCTCGCCCAGCGCGCCGGATTGGCGTTGCCTGTGGTCGATCTCGACCGCGTCACCGTCCGCTACGGCGACCTGTTCGCGCTCCTGGCCGACTTGCGGGGCTTCGGCGCCGCCAACGCGCTTCATGCGCGCAGCCGCAAGCCGTTGCGGCGCGAGGTGCTTGTCCGCACCGCCGCGGTCTACGCCGAAAGATTCTCCGACCCCGACGGGCGGCTGCGCGCGACGTTCGACTTTCTGTGGCTTTCCGGCTGGGCGCCGCACGAGAGCCAGCCGAAGCCCCTGAAACCCGGCTCTGCAACGGCGCGCCTCGCCGACGCCCTGAAGGGCCGTCGTTGACGTCGCGCGCATTTGCCGCGCATGCGGGATTTGACGCGGACGCGCGCGGCGGTAGGATGGCGTTTCACGCGAGGCGCGCGGGCGAAGCACGGAGGGTCCACAATGGCGGACTTGGAGACAGCGGCCGGGGCGCCCTTGCGCACGGAGGGACGGACGCGATCGAAAGGCCTCGACCCGCTCGTCCGCTACATGATTTTCCACTGGGTGCTCGGGATGCTCGGCGGCGCCCTGTGCACGACCGCGCTCCTCGTCTTCGATCCGTTCGGGATCTGGCCGCTCATCCACGACAGCGGCATGGGCGTCGAGGCGATCTTCCTGCTCTATGTCGGCTTCATGTCGTCGTTCGGCGGCCTCGTCTGCGCCGCAGCCGTGATGTTCCCACCGAAGGACGACGAACCGCCGCGCGGGGGTCTGAAGGGCAATGTGGCGCCGGCGAACTGGAAGCCGAAACTGGCTTACGTCCGGGCTCCCGCGCAGCGGTCTCTCGCGAACTGAAGGCAGGGGACTGGTCCGAGGACAGGCCAGGGAGGCCTCGAAGACGAGCTTAGGCGCGCCGTCGCCGTCCGAGCCGAAGACGCGTCAGTTTGGGCAGCGAGTCAACAATTTCAGGAAGATAGGCGCCAAAACCTGTCGCGATGTCGGGATGTCGCCTCGGGTTTTTTACAATTTTATTTCGTATTTTAATGCCGGCTGGAAAACCCGAAGCTGACACACGAGCTCGCCGCCCTGCCCGAGCTTCTCGACGGCCTCGGCGTCAAAATAGTCGCGATCGACGAGCGCCACGCGCTGGCTTCCGTCCGACCCGCGCCGACGACGGGCGATCCGTTCGACCGGATGCTGCTGGCGCAATGCCAGGTCGAGGGACTGCGGCTCGTCACCATCGACCGCGCCCTTGTCTCGCATCCGCTGGCGGCGAGGGGATAGGCTCACCTCCGCGCAACTGCCGAGACAACACCACGGTCAGCGCGCCGACTGAACGGCGCGCCCGGTCAGGGCCACGCCTGCGAGAACAAGCGCCAGCCCTCCCCAGGCGGTGATCGCGACCGGCTCGCCGAGCGCCGATGCGCCGGCGATGACGCCGATCAGCGGCACGACGTAATTGTTGAGGCTGGCGAAGGTCGGCCCGTCGCTGGCGATCAGGCGGAAAGTAGAGAAAATAGGCGAGTGCGGTGTTGAGCAGGCCGAGCGCGATCATCGCCGCGACCGGAGCGAGCGGGGCCGCGAGGACCGCGGAGACGGACGCCCGCGCGCCGAAGGCGAGGTCGATCGCCGCCAGCAGCAGGGTCGACAGCGTCATCGAGGCGGCGACCGCCCTCGCCGCTCCGATCTCGCGCGTCGGAGGGCCGGAAAAGAGCGCGCTCAATCCGTAGCAGAAGGCGGCCGCGAGAGCGATCGCCCTCCCCTCGACCGGATGTGCGGCGGCGGCTGTCTGCCCGACGGGAGACCAGAGCGCGAGGCTCACTCCGGCGAACCCGACCGCCAGCCCGAGCGCGCCCCTCAGAACTCCATCGGTCGCCCGAGCCGACAAAGCGGCCCATGAGGAAGACGAAGATCGGGGACGCGCCCATCATCAGGGCCATGTCGGCGCTGGTCGTCAGCTGCGCCGCCTTGCCGAGCAGCAGAAAAGGGATCACCTGGCCGGCCAGCGAGAGAACAACAAGCTTGCCCCACAGCCCGGGCCGCCGCCCGGGCCAGACGGGACCCATGAGCGCCGCCGCGATCAGCAGCGCCGCCGCCGCCACGCCGACCCGCGCGAGGGCGAAGCCGAAGGGATCGAAGAGCCGCGCCGCAATCTTGATCAGGAGAAACGAGGAGCCCCAGAGAAGCGACAGGAACGCCAGGCTCGCATAGGCCGCCATACGACTCTCGGTGTTCGGAGGGGCGAGCTATGCGGTCGGGTCCGGGGCCGTCA
>CAVUHX010000017.1:0-67561 GCA_963741405.1 uncultured Alphaproteobacteria bacterium
GTGGACGGCGAATTTCTTTGCGTCCGGTTCCAACTCCTGGTGATGGTCGTAAGGCGCCGGATCGAGCTTGCGGTTGTGCAGTTCGGCGAGCAGGTCGAACTGGTGCGTGTCGACCTTGGGCCGGCGCTCGCCGAGATGGCCGGCGAGGAAGTCGGTGATCGTCTCGGCGGCGATGCGGCCGTGGCCGATCGCGGTCGTGAGCAGATGCGGACGGAGCGCGTCGCCGCCGGCGAAGTGCTTCGGCATCTTCTTGACCTGGTAGACCGGGTCAATCGCGATCGCGCCCCGGCCGCCGTCGAGCCGCTGCAACCCTCCGCGAAATCGGCCATCTGGCCGATCGCCGAGATGATCATGTCGCATTCGATCTCGTATTCGGTGCCGTCGATCGGCTGCGGAACCATGCCCTTCATCGTGCATTTCCAAACGCGCATCGCCCGGGCGAGGCCATTCTCGTCTTCCAGCACTTCGAGCGGCATCACGCCGCCGACGATCTCGATGCCCTCGCGCTTGGCGTCCTCGCGTTCCCGCTCGGCCGCGGTCATCTGCTCGACCGGGAAGAGGGAGGTCAGGACCGCCTTCACCCCCTCGCGGCGCAGGGTGCCGGCGACGTCGGTCGCGGTATGGCCGAATCCTCGCTGATCGGGACGTCGTGTTCGTGGGTCTGGCCGATATGGCCGAGACGGCGCGCGACCGAGGCGACGTCGATCGACGTATCGCCGCCGCCGACCACGACGATGCGCATCGCGGTCGAGAACACCCAGCCTCGGTTGAACGCGTCGAGGAAGTCGACGCCGGTGATGCAGTTGTCGGCGTCCGCGCCGGGGACCGGCAGCGGCCGTCCCTTCTGCGCGCCGATCGCCCAGAAGATCGCGTCGAAATCGCGCTCGAGGTCCTCGACTGTCACGTCGCGCCCGACCTTGACGCCGGTGCGGCCTCGACGTCGCCAGCGCGAGGATCCGGCCGATCTCGGCGTCGAGCATGTCGCGCGGCGTGCGGTAGCCGGGGATGCCGAAGCGCATCATGCCGCCGAGCCGGTCGTGCGCCTCGAAGATCACCACCGCATGGCCTTTGTGGCGCAGGAAATGCGCCGCGGCGAGGCCGGCGGGGCCGCCGCCGACCACCGCGACTTTCTTGCCGGTCAGGGCCGGCGCGGCCGGCAGGGCGAGCTTGTTCTCGATCGCCCAGTCGCCGACATATTGCTCGACCGCGTTGATGCCGACGAAGTCGTCGACCTCGTTGCGGTTGCAGCCGTCCTCGCATGGCGCCGGGCAGACGCGGCCCATCACCGAGGGAAACGGGTTGGCCTCGACCATGCGGTTGAAGGCATAATGCTGCCACGGCATGCCGGCGACCGGCGGCTTGTCCATGCCCCGCGCGATGGCGAGCCAGCCGCGAATGTCGTGCCCCGAGGGGCAACTGCCCTGGCAGGGCGGCGTGCGATGGACGTAGGTCGGGCATTTGTATGTCTTGTCGGCCTGGAAGATCTTGGTGGTCAGGTCGCTCCACGCCCACGGCGTCTTGCCGTTCTCGAAGCGGCGAAACGTCAGCTTTTTCGGGTCGGTTGCTTCGGTCATTGCCCTCTTCTCCTTAAGACGCCGTCGCGCCGACGGTCTTGGCCGCGTCGAGTTCCTCGGCCTGCTTCGACCCGGTGAGAATGATCGCGTTCGACACCATCTGGTGGACGCTGACGATCGACTCCATGTCGAAGCCGTATTTCGGCATAACCTTTGAAAACTGCGTCTTGCAGATCGCACAGATCGCCGCCATGTGCGTGACGCCGTGCTCGTCGGCGACCTCGCGCAGCGCGCGCATGCGGGGCTGCGCCCCCTTGACGCGCAAATCCATCAATTCGTCGGTGAGCAGGCCGCCGCCGCCGCCGCAGCAGAACGTGCTCTCGCGGATGGTGTCCGGCGCCATGTCGAAAAAGTGATTGCAGGCCGCCCGCAATATGGCGCGCGGGATTTCGAACTGACCGCCCGGCTTGGAGCCCATGCGCGAGGCGCGGGAAACGTTGCAGGAATCGTGAAACGTGAGGCGGATGTGATCGTTCTTCGACTTGTCGAGGCGCAGCTTGCCCGCCTCGATCAGATCATGGGTGAATTCGCAGATATGCTGCGGAATCGGATAAGCGGGATCGAGGAAATCGAGCGGACCAGCCAAAGTGTTCAGGAAGCTGTAGGCGACGCGCCAGGCGTGGCCGCATTCGCCGAACACGAGTTGCCTGACCTTGAGATCTTCGGCCGCCTTCCGAATGCGCAGCGCCACCTTCTGCATGTTGTCGTGCGAGCCGACGAACATGGCGAAATTGGCCGCTTCCGAAGCATACGAGCTGAGGGTCCACTTCACCCCCGCTTCATGCAGGACCTTGGCGTAGCCGATAAGCCCTTCCATGTGCGGAGTGGCGAAGAAGTCCGCGCTCGGCGTCACCAGCAGGATGTCGGCGCCTTCCCGATCGAGCGGCAGCTCGACGCGCACGCCCGTCTCCTCTTCGATTTCATCCTCGAGGCCTTCGAGCGTCGCCCTCAGGGCTTTGGGCGGCATGCCGAGATTGTTGCCGAGCTTGTAGACCTTGCCGATGATCTCGTTGGAGTACTTCTGCCCGAGGCCGATCGTGTCCATGATGTCGCGCGCTGCCATGGAGATTTCGGCGGTGTCGATACCGTATGGGCAGAACACCGAGCAGCGGCGGCACTGCGAGCACTGGTGAAAATACGCATTCCAGTCGGCGAGCACCTCATCGGTGAGGTCCTCCGCGCCGACCAGCCAGGGGAGGTATTTGCCGGCCCAGGTGAAATGGCGGCGATAGACCTTGCGCAGGAGGTCCTGGCGCGCGACCGGCATGTTTTTCGGGTCGCCCGTGCCGAGATAATAGTGGCACTTGTCGGTGCAGGCGCCGCATTTGACGCAGGAATTGAGATAGACGCGCAGCGCCCGCGATCCCTCAACCAGCTCGCCGAGACGGGCGATCGCCTTGTCATGCCAGTCATCGACGAGCTTGCCGGGAAATCCGAGCGGCTCCTGCATCGCGGGCGAGGCGGGATAGGGCTTCGAGTTGGCCATCGCGCCGGGGCAGAACGCCGGCAGCTCGAGCGGATCGCCGTGGGATCGGTCTTCGGTCATCGTGTCGGCGGCGGCCATGCGAACTCCTCAGGCGCGCCGGGCCGCGGCTTCGAGCCGGGGCGGCGGCGCATGTCGCTTTTCGCGCGTGTTGTCGGCCTGATTGCGCGACGGGCTGAAGAAGACGCCGGGCGCGTGCAGCAGCTTGGAGAAGGGGAAGACGATCATCAGCGCCGCGACCAGCGCGAGATGGACGAGCAGCGCAGGGTCGGTCGGCAGCGGCCGCCAGTCGAACCGCATCAATCCGAGGAAGAACGCCTTGGTCTCGACGATGTCGGTGCGCGCGACGAAGTTGAGGGTGAGCCCGCTGATGCCAATCGCGAGAATGAGGCCGAGCATCAGATAGTCGGACGGACAGCTGATATAACGCACCCGGTCCACCGCGACGCGCCGGACGAGCAGGGCGGCCAAGCGCCGCGACCATCGCCATGCCGAGGAGCGGGCCAAACGGCTGCACGAGCGCGACGATCGCCGGGACCGGCTGGAGAAAGTAGCGGAGGTGGCGCAGCAGCACGGCCGCAAGCGCGACATGGAAGACCCAGCCGAACAGCCAGATCCACTTGTTCGACTTGAACAGGCTCTGGAACAGGACGACCTCGCGCGCAACGCGCAGGGCCACGCCGCCCCGCGTGGTCGGAGCTGGAGTGGTCGGAATCCGCAGCGGAGCGGGCGTCCCGGCATATTGCCAGACCCGAAGGCCGAGGCCGCCGACCAAAACGATCGTCGCGGCGTAGAACAGCGCAGCGTAGACGACGGTCGCCACAAGTTCCTCCCATGCCCAGCGAGCTTCGTCAGCCCGCGGGCGCAATCATTCGTTCGCTTGGACCGGACGGCTCAGACGCACCCGGTCGGCTTCGGCAGGCCGGCGATCTTGCACGCCTGCTTGGCCGGTCCATAGGGGAATAGGGTATAGAGGTACTTCTGGTCGCCCTTTTCCTTGCCGTACTTCTTGGTCATCTCCTTGACGAGGATGCGCACGGCCGGAGCGATCTGGTATTCCTCGTAGTAATCCCGAAGGAAGTTGACGACTTCCCAATGCTCGGGCGTCATCTCGAGGTTCTCGCCTTTCGCGATGAGGTCGGCGAGTTCGGGGGTCCATTCGCCGATGTCGGTGAGGTAGCCCTCCTCGTCGTGCGGGATGGACATCCCGTTGAATGCGTACGCAGACATTATTTCTTCTCCTCTTTAGTTTTCCCGGCCGCCGCTCACAGCCAAGCGCAGACGCGAGCGTGGTTCGCGGCCAGATCGACGAAGCCGTCGTAGCCGACGACTTTCACGCCTTCGGCCAGATCCTCCGGCTTCATGCCGCGCGCAGCGAGATCGGGCCCGAGCGCGTAGACTTCGCAGCGTGCGCGGCTTTCGGCGATGGTCCTGGCGAACGTCCCGCCCTTGCGGGCGCCGAGCACGCCGTCCTCGATCATCAGAACGGCGTCGCCCTGGAGCGCATGTCCGAAAGCGGTCGCCATCGATCCGCGCTCGAACGGAGACTTGTTGATTGTGTGAAGCGTCGACATCGATAATTCCCTCAGAAGCTCAGGACCACGTCGTTCTCGCCGATGATGCGAGCCATTTCGGCGCGGTCGACGAGATGGATCGAGGGCTTCTCCGCGTAATCCTCATTTTCGTCCTCGTAGACAATCGGCATGAGGTCCGCCTGGCTCAGTCCCCGCTCCTCCAAAAACTCGCGTTCGACGTAGAGCTTGCGGACCTCGAAATCGCCGAGCGCCCGATAGGTCTTGGAGAAGTTCTTCATGCCGATTCCGGCGGTGTCCTGCCCGTCGATCAGCTCGAAGACCCCGTCGTCGATAAAGGCGAGCGACACGTCCTGTTCGAAGGCCGCTCCGATCAGCACGACCTCGAGCGACTCGAGAGCGTAGATCGTCCCGTATGGCGCTCTGCGGTTGATGTAGAGAAACTTCTTTTTCGTTTCGCTCATGACGCGCCCTCAATCCCCGAACGTGACCATGCGGTCGGCCTGGATGCCGGCCTCGATCAGTTGCCCGAGGCCCGATATCCGGAAGCCCGGCGCGATGTTGTCGGCGTCCTTGCCCTGCCGCTTGGCCTCGTTGGCGTCGAGGATGCCGCGCCGCTGCGCCGCCGCGATGCACACGACGAGATCGACGTGGTGCATGAGCGCAACTTCGCTCCACTGCTTCTGCAGGTTGCGGTCGTCCTGTGGGGGCACGGTCAGGCGCGTGCCGTTATTGACGCCGTCGTGATAGAAGAACACGCGAAAGATCTCATGCCCCTTGGCGAGCGCCGCCTTCACGAACTGCAGGGCGCTGTCGGACGCCTGGTGCGTGTAGGGCCCCTCATTGACGACGACTCCGAACTTCAAACCGCTCTCCTTCGGCGCGGCTCAGCGCCATTCTTGTAAGAGTCCCGTCGTCGCGTGGGAGGCGACGACGACGGGCAAGCGCCAGTCGCGGCGCTCAAAAGTGGAGGTGCGCCGACATGTTCATGGACTTGCGCGCACCGGTCCATGTATCGAGGTGGTGCTTGGTAAAGGCGAAACCCGTGATTTCGAAGAAGCGCGGCCAGCCGATCCGCTCGATCCACTCCCCCAATCGCTCCCACGGGCGGCCGCCTGCCTTGTAGGCGTAAAGAATCTTGAGAACGACCTCTTCGACTTCCGGCCAGCGCGGCGGATTGTTGGGCAGGTTGGCGATGACCAGCTTGTGGAAGGTCGGCTTCGAGCGCGCGTTCGAGTGTTTGCCGCCGACCCAGACGGCCAGTTTGGTCGAATCCGCGCCATTGATTTGCATCGGCGGACACGGCGGATAGCAGGCGCCGCAGCAGATGCACTTGCTCTCGTCGACTTCCAGGGATGGCTTTCCGTTGACCATTGCGGGGCGAATCGCCGCCACCGGGCAGCGCGCAACAACGGCCGGCCGCTCGCACACCTTGGACACGAGATCGTGATTGATGCGCGGGGGTTTGGTGTATTGCACGTTGATCGAGATGTCGCCCTGGCCGCCGCAATTGATCTGGCAACAGGAGGTGGTGATGCGCACGCGGCTCGGCATCTCGGTGTGCGTGAACTCGTGATGCATTTTGTCCATCAGGCTCTTGACCACGCCCGACGCGTCGGTGCCCGGGATGTCGCAATGCAGCCACCCTTGCGTGTGCGAGATCATCGACACCGAATTGGCGGTGCCGCCGACGGGGAAGCCTTCGGCGATCAGCTTGTCGATCAGCGGCTGAACCTTGTCTAAGCGAGCTCAGCATGAACTCGATGTTGCTGCGGGTGGTGAACCGAACGTGGCCCTCGGCGAACTGGTCGCCGATGTCGCAGAGCTTGCGGATGGTGAACACGTCCATCTGGCGCTGTGTGCCGGCGCGCACCGTCCAGACTTCGTCACCGCTCTTGGCGACATGACGCAGCACGCCCGGACGCGGGTGGTCGTGCCAGGCCCATTGGCCGTAGTTCTTTTTCAACAGCGGGTGCATGTATTGAAAGGGATCCGGCACGCCTGAACTCGATGGGGCGTCTCATTTGCGTCGCAACGTTCATTCGCGGTCTCTCCCAAAACTCTTGTCTTTGAACCGCGCCGCCGGACTTGCGTCCAGCGGTCGGCTCGATTCGATCTCCTACTCGGCGGCGACGTCGATATTCTTTTCCCTCGCCTTGCGCTCGAAATACTTCTCCGCCTCGACGGTGAAATCATCGGTGCGGACATAGCAGGACGTGCGCGGATGGTTGACCATGTTTGGATCGGGATCGATTTCGACCGCCTCGAGGAAGGCCGGCAGGCCGATGCGGTCGATGGTTTCGCCGATGCGCTCATGCTCGAGCGCGTTCTCGGAAAAGAAATCGACCAGCTTGCGGCCCAATTCGACGAGCTTCTCGTAGTCCTCGTCGGTGTCGAGTTTCATGAAGGGAACGAGCACCGTGCCCATCAGGTCGCCGACCTTGAGGGCGCGCTTACCGCCGACCAGGATCGCCGCGCCCCGGTCGTCGCCGGGCGAGAGCGCCTTGGGCATCACGTTGAGGCAATGCATGCAGCGCACGCAGGACTTGTTGTCGACGTCGAGCGTGTCGTCGTCGTTGAGGCTCAATGCGCGCGTCGGGCACATCGAGATGACGGTATCGATCATGTGCTTCCGTCCGACCCGCTTGACGTGGGCCTTCACCTCTTCCTGGTTGACCTTCATGTGGTCGCGCCAAGTGCCAATCACCGCGAAGTCGGCGCGATGGATCGCGTTGACGCAATCGTTGCCGCAGCCGGAGAACTTGAATTTGAACTTGTATGGCAGCGCCGGGCGATGCATCTCGTCGAGAAACGAGTTGAGCACCGTCCGGTGAGCCTTGACCTCGTCGTAACAGGACATTTCGCAACGAGCGTGGCCGACGCAACTCGTCGAGGTGCGCATCGCCGGACCCGCGCCGCCCAGATCGAAGCCGATCTCATTGAGAGCGTCGAAAGCCTTCTGGGAGTTTTCGGTCGTGCAGCCCTGGAACATGATGTCGCCGCTCTGGCCGTGGAAGGCGATCAGGCCCGAGCCGTGCTCCTCCCAGATGTCGCAGAGTTGGCGCAGGACATCAGTGCTGTAATGGTAGCCCGCCGGCGGCTGCACGCGCAGCGTATGGAATTCTTTCGAGGCGGGGTACTGTGCGGCGACCTCGGAAAAGCGCGGAATGATGCCGCCGCCATAGCCGAACACCGAAACGGTGCCGCCCTTCCAGTAGCCGAGCCGTTCCTCATAGGAATGCTCAAGTTGCCCGAGCAGGTCGTTCATCATCGGAGCGTATTGCTTGTCGCCTGCGTCGCGCAGGCGCTTGAGCCCCGTGACGAAGCTCGGCCACGGCCCGGTTTCGAGCTGGTCGAGCATAGGGGTGGGGTGTTGGCCCTTGGAGGGGGTAATGGTCTTGTCTTCCTCTGACACCGGCATCTCTCCCTCGTAGCTGACCGACGCTTGTCCGCGTCCAGCGAAATTGACCGGCGTGCGACCGGAAGAACCCTGACTGCGGACCGTCGTTCTGGCCGCAGCCGACGACAAATCCGCGCGACGACCCTCTTCCCACGGCGCCGGAATTGGGCGATATTAGCGAAAAATTCGAATATGTGAATAGGTTCCCGGAAAAAAATGTCGGCGAGGCGGCTCTCCGGCCGGCGTGGTTAGGGCGGAAGCGATGGTGGAAGGTGCGGTGAAGCTTCTCGAATTGCAGGAGAAACGGCCTTTGCGCGGCTCTCCGTTCCGCCTCCGGGATCGCGCCGCTCGCGCCGCTTACGAAGCTTGGCGCGAGGCCAAGCTCGAGGCCTATCCGAGACGCAAGGAGGATTTTCTGGTCGAAGTCGGAGACCTCGGCGCCCCGACTCGCGCCGAGCGCGAATCCATTCGCCGGCTTGCGCGGATCGCCAACATGGCCGTCTACGCCACCCGGTCGAACCTCGCCGACGAGCGGGCGACGCGGAGCGACCTGATCGCCTTCGGGCGCGCGTTCGGCCTCGCGGCGATCGAAGACCACCGCTCGGCGGAAGCCGACGGCGTCGTCCGGATCGAGGTCGTCGACCAGGGCGGGCGCCTCGGCTACATTCCCTACACCGACCGGGCGATCAACTGGCACACCGACGGCTATTACAACTATCACGGGCCCGAGCGCGCGGTGCGCGCGATGCTGCTGCACTGCATGCGCCCTGCCGGGCAGGGCGGCGTCAACCGGCTGCTCGATCCCGAGATCGCCTATATCCGCCTGCGCGATTCCGACCCTGGGCTTATCGAGGCGCTGACGCACCCGGAGGCGATGACCATCCCGGAAAGCGTCGAGGCGAACGGGCGGGTCCGTCCCGTGAATGTCGGCCCGGTGTTCTTCACCGACGCGCGGGGCGTCCTAGGCATGCGGTTCACTGCAAGAAAGCGCAACGTCGTCTGGCGGGACGATTCCGTGACCCGCAGGGCCGTCGCGATGCTCGAATCCGTCCTCTCAGGCGACCCGCTCGTCCTCGAGACGCGGATGGAGCCCGGGCAAGGCCTCATCTGCAACAACGTGCTCCACGACCGGACCAGCTTTGCGCCTTTCCGGGAGACCGGGCGCGACCGCCTGCTTTTCCGCATCCGCTACGCTGACCGGATCGACGGCGGCGACGATTTTCTTAAGGATTCATGAGGGCGCCAATGGCCTATGTCAGCGAACTGCTCATCGCCAATCCGAAGATGGCGAGTTTCGAAGAACTCGAGGCCGCGGTCGTCGAGGCGGCGCGCAAGGGCGAAATCCATCTCTACATGGACATCAAGCCGGAGTTTCCGGACACCCCGCGCGACTGGGAAGTGCAACTCGAGCTCGCTTTCTATCGCGCCGAGACGACCCGCCGATGAGCGACTCGGTCAAGACGCCGCTGAAAACGATCACGGCTCCCTACGGCCGCCAGATCCGCCTCGACGACGTCGCCTACGAGAGCGGGCTCAAGCTGCTTCGGGTGATGATCCGCGAAGGCGCGCGCTACACGATTCTCGAAATCGACGCGGCGACGGCCCTGGAATGGGGCGACGAAATGCGGAAATGGGCGCGAACGAGCGCGCCATAGCAGGCAGGAGGCCACTGGTAGTCGCGCTCCGAAACCGTCGGGAGACGGGGCGTCCTTCCGGACGCTCTTTGGAGCGGGGCCGTCGCGGTCGGCAGTCGCGCCGCCATTGTCACCCGCTTGTTCCTGTTTGGCCGAACACCCGGCTCTGGCGAATGTCCTCCGCCTCGATCGCGGTCAGCCGGTCGACGGTCAGGTCCGGATCGGCCGCGGCAAACAGCCGGTTCGCCTGGCGCAGGCGGGCGCGGTCGAGCGCGTTGCGGATCGAGCGCGCGTTGGCGAACAACGGCTGGGCGCGCCTCAGCGCAATATATTCCGCGAGTGTCCGCCTCGCTTCCGGGCTCAGCCGGTAGTTGAGTGACGACAGCATTTTCTCGCCGATCGCGAGGAGGTCCGAGTCGTCGTAGTCCGGAAAGTCGATGTGGTGGGCGACGCGCGAGCGGAACCCCGGATTGGAGTGGAAGAAGCGGTCCATCTTGTCGGTATAGCCCGCGAGGATCACGACGAGGTCGTCGCGGTTGTTCTCCATCACCTGCAGCAGGATTTCGATCGATTCCTGCCCGTAGTCCCGCTCGTTCTCCTGCCGGTAGAGATAATAGGCCTCGTCGATGAACAGCACGCCGCCCATCGCCTTCTTCAAAACCTCCTTCGTCTTGGGCGCGGTGTGGCCGATGTACTGGCCGACGAGGTCGTCGCGAGTGACCGCGACGAGATGTCCGCGACGCACGTAGCCCAGCCGATGGAGGATCTCGGCCATGCGCATCGCGACCGTCGTCTTGCCGGTGCCGGGGTTGCCGGTGAAGCTCATGTGCAGGGTCGGGGCCTGCGACGTGAGCCCGAATTTCGACCGTACCCGGTCGACGAGCAGCAGCGCCGCGATCTCGCGGATGCGGCTCTTGACCGGCGCGAGGCCGATCAGTTCGTCGTCGAGTTGCTTGAGCACCGGGCCGACGCCCGAGAGGGCGAACTCCTCGGCGAGATTGATTCGCTCCGGCGTCGCCGGTCGCGGCTCGGCCTCGGCTGCCGCGCTCATGCGTAGCGCTTTCCTTCCGGCCGGTCGGTCGCGTAGGCGCGGGTCGCGTAGCGCTGCGTGCGGCCGGGCCCCTCCGTCCGATCGAGCCGGAAGCCGTCCTCATTCTTCGGCCGGTTGACGATGAAGGAGATCCTGACCGACTCCCAGCCGTGCGACGAATCGAAGGCCGACAGCCTTATGTATCGGTCGCCGTAGATTTTGCGGCACGCGTCGAGCTCCATGAGAGCGCCTTTGGCGTCGGCGATGTCGAACATCGGCAGGCCCCACATCTCCCAATAGGTGTTGCGGGGATGCGGATCGTCGGTGAATTCGATGTTCACCGCCCAACCGTTGTCGAGGCAGTACTGAATTTGGGTGAGAATCTGGTCGTCGGTGAGGTCCGGAAGGAACGAAAAGCAGCCTTGGGTGATGCGCATGGAAAAGACTCCTGGGTCCCTTCTCCCGCCGGGAGAAGGTGGCGCGAAGCGCCAGATGAGGGTTGGCGCCGCAGAGGCGCCGGTCGCGTCGAGCGCCGCAAAAGGCGCTCGCATTCTTCTGCCGTATGATGAAGGCGCCGCAGCTGAACCCTCATCCGGTCGCGCTTTGCGCGTCCACTTTCTCCCGGACGGAGAAGGGAAATCACGCCACCGCCGGCGTCGGCACGAAGTCGAGCTGGTCGGTCGAGGCGTAGTTGAAGCTGACGTCGCCCCAGACGTCGAGCGCCTGGCGGAGCGGCGTGCAGGTCTTGGCGGCCTCGGCGAGTATGGTCGGCCCTTCGGCGACATAGTCGCGTCCGGCGTTGCGTGCGAAGATCATCGCTTCGAGCGCGACGCGGTTGGCGGTGGCGCCGGCGGCGATGCCCATCGGGTGACCGATCGTGCCGCCGCCGAACTGCAGCACGACATCTTCTCCGAGCAGGTGGAGAAGCTGGTGCATCTGCCCGGCATGGATGCCTCCCGAGGCGACCGGCATCAGCTTGTTGAGCGAAGCCCATGGCTGCTCGAAGAAGAGACCGTGCTCGAGCCTCATTGGATTGAGATCCTCGCGGCAGATGTCGTAATAGCCCCTGGTTGTCGCCGGGTCGCCCTCGAGCTTGCCCACGACCGTTCCGGCGTGAATGTGGTCGACGCCGGCGAGCCGCATCCATTTGGCGATCACGCGGAACGACACGCCGTGCGACTTCTGGCGCGTGTAGGTGCCGTGGCCCGCGCGGTGGAGATGCAGGATCATGTCGTTCTTGCGCGCCCATTTCGACATCGACTGGATCGCGGTGTAGCCGATGACGAGGTCGATCATCACGATGACCGAGCCGAGCTCCTTGGCGAATTCGGCGCGCTCGTACATGTCCTCCATGGTCCCGGCGGTGACGTTGAGATAGGTGCCCTTGACCTCTCCGGACACGGCCTGCGCCCGGTTGACCGCCTCCATGGAGTAGAGGAAGCGGTCGCGCCAGTGCATGAAGGGTTGCGAGTTGATGTTCTCGTCGTCTTTGGTGAAGTCGAGGCCGCCCTTCAGCGCCTCGTAGACGACGCGCCCGTAGTTGCGTCCCGAGAGGCCGAGCTTCGGCTTGACGGTGGCGCCGAGTAGCGGCCGGCCGAATTTGTCGAGCCGCTCGCGCTCGACAACGATGCCGGTCGCCGGGCCCTGGAAGGTCTTCACATAGGCGATGGGCAGGCGCATGTCCTCGAGCCGGAGCGCCTTCAGGGGCTTGAAGCCGAACACGTTGCCGATGATCGAGGCGGTGAGATTGGCGATCGAGCCCGGCTCGAACAGGTCGAGATCGTAGGCGATATAGGCGAAATACTGCCCCGGCGCGCCGGGAACGGGATCGACTCGGTAGCACTTGCCGCGGTATTTCTCGCAGGCCGTCAGACGATCGGTCCAGACCACCGTCCAGGTGGCTGTCGACGATTCCCCGGCGACCGCGGCCGAGGCTTCGATTGGATCCACGCCGTCCTGCGGCGTGACGCGAAAGCAGGCGATGACGTCGGTGTCTTTCGGCGTGTAGTCGGGCTCCCAATAGCCCATCTTGCGGTATTCCATCACGCCGGCTTTGTAGCGGTCCTTGCCCTTGACGGTTTGCGTCGGCTGAACGTTCATGGGTTCTGTCCTCCCTGGGGCGGCCTTGCTCCGCCAAGATCGATGCGGGCCGGTTTACGCCGGGCGGACAATTGGGTTAAGTTCATTGTTTCAAAGGATACTATTTAGGATTATAAAACATTGCTCCGGCAGGTCACCCTTCACCAGCTGCGCCTGTTCGCCGCGCTCGCGCGCCATATGAACATGACGCGGGCGGCGGAGGAGATGCATGTGACGCCCTCCGCCTTCTCCATCCAGATCAAGCAGCTTTCCTGCGGGCTCGGCCTGCCGCTGCATGAACAGGTCGGCAAGAAGCTCTTCCTCACCGAGGCCGGCCGGGCGGCCGCCGCGGCGAGTCGCGACATGCTGGAGCGGCTCGACCTGCTCGGCATGGAGCTGGCGGATCTGCAGGGTCTCGAGCGCGGCCGCCTGAGCCTCGCGATGATCACGACGGCGAAATATTTCGCTACCCGGCTGATCGGCGATTTCTGCCGCGCCCATCCGATGGTCGAGTTCGCGCTTGAGGTCGTCAACCGCGAGCAGATCCTCGAGCGCATGCGGGCCAATCTCGACGATCTCTACATCATGGGTCAGGCGCCGGACGACCTCGACGTCGTCGCGGCGCCCTTCGCCGAGAATCCGCTGGTCGTTCTCGCCCCCGCGGGACATCCTCTGTGCGAGGAAACGAAGATCATGCCAGTGCGGATCGAGCGCGAGCCGTTCATCCTGCGCGAGCCGGGCTCCGGCACGCGCCAGGCGACGGAGCGTTATTTCGCCGAGCGCGGGATCCGCCCGGCGACGCGCATGACGCTCGGGAGCGACGAGACGATCAAGCAGGCCGTCGCGGCCGGCCTCGGCCTCGCGGTGTTGTCCCGCCATGTCCTGACGCTCGACCAGGCCCCCGGCCCATTGCGCGAGCTCGACGTCGAAGGTTTTCCGCTCCACCGGAAATGGTACGTCGTCCGCCTGAAGGACAAGAAGCTGTCGCCCCTGGCGCGGGCGTTTCTCACGCTGCTGACGGAGGAGCGGGGGTAGCGGGCGGGCTTTTCGGAGATCGCTTCTGCGAAAGGGGTCCACGCCGGGGGCGGGTCGCCCAAGAAGGTCGGCTGGCGCGAGACGAGCGCCGAAGCGGGCCGGCGTCTGTTCCGTTGACGGCAGCGCCCCGAACGAACTTGAGATTGGCGGTATAGCATCTATCCTTGACGCAGACGGCGCGCGACAGGGGCCAGCATGAGCGATCGTCCAAAGTCTTTGCTCGACGCCGAAAGTATCGTTGCGAATTGGGCGAACATGCTTCCCGCGCCCCCGGGCGAGAACGGGGGCGCGCTGCTCGATGCGCTGACTCCCTTGCTCGAAAAGGCGCCGACCGCCCTGCGCGAAGCCCTCCAGCAGGGCGATGCACGGGCGCTCGGAGCCGTCGCGGCGCTTCGCGCGCTTGCGCCCGCCCTGATCTCGGAAATGATCGAGATGCTGCGCAAGATTGCTGGTCAGGGCGACAGTCAGGGAACGCTCAGCCGAATTCCCCTGCTGGAGGCGGTCGCCCGCGCCGTCGATGATGCGTCGGCGCTCGGCGAGGCGGAGTATCTGCGCGGCTACACGTTCCGCCGAGTGGGACAGAATTATCGCGCCATCGAAGCCTATCAGCGCGCGCTCGCGCATGGCGGAGACGCGGCGTTCCGATCGCGGACACTGGACCGGCTCGGCAACGTGCAGTGCGACGTCAGCGCGTTCGACGAGGCGGCGGCGAGCTACCAGGCGGCGTTGAAGGTCGAGACGGAACCGGCCGGAAAGGCCGCGATCCTGCGCAACGCCGCCAGCGCGATGCGATCGCTCGGAGACTTCAGCGCCGCCGACGAAGCCGACCGACAAGCCGCCGCTTCGAGCGAAGCGGCGGCGAAAGACGGCTACGCGCTGGACGCCGCCGCGCAAATCTTCGCGGCGGTCGGAGACTACGCCTGGGCGCTCGAGCTGAACGATCGCGCCAGGACGTGGTTCGACCAGAACAATCCCGTCTCCCTGCCAGTCAACGCGGAGATCCGCATTACCTTGCTGCAGCGGGCGGGACGGACGCAGGAGGCCGAAGCGCAATTCCGAAAGGCGCTGGCCCTGTTCGATGCGCAAGCGCAGGCGACGATCAATCCGCAGCACTACACCGAGGGTTGGCGGCACAGCTACGCCACGCGCCTGCCGCTCACGTCGCCGTCGATGATGACTTACGCCCGCGCGACCCGGACCGGCGACGTCGCGGCCATCGGACAAGTGATTGCGAGCGCGCAACAGGCCGGCGATATCGCGCTGACGTTGCGCGCACGCGCGGCCATCGGCGGCCTCCTGTTCGAGCGCGGCCAGCTCGATGAAGCCGCCGCCGAGCTTGAGGAGGTGCTGTCTGAAGCCAGCGAGCGAGGCCTGGCGCAGCCCGAAGTCGGGGCGCTCCTCACGCTGGCCTCCATCGCCCAGAGCGGCGGCGATGTGAAGCGACGCCCGGCGCAAGCCTTGTGCCGCGCTCGCCAGTTGCGTGCGCTGATGGTCTCCTATCTCGGTTCGTCCAACCTCGGTCCCCTCGAGCGGCAACTCGAGCTGAACGACAACGGCGCCATTGAAAACCAGCTCGGCCAGTACGCAACTGAACTCGAAATATGGACGTGCGCGGCTGAGTTTTTCGAACAGGCCACGCAGCGATCTCAAGCAATTGGCGACTACGGCCGGCTGGCAAATCGGCTCGCCGGCCTGCGGCGAGCCGAGAGCCGGGCGAATGACGCCAAACGGGCGGAGGCGGCAGCGACCCGGCTTCGATCTCTGCTGAAGAAAAGCAGTCTGCCCGCTAACGGCCGCCTCGTCGCCGCACGGGCGCTAGCAGCGCACGAGCAGACCCGCGACCCGTCGGCCGCACATCGCTATATCGAGGTCGCTGCACAGGCCGCAGAACGGATCCGCGCGGCGACCCCGCCGACCGAACGTGACAATTTGGACCGTCAGTGGAACGACGTGTATTGGACGCTCGCCGAGGCGCGGCGAGGGCAAGGGCGCGAAGAGGACGCCTTCGCGGCGGTCCAACTCGGCAAGTTCCGCGGCTTCGCCGAAACGGTAGCCGCGCGTGCGGGCGTCCAGACCGTCCCGCCGTCCCTGGCGGAAGTCCAATCCCGTCTTCGCTCCGACGAGGCCCTGGTGGACATCGCCGCAGAGAACGCCGGGCTGGCGCTCTATCTGGTTCGGCGCGACGGGTTCGAGGCGTTTGCGATCCCCGGCGACGTCCACCAGCTTATCAAGCCCGACGCCGGCGATATGCGCGATCGTGCCGCAGCGCAGCTCGATTTGGCGCGGGGAAATGCGATGCTCGCCAAAGTGGCGGCTGAGACTGAGGCGCGGCTGCCACAGCAGGCGCGGCTCTTCCTCGCGCCGAATCCTTCGCTCGGCAATCTGCCCTGGCACGCGATTCCTGTCGGCGAGCGGGCGTGGTGCGAGCGCCGCCCGATCAGTCTTTTGCCGGCCGCGTCGGCACTGCTGGCGCCGAGGCAGGAACGGGGCAAGAGAGTGCTGGTCCTCGGCGACTCGCGGGACGATCTCCCGCGGGCCCGCGCCGAAAGCCGGACGGTCGCCGCGCTGTATGGGACGCAGGCGCATGTCGGGCGTGACTGCTCCGTCGAAGCGTTGAGAGCGGCGCTCGCCTCGGGGCCGCTCGGCATCGTCCACATCGCCACGCACGGGCGCGGCAATCCGCGCCAGGGAGGTCTCGCGAGCCTGTTGCTGGCCGACTCTGTCGGGGCGGCGCATTGGGCGGCTCTGGAGGAGATTACGCGCGCGCCTTGGGACGTGGGCTTGGTCGTGCTGTCGGGATGCAGCACTGGGCTGATCGGACGTCGCAACGGCGCGCAGATGGTGAGCGTCGCCGAAGCGGTGCTGCGAGCAGGCGCGCGAGCGGTCGTGGCCTGTCTGTGGCCTGTCGGGGACGAGGCGGCGCGGACGGGAATGGAGGCGTTCCACCGCGTGTTCTCCCGCACGCCAGACGTGGCCGCCGCGCTTAAGGCGGGCCGCGACGCGCTCAAGGCGACCGATATCGCGCTGGGCACGCTTCGCGACGGTCGCGGCCAGCAGCCCACGGGTTCGACGGCCCGGGAGCGGGAGCTGAACTGGTCTGCCTTCCTCTCGCTGGGCGTGTCGGACCCGTTCAGGTGACGACCAGCACCGAGGCCTGTTTGCCCAGCTGCGCGCCGGCGCCGTCCTGCAAGGTGAACAGCAGCGCGGCGCGCTTGTCCGGCGCGGTGAATTCAAGCGGAAGACTGCGGATCGGCCCCCCCTGGTAATGCATCGGAATCGTTTGCGCATCGCTCTGGTCGTTGTCGAAAACCCGTTGCATGACGACCTGCGCGTCGATCGACGGGGTGGGGCGGTCTGCGACGACGGCGACGGTGAACGTCTCGCCGGGCCGCACCGAAGTCTTGAGCGGTTGCACGCTGAGCGACGTGACTCCCGGCCCGGCGTTGAAAAGCCGGCCGCCGGGAAGGTCGGGCCGCAGCACCGCCCGCAGCAACGCGATCGCATCGGGGTCGGCGCACACCTCCATGTGGGTGGCGGCGACATAGCGCACCGGAATGCCCGGAGGCGCGGCGCTCCACAGCGGCACCGTGCCGTCACCCGAATTTTCCTCCTCCCTCGCGGAGGCGATCTGTCCGACGCGATAGTTGGCGACGATTGTATTTTGCGCATTGCCGACGATGGCGACATAAGGGCAGGGCGAACGGAAACCCGGCCCCATGAAGGCAAGCTCCGCGGCAAGCTCTTGCGCGGCCGTCAGACTGCCGCTCACCAAGCCAAATTGCGCCGCAACTGTCGGGTCGAAGGCGTCCACGATGATGAAGCCGGTTTGCGCGCTCTGCGCGAGCAGGGCCGGGACGCCGGGGCGGGGCAGGAGCTGGTAGGCGGAAGGAAACGCCGGGTTCTTCAGCGCCTCCCGGCATTGCGCGGCCGACAGAAAGATTTCCGGGCGCAGCCCGAGCACATTCTGCACCGCCGCGGGCGCGCCGATATGCGGCGTCGCGAGCAAGGCCAGGAGTTCGATCCGAACTCCGTCCGGCGCGTCGAGCTTCTCCAGGCAGTAGCGCGCGACCAGGCCGCCCATCGAATGCGCCACGATGCCGATCCGCCGTCCCGGGAGATCTGCCTGGGACAACCGGTCGCGTAGGGCTCGGGCAGCGGTGCGAACGTCCCGCCGCCAATCATACGCGAAGGGAATCAGCGTGCCGCCCGGTTCACTGTATCCCATCAGGCGCAGCGCATTCAGCGCGGTTCCGTAGGCGTCAAAATGATGGATCGTGAGCCCAAGCAGCTTGAGCGGCACGCTGCGCAGCACGTCGGTCGCGACGATCGTATCGCTGGTGGAGAGAATTTCGACGAACTCGTCGGGATAGGACTGGAACACCGTGCTCAGGGGCGTCCCCGGCCAGATTGTTTGGTCGCCTTGCTTGAGAACGCTTCCGCAAATGCCAGGAACGAAGATAACCGTGTCGATCGGCATGACAGGCTCCGGCTCTATATAAGGAGTGAAAGATTATATTGTGGGCAGGCAAGTTGCGCCATGGAGGATGACATGCCCAGCGTCGAATATTCGGTATTCGAGCCCATCGTGACCCCGCCGCTGTTTCCCAACGCCGCCGGTCTGTCGTTGCAGAACCGAGCCGGCGCGATCTTTCCGTTCGATCTTCCGCTCGGCGGCGCTCTCGTTCCGCCACCGCCCCGGGCCGCCGCCGAATATGCGGAGACGGTGCGCACCGTGACCGATCCGAACGCGGCGAAGGCGGCGCGCCAGGCGGGCGCCACCGTGATGCGCTTGCCCCGGATGCCGATCCGCCTCATTCCGCAGGTCAGCCAGGACCAGGGCCACGACGCGGGGCAGCCATGGGGCGTTTCAGCGATGGGCGCCGACCGCTCGGGCCTGCATGGCGAGGGCGTCTGCGTCGCCGTCCTGGACAGCGGCATCGACGCGAACCACCCGGCCTTCGCCGGACTGATCAAAGACGACAATTACCGGGATTTCACCGGCAACGGCAAGCAAGACAATATCGGCCACGGCACCCATTGCGCCGGGATCATCTTCGGTCGGCCGATCGACAATCGCCGCATCGCCGTGGCGCCGGGGATTCAGAATGTGCTGATCGGAAAAATAGCCGACATTGGCTTCGACACGACGACGAGTTTGCTTCAGAGCGCGTTGTTGTGGGCCGTCGACAATGGCGCGAATATCATTTCGCTCTCCTTTGGACTCGATTTCATCGGCCATTTCGAGAAACTCAAGACCGGAGGGGTCCCGGAGCGGGTCGCGCAGGCGCAGGCGCTCAATGATTATGGCGACTACACCCGTCAGTTCGACCGTTTCATGGGTATGGTCGTCTCGGCCGGCGCAGCCGCGAAATCGGCGCTGGTGATCGCCGCCTGCGGCAACGACAGCCGCGCCGAGGACGGCATGCGCGTGCAGGCCACCCTGCCGGCGGTCGCGCAAAACGTAGTCGCCGTCGGCGCGCTGGGCCGCAACGCGGACGGCAAGTTTTCGGTCGCGCCGTTCTCCAACAGCAACGCCAGTGTCTGCGCGCCAGGCGTGGGCGTCTTGTCAGCCAAGCCGGGAGGTTCGACCGCGACGATGAGCGGGACCAGCCAGGCCGCGCCGCATGTCGCCGGCGTCGCCGCGCTTTGGCTGCAGAAGCTCCGACGCGACGGCGGATTTGATATTTCCCCAGACAAGCTGCACATCGAACTGCTGAAATCGGCCAGTCCCACGAATATCGCCGCCGACGAGGACGGGAACGCCATAGGCTACGGATTGCCGATGGCGCCTACAGCGTGACGCGCAGCGCCTTGCGAGAACCGGCGAGTGGACCGGCGGGCGTTTGGAGGGGGACCAACAATCCTGGTGTCCGGCTTTCTGGGACGTTCCGGATCAGGTCCCCAGGCGTTCGATTTGAGCTTCACTTTGCGAGCGAGCAGTCGCGGCCCTTCGCCCGCTCGCACAAAGCCGCCGCGTCGGCCCTGGTAAGGCCGGATGCGCGCAAGGCGTAGACGGTCCCGCCATTGGCTTCCGTCTTCTGAACGCGGATCTTCGCCCCGTTGAGCGCCGCGGCGTATTTTGTGTTGAGCCGCGAGGCGTCGCTGGATGCTTGTGCTTCCGTCTTTGGCGCAGCGAATTGAACGGCCCAACCGCCTGACTGAGCGGCGGCGGCCTGTTCGGCTGGCCGTGGCGCCGGCGCAGCGGGCGCAAAGACTCCGAGGACCGTCTTGAAGGCGTGCTGCAAAGGAGCCAGGGGCCGCGTCAGGATCGAGGTCGGCGCGGGCGGAGCCGGCAGGGGTTCTGCCACAGCCTGCGGGGCGATGATCGTCGCCCCGGAGGACTGCGGCTCGCTCGCCGGCTGCGGCTCGGCCCGGGGCGCTTCCGCCTTTGCGACGACGAGCCGGACCGGCGGTCGCTTCGGCGGCGCCATAGTCAGTTCGGGTTTCGGCGGCGACCGTTTTGCAGCCGCAGCCGGCGCGCCCTCGGCGTTCGCCGCCTGTCTGGCGGGCCGTTGTGGCGCTTCGGCAACGTGTGCGGGTCCGACCGGGCCGACGGCGGCGGAGGACGCAGTCGTCGCGTCCGGGGCAGCGCTCTTTGGAGGCGATGCCTGCGGCGCCGGGCCGGAATCAGGCTTCTGCACGGCCGTCTGCGGGACGGGCCCGTCTGCAAGGACCGGCGCCGCGGTCAGCGCCGGCGGCTGCAGTCCGCCGGATGCGCCGTTCGCGGGTTGCGCCGGAGCGGCCGGCCCGGGCGCCATGGCTGGCGGCTGGGGCGCGTCGCCGGGCGGAACACGAGACTCGATCTCCGTCGGCTTCTGCCCGGACGTGGCGACAACAGCGGGCGCCGGCTCCATGTCCTTGGGCGAGATCGCTATGTCCTTGGGCGAGATCGCTCCAGGGTCGCCCGTAGCCGCGTCGCGCTCGTGGCTCGACTGCGGCGCCCTCGCCGGAGCCTGGGCCGCGGCCACGACCGGCGGCGCCTTCGGCGCCCCGGACTTGCCCGCCATGATGCCGAAGCCCGCGCCGAGCAGCGCCGAGGCGCCGAGAACGAGCGCCGAAGCCTTGAGCATCCACGAGCCGGAGGTGCGGCGCGTCGGACGCTTCCCACCCGGCCGCAAAGGCATGTCGCGGAACTCGAACGCCTGCGGCGCGTCAGTCTCGAAGGGGATCGTGACGCCCATGCCAACCGGAGCCGGGTCAAAAGGCGGCCGTCGCGGATCCAGGTCGCGCTTCGGCGGAGTCGGGGCGGGCGCCGGCGCAAGGCCGCCGGTGGATTCGATAAGGCGAATCAATTCGGCCAGCCGCTCATCCATGTCTTTCTGACCACCCCGGGCGCCCAAGTTGGGCTCGAACCCGTCATTGTTGGCGTCGGTCGGCCGAGAACCCGAAACGCTCATTCCGTCCTTTTCAATCTCTGTTCCGAAAGATCGCGCCGTTCGCGCCCGTAACGCCGAACATTGTCCTTGCGGAGGCAAAACCAAGGCGGCCGCCGCCTCAAAGATCCGACGGCCCGAAAGGTTAAGGAACAGCAAACTCGCGCACGCAAGGCGCGCCGGATCGAGGCGGGCGCCGAGATAATCGAAGAACGTGATTTTGAGTTTTTTGCAGGTCCTGGCGAGACCGAGCATGCCGTCGCGGACCCGGCGGCCTTTGGTCGAGCACCCGCAAGAGTTCATCCTTGCGCCTGAACAGGCGTCTCAACAGACGGTCGAGGGTGCCGGTCCGGCGCTTGAAGATTCGGTCGAATGACCGGATCGCCGTGGAATGGGTCCGGTTCGCTGCGCTTGACGCCGATGGTTTGATCGCCGCCACGGCTATCGTTCACGACCTGAGTCTGGTCACGCGCAACGTCCACGACCTCGAGGACACCCAAGTCTCGCTGATCAATCCCAGCGACGTCGGATGACCGGGCGCAAATCAGGAACTGCCCGCCTTGACGTGGAAGTCCATGGGCCGGCCGCCTCCCGCTGCGCCGGCGGCGGCGTTCCCGCTACTTCCGGCGGATTGTCACCCGGTGCTCGGCGACCGGGATCATGGCGCGCACCCTTTTGACCCATTCCCGGTCGATCCGGGCGGAGACGACGCCGGGGCCATCCGAGGCTTTCGCCACCACGTGCCCCCAGGGGTCGGCGACCAGCGAATGACCGTAGGTGTGACGCTGCTCGTTGCCGACGGTGAAGGAGCCGGTCTGGGCGCTGGCGCAGACATAGGCCTCGGTCTCGATCGCGCGGGCGCGCAGGAGCACTTCCCAATGGTCCTTGCCGGTCTGGAGCGTGAAGGCGGCGGGCAGCGCGATGATCTCGGCGCCCTTTTCCGCCAGCGCCTGGAAGAGGTCGGGGAAGCGGAGGTCGTAGCAGATCGAGCAGCCGATCGTGACGCCTTCGCAATCGTAGGTGACGACTGTGTCGCCCGCTTTCACCGTCTGGCTTTCCTTGTAGGAGGCGCCGTCGGGCGTCGTCACGTCGAAGAGGTGGATCTTGCGGTAGCGGGCGATCTCCTCGCCGGCGCGGTCGAAGACAACGGATGTGTTGTGGATGCGCTCCTCGCCCTCGATCCTTTCCATGATCGAGCCGGCGTGGACGAACATGCGATGCCTGATCGCCTGCCGGCGCGCCATCGCGTAGGCCGGGCCGCCGGGAAAGCTTTCGGCGTTGGCGAGCTTGTCCGCTTTCGATCCGCCGGCCCAGTCGAAGAACTCGGGCAAGAGCACCCAGTCAGGGCGTTCCTCCCGCACCGCGCGCTCGATCAGCGCCTCGGCGGCCGCGACATTGGCGGGCTTGTCGCTGATCGAGTTCATCTGGATGATCGAGACTTTCATGTCCTCTCCGAATTGAAGCGCGGCGACTAGGGCGACGGGGATGCGACGTCGCCGCTCTCGACTTCAGTCGCGCGCTCGCCGACAGCGACCAGCCAGCTCTTGAGGTCCGGCGAAACACGGTCCGGAGGCATCCTCACCCGAAACACATTGTGCTCAATCAGCGAAGGATCGAATACGCCGGTGTTCACGTCGGGCTCAGCGACGAGCAGCAGCGGAAGATTCATCATCGCCGCCATCCCGGCCTCGATCTGGTTCCACGGCGTCGACAACGCCTTTCCGCTGACTGTCGACTCCTCCGCCGTGCCCGCGCGCCAGAGGCCGTCGGAGATCCTCAGCTCGGCAAATCCGAATACGACCGCGCCGGCGCAACCGGACATCCGTCTTCGAACCTCGGAAAGGGCGCTTGTCAGCGGGTAGTCGACCCGCTCCAGAGTCGACGCCGCCAGGCCGTTCGCCTCCAGCCATCCGGAAATCAGCGCGACCATCTTCTCCTGATGCGCATCAAGACATCCCGGTTTGCTGACATAGACGACCGGGGGCGCCGCGCGCGCGCCGCCAGCCCCCGCCGTGAATACGTCGGGGCCGACCCACTGGCCGTCCTTGATGTGGGGCAGGAGCGCGGCGGGAATATTCCGCGCTCGGTCGAAAGTCGCCCCCGTCAGTCTTGTCCCGCCGAAGTTTGCGCCGAGAAGGTCGGCTTCGAAAAAATTCGCCCCGCTGAGGTCGGCTTTACGGAGAACCGCATCCGTCATGCGCGCTTGGTAGAAAATGGCCCCCGAGGCCTTGGCTCCTTTCAATGACGCTCCCGTAAGGTCCGCCCGATAGAAATCGGCCTCGCTCAGGTCGACCGGGCTGTCGTTCCGCGAGCCGAGGTAGGCGTTGTTCAGATTGGTCTTCTGCAGATCCGCCTTTTGCAGGGAGGGCGCGAACGCCAGGCCGTCCGCGAGGAGCTTCTGGAAATTGCCGGCCGGCTGACCGCGAAGGATCGCCGCTATGACGTTGATCGTTTCCGTCGCATAAGGCGTCCCGATCGTCGTGACCTCACTCGTCGGATCGAAAAACCGACGCAGGAGAATGGCGCCGGCAAGCCTGTCGATCTCGTTTGTCGAGGCCAGCGAAGAGACGACGTCGTCGAACGATTTCCGCGTCGCCGCGACCTTGTCGCGGCGCGTCGAGAACTTGAAATACTGCATCACCGCGATAACGGCGCCGGCGACCGCGGCGAAGCCGGTGGCGAAGCTGGCGAACTCGGTCAGGAGTCCGGACGATGGACCGGCGTCGGGCACCCGTGGGCCTCCGGAAGGATGGCGGAGCCTATTGCACTTGGCGCTCCCGCGCTACCGCGGGCGTGTCGGGAACCGTCAACCGCGCACGAAGGCGGCGAAGGCTTTCAACTGGTCGGCGATGAAGCCGCGGGTCGCCGCGTCGGTGATCTCGCTCTTCTCGACGTCAGCCTTGGCCTGGACCTGCGGAATGATGATCTCGGGCTTGTTGAGGACGCGGCCGTCGAGATAGACGAACATCTGGCGCAAGGCGAAGCTGCGCGCGCAAGCCGCCCCAAAGCCCTTGCGAGGCGCTCTGGAGCGCGACCGGCTTGGCGGCGAAACGGCTGATTGGGCAGGCGGGAGATCCAGTCGATCGCGTTCTTGAGGCCGCCGGGGATGGTATGATTGTACTCCGGCGTCACGATGATCACGCCGTCCGCCGCGCGAATGGCGTCCGCCGCGCGTGTCACGACCGGCGGAACGCCCGCCGCCTGAACGTCGAAATTGTAGAGCGGGAAGTCGCCGACCGAGGGCGAGCGGTCGAGATCGTGACGCCCTCGGGCGCGAGCGCCGGCAGGGCGCGGGCGATCGCCGCATTGTAGGAGCCTTTGCGCAGGCTGCCGACCATGACGACGAAGCGGAGCGGCTTCTGTTCGGCTATCAACGTTTCTCCTTGACGGGTTTGAGGCGCGGGCGGGTTCTTGGCGGCGGGTCCTGGCCGGAGTTTGGCCTCGCCCGCCGGCTTGCTATGGTGCAATTCGAATCCCGGCGCAATCGAGGACCTCCATGCTCGCCCCTTCCAGCCTTTTCGATCTCAGTGGACGGACCGCGCTCGTGACCGGCGGCGCGACGGGGATCGGCAAAGTCTGCGCCGAGGCTATGCTTTCCGCCGGCGCGCGGGTGCTGATCGCCTCCCGCAAGGCCGAAGCCTGCGAAGCGGCGGCGAAGGAATTGTCGTCGGTCGGCCGCTGCGAAGGCTTCGGCGGCACCGTCGCGACGGAAGCCGGCGTCGCCGCGCTCGCCGCAGAGACGCGGAGCCGCACGGACGTCCTCCACATCCTCGTCAACAACGCCGGGATGAACTGGGGCGAACCGTTCGAGACCTTCCCTTGGAAGGCCTGGGAGCGGGTGATGAGCGTGAACGTGACCGGCCTGTTTTCGCTGACGCGCGATCTTGCGCCGATGCTGGCCGCGGCCGCGACCGCCGACCGGCCCTCGACCGTCGTCAATATCGGCTCGGTGATGGGCGGCGTGACCCAATCCGAGCACGCCTATTCCTATGCGGCCTCGAAAGCCGCCGTTCATCACCTGACGCGGATTCTCGCCGCCGAATTCGCGCCCCGGCAGGTGACGGTCAACGCCCTTGCGCCGGGACCGTTTCCAACCAACATGACGCGCTTCGCCCTGGGGGACGAGGCCGGCGCCGCGCGCGGCGCGAAGGCCGTGCCGATGGACCGGCTCGGCCGGCCTGAAGACATCGCGGGCGCGCTCCTGTTCCTGACCGGGCGCGGCGGCGCCTATACGACCGGGGCGATCGTGCCGGTCGACGGCGGAATCAGCGTTTCGGCGCCCCCGCCGATGTTCGGAGGCGAGGAATGAGCGGCTCGACGTTCGAGGCGAGCGACCTTCATCAGCACGTCGGCCAGACTTTCGTCTCGCACTGGTTCGTCGTCGACCAGGACCGCATCGACGCCTTCGCCAAGGTCACAGAGGACGAGCAGTTCATCCACGTCGACCCGGAGCGGGCCGCCGTGACCCCCTTCGGCGGCACGGTGGCGCACGGGTTCCTGACCTTGTCGCTGCTTTCGCCGATGGCCTACAGCGCGCTGCCGACGATCAAGGGCCGGACGATGGGGATCAACTACGGCTTCGACCGGGTGCGCTTCCTCCACCCCGTGCGCTCGGACAGCCGGGTGCGCGCGCACTTTCTCCTGACCGCAGTCATCAAGCGCTCGGAGCGCGAATGGCAGATGACCTATGACGTCACCATCGAGATCGAGGGCGTCCACAAGCCGGCGCTGGCGGCGACGTGGCTGACGATGCAGGTGGTGGGGTAGAGTTGAATTTCAGCTGGTGGTTCTTTGACCGACTACAGGTTCGTGTGTATTATACACATTGATGCGGAGCGCCGACCTTATTCGCGAATTGGAGAGGGCCGGCTGGACCTTGAAGCGCGTTCGAGGCTCCCACCATGTCTTCGTCCACCCGTCCGTCGCGGGATTGTCGTCGTGCCGCATCCGAAACGCGAACTCGGCGTTGGCCTCGTCGCCGCGATCCGCAAGCAGGCTGGGCTCTAATCATGCGCTATCCGATCGCGATTGAACCGAGGACGCTGAAGTCAGATTACGGCGTCGTCATTCCCGATCTGCCGGGTTGTTTCTCGGCCGGAGAAACACTGGAGGAGGCGATCGCCGGAGCCGAGGAGGCCGGACTGGCATGGATTGACGCCGCACTCGACGCCGGGGAAGCGATTCCCCCGCCCTCTTCCCTGGAAGCGATCCGCGCCAGGCCAGAATTCTCGGGCTGGATTCTATCGCTCGCGACCATCGATCCGGCCGCGCTCGACGATACGGTCGAGCGGGTCAATATCACCTTGCCCCGCCGCATTCTGCGGCGTCTCGATGACGAGGCGCAGGCGGCGGGGGAGACGCGGTCGGGCTATATCGCCAAGCTCGCGATCGGTCATTGAGCGTGACGGCTGCGCGGGAGCGCTCTATTTCGCCCGTCGAGGGCGGCGGCGCCCCGAGCGGCGCGCAAGCTCGCCGACGAATAGCTTTCCTATTCCCACGCCCCGCGCCACGAAAGTCCTTGACGACATGACGATCGCGTTCTATGTATGTTCCCGAGCGAAACGAGGACGAACGCGTGATCAGGAAGCGACACCCGGGCTGCCTTCTGTTTTTCCGAGGGATGTCGGCCGGGAAACCGGGGAGAAATTTTTTCTGGCCTGGATTCCTCGTAAGCGCTTGAAAAGCCCCGAATCGGACGAAAAATCCAAGGAAATCCAAGGAAATCCAAGTCCGCTTTGTTGGTCCGGCTTGGTCGGGCTTTGGGATGGGCTTTGAAGAACTTGGCCGAGCCGGCAGAACGAGTTTCGGCTTACCAGAACCGAACCGCCTCACCCCCCGAGGGCGTCCCGAGCTCTCCCTCCCACATCACACGGCGTCCGCGTAAAATAGTCCCGACCGGCCAGCCCGTGACCGTCCTGCCGTCGTAGGGCGTCCAGTTCGAGCGGGAGGCGATCCAGGAGTCCCGGATCGTCTCGACCCGCTTCATGTCGACCACGGTGAAGTCCGCGTCGTAGCCTGCGGCGATGCGCCCCTTGCCGATGATGCGGAAGATCCGCGCCGGGCCGGCGCTGGTCAGGTCGACGAAGCGTTCCAGGGTGAGGCGCCCGGCGTTGACGTGGTCGAGCATGATCGGAACGAGCGTCTGCACCCCGGTCATGCCGGAGGGGCTGTCAGGATAGGGCTTCGCCTTTTCTGCGAGCGTGTGGGGGGCGTGGTCGGAACCGAGCACGTCGACCACTCCTGACGCGAGCCCGCGCCAGATCCCGACGCGATGCTCGGGTCCGCGCACCGGCGGGTTCATCTGCAGTTTCGTGCCCAGTCGCGGATAGTCCTCGGCGCTGAGCGTCAGGTGATGCGGCGTCGCCTCGCAACTCGCGACGTCCTTCGCCTGCGCCAAAAACTCCATCTCCTCGCGGGTCGAGACGTGCAGCACGTGCACCTGTGCGGCCGCTTCGCGCGCGAGCCGGACAAGGCGCTCGGTGCAGCGCAGGGCCGCGATCTCGTCGCGCCAGACCGGATGAGACGTTGGATCGCCTGCAACCCGCAGCGGCTTCCTTTCGTTGAGGCGGGCTTCGTCCTCGCTGTGAAAGGCCGCGCGGCGGCGGGTCCGTTTCAGGATCGCGAGCACCCCCTCGTCTTCGGCGACCAGCAGCCGCCCGGTCGAGGAACCCATGAACACCTTGATTCCCGCCGCCGCCGGCAGCCGTTCGAGCTCGGGAATGTCGGCGACGTTGTCGTGCGCGCCGCCGACCCAGAAGGCGAAGTCGCAATGCATTCGGCCCGTGGCGCGGCGCACCTTGTCGGCCAGCGCTTCGGCGGTGGTGGTCGTCGGATCGGTGTTCGGCATCTCGAACACGGCGGTCACTCCGCCGAGAACGGCCGCGCGCGAACCCGTCTCGAGATCCTCCTTGTGGACGGGGCCGGGCTCGCGGAAATGCACCTGGCTGTCGATCACGCCTGGGAGCACATGCAGGCCCGTGCAGTCGATGAGCTCGCCAGCCGCAGACGCGCTCAAGGCGCCGATCGCGGCGATCCGCCCGTCGCGGACGCCGACGTCGCGCAAGAGCGCGCCGTCCTGATTGACCACGGTTCCGTTGGCGAGAACGACATCGAAACTTTGCGGCATCGCTTTTCCTTGCGCGGGAGCGAAAGCGGCCTAATTTACCAGGCTCAGCTTAGCAAGCGCGGCCGGAGCCCCTCCATGACCAACAAGTCTGCCCTGCTCGGGGATCGCGGCATCATCAAAGTCGATGGCGAGGACGCGCCGGGCTTTCTGCAGGGCCTGCTGACGAACGACGTCGAGCGGCTGGCGGAGGGCGAGGCGCGTTACGCCGGGCTTCTTTCGCCGCAGGGGAAAATCCTGTTCGACATGCTGGTCGTGCGCGCTCCCGCGGGGACCGGCTGGGCCTTTCTCATCGACTGCGCTGCAGGACAGGCGGCGGATCTCGCCCGCCGGCTCGGCTTCTACAAGCTTCGCGCCAAGGTTTCGGTCGCCGACGCGAGCGCGGAGCTCGCCATCGTCGCCAGCTGGGGCGAGGCGCCGGATGCGGCGCCGGGCGCCGTGCTCTACGCCGATCCGCGCGATTCCCGCCTCGGCTGGCGGGCGATCCTGCCGCGCGATCGGGCGCTCGCGGTCGGCGACGAGCATGCTGCGAGCTATGAGGCCCTGCGCATCAGCGCCGGGGTTCCGAAAGGCGGCGTCGATTTCGCCTATGGCGACGCCTTCCCCCATGACGCGAACTTCGACCTCCTGCACGGCGTCGATTTCGCCAAGGGCTGCTACGTCGGGCAGGAGGTCGTCTCGCGGATGAAGCATCGCGGAACCGCGCGCAAGCGGGTCGCGCGTGTCAAGGCGATGGGTGAGCCGGCGTCGCCGGGAACGCCGGTCCTCGACGGCGAGCTTGCTGTCGGAACGCTCGGCTCGTCGTCCGGGCGGGAGGCGCTCGCGATGTTGCGGCTCGACCGGGTCGAGGAGGCGAAGGCCGCGGGGCGCGAACTCACCGCGGGCGGCGTCGGCGTCGCGCTGGCGGAATAGGCGATCTCGCCGCGGGTGGGACAAGAGAGCTCATCCTGAAGCGCAGCCGGGCATGGCGGCGCGCCCAATTCGCGATTACATTGCACGCGCCTGGGGCCTAAGCCAAATCGTCCGTGCGCAAGGAACTCTGGGCGCCGGAGTCCATCGTCATGATCGAGGGGGTCAGCGTCTTCGCCTTGGTGGTCGTCGCGTTCGTCGTCCTCACCGCGCTCATGGGGGTGCGGCAGGTGCCACAGGGCTACAATTACACCGTCGAGCGTTTCGGCAGGTACTACAAGACGCTCACGCCCGGCCTCGGGCTGATCTTTCCCTATGTCGACTCGGTCGGCCACAAGCTCAACGTGATGGAGCAGGTGATCGACGTGCCGCGTCAGGAAATCATCACAAGGGATAACGCGACCGTCGCCGTCGACGGCGTCGCCTTCTATCAGGTGCTCGACGCGCGCCGCGCGTCCTACGAGATCACCAACCTCCAGATCGCCCTCCTGAATCTCGTCACGACCAACGTGCGCACCGTCATGGGCTCGATGGACCTCGATCAGCTGCTGTCGCATCGCGACGAGATCAACGCCCGCCTGCTCATGGTGATCGACGCCGCATCCGAGCCTTGGGGCATCAAGGTCACGCGCATCGAAATCAAGGACATCGAGCCGCCGAAGGATCTCGTCGACGCGATGGCGCGGCAGATGAAAGCCGAGCGCGAAAAGCGGGCGGTGATCCTCGAGGCCGAAGGCATGCGCCAATCCGACATCACCCGCGCCGAAGGGCGGAAAGCCGCGGTCGTGCTCGAGGCCGAGGGCCGGCGCGACGCCGCCTTCCGGGCGGCCGAGGCGGTCGAGCGCATGGCCCAGGCCGAGGCGACGGCGACAAGGATGATGAGCGAAGCGACGTCGAACGGGGACGTCGTCGCGGTCAACTTCCTGATCGCCGAGAAATACATCAACGCGCTGCAGACGCTGGCGCAGTCGCCGAACCAGAAGACCGTGATTGTTCCGATCGAGCTCGCCTCGCTGGCCGGCTTGCTCGGCGGGCTCGGCCAGATAGCCGCAGGGGCCCTTGGCGAGGCCGCGGTTTCGCGGGCGTCCGGCGCAGGTCGGACCCGGACGCCTGCGCCCGTTCCCGACACGGTCGCGCCCGCAGCGCCGCCGACGCCATCATCCCCGACGGGCGGGACTTCCCCCTGGAGCGGCTGAGGCGGGAGCGATCGCATGGACGCTTTCCTTTCTCCCCGCGCCGTCGCGCTCGCCTGGCTCGTCGGCGGCCTCGTCATCTGCGCAGCCGAGACACTGGCGCCGGGCGCTTTTCTCGTCTGGATCGGCGCCGCAGCCGCGATCGTCGGGGCGGTCGCCTATTTCGTTCCGATTGACTTCACCTCGCAGCTGCTCCTGTGCGGGGCGCTCGTTGTTGGTCTCGTCCTCGTCGGGCGGAGAGTGTACGGCTCGCTCGCCTCCCAGCCCGGCCCACTGCCCCAGAGCCGGGCGCATGCGATGATTGGTGCGGATTTCTTCCTCGAAGAGCCGATCGTGCGGGGTTTCGGCCGCATCCGGGTCGGCGACAGCTCTTGGCGCGTCGCCGGCGGCGACTGCCCGGCAGGCGCCAAAGTCAGGGTCGTCGCGGTCGAGGACGGCTCGCTGCTGCGGGTCGAGCGGGCCGACTGACGAACCAACTCAGCGGTAGACGAGCACCGGAATGGTCGAGTGGGTGAGGACTTTGACGGTCTCGCTGCCAAGCAGGAGCGCCGATATGCCGCGCCGTCCGTGCGAGGCCATCACGATGAGGTCGCAGCCCTTCGCGTGCGCCGCGTCGATGATCGCCCGATAGGGCTGATCGTGCACTTCGCGGATCGTGTCGCAGGGCACCCCCGCCGCATCCGCCGCGATCCTCACCTGCTCGAGCGCCTGTTCGGCGATGCGGCGGGACCCCTCTTCGTATTCATCCTCGCCGACCGAAACGAGAACCGCATCCATGGACGCGACGTGATAAGGCTCCGCCAAAGTGAGCCCGGTCACCTTGGCCCCGCACTCCTTGGCCAGTTGCACCCCGTAGAGCACCGCCTTGCGAGACAGATCGGACCCGTCGGTGGGAATGAGAAGATGCTTGAACATGGGCGCCCTCCGGCTATGTTTGCCGTAAAGGTAGGCGAATCGAACCGCGGGCGCCATAGGCTGCGTTAACGCGTACCGGCTGACTGAAATGCGCGGCGGAACGGCTCGGCTCCGCTCGGAGTTGCGGCCCTCGAGGCGCGCCGCTAAAGTTTCGCCTCCGACAGGATGTATTGTCCTTCGGCTTCCGCTGCACACACACACCGTTTCATTTCCCGCCAAGGAGCCGTCCCATGAGTTTTTCGTTGCCAGAACTGCCCTACGCCTATGACGCTCTGGGCCCGTATATGTCGCGCGAAACACTGGAATACCATCACGACAAGCATCATCTAGCCTACGTAAACAACGGCAATAACGCGCTGAAAGGCACCGAATGGGAGGGCAAATCCCTTGAGGACATCGTCAAGGGTTCATTCGGCAAGAACGCCGCCGTGTTCAACAATGCTGGCCAGCACTTCAACCACCTGCACTTCTGGCGCTGGATGAAACCGAACGGCGGGGGCAAGATTCCCGCCGAACTCGAAAACGCGCTCAAGGATTCGTTCGGCTCGATTGACAAAGCCAAGGAGGACCTGGTCCAGGCCGGCGTGACCCAGTTCGGCTCGGGCTGGTGCTGGCTGACCCTCAAGGAGGGAAAGATCCAGGCGACCAAGACGCAGAATGGCGAGAGCCCGCTCGTCCATGGCGGCAAGCCGATCCTCGGCATCGACGTGTGGGAGCATTCCTACTACATCGACTACCGCAACCGCCGGCCGGACTATCTGAAAGCCTTCGTCGACAACCTGGTCAATTGGGAATACGTGGCCGAACTCTTCGGACAGAAGTGATCGAGCCGAACGACAGCGGCGCCCTCCGGCTTTGCCGGGCGGCGCCGCGCTTCAGTCGGTCAAATTGACGGTCTTGTCGGCGCAGACGTCGACGCCGGTCGAATCCAGCGTCTGGCCGTCGTCGAACGCGCCATGCAGATCGACCTGACAACCCTCGCCGCGCGGCAGACGGGCGACCGCCTCCTTGCCCGGCCTGAGCGATCCGAGCACCTTGCTCATTTTGCCGGATCCGCTGACTCCCGCCCGCAATTCGACGAGGCTGGCGGGCCGCGAGTTGGTGACCGTCACCCTGACGGCGGAAACGGGCTTCGGCGCCGTTTCGGCGGGCTTGGCCGCAGGCGCTTTATGTCCTTTTCTGGCCTGATGCGTCGGCGCGGCCGCACTGCTCGCATCGGGTAGCGCCACGCCCGCCGCGATGAGCCCGAACAACACCCCAACCGCTATCCTGACGGCCCGCTTCATGAGCGCACTCCCTTCGCTGGCGGAGTTCCCGATGTGGATCGACGAGACCGCGCCGATCCTGCCGAAATGTGGGAATTTTGAGGCAAACGCCGCCCCGATCACATGTTGCGGACGGAGGCGCTTTCGCCGGGTTCGCGATCGCGCCGTTGCCGGTCGGCCGCGCGCAGCATCGGGACGACGTCTTCGATCTTCTCCGCCACGACGTAGCGAAGATCGAAGCCGCGACGAATGAAATCCGCGCTTCGCATATGCGCGAAGAGGGCGAGCAGCGGACGCCAGAAGCCCTGGATGTCGGCGATGAGGATCGGTTTGGCGTGGCGCTCGAGCTGCGACCACGTCAGCTGTTCGACCAGTTCCTCAAGGGTGCCAATTCCGCCCGGCAGGGCGACGAAAGCGTCGGCCCGGTCGAACATCGCCTGCTTGCGTTCGTGCATGTTGTCGACGATCAGCATCTCCTGCGCGGCGGTGAGGGCGTGTTCCTTACGCACGAGGAAACTGGGAATAATTCCGGTCACATATCCGCCGGCGTCGAGGGTCGCGCGCGCCAGGCGGCCCATGAGGCCATCGCCGCCGCCTCCGTACACGAGTCCTATCCCCTCGATCGCCAGGATCCGGCCGAGCGCGTCGGCCGCTTCGCCGAATCGGGCGTCGTTTCCCTCGCCCGAACCGCAATAGACGCAGACATTTCGAATGGAGTTCATGCAAAAGCCTCACTTGTCGCCCGCGATTTGCGGCCTGCGCCCCAGCGCCGTCAAGCGGATGCGCTATTCGAGCCCGATCTCGCGGAGGATCTCCGCGTGATGCTCGCCGAGCTTTGGCGAACGGCGGCCGAGGGACAGCGCGTTTTCGCTCATCAGGATGGGGCTTCGGACCCCGGGAGTTCCCCCGGGGTCGATGCGCATCCTGCGCGCCACGAACTGCGGATCGGCGAAGAGGTCGGCGACCGTATTGATCGGCCCGGCCGGAACGACGGCTTTCTCCAGCGCGGCGAGCAGTTCACCGCGCCCCCTCACGCATGTCTTCGCCGTGATCTGGCTGGTCAGCTGCTCCCGGTTGGCGACCCGCGCGGCGTTGGTCGAGAATCGGGTGTCGGCCGCGAGCGGGTCGAGCCCGAGGGTCGTGCAAAGGCGGGCGAACTGCCCGTCGTTGCCCACCGCGATGATGACGAACCCGTCCGCGGCCGGAAACGTCTGGTAGGGGGCGATGTTCGGATGGGCGTTACCCATCCGGTGCGGCGAGACGCCCGAGGCAAGGTAATTCATCGCCTGGTTGGCCAGCATCGCGCCCATGGTGTCGAGCAGCGCGAGGTCGATATGCTGTCCGCGACCGCTGCGCTCACGCGCGATCAGCGCCGCTTCGATCGCGATGACGCCGTAGAGCCCGGCGAACAGGTCGCAGACCGCGACCCCGACCTTTTGCGGCTCGCCGTCCGGCTCTCCGGTGACATCCATATAGCCCGACATGCCCTGGACGAGAAAATCGTAGCCGGCGCGCCCGGCATAGGGTCCTGTCTGGCCGAAGCCGGTGACGGAGCAATAAATGAGCCGCGGATTGAGCGCGGACAAGCTATCGTAGTCGAGGCCGAATTTGCTCAGCCCGCCGACCTTGAAGTTCTCGATCAGCACGTCCGAGCGCGCCGCGAGCCGCCGCACAATTTCGCGCCCGCGCCCGGTGGCGAAATCTGCGACAATCGACCGTTTGCCGCGATTGCAGCCGTGGAAATAGGCCGCAGCGCGCTCGCCTTCGGTTTCGATGAACGGCGGGCCCCAGCGGCGCGTGTCGTCGCCGTCGGGGCTTTCGACCTTGATGACGTCGGCGCCGAGATCGGCCAGCGTCTGCCCGATCCACGGGCCGGCCAGAATGCGCGCCAGTTCGACGACCCGAATACCGGAAAGCGCGGTCATGCCTTTGGCGAGCCTTTCGCGGGAGATTCGGTTGCATGACCTGGCGGGGACATCGAACGCCTTGAGTTCGGGTTTTGGAGCGGCCGAGTCAAGCCGCAGGCGGCCGAATTTGCAAGACCGCGTCCGGACGCGCTTTCGCGCTCGTGAAAGGCGTTTGATGCGGCGAAAGTCCTTTCATTTGCTTTCATTTCCTTTTCCGAATCGAGCCTTTTCAAGGGGTTGCGCCCGGGATTCGCGGGCCCCCTCCCCCCTGGCGGCGCGCCGGCGCGATGGACCAGAGTTGGCCAGCCAAGAAGCGTTGAATGGCTTCGGCAAAAAACGGACATTACCGCCCGAACCGCCCCTTCCATTTCCGTCAGAAAGCTTCAAAACGCTTCGAAAAAATTCCGCCGCGCCTTCCAAAAGCTTCACAATCCTTCCAAGGATTTCCCTTCTGTTCCCCCGGAAATCGAGACCCGTCAAAGCCTTGCTGGCGAATCGGGCTTTGGGGCGCGCCTCGCCCGCCGCCCGCACCGCTTGGCCGAGCCGGGCGACCTGCCTATGGGCGTGGACGGCGCTTTCCAGCGCCTCGCGGCCTTCCAGGGCTTCGGCGACGATCTGGCGGACGCGCCGCTCCGTCAGTTTCTACTGCCCTGCGATCTCGTCGTAGACGAAGCCTTCGCGCAGCCGCTCGACAATGCGCTTCGTCCTCGCCGCTCGGATGAATTTCATCGTCCCCCGCTTGCGCGGCCTCTCCTCGTCCACGCCTTCCCTCGTTCCCCGTCGCATTGCCGATCTTCAATGGTTTGTTTACGGTCGCACAGATTCTGTCCGCAGGGAACCATTTGTTCGCACTTTGTTCCAATCTGGTTAATTTGCCGCGGCGGCCCGACTCGTCACCGCCACGCCCGCTCGCAGGGATAGCCTCTCGGTTTGAAATTCGGGTTTGGGCGGACGGCGGAAGTTACCCCTTCTCCCTTGGGAGAAGGTGGCGAGAAGCGCCGGATGCGGCAGCCAGCGCACCGCGATCCGGGGGGCGTGTCTTGGTTTCGTCCTGGGCTCGAGGTCTGCGGGCATGAGAACTCCGACTTGCCTCGTATGATGGGGGACGCTGGGGAAACTGGCAATGTTTTGTGCTCGATATGTTCTAAACGGTTAATTGGGGAAGACCGGAAAGATTCGAATATGCGCCATTTCGACGGTCGACGGAGCGTGGGCTGGACCGCGCCCCGGTTGCCTTCCCCCGTGGACCCTGTTGATCCTCGGGCGAACGGGGCCGTTGACCGAGCCTCACGCCGCCTCGCCTTGCGGTCTTCGCGCCAAACCCTATATTGGCCATGAAGGGCCAAATAGGACGCTTCATGCGTGTCTACTCGATCGCTCAGGCGAAAGACCAGCTCTCCAGACTCGTCGATGAGGCCCTCGCCGGGGAGCAGGTCACAATCACGCGGCACGGCAAACCGGTCGTGGAGCTGAGGCCGGCTGCAACCGGAGGCGCCGGGCGGCCTCCGGCCGACCTGATCGACGAACTGGCCAGGCGGGCGAAGGAGCTTCCCCCGCCAGGCCAAAGCACAGCCGAGATTGTACGCAGAATGCGCGACGAAGATCCGTGACGGTCTACGCCGATACGTCGGTCATCGGCGCGGTCATTTTCGACGAGTCGGAATCCGAGCGGGCTCGCGACTTTTTCAGGCGTACGAGAGAGCGCGTGATCGTCAGCGACCTGGCGAGATTGGAGTTCGCCGCCGTCGTGTCCCGGTTGGCGAGGACGGGAAAGTTCAGCGGCGATCAGTCCGTCCGTGCACTCGCGAGCTTCGACATGCTTCGCGCGGCGTGCTTGCCGATGACCCACGGGCCGAGGGATTTTGCCTTCGCGGAGGAACTGGTGCGAGACTTCTCGACGAAGCTTGTCGCTCCGGATGCTTTGCACCTGGCGAGCGCGCGATCGGCCGGCGCATCGCTCGCGACCTTCGACAAGAGGCTCGCCGCCGCGGCGCGGATGCACGCGTTGGATGTCGCGGAACTCGGGTAGGGTTTGGCGGGAGAAACCGATGGCGGCGGTGCTGAACCAATTTGGACAGCTCCTCGCCTGACCGTCTCGCCGCCCTCATGGGTCCGAGATCCGCGTCCGCTCGCGCGAGCGTCGCACAGGCGGCGCGTCAGGCGCGAGATATCCCTGTTTCCGGTCGAGCAGGCAACTTTAATTCCGTGATGCGCCGAATTTGTTCCCTGTTCGACCGCGTAGGGAATTTACCCGGAACTGATTCGAATCCTTGCGCTTTTCTGGGCGATTTTTCGCCGATTCGGCCGAAATAAGGGAAGTTCCCAGCTTTTTTCCCTGCTGCCAGGGAACCCGGCTCCCGACGTCAGGCGAACAGCGAGCCCTGGTCGGCGAGCCGGCGCATGTGCAGGTCGGCGTCGCCGTAGGCCGTGTCGATCATCGTCAGGCGCTTGAACAGGTGGCCGACCTTGTATTCCCAGGTCATGGCGATGCCGCCATGCAGCTGCACCGCCTGCTGGCCGATGAATTGCGCCGAACGGCCGATCTGGACCTTCGCCGCCGACATCGCCTTCGTGCGCTCGCTGGCGTTCTCCTCGCCGACGCTCATCGTCGCCAGAACCATCATGCTGCGGGCCTGCTCGAGCGCGACGACCATGTCGGAAGCGCGATGCTGAAGGGCCTGGAACGAACCGATCGTCACGCCGAACTGCTTGCGCGTCTTCATGTAGTCGACCGTCATGGCGAGCGCTTCGCCCATCGCCCCGACCGCCTCGGCCGACAGCGCGGCGATCGTCTCGTCGACCGCCCGCTCGATGATCGGCAGGCCGCGTTCGGGATCGCCCAGAACGTCGTGCGGCTCGACGCGCACGTCCTTGAGGCCGATCTCCGCCGCGCGCTGGCCGTCCTGGGTCGGATAGCCGCGCCGCGTCACGCCCGGCGCGTTCGCATCGATAACGAAGAGGCCGATGCCGTCGCGGTCGCGCCGCCCGCCGGCGACCCGGGCCGAGACAATGAGCTTGTCGGCGCTGTCGCCCTGCCCGACCAGGCCCTTTTCGCCGTTGAGCACGAAGGCGCCGCCGTCCTTGCGGGCGCTCGTCGCGACGTCGTTGAGGTCGAAGCCGGACTGCCTCTCGGCATGGGCGAAACTCAGGCGCAGGTCGCCCGCGGCGATCTTGCCGATGAGCTCGCCGCGCTGTTTCGCGGACGCGCCATGCCTGATCAGCGCGCCGCCGAGCACGACGGTCTGCAGATAGGGCTCGAGCGCCAGCGCCTTGCCGAACTCCTCCATCACGATCATTGTCTCGACCGCGCCTCCTCCGTATCCGCCGTCGTCTTCCGGGAACGGCGCGCCGAGCAGGCCCATGTCGGCATATTCGCGCCACAGCGCCTCGCTGAAACCCTGCGGGCTCGCCTGATGCGCCTTGCGCGCCTCGAAGCCGTAGCGATCCTTCATCAGCCGCGCGACATTGTCGCCGACGAGCCGCTGCTCAGCGGTGAGATCGAAGTCCATGGTTCAGAGCCCCAGAATGGCTTTGGCGATGATGCCGCGCTGAATCTCGTTCGAGCCGCCGTAGATCGAGACCTTGCGATAGTTGAAATAGGCCGGCGCAATCGGACCGGCCCAGTCGAACCCGACCGGCGGCTCATTGCCGCGATCATCCGGATCCTCGTAGGGCAGGGCGTAGGGACCGACCACCTCCATGAGAAGCTCGGTCGTCGCCTGCTGGATTTCCGATCCCTTGATCTTGAGGACCGAGGACGCCGGATCGGGCCTGCCGTCGTTGCGGCGGTTGGAGATGACGCGCATCTGGGTCATCTCGAGAGCCTTGAGCTCGACCTCCACCGAAGCGAGCTTGGCGCGGAAGAACGGGTCGTCGATTTTCGGCCCCGACCCGTAGACGGGGATCGCGGCGAGTTGGCGAACCCGGTCAAGGCGCGCTTTGGAGATGCCTACGCGGGCGATGCCGTTTCGCTCGTTGGCGAGCAGGAATTTGGCGTAATCCCAGCCCTTGTTCTCCTCGCCGACGATCGCGTCCAGCGGCGCGCGAACGTCGTCGAAGAAGACTTCGTTGACCTCGTGGCCGCCGTCGATCGTCTGGATCGGGCGGACGGTGATGCCGGGCGTCTTCATGTCGACAAGGAAGAAGGAGATGCCCTGCTGCTTCTTCGCCTCCGGGTTGGTGCGGGCGAGGACGAAGATCCAGTCCGCGTATTGGGCCATGGTGGTCCAGGTCTTCTGGCCGGAGATCACCCAGGAATCGCCGTCGCGCCGGGCGCTGGTCCGGAGGCTCGCCAGATCGGATCCGGCGCCCGGCTCGGAGAAGCCCTGGCACCACCAGTCGCGGAGATCGACGATGCGCGGCAGGAACCGCTCCTTCTGCGCCTGCGACCCGAAGGTATACATCACCGGACCGACCATATTGACGCCGAAGGCGATCGCCTCCGGCGCATTGCCCCGCTGGATCTCGTCGAGGAAGATCGCCTGCTTGACCGGACTCCAGCCGGTCCCGCCCCATTCCTTCGGCCAGTGCGGGACGGCCCAGCCCTTCTCGGCCAGGATTCGTGTCCAGCGAACGTAATCGTCCTTCGACAGATGCCGTCCCGCGACGCCTTTTTCCCGGATCGAGGCGGGCAGCTTGTCCCGCACGAAGGCGCGCACCTCGGCTCGAAACGCCTGTTCCTCCGCCGTCAGTTGAAGATCCATGGGTCGCCTCCTGGGCTCGAACGCCTTCGTCTGCGCGAATTGGCGCCCCAATACGGGTTCTGCGGCGTCGGCGTCAACATCGAGCAACGGTCGCGGCGGCGTCCATTCCAAACCGAGCCCGCGCGAAACCGGTTTGATGCGCGTCAAATGACCGGTCGAATGGCTGTCCTAATGCCTGTCCTGTTCGCCTCATCGAGAAAGCGTGAAGGGCTCCGCCATGCATGTGTCCAAACCGGACTGGATCCCAGGGACAGTCCCACACCTGCGGACCCGGGGCGACGCCGCTGACGATCGGGGCCTTCTTCCTGATGTCGGCGACGGGCGTATTGATGTTCTTCGGTTGGGATAGGGGCCTGACAAGCGGGGTGCACGAATGGTTCTCGTGGTTGTTCCTGGCCGGCGCCGCCAGGCACATCGCAGCCAACATTCGGCCGTTCATGAACCATCTCAGGTCCGGCTGGGGCAAGGCGAGCATTACCATGTTCATTATCGCCATGGCTGCATCCTTCCTTTCCTGGGGAATCGAGACGGGCGATCCGTTGCGGAGAGACGTCGAGCGGGCTTTGGTCGACGCCCCGCTGTCGACCCTTGCCAGCCTAACGAATGCGACCCCGGAAGACCTGCGGCGCCGGCTGGAGGCGCGCGGGATTATCGCCGACGGCCGATAATCCATTCATGAATTTTCAGTCGTCAGCAACGTCGGCGCAATGCGTCTGCTCGCGATCGTGTTCATGAACGACTGACGCGGCCCTTCCGCCAGGGCGGCGGAAAGCGGCAGCGCCAGAGCGGCGGCGAATCCGATCAAAACGACGGTCTTGAGCAAGCGGCTCTCCTTTTTGTGTCCTTTCAACGCCCGACGAGCTCGAACGGCGCCGAGTCGAAAAGCATCGGCGGCCTGTTCGGCGCGGCGCTTTCCATTGCTCTTGCCACGCTTGCAATCGCAATCGCGCAGCACGGCCGCGAAGATGCCGCGAGCAAAGGACGTTCGATGATGCGCGCCGCGATCCGCCAATTGATGTTCGAGTCGGACAGCATCGTGTACTTATGGGGGGTCAGACGCAGAGCAAATCCGCGAGTTTCGGACCACTGCCCCACGACTTTCCAATCTTCGACCTGTTGCCTCAACTCTTTCAAGGCCAACCCGGGTCTCGACGAGCAGGGCATTAATCTTTCCCGTTAAGCGACGGAAAAACCTCCGTCGACGCGATAGGACGCGCCCGTCACTGCCGAGGCGCGATCCGAAAGCAGGAAAGCGATGGCTTCCGCGACCTCAGACGGCTCAAGGAAGCGACCGATCGGCATACGCTTGAGACGCGGCTCGGAGCGCGCCGGATCGCTCCAGGCGAGGCGAGCCATATCCGTGAGCGTGATGGTCGGACTGACGGAATTGACCCGGATGCCGTGCGGGCCAAGCTCGTTGGCCATAACGCGGGTCACGGCGTCCAGCGCCGCTTTGGACGCGCAATAGGCGCCGTGGTCGTTCACTCCTAGGACCGCCGCGTCGCTGGAGACATTCACGATCGATCCGGGGCGTTTCGTCTCGATTCGATTGCGCGCATATTCCTGCGCGACGACAATCGCCGCCTTGGCGTTGATAGTCATGATATGATCGAAGCTCTCGAGCGTGAGGTCCACGAAAGGCTGCAGCGCGGTCGTTCCCGCGCAATTGACCAGAAGGTCAAACGGTAGATTGGCACGGACTGCGGCGCGCGTCGCCTCGAGATCCGCAAGATCGGTCGCGATGGTTCGACATCCGATTTCGGCTTTGAGGGAGGCGAGGTCGTTGCTCGAGCGGCCGAGTCCCAGAACGGACGCGCCGCGTCGCGCGAGCAACTCAGCGGTTGCGCGGCCGATCCCTTTTGTCGCCCCGGTGACAAGAACCGTACGGCCGGCGAATTCGCGAGAGTCGTCGTCCATGATTTCCTTCGGAGATCCTAAAGTTGCTCTACGAGACAGTCCTAGAGAAAACGACGCAATGCGTCGATAGGGCGTTTTAGCATGGTGTTTTTGATGAACACCTTTGCGCGCCGGCCAAAAATACCCACGCCTTCGACCTGCCTCATTTTTTCGTGAGCGAACGCCGACATTCGTCTCTTGCAGCGTTCCTCCCGGTTTCGAACCGTGCTATTGCGCCGCAGCAAACCCGTTGGATGCAGGGAGTGGGCGCCGATGGCCGAGGATATCGTCACTGTCGGGCGCGCGCTGATTTCCGTCTCGGACAAAACCGGCCTCGTTGGGATGGCGAAGGCGCTGGCCGGGCGCGGCGCCGAGCTTTTGTCGACCGGCGGCACCGCCGCCGCGCTCGAGGAGGGCGGACTGGCTGTCCTCGACGTCGCGCAACTGACCGGCTTTCCCGAAATGATGGACGGGCGGGTGAAAACGCTGCATCCACGCGTCCACGGCGGCCTGCTCGCGATCCGCGCCGACCCAGCCCACCAGGCGTCGATGATCGCCAACGACATTTCCCCGATCGACCTTCTGATCGTCAATCTCTATCCGTTCGAGGCGACGCTGAACCGCGCCGGCGCGTCATTCGAGGACAGGATCGAGAACATCGACGTCGGCGGCCCGGCCATGATCCGCGGCGCGGCGAAGAACCACGACGACGTCGCGGTCGTCGTCGACGTCGCCGACTATCCCGCCCTGATCGAGGAGCTCGACCGACATGGCGGGGCGACCAGCCTAGCCTTCCGGCGGAGGATGGCGCAGAAGGCCTTTGCCCGCACTGCGGCCTACGATGCGGCCATCTCGAACTGGCTCGCCGGAGAAGTCGGGGAGCCGGCGCCGAAATGGCGGGCCTTCGGCGGCGTGCTGCACGAGAACTTCGGCGCGCTTCGCTACGGCGAGAATCCGCACCAGAACGCATCGCTCTACCTCACCCCCGAGCCGCGCGCGGGCGTCGCCACAGCGCGGCAGGTCCAGGGCAAGGAGCTGTCCTACAACAATATCAACGACACCGACGCGGCCTACGAGCTTGTCGCCGAGTTCGATCCGAGGACAGGCCCCGCCGTCGCTATCATCAAACACGCCAATCCCTGCGGGGTCGCGGTCGGCGCGACGCTGCTCGAGGCCTATGAAAAGGCGCTCGCCTGCGACCCGGTCTCGGCCTTCGGCGGGATCGTCGCGCTGAACCGCCGCCTCGACGCGGCGGCAGCGCAGAAAATCGTGGAAATCTTCACCGAGGTCATCATCGCGCCGGAAGCCGACGACGAGGCCTTGGCGATCGTCGCGTCGAAGAAGAACCTCAGGCTCCTGATCGCGGGCGCGTTGCCCGACCCCCGCGCGAAGACGCTGACCGTCCGGTCGGTGGCCGGAGGGCTTCTCGTGCAGGACCGCGACAGCGGCGTTCTCGACGAACAGGCGCTGAAAGTCGTCACCCGGCGCGCCCCGACCGAATCCGAAATGGCGGATCTCCGCATCGCCTGGCGGGTCGCCAAGCACGTGAAGTCAAACGCGATCGTCTATGTGAAGGACGGTTCGACCGCCGGCGTCGGCGCGGGACAGATGTCCCGGGTCGATTCGGCGCGGGTCGCCGCCCGCAAGGCGCGCGATGCGGCGGCGGCGGCCGGATGGGCCGAGCCGCGCACCACGGGCTCGGTCGTGGCCTCTGACGCCTTCTTTCCCTTCCCCGACGGTCTTGTCTCGGCGATCGAGGCCGGCGCAACCGCGGTTATCCAGCCCGGGGGCTCGGTGCGCGACCGCGACGTGATCGCCGCGGCGGATGAAGCGGGCGTCGCCATGGTATTCACCGGCATGCGCCACTTCCGGCATTGAGAAGGCGACGCGCAGGCTGCGGAGGGTTTGCCGCCGGTTTAGCGGCGGGCTTTACTCGCCCCTTGAGACGATGACGGCGGCGTCGGAGTCCTTGACCCCGCTGAGCTGAAGGTCGAGCGCGCGGCCCGGCAGGTCGAACCGAACGCTTTTTCGGACCCCCTCGCATCCAACCGCGCCGGAAAACCCCTTCGGATGCAGGAATGCGCCATTGTCGATGACGTCGATCCACCGCTCTGCCGCCAGGGTGATCTGGAATGTCCCCGGCGTCGCCGGAGCGGCGAGGGTGAAACGTCCGGCAAAAGACTGCGGCGATTTCGGCGCCCGCTCGGGCGCCCGCGGCAGGCCGGCCTCGGCGAGCGGCGCGAGCCCGGAGATTCATCGCGACGCCGTAATCCAGAGCGCCGCCGTTGGCGATCGCCGGCTTGCCCGCCGCCGCGAGCGCCGCTGAACGCCCCACAACCTTTCGGCTCGTCCGCAGCCGCGAGGCCCGGCAGCGCCGCGATCAGCCCGGCGAACGCCAGCCCGGCTTTGCTCACTGGGAGGTGACCGTCGTCGCAGGCTTCTTCAGCGACTCGAGCTTGGCCCCGTGCAGCAGGCTGACCGCGGCCTGGAGCTGGGTGTCCTTATCCTTGTCCGGCGGCACGTAGGCGTCCGAGCCCTTTTCCTCTTCAGCCCCATTCTTGAGATGGCCGAATAGCGAGGCTTCGCCGAGGCTCGACACCTTGCCCTTGAGGTCGTCCGGAATGTTCTCGAGCACCGGGACGTCAGGCTCGATGCCCCTGGCCTGAATGGAGCGGCCCGACGGCGTGTAGTAACGCGCCGTCGTCAGTTTCAGCGCGCCATTGTCGCCGAGCGGCAGGATCGTCTGCACCGAACCTTTCCCGAACGAGCGCGTGCCGATGAGCGTGGCGCGCTTGAGATCCTGCAGCGCGCCCGATACGATTTCCGAGGCCGAGGCCGAGCCGCCGTTGATCAGCACGACGACGGGCTTATCCTGCGACAAATTCACGCCTGGACGCGCGCTGTAGCGCTGTTCCTGATCGGCGCTGCGGCCGCGCGTCGAGACGATTTCTCCGCTATCGACGAAGGCGTTGGTAATCTCGACCGCCTGGTTGAGCAGGCCACCGGGATTGTTGCGCAGATCGAGGATGTAGCCCTTGAGCTTCGCCGACCCCGGCTCGCTCCGGAAATGGTCGAAGGCCTTGCGCACTCCATCATAGGCCTCCTGGTTGAACTGTGTGATTCGGATGTATCCGATGTCGCCACTCTCCAGGTGCGAGCGCACGGACTGCACGTGAATGATCTCGCGAACGATCGTGTATTCCTTGAGGTCCCTGTTGGCGCCGCGCTGTACAAGCAGCCGCACGCTCGATTTCGCTGGCCCGCGCATCTTGTCGACCGCTTCCTTGAGCGTCAGTCCCTTGACCGGCGCGTCATCGATGCGGGTGACCAGATCGCCTGACATGAGGCCGGCCCGAGCGGCCGGGGTCTCGTCGATCGGGCTGACAACCTTGACTAGACCGTCCTCCATCATCACCTCTAGTCCCAAACCGCCGAATTCTTCGCCTTTCATACTGGTCTGGAAATCCTGCAGGGCCTTCGGATCAAAATAGGTCGAGTGCGGATCGAGTGATGCCAGCATTCCGTCGATCGCACCCTTGACCAGTTTGTCGTCGTCTGGCTTCTCGGCGTAGTTATCGCGGACCTTGTTGAAAACGTCGGCAAATAGTGTCACGCCAGAGTTTGCCCCGGCGGCATGCAGTGCGCCTTCCGACGCGCCGGCCACCGCAATGCCGGAGACGATGCCCACCACAAGGTAGGAGAGGCCTTTCATCATGGGATGCTGCTCATCGCTCGAAGTCGGTTCGCCATGATCAATTGGGCTTACTCGTATTGGACGGCGTGGACGCCGCGGGCGCATCGGACTTCGCCGAGTCGGTCTTGACTGAGTCCGCCTTCGCCGCCGTCGTCTCCGCAGGCTTAAGCCCATGCAGAAGGCTGACGGCGGCGGTCAGCTGCTTGTCGTCTTTCTCCTCTGGAGGAACATAGGCCTGGGAGGCGGACGTGTCCTCCTCGCCGTTGGCCAGATGCCCCTTCAGTGATGCCTCACCCTTCATGTCGTCTTTGCCCTTGAGATCGTCGGGGACGTCTTCGAGGACCTTGTAGTCCGGCTCAATACCCTTGGCCTGGATCGATCGGCCCGACGGCGTGTAGTAGCGGGCGGTGGTCAACCGAAGCGCGCCCTCCTGACCAAGCGGCATGATGGTCTGCACCGAGCCCTTACCGAACGAGCGAGTGCCGATGAGCGTTGCCCGTTTATGATCCTGCAGCGCCCCCGCGACGATCTCGGAAGCGGACGCCGAGCCGCCGTTTATCAGGACAACAAGCGGCTTGCCCCCCGAGAGATCGCTGCCCGGTCGAGCGTCGAAGCGCTGAGTTTCGTCGGGTGTGCGTCCGCGGGTCGAGACGATCTCACCGCGATCGATGAACGAATTGACCACGTCGATCGACTGATCCAGCAACCCGCCCGGATTGTTGCGCAGATCGAGGATGTAGCCCTTGAATTTATCGGCGGGAACTTCGCCCTTAAGCTTTTCCATCGCGGCCTTCAGGCCATCCGCAGTCTGCTCTGTGAACTGCGTGACGCGAATGTAGCCGATGTCTCCGTCTTCGACGTGCGAGCGAACCGACTGGACCCTGATGAGATCCCGGACAATAGTGAAGTCCTTGATCTCCTTCTTCGGTCCGCGGACGACTTTCAGCTTGACCGGGGAGTTGATCGCACCGCGCATCTTCTCCACCGCCTGGTCGAGCGTCAGACCCTGGGTCGGCGTATCGTCGATGGCCGTGATGACGTCGCCGGACAGGACGCCCGCCTTGGCCGCCGGAGTGTCGTCGATTGGCGTTACGACTTTAATGAGTCCGTCCTCCTGGGTCACCTCGATGCCGAGGCCCCCGAACTCGCCCTTTGTTTGAACCTGCATGTCCTTGAACGCCTTGGCGTCCATGTAGCTGGAATGCGGATCGAGCGAGGTGAGCATGCCGTTGATGGCCGCTTCGATCAGCTTCGCCTCATCTGGCTTCTCTACGTAGTCGTTGCGAATCTTGTCGAACACGTCGCCAAACAGATTGAGCTGGCGATAGGTATCAGCCGCGGCCGCGTAGGCCGCTGGGCTGACGTACGAGAGCGCCTGCGGCGCAACGATGGTCGCTGCGGCTCCCAAAACGACGCCCAATCCCAGGTACCCTGCTTTCCGATTCATCCGCGCGCCTTCTCGATGTCTGACTTCGCCCACCACGGCCCCGGATCGATCGCCGTTCCGTCTTTCCTCAGTTCGATATAGAGAACCGGCTGCACGGCGCCAACCGCGGCCGCCGCCGCCATCCGGGTGGTTCGCTCGCCCATCGCGCCAACGGGTTCTCCGGCAAGAACAAACTGACCCGGCGACACGTTAGTGCGATCCATGCCCGCTAGAAGAAGATAATATCCTCCGCCGGCGTTGATGATCAAGAGTTGTCCATACGTCCTGTAGGGGCCCGAAAACAGAATCGAACCGTCAATGGGCGCGGACACGATGGCGCCAGCCAAGGTTTCGATCGAGACGCCGCGCTCAATTCCTCCGAAGCCGTCGGGAGACCCGAAAGTCCTCAGGATTGTACCCGCTGCTGGCAGTGGAAGACTCCCTTTAGCATCGACGAAAGCAATTTCCGGTTCGAGGCGCGCTGGCCGAGCCGCGCCGGCGCTCTCGGCCTTCGCTTCTATCTCTTTCGCTTTTTGCTCGTCGGCGGCGCGCATCGCGTTCGCGGCGGTTTTCCGTTGGGTCTCCTCGGCGTCGAGCCTCGCAATCAGGTCCTTGAGTGTGGAGGCCAGCGCGGCCAAGTCTGCGGCGCGCTTCTGCTGCGACGCGAGCGCCTCCTGCGCGGATGACAGCGATTGCTGGCGCGCCTCGAGGAGCTCGGCGAGGCGCGCCTTTTCGACCGCCATCGAAGAGGCGTTTCGCGCAAGTTCGGCACGCTCGTGTGCAATCAATTCCCTTGTCTTCGACAGGTCATCGACTTCGCGGCGAAGCCCTTCGGCCTGCCCCTTCAGATCCGGGACGAGCGAACTCAGGATCATCGCCGCCCGCACAGCCTCCGCCATGTCGCCCGGTTTGATCAGGATCGCTGGAGGCGGATTGGCTCCCATGCGCTGAAGGGCGGCGAGAACCTCGACAATTGCCGCCCGACGGGCCTGGAGAGACACAGAAATCGATTCAGCCCGTGCGTTCAAACTCGCCAGTCGATCGTCCGCCGCGGCGATACCGCGCTCGGCGTCCTGTATCTTCGCAGTGGTCGCGATGAGCGCCGTCGAGAGGCGCGCCCGATCAGCTCGGATTGATTCAATATCGGAATCGATTGCGCGTCGTTGCTCATCGGACGCTCGCATTGTGTCCTCGACACCACGCAGCTCGACTGCCCTATCCGCCTTCTGCCGCTCGGCTGCGGGGGAGGGCGAGACCATAGCCGGGTCGGCGACCGGCGTCAGCGGCCAAGCGAGAGCCATGCTGAACGCGGCGACGCTGAGCCCAAATCGAATCTCTCCGCGTGGCGTCATCTCCATTCCGCGTCCCAAATCATCAAATCTAGCCGGAATCGCGGCGGTCATCGGCGATGGTACGGATGACCGGAAAGTATTGATATGGCACGGTAGAGTTGTTCGCCTGCCATGATCCGCACAAGTTGATGTGGCCAAGTCACGGCTCCGAAGCTGACGACCCGGGCCGCCTTCGCGCGCAGCGCGGCCGAAAGCCCATCCGGACCACCGATTACAACAGCGTAAGCGGGTTGCGTTGCATCACGAGCCCGACCGATCTCCGCTGCCCATCCATCGCTTGTCAGTGAATCTCCCCGCTCGTCGAGAGCCATGACGACAGCGCCCGACGGCGTCGCGGCGACGATCGCGGCCGCTTCCTCCTCGCGCCGCTCCTCCGGGCGGCGCGAGCGAGATTCAGCAACTTCACGCAAGTCGACGCCCGAAATGCCTACGCCACGTGCGCTTTCCTTCAACCGCTTAAGGTAACGCCCGAAAATCTCCCGCTCCGGCCCTGCCTTGAGACGACCGACGCAAATCAGCACGATGCGCACCGCCCTAGTTCGCTTTCCGGCTTTAAATCTTCCGGTCTTCCCCGGGCCTGTCGGCGCTCCACATCTTCTCAAGGTTATAGAACTGGCGAACGTCAGGCCGAAAGATGTGTACGATGGCGTCCCGAGCATCGAGCAAGACCCAGTCGCACAAGGGCAATCCTTCCACCTTTGGCGCGGGAAAGCCAGCGTTGCGACACGCTTTCACGACGCGATCGGCGATGGCGCCGACATGTGTGCTCGACCTTCCAGAGGCGATGATCATGCGATCGGCTAGGGTCGTCTTACCCGCGACTTCGATCGTGACGATGCCTTCCGCCTTCGCGTCTTCGAGGCTTTCGACAATGATCCTGGAAAGCAAGTCGATGGAAGGGCCGTCGACCAAAGCTTTGCGGCCAACCTGCGACGCAGCATTACGAGGCGTGGGTGTCAGCGTCGCGTTCCTCTCGACCGAGCCGATTCGACCCGGCTGAGAGTGAAGATGAGGCGCCTGCGACCGCTTTTCAAGCCTCCTTCGGCGATGACATGGTCAGCACAATCTTTCCGATATGGGCGTCGTTTTCCAATCGCGCGTGCGCCCGAGCGGCTTCGGAGAGAGGGAACACCGAGTCGATTATCGGCCTGCAGCGCCCGGCGGTGATAAGCGGCCAGACCTTTGTCAATAGAGCGTCAGCAATGACCGCCTTTTCCGCCGGAGAACGCGTGCGAAGCGTGGAGCCAGTGTGAATAAGGCGCTTCTGCATGATTGGCCGCAGGTCGATAGTCGCCTTCTGGCCTTGCATAAACGCGATCTGCACGATGCGCCCGTTTACCGCAGCGGCTGCATAATTGCGGTCGACATAGTCGCCTCCGACCATGTCAAGAATAACGTTGGCTCCGCGGCCATTTGTCGCAGCGAGCGTCCGCGCGACGAAATCGTCGACGCGATAGTTGATTCCAAGATCAGCCCCGAGCCGCTCGCACTCGCGTGCTTTTTGGTCGGAACCGGCCGTCGCGATCACCTCGGCTCCGAAAGCCTTGGCGAGTTGAATTGCCGTCGTTCCAATCCCCGACGTGCCCCCGTGGAGAAGCAGAGTCTCTCCGGGCGTCAGGGCGCCGCGCTCGAAGACGTTTGTCCAGACTGTAAAATAGGTTTCTGGAATGGCCGCGGCCTCGGCTGCGGTCAGCCCGGGGGGGACAGCCAGCGCATTCGTCTCATGTGCGACGCAATAGTCGGCGTAACCACCCCCGGGGACAAGCGCGGTTACCCGCGCTCCCTCCGCGTGACGGGTTGCCCCGGGGCCTCGCGCGACCACCACGCCTGCCGCCTCGAGTCCGAGTACGTCGCTCGCGCCGGGTGGCGGCGGATAGTGGCCCATGCGTTGGAGGGCGTCCGGCCGGTTGACCCCTGCCGCCTCGACCGCGATCAAGATCTCGCCTTCGGCCGGAACCGGACGCGGCCGCATCTCGATTTCCAGCACGTCTGGTCCGCCTCGTCGCCTTGCGACGACGGCGCGCATGGTCCCGGTCCGACTGTTCATTTGCTGCTTTCCTATATCTGGCTCGGCGAACGATCGGGAGACTTACAACCCGAAATGCTCGCCAGCGCCGTCACGCCGTCCTGGGGCGGGGCGGCCCTCAGGCGACGCCCAAAAATCATTGCTCCACGTTCGGACGTCTGGGCGAGATGCTGTAGTTCCATTCTGGATGGAAGGAAAGCGATTCGGACACCGAACGCGGCTCGATGCCCACGTGGGTCAACTATGCCGATGACCTCGTCATCTGCTGCCGACCCGGCAACGGGCCGGCAGCACTGGCGACGATGCGGGGGTTGATGACGCGGCTTGGGCTAACGGTGAACGAGACCAAGACCCGATTGGTGCGTCTACCCGAGGAGAACTTCGACTTCCTCGGCTATACCATCGGTCGGTTCTACGGCAAGGACGGGGCGCCTTACATCGGCACGCGCCCGTCCCGGAAAGCCGTTCGGCGCTTGCTCCAACGGGTTCACGACGCGACGACGCCGTACAAACATGCCGAAAGCCCAAAATTGCGGGTGGCCGCTATCAGTCGGCTGCTCCGGGGATGGGCTGCGTACTTCAACCAAGGGCCGGTTCTGCCGACCTACAAAGTCGTGCGTTGGTATGTGCAACGGCGTCTTCAACGTTGGTTGGTGAGACGAAGTGGACAAGCGGGCACTGGATACCGCCAATATCCGGACGAGTATCTCTACGAGACGCTCGGCCTGTATGCCTTGCCATTGCGTCGCGCTGACTTGCCGAGCGCGAAGGCTTGATGACGCGGGTGAAAGCCGGATGCGGGCGATCTGCATGTCCGGTTGTGTGTCCAGCGAAGGCTGGCGTGTTCAGCAGGGGATAGACCTGCCGGGGCAAGAGTCAGAGGCCCCGTAGTTTGGATAGCAGAGGCGAAGGAAACCGAAACTCTGAAGCCTATCGACAAGGTCTCCCTATCGGGGAGATCCACGAGTCACCGGGCCGTAACAAAAATGAACGCGATGTGGCCTCGAAAATGAGTAGTCCCGAGGGCCGAGTCTTCAACCGGAGGGCGAAGGCAGCATGAATGGTCGAAGTCTGACTGACACGACTATTCACCTCGGCGGGGTGGAAGCGGCAGCACGGTGACAAGGACATGCCGAGCAACTGGAGAAACCCTACTCGTCCCGGCGCGAAATCGCCGGAGCAGGGTAGATCGTATAACCGGCGAACCCGGGAAATCGGTTGACGACGAGAGGGTGGCGGACGGGTCCGTATTAGCGATGAACCGGAGCAACGTCCGGGGAGCGAAGGGGCCCTGCCATTTGTAACAACTCCGACCAAGGGAAGGCGCGGACGGGATGACAAAGACGTCCATCGAATTGCAGGACCTGAGGCGGAGGATATACGTCAAGGCGAAGGCTGAACCGTCTTGGCGTTTCTGGGGACTCTACGACCACGTCTGCAAATTGGAGACTCTGCGAGAAGCGTATGAGGCGGCCAAAAAGAACGACGGCGTCCCGGGGATCGACGGGATGACTTTCGAGGCCATCGAAGCGCAAGGCGCAGAGGCTTTCCTGGAGCAGATACGGGGCGAACTGGTTGGGCGTATCTACGCGCCTCTTCCGGCGCGGCGGCAGGAGATACCGAAGGACGGGGGCAAAGTCCGCGTCCTTTCAATTCCGGCCATTCGCGATCGGGTGGTGCAAGGGGCGCTCAAACTGGTTTTAGAGCCCATCTTCGAGGCGGATTTCCAACCGGGGTCGTTTGGATACCGTCCCAAGCGGACAGCGCATGAAGCTATACAGCGCGTGGCTCAAGCCATCGTCCAAAGGAAGACGCGAGTTCTCGACTTCGATCTGCGCAGCTACTTCGACAATGTCCGGCACGACCGGTTGTTGGAAAAGGTGGCCAAGCGGGTGGAGGACGCGGACATCATGCATCTCCTGAGGGTCATTCTCAGGGCTTCGGGCAGAAGGGGCGTTCCTCAAGGCGGAGTGATCTCCCCGCTGCTCAGCAATCTCTACCTCAATGAGGTCGACCGAATGCTGGAGCGGGCCAAGGAGGTCACTCGCCAAGGCAAGTACACCGACATCGAATATGCGAGATTTGCTGACGATCTGGTGATCTTGATCGACGCCTTCGCGCGACATGACTGGCTGATTGGGGCCGTGGAACGACGGCTGCGGGAGGAGTTCGACAAACTGCAAGTCGAGATCAATGATGAGAAGAGCAGCATCGTGGATCTTAGCCGAGGCGAGAGCTTCGGCTTCTTAGGCTTCGATTTCCGCTATCTCCGCGGTCTAAGCGGGAAGTGGAGGCCGCACTACACGCCCAAGCTCAAAAAGCGGACGGCGCTCGTGCGAGGGCTCAAAGAGGTGTTCCGTCGCCATCAATCGCAACCGGTAGAACGGGTGATCAGCTTGATCAATCCGGTTCTCCGAGGGTGGGTCAACTACTTCGCCGTGGGGCACTCTAGCGAGTGCTTCAGCTTCATCAAGGACTGGGCAGAAAAGAAGGTCAGGCGTCATCTGGCGCATGCACGGAAACGACGAGGCTTCGGTTGGAAGCGGTGGAATAGGCGTTGGCTCTACGACACGCTGGGGCTGTTCGACAGCTATCGCGTGAAGCGACCCGCGCCGAAAGTCGTCCCAGCAGGATAGGTCCCATAAACCTCGACGCGAAGCAGATGGGGGAGCGCAGTGCGGGAAATCCGCAAGCTGCGTTCGACGTGGCGGGGACAGGAGACGTGGTACGGTCGAGATACTGAGACACTCGCAGACGAAAGAGCGAGCCAACAGGAAACTCAAACTTCGACCTAAACCGGCGCGCCTGTCCTCGACCCTACTGACGAGCGGCGACTGGAAACGGAGCCATGGCCCTAACCTGAGGCACCGGCAAACAGCGAAAGCTGCCGGACAACGGCCACTCCTCGGGACCTACCGCTACCGCGCCAGTCGTCAACTCTACTCGAGGTCCCCGGTGGATAATGGCAGACCTGGATGATCAGGCCGGTCTCGTCGGCGAGTTGTTGCAGCGCCACCTTCCATAGCCGTAGGCGCGAGCCGTTGGAGCCTCCGCCATCGGCGGTGATCATGAGACGCGTCATTGAGGGATAACGCTCCCGGCCCATCCGATCGAGCCAAAGGCGAACGCCATTTACGGCGAATTGCCCGGTATCGTGGTCGATTCCGAGGCTGACGTAGCCGAGGTTGGCGCCGATGTCGTAGATTCCGTAGGGGACGAACTTGCCCAGTTCCTTGTCCTCGAAATCGTGGGTGTTGACCTCGATCGGTTGGCCTTGCGGCCCATAGTCGCTGCCGCCGTTCTTGAATTCGCCGAGCAATTCCTTCTTCTTCGCGTCGATCGATATCACCGGCTGATCGGCCGCCTGAAACGCCTCGGCCTTGGCGTTGATATATTCGAACTGAGCGTCGCGATCGGGATGTTTGCCGCCTTCCTTGGTCTTGCGGTTGAAATGGCGGCAATATTTCAGCTCTTCCAAGAGTTTGGGAATGGTCGAGGAGCTCACCTTGTGACCCATCGCCCGAAGCGCCCTCGCCAGCTTGTCGTGGCTCTTGGAGACCCATCGCAACGGCCGCATCGGATCGCCCATCGTCGCGGGCTCGAGCAATCGTTGCAAGTCCTCCAGAAGCGTCGGGTCCCTCGTCGTCAACCGAGGGCTGCCCCCGCCCTTGCGACGCACCTTCCCGGTCAGAGAGCCGGGGTCCCGCAGGTCCTTCAGACCGCGTCCGATCGTGCTTCGGGCGACCTTCGTCGCACGCGCGGCGGCCGCGATCCCGCCGTAGGCGGCCGCCTTCGCCTCCGCCGCGGCGCTCAACCGTCGGCCTCGCTCGTCAAGCGAGGAACGAAGCGCTTCAAATCGGATACGGAGGGGCAATTCATCTACCATTACTACAAAATTGGTATCTCCTTCACACCCGTTAAGCTGATTTCTTTGTCCTGGCGTGACCGACAATCGAACTGTAAGGCGCGGGTCGACCGCAATCGCCTGCTTGGCTGAGCCTGTGGAACAGCAACCCGCGAGCATTTGAGCGTCGCCGGTTGAACCGAAAAGTGAATTCGTCGAGATATATCGGGATTCCGCGTCCATCCGAAAATCGTTTGACCGAATCAGCGGGATCGATTCCAGTCGCCTGGTGAAGACGAATCGCTATTTCCTCAGCGCAGCGGATCGGGCCGACCTGGTGAAGATCGTCAGGGACGGGCTGGAGGAGCATCGCATCGTCCGCCGGGCGAATGCCATCCTTCTGCTCGACAAGAGCTGGTCCTACGCCGAGGTCGCCGAAGCGCTGTTCCTCGACGACTCGACCATCCGCATCTGGCTCAAGGAATTCCAGGAAGGCGGCGTCGAGGCGCTCGTCCTGTTCGACCTGAAGGGCGAAGCCGGACGGCCGGCACCCCTCCAGATCGACGAATTGCGCGCCTGGGCGACGGAGGTGCTGCCGACGTCGACCACCGAAATCGGGCAATTCATCCTGGATCGGTTCGGGTTCGACTATGGCCGCTCTGGACTGATCAAGCTGATGAACCGCATCGGATTCGACTGGAAGAAGCCGGAATCCGTGCCCGGCAAGATCGACGTGGAAACCCAGCAAAAGTTCATCGACGCGCATGAGGACTTGCGCAACTCGCTCGGCCCGGACGAGACGGTCGTCTACGTCGACGCCGTCCATCCGACCCAGGCGATCATCAGCGCGACGGTGCCCAGTCCCGTCAACGCAAGCCCCAGGTGTCGTGTTTCCGAGACCTGCGCGCCGGTCGTTGCATTGAGCTGACCAATTTCCTGTACCACTTTGTAGATTGTGAATCCGAAGGTCATCATGGAGAAGGACGTCCGGACCCACCCCATGAGCGTGCGCTCGGCGGCGAGACGGGTTCGGTCCAGCGCAAGGATGTCGTTCAGACCGAGCTTCGTCTCGTTCATGCGATGCCGCTCCTCAGTGTTTCTGCGACCCGGGTGACGACACCGCGCACGATGACATTGGGCGCGATCGCCAGCAGGGCCGCGACAATCAGCGCCTCGCACGGATACACCTTGAGGACGATGACCCGAGAGTCGAGGCCCAGCAGAATCGCGACGAGGAACACCTTGCCGATCCGCGTCCAGCCTTCCTTGGCAAGCGCGGCGCGATTGCCCGGCCCTGTCAGAACCGCCCACAAATAGGGCGGCTTGCCGAGCCGAGCGCCCTGCAAGCTGGCGACGATCACGAAAAAGGACGCCACGACCGGCTGCAAGATGGAACCGGAAGCTCATCGGGCCGGTGAGACGATCGGCAAGGTTTTCCCGGATATGGGCCAACACCGACGATGGTCTCCCATTCACCCGAGGATGTTGATGGCGCGCGAGGCGGCGATGGCGAGCGTGGCGAGCGAAATGCAGCTCTCGAGCATCACCAGCAGTTTCGCTCGCGCCGTCAGCGGCGCGGCGTCGGTGGCGCTGAACGCGGTTGCGGTCGAGAAGGCGAGAAACAGATAGTCGACATAGGTCGGCCGCCAGCCGGGCGCGGTCTCGCTCTGAACTCACGTTTGCGGGAAGAGCCAGTCCGGCGGAGCGGCGGATTCGTTCGCGCGGTCTTCGGGACCGCCGCGATCGAGGTCCCAGTAGACGATCGAGAACGCCAGCACGTTGGTGACCCAGGCTTCTATGCCCGCGGTCAGCAGTTGCTGGCCCGCGTGCTTCGTCGTCTCGCGCATGATTTCGATGACCAGGAAGGCGACGACGACGAGAGTCATAGTGAGCAGGGCCGTCGACAGCGTTAGCATCGCCCATCGCTCTATCCGCAGCCAGCGCGCCCGATTGCCACCGAGCCGGACGCCGATTATCAGCGCGATGAGGGCGAAGCCGACGGCGAATCCGGACCAGCTCGGCAGGAACCGCGAGCGCTCCGGCATCAGCGAGAACAGCGACAAGACCGCGAAGATCGCAAGCGTTACGGGCCAGCGAGGCTCGACGCGGGCGGCCGAGCCAGCCTCGTTCGCCACCGGTGCGACAGGGCCCAGATTTTCGCGGCTGAATTCACCGATAGCCCACTACGACCAGATTTGCCTGGGAGAGGTCGCCCTCATCTGGGCGGAGACCCTTGCGCGCCGAGGGTCTCGGACGTTTCGACGGAGGCCGCTGCGGCGCCCACGCCCTTCGCTGCGGTCTCCAGCATTCGATCCGCAAGCCCCTCGTGGGTGTCGTCGAGGCTCTCCCCGGCCGCGAAACGGTCGGCCACGATCTGGACCATCTCCGAGCTCTTGACGAACTTGTTGTGATTGACCTTGTCGTCGGACTGCAGCTTCGAGAGGTCGTAGACGGTGACGTCGTCCTTCGCGAGGTGGGACTTGTAAGGCTCGGCCGTCGGGTCAATGGCGCCCAGGCGCGCGTCGCTTCCCCAAATCCAGCCGGACAGCGCCAGCGCGCGGTCATCCTTCGACGCGAAGAGAGTGAAGCGCGGACGCGGAGAGCCCATGTCGGCGATGTCGTTGTCAAACTGGTCGACATCGATGTCGGGCGCGGCGAGCATGACGTCGCTGATTTTGGCGGGCAGCCGCCGATCACGGATCGCCATCTGACGCAGCGTCTCCATCAAGAGGCAGTTGCCCATGGAGTGGGCCAGGATGTCGATCTCGGCGACCGCCGGGTCGCGCGAAAGCCTAACCAGGACCTCTTCGAGCGCGTCGCGCGACAGGCCCGCACTCTCGCGGTCGTAGCCGTATGCCAGCGCGTTGGCGCGCGAGGGCCATGTGAACAACACCGGCACGACCTCGGCATTCGTGTCATGCACAATTTGCGCGAAGCGGAAGACCGCGTCGTCGAACCGATTGTTGTAGCCGTGGACGAAAACGAGCGCGCGGCGCTTGGGCACAGACGCCGCTCGGGCGCGAACCCATCGATCAAAATCCGCTTGTTCGACCTGAGCGACTTTTCGGGCGACGAAGGCCGTCGCAGGATCTCCCGGGACGCGAGCCGGCAAGTTCACTTCCCCCGGCTTGCGCGCCCGGTCTGGAGGAATGGAGACCACGATGTTGGTGTAGGTCAGCCCGACGCCCCGTTCGCCGGTGTACAGCTCGCCCGGATTCGCCGCACGGCGCCGCGTCGTGGCGACGATCATGTCGACTGTCGACGCGCCCTCCACGGTCGCCGCGACAGGCGTCAATAGGTCGCTCGGCGCGCTGGCGCAGGCTCCCAGCGCAGTCGCGAAAGCGGCAGCGAGCGCGATGTTTTTCATCGCTCCAATTTGTCGCCGGCGCGTACCGATCTTTGAGATCATGATTAGAACCTGACCTGTCCCCGCAGACCGACGAACACGACTGTCGAATTGTTCGCGACCGTAGGGTTGACGATTGCCGGCTCGACCGTCTGCGCCTTGATCGCCGGCGCGATGACCTGAAGGTCGGCAGTAAGGCGGAACCACTTCGCTATCGCGAAATTGTAAAACATTTCGGCTCCGTACTCGTCGCCGAGCGTGATCAACGGGTACAGGTGCTGTTTCAAGATATCGCTGTAGCCCTCGTAGAAAACTCCGACGCCGAACCGGTCGTCCAATCGTCCGGGAAGAGGACTCGTCCCTCCAATGCCGCCGAGCGCCGACCATTGTAGCGAGTTGGGATTGCCGTCCGACCAAGCCGCCTGTCCGAACAATCCCCAGGACTTGGACGGTTCCGTCTGGCTTTGCCAAAGCGTCTGCTCGAACGAATAGCCGACCCACCACCGTCCGCGCTTCTCGGTCGTCTCCGCTCGCAACTCGGGAGGGAGATAGTTTTCGGCGTCCTGGCCCCACAAGGCTTGGGTAATGAAAGCTTTGATGAGTGCCGCCCTGAAAGCGGGGTTGGCGAATTTGCTCAGGTCAGGGAGGCTTGCGAAGTCCGTGCCCTTTTCGCTGCTGATCGCGGCCATGAACGAATCGCTGCGAGCGAGGCCCAGGAGGTTGCTCGACACGTCCATCGAGCCTCTGAGCGTCACCCCCGCGCTGAAGGGACTTTCAAATCCGGTGTAGTTGATCGCATCAGTCGGGTCGTAGACCATCAGCGTGAAGGAGAGCGGATTGATCTTATAGATACCCATCGCGCCGAACGCCGCGACGGGCACGATGCCGCTCGGCGGTCCGACGAATGCGGTGTTCCAGAAAGATTCGACGCCACGCCCGCCGCTGAACTTGTGGCCGCTGGCGTAGAAGTCGAACATGTTCGTCTTGCCCGCCAGGAGCGTCAAATTCGAGCCGAAACGCTGCGAGACGTAGACGCTGCTGAAGTCCCCGCCCGGGTGGTTTAGGACCGGAAAGGTCATCGCCGTGTTGTTGGGGATGGTCGTGCCCCCGACGTAGCCCGGCGTCGTGCCGACGTTGTACTCGCCATGCACCTGAATGCCGAAGCCGTTCCAGAGCCCCAGCTTGCCGCCGTCGATGCTGAGAAACAGATCGCCCTTCCCGCCGAAGTCGAACGTGTGATCAGCGTTTCCGGCGGTCGGCCCCTCGTAGAACCCCGTCAGCGAAGGCAGGACGGTGATTCCGCGGGCCGACAGATCGTCGCGCACGCCGCCCCAGTCGCCGGTTAAGGTGGAGCGGTCGAGCACAGGTCCGCCATAGGCGGCGCCCGGGGCGGCCTCTTGGGCGCACGAAGGACTGTTAGCCGCACACGCCAGCGCGGCGGCGGCGCAAGCGGCTGTCAGCAAGGGCGGACAGCGACGGCCAAATCCCGTTCGCACCGTACTCCGTTCCTTTGTCACCGCTGAACCCAGCAGTTCCCGATCGATCCGCCCGCAAAACCTCATTCCATGAACCAACCATGACTCACGACCAGCGACTGGCCGGTCAAGGCGTTGTTGGCGAAAGCAGCAAAGAACAAGGTGGCCTCGGCCACGTCCTGAACGGTCGTGAACTCGCCGTCGACGGTGTCCTTCAGCATGACGTTCTTCACCACCTCGTCCTCGGTGATGCCGAGCTCCTTGGCCTGCTCGGGAATCTGCTTGTCGACCATGGGCGTGCGGACGAACCCCGGGCAAACCACGTTTGCATGCACACCGTACTGCGCGCCCTCCTTGGCTACGACTCGCGCGAGCCCGATGAGGCCGTGTTTGGCCGTCACATACGGCGCCTTGAGCTTCGAGGCTTCCTTCGAGTGGACGGAGCCCATGTAGATGACGCTGCCGCCGAGGCCGGATTTGTACATATGCGGGAGACAAGCGCGGGTCGTGAGAAAGGCGCCGTCGAGATGGATCGCCAACATCTTTTTCCAGTCGGCGTAACTCAATTTTTCGAGCGGACTCACGATCTGGATGCCCGCGTTGCTGACAAGGATGTCGACCCCGCCGAACGCAGCGACCGTCGCCGCAACCCCGGAATTGACGGCCTCTTCGTCACAGACGTCCATTGCGACGCCGATGGCCTCGCCACTTCGTTTCCGAATCTCCGCGGCTGTTGCTTCGGCGGCCTCCTTGTTCAGGTCGGCGATAGCCACTTTCGCCCCTTCGCGCGCGAAGGTGAGCGCGATCTCCTTGCCGATTCCGCTGGCGGCGCCGGTGACGATGGCGGACTTGCCCTTGAGCTTCATGTCATTGCCTCATTTGGCCAGATAGTCGTGAACGACTTTGCCGAGTCCCAGCGTCATGTCGGACAGGATGTGCACGCCGCTGATGACCTCGCGCACCGGCAGCGACGCCACCGGCGCAAGCGCGTGATGAAACAGCTCGATCGCCGCCGGGCCTTCCCAGGCACCCTTCACCGTAATGTCCTCCATGAAGTAACGCACGAGCTCGCAGATGCGCGGCCTGCCGTCGACATGGGGAATGATTTTCAGCAGGAAGTTCGGCTCCGACATCGACGCCAGGATCGGCTCGTGCGCGACTGCCCGATGCTTGTAACCCATCGTCGCCACCGCGACGGGGACGGGGCCGTATCTCAGCACGCCGCCAAGCGTGTCCTTCTCGACCCTGAGCTCCGGATACGCCAGCTTCTTCGGAAAGCCCCAGAGTTCGCGCCCGCCTGCGATCGGCGCATGATCGTTGAGGTACATGGCGTGGACATAGCCCCCGCGCTCGCCGCGGAAGCTGACGGGGATCACCTGGCCGCTTTCGGAGTAGTCGCCGAAGCCGGTCGAGTTGGGCATGCGGATGAATTCGTACTTGACGATCGGATCAGTCATTTCCAGCGGTGCCGGAATCACCGCCTTGAGCGCCTCGGGGTCGGTCCGATAGGTGACGATGAAGAACTCGCGATCAATGAAACGGTACGGTCCGGGCGGAAACGCCGGACTGGTCAACGGCATCGCGAACGCCCGCCTCCGGACTTCAGACTCTTCCATGCAAAGCTTCCTTCCTGGTCTGGACGCTAGAGTTCGAAGACGCGCACGCCGTTTCCGTAGTCGGTGACGCGGCAGGCTTCGGGGTGCGTCAGCACTTTCTGCACATCGTACTGACCGCCACGCCAGAGATCGTCGATGGTCGCTCGCGAGAACTCGTAGTCCTTGAAGTCTGACGACCCGGTGTCATGCCGATTGACGAGGTGGACCAGCGACAGCGGTCCTCTCTGGCTCACCTCCGCCAGCTTTTGTACCTGCGGATCGGAGCGCAGCGACTCTGGCAGCTTGGCGAGAACATCGGCCAGTGTACTGCGCAGCGTTTCGATTTTTCGGATCAGGGTATCGGTCAGGCGCTGCTTGCTCTGGTACTGAATGTCTTTTGCTCGCTCCTGCACCTGGTTGAGATTCTGTGGCAATTCGCCCTTTCCGCTGAACAGATCGACCGCCACGACGAGCGCGCTGATGCGGAAATCCTCGCACACATATTGCAGCGGCGTGTTCGACATGATGCCGCCGTCCCAATAGAACTCGCTGTCGATTGCGACCGGCGGGAACCCAGGGGGAAGCGCGCCGCTGGCCATGACGTGGTCCGCAGCGATGACATCCCGCGCGCTGTCGAAATAGCGGGACTCGCCGGTGCGCACGTTGACTGTACCCAGTGAAATCCGTACGTCGCCATTGTTGATGCGATCGAAGTCGACGAGGTCATTGAGCGTCGCCCGCAACGGCTCTGTGTCGTAAAAGCTCATCGCCGCCAGGCTCCCGTCGGGCGCCAAATAGGGCGGCGGCAAACGCGGCGCGAAAAATCCCGGGACGCCGAAAGTCGCTACGGCGGCGGCGCTCATCCGGTTCATCAGGGGTCGCGCGAAGTCCATTCCGGCCGGCAAGACAAAAGGCGAGCGCTCCGAAACGCAATTCCAGAATTCGCGCAGCCGCTCGATCCGGCGTTCCGGCGGGTTGCCGGCGATCAGCGCAGAATTTATCGCCCCGATCGACACGCCGGCTACCCAGTTGGGGGTGAAGCCAACCTCGGCAAGGCCCTCGTAGACACCTGCCTGATAGGCGCCCAGAGCGCCTCCGCCTTGCATCACCAGAACGCGGCGGTCGTGATCTATGAAAGCAGTCGCCGCAGAGGACGGTTGGGATCGAGTCTTGCCTGGGCTGGGCATCGCAATCACTTTTCACTGAGTCGGCGCATTCAAGCGAACGGGCCGAATCTGGAAACAAGGCCCCCGAGGATCGAGAGTCCGAGGCGGACAACAACAGAGGCGACCAGCAACGTCAGACATTCGTCCAGCGCTCCACCGGTACGTCGCTATCGGCGGCGGCCGACTCTATTGACTCCGCCATTGCGGTTGCCCGGTCGAGGCGCGGTAACGTGGCCTACTCCAACGTGGCCTACTCCAACGTGGCCCACTCCGACAGGCCGAGCAACGAGACGAACGCCGGGCCGTGCTACGCACCCGTACGGATAATCGATGTAGGTGCAATAAATGACGGCATTTGCAACTTCCGTCGTCGCCACGAGCCCTATGAGCGTCGCGATTGCGACAAGCATCAGCTTCATTTTGGACATCTGAAAACTCCGTTTCATGCTACCGTCTAAGGACAAGCGCCTATGTCACTTCGGCCCTCGCATCGAACAGTCCATTGTGGGCGAGGGAGAGCATGCCTCCCGAGACGTCGCAGGCCTTGAATCCGTTCTGCAGCAGGATTCGCGTCGCCGCGTAGGCCCGTTGGCCGGAGCGGCACACGACATGGATCTCGCGGTCGCGCGGCAGCTCTTTGAGGCGTGTCCGCAATTCTCCAATGGGAATGTTCACCGCTCCCGGATAGTTCTCCACTGCGAGTTCGAACGGTTCGCGAACATCCAGGACGAACCCCGCCTTGGCCGCTTCCCAGTGACTGATTGGCATGTCGCCGCGCAGCACATCGGCGGCTACCATCCCGGCGAAATTGACCGGGTCCTTGGCGCTGCCGAATTGGGGAGCGTAGCAGAGCTCCGCCTCTTCGAGGTCATAGACGGATGCGCCCATCTGGAGCGCCATCGCCAGCGCGCTGATCCGCTTGTCGACGTTGTCTTCGCCGAGCGCCTGGGCGCCGAGCAGGCGTCCGTCGGACTTGCGGAAGATCACCTTCATCGCGATCGGCCGCGCGCCCGGATAATATCCTGCGTGCGAGTTGGGATAGAGGTAGATTTTCTCGTAGTCCTTGTCGCCGATCCGGATGAGCGTCTTCTCGCTGGCGCCGGTCCAGGCGGCCGCGGCGTTGAAGAGCCCGATGATTGACGTGCCCTGGCTGCCGCGGAAGTGGGAGTCGCGCCCGGCAATCACATCGGCCGCGATGCGGCCCTGCCGGTTCGCCGGGCCGGCGAGCGCGATGAGCGCCCATTCGCCGGTCACGAAATCCTTGACTTCGACAGCGTCGCCAACTGCCAAGATGTCCGGGTTGCTCGTTCGCATCTGGTCGTCGACCCGGATGCCGCCGCGCTCGCCGATCGTCAGGCCGGCCATTTTGGCGAGCGTGGTATCGGGACGGACGCCAAGCGACAATATTACGATGTCGGCCGGATAAACCTTCCCGGATTTCGTTTCGACGTCGATGGCGTTGTTCGCGGCCTGCTTGAACGCGGCCACACCGTCACCAAGCGCGAGACGAATTCCATGCCGCTCCACATAGCCTTCCACAATCCGCGCCATCTCCCGGTCGAGCGGCGCCAGGACCTGATCGAGCATCTCGACCAGCGTGACGTCGAACCCCCGATGGACGAGGTTCTCCGCCGTCTCGAGGCCGATGAACCCGCCGCCGATAACCACCGCGCGTGTCTTGGGCCTCACCGTCTGGAACCCGGAGTACCGGTGCATGCCCGAGAGGAATAGAGAGCCTTTTTCGATCCACTCGCGGATGGCTCGCGCGTCGGGCACGGTCCTGACCTGGAAAATCCCCGGCAGATCGATGCCCGGCAGGGGCGGACGCACCGACGGCGCTCCGGGCGAAAGCACCAGCTTGTCGTAGGATTCGGCCGTGACCTTGCCGGTCGCGACATCGCGCAGATCGATGGTCTTCTTTTCTGGCGAGATCGCGACCGCCTCGCAGCCGGTTCTCGCGTCGACGGCGAACTGGCTGCGGAACGTCTCGGCGTCCGCCACCAGCAGGCTCGACTCCTTCTCGATCACGCCCCCGACATGATACGGCAGTCCGCAGTTCGCATAAGAAACGTACGGCCCGCGTTCGACCATGAGAATCTCGGCCTTCTCGTCCAATCGACGCAGCCGCGCCGCACAGGATGCGCCGCCCGCCACGCCGCCCACGATGATGACTTTCATATTCAGATCCTCGTCGTAACGTCACGCGCCGTCCGAACTATTTTCTCGCAGCTTCAGTGAAATAATCATGAGGTTACATGGGATTGGGCCGAATCTATTGGACCTTTGCAGACAAAAACTGGACATTTGCAGACAGAAGCGGTAAGCGTCCTGCGTGATTTCGACGCACCATCGATCCAAAGGCGCGAGGCGCAGGGCCAAGGACGCCAGCGTCCGCGTCGGCGTTCTGACAGCGGCTCCCGGACTCCTGAAGAGCCTCGGCGTCGAGCCGGCCGAAATCCTGTGGGAGGCGGGGCTCGCCCCGAGCCTCCTGGATACTTCCGATAATCTCATTTCGTTCCGCGCCCGCGGTCGCCTGCTGAGCCTGTGCGCGGCAAGGACCCGATGCGGGCACTTCGGCCTTCTTCTGGGTCAGCAAGGGCGCCTGTCCCATTTCGGCCTCGTCGGGTTTCTGGTGCAGCACTCTCCGGACGTGGGAACGGCGCTCCGCAACCTGGATCGCTATCTGCATCTCCATCTCCGCGGCGCGACGCTGACGTTCACCGACATCGACGGCGTTGCGACTCTGGACTTCGAAATCGACGAGCGCGACGTCGAGGGCCGCGAACAGGTCGAGGACGCCGCGATCGCATTCGCGTGCAACATCCTTCGTTCGCTTTGCGGCGCCGACTGGAAGCCGAACGAGGCGCTGTTCGCACACCGCACGCCCGAGGATGTGAGGCCGTTCTCGCGGTTCTTTCGGGCGCCGCTGCGCTTCGACGCCGGCAAGAACGCGCTCTTGTTTTCGGCGGATTGGCTGACGCGTCCAATGCCGGCGGCCGACGCCGAGTTGCGGCGGCTCCTGCAGAAGCAGATCGACGCGCTCGAGATGAAGGATGGCGCGAATTTGCCGGAGAGGGTGAGAAGCGTCCTGCGAACCGCCATCTTGACCGACCACGGGGCGATTGAGGACGTGGCGCCGATGTTCTCGATGCACAGCCGCTCGCTGCATCGTCGCCTCAGGGAATTCGGCGTCACCTTCAAGGCGCTGGCGGACGAAACCCGCTTCGAGATCGCCCAGCAGATGCTGGAGGATTCCGCGACGCCCATCAGCCAGATCGCCATGGCGCTGGACTACGCCGACGCGAGCGCGTTTACGCGTGCCTTTCGACGCTGGACCGAGACGTCGCCGGCGGCGTGGCGAGCGGCTGCCAATGCGCGAAAGGCCGAGCAGCGCTTGCGCCGTGCGGCCGGCGCGCAAGCCCAACGCGGTCGGCGCCCTGCGCCATCCTGACGAACGGCAAGCAAATCCTTCCTCACCCCCCGACACGCGACTGCATGCCCCCCAACCGGAAACGACGCGGCGGCATGGAAGAGGACCGCCCGATCCCGGACTTTGGGTCGTTCCAATACGTAGAATCCACAATTGCGTCGAGGGCAGAACATTGAGAACGTATGTTTGCGCCCGGGTCTCCGGACCGCTCGCCATGACGGCGATCGCCCGACCGGTTCATGGGCCCTGGCAGGAAAGGCGACGCACGCAGGTTCAAGGGGGATGAGCCGATGCCGGTCAAGAGAACGACAAACCTGGAAGACAGTTCCGCCCTTCGCCGTGCGCCGTCGATCGACATCGACGACGTCCGGAGAAATCTGCGCTGGCGCCTTGCCCTGTCGCTCCTGGCCGCCACCCTGATTGTCGTCGCGGAGGCGACCGCACTGCGATCCACGGTCGAGACGGCGAGCCGGCCGCAAACCGGACGCGAGCGGATGAGGGCGCCGGGTTTCGTGTCGCCGCCCCGACCGGATCGGATCATGGTCGAGACGATGGGCCTCGGTTGACGTCGACGTTCGCGGTGTGATCGCGGTCACAGCCGGGTAAGCGAAGCTTCCGTAGCTTCGAATCCGCCGATCCGCGTCGGGTGCGGGCGCTTTGCTTGGACGTTGGCCCATGCCCCGCTTTGCTGCGGTCGGCGCACGGGGAGGACCGCGATGAACAGGGAATATCAGTTCGAGGACTCTTTCGGGTTGAGCGTCGATGTTTCCTCCGCTGTCGGTGTGCGCAGGGTGGGAAACGATCACGAATCCCTCGAAGGCGCGGCGGGGGTCGCGTGCGACGGGGTCGTCAAGTGGTTCCGGATCGACAAGGGCTACGGATTTGTCGCTCTGCGCGACGGCTTGGGCGACGCTTTTCTGCATCTGAAGTCGCTGCGGGCGGTCGGGCGCGAGTTGGCTGCGACTGGCGCGAAGATCAGCGTCGTGGTCGAGCAGGGAGCGCGGGGCATGCAGGTCACCCGCGTCCTCGACATTGACGAGACGTGCGCTGCCCCGACGACCGCCTCCCACGGATTTCGGCGCGGCGAGCGCGACCTTTCGTCCGCCGTCGACCTGACCGGTACGGTCAAGTGGTTCGACGACGTCAGGGGTTTCGGTTTCGTCGCCAGCGACGACTTCGGCCGGGACGTGTTCGTCCATTGCTCGGTTCTCGGGCCCACCGGCGTTTCGCGCCTCGACCAGGGCCAGACGGTGTCGATGCGGGTCATCGAGACGCCGAAAGGCCGGGAGGCGGTCCAGATATCGTTGTGACGGGCCGTCACAGCGCCTTGTTCTGGGCTCTCAGGCGCTGGGCGAGCACGCGCATCACCTTGAGGGCGAAGAACGGCGTGTGACGGATCAGGAAGAGGTACTGTTTCTCGGTGATCGGCGCGACGGCGACGTCCGTTTCGGCGACGGCGCACGCGCTGCGCGGTAAATCGTCGATCAGCGCCATCTCGCCGAAAATCTCGTTCTCGCCGAGCGTCTCCAGGAGACGATTCCCCGACAGGATGCGTACGCGGCCGCGCTGGATGACAAAAAGCTCCCCGCCCCGATCGCCCTCGCTGAAAATTGTCGCGCCTGCCTTGTATTCGCGGATCGGGACGTCCGGACCGAGGAGGAGTTCGAAACTGTCGGCCCCGTTCGTCATCGTCATGTTGCGATTTCCCGCGCTTCCCATTCAACGCGCGTCCTTCGTCAGGGATGGACCAGTTGCCCGACCGTGCCGCTTCGGCGAACGCTCGTCCGAAGTCTTGCGCAACCGACGGTATTCCCGCCACGATAACATTAGTCAACGAGGGTCGAAGACTCAAGCAGGCCGGCGCGCTATTCCTCGCGGCCTGCGGCCTGCGCCTGTCATTTCGCCACGGCCCGGAAAATCGGTAGAGTGACGGTTTGCGGGCCGGACCACGGCCCGTTGACGCGGCGCGCCGCTGCCTCCGCGCGCCGCGGAGGCAGAAGAGCTTGCCGTACCATTGTCCAAGGAGGCGACGAATATCGAGGGGCCCGCGACCTGAAGACCGAAGATCGATCAACCCGGTTCACCTGCGCGCCGGGTGGCGCTTCCGAGTCGGAGCAAAGCATGTCCGCCACGGCTGGCGTTGACCGGCAGAAAACCCCTGCGGACCCGGCATCGCCCTCGGGCGCGCGTCGTCCCATCGCCTGGATCGCGGCAGGTCTGATCGCGGTCGTCGCAAGCCTCGTCGCGTTCCACGCGGGGTTCGATCCACGCCGGGCCGCTGCTTCGCTCGTCGGCGCCAGGAGTTTCGTCGCGGATCATCCGATCGGCGGGGGCCGTCGCCTATGCCGCGCTCTATGTCGCGTTCGCCGTGCTGTCATTGCCTGGGGCATGGGCGATGAGCGTCGCCGGCGGTACGCTCTTTGGCGTCTGGCTCGGCATTCCGCTGGTCGCGCTGTCCAGCACCGCCGGCGCCACGGTCGCCATGCTGGCGGCGCGGTATCTGTTTCGCGACATTGTTGCGGCGCGCTTTCCGGCATTCGTCGCGCGGGTCGACAGCGGCGTCGCGCGCGACGGCGCGCGCTATCTGTACGCCGCGCGGCTGACGCCGGTCATCCCGTTCTTCGCCGTCAATCTGGCGATGGGCCTGACGCGCATGCCGGCGCGACTCTTCGCGTTCGTCACGCTGGTCGGCGCGCTGCCGTTCGTCGTCCTTTACGTGCTCGCGGGCCAGCAGTTGGCGACGATCGATCATGCGAGCGACATTTTGAGCCCGCGCGTGGTCGCCGCCCTGTTCGCGCTGGCGCTCGCGCCGTTCGCCGCCGAGGCGCTAGGCGAGTGGCGCTCCGCACGCGCGAGGCTCGCCGCCTGGCCGCGTCCGCGCAAGCTCGACTACAACGTCATCGTCATCCGCGCCGGCTCGGCGGGCCTGGTGACGGCCTGTGTCGCGGCGGCGGCGCGCGCTCGCGTCGCGCTGATCGAACTAATGAGATGGGCGGCGACCGCCTCAACACCGGCTGCATGCCGTAGAAGGCGCTGATCCGCTCGGCCAAAACCGGCTCGAGCCGGCCCGTCAGGCCGAGCGCTTAGGGCCTCGCGCGCGATCGGCTGCGAACTCGCGCAGTCTCGGGCAATCGAACGAAGCGATGGATGCACGCG
>CAVUHX010000018.1:0-39025 GCA_963741405.1 uncultured Alphaproteobacteria bacterium
GCTGTAAGCGTGATGTGACGGCCGCCTTACGGAAGCGGTTGGCGTTGCTTAGGTGTCCACCTGCGATTTGGTGGGCGCCTGATGACGACGGCGAAGAGATCGAGATGGCTTGAATCTGGCGGGGTCGGGGCCGGCCCGCGGGCGAAGCGCCGCTCGTGGAGCACGGCGGAGCGACAGCGGATCGTTGAGGCGGCTCTGGCGCCGGGCGCTTCGGTTGCGGGCGTGGCGCGGGCGCACGACGTCAACGCGAACCTGGTGTTCAAATGGATCCGTCGGTCGCGGGAAGGCTGGCGCGATCGCCGCCGCGCATTGCGGCGATCGCCCGGGGCCGACGCGGCCCCGTCGTTCATCCCCATTCGTCTTATTGCGAAGGATGCGGTCGCGGGGGAGGGCGGCGCGCCGAGCCGGCGGTGTGATCCGCCGAGCTCTGCGCGGCTCGGGACGATGGAGATTCGCCTTCCCGACGGCGCGCAAGTTCGCATCGAAGGCGGCGTCGACGGCGAGGTCCTGCGTCTCGTGCTTTCGACGCTGAGCGGTCTGTGATGCTGCACGTGGCGCCTGGCGTCAAAGTCTACCTCGCATGCCAACCCGTCGACATGCGGCGCGGCTTCGACGGGCTGTCGGCGGACGTGGCGCGGATTCTCGCCGCCGATCCGTTTTCGGGCGCGGCCTTCGTCTTCCGAGGCAAACGCGGCGACTACGTGAAGATTTTGACTTGGGACGGCTCGGGTCTGTGTCTGTTCGCCAAGCGGCTGGAGAAGGGCAAGTTCGTCTGGCCGCCGATCGTCGAAGGCGCTCTGCAACTGACGGCGGCGCAACTGGCGCTGCTGCTCGAAGGCATCGATTGGCGTCGCACCGTGGCGTCGCCGCGGACGGAGCGTCCAAGGATCGCCTGAGCGCCTGGACTCACCACAAAAATCAGGTGACTCCGAGAGATTGCGGCTGCGCCGGAGGCGCGCTTGTGGTACAAATCGTCATGTCGCTGTCGACGCCTGATTCGCCTCGAGATCCCGACGATCTGCGCCGCTTGGCGGATGATCTGCAACGCGACGTCGCCTGGCTCAGGGCCGAGGTTCACGCCAAGGCGCTGCTGATCGAGAAGCTGCGCGCCCAGCTCGCCGTTCTTCGTCGCGCCCGCTACGGCCGCAAGTCGGAGAAGCTCGATGCGCAAGTCGAGCAACTCGAGCTGTTGATCGACGATATCGAAGCGGGCGTCGCCGAGACGCTCGCGCGCGCCGGGGTCGCGGAGTCGGAAGCGGACGAGGCGACCGAGACCGGCGCCTCGTCGAAGAAGAAGCGCAAGCCTTCGAACCGCGCTCCCTTGCCCGACCATTTGCTGGCGGAGACGGTCGTCCACGAAGCGCCGTGCGTGTGCCCGATCTGCGGCGGCGACAAGTTCGGCCGGATCGGCGCCGACGAGCGCGAGGTGCTCGAATACGTCCCCTCCCACTTCAAGCGCGTCGTGCACGTGCGGCCGAAGATGAGCTGCCGGGCGTGCGAGACCGTCGTCCAGGCGCCGATGCCGACGCTGCCGATCGAGAAGGGGCGCCCGGGCCCGGCGCTGCTCGCCCATGTCGTCGTGTCGAAGTTCTGCGATCATCTGCCGCTGTATCGTCAGGCCGACATCTACGCCCGCAGCGGCGTTGAGATCGACCGTTCGGTCATGGCGGGCTGGATCGGCCGTCTCGCGGGACTGCTCGAACCCTTGAGCGAGAGGATCGAGCGCCATGTTCGCGCCGGCCTCGCGCTGCACGCCGACGACACGCCGGTCCCGGTGCTCGATCCCGGCAAAGGCAAGACCAAGACCGGCCGGCTATGGACCGCAGTGCGCGACGAACGCCCGTTCGGTTCCACGACGCCGCCCGCCGCCTTCTATCGGTATTCGCCTGACCGCAAGGCCGAACACGCGCATGCGTTGCTCACGGGCTGTCGCGGCTTCCTGCATGCCGACGGCTACGCCGGCTTCGCCGATCTTTACAAACCCGAGCCGGAGACCGGCGTTCCCCGCCTGACCGAAGTCGCCTGCTGGGCCCACGCCCGGCGCAAGATCTATGACGTGCATGTCGAGACCGGCTCGCCCGCCGCGCGCGAGGCGCTGGAAAGGATCGCCCGTCTGTTCGCCATCGAGGCCGACATTCGCGGGCGCAGTCCGGGCGAGCGCCAGCAAGTCCGACGGCGACGCTCGGCGCCGATGCTGGCCGACCTCAAAGCCTTCCTCGACGCGACGCTCGCCACGATCAGCGGCAAGAGCTCCCTCGCCGGCGCTATTCGCTATGCGACCTCGCGCTGGGCCGCTCTCACCCGCTTCGTCGACGACGGCCGGCTCGAAATGACCAACAACGCCGCCGAACGCGCTATCCGTCCGCTGGCTCTGGGGCGTAAAAACTATCTCTTCGCCGGCTCCGACGACGGAGGCCGCCGAGCCGCCATCATGTACACGCTCATCGAGACCGCTCGCCTCAATGACGTCGATCCCGAGGCTTGGCTCGCCGACGTCATCGCCCGCATCGCCGACCATCCGATCAATCGCGTCGACCAGCTCCTGCCTTGGAACTGGTCGCCGATCCCAGCCCAGGCCAAGGCAGCCTGATCAGCCTCGCGCGGTCATCGCATCACGCTTACATCGCGTCGACCAGCTCCTGCCTTGGAACTCGTCGCCGATCCCAGCCCAGGCCAAGGCAGCCTGATCAGCCTCGCGCGGTCATCGCATCACCTGACGGCTGCGGGAGGAGTTCGACAAACTGCAAGTCGAGATCAATGATGAGAAGAGCAGCATCGTGGACCTTAGCCGAGGCGAGAGCTTCGGCTTCTTAGGCTTCGATTTCCGCTATCTCCGCGGTCTAAGCGGGAAGTGGAGGCCGCACTACACGCCCAAGCTCAAAAAGCGGACGGCGCTCGTGCGAGGGCTCAAAGAGGTGTTCCGTCGCCATCAATCGCAACCGGTAGAACGGGTGATCAGCTTGATCAATCCGGTTCTCCGAGGGTGGGTCAACTACTTCGCCGTGGGGCACTCTAGTTCATCGATTTTGAGATTCGAATCATATCAGGTTGCCTGGTCGAGCTTATAGGACCAAGAGTGGACGACGGGGTGTCGATTGAAGTGATCCATGGCGGCCATGATGCGGTCCTTGAGTTCCTGTTTGGATGCGACGCGGATGTGGCGCAGCACCGAGCGGGCGAGCTTGGAGAAGAAACCCTCGACGAGATTGAGCCAGGAGCCATGCTTGGGGGTGAAGACAAAGGTGAAGCGGCCTTCCGGTTGGGCGGCGAGCCAGGCCTTGGTCTCCTTGGAGATGTGCGCCGAATGATTGTCGAGGATCAGCTTGATCGCCGTATGGCTCGGATAGGCGGCGTCGAGGAGCTGGAGGAATTCAATGAATTCGCGGCTGCGGTGGCGGTCCTTGACGAGAGCGTGGACCTGGCCGGTGAGCAGATCAATGCCGGCCAGCAAGCTGACCGTGCCGTGGCGCTTGTACTCGTAGTCGCGCGCGAAGGTCGCATGTCTGCCGGGCTCGGGCGGCAGGTCCGGGGCCGTCGTGGCGATTGCCTGAATGCCGGGCTTTTCATCGTAGGAGACAATCGCCACCGCATCGCTCGGCTTTTGCTTCGCGGCGGCCGCGCTCTCCCGAATAAGCTTCACCTCGCCATAGACGCACAGAACCTCCGCCATCTTCTGCTTGAACTCCGGATCGCGGCGTTCCAGGTAATAGCGGACCTTGTGCGGCTTGATCTCCTGCTCGTTGAGGATATTGCACACCGTCCCCTGAGCCAACTTGGCAAGGCAAGCGTGGCCCTCCGCCGGCCCATGCTCACGCGCATGGCAGGCGAGAAGCCGCGTTGTCCACAATTCGTGGGGATAGCCGAGGTCCTTGGCCTTGCGGCAGGCGAGGTCGACAACCCATGCCTTGGCCTCGGCGGTGATCGTCGCCTCCCTGCCGGGCCGCGGTCGATCGTCGAGCGCCGCCATCGGGCCATAGACCAACGCCCGCTCGACACAGCGCTGGACGGTCTGATGGTGCGCGCCCAAGGCTCGCCCCACCGCAAAAAACGATCCGTCTTCCCGGTAGGCCAGCAGCATCCGCGCTCGATCAACCCGGCTCGCCAATTCCGTTCGCGAGCGGGCAATCGCGCCCAACGCCGCCACATCCTCCTCGCCAATCGCCAATTCAATCGCCCGCCGTCGACCCGCCATCACCTCACACCTCGCTTCCGAATCAAAGCAGCAAGGCGACAAACCAGCAATTCTAAAAGAGGGTCGGGATGATTTTTTCGCTGGGGGATTCCCAAATCAGCGGAAACATGATTCACGCTGGGGATGGAGATCTTGGCGTCGCTTTTGTCTGGCCTGAAGGCGGTTTGCAAGGCGTTTCCGGACCCTCGCAAGGGGCGGAGCGGCAATATTGCGATGGCGGATTTCGGTCTGTCGGCCTTCGCGATGTTTTTCATGCAGAGCGCGTCTTTTCTGTCCTTTCAGCGTAGGCTGGAGAAAGGTCAGGGACGGTCGAACTGCCAAACCCTTTTTGGCATCGAGAAGATCCCTTCCGACAATTATATCAGGGACATGCTCGACGGCGCGGATCCTGCTCTTCTTTCGCCCTGCTTCGAGGACACGGAGCGTCTGCTGCTCGAACCGGCGATGCGCGAGGCTTTCGGCCGGCTGGGCGGCCGAGCGCTCGTGGCCCTCGACGGGACCGAGTATTTTTGCAGCCAGAGGATCGCCTGCCCGCATTGCCAGACGCGCAAGCGCAGCAACGGCAAGGTCGAAAGCTATCATCCCATGCTGTGCGCGACGGTTGTCGCGCCGGGACATTCCAAGGTGGTCCCGCTCGCGCCGGAGTTCATCGTCAAACAGGACGGCGCCGAGAAGCAGGACTGCGAGCGCAACGCGGTCAAACGCTGGCTCATGCAGCACGGCGCGCGCCTGAAGCCCCTGCGACCGGTGTATCTGGGCGACGATCTGTTCGCCTGCCAGAGCGTGGTCGAGAGGCTCGCGGACAACGGCGACGATTTCATCTTCACCTGCAAGGAGACCTCGCACAAGGCGCTCTACGACTTCATCAATGGAGCCGAACTCACGCGTCATGAGGTCCAAGTCCGCAAAGGCAAGACGCGCCAGACGCATCGCTACCGGTTCGTCGAGAAGGTTCCGCTGCGCGACGGCAAGGACGCCGTGCTGGTCAACTGGATCGGCTTCGACAGCCTCAACGCCAAAGGCGCAGTCACATACAAGATGGCCTTCGTTACCTCGCTGCCGGTCGCCAAGAGCAACGTCGCCGAGATCGCCGCTTGCGGCCGCGCAAGGTGGAAGATCGAGAACGAAGGCTTCAACGTCCTGAAAAACAACGGCTACGAGCTTGAACACAATTTCGGGCACGGCGAGACCAATCTGGCCATGACGCTCGCCGCGCTCAACTTGCTCGCCTTCGCCTGGCATACGGTTCTCGACCTTCTCGAACCGCCCTGGCGAAAAGCGAGAGAGGCGGCGGAAAAGCGAACGAGCTTCTTTGCTCATCTTGCAACCCTGACCACCCTGGCGGTCTTCCCCGCCTGGTCCGATCTCCTCGAAGCCCTCGCCACCTTCATAATCCCACCCCACCTCCTCACAACCCAAAAAATCGAATAGGACCCTCGCCACGGCCGACTTTTAGAATTGCTGGCGACAAACCACGTCAGGAAAAATGAATCCCGCGCGCATATGATTGGTTTCAACGATTCGATGAAATAGCGAGTGCTTCAGCTTCATCAAGGACTGGGCAGAAAAGAAGGTCAGGCGTCATCTGGCGCATGCACGGAAACGACAAGGCTTCGGTTGGAAGCGGTGGAATAGGCGTTGGCTCTACGACACGCTGGGGCTGTTCGACAGCTATCGCGTGAAGCGATCCGCGCCGAAAGTCGTCCCAGCAGGATAGGTCCCATAAACCTCGACGCGAAGCAGATGGGGGAGCGCAGTGCGGGAAATCCGCAAGCTGCGTTCGACGTGGCGGGGACAGGAGACGTGGTACGGTCGAGATCCTGAGACACTCGCAGACGAAAGAGCGAGCCAACAGGAAACTCAAACTTCGACCTAAACCGGCGCGCCTGTCCTCGACCCTACTGACGAGCGGCGACTGGAAACGGAGCCATGGCCCTAACCTGAGGCACCGGCAAACAGCGAAAGCTGCCGGACAACGGCCACTCCTCGGGACCTACCGCTACCGCGCCAGTCGTCGACTCTACTCGAGGTCCCCGGTGGATAATGGCAGACCTGGATGGTCAGGCCGGTCTCGTCGGCGAGTTGTTGCAGCGCCACCTTCCATAGCCGTAGGCGCGAGCCGTTGGAGCCTCCGCCATCGGCGGTGATCATGAGACGCGTCATCGAGGGATAACGCTCCCGGCCCATCCGATCGAGCCAGAGGCGAGCGCCATTTACGGCGAATTGCCCGGTATCGTGGTCGATTCCGAGGCTGACATAGCCGAGATTGGCGCCGATGTCGTAGATTCCGCAGGGGACGAACTTGCCCAGTTCCTTGTCCTCGAAATCGTGGGTGTTGACCTCGATCGGCTGGCCTTGCGGCCCATAGTCGCTGCCGCCGTTCTTGAATTCGCCGAGCAATTCCTTCTTCTTCGCGTCGATCGATATCACCGGCTGATCGGCCGCCTGAAACGCCTCGGCCTTGGCGTTGATATATTCGAACTGAGCGTCGCGATCGGGATGTTTGCCGCCTTCCTTGGTCTTGCGGTTGAAATGGCGGCAATATTTCAGCTCTTCCAAGAGTTTGGGAATGGTCGAGGAGCTCACCTTGTGACCCATCGCCCGAAGCGCCCTCGCCAGCTTGTCGTGCCTCTTGGAGACCCATCGCAACGGCCGCATCGGATCGCCCATCGTCGCGGGCTCGAGCAATCGTTGCAAGTCCTCCAGAAGCGTCGGGTCCCTCGTCGTCAACCGAGGGCTGCCCCCGCCCTTGCGACGCACCTTCCCGGTCAGAGAGCCGGGGTCCCGCAGGTCCTTCAGACCGCGTCCGATCGTGCTTCGGGCGACCTTCGTCGCATGCGCGGCGGCCGCGATCCCGCCGTAGCCAGCCGCCTTCGCCTCCGCCGCGGCGCTCAACCGTCGGCCTCGCTCGCCAAGCGAGGAACGAAGCGCTTCAAATCGGATACGGAGGGGCGATTCATCGATCATCGCCACGATATAGACGCTGGTCTCGAAGACAGGAATCTGGAGGGTTATGTGAGGTCGCCGGCGCGCAGGTTGGGGCGTCGCGGAAAGCGACCTCACATAAGCCGGATTGAACGATGACGCGGGCCGGTTAGCCTCTATGGGGAAAGGTCAACGGCGACATCGAATTGGTGGGCTGACAGTGCGCCAGGCGAAGCCGGCGACTTGCGATATTTGAAGGGTTGGCCCGTTCGGCTGCGGGCATTCGCGGGCGTTGAGCGGCAACGACGACGAAGCGCGTGAGGCTGAGGCGAGCCAAATCGGACCGGACGAGGCGCGGAGCCTGAGGGCCGGCGGCGCAACGGCTCGACGGCGTCGAAAGACGAAGGCGATCGAGTTCGGGCCGGCGTTTGTGGTCATGATGTGTCGCAGCGAAAGGCGCCGGGGATATGCGGCGCGACGTGGCCGATGCGGCGCATGAGACCGCCGCAATCCGGGCAGACGACGAACGCTTCGCGGGCATCTGCGTTCGCCTCTGGCTCGGACGTCGTCGAAGGCTGGGCTTGGTCCGCGGGCTCCTGGGTCCGTTGGACTTTGAGGAACTCGCGCACGCGGGCGAGGTTCTCGCCTCGGTCGCCTTTGGCCAGGAAGCCGGAGTGCCGGATGGGGTGAAAGCCGTCGGGCAGGACGTGGAGGAGAAAGCGACGGATGAACTCGTGCGGTGCAAGCCGCATGACGCCGCCGCGCCCGCCGCGGCGATAGTCCTTGTCGGAGAAGGCCACCCCATCGTCGTCGACGGCGATGAGCCTCGAATTGGCGATCGCGGTGCGATGGGTGTAGCGGGCGAGGTAGGCCAGCACTCGCTCGGGTCCGCCGAACGGCGGCTTGGCGCAGACGACGAAGGGGCTGTTGGGGAGCGGGCGCAGGCGCTCGGCGAAAGCGGCGGCCTCGGCGAGTGGGGCCAGATCGCCGAAGAAACCGAGTTCGCCGCGACGAAAAGCGGCTTCCAAGCCGTTGAGGAACAGGCGGCGGAAGGTCTTCGACGGGGCGCGGACGGAGAGCAGGAAGTTGGGTTTGCAGGCGACCCAGGGCTGAGTGTCGAGGGCGACACCGCCGCCGGGGACGAGACAGTGAACGTGGGGATGATGGGTCAGCGCCGTGCCCCAGGTGTGGAGCAGGGCGATGAGGCCGATCCGAGCGCCGGGGCTTCGGGTCGGCGGCGATCCATGAGCGCCTCGGCGGCGGCGCGCATCAAGAGGCCGTAGACCGTCTGGTTGTTCTGGAAAGCGATCTCGGCCGCCGCCGGCGGCAGGGTGAAGACGACGTGGAAGGAGGGAACCGGCAGCAGCTCGGCCTGACGAGCACGATGACCTGCGTGGAGACGCGCGTGTCGCGCGCCGTCGTCGACAGATTCTCGTGCCCAAGCAAAACTTGGATGATGCGGATGTCGACGCCGCTTTCCAACAGATGGGTCGCAAAACTGTGCCGCAGCACATGCACGCTCACCCGCTTGTCGAGCCCCGCCGCGGCCGTCGCCGACCGGCAGGCGGCATGCAATACAGTCGGGTCAATCGGCATATTGGAGGTGCGGCCCGGAAACGGGAACAGCGGCGGGTGCGCCAGCCGCCAATAGCTGCGCAGGATGCCGAGCAGCGTCTCGGAGAGCATGGCGTAGCGTTCCTTGCCGCCCTTCCCGTGTTCGATCCGCATCACCATGCGCTGGTTGTCGATATCGCGGACCTTCAGCGCCGCGACTTCGGAAACCCGCAATCCCGCTGCATAGGCCGTCGTCAGCGCGACGCGCGCCTTCAGGCTCGAAACCGACTCCAGGAACCGCACGACCTCGTCGGCGCTGAGCACAACGGGAAGCTTGCGCGCTTCGCGGGCGTAAGCGATCCGCTCCGGGATCGTCTGTTCGCCGAGCGTCACGCCGTAGAAAAAGCGCAAGGCGCAGACGGCTTGGTTCACCGACGCCCACGCGACGCCCTTCGAAGCCAGATGCACCTGATAGGCTCGAACATCCTCCAGGCCGAGCCGATCGGGTGAGCGGCCAAAATACCGGCTGAACCTCGAGACCGCGTGGACGTAGGATTGCTGGTCGCTGGCGACAGATTGCGGATCGCCATGTCCTCGATCATCCGGCGGCGCAGAGGGCTGATCTGGGCCATCTGAAACTCCTGTCTGAGAGTGGGTTGCAACACCCCATCCTCTCAGGCAGGAGGACTTTCACTCCATCCCGCCGCTCAACCCTTCCCCTTCCGCCGCGATAGCGGCTTCATTCAATCCTGAAAATTCCGTACTTTTAGAATTGCTGGTTCGCCGTCCGCGGCTTGTCGGCCGGCCCCGAACGGGCTACCAAGCCGCCGCCTCCTTGCCTCACGACCATGCCGAGATCCGCCGAAGACCTGCTCGCCTTCCTCGCCGAACTGTCAATCAGAACCGCGACGGTTGAGCATCCGCCGCTGTTCACGGTCGAGGATTTGCAGACGCTGCGCGGCGACATTCCGGGCGGCCACACAAAGAACCTGTTCGTCAAGGACAAGAAGAGCCGTCTGTTCCTGCTTGTGCTCGGCGAGGGCACCCCCGTCGACCTGAAGCGCGTGCACGAAAAGATCGGGGCGCAGGGGCGGGTTTCATTCGGCTCCGCCGAATTGCTCGCGGAGGTCTGGGGGGTCGCCCCCGGGGCGGTGACGCCGTTCGGCGCGATCAACGATGGGGCCGGCCGCGTCAGCGTCGTTTTGGACGCGGCGATGATGCGACACGAACGGCTCAACTTTCATCCCCTGGTCAATACCCGGACAACCGGGCTCGCCAGCGCCGATCTTGTGAAATTCCTTCGGGCGACCGGGCACGAGCCGCTGATCGTGGCGCTCGGGCGGGAGGAGACGCAGGTTGAATAACCTGCGCCGCGCCTCCATTTAGGGCGGCGAAGATGACAATGTCGGGGCCTTAGCCCCATGGATGGGCTGGAGATCGAATCGATGGCGGATACGAACGGCGTTGCAGCGCCCATGGCGAAGACGGCGAGCCCGGTCAAGGAGGTGACCACGGCCTCGTTCCGGGCGGACGTGCTGACGGCGTCCCAGAAGCAGCCGGTGCTGGTGGATTTCTGGGCGCCGTGGTGCGGCCCCTGCAAGCAGCTCGCGCCGGCGCTGGAGCGGGCGGTCGCGGACGCGGGCGGAAAAGTCGCGCTCGTCAAGATGAACATCGACGATCATCCGCAGATCGCCGGACAACTCGGCATCCAGTCGATTCCAGCCGTGATCGCCTTCGACAAGGGCCAGCCGGTCGACGGCTTCGTGGGCGCCCTGCCGGAGAGCCAGATCCGCGGCTTCATCGAGCGAATCGCGGGGCCGCTCGGCGGAGGTTTCGCCGAACTACTGGCGGAAGCCGAAGATGCGGCGGCGAAGGGCGACGCGGCCGGGGCGGCGGCGATCTACGCCGAAGTCCTGGCGCAGAACCCCGGCGACGCCAAAGCGGTCGGCGGCCTCGCAAGGCTGGAGGTCGCGGCCGGACAGCTCGAGCAGGCCAAGGCGCTGCTCGCGTCGGTTCCCGAGCCCGCCCCCGGCAAGGATCCGGATCCGGCGATCGCGGCCGCCTGGGCGGCGCTGCGCGTGGCCGAGCAGGCTGCCACGGTCGGTGAACTCGCGCCGCTCGAGCAGGCCGTCGCGGCCAATCCCGACGACCACAAGTCGCGCTTCGATCTCGCCGTCGCGCTGTCGGCCAAGGGCGATCGCGAGGCGGCGGCCGACCAGCTGCTCGAGATCATCCGTCGGGACCGCAAGTGGAACGACGAGGCGGCGCGCAAGCAGTTGTTGCAGCTGTTCGAAGCGTGGGGCCTGATGGACACGGCCACAGTCGCTGCGCGGCGCAAGCTGTCGGCGATATGGTTCTGAAGCGGCGGGCGGGACGCCAGCCGGCGTCAGAGGCAGAAACGAGTCGAGAGCGATGAAGCTCAACCGTACATACGAAGAACCGGCGGACATGCCGGCCACGATTCCCCTGTTCCCGCTGGAAGGTGCGCTCCTCCTGCCCCGGCGGCCGATCCAGCTGACCGTGTTCGAGCCCCGCTATCTTTCGATGCTCGACGACGCCTTGAGCGGCGATCGACTGATCGGCGTCATCCAGCCGGCGGGGCCGGAAGCGGCGCCTTCGGCGCCCGAACTGTATCCGCTGGGGTGCGCTGGGCGAATCGTCCAGTACGCCGAGATCGGCGACGGGCGCTGCTTCCTCACCCTGATGGGCGTGGCGCGCTTCCGCCTCGTCGAGGAAATGCACTACGCGACGCCTTACCGGGTCGCACACGTCGACTATGCGCCCTTCGCCGAGGACTTCCGGCAAGGCGCCGGACAGGAAGCCGTCGACCGCGAGGGACTGCTCGCGACGCTTCGCCGCTTCGCCGAAGTCAATGAAGTCAAGGTCGTCTGGAGCGACATCAAGAAGGCGTCGAACGAGACGCTTGTCAACGCGCTGTCGATGATGAGCCCCTGCGGCCCGAAGGAAAAGCAGGCGCTGCTCGAGGCTCCCGACCTCAAGTCGCGGTCCGAGATGCTGGTCGCGATCACAACCATCGAGCTCGCGCGCGGCTCCGACGCGGCGACCCAGATCCACTAGCGGAGGGGCCGCTCGCCGGCCTCTGCCGCTCCCGGACGCTACCCACGACCCGGCCATTCTGGTAACAATCGCTTCAAGGACGGGCGTCGGTGACGTTCGGAGGTCAGCATGGACTATGAGAACACCCCCATCTCCTCGAATATCGAGGATCGGCGCGGACAGCGCGGCAGCGTGGGCATGGGCAGCGGCGGCCTCGGCATCGGCGCGATCATCGTCGTATTCGCGATCAGCTACTTCACCGGCATCAATCCGGCGGTGTTGATGGGCGGCGCCGAGATGGTCGCGCGCCACACCGGGGCCGGCGGGTCGCAGACCCAGCCGGCGACGACAGGCCCCGCGGTCGATCTGAACGACCCGATGCGAAAGTTCCTGTCGCACGTGCTGGGATCGACCGAGGACGTATGGGCGACCGTCCTGCCGCAGCAGGCGGGCGTCAAATACACGCCTGCGCCGCTGGTAATGTACGATGGCGCGACGCGGTCGGGCTGCGGTGGCGCCCGCGCGGCGATGGGGCCGTTTTATTGCCCGATCGACAAAAAGGTCTATCTCGACACGTCATTCTTCCGCGACATGCAGACGAAATACGGCGGCGGCGGCGAGTTCGCCTACGCCTATGTCGTGGCGCATGAGATCGGCCATCACGTTCAGGATCTGCTCGGGATTCTCGACAAGGTCGACGCCGCCAAGGAGCGAGGCAGCCAGACCCAGGCGAACGCTCTTTCGGTGCGGGTCGAGTTGCAGGCCGACTGTCTCGCCGGGGTCTGGGCCGCCAACGCCAACCAGAAGTGGCAGATTCTCCAGCAGGGCGACGTCGAGAAGGCGCTCGCCACGGCCCAGGCGATCGGCGACGACCGGCTCCAGACCGCCACGCGCGGCTACGCCGTGCCCGACAGCTTCACCCACGGCTCTTCCAGGCAGCGCGCCAAATGGCTGACGGCGGGCCTGAAGAGCGGGCAGATGTCGTCCTGCGACACGTTCTCGCAGTGATTCCGCCACGCGGCTGATTGGCGACGACGACCCGGCCCGGCTGCGCTCGTCGTTCATGAGGGGGAAGTTGATGCTCGGCAAAAGGTTTGCTTCCGCCGCGCTGCTGGCGCTGGCGGCGGCTCTGCCTGCAGGCTCGTCGCTCGCCTGCACGCGGGTGCTGTGGAACGAGGGCGGCCCGGCGATCCTGGTCGGTCGGACGATGGACTGGCCCGAATCGACCGAGCCGATCCTGACCGTCCTGCCGCGCGGCCTCCGCCATGACGGCGGCAAGCTCGGCAAAGAGAGCCTCGACGACCCCAATCCGATGATATGGACGTCGAAATACGGCAGCGTCATCACGCAGCTCTTGGGGCTGGGCGCGGCGGACGGGATCAACGAGCGCGGCCTTGCGGCGCATCTTCTGTATCTCAACGCGACCGACTTCGGCCCGCGCGACAAGAGCCTTGCCGGCGTCCACGCCGGGCTCTGGGCGCAATACGCCCTAGACAACGCGGCAAGCGTCGCCGAAGCGCTGGAGGTCCTCATGAAAATCCAGCCGATCCCGGTCGAGGCGCACGGGCACAAGGCCAACGTCCATCTCGCGCTCGAGGACGCAAGCGGCGATTCGGCGATCATCGAATACATCGACGGCAGGCCGGTCGTGCACCATGGCCGCGATTTCCGCGTGATGACCAACGACCCGAGCTACGATCAGCAGCTCGAGCTCCTCAAGGGGCAGGATTTCAGCAAGCCGTCGAGCGACACGCCGCTGCCCGGCAACGTCAACCCGCGCGACCGCTTCCAGCGCGCCTCCTACTATCTGTCGATGGTCCCGACGCCGAAGACCGAGCGCCAGGGCGTCGCCTCCGTGCTCGCCATCATGCGCAACGTCTCGGTTCCGTTCGGCGCGCCCTACAGGAGCTTCGGCGTCTACAACACCGAGTACCGAACGGTCAGCGACACGACGGACAAGATCTATTTTTTCGAGCTGACGACGAGCCCGAACGTTATCTGGACCGATTTGAGGGCGATGGATTTCCGCCCCGGCGCCCTGGTGCGCGTCCTCAATCCCGATTCGATCGACCTCAGCGGCGACGTTTCGCGCGACTATCGCCGCGCCAGGGCGCCGTACTGAGCGGGCTTCAGCCCCGTCTCTCGCTGTCGAGATTAGCCATCGCCTGGGCGGGATAGCGCTCGCCCCGGGCGGCGCCTTTCGGCACCGCCTGTTCGATCGCCGCGATATCGGCCGCGCTCAGGCGAATCGCTTCGGCTGCGCTTGATTCGGCCCATTGGGAGCGTTTTCGGGCGCCGACCAGCGGCACAATGTCGGGGCCCTGCGCCATCACCCACGCCACGGCGGTCGCTGCGACACTCGCGCCGCGCGCTTCGGCGATTTTGCCCAGGGCGTCGACCAGCGCGAGATTGTGATCGAGATTGTCGCCCGAGAACCGCGACGAGAAGGTGCGGAAGTCCTGGGACATCGACCGTTCCTTCGACCAGTGGCCGGAGATCAGTCCACGCGCCAGCACGCCATAGGCAGTGATCCCGATTCCGAGCTCGCGGCAGGCGGGCAGGATCTCGCCCTCGATCATCCGCACGACGAGCGAATACTCGATCTGCAGGTCCGAGATCGGATGGACTTTGGCTGCGCGCCGGATCGTCGCGGCGCCGACCTCCGACAGGCCGATCGCGCGCACATAGCCCTTGGCGACGCAATCGGCGATCGCGCCGACCGTCTCCTCGATCGGCACGGCCGGGTCGAGCCGGGCCGGCCGGTAGACGTCGATATGGTCGGCGCCGAGCCGCTTCAGCGAATAGGTCAGGAAGTTCTTCACCGCTTCCGGCCGCGCGTCGTAGCCGATGAACCCCATCGACGGGTCACGCAGCGCGCCGAACTTGACGCTCAGCACGTAGTCCTCGCGTCGTCGGCCCCGCAACGCCTCGGCGATCAGCATCTCGTTGTGGCCTTGCCCATAGAAATCGCCGGTGTCGATCAGGGTCGCGCCCGAATCGAGCGCGGCATGAATGGTGGCGGTGCTCTCGGTCCGGTCGGCAGGCCCATAGAAGTCCGACATACCCATGCAGCCGAGGCCGATCGCGCCGACCTCCGGCCCGCTTGCGCCCAGTTTCCGCCTTTGCATCGTTGTTTCCTCGTTGTGTTCGCGAGCTTTCGCGCGCCCGGTGGAACCGAAGCCGTTCGACGGGCGGGGCGACCCGCTCGTGCGCTTGATGAGCCGATCACGCAGGCGCATTGTGCTCGAAAGCTCTGCCGAAGCAACCGAGCGCATTGGGAGCCGCCGCCATGGACGGACCGCTGTCGACCAATCCCTTCTTGGACGGCAATTTTGCGCCTGTGCGCAGCGAGGACGATTTCGAGCTCGAGGTCGTCGGCGAGTTCCCGTCCGGCCTCAAGGGCGTTTTCTACCGTAACGGGCCGAACCCCCAGTTCGAGCCGCGCGGCCATTACCACTGGTTCAGCGGCGACGGCATGATCCACGCCTTCTTCGTCGACGGCGGCAAGGTCGCCTATCGCAACCGCTACGTCCGCACCCCGAAATGGGAGGTCGAACACGCTGCGGGCGGGGCGCTGTTCGGCGGCTTCGACCCGAGGGCCGCCGACCCTTCGGTGGCGGGCAAGGACGGCGGCGTCGCCAACACCAACATCGTCTGGCACGCGGGCCGCCTGATGGCGCTCGAGGAAGCGCACAAGCCGTTCGAACTCGATCCGCAGAGCCTCGACTCGCGCGGCTATGTCGAGCCCTACAAGGGGCGGGTGACCGCCCATCCCAAGATCGACCCCGATACCGGCGAGATGGTCTGGTTCGGTTATTCCGTCGGAGCCAGGTGGTTCACGAAGACCATGTCCTATGGCGTGACCGACGCAAAGGGCCAGGTGACGCGGCGCGACGACTTCGAGGCGCCCTTTTCGAGCATGGTGCACGACTTCCTCGTCACCCGCCGGCATGCGCTCTTTCCCATCCTGCCGCTGACCGGCGATCTCCTGCGGGCGATGCGCGGCGGGCCGGCCTACGCCTGGGAGCCTCAGAAAGGCAGCCATGTCGGGGTGATGGCCCGGGACGCCGGCGTCGAGACCATGCGCTGGTTTATGACCGACGCCTGCTACGTCTTCCATCCGATGAACGCCTGGGAGGAGGGCGAGACCATTTTTGCCGACGTGATGGAATATCCGGTCGCGCCGTTGTTCCCCAATGCGGACGGATCGATGCCGGAGCGCGCGTCGGCGCGGCTCGTGCGATGGACCTTCGATCTTGCGGCGGCGTCGGGCACGATCAGGCGCGAGCCTCTCGACGATCTGCCCGGGGAGTTTCCCCGCTTCGACGAAAGGCGCGCCGGCCTGAGCTACCGGCAGGGCTGGTTCGCGGGACGCGCCGGCGGCGGCGAGGGCGGCGGATTCGACAGCATCGCCCATGTCGACCTCAAGACCGGCAAACGGACAACCTACGGCTTTGACGCTGGAGACGTTCCGGGAGAGCCGGTCTTCGTTCCTCGATCGCCCGATGCGGCGGAAGGCGACGGATGGGTGGTGGCGGTGGTCTATCGCGGCGCCGAGGACCGCAGCGATTTCGTCGTTTTCGACGCCGGCGGGATCGAGGCCGGGCCGATCGGCGCCGCCAAACTGCCGCGGCGGGTTCCGTTCGGCTTTCATGGAAATTGGCGGCCGGCATAAGCCGTCACGGCAGGCGGCGCAGGTTTCATTTCGGGACGGGCTTGACGATTCGGCGGCCGAGCGCTATCTGTTCGTTCATGTTTCGTTCCAGATTCGAGACTACGCCATGAACGCGACCGGAGCCTCGACCGCACTCGATCCGCGCTACAGCCCGACCGCCATCGCCGACCGTCTCGCGCCGCACGAGCGCCGGCGCGGGCGGGGCGCCGCGACAAACGCCTCTGGCCGCTACGAGAACCTCGCCCGCGAGGATTTCGACGACGGCTGGACAAGCGAGGAGGCGCCCGAGCCGCTCGCCACCGAAGTGACGTGGGAGAAGCCGAAGAGCGCCATCACCCGCAACCAGTCGCCAGACATTCCGTTCGACCGGTCGATCAACCCCTATCGCGGCTGCGAGCACGGCTGCTTCTATTGCTTCGCCCGGCCGACCCATGCGTATATGGGCCTCTCGCCCGGGCTCGATTTCGAGAGCAAGCTGTTCGCCAAGCAGGAGGTCGCCCGCCTGCTTGAGCGCGAGCTCGCGGCGACGAAATATTCGCCGGCGACGATCGCGCTCGGCGCCAATACCGACCCTTATCAGCCGATCGAACGGCGATACCGAATCACCCGCTCGGTGCTCGAGACGTTACAGCGGGTCCGGCATCCGGCGAGCATCGTCACCAAGTCGAATCTCGTCCTGAGGGATCTCGACATCTTGAGCGACATGGCGCGCGACGGCCTCGTCAAGGTGTTCGTCTCGGTGACGACGCTTGACCGGGCGCTGGCGCGCAAGATGGAGCCGCGGGCCCCGACGCCCGAAAAGCGTCTCGAGGCGATCGCGGCGCTGAACGCCGCCGGCGTGCCGGCGGGCGTGATGGTCGCCCCGATCATCCCGGCGATCAACGACGCCGAGATCGAGACGATTTTGACCCGAGCCTACGCCGCAGGCGCGCGGGAGGGCGGCTATGTCGTGCTGCGTCTGCCGCTGGAACTGCGCGACATGTTCCGCGAATGGCTGCAGGTCAACTTCCCCGATCGGCTGAACCGCACGGTCTCGCTCGTCCAGTCGATGCGCGAGGGCAAGGATTACGAGGCGCAGTGGGGCCGCCGGATGGCGGGCTCCGGGCCTTACGCCTGGATGATCGGGCGCAGGTTCGAGATGGCCGCGCGCCGCCTTGGATACCGCGAGTCCCCGATCCGCCTTCGGACGGACCTGTTTCGCAAGCCCTCGCCGGAGGCGCGCGAAACGGGCGCGCAGCTCACCCTGTTCTAGCGTAGAGTGAGCCGCATGCGTCTCGGGGACTGTTACAATTTCCACGATTTTCGGCGGCTCGCAAAAGCGCGGCTGCCGGGCCCGATTTTCAATTATATCGATGGCGCCGCCGACGATGAGGCCACCTACCGCCGCAATACGGCAAGCTTCGAGACCTGCGATCTCGTTCCCAATGTCTTGCGGGGCGTCGATGCGGTCGATCTCAGCGTCACCGTCATGGGTCAGAGGCTCGCGACGCCGTTCTATTGCTCGCCGACGGCCTTGCAGCGTTTGTTCCATCATCAGGGGGAGCGTGCCGTTGCGGCCGCGGCGGCGAAGCTTGGAACGATGTTCGGCGTCTCGTCGCTCGGTACGGTCAGCCTCGAAGAGTTACGGAAGGCCCACGACGGACCCCAAGTCTACCAGTTCTATTTCCACAAGGATCGGGGCCTCAACCGCGCCATGATGCAGCGTGCGAAGGAGGCGGGCGTTCAGGTCATGATGCTGACTGTCGACAGCATCACGGGGGGCAATCGGGAACGGGACCTGCGAACCGGCTTCTCGATTCCCTTCCGGCTGACGCTTGGCGGGCTGGCGCAGTTCGCCCTCAAGCCGGCGTGGGGCCTCAACTACGTCACGCATGAACGCTTCAGGCTGCCGCAGCTGGAGGAACACGTCGACATGGGCGGAGGCGCGCTGTCGATCAGCCGATATTTCACCGAAATGCTCGACCCGACCCTGAATTGGGACGACGTCGCCGCCATGGTCAGGGACTGGAGCGGCCAGTTTTGTCTCAAGGGAATCATGTCGGCCGGCGATGCGACCCGCGCAACCGAGATCGGCTGCACTGGGGTCGTCGTCTCAAACCACGGCGGCCGGCAATTGGACGGCTCGCGAGCGTCGTTCGACCAGTTGGCTGAAATCGTCGACGCCGTGAGCGGCCGGATCGACGTGCTGATGGACGGCGGCGTCCAGCGCGGCTCCCATGTGTTGAAGGCGCTGTCGGTCGGCGCGAAAGCCGTCGGGATCGGCCGCTACTATCTCTATCCGCTGGCCGCGGCCGGCCAGCCGGGCGTGGAGCGGGCGCTTCGGCTCCTGCGGGCCGAGATCGAGCGCGACTTGAGGCTGATGGGTTGCGCCGGGATCAGCCTGCTCTCGCGCGACAATCTGCGTTTCCGGTAAGAACGCCGGGCGCGCTTTTCGCGCGGCGCTCGTCTTGTCGATCCCGGTTGGACCGGTCGGCCGCGGGTATTGGCGCCTTGGGCTTCGGGGCGAGGCTTTGTCTCTCGCCGCTCCAGTGGGGCGGACCGATGGCGTCGCGCCGGCGTTCGCGCGCGCGTAGCGCCAGAAGCACAGTCGGATCGCGGTCGAGTGCGAGCGCGGACACGTCGCGCAGGTCCGAGCGGGTCAGGCCGACATCGGCCAGTTCGCGGCCATCCATGCGGGCGAGCGCGCTCATCGCCGCCCGCGCGGCGGCGACGCGGAAGGGCCAGGCGGCCGTGCGGAGCGCCGCGGTTCGAAAGGCGTTCCAAAGGCGGGTTCTGTTCATCATGGTCGGATCCTTTCGCTGACAGGATGGGTCTCGTCGGCTTACGGCGCCAGAGACAATTCGGTACAGTTGAACCAAACTGTACCAGATCGTGAGCAGTACAGTTGGCGAAGGAGCGTCCATGGACGATCAGCCGGCGCCGCGCGTCGAGACAGTTGCGCGGCATACTCGAAGCCGCATCGCGGATCGTGCGCTCGCGCGCGCGCGCGGCTCCCGTCGGTGCGGGAGCTCGCGGCGAAGCTTTCGGTTTCGAAATCGACGGTCGTCGAGGCCTACGATCGGCTTGTCGCGGAAGGCGCGATCATGGCCCGGCGGGGCTCGGGGGTTTTACGTCGCCGGCGCCGCCCGGCCGCTGACCCTGACCTCCGCCAACCCCCCGCCCGAGCCCGCGGTCGATCCGTCATGGATCAACCGGCATGCGATGATTGCGGCGCCGGACTTCCTCTGCCCGGGCGCTGGCTGGCTTCCGGATTCCTGGGTGCTCGACCTCGGCGTGCAGCGGGCCTTGCGCCTCGCGGCGCGCGACGACCCGCAACGACGGCGGCAATACGACGAACCCCTCGGCTTCGCGCCGCTGCGCGGGCTTTTCTCGGTGCGACTGGCCGAACGGGCCGTGCCGGTCGATCCCGGCCAGATCATTGTTGCCGATTCCTGTTCGCAGGCGCTCGATCTCGTTTGCCGCTTCCTGCTCGACGCCGGCGACGCCGCGGTGGTCGACGACCCCTGCTATTTCAACTTCCATTTTCTTTTGAGAGCTTGTCGGGCGAAGACGCTCGCCGTTCCGATGATTCCCGACGGACCCGACGTCGCCGCGCTCGCGCGCCTCTTCGCCGAACATCGGCCGCGTCTCTATCTGACCAACGCGGGCCCTCAGAACTCGACCGGGGCGACGCTCGCGTCGGCGGTCGCCCATCGCGTCCTGAGCCTCGCCGAAGAGCACGATGTCGTCATCCTCGAAGACGACACGTTCGCCGACTTCGAGGCGGAGCCGTCGACAAGACTTCGCCGCGCTCGACGGCCTTCATCGCGTCGTGCAGGTCGGCAGCGCCACCAAGACGGTTGGCGCCGCGACGCGCTGCGGTTATATCGCAGCGCGCGCCGACTGGATCGCGCCGCTCGTCGATCTGAAACTCGCCACCAGCATGGGCAACAGCGCGACCGGCGCGGTCATGCTGCATCGCGTGTTGACGGAAAGTGGATATCGGCGGCATCTTGAGGCTTTGCGCCGGAAGCTCGCCGGCGCCATGGGCCATACGCTGCGACGCCTGCGCGAACACGGTCTGACCCCCTGGATCGAGCCGCGCGGCGGCGTCTACGTCTGGGCCCGCTTGCCGGACGGCGTTGCGGCGGCCGATGTCGCGCGCCACGGCCTCGCCAGGAAGGTCATGTTCGCGCCCGGTCCGGCGTTCAGCGCCTCCGACACCGCGGCACGCTACCTGCGCTTCAACGCGTCTACGAGGCCCTGGAGGAGGCGATCGCCGCCGCCAGAGGTGGCTGAGGCTGGTCGAACCGGATGCGCGGCGTCGGAACTTGCCAAGGGGCGGAGGCTCCGCCTGTCAAACGAGGCTGAGATGTCATTCGGAAATTCCGACGGGCCCCTTCTGCTTGCTGGAATCCCTGGCGGGGCGGACTCCAGCGGTCCCCCGCGGCCCGTCGGTTCGCGCCCAGGTTGTATCAGGTCGGCCCGGCTTCGGCTTTCCGCTGCTCCAGCGTCCATGGACCCTGTTTCCGGCGCCAAACAGGGTAGAAAATTGCCCTGTGATTTATTACAGTTTACGTATGTTACGATCTTCCAGATTGTGTTCCATCTCGTTGAAAACTGTCTTTTTTCGGGCGGAGGCCGATGCGACGGGCGCGCGGGTCGCCCTGTTATTTTCGCGAAAACAGGGCAAACGGGGGAATACGCCAAACTCAGAAACTCAGCCTGTTGTCAAAAAAGCCGCAGGACGCGCCCTGCGATCAGGCGAATTGGAAGCGCCGGCGGCACTTGGATTCCCGCCGCAGTTTCGGTTCAGCGGAAGGAGGCCGCCGCCCGGAGGCGCCTGTTCCTCAACCCCGAGGCCCTGACCATTCCGGGCTGCGAACGATGATGGGGCGGTGGGCCGCGTCTTACCTCGCCCGCGTCCAACTGACTGACTTGCAGATGAGCCCGCCGAACACACAGCCTGCCGTCACCAGATGGTCGCCCGACAGCGTCATTTTGCCCGAATAGGTCTTGCCGTCCTCCGGATTGAAGGCCCTTCCGGTCCAGACGTTGTCGCTCTTCGGCTTCATGTCAAAGAACACCTGCTGCCCAACTTTCCCCGGATCGGTCTTCGGATCGCGCAACCAGGAGATCGCCCCACAGAGCGCATCGCCGCAGGGGCCGATGCGGACTTTCGCCTTGCCGTCGTCACGGGCCCAGTCGCCCTTGGCGTCGCCGGCGAACGCCAACGTCGGCAATGCGGCCAGAAGGACCGCGCCAGAAATCGAAACGCGCACCATCGTTTCCTCCCCAGTTCTTGGGTCGCATTAGGCCGGAGACCCAACACCGTCAAGCGGAGGCCGCCGCCACAATCCCCGATCAAATCTGGGCGCGCGCCTTGGCGTGACCGATTTTGCGGTCTCGAGGGGCTGGCAAGGTCACGGCGTCGAGTTTTCGGTCACCTCCTCTGCTTCATCTTCGCGCGCCGCGAGTCGTGCAACGATCGGGTGCAACTTGCGCGAGTTGGGCCGCTTTCGCGCGGACGCGGTTTATCATGGCTGCTGCAGGCGGCGGCCGCGCGGACGCGCGGTTTCGGATGGGGAGCGAGTGGTTTTGCGTCATCCGGCCGGTCCATGCGCGAGCGCGCGGATCCTCGCGCGCGCGTCGAGGATCGTCGCCAGCGCCTCGGCTCCGCCGCCCAGCCGAACGATCACCTGGCGAGCGTGGCTGACCACGCGCCCAGGCAGGCCGATCACATGGAAACGCAGAGCCTTCATGCGTTTGCTCGCCCAGCCCTCGCCCAGCGCCAGGCGCTTCATCGCCGCGTTCAGGTTGAACGCCAGGATCGACAGGGCCCACCAGGCCGCGTTGGCCCCGAACAAGCCCGAAGGCATCTGCCCTCCGGCCAAGTCGGACTTCAACCCCGAATGGACCTCCTCGCTCTTGCCGCAGCGTTCGCGCAACCACCCGATCACGCCGTCGCCCGGACCCTGGCGGTTGGTCACGACGCCGAACAGCTTGTGGAGTCCCTTGCGGCCGAAGCCTCCTGTCGGGAACGGCAGTTTCTCCTCGCCGCCCAGCGCCAATTGGCGCAGCGGCTCGCGCATCGCCAGAAAACGATAATCGGCGCGCTTGCCGCTGTGTCCGGCCCAATTGGGCGCGTAGGCCACCTCGGCCCATTCCTGATCGGTCGCGTAAGACTTGTCCCCCACCCGTCGGATCAGCGGGCGCCACTCGCTTTCCGCCGTCGCCAGCACGGCCGTGCGAAACGCTTCGGTCACGTCGGCGCCGACCGCGAACTCGATCATGCCGAAGCGCGGGTCCTTGCCCTCGCCGCAGTACAGCAACAATTCCTCTTGATAAACCGCCGTGTCCGAGCGCAGCGAGACTGTCTTCACGCTGTCGGGCAAATGGGGCAGGCAGTCCTTCAGGACACGCAATTGTTCGTGTCCAGCCGGAACGTTGCCATCGCGAAACTCCCAATAGAGCATCGCGCCCTGTTCAGACCACCAGCAATTCAGCGGCTGATAGGCCTTGAACTTCTTGTAGCAGAACAGCGCGTCGCGCTTGTGCGTCTCGATCAGCGTGGCGTCCATGTCCAGCGTCGCCGTCGTCGCCTGCGCATGCTCTTGCGCGAACGCCAGCAGCGACCGGTTCACCCGCCAAAGTCCCTGGAGTTCCCTCGTGACCTCGGGAATGAAAGCCGTTCCCGCCGCCGCCTTGGGCGAGGCCGGGTCATGGAAACGCGCCAACCAGGCCGACAGCGCCGAAGGCGAGGGCGTCGCGCGCTCCCGCTCGCGCCGCCACCGGGTCTTCAACGCGCGACGTTCGGCTCGAGACAGCAAATCCTTCTCGATCGCCCGAAAAATCGCCGAAAACCCGCCGTCGCGCTCCAACCGCTCGATGTCGTCAACGCAATCGCCGCCGGCCAGGTTCAGCAACACCACCGCCAGAACCATCTGGATGTCCAGCCAGCCCTGGTTTCCCGCCACGCCACCATGCCGCTGGATCGCCGCCCCCAGCCCACTGGCCTTCACCAGATCGAGATAGACCGCAAGACCGGCCAACGACGTCAACCCATGGCGCGACGAATCACTCTCGTATTGGAAATCAAGCACGCCCTGCGCCAACATCCCCCGTGCGACGTCCGTTCCTTGACGAGCCGCTCGTGTTCGCGATGCGGCCGCTTGGCGTCCTCTTCCTCAAGGGTCGGAACCTCAACCGCCGGCAGGCGTCGCGTTCGCCCCTCACAAGACGCGAAAGCGTCCGCACCAGCTTGTCAACGTCCACGCCGTCCGACTTCACCCGCCGCGCTCGCCGGTCAGCCGCCACGCTCGCCGGATCGATCTCGTAGACGTCGCATCCCGCCACTTTCAGCGCGCAATGCAGCCAGTGGTCGTCGCGCCCGGCCTCAAAGCAGATATCGACCCGGACCGGAACGCCGGCGCGCTGCTCTTCGACAGCCGTCACCCGCATCAACAGCGCCAGGAGTCCTTCCAGGTCGCCCCCATCCACTTCATGTCGGCGAACCGCCCACTTCTGCGACGTGCCGATCCCGACAAGCCACTTCGATCGGCTCAGTTCCAATGCAACGATAATCAGCGCAAACTCGTGCCCGGCGACGGGCGCAATCTGCCGAACAAGCATGGTTGATCCTCTGTTCGGGTTTGTACGCTTCGATCATAGGACTCAAAGCGCTCGTCGCCGCATAGGATCTGTTCCTGCCCTGTTAACAGCGATTGCCTTCCCCTGTTATTCGTCCGTTCCGCGCCCGATACGTCGTCGCGAGTTGTGCCATATCGGATTGAAATATCTGTTCTATAGCGGGAATCCTCCGGCTTCCGAAAACCGTTTGACCGAATCATCAGGATCGATTCCACTCATCGGATGAAGGCGGACCGCAATTTCCTCAGCCCTTCGGATCGGGCCGACCTGGTGAAGATCGCCAGGGACGGGCTGGAGGAGCATCGCATCGCCCGCCGGGCGAACGCGATCCTTCTACTCAGCAAGGGCTGGTCTTACGCCGAGGTCGCCGAGGCGCTGTTCATCGACAATTCGATCATCCGCGCTTGGCTCAAGGCCTTCAACGAAGGTGGAGTCGAAGAACTCGTCCTGTTCGATCTCAAGGGCGGAACCGGCGCGTTGTCGCCCCTCCAGATCGACGAGCTTCGCGCCTGGGCGACGGAGGTGCTGCCGGCCTCGACCGTCGAGGTCGGGCAGTTCATCCGCAGCCGATTCGGCATCGAATATGGCAAATCAGGGCTGATCAAGCTGATGAACCGCATCGGCTTCGACTGGAAGAAGCCGGAGGCTGTGCCGAGCAAGATCGACGCGGCGGTCCAGCAAGGGTTCATCGACGCGCACGAGGATTTGCGCAACTCGCTCGATCCGGACGAGGCGATCGTCTACGTCGACGCCGTCCATCCGACCCACCAGGCCAAGCCCGCTGGACGCTGGCTGCCGCGCGGACAGCGCTGCGCGCTTCCCGCGGCGTCCGGGCGGGACCGGCTGAACCTGCACGGCGCGATCGACCTGGAGACCGGACAGACCTGCATCATCCTTCGACAAGCTCAGGATGAGGGAAGTCCAGACCGTCGACGCGCGAAGCTCCATCGACCTGTTCGCCTCGCTGGAGCGCGCCTATTCGACGATGAGCCGCATCCACGTCTTCCTCGACAACGCCAGCTACCACCACGCCAGAGCCGTTCAGGACTGGCTGCAACAGCCAGGAAGGCGCATCGTCCTGCACTTCGTGCCGCCCTACTGCCCGCACCTCAACCCGATCGAGCGGCTGTGGAAAGTGATGCACGAGAACGTCACCGACAACAGGTGCTACGCCAAATTCCGCGACTTCGCCGAAGCCGTGCTGGGATTCCTGCGCAAAACCGTGCCGAGCCGGTTCGACGAGTTCTCGTCGTCCATCACCGACAATTTCCGCGTCATCAACCCGAAGGATTTTCGGATCCTCGCGTGACGCCGCTATATTGCGGCCGAACCGCGACGCCGTCGGCGGGCGCGCCCTGTTCTTTTCGTGAAAACAGGCCAAACAGGGGATTCCTCGCGCGGTCGGGAACCCCGTCCGCCCTCGAACGATGCGCCGGGCGTTGGCCGGCGAAGACGCGAAAAGGGGCCGCCCCGGCGCTTCGCCCCATGTCGGATTCCCCATCTGTCTTTCGGTTCGACGGAAGGACGCCGACGTCGCCCGACGTCGAAAGCGGGACAATCCGCGCGACGGCTCGACCCGTTACCTCGCGGTCGGGCGAGCGCCCTCGCGCGACGATCGCCGTCCGCGCCTTCCGGCCAGAGCCGGTTTCGGCTCACCCTCCGCCAGCCAGCGCCCGATCTCCCGCCAGGCGCCGCCGACCGTCCTGCGGCCCATGAACAGCGACAGGTGCCGGCCGGGCTCGACGCGGGTCGTCACGCAGGCCTGCCGGCAGAGGGTTTCGACGGCGGTCGCCTGCGGCAGCGCGACCACCTCGTCGTCCGCCGCGGCGAGGACGAAGATCGGGGCTTTGATCGATGAAAGCCCGACATTCCGGCCGAGCGCCGGAAACGAGCCTCTCGCCAGACGGTTCTCGCGAAAGATCCATTCCGCCGTCTGTACGAAATAGGCGCCGGGAAGATCGACGGTGCGCTGGTTCCACGCATCGAACCGGGCCGCCATCGCCGGATCGCCGGAGCATTGCAGGGCCGCTTCGGCGGTGAACTCCGCTGAAAGGTCGCCCGGCGACAAAGCGAGCGACAGGGATCCGGAAACACGTCCGCCGCCAACCGCAACGAAGGTCGCGATGGTTTCCCGCGGAACGGAGGCGAGCGCACGGGTGATTTGGGATTGAGCGGCGCTCAGGTCAATCGGCGCCCCGGCCAGAACGAGCCGCGCGACTTTCGCAGCAAATCGGGCGGCGTATGCGGCGGCCAGCCAGCCGCCCTGGCACAACCCGACGAGCGAGACTCGGGCACCGAGATCGTCGACCGCGACATTGAGGTCTTCGAGATAGGCGTCGACGCCGGCGTCGCGCATGTCCGGGGTCGCCGACTTCCAGAAGGTCAGGGCGAGCGGTCCAGCGCCCACCTCTGCCAGGGCCTGCGCAAGGCTGTGGCCTTCGCAGAAGTCTGCGATCGAAGCGTCATGCACGGCGAAGGGCGCGACGATCAACACCGCCGGATCCCGGCGGGCGGCCGGCTGGCGCTGTTCGAGGAGCCACATCGTGGCGAGTTGGATGCGAACGCGTCTGAACACTGGCAGGGCCGACAGGGCCGGCGGCGCGGCCTTGCGACCCTGGACGAGGGGGCCTCTGGGAAAGAAATCGGCAAAGCGCTGGAAACCGCGAGACACGGCGTCGGCCCACGCGAGCCGCCAGACATCGAAGGGGTCGGTCATGGTTTCGACCGCGTTTCGTCTCCCAAGGCAGCATGCTAGCTCCGAACCGGGCGCTGGTCGATGCCGCACAGGGTCGCGGGGAGGTCAAAACTTCAAGCGACCGGCGCGCACGCGCCAAGAAAACCGGCTATATTCCCGCGGGAGGAGATTGATGAGGAGGCTGATGGGAGCGGAGAGTCCCGGCGACGACCGGTTCCGCGGAGGTCTGCGGACTCTCCTTGCCGCCGCCTTCGTCCTCGTACTGGCGGCGCTCCTGGCCTGCCCCGCCGCCGCTGGGCCGAGACCACCGGCGCCCGATCGCTCGTTTCGTGAGTTCGTAGCGTCGCTCTGGCCAATCGCCGCGGAGCGCGGGGTTTCGCACCGGACGTTCGATCGCGCTTTCGCCGGCGTCGCCTTCGACCCCAAAGTCGTCGCCAACGCCAACCGTCAGGCCGAGTTCATCCGACCGATCTGGGAATACATCGCCAGCGCCGCTTCGCCCGCGCGAATCGCGCGCGGACGCGCTAAGAGCAAGGCGGACGACGCGTGGCTGACGAAGGCGACGCAGGTCTATGGAGTCGACGCAGCCGTCATCATGGGCATCTGGGGCCTCGAGACCGACTTTGGCGCATTCGCCGGATCGGACAACGTGTTCCGGGCCCTGGCGAGCCTCGCCTATGTCCGATTTCGCGGCGACTATTTCCGCGACGAATTGCTTCTGGCTCTCGTCATTCTCGAGCTGGGCGACATCGAGCCCAAGGCGATGCGGGGTTCTTGGGCGGGAGCGATGGGGCAGACCCAGTTCATGCCGTCGAGCTTCCTCATCTATGCGGTCGATTTCGAGGGCCATGGCCGGCGCGACATCTGGACGAGCGAAGCCGACGCGATCGGCTCGACCGCCAACTTTCTCGCCAGCAACGGCTGGAAGGCCGACCTCCCCTGGGGCTTCGAGGTCCTCCTGCCGGCGGGTTACGCGCTGACCGACGCCGATTCGTCGAAGGGTGCGTCCTTCGCGGACTTCGCGGGCCGCGGCGTCCGTCGCGCCGACGGCGCGCCGCTGCCGGACAAGGGCGATGGCCGCCTGCTCATTCCTGCCGGGCTCAACGGCCCGGTCTTCCTGATCACCAGCAACTTCGAGGTCATCAAGACCTACAACGCCTCGACGTCCTACGCCCTCGCTGTCGCACTGCTCGGCGACGCCATCGAGGGCGGCGGCGGCATGGTCGCGGACTGGCCAAAAAACGACCGACCGCTCGGCCCTGATCAGGTCCGCAAACTCCAGGCTAAGCTGAAGCAGATGGGCTATGACCCGGGCGAAATCGACGGCATGGTCGGCGACGCGATGCGCTCGGCTGTCCGGGCCTATCAGCAGCGCCACGGCCTCACGCCGGACGGCTACGCGGATCTGGCGCTCCTCAAGCGGATCGACCGCGAACGATGAGCCGCGTGCCCGGTTCGGCGATCGAGCGGAGCGACGACGGTCCGACGCGTCTCACTCGTCGGTCAGCCCCACCCGAAGCCGCTCCCGCTGTATGGAAATGCGCGGCTCTCTGCCCGGCTGCGCCTCACCCTCGAGATCGGCGCTGATCCGGATCGCCTCGTGGAGAAAGAGGTCGGCGAACAGCCATGCATATCCCTCGAAATCGATCACCTCGACCTCGAAGATCGGCGCGCAGGGCTTGGCTCTCGAGCGGGCGATATCCATTTCGAGTTTCGCTTTCCAGCTTTCGACGACAAAAGCTTAGACCTTCCGCTCGATCCATGCATTGATCGATATCAAAGTCCCGCGGGGTCGCGCCGGGCCTTTTTTGAGCGGCTCGTGAACTCGGCGGGCCGGGCGGCGGCGCATGTCAGGGGTCAGGCGTGGTTCCCGTTTCAAGAATATCCCGGCCGCCGCCGCTTCGACTCAAAAGGACTTCGCCTTTGATCGAACGCGTCTTCCCCGGTCTGAACGGCGAAGCGTCTGCTCCGTCCCGGACGCGGACCTGGATTCACGCGGCGCGGCCGCGCACGCTCAGTCTTTCGCTGACGCCTGTCGCGGTCGGCACAACGCTCGCCTGGGCGGAATCGGCTCATCCGCGCTGGCTCGCCATTGTGGTCGCCGCGGTCGCGGCGGTGCTGATCCAGATCGGCGCCAACCTCTACAATGATGCCGCCGATTTTCGCCGAGGTGGCGACGGTCCCGCGCGGGTGGGGCCGCTTCGCGTGACCGCGACGGGTCTCGTCAGCCCGGCCGAAGTCGACCGCGCGGCGCTTTTCTGCTTCGCCGGCGCGGCGGCGATGGGCGCATATCTCATATGGGTCGGCGGATGGCCTATACTGCTGCTCGGCGCCGTGTCGCTCGCGTCTGGATGGGCCTATTCGGGCGGACCGGTGCCGATCGCCTACACGCCGCTCGGCGAAGCCTTCGTGCTTGCGTTCTTTGGCGTCGCTGCAGTGACGGGAACCACTTGGCTCGCCTGTTCGACGGCGAGCCTCTCCGCTTTGATTGCAGGCGCAGCGCTCGGCAGCTTCGCCGCCGCTGTGCTTCTGGTCAATAACCACCGCGACCGGTATGAGGACGCTCGCCTCGGGCGGAAGACGCTGGCGATCGCGCTTGGCGTCGAAGCCACGAAGCAAGTCTATGCGGCGCTGATGCTCGCGCCTTTCCTTCTTCTCGCGCCGCTGTTGCTTCAAACGACCCGTTCCCATCCGGCGGCGGCCTTGCTCAGCGCGCCGTTCGCGATCGTTGTCGTCGCGCAATTGTTCCGCGAGCCGGTCGGGTCAGGACTCAACGCCGTCCTGGCTCAGACGGCGCAAGTGCAGCTGACGTTCGGGTTGCTCCTCTGCGCCGGAATCATTTTGTGAAAACGACGGCCGGCGCGGCGACGCGGCTTTTGCGCCCGCGTTTATTGCGCCGCGGCTCCCAAAACAAGTCAGTCCGGTGGATGAGCATCTGTGATGGGAGTCAAGCATGATTTAGCTCCCAGAGTCTGTCCTCGCGGACGAGGGTGTTGGCGAGGACGAGTAGCTTTCGCATGACGGCGGTGAGGGCGACTTTTGCCAGTTTGCCTTTGGTGACGAGCCGATCGTGGAATTGCTTGAGGGCGGGATTGAAGCGGGAGGGGTTGAGCGCTCCCATGTACAAGGAGTTGCGCAGATGAGCGCGGCCTCCTCTGATGTGGCGGGCGCCTATCGTATCGCCGGTGTCGCAGGCGATTGGGGCGAGGCCTGCGAGCATGCCGGTCTCTTTGGCCGAGAGGGTTCCGATCTCGCGCAATTCCGCGACCATTGCGGCTGCGATGACCTCGCCGACGCCTGGAATCGAAACGAGGATTTCGAAGCGCCTTGCGAGGCAGGGATCGCTTTGGATCAGGCGTTGGATCTCGGCGTCGAGGTGGGAGAGCGAGGTCTCGAGCGCGCGCAACTGGCGATTGAGCTCGCGGATCAAACATTTGGTTTTGCTGCCGCCGCGCCGATTGAGAAGCGCGGTGCGCTCGTCGCTCGCCGCCTGGCGGCCGCGCACGAGTTCCTGCAGGCCTTCGAGAAGTTCGCTGGGCGGCTCGGTAACGGCGGGATCGAGAGTGTCGCCGAGGATGGCCAGCATGCGCGCGTCCACGCGGTCGGTCTTGGCGAGCATCCCGATCGCCTCGGCGAACAGCCGCGAACGCAATGGGTTGACGACAGCGACCCTAAAGCCGCTGGCGCTGAGGGAACGGTGGGCGAGCCGGTGCAGCTTGCCTGTGGCCTCCATGACGACGAGGGCCACGTCATGAGGTTTCAGCAAGCGCTTCAGCCGCTTGATTCCGTTCGGGTCGTTGTTGACGCTGACCGTCTTTCCCACTGGATGGAGGTAGACGTCGAGCCGTTCTTTACAGACGTCGACTCCGACATACACTTGCATTGCGTTTGGCTCGGGCGAGACCTTGCCTTGCATGCGGGACTTGCTCCCCATCATCTGTTCAGGCCAAGCGCGAAGGGCGGACGGATCCAGCTCATCCACGGTTTCAAGCCAAGGGGACTACGATCCCGCCCGCCCGCCCGACCGCCTGGGGGTGGCCACCCCCAGGCGGTCATCCCGAGGCTTAAGGCAATTCGGGACAAACAGACCATGCAAGGGGACGCCGCAGGGCGGCCCGCTTTCGCCCATCCTAAGCAATCTCGTGCTTGACGACCTCGACAAAGAATTGGCCCGACGCGGTCACCGTTTTTGCAGTACGCCGACGACTGCAACATCTATTTCGCAGCCGTCGCGCCGGCGAGCGGGTCATGGCCTCTGTGAGCCGGTTCCTGACCAACAAGCTGCGGCTCAAGGTCAACGAGGCGAAGAGCGCGGTGGCGCGACCGGAAGAGCGGAAGTTTCTTGAGTTCAGCATCTCGAATGACGGGAGTGAGCGGCGCGTCGCGCCAAAGGCTCTCGACAAATTCAAAGGGCGGATCCGAGACATGACGCGCCGGACGCGGCGGTTCAGTCTGCAACAGTTGATCAAAGAGCTGAAGCCATACATCGTTGGATGGCGCGGCTACTTCGGCTTCTGCCAAACTCCGCGAGTCCTCACAAACCTCGAAGCGTGGATCCGTCGAAGATTGCGTTTGTAGCTTTGGCGGCAGTGGCGAACCGGGCAACACCGCTTCAAAGAACTATCCCGTCGTGGCATATCGAAGTTCAATGCGGCGGTGGCGGCCGGCTCGCCCACGGGCATCTGGCGAATGTCAGGACACCCGTCAGTCCAACAGGCGCTGCGCAACCGCTATTTCGATTCGCTCGGTCTTCCCCGAATCTATGTGCCCGCCCAAGCTTAACTCGGTCGAACCGCCGCGGTACGGATCCGTATGCCAGGTGGTGTGGGAGGGGCGGCGCCGCGAGGCATCCCCCTATCCCGATCAATCCCCCAAACAGCCGATGCCGGTAAAAACCCAACCCCAATTCACCTGTTTCTGGCCGTCGCCTAAATGCGGTCAACGAGTTGAAGGGCGATCCGATCTGGCCCAGCAAGGTCAGTGACCTCATGCTGTTTCTGCTCGGCCTGTTGATGCCGATCTACACGATCACCGGCTATGACGCCTCAGCGCACACGTCCGAAGAGACCCACAAGGCCGCGCTCTCGGCGCCCCGCGGCATGGTCAGCTCGGTCTGGTGGTCGGCGGTGTTCGGCTAAGTCATGCTGATCGGCTTTGTCGTTCTGATTCCCGACATGAAGGATGCAGCCAAGCAAGGCTGGAACGTCTTCTTCTGGGCCCTCGACCAGCGCTTTCCGGTGTGGCTGAAAAATGTGCTGTTTGTCGCGATTTTCGTCTCGCAATTCCCCTGCGGCCTTGCGACCGTGACTTCGGCGTCGCGGATGATCTTCGCCTTCGCCCGGGACGACGGCCTGGTGGGCTCAAGTTTCCTGAAGAAAGTGAGCCATGCCCACCGCACCCCCAATGCCGCGATCTGGACATCCGCGATCCTGGCCTTTCTGTTTGTCTGGGGCGCGTCGCTCGTTACGATCGCCGGGGCTTCGGCCTATTCGATCGTCGTCTCGTGCACGGTCATCTTCCTGTTCTTCTCGTTCGCCATCCCGATCGCGCTGGGGCTGATCGCCTACGGCAGGACCTGGACGAGGATGGGGCCGTGGGATCTCGGCGGGCCGCTGTTCAGGCTCGTCGCCATTCTCTCGATCCTATCGGCGCTGCTCATCTTTTTCATCGGCATCCAGCCGCCGAACGACTGGGCGCTCTGGATCACTGTCGGCTTCCTCATCCTGACCGGAATCATCTGGGTTGCTTACGAACGGCGTCGTTTCCAGGGCCCGCCGATCGGCGAGATGATTGCCAAGCGCCAGGCCGCGATCGCCGCAGCTGAAAAAGCCATTGGCGAAGCCTGATCCCTGATCGCACAGGCGCCGGGCAAGATTGTTGCTCGGCGCCTTCCCAGTTTTCCCCGAGTTTCGCCTTTGGCGGAACGCAGCCGCCGAGCTCGATATATAACTGATCTCAACATCCAGATGGCCGAAGATCTGGCGAACTACGTCCGCGAGAAGAACCTTGGCCACGTCAAGGTCGGCGTGTTCGACATCGACGGCGTGATGCGCGGCAAATACATGGGCCGCGACAAATTCCTGTCATCGTCTGCGATGTCGTGCTCGGCTGGGACAGCAACGATCAGCTTTACGACAATGTTACAATGACTGGCTGGCATACCGCCTGTCCGGATGCCGCCGTGCGCCTGCTGCCGCAGACGACCCGCTTGCTTCCGTTCGAGAATGATCTGCCGCTGGTGACGCGATCCCAAAAGCGTTGAACCCCGCGCAGCGCGGCAAACTGCGGCGCTGTTCGATCAGACGCCCTTCGCCAAGTTCCGCCTGTCAGGCTCAGACGCCGAGATGGTTCTCTCCCGGATCGCCGCCAACGACGTGCGCAAGGCCGACGGCGCGGTCATCTACACCCAGATGCTCAACGACGTAGGCGGGATCGAAGCCGACCTGACCATCGTCCGGCACGCGAAAAATTCCTTCACGCTGGTCACCGGCACGGGATTCGCGACCCACGACTTTCATTGGATCCGGTCTTCGATCCCGCAAGGCGCGCGAGCAGCGATTCTTCGACATCACGTCCCAGACCGCCGTGCTCGTGATCATGAGCCCGAAGTCGCGCGCCATCCTGCAGGTGCTGGCGCGGGACGACCTTTCCAACGCCGCGTTTCCCTTCGCGACGGCGCGCGAGCTTCTCATCGGAGGCGCGCCGGCGCTCGCGCTGCGCATCACCTATGTCGGCGAGCTCGGCTACGAACTGCATGTCCCGGTCGAATTTGCCGCGACCCTCTACGAGGCGATCCTGGCCGCCGGCGCGCCTTGCGGGCTGCGGCTGGCCGGCTATCGGGCGATCGAGACCCTTCGCCTCGAAAAGGGCTATCGCGCATGGGGCTCCGAGATCGGCCCCGATCACTCCCCGCTCATGGCGGGGCTCGGCCCCTTCGTGAAGCTCAAGACGGATCTGCCGTTTCGAGGCCGCGCGGCGCTCGAGGCTCAGCGCGCCGCGCCCTTGCCTCGCTTGCTCGCGGGATTCACGGCGGCAAACGACGTCATCCTGCTCGGGCGCGAGACGATCTACCGGAACGGCGAGTGTGTCGGCTGGCTGGCGAGCGGCGGCTACGGCCACAGATCGGCAAGGCGATCGGCTATGGCTACGTCAGGCGCGCCGCAGGCGTGGACGCGGATTTCGTGATGTCCGGCGACTATGCGCTCGAAGTCGCCGGCGAACGCGTTGCGGCGGGACCCTTCCTGAAGCCGCTGTACGATCCCGCTGGGCTCCGCGTGAGAGCGTAAGGCAATCGCTGCTCCAGGCCGGTGGACGCACGCCGCTGAACGGTCGCTTCCTGAACCTCGACCCGCCGCTCCTCATCTTCGACTCAACTGCCCATCACCTGCACCAGCTTAAGCATGGCGGGAAACAGGATGAGGATCAGTATGACGGGGAATATCCCCAGCGCCGGCGGAAGGATCATTCTCACGCTCAGCTTGTTCGCCTTTTCCTCAAGATCGCCTCGCAGCATGTACGAATAGCCTTCATTGTTGAGAGGGCTCGGCGTGTTCCCGACCAGCTTTGCGGCGGCGTCGGCCCAGCCGGTCATAGCTTGCCGCAAGTCCGATCCATGCCGTCGCGTCCCGCGGCGTCCTTTCGACAGCGTCCTGGAAATATCGTTGCGACAGGCCGAAATTGTTTCCGACAACTTGCAGGAAGCGATAGGCCATCACCTCGCGCTCCAGCAAGAACTCTATCGAAAGGCGGGCGCAAACGCATACAATTCTTGGCGCTCCGCGGCGATGGAGCGCGTGGCGCCGTGATTGCCATGTTGCGCGAGGTGACAAACCGGCGCTCGGTCTACCGTCCGTCTTCCGCCCAGCGTTCCGACCCGGTATCATGATCGGGAAGACATGCGCGGGGTTCTATCGTTGTCCATTGCCACAAGGGCTCGCCGGCCGCCTCGCGACGCAAATGTCTCCCGCTTCCCTACCTGGAATTCGGTCGAGAAATCCCCCTTTGATGTAGTCCAAGAACCGAAAATGACCCAACCCTTCACGCTCGCCGCCTGCGCCGAAATGCTGTGGCCGGACAAGCCGATGCTGTGGCGTCTGCAGCGCCCGGCCGATCTCGGCTTTCAGGCGGGCATCTGGAACTGGCTGGCTCATGACCTCGCCATGCTGGAAAAGTCCAGCGCGACCTTTTCATCGATGACGGGCTATATCCGCGGCCGTCTCACCGACGAGGACGGGGCGAAGGAGCTGGTCGCGACGGCGCGGCAATCGATCGAAGTCGGCAAGCGTCTGAACGTGGCTCGGCTCAATCTCCACGGCACAGGGCTTGGCGAAGGGGGCTTGCCGGTCACGCCATCCGAGACGGTGACAGGAGCGATGTGGCTCAAGGCCCGCGACACGCTGAGCCGGATCGCCGATATCGGCGAGCAGCACGGCGTGACCTTCATGCCGGAGAACCTGAACCTTCCCGTCGACCACCCGGGCGTTCGATTCGCCCGGATCGACGACACGCTGGCGCTCGTCTCCTCGGTTGACCGGCCGCAACTGCGTCTCAACCTCGACCTCTACCATGTGCAAATCGGCGAAGGGACTCTGATCTCGTGGTGCAAGAGGTGTCAGCCATGGATCGGCGAGATCCAGGTCGCCGACGTTCCGGGACGAAAGGAACCGGGGACCGGCGAGATCAACTATCGTGCCGTCGCGCGGGCCCTGGACGCCATGGGCTACCGCGGCACGGTCTTCCTGGACGCCTTCGCTTCCGGCGACGCTGAATCCGCCCTCGACGCTTTTCGATCCGCCTTCACTGTCTGATTGTTCGACGGCCGCGCCAGGGGCGCGTCCGGTAGCCGCACGCAAATCAAAGCGATACTTTCCAAAGGAAAACTCCCATGCTCAAAGTTGGTCTCCTTGGCGCCGGCCGCATCGGCAACGTTCACGCCAAGGCTATTTCCTCCCACCGGGAGAGCAGGCTCGTCGCCGTATCGGACGTCAACACGGAGGCGGCCGCAAAGCTTGCCGCCGCATATGGCGCAGAGGCCCGAAGCAACGAGGCGATCATCGGCGACGCCTCGATCGACGCAGTCCTGATCGCGACCTCCACCAACACCCACTCCGACCTGATCGAGGCGGCGACGAAGGCGGGCAAGGCGGTCCTCTGCGAGAAGCCGGTCGACCTCAGCCTGGCGCGGGCGCAGGCCTGCCAGAAGGCGGCCGGAGCGACTGGCCGACCGGTGATGATCGGTTTCAACCGCCGCTTTGATCCGAATTTCGCCGCGCTGAAGACGGCGGCCGATCGCGGCGAGATCGGCAAGAGGGAACTCCTGTCGATCACCTCCTTCGATCCCGCGCCGCCGCCGGTTTCCTATGTGAGGGTTTCCGGCGGCCTGTTCCGCGACATGATGATTTACGACTTCGACATGGCCTGCTGGCTCATGGGATCGGCGCCGGACAAAGTCACGGCGATCGGCTCCTCGATCGTCGATCCCGAAATCGGCGCGGCCGGCGACGTCGACACCGCCGTCGTCACCTTGCAATACACGGACGGACGGATCGCGGTCATCCAGAACAGCCGGCGCGCCGTCTACGGTTACGATCAGCGCATCGAGCTTCTTGGGTCCGAGGGCCTGCTCTCGGCGGCCAATGTCCTCGAGCACACCGTGTCGAAGGCGACGGCCGCCGGCGTCGTCAGCGCAAAGCCGGAGTTCTTTTTCCTCGAACGCTATATGCGCGCCTACTCCGCCGAATGGGCGGCGTTCGTCGAGGCGGTGACGACGGGTAGCGCGCTCCCGGTGTCGCTGGACGACGGCGTGATCGCCCTCGCTGTCGCCGAGGCCGCCACGCGCTCGGCCAAGACCGGGGAGACGGTCGCGTTGGCGACGGTCCTCGGCTGAGGGCAGCCAGGGATCGCCGCTTCCCTCGCCGGATTTTTGCAGTGACCGTTCGCACAGTCCCCCGTCGCGCGAAGCGCAATTTCGATCGGCGGACGCTCTGCGCGATTGGGGGAGTTTTTCCTGTTTCTCCCTGCTAGCAGGGAGAAACAGTCAGGACGCCTGCGGTCTTCGGCCAGTTTCATCGGAGGAAAGTCTCGTTTTTTCAGGTGCTTGAAACACTCTCCGCGACCAATAACACTATGGTTTATAGTATAAATCACAGGAGATACTCCTGCCTGTTTCCGGCCGGAACAGAGCGCCCGCGGGCCGCCATAGAGGTTGCCGCCGCTGCCGGCTCGACACACGGTTACGGCGGGATCTTGACAAACTGGATGAAGGGCCTAGGCCCCCGCGATCTCCCGACCGCGACGAGGCTGATGGCCTCGCCCACGCGACGGGCTCCTCGCCGGAGAGACGGGATGTCGGGCAAAAATCGATCTGGACTGATTAATCCATTTATGCTACACGGTGGAACATCCGTACCGATAGCCAAGGGTTCAGCGCCGCCCAAAGGAATTGGCGCGATCGACGAGGAGACGCTGAAGTGACCATTTCACCCCCAAACCAGTCGCCGCTGTATCGAACGGTTCACGGAACCAAGACCGACGTCTGGAACGACTCGTGCTCGCCGCGAGAGCTCGAATATGCGATCGGCAATGGTGCAGTCGGCGCGACCACCAACCCGGCCATCGTCCTTACGGTCCTGAAGAAGGAGTTTGAGGCATGGAAGGGCAAGCTCCAGCAACTGATCGCCGAAAACCCGACCGCGACCGAGGACGTGATCGCCTGGAAGCTCATCGAACAGGTGGGCCTGCGCGGCGCCGAGATGCTGCTGCCGGTGTTCGAACGGGAGAAAGGCCTCAAGGGCCGCCTTTCGATGCAGACCAATCCGGTCAATTACGTCGATTCTCCCGCACTCGTGGAACAAGCGGTTCATTTTAACGGGCTCGCGCGGAACATCCAGGTCAAGATCCCGGTGACGGCCGCCGGCGTCGTCGCGATCGAGGAGGTGACCCGCCTCGGCATCACCATCAACGCGACGGTCAGCTTCACCCTGCCGCAGGCGATCGCCGTCGCGGAGGCGGTGGAGCGCGGCCTCGAACGGCGCGCCAGGGAGGGTCACGACGTTTCCGGCATGCGGCCGGCCTGCACGCTGATGATCGGTCGGCTGGACGACTGGGTCAAAGTCCTGGCCACCCGCGAGGGCGTCATCACGACGCCAGGCACGCTCGATTGGGCCGGCGTCGCCGTGTTCAAGAAGGCCTATGGAATCTTCAAGGCGCGCGGATATCGCGCGCGGCTGCTCGCCGCGGCCTACCGTCACCACCTGCATTGGTCCCAGCTGATCGGCGGCGACGTGATTCTGACCATCCCTTACGAGTGGCAGGTGCAGTTCAATAATTCCGACGTCGAGGTCAAGCCGCGCATCGACGATCCGGTCGATCCCGCGATCGTCGACGAGCTCTACCGGAAGTTCGCCGAATTCCGCCGCGCCTATGACGAAGACGGTCTGTCGGTTGCGGAATTCGACCATTACGGCGCGACCGTCAGGACGCTGCGGTCGTTCATCGAAGCCTATCGGGAGCTGACGGCGGTGGTGCGGAATTCGATGCTGCCGCCGCCCTGATCGAAAGCGGGCAATCGAGCTTGCAGGGAGCGTGACGGGTGCGATTCAAACCGATGCAGGGTAGCCCGACTTCACCCAGTGGCGTCAGAGTTTTACGATTTTCAGGGTGGGCGATTGCGATAAGCTACTGAGTTTATTGGGGCGAGAGTGCGAGAGTCGGTTGTAGTGCCGACCAAGGGCCTTGCGTGGCGATCTGGGCGGCGCGAGTTTGGGGCATGTTTTTGCGCCACAAGATTCGCCGCAAGGACGGCAAGGAGCATCGGGCCTGGTCGGTCGTTGAGAACCGACGCGTGCAGGGCGGCCGCGTGGTTCAACGGCAGGTTCTCTATCTCGGGGAGATCAACGACAGCCAGCGCGCGGGTTGGAGCCGGGCGATCGAGGCGTTCGACGAAGGCGGACGCTCGACCCAGATTGCGCTTTTTCCCGAAGACCGGACGGCGCCGGTTCTCGATTGCGACGTGGTTTCCGATCCGGTTGAGCCAGATGCGACTGCGCCGGCCGCGCCAATGGGGCGCGTGCTGGTTGGCCATGGTCATCTGGGATCAGCTTCGGTTGGATGAGTTTTGGGACAAGGCTCTAATTCTACTGAGTCACAACCCGATTTTGCGGATTCGCCGAGTGTAAGGCTTTGATATTCTGCCGATTCGTTTTGTTGGCGGAGGCGGCGAAGGTGGACGGGACGAGGGGGGAGAGCGAGGCGCGGTTTGCGGCTTACGTGGACAGTCTGGCGGACGCGCTCGGGCACG
>CAVUHX010000019.1:0-26597 GCA_963741405.1 uncultured Alphaproteobacteria bacterium
GCAAAGCCGGGGGCTTTAGACGGAGCTTCTTTCTTTCGCGAGGGTCAAGCCTCTGATTTTGCGCATATTTGGGGTTGCGAGGGGTGAAAATGTAGCCATGTAAATCAGATATTTTTGTTGATTGTGCGACGCGCATCCGCTATCCTACGCCCATGTACATCGAGACCGTCCCCAACCGCGGCTCCCCGCCCGCGATCCTGCTGCGCGAGAGCTACCGGGACGGCAAGACCGTGCGAAAGCGCACGCTGCTCAACCTCTCCCATTGGCCGGCCGAGCACGTCGAGGGGCTGCGCGGCGTCCTCAAGGGCGGGGTCGTGATGCCGCCGGGCGAACAGCCCTTCGTCATCGAGCGTTCGCTGCCGCATGGCCATGTCGCAGCCGTCCTGGGCGCGACGCGCGCGATCGGCCTCGACAAAATCATCGGTCCCAAGGCCACGCGCGAGACCGACCCCGAGAGCTGTCGACCGGTCGACCTCGTCCTGGCCATGATCGTCAGCCGCATCATCGCCCCGGCCTCCAAGCTCGCCACAGCCAGGGCGCTCGATCCCGCCACCGCCGCCTCGAGCCTCGGCGTCGAGCTGGCCTTGGGCGACGTCCGCGAGGACGAGTTCTACGCTGCGCTCGACTGGCTCCTCGAACGCCAGGGTCCGATCGAGACCGCGCTGGCAAAGCGCCGCCTGAAGGGCGGGACGCTGGTGCTCTACGACGTCTCGTCGAGCTATGTCGAAGGCCGCTGCTGCCCCTTGGCCAAACGCGGCTACAACCGCGACGGCAAGAAGGGGAAGTTGCAGATCGTCTATGGCCTTCTGTGCGCGCCCGACGGCTGTCCCGTCGCCATCGAGGTGTTCGAAGGCAACACCGGCGATCCCATGACGCTCGCCGATCAGGTTTCGAAGCTGAAGCGCCGCTTCGCCATCGACCACGTCGTGCTGGTCGGCGATCGCGGCATGATCACCCAGGCGCGCATCGACGAGGATCTGCGCCCCGCCGGGCTCGACTGGATCACCGCCTTGCGCGCGCCTGCGCTCAAGGAGCTGGTCGGCGGCGGACATTTGCAGATGTCGCTGTTCGACGAGCGCGACATGGCGGCGATCACGTCGCCCGAGTTTCCCGGCGAGCGGCTGATCGTCTGCCGCAACCCGGATCTCGCGCGCGAGCGCGCCCGCAAGCGCGAGGACCTCCTCGCCGCCACCGAGCGGGATCTCGCCAAGACCGTCGCCAGCGTGGCGCGCAAGACCCGTCCCTTGCGCGGCGCGGCCGAGATCGGCATCGCGGTCGGCGCCGTGCTCGGCAGGCACAAGATGGCCAAGCATTTCGAGCTGACGATCGCCGACGACCGGTTCGCCTTCGCCCGAAAGCGCGAGCAGATCGCGCAGGAAGCCGCGCTCGACGGCCTCTACGCCGTGCGCACCAGCCTGCCCGAAGAGACCCTCGCCGACAACACCGCGGTCAAGACGTACAAATCCTTGGCCATGGTGGAACGCGCCTTTCGCTGCCTGAAGACGGTCGACCTGCATGTCCGGCCGATCTACCATTGGCTGGAGGATCGGGTCCGCGCCCACGTGTTCCTGTGCATGCTGGCCTATTACGTCGAGTGGCATATGCGCGAGCGCCTGGCGCCGATGCTCTACGACGACGACGACAAGGCCGCCGCCGAGGCCCTGCGCGAGAGCCCGGTCGCCAAGGCGCAGCGCTCCCCCGCCGCCCTCGCCAAGAGCGCCACGGGCCGCGCCGTCGACGGCGCCCCGGTCCACTCCTTCCAGACCCTGCTCGCCGACCTCGCGACCCTCGCGCGCAACACCGTCGTGACCGCGAACGCGCCGGACCGCCCCTTCACCATCCTCACCCGCCCGACTCCGATCCAGCAAAAGGCCTTCGACCTCCTGGGATTCCCCATCGCCTGTACCCAGTAGCAGCGACCCCGGAGCCGCTCGCCGTGAGCGAGATCAATGACTTACGCTTCGTGAAAGAAAGAAGCTCGGTTTAGAATTGGGGCCCCTCAAAGGGGCCGATTCCCCAACCTTCGCTGATGTCCCAAAAATACACACTCCGATAGGACACCTGATCATGCTGTGGGGATCGCTTCACCGTCAGTCAGGAACCGGCGGCAGCGCAGAATATGGGCGCGCCTCCAAGGATTGATTTTCGTCATAAGAAGCGAACCCGGCGCGCATACCGTCGTAGTTGTCAAACTTCTACTGATAGGGGTAGGGATCGGCTTTCGCCGACCCCTCCCTCCGAACCGTACGGGCGGTTTTCCCGCATACGGCTCTCCAGTCGGTGGTTTCTTCATCGAGACTGTCTCGCCGATAACCAGGCCGTGTAAAGCGCGAACAGCCCGGCTTCAGCGAAGAAGGCATTTGGCCGGCGTTGATGGTCGGCGCGGCAGATGCCCCGCCCGGGGCGCTTTTCCTGCTTGCGCAGGACGGCGCGCAGCCGTCGCCTGACAAACCCGTCGAGCTTGCCGAAGGTGGTGTGATGGGCATGTTTGAAGTAGCCGAACCAGCCGCGCAACAGCGGGTTGAGATCCTTCACGGCGCAGGCGGGGCTGTCGCCGCGTGTGCGCCGCGTCTTCTCTCTTATGCTGTCCTTGAACGTGTTCAGGCTCTTCTGGCGCACCTGTCGCCGGCCGGCTTCGAAACGGTAGCCGAGGAACTCGAACCCTTGCCCCGGCTGCCGGCGGTCACCGACATGCGTCTTTGCGGGGTGCAGCGCGAGACCGTTTTCGCTCACCCAGGCGCGAACCTCCGCGAGGGCGGCGTCAGCCTCCTCGCGCGTTCCGCATAGGATGACGAAGTCGTCCGCATACCCTGATGAACCCCCTCATTTTGGAGGGCTCGAAAATGCCTGTATTTTTGCGTCCGGCGCGTGACGGTGTGGCGAATCGTGCGGGCGGAAGCGGGCATGCGCAAGTCGATCGATCGGATGGAATTGGTTCATGATTTTCTGAAGCGCGCGTTTTCGGGGAGCTTGCACGCCAAGCGGATTCTTTCGCTAGCCAACGGGACGCTCGGGGTTTTGACGGGTGCGTCCTTGGCCGTTTCGGTGATCGGGCACGCGCTGGCGCAAGCGCGCGGTCTGATGGACAGAACGCGATCAAACAAGTCGATCGCCTGCTGAGCAACGCCGGGGTCGTCGTATGGGACCTTTTCGCGCCATGGGTTCGCGAGGTCGTGGGTCAGCGCGAGGCGATCGTCGTTGCGATGGACTGGACCGATTTCGACGCCGACAATCAGGCCAGGCTCGCTTTGAACCTCATCACGCGTCACGGCCGGGCGACGCCGCTTCTGTGGCTGACGGTCGATAAGGACGAATTGAAGGACCAGCGCAACGCCTTCGAAGACCTCTGCCTGACGCGTTTGAAGGCGATCCTGCCCGAGGGCGTGCGGTGACGATCCTGGCCGATCGCGGCTTCGGCGCCGTCAAACTGTTCGAATTCCTCGAAAGCCTCGGCTTCAGTTACGTCATCCGCTTTCGCGGCAACGTTCATGTGACCGCGGCGGACGGTGAGACGCGCCTGGCCAAGGACTGGGTCGGCAAGAAAGGGCGCGCGCCTTCTGCGCGGCGCCGAGCTCACTGCGGCCCGCCACAAGGTCGGCGCGGCGGTCTGCGTCCACGCCAAGGGAATGAAGGAGGCTTGGCATCTGGCCGTCAGCGATGCGACCGCGAGCGCGTCCCGGATCGTCAACCTCCACGCCAAACGCTGGACGATCGAACGCGACTATGAGGAATTGAAGAGCGAACTCGGCCTGGCTCACTTCGAGGGGCGAGGCTGGCGGGGATTCCATCATCACGCCAGCCTCTGCATCGCGACCATGCGCAAGCAATTGACGATCGCCCTGGCAAAATCCCTCCATCAATGCCCATGCTGCCAAACCGTCTCAAACGGCGGAACTTCAGCCAACGCTCGTGACACAGTAGAAGTAGGGAATTCGCCGCAAAAAGCCTGATAGCGAATGCCTTTTCGGCATGGATTTCCTTTCGGAAGGCCGAATTCGCTGCGAATTTGCGCGGACGATGAGCGGCTCCTCGGCGATCAGGCTTTTCACGCGGTGCTCCTTCGCCTCGGCATGGATCCGGCTTATGCGGAGCGCGTCGACCACGATCGATCCGACCGCGTCGGTTCCTGTCTCAGTTCGATCTTGCCGGCGCCGACGCGCGAAATGTCCAGAAGGTCCTCGACCAGCCGAACGAGATGCCCGACCTGCCGTTCCATCATGTCGATCGGCGCACGGTCGGACTGCAGGACGTCCAGGCCGCCGGGCCGGCTCAGCATCTGGACGACGTACTGGACCGGCGCCAGAGGATTGCGCAATTCGTGGCCGAGCATGGCGAGGAACTCGTCCTTTCGCCGATCCGCTTCGATGAGCGCCTGCTCGGCGCGTTTGAGTTCGGTGACGTCGAAATTGACGCCGGCGGCGCGCGAACCGAGCGAAATACAAGCGGGATCATTTGCGATACCCGAGCGACCTGACGGATGACGAGTGGGCGCTCGACCAGGTAGGTCATCACCTTGCCGACCGTCCTTCTGGTCGACGAGTTTCGCCGTGCTGGAGCTGAAGTCGTTTTCCTGAACCGCGCGATCGGCGGCACGGCGGAGGATGATCTTCTGCTACAAGTGCAAGGCGTGATCGCCGAATACGAACGCGCCAAGATCCTCGAACGTAGCCGGCGTGGCCGTCGCCATGCCGCGCGGTCAGGCTCTGTTAGCGCGTTGACGGGCGCTCCGTTCGGCTACCGCTACGTGAGCCGCGTTCAGGGCGGCGGGGTGGCGCGCTTCGAAGTCGTGGAAGATGAGGCGCACATCGTGCAACTCATCTTCTCGTGGATCGGGCTGGATCGGCTGAGCCTGCGCGAAGTGTGTCGGCGATTGCATCAAATGGGCTGTCGGACCCGGCGCGGCTCGATATATTGGCATGCTTCCACGATCCGCGGCATGTTGGACAATCCCGCCTATATGGGGCGCGCCGCTTTCGGGCGAGCCCACTTTCTGGCGCCTCGGCCCCGCCTGCGACCGATCCGGGGACACCTGAAACCGTCGCCGCGGGCGACCCCCCGCGTGGCCACGCCACGCGACGAATGGATCGAGATTCCGGTTCGGGCGATGCGGCCCTGGCGCCCGGCGCGCGTCTCGGCCTCGAGCTGGTTGACGAGATCGACGGAAGTGAAGAAGCGCCCGCGCCGTCCCGCGCGGATGCAGCTTCGCGCGATGGCGATCACCGCGTGCGACTTGCCGGTTCCGGTCGAGGCAGCGACATGGCGCCGGGATTCTGGCGAGCGAAGAGACGGTCTACTACACCTTCCATGCTCTGGCCGGCAGGACGGTTGCGTCGAGCAGCCGAGGGGTCGTGTACGGCGGCGTTGTGCATCTGACGATCCGTCTCGCTGACGGCACGCTTGGGCTCAGGCGGCCTCAACCGCCGGCAGACCGTCGGTGAGCACAGCGGCGAGGATCTTGACGAACTGGCGGTCGCCGTCGTCGGAGCCTGCGAGCTTGCGCCGGATGCGGTCCAGCGCCGCCGGCAGCACCCAATCCTTGAACGGCGCGCCGTTGCGCAAGGCGCCGGGCTTGCGCGGCACGTAATGCCAAGGATCGTACGCGATCTTGCCGCGGCCGAACTTGCGCGGGTGCTCCGCGACGATCCGCCCATCCTGGCGGATGACGATACGGTCGGCGTAGGCGTGGATGTCGACCGGGCGCCGACGGCGCTGGCGTTGACCGAATATCGGCTGTTGTCAAAGCGTACGAGGCAGGTCTTCGACACCGAGGCCGGCAGCGCGTGGAATCCGTCGAAGCGGCCGCCATAGGGAACGAGCTTCGGCCGCTCGTCCTCGAACATCTCCCAGATTGTTCGCTCGCTCTCTTCGGGATGGGCGTGCGCCTTGGCCCAGACGACGCATTTGTCGACGAGCCAGCCATTCGGCTCGTCGTAGCTCCTGACCCTCAGCCGCGGCGTGAAGAAGCGCTCGCGAACGAGACCGACCTGGTTCTCGACCTGACCCTTCTCCCAGGCCGCAGCCGGCGTGCAGGCGACCGGCTCGACGAGGTGGTAGGAGCACATCTGGAGGAAGCGGCGATTGTAATGGCGATCCTTGCCGACGAAGAGTAAGCGTGATGCGATGACCGCGCGAGGCTGATCAGGCTGCTTTGGCCTGGGCTGGGATCGGCGACCAGTTCCAAGGCAGGAGCTGGTCGACGCGATTGATCGGACGGTCGGCGATGCGGGCGATGACGTCGGCGAGCCAAGCCTCGGGATCGACGTCATTGAGGCGAGCGGTCTCGATGAGCGTGTACATGATGGCGGCTCGGCGGCCTCCGTCGTCGGAGCCGGCGACAGAAGTGACGCGCACACCCTCCAATTCCTTCGCATAGAATGGAGGTCGTCGGCCGATTATTCGAGTGGATGGTCGAACACGACATCATCGACCGCTCCCCGGTTACGATGCGGCCGCGGCGGCGCGGCCAGGCCCGTCCGCCTTGCATTCTGGGGCTTGAGTACGGGCAGCGTCTCGTCGACATAGCCGGCCTGTTGCCGGACCGGAACAAGGCTCCGCTGCGCGGCCCCACCTACGCCACGATATTCAGCTCGCTGTTCGGCCTTGGCCTTCGAGTCGGCGAGGCGGCCCGCTTACGGTGGGGCGATGTGGACTGCGACCGGGGCATTCTGACGATCCGCGAGACGAAGTTTTCCAAGTCCAGGCTCGTCCCTATGGTACCACGCCTCGCGAACCGTCTGTCCGCTTTCATGAGCATGCGGACGGAGCGGACCCCCGGATTGACGGCCGACGCGCCTGTCTTCTCATTTACTCGCGGCCACCCCATGAACCCTGGCACGATCAGCCAGGTGTTCCGCGCTGGCTCCGCAACTGAAGATTCCGATTCCGCCTGGAGGAACGTCGCCGCACGTGCACGACCTGCGCCATAGCTTTGCCGTTGGGCGGTTGCTCCGATGGTATCGCGATGGTGGCAAGCCAGCCGACAAACTGCTGAATCTGTCGACCTTCATGGGACACGTCGATCCTGCTTCGACGGCGGTGTATTTGACGATCACTGCCGAGTTGATGGACGTCGTTGCCGACCGCTTCCAAACGTTCGCCGCCCCAATATCGATCGGAGCCCAGCCATGACGACCGTCGGCAGCCTGGTCTACCAGTTCTTCGAGCACCATCTCAAAGCAGAAAAGGGACTCTCTCAGGCCTCCATTCGCGGCTATCGCGACGGAATTCGGCTGTTCCTTCTCTTCCTTGCCAAGACAACCCATCGGCCGATCAGCAAGCTGGCGCTGTCCGACCTCGCCGGCGACCCGTTATCTCGAACGTGATGAGGTCGAGTTTCTCTTCGCCAACATGCCTCGCAAGGGACGGCTCGCCGTTCGAGATCACGCCTTGCTCCTCCTGCTGTACAACGACGGCGCGCGCGGCCGAACTCGTTGGCATGACCATAGGTCAGTTCGCCTTGGCTCCGCCCTCAAGTGTCGATTTGAATGGCAAAGACAACAAGTGGCGGACCTGTCCCCTATGGCCGGAGACCGCGCGGACGCTGGATGAGATGCTGCAACTGCGACGAACGGCTCCGCCTACCAGCCCGGTTTTCCTGGTCAGCGCCGGTCGGCCGCTGATGCGATTCGGCCTCTACAAGCTCGTCCGGCGTCATACAAACCATATTCCGACCGAGCAAAATCAACGCCCCGTTTCGCCCCACGTCTTCCGCCACACAACCGCGGTGCATCTCTTGGAATTGGGGGTCGACGTCAATGTCATTCGGGGTTGGCTCGGCCATGTCAGCCTCGACACGACCAATCGCTATGCCGAAATCAACATCAGGATGAAACAGGAAGCGCTCGAGGCCTGCCAGCCGCCTTCGACTTCTTAGGCGGTGCCTCCGCGAAGACCTGTCTGGCAAAGCGAACCAGAACTGCTCGAATGGCTCGCGGCCCTTTGAGGGATATGTGGCCGAGCGTCGCCGCCAGAAGCCCATTCCGCGGCGGCGCGTCACATAACGGCGGCGGCCACAAAATCCCGATTATGTGGCCAGCCACATAATCGGGAATGCCGCGCTGGCAGGCGCCCCGGAAGAACGCGAAGGCGCGGTCGTGGGCGTCGAACACCATCTCCTGGCTCTCGCGCGGATAGGCGCGCACGGACACCATGCGGCTGTAACAGAGCCGCACGTGGGCGACCTTCACCGTCGTCGTCACGCCGTCCATGACGACGATCTTGTGATTCCAATCAAACTGGTAGGCTTCGCCGGGCGCGAACGTCAGGGGAATGTAGGCTTCCGCCGTCGCGCCCGCGTGTTGCTCGTCCCAGCGCCGCGCATAGCGCCGAACAGCGTCGTAGCCGCCCTCATAGCCGAGAGGCCGCAACGCCACGTAAATGCGGATCAGGGTCAGCCGCTCGCGCGCCGCGGCATTCGCGTTCGCCGATAGAAGCCGATCGAGTTCGTCCGTCCACGCTCCGAGCTTCGGCCGCGACTGGACCTCGCGTTCATACGAAAACGCCGTCTCCCCCGACCGTGGGATCCGCCGCACCGTGTTGCGCGAAAGATGCAAGGTCCGCGCGATCTCCTTGATCGACTTCCCCTTGCCCAGATGCTCGCGCCGTATCCGCCCGATCGTCTCCACAACCAGCATCCCCCACCGCCCGCTTCGCGCCAAGGCGGGCAGCCGAGCAAACCGCAAATAGGGGGGTCAATTTTGGATGCCGATGACACCTCTCAGGGGCTCAATTTTGCACGCCGAAACACAGGCTGTCGGCCCGCAGCAGGATCTCGGTGCTGGGCCAGTTAGCGTGGATCGCGCGCAACAGACGGCGCAGAGAGGCCTTGGTTTCCCTGCCGATTGGCCATTTGGCGGGCCGAAGGACGTCGGTGATGAACCGGGCCTCGCCGTCGAACATGACGATCGGCTGAAAGCCATACTCGTCATAATGCGAATTGAACAACCGTAACTGTTGGCCGTCGTGCACGGCGTCGATGGTGTTGTCGACGTCAAGCGTGATGCGCTTCGGGATCATATATCGGGATTCCGCGTCCATCCGAAAATCGTTTGACCGAATCAGCGGGATCGATTCCAGTCGCCTGGTGAAGACGAATCGCTATTTCCTCAGCGCAGCGGATCGGGCCGACCTGGTGAAGATCGTCAGGGACGGGCTGGAGGAGCATCGCATCGTCCGCCGGGCGAATGCCATCCTTCTGCTCGACAAGAGCTGGTCCTACGCCGAGGTCGCCGAAGCGCTGTTCCTCGACAACTCGACCATCCGCATCTGGCTCAAGGAATTCCAGGAAGGCGGCGTCGAGGCGCTCGTCCTGTTCGACCTGAAGGGCGGAGCCGGACGGCTGGCACCCCTCCAGATCGACGAATTGCGCGCCTGGGCGACGGAGGTGCTGCCGACGTCGACCACCGAAATCGGGCAATTCATCCTGGATCGGTTCGGGTTCGACTATGGCCGCTCTGGACTGATCAAGCTGATGAACCGCATCGGATTCGACTGGAAGAAGCCGGAATCCGTGCCCGGCAAGATCGACGTGGAAACCCAGCAAAAGTTCATCGACGCGCATGAGGACTTGCGCAACTCGCTCGGCCCGGACGAGACGGTCGTCTACGTCGACGCCGTCCATCCGACCCACCAAGCCAAGCCCGCTGGACGCTGGCTGCCGCGCGGACAGCGCTGCGCGCTTCCCGCGGCGTCCGGGCGCGACCGGCTGAACCTGCACGGCGCGATCGACCTGGAGACCGGACAGACCCGCATCATCCTTCGACAAGCTCAGGATGAGGGATGTCCAGACCGTCGACGCGGCAAGCACGATCGCCTTGTTCGAGGCGCTGGAGCGCTCCTATTCGACGATGAGCCGCATCCATGTTTTCCTCGACAACGCCCGCTACCACCACGCCAAAGTCGTCCAGGGCTGGCTGCAACAGCCAGGGAGGCGCATCGTCCTGCACTTCGCGCCGTCATACTGTCCCCATCTCAACCCGATCGAGCGGCTCTGGAAGGTGATGCACGAAAACGTCACCCACAACAGATGCTACGCCAAATTCCGCGACTTCGCCGAGGCCGTGCTCGGTTTCCTGCGTGAAACCGTGCCACAGCGGTTCGACGAGTTCTCGTCAACCATCACCGACAATTTCCGCGTCATCGACCCGAAGGAATTTCGGATCCTCGCGTGACACCGCTATATGGAAAGACGCGCAGTAAGTATCCCCCGGCAAAGCCGGGGGCTTTAAGGTTGGGGGCCCCTCAAAGGGGCCCAATTCCAAACCTTTGACTTGACAACCCGCGAATACAGGCTTGCTTCGGGACACTTGATCACGCTGTCGGAATCGCTTCACCATTGGTGAGGAGTTCGCCCTTGCGCAGAATCAACGGGCGCGCTTCCAAGGGTTCGCGTTCTTAATGACAGCGAATAGCGGGCGCGCGTACTGCCGGATATGTCAAACTTCTACTGCCTCCCCGGCAAAGCCGGGGGATCTCCCATGACAATAGAAATCGATCATCGAGCGGTCGATGCGCAACAGCGTGCGCCGATCGGGCAGGTTCTCCAATTGCGAGATTGTCGACGGCGAACACAATTCGCCATCGGACGGCAACCGATCGAGCGCCAGATCGGCTCGGGCGCGCGCGGGTCGGCGATGCACGAGGCGATCCGATCGGCGACGCCAAGGCACTGCTCGACCTCGCGCAATGCCAAAACGCCGCCGTCCGATGACAACAGACCGCCATCGAACTTGGCCTCGATCGCCTTGCCGCGAACGAGCGACAGTCCAGGCAACGGCAGCATAGAATCGATCATGACGGGTGTGGCTCTCCTGAAACGGCGTTGACCGGCTCTAGCAACCAAATCACACACAAACTCAGAGAGTTAATCCACAGCCTTCGGCCCGCGATGCATAATGCGGGTCAGGATTTTGCCCTCCGTTTCGTTGGATCCGCCTCGCGCTTGATGTTGCGAAGGCTGCGCAATCCCTCATAGCCCCCAACGTCAAACTCCCAGGCCATGAATCATGTTACCCACCTCTTTATCGTTTTCTTCATCTGGATTAGGGGTTTTCGCCGCTCGGTGTCGATAATATGGTGAGTTGGGCTCGTCGATAGGAGGCTAGACAAGTACGAGAAAGTCGAACTGCCGGCATATATAAGATAACTACACTTCGCCAACATGTACATGTCTAATAACGCATCAATAGCGTTTTGTGTGCGATCCGGACAAGCGTTGTTATGATGCATAGCCTGCCCTCCAGCCGGAAACCACTTGTCATTGTAAACGACTCTGTAGTATCGTTTAATCATATTCTTCTGAACACTAATGTTGTCCGTCGCCAGAAACATCTCAAGATTCGGAACTGTCTTGAACAAATTGTCAAGGACGTTGTAATAAGGCTCGATTGACAGTTTTAGATCAGTAAACCTAATGTGCACACCGACGACGTTGTCCTGGCTTACTTTCAAACGCCACTGTCGTTCGACGGTTGCCATAATATCTGGATGCAATATAAGCCTGTTATTGAGCAACCAGCGCATTATATCTTCGTCTGTCATGGAGGAAAGCCACGAGAATGGTCCACGAAAATGGCGCCTCATCCTCGGTATCAGGTGGGAGTACGTCCACATGACAAGCGTTTGCTCCGGATGATCAAGGCTGGAAAAGTCGAAGGAAAATTTACGATAACCCCTCCAAGTGTTGTGAGCAATTGGATCGACCTCCTGAACGACCTCACTTGCTTGCCTGTCCAACTGATCAACCCACAATAAAGGGGCCACTGAACAGCGCGCCGACTCTGGTAAATGTTCTTTTGAGTTTGGCACTGTAAATAGCTTCGGAAGAGCGTTTTCGCCTTGGTTTGAGTATGTGAAATCGCTCCAGTCGATGACAATTTGACGGTCAGAAAGCATGGCATACAATATACCGCTCATTGCGGATTGCATCCTGTTACCTAGACCTCCCTTCCCTTTAACGAGTACAAAGCCCTTCATTGGCAGTTACCTTGTTTAATCGACAAGCACGTTCCAGCAGAAGCCATGCTTAAAGTCTGACTCGAAAGTTCATGCGGGATTGCAGAGCTTTCGCAACATGAGGCGGATGGAGGCGAAACGAAGGAACATGAGGGCTGTGACGTTGAGGTTCCCCCAGTCCTTGGCCAGTCTTCGGCTGCGGTTGAGCCAGGCGATCGTTCGCTCGACGATCCAGCGCTTCGGCAGCGTGACGAAGCCTTTTGCCTGATCGGATCGTTTGACGATCTCGACCTTGATCCGAGAGAGGATTTTGGCGACCGCTTCGGCGAAGATCGGCCCTTGATAGGCACCCGTCGGCGAACAGTTTTTCGAGATACGGGAACCGGCTAAGCAGCGTCGCCAGCAGCAAAACCCCGCCGCCGCGGTCCTGGACGTCGGCGGAATGAACGATGGCTTGCCCCGGCTGACGTTCAAAACCTTCGCCTGGCGGGAAATCGGCAGATCGTGCGTTCTGTCGATCATCGCTTTGCGCTCAGCCAGCCCGCCTTGGTGAGCGCGCCTTCCATAAAATCGTTCTCCAGCGCCAGCTCTCCGATCTTCGCATGAAGGGCCTTCAAATCAACCGGCGTCGGCCCGGCCTCAACTCTGCCACGCCCGAAAACGCCGGCCGCGCCTTCTAGAAGCTGCCCCTTCCATTGCGTGATCTGATTGGGGTGGACATCGAACTGCTGCGCCAGCTCGGCCAGCGCCTTTTCGCCCTTGATCGCGGCTAAAGCCACTTTCGCCTTGATGGCCGGTGTGTGGTTCCGACGGGTGCGCTTCGTCATCTGATCTCCTGATCCTCGGCCAATCTCGCCGTTGTCAGGCAGAAAATCCACTTATCGATCTGTCCAGATTTGCGGGGCCAGCTCTGTTCGGGGTCGCCGTCGCTGGCCAGCCTTGCGGCGAGTTGATCGGATGGGTCGAGCAGCCAGGCGTCGCCGGTTTCGGTAGAGAACAGGACGAGCTGACCAACAGTGACGACGCGCCCATGGCGGTCAGCAGCCCGGCGCTGGATGGAGCGGACCTCGTCGGCGAGGCGAAAGCTCTTCCCCTCCACCATCTGTTTGCCCGGTCGACGCCGGATCGCCTTTCGATCCCTGCCGGGTATCGAGGGGGCTGCCATGGATTTGTTCACCAAGCTGTTCGGCGACTTCCTGATCTTCGTCTATCACTGCTTCGACCGGATTGTCATTCACGGCTATCTGACGGCAGCAATTCTAAAAGAGGGTCGGGATGATTTTTTCGCTGGGGGATTCCCAAATCAGCGGAAACATGATTCACGCTGGGGATGGAGATCTTGGCGTCGCTTTTGTCTGGCCTGAAGGCGGTTTGCAAGGCGTTTCCGGACCCTCGCAAGGGGCGGAGCGGCAATATTGCGATGGCGGATTTCGGTCTGTCGGCCTTCGCGATGTTTTTCATGCAGAGCGCGTCTTTTCTGTCCTTTCAGCGTAGGCTGGAGAAAGGTCAGGGACGGTCGAACTGCCAAACCCTTTTTGGCATCGAGAAGATCCCTTCCGACAATTATATCAGGGACATGCTCGACGGCGCGGATCCTGCTCTTCTTTCGCCCTGCTTCGAGGACACGGAGCGTCTGCTGCTCGAACCGGCGATGCGCGAGGCTTTCGGCCGGCTGGGCGGCCGAGCGCTCGTGGCCCTCGACGGGACCGAGTATTTTTGCAGCCAGAGGATCGCCTGCCCGCATTGCCAGACGCGCAAGCGCAGCAACGGCAAGGTCGAAAGCTATCATTCCATGCTGTGCGCGACGGTTGTCGCGCCGGGACATTCCAAGGTGGTCCCGCTCGCGCCGGAGTTCATCGTCAAACAGGACGGCGCCGAGAAGCAGGACTGCGAGCGCAACGCGGTCAAACGCTGGCTCATGCAGCACGGCGCGCGCCTGAAGCCCCTGCGACCGGTGTATCTGGGCGACGATCTGTTCGCCTGCCAGAGCGTGGTCGAGAGGCTCGCGGACAACGGCGACGATTTCATCTTCACCTGCAAGGAGACCTCGCACAAGGCGCTCTACGACTTCATCGATGGAGCCGAACTCACCCGTCATGAGGTCCAAGTCCGCAAAGGCAAGACGCGCCAGACGCATCGCTACCGGTTCGTCGAGAAGGTTCCGCTGCGCGACGGCAAGGACGCCGTGCTGGTCAACTGGATCGGCTTCGACAGCCTCAACGCCAAGGGCGCAGTCACATACAAGATGGCCTTCGTTACCTCGCTGCCGGTCGCCAAGAGCAACGTCGCCGAGATCGCCGCTTGCGGCCGCGCAAGGTGGAAGATCGAGAACGAAGGCTTCAACGTCCTGAAAAACAACGGCTACGAGCTTGAACACAATTTCGGGCACGGCGAGACCAATCTGGCCATGACGCTCGCCGCGCTCAACTTGCTCGCCTTCGCCTGGCATACGGTTCTCGACCTTCTCGAACCGCCCTGGCGAAAAGCGAGAGAGGCGGCGGAAAAGCGAACGAGCTTCTTTGCTCATCTTGCAACCCTGACCACCCTGGCGGTCTTCCCCGCCTGGTCCGATCTCCTCGAAGCCCTCGCCACCTTCATAATCCCACCCCACCTCCTCACAACCCAAAAAATCGAATAGGACCCTCGCCACGGCCGACTTTTGGAATTGCTGCCCATCTTCGACCCCGCTCGTCACTCGACCGAGCGAAGTCTACTCCATCCTGTTTGGTTCCGGCTCCGCCGGCTTAGGATGGGCGAAAGCGGGCCGCCCTGCGGCGTCCCCTTGCATGGTCTGTTTGTCCCGAATTGCTTTAAGCCTCGGGCGGGCGGAGAGACGACTTGCTCAAACATCCCACCCTCGATCAACTCAACGCCCTTGGCCCGCATGGAATGGCCAAGGCCTTCATCGAAATCGCCGCCAACGGCCAAGCCGACAGGCTCGACCATCACGAATGGCTCGGGCTTCTGCTCGATCGCGAGGCGTCCTGGCGGCAGGACAAGCGCTTCGCGGCGCGGCTGCGCGTCGCCAAATTGCGCCAGCAGGCGAGCGTCGAGGATGTCGATTACCGAAGCCCCCGCGGTCTCGACCGCGCGCTGTTCCAAAAGCTGGTCGAGGGCGAGTGGATCAACGCTCACGACAATCTGGTTCTCGTCGGTCCGACAGGCGTCGGCAAAAGTTGGCTGGCCTCAGCGCTTGGCCACAAAGCCTGTCGCGACAATCGGTCGGTCATCTACCAGCGCGCGCCCCGTCTGTTCGAGGACCTCGCGCTGGCCCGAGGGGACGGGCGCCATCCCCGCATCTTACGCAACCTCGGCCGAGCCGACCTTTTGATCCTCGATGATTGGGGGCTGGAGCCGCTCGACGCCGCCGCGCGGCATGATCTCCTGGAAATCCTCGAAGAGCGCTATGGACGCCGCTCCACAGTGATCACATCCCAGCTTCCGATCGACAGTTGGCACCAAATCATCGGCGATCCAACCTATGCCGACGCCATCCTGGACCGTCTCATCCACAACGCTCATCGCATCGAACTCGCCGGCGAAAGCCTGCGTCGGACCCAAGCAAAGCAATCGAGAAAGGCTTGACCCAACACCACAGCCGGTGACAACAATCCATCGGCCAGCGAGGCTCGCGACCCGGGCGGCATTATCCCGTTACACCCGGGCGGCTTCGTCGGAATCGGCAAATCTAAAGATCTCAATGTCTTCAAAGACATCCGACCAGCGGCCAGCCAGCCTTTTCTCCTGCCGTCCGCCTCTACTGATTGACTCCATGCTGCACCTACGCCGCGGTAGGATTGCGACAGCGAAGGGGACAGCAGCATATGAGCCGATATCGGGTAACCGTTCACATCCCCCCGCCGTTCAAGCGGCGGCGTTTGCGGGGATTATGGGCAGGGTGAGGTTGGCTCGGGCTGCGGCGATGAGAGAGCAAGCGTACGCCCAGGGCTCGACGCCGCGCCTGCGGCAAGTATCGATGACGCTGAGACCGGCGGCGTAGAACCGGCTGCCTTCATCGGTCCTGGTTCCAAAGCTGATCCGGCGTGCGATCACGGCGTGGCGGAGCGCGCGTTCGGCGTCGTTGTTGGTTGGCGGCAGGTTTGGGTCCGACACGAAGGCGATAACGGCGTCCCAGTCGTTGAGGATTTCACCGGCGAGATCGCGAACCTTCTTCTCGATCTCATGCCGGTTGCACTGGCAGTTCCATTTGATGCGGGTCGTCAGCCGCTCGAGGGCGTCCGCGTCGGCTCCATCGTGGACGCGCCCGATGAGGCGGCGGAGGTCGCGGACCAGATCGCGACCGAAGCCTGAGCCCGCGCCGTAGTAGCCTTCGGCGAGGGCCAGGGCCCTGCGGATGAGATGCGCCAGACAGCGCTGGCGGCGGGGATGATCTCGGTAGGCGCCGTAGCCGTCGGTGACCAACCAGCTGAGGCAAGGCGTCGCCAATCAGCGTGGCGAGTTCCTCCTTGCGGCGGCTGCCGATGCGGTAGACGATCGTGGCGGCCGTCACCGCCACCCACATCCACAACAGGACGCCCCGCTGATACCAGGGGGGTTCGTCGAGATGGACGATCTCGGCGGCTCGCACATCCGCAATGAGGCGCTCGACCACGGGTTCGCTGGCCAGGCCGAATTCGTGGATGCAGCGCTCGATGGTCGCCACTCCCAGTTCGAGGTCGAGCCAGTCGCGCAGAAATTCCTGGATCTTGCGCCGCGAAAGACGGCAGCGCAGCGACAACGCAGCGATGAAAGTGGCGAGCATGGGGCCCACCAATCAACACTCGCTCATCCGCAAGTTTCGTTTGCGCCCCCCGATCAGAGAACTCAGTCCGACGCGAGGGCGATCGACGCTTACAGGAGTTGCGTCGCCCTACCCGCCGACCGTCGCGATCCGTAGGTTGTTCGTTCCCCCCGAGGTGCCGAACGGCACGCCGGCGACGACGATAATGCGCTCGCCGGGCCCGGCGAATCCCTCGATATAGGCGTGGCGGCAGGCGCGCTCGGCCATGTCGCGCTCGTCGCGTGCGTCGTCGGTCACGATCGGATGCACCCCCCAGACCAGGGCGAGGCGGCGCGCCACCTCCTCGTTTGGGGTCAGCGCCAGGATCGAGGAGCGGGGCCGCTCCCGGGCGATCCTCAGGCCCGTCGAGCCCGAACTCGTCCAGGCGCAGATGACTTTGAGGCCGAGCGTCTCGGCGACGTCCCGGGTCGCTTCCGCGATCGCATCGGCGCCGGTCGGTTCGGGTGTTGCCCGCTGCGCCTCGATAATCGACGGATAAATGCCCTCCAACTCGACCGCGACCGCGATTCGGTTCATCGTCGCCACCGCCTCGCGCGAATATTGCCCGGACGCGCTTTCGGCGGACAGCATGACGGCGTCCGCGCCCTCGAACACGGCGGTCGCGACGTCGGACACTTCCGCCCGCGTCGGCACCGGCGACGTGATCATCGATTCGAGCATCTGGGTCGCCACCACCACCGGCTTGCCGAGCCGGCGACCGAAGCGCGTCAGCGTCTTCTGGATGCCCGGCACCCGCTCGAGCGGCATCTCGACCCCGAGATCGCCGCGCGCCACCATGAACGCGTCGGCGACCGCCATGATCTCCTCGAGCCGGGTCACCGCCTGCGGCTTCTCGATCTTGGCCATGACCAGCGCCCGGCCCCTGGCGATCGCCTTGACCTCGGCCACGTCCTCCGGCCGCTGCACGAACGAGAGCGCGATCCAGTCGATATTCTCGTCGAGAGCGGCCAGCAGGTCGGCGCGGTCCTTGTCGGTCATCGCCGAGGTGGGGATGGTCGTGTCGGGCAGGCTGACGCCTTTCTTGTTCGACACGCGGCCGGCGACCTCGACCACGGTAGAGGCTCGGTTCGGCTCCGCATCGGCCACGCGCAGCATCACCTTGCCGTCGTCGATGAGAATGCGATGCCCCGGCGCCAGCGAACTCAGGATTTCGGGATGGGGCAGCTGAACCCGCGTCGCGCCGCCCGGCTCGGGGTCGCTGTCGAGCACGAAAACGTCGCCCTTGTGCAGCTCGGCCCCGCCGTCGGCGAACAGACCCAGCCTCAGCTTCGGTCCCTGGAGATCAACCAGAATCCCGATCGGCCTCCCCGCCTCTTCCTCGAGCGCCCTGATCATCGCGACCCGCTCGCGCATGGCGTCGTGCGAGGCATGGCTCATGTTGATGCGAAAGACGTCGGCGCCAGCGGCGAACAGGGCCGCAAGCGTCTCCTTGTCGGCCGACGCCGGGCCGAGGGTGGCGATGATCTTCACGCGGCGGCTGCGGCGGGAATGCAAAGGGCGTCTCCTCGAACTCGGACTTGCGGCGCCGCGACTAGCGCGCAGCCTGCGTCACGATGATGACACGATTCAGGGCGTGGCGGAATTCGCCTGGTCGGTCAGCTGCACCGTCCAGCTCTTCGCGTCCTTGCCGGTGTCGACCTCGAAGAAGCCGGTCCGGTCGTAGCCGCGCCGGAAGCAGTCCTGGCGGCCATCGATCTTGAACTCGCGATCGGAGGTGCACATGAAGGCCTTGCCCTTCCACTCGCCCCCTCGCTCGTCCATCGCATAGACGTAGTAATACTGCGCCGCCAGCGCGCCGCGCAGTAGCGTCACGCAATCGAGTGGCTTCAGGTTCCACCAGCCCTCGCTCACCCAGCTCTGACCATCGGTGTAGGCGAGAGCGACGCTGACGCGGTTTTGCGTGTTGTTGCACATGCGCAGGTCGGCTGCGGCCGGGGTCGCGGCGACAAGGGCAAAGCCGAGGGCCGCAAGGGACAGGGATTTGGCGGATTTCTTCAAATGCGACTCGGGTTCCGGGCCGCCATATTCGCCGCGCGACCGGTCCTGTCAACCGCGCCTTCACGATCGCCGGCCGAAGCGCCAGTCGGGTCGCGCCGAACGGATGAGCACGATTTCGGCGAGCGCCTGCCGGGTCAGAAGGCCGACGATCGCGCCGTCGGCGTCGGTGACATACAGCGCCTCCGCCTTCGGGTCCTGCAGCCGCTCGAACACGCTCTCGACCGGCGTCCCCGGCCGAACGCTGTCCACTCCGGCGCGCATGAAAGCGCTCGCCGGCTCTTCGCCGCCATGGCTGCGCACCGCCGCGAGGATATCCTCGCGGGTCAGGAGTCCGGCCGGCTTGCGGAACGCGTCGACCACCGGAAACTCTTGCTGCGCCGTGGCGAGCAGCGCGTCCACCGCCTGGCCGAGGGTGGCGTCGATCGGGATCGGGGTGAAGCGCGTCTCCATCGCCTCGGCGACGGACAGTCCCTTGAGCGTCTGCCGGGCCGTGCTGATCTGCGCCTCCCCGGCCGCGGCCATGTAGACGAAGATCGCGATGAACAGAAGGAGCGGGTTGCCGAACAGCCCGAGAAAGCCGAGGCCGAGGGCGAAGGCCTGGCCGATCTTGGCGGCGATCTCGGTCGCTCGATCCCCGCCGAGCCGCATGGCGAGGAGGGCGTGGAGAACCCGCCCGCCGTCCATCGGGAACGCCGGGATCAGGTTGAAGACCACGAGAAAGATGTTGGCCGCGGCGAGCCGGCCCATCAGCGACAGGTGCGGATTGTCGATATCGGCGAGTTGGCCCGGTTGCACCGAGCCGAGGGCGAGCGCCAGCGCCAGTCCGATGACCAGATTGACGGCGGGCCCGGCGAGCGCGACCACCAGTTCCTGCCGCGGGTCGGACGGCAGGCGCTGCATGCTGGCCACGCCGCCGATTGGCAGCAGGGTCACCTGGGGCGACTGAATGCCGTAACGGCGGGCGGCAAGGATGTGGCCGAACTCGTGCAGGACTACGCAAAGGAAGAGGAGAAGAATGAACAGCGTGCTGTCGAGCGCTGCGCTCCACCCGCCGCGCGCCCAGGCGCTGGCGGCGATCCAGATGAGGAACAAGAGGAAGGTGATATGGATCTTGACCGCGGTCTCGCCGAAGCGGCCGATGGTGACGGACCAGGGCATCGTTCCCATCCTTGCGTATCGAGGCGCGCGCCTCTAACGGCAATTGTTCCGGAGAGCGCCCAGCCATTTCGGCACGAGGGATATCCAAATGCGATTCCGCAGCCCCCTTGTGGAGACGGCCGATCGCAACATCACCCGCCGGCCTCAATCGCCTCCATCGCCAGTCCCGCCATCATCGGCACGGCTTTTCCGTATTGCCGGCCCCGCTCGGGATTCGAGGCGTTGCCGTCGAGCGCACGCTTGTAGACGCCCTGGGCGATGGCGATGATGCGAAAGAAGCTGAAGGCGATCAGAAAGGTCCAGTCCGGAATCCGGTCGAGCCCGGCGCGGCGGCGGTAGGCTTCGACATATTCGGCTTCCGTCGGAAGGCCCGCGGCCGTCCGATCGATGAGGCCGAGCCCGCCCGAGGTCTTCGGCATCCGCCAGAACATGCATTGGTAGGCGAGGTCTGAGAACGGGTGGCCGAGCGTCGAGAGCTCCCAGTCGAGGACGGCGAGGAGGCGGGGCGACCGGGCGTCGAAGATCATGTTGTCGATGCGCCAGTCGCCGTGCACCAGGGCGACGCGACCGTCGTCGGGCGGGACATGCGGCCCGAGCCAGGCGATGAGGCGCTCCATGTCCTCGATCCTGTCCGTTTCGCTGGCGCGATACTGCTCGGTCCAGCGCTGCAGCTGGCGGGAGAAGTAGCTGCCGGGTTTGCCGAAGTCGGAAAGGCCCGTCGCGGCGACGTCGACCGCGTGGAGCCTCGCCAGACCCTCGTTCATCGCGTCGAAGATTTTTCCGCGCTCCTCGCGCGGGAGATCCGGCAAGGCCGGATCCCAGAAGATCCGGCCCTCGACATGGGCCATGAGGTAGAAGGGCGTGCCGGCGACGCCCTCATCCTCGCAGAGCGCCAACGCCCGGGGCGCGGGGAATCCCGTGCCCTCGAGCGCCTTCAGGACGCGAAACTCGCGCTCGATCATATGCGCGCTCTTCAGGAGCTTGCCCGGCGGCTTGCGACGCAGCACATAGCGGCCGCTGTCGGCTTCGATGAGGTAGGTCGGGTTCGATTGGCCGGTGGCGAACTTGGTCGCCCGGCTCGGCCCGCGAAAGCCCTCGACATGCGCCGCCGCCCAGGCGTCGAACGCCCGCGCGTCGTCGGGAAACCGGCCGGTCATCGCGCCGGCGTCTCGTTCGAATAGCGTTTCATCTCGGCCTTGGCGATGACCCGCCGGTGCACGGCGTCCGGCCCGTCGGCGAGGCGGAGCGTCCGCACTTGCGTCCACATCTGCGCCAGCGGGAAGTCCTGGCTGATGCCCGCCCCGCCGTGCAACTGGACTGCCTGGTCGATCACTTCGAGCGCCACCCGCGGAGCAATCACCTTGATCTGGGAAATCAGCGGCGCTGCCGCGCGCACGCCCTGCGTGTCCATCGCCCAGGCGGCCTTGAGGCACAGGAGGCGCGCCATCTCGATGCTCATCCGGCTCTCGGCGATGATGTCCGGATTGGCGCCGAGGCGGGCGAGTTTCTGTCCGAAGGCGGTGCGCAGAGCGGCCCGCCGGCACATGGCCTCCAATGCCCGCTCGGCCTGGCCGATCGCCCGCATGCAATGATGGATGCGGCCCGGCCCGAGGCGCCCCTGCGCGATCTCGAATCCGCGCCCGCGGCCGAGGATCAGCGCGTCCTTCGGAACGCGCACGTCGGTGAACCGGATATGCATGTGCCCGTGCGGCGCGTCATCGGCGCCATAGACCTTCAGCGCCCTCAATACCTCGACGCCCTTGGTCGCAGCCGGCACGAGGATCATCGAGTGACGCGCGTGCGTGGACGCCTCGGGGTCCGTCAGCGTCATCGTGATATAGAGCGAGCAGCGCGGGTCGCCGGCGCCGGACGACCACCATTTCTCGCCATTGAGCACCCATTCGTCGCCTTCGAGTCGGGCGTCCATCGCGATGTTGGTCGCGTCCGACGAGGCCACGCCGGGCTCGGTCATGAGATAGGCCGAGCGCGTCCGGCCTTCAAGCAGGTCCGGCAGCCAGCGCGCCTTCTGCTCGGCGTTGCCGAAGCGCTCGAGCACCTCCATGTTCCCGGTGTCGGGCGCCGAGCAGTTGAAGACTTCCGAGGCGAGCGGCGACCACCCCATCTCCTCGGCGAGATAGGCGTATTCGACCGTGGTCAGGCCGTAGCCCTTGTCGGAGGCGGTCAGCCAGAAGTTCCACAAGCCCTTGGCCCGCGCCTTGGCTTTCAGGGACTCGCGGATCTCGATCATGCGCTGTGTTGGCTTGAAGCGGTCGCCGTCGCGGCCGACCTCGGCCTCGTATTCCTCCTCGATCGGCATGACCTCGTCGCGCACCATGGCGCGGACGGCGGCGATGAGCGGACGGACTTTGTCGGTGACGCCGAGATCCACGTTTCTCTCCCTTGAATCGCTCCGCGCGATATGGCGCCGAAACCCCGTCCGCGGCAAGGGCGCGCCATCTCGTTTCCTGTCGTGAGACAAATCCCTCTTGCGCCCGCGCTTTTCGATGCTCGCCTGTGTGCGTGCCGGGCAAAGACAGGCAGTTTCAATCGGTTTGAATTTCCCGACGCTTCACGTCCGCCCCATACCCGCGCTTTCCGGAATTTGCAGGACCACTCCGCGACCCCGAGGGAGCGCGCGATGAGCGCTACTGCGCAAGGCGAATTCCTTTCATTTCCTTTCATTTCCTTTTCGGGATCGAGCCTTTTCAAGAGGTTACAGGGCTCCTTGAGGACCCCCCTCCCCCCTGGTCCGACATTCGGCGACGGGGGGCCGCGATGCCCTGGAAGACGCGCCAAATCCGATCTTGGCCATGAGGGGCAAGATAACATGAACTCTGGCTTTCCGGAAGAATTTGTTCGCTCAATGTTCTTTCGGCGCGGCGAGGCGCTCGGCGCAGGCCAGCAAGGACGATGACCATCGCGGCCATTGCCAGAGCGAAACATGATCAATTGCACGACTTCGGCTGGTCCTGACGACAAATGCCGGAAAATTCAAATGTTCCAAGGAATCTCACCGCTGCGCCGGATTTGCCGGAGGGCCGGACCTTGCCCTAGTCTGCGCCGGACAGGAGCGACGGAGCACGAAACGAGCATGAGCGCGATCCTTGACGAACCGACCTGCGTCACCTTGCGCGCCGGCGAGGCGTTCGTCGGCAGGCAGGGCTTTTCCTACGCCCCCGCCATCTCGGCCGAGACGGTCGGCGCAAAGGCCATCCACCTGCAGCTTCTGACCATGCCGCCCGGAGCGCGGGCCAAGGCGCACAAGCACGAGCGCCATGAGACCGCGATCTACCTCCTGAGCGGCGAGGCGGGCACCTGGTACGGCGAGCGACTCGAACATCACATGGTCTCGCGCGCCGGCGACTTCGTCTATATCCCGGCCAATACGCCCCACCTGCCCTACAACCGGAGCGAGACCGAGCCGGCGGTCGCGGTGGTCGCCCGCACCGATCCGAACGAGCAGGAGAGCGTAGTGATGCTGCCGGAGCTCGACGCCATCCATCCCTGAGCCGCGAAGCGAGGGCGATCCCCGCCCCTCATGTTCGCCCGCGGCGGAAAAGCCTGACCCCGGCAAGCTCTTTGCTTGCCTCCGGACCGTGTCTATGCGATTGATTGCTGCACTGCAGCAATCCGATTCGACGGTCTCTTTCCGAAAAAAGGAACGCATCCCGATGATCGTCGGCGTTCTCAATCAGAAGGGCGGCGTCGGCAAGACGACCGTCGCGGTCAATCTGGCGGCGAGCTTCGCCGGATCGGGCGAGCGGGTCCTCTTGATCGACGCCGACCCCCAGGGCAGCGCGATGGCCTGGTCGAGCACGCGCCAGAGCGAACCTCCGTTTGCGATCGTCGGCATGGCGAAGCCGACCCTGCATCGCGACCTGCCGCGCCTCGCCAAGGACTACACCATCGTGATCATCGACGGCGCGCCGCGGGTCAACGACCTCGGCCGGTCGGCGATTCTCGCCAGCGACATGGTGCTGATCCCTGTCCAGCCCTCGCCCTACGACGTCTGGGCGGCGGCCGACACGGTCGCGCTGATCCGCGAGGCGCAGATCCTGAAGGAAAGCATCGCCGCCGCCTTCGTCATCAACCGCCGCATCGCCCGCACTGCGATCGGCCGCGACGCGGCGGAGGCTTTGTCCCAGTTCGAGGACGTGCCCGTGCTCGCCGCAGCGCTTCACCAGCGCGTCGTCTACGCCGAGAGCGCCGCGCGCGGCCTCTCGGTGATCGAGGCCGCGCCGTCGAGCGAGGCGGCGCGGGAGATCGAGGCCCTCGCCCGCGAAGTTTTGAAGGCAAGGAAGAGGAAAGCCGCGTGAGCAGGAAATCGGTTCCGTTTTCCGTGTCCGCGGGCGCCAGGCGCCCCGCCCGGGACGTCGTGATCGAGGCGCATACCGATGACTGGGTGAGCGACCGGCACGCCCCGGGAGACCGGGCGACCCCTGCGCCGGGCCCGAGCCTGGTCCTCGACCTCGCCGCCGAACGGGGCCTGATGGAGGTCGTCGCGCTCGCCATGCTCGCGCCCATGGCGCTGGGCTTCTTCTGGTTCCTCAATGTGATGGCGGGACGGGTGCGGCTTTGAGCGAAAGCGCCGATTGCAGGCGCGGTGCTGACCGCACCGCCCGTCATTGGCGCAGTCGCCCGCTCAAGGCCTTGCCGAAAGAACACCCTCGACGTCGGTCTGCGAGAAGTCGTCTCCGACGAACAGCAGTCGGCATCGCCGCTCCCTCGCCACTTCATAGGCGAAGCAGGCGCCAAAGTTCAGCGCTGCCGGATGCACGCCCCTGCTCCAACTCTGAAAGGCCTCGGCAACGCGCCGCGCGGAAGCTGACGTCTCGTTGACGACTTCGAGTCCCAACCTGTCGATCAGACGCGCGATCTCTTTGGCGACGTTGCGCCTGGCGGACACGATCAGCGTCTCGGCCAGCGTGCCCGCCGAAATCAGGAGTTCGTCTTCGGCCGCCAGCGCCGCGATACAGGCGTCTGCTTGCGGCTCATTCAGAGCGATCGCCATCAGCGCAGACGTATCGACCGCCATCATTCGGGCAAGCCATCCTCGCCGTAGAGGAAATCCTGGCTGCGCGCAGCGTTCGGCCCGGACGTGGCCTTGGCGGCCGCTGCCCGCACAAATTCGAGCAGCGCCCGTCTGGACTTCCTGTCCAGCGAAGTCCTGATCGGGGCGAGGCGGACGACGTCATGGCCGTATCGGGTCAGAATGACCTCTTCTCCCGCCTCGGCGCGGCGAACGAGTTCAGTCAGCTGCCCTTCCGCTTCGCTCACTGGCGCACGCATTGCTCGCTCCATGCTCCATCAGGACGTACATTTAGACCAGATGATGGAAGGAGGGAGTGGTGTTCCCTTGGGTTGCAGGGGCGATGGAATTCGGACAACAGGATCACAGGCCGGGCAAGAAAGGCGTCGTCTGACCTGGAGCGGATACCGAAGGAGCAGGCGCCGACTTTGTGATGGGGGTCCGAGGAGTCGCGAACGCGGCTCGACGGACTTTATCGAATCGTGGGATGGTCCGGGCATGAACCGCATTGCCTTCTTCCTTGTCGCGTCGTCGTCGCTGGCGTCCCTTCCGGCGCGGGCGGATTTCGCCTCCTGCGTTGCGAACCTGCGCGCCGAAGCCGCGCATTCCGGCATTTCGTCCGCCACGCTCGACAAGGCCTTCGCCGGGCTCGCGCCCGACATGAAAGTGCTCGAATTCCAGAAGCAGCAGCCGGAATTCAAGACCCCGATCTGGGATTATGTCGAAGGCCTGGTCGATGAGGAGAGGGTCGCCGACGGCAAGGCGGCGATGGCCAGGAACGCCCGGGCGCTGGCCTATGCCGAGGAGACCTACGGGGTCAGCCGCTATATGGTCGCGGCGATCTGGGGGGTCGAATCGAATTTCGGCACGGAGATGGGCGATCGGCCGCTGGTGCAATCGCTCTCGACGCTGGCCTGCTACGGCGAGCGAGCCGGCTATTTTCGTTCGGAACTGATGGCGACGCTGAAAATCATCGACCGCGGCGACATCCCGGCCGAGAAGCTCGCCGGCTCCTGGGCGGGGGCGTTCGGCCAGACCCAGTTCATGCCCTCGAGCTATCTCCGGCTCGCCGCCCCCGGCTCCGACGGGCGGCGCGACATCGTCAACTCGGCCGACGACGCGCTCGCCTCGACCGCCCATTATTTCGTCAAGTCCGGCTGGCGCTCCGGCGTGCCATGGGGGTTCGAGGTCAAGCTGCCGCCGGGCTATTCGGGTCCGTCCGGGCGCAAGGCGAGACAGCCGATGTCGGCCTGGGCGGCGCGGGGGATCGCCCGCATCGACGGGCGACCGCTCGGCGAAGGAGAGGCGGGCCTGCTCCTGCCCGCCGGGCCCCAGGGACCGGCCTTCCTGGTGACGAAGAATTTCGACGTCGTCTATTCCTACAACGCCGCCAAATCCTATTCGCTCGCCGCCTGCGTCCTCGCCGACCGCCTCGCCGGCGGCCCCGGCATCCGGACGCCCTGGCCGACCGACGACCCCGGCCTGTCGCGGGCCGGACGGCGCGAGCTGCAGGCGCTGCTCGCCAAGCACGGCTACGACGTCGGAGCGCCGGACGGGGCGATCGGAACCAAGACCAAGGCGGCGATCGCCGATTTCCAGGGGAAGCAGGGCATGCCGGTCAATGGGCGGGCGTCGCAGAAGGTGCTGGAGGCGCTGAGG
>CAVUHX010000020.1:0-24240 GCA_963741405.1 uncultured Alphaproteobacteria bacterium
GGCGATGGCCGGCGCCTCGAACGGCGAATTGGCCATGATCAGCGCCCGGGCGCCTTCGAGGTCCGCCCTGCAGGCGTCCGGTTCGGCCGTAGCGCGGGCCGGCGCCTCGGGCAGAGGCGCCGAGAACGCGAAAACCGAGCCGCCGCCCGGATTGTCGTCGAGGGTCAGCTCGCCGCCCATCAGCGCGACGAGCCGGCGGGAGATAGCGAGCCCGAGCCCCGAACCCTCGAACCGGCGCGTGGCCGATCCGTCGCCCTGTTCGAAATCCTCGAAGATGGCGTCGCGCCGGTCCGCAGGCACGCCCGCGCCGGTGTCGGCAACCGTGAAGCGCAGAGCCTGCCCCTCCCCCCGCTCGACGGAGACACAGACGCCGCCGGCCGGGGTGAACTTCACCGCGTTGCCGGCGAGGTTGATCAGCACCTGCCTCAGTCGCATGCCGTCGGCGAGTACGAAGCGCGGGGTCTCCGCGCTGATCGACGCGGCGATCTCGAGTCCCTTGCTCTGCGCGCGCGGCGCGAGCAGCTCGACCACACCTTCCACCAGCCTGACGAGGTCGACCGTCTCGACGACAAGGCCAGGATGGCCGGCGTCGATCTTGGAGAGGTCGAGAATCTGGTCGACAAGCCCGATCAGCGCCGCGCCCGAACTGCGGATCGTCTCGACATAGCTCATGGTCTCCGGGGTGAGCGCGGCCTCGCGCAGTAGGTCGGCCATGCCGAAATGCCGTTGATCGGGGTGCGGATCTCGTGGCTCATCGTCGCAAGGAAGCGCGACTTGGCTTCGCTCGCCGCCTCGGCCCGCTCGCGCGCCACGGCCGCCTCCTTCAGGCGCCAGACCTCGTCGCGCAGCGCCTCGTTGTCGCCGGCGACGCGCCTCGCCCGGGCATCCGCCTTCGACCCGCGCGCCAGCGACGCCGCGAACGCCGCCGCGAGCGCCACCGTCGCTCCCGCCTGAAGGCTCAGCGCATGTGCGGCAGGAAGTGCGCCCGTGTCCATCGAAGGCCTCGCCGGTCCGAGACGGCAAAAGTCTCAGATCGACGTTGAGATATCCTTGCGGGGATTGTGCGAGGCTGTCGCGGGTTCCGGGGCGGCCATGGCGGGGGCTGCGGCGGCGTCCTCACGCCGCCGCGGCGGCGCGGTTCGACGCACCGCGATAGGACAGAGCCTCAGCGAGATGGGCGCGTTTCACTCCTCCGCCGCCGTCGAGGTCGGCAAGCGTGCGGGCGAGTTTCAGCACCCGGTGATAGCCGCGGGCCGACAGGCGCAGCCGCTCGGCGGCGTCGCGCAGGAGGCGAAGGCCGGAATCGTCGGTCTCCGCGATCAATTCGATCACGCTCGCCGGCGCTGCGGCGTTGCAGGAGACGCGTCGAGGCCGAGCGCTGCGAAGCGCGCAAGCTGGACCTCGCGCGCAGCGGCGACGCGCGCGGCGACTTCGGCCGATCCCTCGCGTGGCGGCGGGGTCATGAGATCGGCGGCGGAAACGGAAGGCACGTCGACGACAAGGTCGAAGCGGTCGATCAGGGGGCCCGACAGGCGGCCGAGATACTGGGCGACGCAGCGCTCGTTCGGCGCGCGCTTGCAGGCGTAGCCCGGCTCGTTGGCCGAGCCGCAGCGGCAGGGATTCATCGCCGCGACAAGCTGGAAGCGGGCCGGATAGACGACCCGATGGTTGGCGCGGGCGATGGCGACCTCGCCCGTCTCGATCGGCTGGCGCAGGCTGTCGAGAACCTGGGCCTGGAACTCCGGGAGCTCGTCGAGGAAGAGGACGCCGTTGTGCGCGAGCGAGATCTCCCCCGGCCTGGCGTGCACGCCGCCGCCGACCAGCGCCGGCATCGAGGCCGAGTGGTGGGGCGCGCGAAACGGGCGCCGGTCGGTCAGCGCCCCGCCGGAGAGCGCGCCGGCGACCGAGTGGATCATCGAGACTTCCAGTAGCTCGCGCGGGCTCAGTGGTGGCAGGATCGAGGGCAGGCGCTGGGCGAGCATCGACTTGCCGGCCCCCGGCGCGCCGCTCATGAACAGGTTATGCCCACCGGCGGCGGCGATTTCGAGCGCCCGCTTGGCGCTCTCCTGGCCCTTGATGTCGCGCAGATCCGGGTGCGGGCCGGCCGGCGGGCGGATCGCCGGCTGCGGCCGCGAAAGGATCTGGTTTCCCCTGAAGTGATTGGCGAGCTGGATCAGCGAGCGCGGCGCGAGAATGTCGAGATCGGCCGACGCCCACGCCGCCTCGGGCCCGCATGCGCCGGGACAGATGAGCCCCTTCCCCGCCGCATTGGCGGCGATTGCCGCAGGCAATACGCCCGCGACCGGGCTGATCGTCCCGTCGAGGGCGAGTTCGCCGATGACGGAATAGCCCTCGAGCGCATCGTGCGGAACGGCGCCGATCGCCGCCATCACGCCGAGCGCGATCGGCAGGTCGTAATGGCTGCCTTCCTTCGGCAGGTCGGCCGGGGCGAGATTGACGGTGATGCGCTTGGCGGGAAGCGCGAGGCCCGAGGCGACCAGCGCGGAGCGGACCCGCTCCTGCGACTCGCGCACCGCCTTGTCGCCGAGGCCGACGATGTTGAACACCACGTTACCCGAAGACACGTGCACCTGAACATCGACCGGGCGGGCCTCGACACCCTCGAACGCCACGGTCGAAACCCGCGCCACCATGTTCGCCCTCGTCGGCTCCCTGATGGGATGAACATTTACAGAACACCACCGATCGCGCAAGCGGAAAGTTAAAGTTGACGACGTAGCCCCAGACCCTGGTCCCGCCCTCACGGTGATCGCCACCAGGCGGAGCGACCGTCTCCCGGGAGCCGAAAGGGGTTTGCGGAGACGATGCCAGATTGACGTGTTTACACGGTTACGTTACGAGTAAACATCGTGCAACACGTCGACCATGGAGGCAACGACGGCGTCTGACGCGTGCGCGGACCCCTATCACAACGCGACCTTTCGACATCCATTGGGGAGGAGCGGATTGACGCCCGGATTGTTTTTGAAGGCGGCCGCCGTGGTTCTGGCGGCCGGCTCACTTTCGCCGGCCTCGGCGAAGGTCGAGGACATGGGGATGTTGGCTGCTCCCATCGCCAACGGCTATGTCGACGCCAATCCCGCCTCCTGGCCCAGCGAGTTCGACACCGATTTGATTCCGGCAGCGATCATCGATTTCCAGCCGGTTGAGGCTTTTCTCGATGGCGTTTCGTTCGACCCGCTTGTGGCGACAGCCGGACTTTTCTTTCCGCAGAGGAGGTCACCGCATCACCAAATTCTCGTCGCTTTTCAAAGCCTAAATCTGCCTTCCGAGCGCCGAATACGACTCAAAGGGAATCGGAATTGCTCGTCCGGCGCGGCCAACGTCATCAGATGCAGTTTCTACGACGCCGACCTTCTGCTCTTGTCGGGAGAGCCGTCGAACATCAACGGCAACCAATCCCAGCCCGGTCAAAATCCGCCTGTTATCAACGTAGCGGACCACGAAACTTCCGACATGACATCAATGGCGCCGTCGCAGAGTTTGATCGCGATGGGCTGCGGAAACAGCGCCGTAGCTTGCTTTGCTCTGCTTTTCCCCGCCTCCGGCGCCGCACTCCCGGACTTTGTCTCAGCAGACCAGACGGAGATGAGCGTCGGCGTCACTCCGTTGGGCGTCGATATGCTTTTGACGGCGGGTCCGTTTTCGGCATCGGCGCCGGAAGCGCCTGCGTCCGTCATGGTCCTGATCGGCCTCGGCTGTCTTGCGCTGGGGCTCGCGATCGCCCGGCGCCGCAAAGTTCAGTTGGCCTTTGCCGCCGCCAAAATCGGCCCCGGTCCCGCCGCCTGCACGATTGCGGCATCGGCCAGCCCCGCCTCGCCGCCCGCGGGGATCGGGAACGTTTCCGCCGGCCCACGCCAATGGCCGAGCAGGATCATCTCGTGAACGACGTCCCTGTGCGGCAAGGTGCGCCCGGCGTTCTCGCCGCGCCGGACGGCGACCTCGACGATGTGCGGATCGTAGCGGGCGAGCCAGACCTCGGCGCCCCCGGCAGGCGCAGCGCCCGCCCCGATCGAGACCGTCCTGCCGGCGAAACGGACCTCCGGCCCGCCCCGGCCCCGGTCGCCCAGGCTCATGAGCCCGGCGAGCGCGCCCGGCTCGAGGCCGTCGCCCTCGACCCGGCCGTTGACCACCACTTGCGGCGTATAGACCCCGTCGCGGCCCATGGCATGGGCGTAAGCGTACTGGCGCGCCGTCCAGGCGGGCTTCGAGAACGTGTCCTTCCAGCCGAGGCGGTCCCAGTAGTCGACTTCGAAGGCGAGCGCGAGCACGTCGGCCCGGTCGCTGATCGCCATCACATTCGCCGCGGCCGGTGGGCAGGACGAGCAGCCCTGGCTCTGAAAAAGTTCGATCACGGTCGGATGGGCCGCATCGGCGGCGAAGGCGTTCGGCGGCAGGGCGGCGAGGACAGCGAGAGCCGCGAACGCGACACCGAGTTTCGCCCACAGGGTCATGGTCTCGTCTCCGGAAGCAGCGCCCGACGCGCCCGTCGAAGCGATGTTCGCTTCGGACGGGCCGTTGTTACCGTCGCGTCATTCGCCCCGGCGATGCTATAGGCAGGTCCCCCAGGGGCGAACGGGTGAACCGCGCCTTCAGGCGCCTGCGCAAGTCCTTGAAGCGAGTCCTCGAAAGCGCACATGGCCCGCACCGAAATTCACAGCCCCCGCCTCCATGTTTCGGCGCCGCTCGCCGAAGGCGCCGCGATTGCGCTTTCGCCCGAGCAGGCGAATTACCTTGTCAACGTCCTGAGGCTGCCCGCGGGAGCGCGCGTCTTGGTCTTCAACGGGCGCGACGGCGAATTCGCCGCTTCGCTCGCCGCGCCCGCGCGCAAGGGCGCGGCGCTTGCCGTCGCCGGGCGGACCCGGAATCGGCAATCGCCCCCCAACGTCGACTTCCTGTTCGCCCCGCTGAAGCACGCAAGGCTCGACTACATGGCGCAGAAGGCGGTCGAGATGGGCGCGCGACGGCTGAGACCCGTGATCACCCGGCGCACCCAGGTGGCGCGGCTCAACATCGAACGTCTCGAGGCCAACGCCATCGAGGCCTGCGAGCAATGCGGCGCGATCTGGACGCCGGACATTCTCCCGCCGGAGCCGCTCGACAGGGCGCTCTCCGCATGGCCGGCCGGGCGCCTGCTCGTCTTCTGCGACGAGGACGCGCCGCAGGCCGACCCGCTCGCGGCGCTTGCCGCAGCCAAGGCGCAGGCCGGCGCCGGTCTCCTCGTCGGGCCGGAAGGCGGCTTCGATGAGGGCGAGCGGGCGGCGATCCTCGCCGTCCCGGGCGTTCGTGCGGCTCAGCCTCGGGCCGCGCGTCCTGCGGGCCGACACGGCCGCGGTCGCCGCGCTGGCGCTCGTCCAGGCGACCTTGGGAGATTGGCGGCCCCCCGCACACGGAGCGGGATAGCGCCATTTGCCGCATGCCGCGGCCATGTTGCCGCCACGATGTGGTTCCATTCCGCCCCGCATGGGGACGAGGCGACTCGGAATTGGATTGGAACAGTCGGCGAAGGGCGCGGTTGCGCCGCTCGCGGTTTGTCTCGCCATCTGGCTGATCGGCCCGGCCGGCGCCGCCGGCCTTCCGCCCGCAGCCGATGGCGCTACCCACGCGACGCAATGCGGCGACGCGCCCGAAGGCTGTGCGCGGATTCGCGGCCATATCCCGGCGACGTCGGAAGGCTCTGGCATCGAGAGGCTCGGCGGCCGGCCGGCCGGCGTCGGACCGCCCCCGGCCCCGTTCCTGTCCGGTCTCGGCGCCGCCGGCCAGGCCGCCGCCGACGCCGTCAGCCACGGCCTGTTCTTCCTCGAGGTGAGCCACGACGACACGGCTCGGTAGGACCCGACAGCCCTGCGGTTGACCGCGACGTATCGAAAGCCCTAGCTTTCAAGGGGACGGCCCCCCTTTTGTCGCGGGGCGCCGCGATGGGGAACGCCTATGCTTGCTCGACAATTCGCCCTCGTCGGAATTCTCGCCGCCGCGATGCTCGCGCGGCCGGGACCTGCCCTCGCCCAGACCGAAGCAATGGCTTTGTGCAAGGCCGACGTCGCCAGGCTCTGCCCCGGCGTCCAGCCGGGGGGCGGCCGCATCGTCGGCTGCCTGAAAGCGCACAAGATGGAGATGAGCGTCGGCTGCGCCAAGGCGCTCCAGAAGATGAAGGGGCAGATGGGCAAATAGGCCCGGAATTCGCTTCCTGCGTCCTGGGCGTCGACCCGGAAACGGACCGTCCCGTGTTTGGAGCGTTCGCCCCGTAGAGTTCGCGCGGTCGCGCCACCGGATTGACGCGCCCCTTCTCTCCTGACATCCCGTCCCCGGCGCGGGTTCGATCGGCTCCGGCGACCCTCCATCCTGATCGGCGTCAAATCAAAGCCGGCGGCGAGGCTTGCGGCCTTCAGGGAACAGTTTGCGCAATGACCGAGTCCCATGAGAGCCCCGCCGCAGCCTGGCTGATCTCGGCGGCGCCGATCGCGGCGCTCGCCCTGTTCGGTCTCGAACATGGCGGCTTCCTGCACGCCGAGAGCGTCTGGGTCGCGCTCCTTTCCGCCTTGCTCCTGCTCGTCTCCGTCTTTTCCGCCGTGCACCACGCCGAGGTGGTCGCGCTCAAGGTCGGCGAGCCGTTCGGCTCGGTGCTGCTGGCGCTCGCCGTCACGGTGATCGAAACCTCGCTGATTGTCTCGGCCATGCTGTCGGGCGGCGCGGTCGAGAATTCCCTCGCCCGCGACACGGTGTTTTCCGCCGTCCTGATCGTGCTGAACGGGATCGTCGGCTTCTGCCTCATGGTCGGCGGCGTGCGCTACCACGAACAGGTCTTCCGCGTCCGCGGCACCGCCTCGGCGCTGAGCGTGCTGGCGACGCTCGCGGTCCTGGCGCTGGTCCTGCCGAACTTCACCCTGGCGAAGCTCGGTCCGCAATATTCGCCGACCCAGCTCGTGTTCGTCGGGGCCCTGTCGGTGATCCTCTATGGCGTGTTTGTCTTCGTCCAGTCCTTCCGCCACCGCGACTATTTCCTTCCCGAGACGGGGAACGAGGTGGGCGACCAGCACGAGCCGCATTCGGGGGCGACGACCGCCGCGAGCGCCGTCATGCTGCTCGTGTCCCTGCTTGCGGTCGTGCTGCTCGCCGAGACCCTGTCGGAATCGCTCGAGCACGCCATCCGTGCGGCCGGTCTGCCGCCCTCGTTCCTCGGCGTCGTCATCGCCGCGCTCGTCCTGCTCCCGGAAGGCGTCGCCGCCGTCAAGGCGGCCAACGCCAACCGGGTCCAGACGAGCCTCAACCTGGCGATCGGCTCGGCTATCGCCAGCATCGGCCTGACCATTCCCGCCGTCGCCGGAGTCTCGCTCTATCTCGGCCGGGAGCTGACGCTCGGCCTCGACGGCGAAGGAACGGCGCTGCTCCTTCTCACCCTGTTCGTGAGTTCGCTGACGCTTGCCACCGGCCGCGCCACCATCCTGCAGGGCGCCGTGCATCTGGTGATCTTCGGCGTTTTCCTCCTGCTCTCGGCCGTGCCGTAACCTTCCGCTGAAGCAGTCAGGGCGAGCCGCACGGCACTGGTTGATTGGCTTTTCTCGTTGATCCCGAACCGACGGGACAAGCGCGGTGGCCCGCGCGCCATTTCTCATGTAAAAGATTCGAAAACATAGATAATACACTGATGTATATACTATAATATCGTCTTGTCTTATTTACCTTTTAAAAATGTATAATTTGGCTTGCCCGGCGACGCTAAGCGGGGTCGCAACCCCCTGATATCGCTGGGGGCCGCCGCTAAACCAGCGCTAAGCCGGCGGCCGGGCTAAAACAAAGCTTCCGCAAAGGCCGGATCGACCGATCGCTCCCACGGACCCCGGTAGCGGTCGATCCACGCTTCAGCCGGCGTGCGCCCGCTCTCCGCGATCGCCTCGAGCGGGCGCAGCCAGACCGTCTCGTCCTCTCCCTTGGAGTCGAGACGGGCGCGCCGCTTGAGGCCGCCTCTGGCTATCGACAGCATGTCGAGCGCGACCGCGCGAAGGTCGCGGCCTTGTATCTTCGCCGCGAGGCCGAGACGCGGGACGTCATCGCGGAGCCTCTGCCGCTCCTCGGCGCTCCAGCCGGCGATCAGGTCCTGCGCCGCCGACAGCGCGTCGGGATCGTAATAGAGCCCGACCATCATCGCCGACATCGCGACCACCCGGTTCGGGCGGCCCGACGTCCGCTCCGCGCATCTCGAGGTAGCGCTTGAGCCGTACTTCGGGGAAGATGGTCGACAGGTGGTTTTCCCAGTCGGCCAGCGTGGCGCGCTCGCCCGGCGCCGCGGCGAGCCGGCCTTCGAGAAGGTCGCGGAAGCTTGCGCCGGCGACGTCGATATAGGTCGAGCCGCGCTTGAGGAAATAGAGCGGCACGTCGAGCGCGTAGTCGACGTAGCGCTCGAACCCCATGCCCGGCTCGAAGGCGAAGGGCAGCGTCCCTGTCCGGTGCGGGTCGGTGTGGCGCCAGATCTCCGAGCGCATGGAGAGAAAGCCGTTCAGCTTGCCGTCGGTGAACGGCGAATTGGCGAACAGCGCGGTGATCGCCGGCTGCAGCGCCAGCCCCACCCGGAGCTTGGCGACCATGTCCTTCTCGTCGCGGTAGTCGAGATTGGCCTGGACGGTCGCGGTGCGGAACATCATGTCGAGCCCGCGCGTGCCGACCCTGGGCATGTAGCGGCGCATGATGTCGTAGCGGCTCTTCGGCATGACCGGGGTCTCGGCCAAAGTCCATTTCGGGCTCATCCCCAGCGAAAGCGCGGACATCCCGAACGGCTCGGCGACCGACTTGCACACCTCGGTGTGACGCGCGAGTTCGGCGGCCGTCTCGTGCGCCGTGTCGAACGGGGCGCCCGACAGCTCGAACTGTCCGCCCGGCTCGAGCGAAATGGCCGCGCCGCTCCCGCCGTCATAGAGGCCGATCAGGTGGCCGGAATCCTCGATCCGCTCCCACCCGAGCTGGACGTTCATCGTCTCGAGCAGCGCGCCGACGCCCCGGTCGCCCGCATAGGGAACCGGCTTGAGGCCCTCGCGGTAGAACAGGATCTTCTCGTGCTCCGTGCCAACCCGAAACGGGCCGGACGGCTTGCACCCCTTTTCGAACCAGGCGGCAAGCGCGTCCCGCGATTCGATGATTTCCCCGTCGACGACGTCGCGAGCCATAAAACTTGGCGCCCCTGCGGCCGGCGATCCGGCGAACTGCGGCTAGATAGGCGGGCCGGCGAGACAATGCAAATGAAGGCCGAAAGTTGCGGTCAGGCGCGTCCGCGACTGTCGCCGCCGAGCCTTGTCGACAGGCGCGCCGTGGCCGCATAGGCGACGGCGACCGCACCGAGGCCGAACAGGGCGCACCCGAGCGCGACCCCGACGAGGCCGCCCTTCACCCCGCCATAGCGCGCGCCGAAGGTCACGAACGGAATTGTGCCGAGCGTCGCCCGGCCCCAGTTGAACGCCATGGTGAGGAACGGAAAGCCGAGGTTGTTGAACGCGGTATTGGCTACGAAGAGGCAGGCGAGAAAGAGCCAGGCCACCACCCCGAACTGGCAATAGAACCTTATGTAGTCGGCGCTGGCGCCGGCGGCGTCGAACGCGGATATGAGCCAGGGCGCGGCGAGCGCCAGCAGGCTCCAAGCGAACAGGACGTAGCCGATCGAGAGAATAAACGAGTTGGTCAGCGCACGCCTGACCCGGGGCATCAGCCTCGCGCCGTAATTCTGCCCGATGATAGGCCCGATCGAGCCGGTCAGCGCGAAAATGACGCCGAAGGCCACGGGCGTTACGCGGTCGATGACCGCGCCGGCGGCGATCGCGGCCTCGCCGATGTCGGAAAAGACGCGGATCGTATAGGCGGATCCGACGGGGGTCGCGAGATTGGCCATGATGGCGGGAAAGCCGATCGCCATGATCGGGCCGAAGTCGTGGCGCGCGGCGTGGAGGCTTGGCCTCGCCACCATGTCGTGGACCCGGACTAATCCATGCCAGCCGACGAGAAAGAAGCAGAGGCGCGAAGCGACCGTCGCCCAGGCGGCGCCGTAGACGCCGAGACCGAAGCCGTAGATCAGCGTCGGATCGAGGATCGCAGTGACAATCGCGCCCGAAAGCGTGACGAACATCGCCCGGCGGGCGTCGCCGACCGCGCGCAAGATCCCCGACATCGCCATGCCGAGCGCCATCGCGACGTTGGCCGGCAGGGTGATGCCGAGAAAGAGCGAAGCGACCCGCTTCGGCTCGCCGCTCGCATGCACGACCGTGACCAGCCCCCAATCTCGGAAGACGAACATCAGCGCGGCCACGAGGCTGGAAACGATCGCCGCGATCGTCAGCGCCGAGGCGGCGAGCCTCCGGCCGCGCGCCCGATCGCCGGCGCCGACCGCCCGCGACACGGTCACCGAGGCGGCGATGGTCAGGCCGATGTTGATCGACATGGCGAAGAAGGTCGCCAGAACGACGTATCCGATCGCGGCCTTGAACGCCTGGTCGCCGAGGCGCGACACCCAGAAGAGCGACAGGAGATCGACAGCGAACACCGCCATAAGCCCGATTGCGCCGGTCGCGGTCATCACCGCGACATGGCGCATCAGCGAGCCCTGCGTGAACACAGACCGGGCCTTGTCGCGGGCGGCGAGAGGAGCGTTCAAAAGGTCCCGTCCATTCCCCACCCTCGACCACCCCCGGCAGAAGGGGGCCCGAAGGGCCGCATGAGAGTCTGGCGCGAACCGTCGCGATCCGAGGCGACTATAGTCCTCACGCTCGAGCGGCGCCAACAACAACCGTAGTCGGCGTAGTCGGCCAAAGGCCCTCATCCGTCGGGATTCGCCCGACATCTTCTCCCTACAGGCCCTTGGGAGAAGGGACGCGGCGCCTGTTTTAACGCCCCTCGCGATGTGCGCGCGCCATACGCCTTTTTCGGGAAAAGGAACGCAATGCTCCATCGAGCATGGGCCGCCTTTCGCGACGTCCTGCGAACGCCAAGGCGAAGCTCCCGGATTTCATCTTGGCGCCGGCCATCGGTGGACGCGCTCGTTGACCGCGCCGTTCGGTACGACGCCCGCCTGTCGACGGGCCGAAGGGCGTTCGGTAGGACGGCCGTCTGTCGACGGGCTGAAGAACGTTCGGCAGGACGCCCGTCTGTCGACGGGCTATGGAGCGCGGCTGCAGTCCGCGAGCACTACTCTGAGTTGCGCCGCGACCGGCCCGGCGCCGGGCGCATAGGTTGCGTCGATCGCGGCGGTGCCGACGGTGAAAGCGTCGGCGCCGACTGCCCGTATGGCGGCGACGCGCGCGGCTGAATTGATCGAACCCGCGACGACCAGCGTCCCCCGGTCGCGCAGCCCGCGCCGGCAAGCGGCGACGAGATCGAGCGGCTGGGCCTCGGTCGCGCGGTACGCGAGAAGGTCAACACCCGCGCATCCCCTGCCGGAAAAAGCCTGGCATTGCGCCTCGACGTCCTGGGCAGAGCCGCCGAGCCGTGTGGGATGGCCGACGGGCCGACCGGCGAAGGGCAGATAGCGCGTTGCGCTTCCCGCGAGCGCGCGCAAGGCCTCCTCCACATGAACGCCGCCCATCAGCCAGTCGACGCCAAGATCGCGGGCAAGCGCGATCGAACGCAATTCGTCCCCGCGCGTCGTCGAGACGACTTCCATCCACACCGCCGCGCCGGCCTCGCGGATGGCTGCGGTCAGGCGCCTCAGCGCCGACGGTTCCGCGCCGACGTCCTTGAAGCCAATGTGCCGGAGGGCGAGTGGACGCGCAACTTCGACGAGGTCCAGCGCATTCTCGACTGTCGCGTCGTTGCGGGTCAGCATGAAGACGAAGTCCATTGTCCGCCTTCCGCGCGCCAATGTCGGGCCGAAGCTTAGCATCGCCGGCGAACGCCGGGAATGCGGCGCGAGCGCGCAACCTGGATTCATCGTCAAGAAAATGAAGTTCCCCGTTGGCCTTGAGGGATCAAGGAGATAGTTTTGGTTTGCGACTCGAAAACCATCACCAACGGGGTGCGGGGATGTTGGCACAGGGCGTGCTTGATTTCCAGTACGAGAGCGATTTTATTATAGCGGTGTCACGCGAGGCCGAACGCAAAAATGACAGGAAAAATCCTGCCCTGTTACGAGCCGGAACAGGGCGTCCGCGGGCGGAATTTGGCGTAGCATCTGTTGTGGGTGACGTTTTCGTGCATCACCTTCCAGAGCCGCTCGATCGGGTTGAGATGGGGACAGTATGACGGCGCGAAGTGCAGGACGATGCGCCTCCCTGGCTGTTGCAGCCAGCCCTGGACGACTTTGGCGTGGTGGTAGCGGGCGTTGTCGAGGAAAACATGGATGCGGCTCATCGTCGAATAGGAGCGCTCCAGCGCCTGGAACAAGGCGATCGTGCTTGCCGCGTCGACGGTCTGGACATCCCTCATCCTGAGCTTGTCGAAGGATGATGCGGGTCTGTCCGGTCTCCAGGTCGATCGCGCCGTGCAGGTTCAGCCGGTCGCGCCCGGACGCCGCGGGAAGCGCGCAGCGTTGTCCGCGCGGCAGCCAGAGTCCAGCGGGCTTGGCCTGGTGGGTCGGATGGACGGCGTCGACGTAGACGACCGTCTCGTCCGGGCTGAGCGAGTTGCGCAAGTCCTCATGCGCGTCGATGAACTTTTGCTGGGTTTCCGCGTCGATCTTGCCGGGCACGGATTCCGGCTTCTTCCAGTCGAAGCCGATGCGGTTCATCAGCTTGATCAGTCCAGAGCGGCCATAGTCGAACCCGAACCGATCCAGGATGAATTGCCCGATTTCGGTGGTCGACGTCGGCAGCACCTCCGTCGCCCAGGCGCGCAATTCGTCGATCCGGAGGGGCGACAGCCGTCCGGTTCCGCCCTTCAGGTCGAACAGGACGATCGCCTCGACGCCGCCTTCCTGGAATTCCTTGAGCCAGATGCGGATGGTCGAGTCGTCGAGGAACAGCGCTTCGGCGACCTCGGCGTAGGACCAGCCCTTGTCGAGCAGAAGGATGGCATTCGCCCGGCGGACGATGCGATGCTCCTCCAGCCCGTCCCTGACGATCTTCACCAGGTCGGCCCGATCCGCTGCGCTCAGGAAATAGCAATTCGACTTCTCCAGGCGACTGGAATCGATCCCGCTGATTCGGTCAAACGATTTTCGGATGGGCGCGGAATCCCGCTATATATACCCTGACTCATTGAGAAAGCGGGGCAAGGGGGGTTGCCGTGGATCAAAATCCAGATTCTTGTTTGGTTGATGATTCGCGGGGGTTACCTTTCTGCTGACGACCGGGCCGATCTGATCGCGTTGGCGCGAGACGGTTCGGCGGCGCATCGTCTGGCGCGGCGGGCGAACGCGTTGGTCCTTCTCGACGACGGCTGGAGCTGTGAGCGTGTCGCCGCAGCGCTGTTCGTCGATGACGAAACCGTCCGGCGCTGGCATCAGCTGTTCCTGGAGGACGGGCTCGAGGGATTGACGCGCTTTGACGGCGGCGGCTCCTGCCCGCGCCTGGCGGAAGATCAAGAAGCGAAGTTGCAGTCGTGGATCGCTGCGACCTTGCCGCGTTCGACACGCGACGTCGGCGCGTATATCGAGAGGGAATTCGGCGTCGTTTATGAGAGCCGTTCTGGGCTGGTGGCGATGCTGCATCGGCTCGGGCTCGAATACCACAAGCCCGAGACGATCGGACGCAAGCTCGACCCGGAAAAACAGCAGGCGTTCATCGAAACCTACGAGAACGTGCTGAATTCGCTGGGGCCGGACGAGGCTGTGCTGCTCGTGGACACCGTGCATCCGACCCATGCGGCGCGCCCCGTCGGCTGTTGGGCGCCGGCGAAGAAGCATCTGGCGATCGAGCAGACCAGCGGACGCCAGCGCCTGAACATTCACGGGGCCATCGATCTCGAAACCGGCAAGACGGCGATGATCGACGTCGAAACCGTCGACGCCGCCTCAACCATCCGGCTGCTGCAAGCGATCGAGGCGATGTATCCACTGCTGGCGCTGATCCACGTGTTTCTGGACAATGCGCGCTATCATCATGCCGCTCTTGTGCGAGAGTGGCTGGCGCAGCCCGGCAGACGCATCAAGCTGCATTTCATCCCCGCCTACTGCCCGCATCTGAACCCGATCGAGCGGTTGTGGGGCGTGATGCACAAGTCTCTGACCCACAACAGGACCTATCCCACATATCGTGAATTCGCCGACGCGATGCTCCACTTCCTGCGCGCCGAAGTCCCCAGTCGATGGGGAGAAATCGCCGATTCGATCACAGATAATTTCCGCATAATCCGCCCCGCCAATTTTCGCATCTTGGCGTGAGCGGAGTATATAACACTCTGGAACGGCTAACTTTTTCTCCGCTCGAACTGGCCGGGGAGAGCGCAGGTCCAAGGCCCTTTCCCCTCACATGGGGCGTTTCCGGTCAAGGGTGATTTTCATTTCGGCATTTTGCGTTCTCCTTTGGGTTTGGATCCGAAGCGTGAGCCCGTTTTTCGCCATGCAGCCTTGATGGCCGCATCACCTCACATCCGGTTGAGCCTGGGCTCGGACCATAATCCCTCATGCTCGAGGGCATCGGGCTCGGGTTGGCGGGACCATCCTGTTGAGCGGCGTGTTTCAGCCAAGGGAAAACACCGGTCACCGCCCGCCCGGATCCGGCGAAGCCAATATTCAGCTTCGCTGGAATGGGTGGAGTGGGTTAAGCCATTGCTGAGGTGGATTGAGCCCTCGCTGGAGCGGGTCGAGCCATTGGATCATGCCGCGTTGAGCTCGGCGCCCTCGGGAACGACGCCCTGGGTGACATAGCGCCACAGGGCGACGAGGAGTTTGCGGGCCAGCGCCACGATGGCGATCCGGCGGATTCGCCCTTTGGCGGCGCCGACCCGCGCCCGAAACCAGCGGCTCAACGCCGAGTTGGGCTGATGACGCAGCCACGACCAGGCAAGCTCGATCATGGTTCGGCGCAGGCGGTGATTGCCCGACTTCGAGATGCCTTGATCCCGTTCGATGCTCCCGCTCTGCCAGGGACTGGGCGCCAATCCGCCGTAAGCCCCTACCTGGCGTCGGTTGGCGAAGCGGCGAAACAACGCTTCCAGCCACAGGAGCGAGGCGAACTCAGGGCCGATGCCCTTGAGCTTGATGAGCACGCCGGCGGGAGTGTCCGGCTTCTCGACTTCCGTATGGACCAGCGCGTCGCGGGCGCGTTCGACCGTAGCCAGTTGCGTCGTCACCACCGCTATCCGATCGAGTTCCCGGAGGATTTCCGCCTTCAGCAGCGGCGGCAGAGGACGGCCGTCGCCGGTCCGCAGCGCTTCAAGCCGTTCAAGACAATCGCCCCGAAGCGGATTGTAATCCCGGACGCCCTGGCCGCTGAGCAGCCCCCGGATCCGATTGGTATGCTGAATGCGTTCCTTGACCAGCGTGCCGCGCTCACGCGTCAGACGCCGGCGATCCTCGTCTTCCGGGCTCGGCGCCTGAACCATGGAACAGACCCGCCGCTCACCCCGACCGCAGGCCATCAGCGTCCGCAACAGTGTCTCGCCGTCGATCGAATCGGTCTTGGCCCGCCGATGCCGCCGCGCGACCGCGATCGAACCCGCATCGACGACATGGCTCTCGATCCCGTTCGCGAGCAGCAGCCGATGAATCCAGAACCCGTCCAGTCCCGCTTCCTGAATAACCACCGTCTTGATCGCAACGCCGTAGCGCTCCTCGGCCTTCCCCCGCCACCGCGAAAGAAGGCCGAGCAAACAGCCGCCGTTTCCTCCTTCAACTGAATGCCTGGAAAACTTCTCGCTGCCCGGACTGTTCATCGTCACAACCCATTTCGATTTGCTCAATTCGAGCGAGGCGAACAACGTGACCGCATTCGCTCGGACGGTGGCCGCGACAACGGTCGCAGAGGGGACGGACTCCATCGGTTGCCTCCATGCTGGTGTGGAAGCTCAGCCTACCAAGTCCGGCCGCCGTCCACCCGCATAGGATCTGTTACCAGGGCGAAACAGGGCGAATCCCCCTGACCAGCGGCCGCGTCGGCCGATAAAGAATCGCGCCTCGTCGGGACGGAGGACAGGGCGAACGGGAGCTCGCGACGCCTGCCGTCGAGCTTCCGGCGCCGACGATTCAGCGACGGGCGCGGCCACGTCAGTTCGCCCCCACCGCCGCCTGCCGCACCACCCCGACGATCGGACCGATCGGCTCGATTTCGTCGTCGCGTTTGAGCTCGGGCGCGTAGAGCGACGAGACCGATCCGTCGAGGAAAAGGGCGTTCGCGCAACCCAGTCCGTCGCGGAACAGGCGCGCGAAGGCGTCGAATGTCACCGGCTCCTCGGCGATGGCGAAGACGACCGCGCCCGAGTCCGAAACGCCGACGCCGTTGCGGATCTTCGCCGACGTGCCGTTCGGCTGGATCCTGGGATGGATCTTGCCGTCGACGATCAGCATCGGCCCCGACTGGGTAGCGTAGCGCGCGGCCGGCGGATTGGCGAGATAGCGGCCCGTTTCAGTGACGCCTGCCGCGCCGTCGCCGATCCAGAACACGCCGTTCGGCTTCATGTGGAAATTGCTTCCACCGCCCCCGCGGGTGTCGGCATTGTGGAGCTTCTGGCCTTTTTCGACATAAAGCCCGACGGGCGATTGGTCTTCGGCGTACATGCCCGCGTTCATGGCGAAGGCGAGCCGTTGGCCTTTCGTCTTCAGCGCCTCGGCGAGCGCGGCGAGGGAACCGTAGGGGCGGCCGTCGGCCCCTCTCCAAAACAGACGGATGTCCTCGTGCCGAGGATCGAAGGCGCAGACGGTGAATTTCGCGCCGTCGAAGTCTTTCGGGGCGCAGCTAGCGACCGCCGGCGCAACGCATCCGAAAGCGAGGCCAGCGAGAAAAATCAAAGCGGCGAAACCGCTGCGCCGCGTCACAGGCGTTCGATCCTTCAACCAGTCTGAGCCGGCTCAAACCTCCGGCTGCGCGCCGAATCTCGCGCGTCGCGAAGACTATCCTGTCGCGAGACTTCGCGCCACAAGTGGGCCGTCGGCGCAGCAATTCTAAAACTAGCGAATTGGGGTCCATTCATGAGCCATCTCGGATATGTGTGAGTTCTGGGGGGATGGCGAAATTGGTCAGGGCTTCGAGCAGGACGGGCCAAGAGGGAAAGACGACGTAGGCGGTCAGTGCGAGGATGTGGGCGAAGAAGCTGGTTCGCTTTGCAGCGGCTTGGCGGGCGGCTTGCCAGGGCGGGTCCAGCAATTCGAGCACGGTATGCCAGGTGAAGGCGAGCAGATTGAGGGCGGCGAGCGTCATGGCGAGAAATTTTTGGTCGTGCCCGAAGTTGTGTTCGAGTTCGTAGCCGTGGTTTTTCATGACGTTGAAGCTTTCGTTCTCGATTTTCCATCTCGCGCGGCCACAGGCGACGATTTCGGCGACGTTGGCCTTGGAAACGGGAAGGCTGGTCACCCAGGCCATGGAATATTTGACCTTTCCCTTGGCGTCGACGATCTCGAAGCCGATCCAGTTGACGAGGATGGCGTCCTTGGCCTCGCGGATCGGAACCGCCTCGATCCAGCGATAACGGAACGTCTCTTTCGTGGTGCGGCGGCGCGCTTTCTCCTCGTGGCTCGAAAGCTCGGCCCCGGCGATGAAGTCGTAGAGCGCCTTGTGCGAGGTTTCCTTGGCTGTGAAGATGAAATCATCGCCGGCGTCCGTGACCATCTTGGCGACGGGATGGCAGGCGAACAAATCGTCGCCCAGATAAATCGGCCGCAGCGGGGCGAGCCGCGCGCCATGCTTGCCGAACCAGCGCTTGACGGCATTACGCTCGCAGTCCTGTTTCTCGGCGCCGTCTCGGGTCGCGATGAATTCCGGCATCAAGGGCACGACCTTGGAATGGCCGGGCGCCACGACCGTCGCGGACAACAGGCTATGATAGTTCTCGGTCCTGCCGTTGGACCGCTTGCGGGTGAGACAGTTCGGACAGCCGAGCTTTTGCGAGCAGAAATACTCGGTTCCATCCCATGCAACCAAGGTTCTGCCGTCCAGCCGACTGAAGGCCTGTCGGATCGGGGGCTCGGTCAGCAGCGTTTCCATGCGCTCGAAACAAGGCTGCAAAAGCGCGGGGTCGGCCTCGTCCAGCCTGTCGCGGATATAATTGTCCGAAGGGATTCGACCGATCCTGAACAGCGTCTGGCAGTTGGAGCGGCGATGGCCCTTCTCCAGCGCGCGCTGAAAACGGAGAAACGACGCGCCCTGCATGAAAAACATCGCGAAAGCCGAGAGGCCGAAGTCGGCGATCTCGATGTTGCCGCCGCGCCCTTTTCGCGTGTCAGGAAAAGTCGCGCATACGGACTTCAACTCGGACAGAAGGGAGGGCAAAAGCTGCATCCCAACCGTGAATCAGACTTTTGCTGATTCGCGAATCCTGAAAATTCCATACTTTTAGAATTGCTGCCGTCGGCGCCGTCGGCTTTTCCGTCACAGCACCTTGCCGGGATTCATGACGCCGTTCGGGTCCAGCGCCGCCTTGATCGCCCGCATCACCGCCAGTGTCGCGGGGTCCTTGGTCCGCGCCAGCAACTCGCGCTTCAGCCGCCCGACGCCGTGCTCGGCGGAGAACGAGCCGCCGAGGCGCGCGACAATCCCGTGCACGACCTCGTTCATCGCGTCCCAACGGTCGAGAAAGGCGGCCTTGTCGGCGCCGACCGGCTGCGAAACGTTGAAGTGGATGTTGCCGTCGCCGAGATGGCCGAAAGCGCAGACACGCGCCCCGGGTTCGAGCGCCTCCACCGCGCGCGTCGCCTCGTCGATCAGCCGGGGCACGTCGCCGACAGCGACCGAGACGTCGTGCTTGATCGATCCGCCCTCGCGGACCTGCGCCTCGGGAATGCCTTCCCTGAGCTTCCAGAATTCGTGCCGCTGGTCGAGCGAGGCGGCGATCGCCGCGTCCTCGACGATTCCCCGCTCGAAGGTCGTCTCGAGCACTCCGGCGAGCGCCACGTCGAGTCCCTCCGGAACCTGCGAGGAGGCTTCCATCATCACGTACCAGCGGTGCTCGCCCGAGAGCGGCGCACGCGCGAGCCCATGCCTCACCGCGATGTCGTAGGCCATGCGGCTCACGAGCTCGAAGGTCGTGATCCCGCCGCCGATCCGCTCGCGGGCGAGCGCGAGCAGCGCGAGCGCCTGCTCGGGGCTGTCGAGGCCGACGAAGGCGGTCGCCTGCGCCCGCGGATTGGGAAAGAGCCTCAGCGACGCGGCGGTCACGATCCCGAGCGTGCCTTCCGAGCCGACGAACAGGCCCTTCACGTCATAGCCGGTATTGTCCTTGCGCAGCTTGCTCAGCGCATTGACGATCCGCCCGTCGGACAGGACGGCCTCGACGCCGGTGATGAGATCGCGCGCGTTGCCATAGGCGATGACCGTCAGGCCGCCGGCGTTGGTCGACACGTTGCCGCCGATGGTGCAGGTTCCCTCCGCGGCGAGCGACAGCGGAAACAGCCGGTCGGCCGCGAGGGCCGCGGCCTGCGCCTCGGCGAGCGTCACCCCCGCTTCGCAGATCATCACGTCGGCGTGCGGGTCGACCTCGCGGACCGCCTTCAGCCGCTGGGTCGAAAGGATGATCTCGTCACCGGACTCGTCCGGCGTCTGGCCGCCGACGAGCCCGGTATTGCCGCCTTGCGGCACGATGCCGATCCGCGCCTCGTTGCAGAAGGCCGCGATCGCCGCGACGTCCGCTGTCGAGCCTGGGCGAACGAGGGCGAGCGTCTTTCCGTGGTAGAGGCCGCGCGGCTCGACCAGCGCCCCGGCGATCAGAGTCGGGTCGGTCAGCACGTTGCGCGCGCCGACAATTCCCTCCAGCGCCGGAAGCACAGCGTCGCGACCTGAACTCAACCGAGCAGCCTCCGGCCGCGCGACCTTGTGCGCGGGCGGCGAAAGACGGCGGCGATTTCGACATGCGGCGAAAACCGGAACTGGTCAAGCGGCGCGACGGTCTCTAGGCGAAACCCTCCCTCGACGAGCAGGCGCGCATCCCGGGCGAAGGTCGTCGCGTTGCAAGACAGCGCGACGACGAGCGGCAGGTCGCTCGCGGCGAGTTCGCGCGCCTGCGCTTCCGCCCCGGCGCGCGGCGGATCGAACAGGGCGCCGTCGAACGAGGAAAGTTCCGCCGCCCTCAGCGGGCGTCGGAACAGGTCCCGCGTTTCGGCGACCATCTTGCGCAGGCCGGAGACCGTGGCCGCTCCGCGCTCCAGCGCATGAATGGCGGCGGCGTCGGAATCGGCGGCGAAGACTTCGCGCTGGCGGGCGAGGCGCAGCGCAAAGGCCCCCGCGCCGCAGAAGAGGTCGGCGACTTTCTTTGCGTCTCTGAACGCCTCTTCGGCGAACGCTGCGAGCCGCTCCTCGCCCGCCTCGGTCGCCTGCAGGAATCCGCCGGGCGGAAGCCTAACCAGCGCCTCGCCGAAGGCGACGCGGGGCGGTCGGCGCTCGATCACGAGCGCGCCGTGATTGGCGAGGCAGGCGAGGTCGAGCCGCTCGGCGGTGCGCATGAGCTTGCGGCTCCCGATCAGTTCGAGCGGCCCCGATCCGCGCAGATCGACGTCGAGCCCATCGCGCGTCGCGGTCACGCCGATCTCGAGCGGGTTGCCGATGCCCCTCAGATCGCCGGCCAGCGCCCGCGCGGCCTCGACCGCGCCCGCCATCGGCGGCGCGAACAGGGGGCAGGCGTCGATCGAGACGATGTCATGCGAGCGCGCGCGCATGAATCCGACTTCGTCCGGGCCGCCATGTGGAAATCGCGCGTGAAAAGTGGCGCGCCGGCGTCCAGCGCCATGGGCGTCGATCAGCGGGGCGACATCCGCGTCCAGATGGGCCCGTTTCAGCGCCTCGACCACGAGGCCGTGCTTCCAGTCGCGATAGAGCGCTTGCTCCATGTGCTGCGCGGCGCAGCCGCCGCAGGTTCCGAACCAGCGGCAGAAGGGTGTTGCCCGCTCGGGGCTCGGGCTCTCTATCCTGACGAGTTCGGCTCTTCGCCCGGCAAGCCGAACCCACGCGCGCTCGCCGGGCAACGCGCCGGGGACGCTTGCGCCGTTTGCCGCGACGCCCTCGCCGCGGTCGTTCAGGGCGACGATCTCGAGATCTTCCAATGCTTCAGTCACGGCGCGCCGCGATCAGGAACTCCCGGGCGCCGGCGCCGCCCAGCAGGGGCGAAGGGATGAGGCCGAGGACGCTCCACCCTACCGCCTCGATCGACGCACGCACGTCGGCGCATGCGCGCTCGAGCGCCGCCTCGCTCCTGACGCGCCCTTTGACGATCTCGGCCGGGCCGACCTCGAACTGCGGTTTGACGAGGCTGACAAGCCAGGCCGGCCGCGCCGCCAGCGCAAGCACATGGGGCAACACGAGGCGCTGCGAGATGAAGCTTACGTCGCAGACGATCGCGCCCGGCGCTTCTCCGATCACCTCCGCTGTCAGGGCGCGCGCGTCCACCCCTTCGAGGGAACGGACACGAGGATGCGCCCCGAGCCGCGGGTCGAACTGGCCGTGGCCGACGTCGACTGCGACGATGGTCCTCGCCCCGCGCTTAAGCAGCACGTCGGTGAAACCGCCGGTCGAGGCGCCGACATCGAGGCAGGCGAGCCCGGCCGGATCGAGAGCGAAGGCGTCCAGCGCGGCGGCGAGCTTCACGCCGCCGCGGGAGACGTAAGGGTGGGGCGCTTCGGCTTCGATCGCCGCGCCGTCGGCGATCGCCTCGGACGGCTTCGTCACGGCGACGCCGCCGACGCGCACCAGGCCCGCCGCGATGGCCGCCTGCGCCCGCGCACGGCTCACAAAAAAGCCGCGCTCGACCAGAACGATGTCCGCTCGCTTGCGCACGGCGCCGTTGCTCAAGTGCGTCGCGCCAGAGCCAGCCCCATCGCTGCGCCGACCAGGACTGCGCCCGTCAGGCGGTTGCGCGCCCGTCCGAAGCGCGCAACCAGCCCGCGCGCGCGTCCCGCCAGCAGAGCCCAGCCGCTGTCGATGGCAAGGGCAGTCGCGACGAAGGTCACGCTGAGGATCGCCATTTGTCTGGCAAGGGGCGCGGAGGGATCGAGGAACTGGGGCAGGAAGGCCGCGTAGAACGCGAGCGTCTTAGGGTTCGTCAGCGAGACGAGAAAGCCGCGGCCGAAGGCCTTGCCCGGGGAGATCGGGCGCGTTTTCGACAGGTCGTCCGCCGGCGCTTGCCAGGCGCGGACCCCAAGCCAGACGAGATAGACGACGCCGATCCAGCGAAGCATCTCGAACGCCTGAGCGAGGGAGCCGAGGAGGGCCGTCACTCCGAGGGCGGCGACCGCGAGCTGGACGACCATCGCCGCGCTCGTCCCGGCCACCGTCACGAGCCCGGCGCGCGGGCCGTAGGTCAGACTGTTGGCAACGATCAGAGCGACGTTCGGGCCGGGAATCAGCATCAGAATGGCAGTCGCGCCGACGAAGGCGCCAAACAGGGCAAGGGACATGGCCGCCTCCGGGGCTCCGCCAGTATCGCCGCAAAGAATGAGGAACTCCAGCTGACGAGGCCGGCTACGAGGACGCGCCGCTGGCAAATGCGCCGTCAGCAAAATACGTCGGGTTGAGTGATTATGGGCTTGACGACCCGCATGCAATTCGCAAAAGTGCAAATGTAATCGTCCTAAACCACGCAGCGAGGGAACGACCTCGCGGGGGCCGGGGCATGTTGGCAAGGCTGAGCGCACTCGCACTCGCGGCGGCAATGCTTTTGGCGGCCACCGGTTCGTTCGCCTCGGCAACAAGCTCGGCGAGCGATTTTCCATATGCAACCGCCCAGGTCGGCGAGACGGCGAACGATGACGCGCTCAAGGATTCCGAACCGGACGACGATCAGGGCAATTCTGCAGCGATGACGCTCGCGGTCAACGGCCGAGTCGTGGCCACTCGTGAACAACGCGCCTCCATCACCACGAACGGGTGGAACTGGACGCTGCTTCTGCTTGGCTGCGCCGGGTTGGTCGTCGCGCAGCTGGCGCGCCGGCGGCCCCGCCGGGGCATGATTTCCTACCACTAGTTCATCGAATCGTTGAAACCAATCATATGCGCGCGGGATTCATTTTTCCTGACGTGGTTTGTAGCCTTGCTGCTTTGATTCGGAAGCGAGGTGTGAGGTGATGGCGGGTCGACGGCGGGCGATTGAATTGGCGATTGGCGAGGAGGATGTGGCGGCGTTGGGCGCGATTGCCCGCTCGCGTACGGAATCGGCGAGCCGGGTTGATCGAGCGCGGATGCTGCTGGCCTACCGGGAAGACGGATCGTTTTTTGCGGTGGGGCGAGCCTTGGGCGCGCACCATCAGACCGTCCAGCGCTGTGTCGAGCGGGCGTTGGTCTATGGCCCGATGGCGGCGCTCGACGATCGACCGCGGCCCGGCAGGGAGGCGACGATCACCGCCGAGGCCAAGGCATGGGTTGTCGACCTCGCCTGCCGCAAGGCCAAGGACCTCGGCTATCCCCACGAATTGTGGACAACGCGGCTTCTCGCCTGCCATGCGCGTGAGCATGGGCCGGCGGAGGGCCACGCTTGCCTTGCCAAGTTGGCTCAGGGGACGGTGTGCAATATCCTCAACGAGCAGGAGATCAAGCCGCACAAGGTCCGCTATTACCTGGAACGCCGCGATCCGGAGTTCAAGCAGAAGATGGCGGAGGTTCTGTGCGTCTATGGCGAGGTGAAGCTTATTCGGGAGAGCGCGGCCGCCGCGAAGCAAAAGCCGAGCGATGCGGTGGCGATTGTCTCCTACGATGAAAAGCCCGGCATTCAGGCAATCGCCACGACGGCCCCGGACCTGCCGCCCGAGCCCGGCAGACATGCGACCTTCGGGCGCGACTACGAGTACAAGCGCCACGGCACGGTCAGCTTGCTGGCCGGCATTGATCTGCTCACCGGCCAGGTCCACGCTCTCGTCAAGGACCGCCACCGCAGCCGCGAATTCATTGAATTCCTCCAGCTCCTCGACGCCGCCTATCCGAGCCATACGGCGATCAAGCTGATCCTCGACAATCATTCGGCGCACATCTCCAAGGAGACCAAGGCTTGGCTCGCCGCCCAACCGGAAGGCCGCTTCACCTTTGTCTTCACCCCCAAGCATGGCTCCTGGCTCAATCTCGTCGAGGGTTTCTTCTCCAAGCTCGCCCGCTCGGTGCTGCGCCACATCCGCGTCGCATCCAAACAGGAACTCAAGGACCGCATCATGGCCGCCATGGATCACTTCAATCGACACCC
>CAVUHX010000021.1:0-49478 GCA_963741405.1 uncultured Alphaproteobacteria bacterium
CTTCACGCCGGATCGAGCAGGGCGAAGACGCTCACGAGCGCAACGGCGGTCGTTCCGAGCGCGACTTCGGTTATGCTGGTCAAGCGCAGCGCGGCGAGCGCGGGGGAGCCGGATCCGAGGCGCGGCGTGAGCGCGTAGCGGTTGAAGACCGCAAGCCCGATCATGATCGCGACGAGGCCGATTTTGATGTCGAGCAGTGCGCGATAGGGCGTCGTCGGCGGCAGCGGCGCCCGGCCGCTGATCAGCGCGATATTGACGATTCCGGTCGCCACGACCGCAGCGACGACGAAATGGCCGGTGAAGGAGAACCGCGTCATCGCCACGACGGCCTCGGCGCGGAGACGGTTCGCCGCATAGGCGTCGCGGCACATGACGAACGGGATGAGGCCGCCGAGCCATGCGCCGGTGGCAAGGAGATGCGCCGCGTGGTTGGCGCGATGCAGGAGTCCTTCGGCGCCGGTCTGCATCGTCGCGTGGCCGACGAGCGCGAGGCTCGCGAGCGTCAGCCCCGACAGGATCGCGATCGTCCCCCAACCGGCGCGCGGCGCAAAGAGGGCGGCCACGAGCCCGGCGGCGAAGGCGAGATGCGCGATCCAGGCGGGGCCGAACGCCGTGTCGGTCAGGACGGCGGCGAGCACGGCCGGATCTGCCGCGGCGCTCCAGTCGTCCGCCATCGACGCCGCCTCGAGCGCGAGCCACAGAATCGCGGTGGCCAGCGCGACAAGGCTCGCGGCCAGCGCGAGCCGGCGAACCTTCGGCGCAAGCGCGCGCGTGAGATCGACCGGCGCGTAGAGCCAGAGAAAGGCACTTGCGCCGAATACGAACATCGCCGTCGTGAAATGGGCGAAGCGGCAGACGGCGAGCGCGGTCATGGGCTGATCGTCGAACGTCATTGCGAGGCGCGAAGCGATGAGCGCTTCGGAAGAACATCGGACGCCCGGCTGCCCCGGGATTGCGCCCCTGGGCCCTTCGACCCGAGGATCGCTTGCAAGGACGCCGCCGATAGGCGCCGCGCCGGTTCAGCCGTCCTCACATCTTCATTCCGCCCATGGCGCCGCCCTTCATCGGCGGCGGCGCGGCGGCGCCGATGGCTTCGACCGGGAACTCGACCGCGACCGCGCCGGCGTGGTCGAAGGTGAACGTCGCCTTGACGGTGTCGCCCTTGGCGAGAGGCTTGGTCAGATGGGTGAACATCACGTGATAGCCGCCGGGCGCGAGCCGGATCGTCCCATGCGCCGGAATGTTGAGGCCGTTCTTCATCTCCGCCATTTTCATGACGCCGTTATCCGACTTCATCTCATGGATTTCGACGCTGGCGAAATCGGCCGAGCCGCCGGTCAGCTTGTCCGGGGTCTTGCCGTTGTTATGGACGACAAAATAGCCGGCGCCGACGTCGGCGCCCTTCGGGGTCGCCCGCGCCCAGGCCTTGTCGATCGTGATGTCGCCGGCCTTGAATTCCTGGGCGAGCGCGGGCGGGGCGGCGGCGGCAAGCGCAAGGGCCAGCACCAAAGCTGTAAGACGTGTCACTGGTCGATCCTTTCTTGACTGAAAATATGTGCCTTGAGGCATGGCGGGGCCCTGGTCTCCATGACCGAGCCAGCCGTTCATTTCACCGTAAACTCGAACGTCCCTTGCGTGTGGTGCGTGTCGGTCGAAACCGCACGCCAATGAACGGTGTAGACGCCGGGGGACAGCGTCTTGGCGATCGGGACGATCAGCATGCTCTGATGGCCGGCTTCGACCGAGGCTTTGCCGAGCGCTGCCGCGCCGCCTCCCTCCGCCGTCAGCGTCACGCCGGAGAACTTCGGTTCGACGCCTTCGCTGAACTCGAGTCGGATTTCCGTGGGCGCCGAGACGGTTGCGCCGGCGGCGGGGCTTGCGCCGGCGAGCCGCGCGTGGGCGAAAGCCTGGGCGGGCGAAAAGAGGGACGCGACGCAGGCGATTGCAGTCAGGATGCAGCGGATTCCCCCGCCGTGAACGAACGATGGAGTCATGATGGCCTCGTGTCTGAAGAGGAGCGGCCGCGCGCGCGTTTGACGCGGTCGCGGAAAACGGAACGGGTCTTCAGACGGCCAATGGCGGGGCGCGGGCGCGGCTTCGCTTCGTCGGGGACACGGGCAACGCGCCCGGTTCGGGCGCGAGGCCGAGGGCTCGGAACGAGGCGTCGAGCCGGGCGGGGAGGGCGGGGGCGTCAGGCGCGATCAGCGACGCAGCCTGCGCGGCGAACTGACAGAGCGGGCAGTGGTCGTCGCATTCTCCGGCCGGCGAAGCGGGGGCGCCCTTGTCGTCGCTCTGCGTACAGAGAGACGCGGCGTCCCCGAAGGTCGCCCTGAGCTCGGCGGCGATCGCCGCCGCATCGGGCGCGGCCATTCCTGATACGAGAAGCGCCTGATGATAGGGAATGGCGGCGAGCTGGAAGACCAGCGACAGCGCAACGACGAGCGCCGTCAGCGGCGAACGGAACGATACGACGCCGGGCCTCGCCCGGCGCAGCGACCGCTTTGTTCTCCGGCCCGCGCCGCTCACTCGCGTCGTTTCCCTAGCGGCCGGAATGCGGCCGGTTTCCGAAAAAAACGTAGCCGATGGCTCCAGCGCACGCAATCGGGCCTTCGGGCTCCGTCACATACTAACACCCAAAGTGACTTGCGACCCCTCCCGCCGTTGGCCTAACGCTTGCAATGTCGGAATCGGGTCCGGACGGGAGTCTTGCCGATGTGCGGAATCGTAGGCGTTCTCGGGACGGGTCCGGTGGCGGCCTCGATCATCGACGCGCTGAAGCGTGTCGAATACCGTGGCTACAACTCGGCCGGCGTCGCCACGCTCGAGAACGGCAGGCTGGCGCGCCGGCGCGCCGAGGGAAAACTGAAGAACCTCGAGGCGAAACTCGCCGCCGAGCCGCTCATGGGCGCGATCGGCATCGGCCACACCCGCTGGGCGACCCACGGCAAGCCGACCGAGACCAACGCCCACCCGCACGCCTCGCCCCGCCTCGCTGTCGTCCACAACGGCATCATCGAGAATTTCCGGGCCTTGCGCGAGGAGCTCGCCGCCAAGGGCTACGCCTTCCAGACGCAGACCGACTCGGAAATCGCCGCCTTCGTGGTCGAAGACGAGCTCGCGAGCGGCAAGACTCCGGCCGAGGCCGTTCATGCGGGGCTCAAGCGCATGCGCGGCGCCTTCGCCCTGGTCTATCTCTTCGAAGGCGAGGACGATCTCCTGATCGGAGCGCGGCAGGGCGCGCCGCTCGCCGTCGGCTTCGGCGAGGGCGAGACCTACCTCGGCTCGGACGCCCTGGCGCTCGCGCCGTTCACCGACCGCGTCGCCTATCTCGAGGAAGGCGACTGGGTCGTCGCCTCACGCTCGGGCGCGGTCATCCGAGACGCTTCCGGCGAGACGGTCCAGCGGCGCGTCCAGCGCAGCCCCGCCGGAAGCCTGCTCGCCGAGAAGGGGAACTACCGCCACTTCATGGCCAAGGAGATCCACGAGCAGCCGGAAGTCGTCGGCCATACGCTCGCCCATTACATCGACATGGCGGCGATGCGGCTCAGGCCCTTCGCCTGGCCGGTCGATCCGCGCGGTCTCACCAGACTGACAATCGTCGCCTGCGGCACGGCCTATATGGCGGGCCTGATCGGAAAATACTGGATCGAGCGATTTGCCCGCCTGCCGGTCGAGATCGACGTCGCTTCCGAATACCGCTACCGCGAGACGCCGGTCGACGCGAACGGGCTGACGATCGTCATTTCGCAGTCCGGCGAGACGGCCGACACCCTCGCTTCCCTGAAGTATGTCAGCGAAGGCGGTTCGAAAACCGTCGGCGTGGTCAATGTTCCGGACTCGAGCATCGCGCGCCTCACCGACGTAGCGGCGCCGACGCTCGCAGGCCCCGAGATCGGCGTCGCTTCGACCAAGGCCTTCACCTGTCAGCTCGCGGCGCTGGCGGCGCTGGCGATCGGCCTCGGGCGCGCGCGGGGGACGATCGACGAGGCGACGGAAGCGGCGCTCCTCGCCGAACTGGTGGCGACGCCCGGCCTTCTCGCCGAGGCGCTGAAGCTCGAACCCGCCGCGGAGAAACTCGCCCACGCCATCGCCCACGCGCGCGATGTCCTTTATCTCGGCCGCGGCACCGGTTATCCGCTGGCGCTGGAAGGCGCGCTGAAGCTCAAGGAGCTCAGCTACATCCACGCCGAAGGCTACGCGGCGGGCGAGCTCAAGCACGGACCAATCGCGCTGATCGACAAGTCGATGCCGGTCGTCGTCATCGCGCCGCTTGACGCGGTTTTCGAGAAGACCGTGTCGAACATGCAGGAGGTCGCGGCGCGCGGCGGTCGGATCATCCTGATCGGCGCGCGCCAGGCGGCCGAGGAGGCGGCCGTCTCGATCGAACATTTCCTTGCGATGCCGGACATGGGCGCGAACTTCGCGCCGATCGTCTACGCCGCCCCGATCCAGATGCTCGCCTATCACACCGCCGTCATCATGGGCAAAGACGCCGACCAGCCGCGCAATCTGGCGAAATCGGTCACGGTGGAGTAGGCGAGCCCGAAGCGGTCGCACGAGGCGGTGGGGTCGAGCCGAAAGCGCAATCCGGCTTGGGATGAGGCCGCCAGAGGCGCCAGGAGCTGCCTACGCGCCGCGCGAAGTCCATCCATGACGCTCGCGCCCCGGCGGCGAGGTCATGGGCGGGGGCGGCGGCATCCTTCCGCTGAACCGAAACGACGACGGGAAATCAGGAATCCAGAGTGGCTGCCGGCGCTGCCCATTCGCCTGATCGCGTCGGCCCGGCGCGATTTGAGCGACAACGCCAGCGAAGCCCAGATGGACGAGGACGCGCGGCGTGGCTTGGCGTTTTCCCGCTACGTTCTCGGTTGAGGACAAGGGGTGCGGCGGGGTAGGAGCCTTGTAGGGGAACGGCGCGGGCGGCCCCGCCGCAACGTCCTGTTGGGAGCCGGCCCTTTTTGGCGCCGACTTGACCTGCCGCAACTCACGAGGCCCGTAGCGGCGCCATGATTTGCGGAACAAGGAGAGACCGCCCGATGCGTAGGATCGATGCGACCGAGCGTCCGATGCCCGAAATCAATCCGGCGAAGGTGTGCTTCGTCATTGAAAAGTCGCGCGAATTTCTGAGCGAGGACGTCGGCATGGCGCCCGACGCCTCCAATCCGACCGACGACGGCGAGCGCATCGTCCTGACCGACGCCGCCAATTCGATCCGCCGCGAACTCGTCGAGTTCATTCGCGACTTCGACGTCGACGAGGCGGCCGCTCTGGTGGCGCTCGCCTGGATCGGGCGCGGCGACTACGAGGCCGACGACTGGGAGAGCGCGGTCAAGGCGGCCCACGAGCGGCACGAGGGGCCGACCTGGAAATACCTGATCGGCATGGCCCTGCTGCCCGACTATCTGCAGGACGCGCTCTCGGCCTTCGGGCGGTCCTGCGAGGATTTTGAACTGGGGGACGAGCGGTAGGGCGGAGGGCGCGGCGGCGCCGAATCCGTCGCCGATCGAACGAATTCAGTGCGTTAGGCGCCAAATTCTGCAACTTCGACCGCATCGGGAGGGAAGGGAAGGGCGGGCCCTCGGCTGATCGAAGCTGATATTTCCGTTCCCGAATTCAATCTTTTCAAAGAGTTGCGGCGCCATTTCCGTTCCGCAATCCCGCGCAGGGTTTGTGACGGTCGATCTGTCGCCCGCGCGGCCACGCCAGTTGAAACCGCACGAGCGAGCCGCTGCAGCGGGTAAAGGGAATTGAGCTTTCAAACAGCGGGGCGCGTAAGACTACGCTCGCCTTAATTATATGTTCGTGTTTTGTTCATGTCAAGAATTTGCCATCGGGCGCGACCGAAATTCTGGACGCTTCAACTCTTCACATTTCTACGGATTCTATTGGCGCCTGAGGCAGCGGAAATCCGCTCATCCGTGGATGCGGATTTCGAGATGAGGTCGTGAATCTCCTGGGGTCTGAAGGCGACCTCAAAGACCCATTGCCCAAACCCGCCAGCGCCATTGATCGCGGATACCCATTCGTTCAATGCATCCCTCTTGGCCTTGTCTTGCGGGCTGTCCTCGCCCTTTATCTCCAGGATGAGCGTCTTCCGTTGCTCAGTTTCGCGAGGAAGTCGGGAATAAACCGGCGGCGCGAGCCGTTCCAGAGATAATGAACCATGAAGCCCAGGTGGTCGTTCTTGGCAAAGGCCAGGACCTCGGGGCGGGTTTCGAACGCGTTGGCGGCATATTGCTCCCACGTGGAGTCGCCGACCACGTGGCTGATGTGGGACTTCACGGTCGCGACGTTGGGTTTGGTTGTGTACCAGGGGCGCATCTGGCCTGTTGCGCCGATCGGGTTCTCCTCGTCGAAGACCGGCTCAAGGGCCGTCGTGTTCTGCTGGGACACGAACCGCAACAGGTGCTGGACGACGCCGTCGATGTTCAACGCGATCAGGATGCGGCGGCGGATAGGATCGCTGTGGAACAATGAAGGGATTTCGATCCGGTCCGAACTCAGGTAGGTCTCAACGAGCCTGACGAGCTGCATCAGCAGATATTCTTCGTTGCCCCGGAAACTCTGGTGCAGGGTCGAAAAGGCCTTGCGCGCCGCCACGAAGATCAGCCTTTGCAAACGGAATCCCTCGGGCAGCGCGGTCAGGTCGATCTTGCTGACCTTGCTGAGATCGGTGGCGCCGCCGAGCGCCGGAGCCAAATCCGCGGTAATGGCCGTGGTCGACGGGTCCAGGCGCAGGACGTCTACCGTGTCCCAATCCACTGTCAGCAGTGGCTTCACGACTGTCTCGATCCGCAGGACATTCGGCCAGCGGATTTCCAGCGCCGAACGCTCAGGCACGACCTCGATTTGCGTAGATGGCTTTGGCGGCGGTGGCGCCTCCCGCCCTCGGCGGGCTCGTAGATCGAGAGCGGCACGCCGAAGACGTTGACGTATTCCGGAATGAACAGCCCGTTCTCGTCCTTGTCGTAGGAGACGCGCCGCAGGCCGCGGCCAATCACCTGCTCGCACAGAAGCTGCGTGGTGAAGGCGCGCAGGCCCATGATGTGAGTCACATTCTTCGCGTCCCACCCTTCGGAAAGCATGGCGACCGAGATCACCTTCTGGAGGTCCTGACCGGCGCCGCCGCGCTTGCCGACGCTGTCGACGATCTCGCGCAGCAGTTCCTCTTTCTTCGGCCCCTTCAGCCGCTCCTTGCGGGTTTCGGGAATGTGGGCGGCCTCGACGATGTCCTTGAGTTGCTCTTCATAGTCCCTTGTCGGCCGTCGCGGTTTCACCGAGCTCGGCCTTTTCCAGACCTTGGAATCGACCCGCAGCGTTCGCTGCGGGGCCTGCAATTCCGGCCAATGGCAGTCGCCGCTGGTTGAAATAGTGCTCGATCCGCGCCGCTGTCTCCGTGCGGTTGCAAACGGTCAGCATGACGGGCGGCGGAATGATGCCCCTCCCATTGCCGCAGCGTCTCCCGCCAGTCCGCGCCGAGCAGGGTATAGGCGTCCTGCACGAGCTTCGGCAGCGGCTCGTGCGGCTCCGCCTTGCGATTGAGGTCTTCGGAGACCGAAGCGTCGCGGTAGATGTGATAGAGCTTCGGGCCGCAGCGTTTGGCGTCCGGCAGCGCGTCGTCGCGCACCACCACCCGCGGCGTCTTCACCAGCCCCGACTCGATCGCGTCGTTCAGGCCGAAGTCCGAGACGATCCAATCGAACAGCGCCGTCTCCGTGCTGGCTTTGCCGGTCGGCGCGAACGGCGTCGCCGACAGATCGAAGCAGCGCAGAATCCGCCGCGTCTTGTGAATGCGGTCAAGTCCCTCGATCCAGCGCGTCGCCTCGTCGAGGTCGATGCCCTGTTCTGCGGCAGCCTTCTTGCTGATCTTGAGTTCGGCAGGCTTGCGGTAGGCGTGGTGGGCCTCGTCGTTGATGACGACGATGTTCTTGTAGGCCGCGAGCTTGCCCAGCACCCGCCGGGTGAAGGCCTCGTCGACTCTCGGCCCCTTCTTCACACCGAGCGTTTCGGCTGCTTCGAGCGGCATCAGCGCGTGCCAGTTCTCGATCAAGCACCTCGGCCTGGTTCAGCTTCTGGCGCAGGGCTTCAGACGGGCAGAGGTTGAACTCGTCGTAGTAGTTGTCCGCTCGCTCGGCATCGAGCACCTGAAGGCGGTCCTTCACCGTCAGCCCTGGCGCGACAACAAGAAGCGCGCGGCTGAAATCCTTGTTTCGCTTTGGGTAGGTCAGCGCGTTCAGCACCTGCCAGGTGATGATCATCGCCATCACTGTGGTCTTGCCGGCGCCCGTCGCCATCTTGTTGCAAAGGCGCTCCCAGGCGCCGCCGTCGCCGGGAATGGCAATGCCCTGCTTGAACTCGGCCGCGCCCTCGACCCACCAGATCAGCGTCTCGATGGCCTCGAGCTGGCAGAAATAGAACGGGTAGCTCTCGCGCCGTACGCGTCATTCCAGTGTTCGAGCAAGCTGCGCGTCACGATCGTGACGCCCGGATAGCCCGCAGCGCGCCATGCTCCACCCGCTCGCGGATCGGTTGACCAGATCGAGTGGCTCGACGCGCCGAGTGTTGTTGCGGACGTCGATGATCTCGTAGCTCGCCGGCCGTCGCTCGGGCTTGATTTCCAGTTGGCCGGCCGCGCCCGGAACCCAATGCTGTTCGGGACGCACGAAGGGCGTGTTGATGATGAGGGACTTCGGCCGCGGCCATGGCTCCCTCACTCCAGCCCATGATCTTGAGCGACTCGATGCCCCGGTCGTCCACGATCTTCACCGCGACCCGCTCGTGGTCGCCCGCCTCGAAGGGCAGCGAAACCGTGCCGTGAAACTGTTCGAGCAAATCCTCGTCGAGTTCGGCCCTGATGGTCTTTTTCAGCCGGTTCCAGCCGTCCTTCGCGCCGGCCATCGGGAAGAACACCTGGTGCGGCAAGAGGCTGCGGCCGTCGTAGTCGGTGTCGAGCAACCACATGGCGATCTTCGTTTGCCGCCCGAAACCAGCTCGCCGGTGCGCGGGTCGAAGTAGTCGAAGCCGTGCACCTCGACCTCGCCATTTGCTCGTCCGTCCTTGCGCAGCTCCACGTCGGGCTGGCCCATCAGCCAGAAGCTCTGGTTGCTGGACCGCGCCTTCTTGAGGTCTCGGTCAGCAGGTCGGTGTTCATCTGCGCCTTGAGCAGCGTCACGCCCGGCCAGTTCGTCTCGTCGATGTCCTTGGCCGCCTCGGGTCGAAGGTGAAGGCGCAGAAGACGATCATCTTCGGACGCGGCACCAGCGTCTGCGCCTCCTCGATGGCGCGCTCGACCTGCTTCTGGTCGAGCGCCGCATGTTCGGGACCGAAACTCACGACGACGCGCTCCCCGTGTCGAGCGATCCGGAGGCATGCAGTTGCTTGACGCCGGGCATCGCCTCCAGTTCGGAGAATTTCAGCATCGCGCCGCCTTTGGCGCGAATGCCGGTCTTCATCAGTTCGTCGCGCCACGAGCGATTGGCGCGAGGTCTCGCCGGAGCGGGCGACGGACGCGTCGGCCTCTTTCGGCGGCGTCAGTCTCGTCGAGGGCAAGGACGGTCGGCGCCGGCACCGCCTCGACCGTGAAGGGGCCGGTGATGCGCAGCCGGCTCTTGTCGATCTCCGGTTTGTCGTAGAGCGTTTCCGGTTCGGCGTGGGCGGCGATGGAGTCGTCAATAGCCGCCTGCATCGCCTGCCGCGCTGCATGAAAAGCGGCGAAAGGCTCGGCGGCGGGCGCAGGCCAATCGTCGGGCAGGTCGAACGGAACCTCCCATTCCTCCAGCCGCTCGCCCTTAGCGAAAGTGATGAGTTTGCCCTTCCGATAGCCTTGTGTGGGAGCAAAGGGCGCTCGGAGGCGTGGCCAGCAGCGCGGCGTTGAGGGCGGTCGAGCGCAGTTGCAATCGGGGGGTGCAGCGTCTCGTAAATCGTATCGATATCAGGATTGTTGGCGATGCTTTTCAGCGTGACGTGCGGCACGGTCTGATAGTCGAAACCGCCTTTAAGCCCCTCGTGGGGATAGCGCAGCCGGTAGTAGTCGAAGCTCGCGGTCATCAGTCGCTGCTTGGCGAGCGTAATCGCGACACGGGAGGTGTCACAAGTGATCCAGCGACGTCCCCATTTCTCGGCTGCAAAGGCGGTAGTGCCTGAGCCACAGGTCGGATCAAGAATTAAATCTCATGGGGTCTGTCGCCATCAAAATGCAACGCTCGATGACGAGAGAATTCGTCTCGACGGCGTATTGTTGGGGATCGCCGAAACCGCTTCGAACCGTATCATTCCAGACGCTTCCGAAAGAGGCTAATGGGAAATCGTCGAAGAACCAAACAAAACGAGAGGTCGCCCCCGATGGTGCCAGGCGGGAAGCCTTTCTTAGTCGCTCCATTCCACTAGGGGTGGTTGACCAGTGCTTGCGCGGTCCAGGACGGGTTGTCTGGCCGAGCAATTTGAAATCCTCAGTGTTTCCTGAAGTCGCCGGCGCCTTGGGCGGCCTTTGCAACAAAAAAACGGATTCCGGGAATATTGGGAAACAGCTCCTTTTCTGCCTTGTTCGCAGGCCTCCTAGAAAACGTTTTGTCCTCAACCCACAAAGCTTGTCCAACGAACGATCCGCTAGCTTCCTTCGAAGTAAATAGCGGCGCGCTCTTTATTGCAGAGCTGTTCTTTGCGTACCAAATGATAAAGTCGTAGTTTGCGGCAGGGATATCACTGGGCTGTGCTCCCGTTTTACGGAAAGCGAGGATACGAACAAAGTTTGATGGCACAAAATATTTCATCCAGAATGTTCCGAACCAAATGAATATTTTCATCTGAAATTTGAACGAAAACAGATCCACTCTCGTGCAGCAGATCCTTCGCCAACAGCAAACGGTCACGCAAATAGGTCAGGTAAGAATGGATGCCCAGTTCCCACGTGTCCCGGAACGCCTTAATCATTTCCGGTTCCTGGGTCAGGTCGGCGTCGGCGCCGTCCTTCACGTCGCGCTTGTTTGTAAACGGCTGGAAATTTGACCCGTATTTGATGCCATAGGGCGGGTCGATGTAGATCATCTGCACCTTGCCCGCCATCGCCTCCTTCTGGAGCAGCGAATTCATGACAAGCAGGCTGTCGCCCGCGATCAGCCGGTTCGACCAGCCTTTTTCATGATGATAGAACTCGAGCGCTTGCCGAAGCGGCAGGTTCTCGAACGGCGCCGCGAACAGGTCCGGCTGCCGCCATTCCACGGAAGGACTTTCGCCTTTCAGCCGCCGGCGCGCGTTGGCGAGGATGGTTGCGGGGTCGATGCGCTCGTGAATGTGAAGCGAGACGGTGTCGATCTCGAACGAGGTCCGCTCCGCCTTGCCCGCCCAGTTGAGATAAGGCGCCTGCATGGCCTTCAGTTCGGCGAGCGCGTCGCGCATGGACGCGGGGTCGTCGGACGCAAGCGCGTCGTCGATGACCTTTTCGACCCGCCCCCGCGCGCTGTCGAACATCAGCGCTGGGTCGATGTGCGGGTCATAGGCGTAAGCCTTCGCGGCCGGTCCGGATCGTTCTCCGGGTGAACCATGCCGATTTCGGGATTATTCGCCCGCTTGTCGCCATGGCGATAGCTGAGCACCTGCTTGGGACCCGCCTTTCCCGCCTTCTTTTTCGATCTGCGGGCGCTTGCGGCGCGCTTCAAGGCCGGCTCGAATTCCTGGGCCGCCAGAGTGAATTCCTCGTCGTCTTCGTCGTCTGATTCTTCTTCGTCCTCGTCCCCCTCCACGTTGTCTCCGTCCACGAGCTCGTCGGGGTTTGCAGCCTCGCCGTTCGGCTCGTCGATGGGTACCGCAACGGGAGCCAAGGCTACCGATCCGCCTCGCCCGCGTCCCTTCCGGATCCGGCCCTCCCGAACCAGTTCCTCACGCGCGGATTGATAGTCAGCCTCGGTGGTGTCCGGTAAAGCTTTCCGCAAGGTAGCCAGAAGCGCCTGATTGCCGACCGAATCGCCACCTTTCGGCAACAATTCCAGCATTCGGCTCTTGAGGACCGCAACAAGCCCAAGCATACGACAGCCCCCCAATTGCATTAGCGCCCGAATCGACCGCCAAGTTGAAGCGCGCCAGGGCCGCGTGTGCAATTGTTTCTTTGCGCCCGCGGCCCGTTCAGCGGTAGCCCCCAAATGCCTGTAGCCCGAGGATTTCGGGTTCGAGCGAAAACCGCGATGCCGGGCGAAAGGCGACCCGCCTTGCATTCGCCTGCGGGAGCGGCCATCTGTGGCGCTGCATCGCAGCGGCCCTCACCCTCATGTCCATCCAGCCCCTTCCACCGCCGCTCCACCGTTCGCTCGCGGCGCGCCTGCGGTCGTGGTTCCTGACCGGCTTCGTCGTCTTCGGGCCGGTCGCCGTCACGGCCTATGTCGCCTGGTTCGTGATCGGAACCATCGACGGCTGGGTGAAGCCGTGGCTGCCGGAGAGCCTTTCGCCGGACGGCTACCTGCCGTTCCACGTTCCCGGCTTCGGCGTCGTCATCGCGCTCGTCGGCCTGACCCTTCTCGGCTTTCTCACCGCCAACATCGTCGGCCGCAGCCTCGTCAGCCTTCAGCGAGGCGATGCTCGACCGCACCCCCGTGGTGCGGGGCCTCTACAAGGGGCTGAAGCAGGTGTTCGAGACCGTGTTCAGCCAGTCCGGGTCGCAGTTCCGCAAGGTCGCGCTGGTCGAGTTCCCGGCGAAAGGATGCTGGTCGATCGTCTTCGTGTCGTCCGAGCCCGGTCCGGTCGTGTCCGGCGTGCTGCCCGGCAAGAAGCCGATGGTCTCGGTCTTCATGCCCTGCACGCCGAATCCGACGACGGGGTACTTCTTCTATATCGCCGCCGAAGACTTGATCGAGCTGCCGATTTCGGCCGACGAGGCGGCCAAGCTGATCATGTCCGCCGGCCTCATCCAGCCGGAGGGCCAGGCGGCGCTCGCGGCCATGGCGGAGGCGGCGAAGCTGGTGAAAATGCAGGCGGGATGAAGCCGACTTTCTTCGCTGTCAGAGCCCGAATCCTATGCTAATGAGGCTGTCAGCCGTGGAACAATGCGGCAAAGTCGCGTTTCGGCCGCGGTTTCGCGCCAGCGCGGCGCAAGAACCAAACGTTATGGAACTGTCATGGCGCAATTGCCCAAATTTGATATCGAAGACGTCAAACGCAGGATGCAGGCGGCGCACGCCAGCCTGAAGCACGAACTCGGCGGACTGCGCACCGGGCGCGCGAGCGCGAGCCTTCTCGAGCCGGTGCAGGTCGATGCCTATGGTCAACGGATGCCGATCAGCCAGGTCGCCACGATCACCGTTCCCGAGTCCCGCGCGCTGTCGGTCTCGGTGTGGGACAAGAGCATGGTGCACGCGGTCGACAAGGCGATCCGCAACTCCAATCTCGGGCTGAGCCCGACGGTCGAGGGCACCATCCTGCGCATCCGCATCCCGGAGCTCAACGAGCAGCGCCGCAAGGAGATGGTCAAGATCGGCCATAAATACGCCGAGGACGCGCGGGTGGCGGTGCGCCACGTGCGGCGCGACGGTCTCGACGTTCTCAAGCGGCTCCTGAAGGAGCACGCAATCAGCGAGGACGAAGAGAAGGTCCACGAGGCGGAGGTGCAGAAGGCGACGGACCTCGCGATCAAGGAGATCGACACCTCGCTCGCGGCGAAAGAAAAAGAAATCATGCAGGTTTAGGAAAGAGCCTGTTCCCCGGGGGCTGCCGAATGTCCGTCGCCGCGCCGCGCTCCGACCAGACGCCGGCTCACGTCGCCATCATCATGGACGGGAACGGACGCTGGGCGCAGGCTCGCGGGCTGCCGCGCTTCGCCGGGCACCGGCGCGGGCTCGATGCGGTCCGCCGCGCCGTCCGCTCCGCGATCGAGCACGATATCCGATACCTGACCATCTACAGCTTCTCGTCCGAGAACTGGCGGCGGCCGCCCGACGAGGTGGCGATGTTGATGGGCCTGTTGAAGCGGTTCATCCGCAACGACCTCGCCGAACTCCACAAAAATGGCGTTCGGGTGCGTATCATCGGCGAACGCGACGCCCTCGCGGCCGATATCGCGTGCCTGCTGACGGAGGCTGAAAGCCTGACGAAGAACAATTCGGGACTGACGCTGATCGTCGCCTTCAACTACGGGGCGCGGCAGGAAATCGTCGAGGCGGCGAAAAGGCTGGCGCGCGACGTCCGCGACGGCCGCGTCGACGTCGATGCGGTCGGCGAGGATGAGTTCGCCGCCCGCCTTGGCACGGCGGAGTTTCCCGATCCCGACCTGATCATCCGGACGTCGGGCGAAATGCGCCTGTCGAACTTCCTGCTCTGGCAGGCGGCCTATGCGGAACTCGTCTTCCTGCCGGTTCTGTGGCCGGACTTCGACGATGCGGCGTTCGTTTCCGCCTTGCAGCTTTACGCGGCGCGGGAACGGCGTTTCGGCGCGGTTCCCTTGCCCGCCGTCGCCTCGGCCTTGTGAGGGCCGGCGCGTGACCGCGAAGGACGAGGCGAACCCGTCGCGGCAGTCGCGAACGCTCGGCTCGCGGCTCGGCGCCGATCTCTGGCCGCGGGTTGCGGCCTCCCTCGCCCTGGCGCTCGCTGCGCTTGCCATCGCCTGGACGGGCGGGTTCGTATTCGTCGCCTTCTGGTGGGCGGCCTCGGTCGTCGTTCTGTGGGAATGGCAGCGGATCGTGCGCCGCGACAAGCTCGCCGAACGGGTCGCCGTGGGCGCGCTCGCCCTCGCGTTCGCGGCGGTCTTCGCGTTGAATGCGTCGGGTGTCGGAGCGGCCGCGGCGTTCGTCGCTGGAGCGGCGGCGGTCGGCTGGATCGCGGGCCCGGCGGCGCGGGTCGCCGCCGGCGGGGGCGTCGTCTACGCCGGAGCCCTCGTCGTCAGCCTCGGCTTTCTGCGCACGAGCCCCAGTTACGGGCTGCCCGCGATCTTGTGGCTGTTCGCCGTGGTGTGGGGAACGGACGTCGCCGCCTATTTCGCCGGCCGGCTGGTCGGCGGCCCGAAGCTGTGGCCGAGCGTGTCGCCCGGCAAGACCTGGTCCGGCGCGATCTCGGGAGCGTTTGCCGGGGCGGCGTTCGGCCTGCTTCTTTCGGGGTGGGCCGACCGGATCGACCGGCTGTTCTGGCTCGGCCTCGCCGCCGCGGTGGTCTCGGAACTCGGCGACCTGTTCGAAGTCGGCGTTCAAACGCCGGTTCGGCGTCAAGGATTCGAGCCGTCTCATTCCCGGCCACGGCGGCCTCATGGACAGGCTCGACGCCTTCATCGCGGCCTCAGCCTTCGCCGCCTTGTTCGCCGCCGCCCATTCCCGGGGCTCGTTCATCGCGAGCGGACTGTTTCAATGATGAGTCGGCAAGCCGTCAGCCACGCCCGTGCGGCGCAGGCCGCAAGCCGGCCCAGGCGGCTCGCCATCCTCGGGGCGACCGGGTCGATCGGGCGGTCGTGCGCCCAGGTGATCGCCGCCTCGCCCGGCCGGTTCGCCGTCGCCTCGGTGGCCTCCGGACGCGACGGGACGGCGCTCGGGCGGCTCGCCCTCGAACTTGGCGCGGAATTCGCCGCGGTCGCCGATCCGGCGGGATTCGCCGACCTCAAGACCGCGCTCGCCGGTTCCGGCGTCGAGGCCGCCGCGGGAGCCGACGCCGTTCGGGAAGCCGCTCTGCGCGAGGCGGATCTGGTGGTGTCCGCCATCGTCGGCGCGGCCGGGCTCGAGCCGACCTTCGCGGCGCTCGCAGCCGGGCGCGCCGTCGCGCTCGCCAACAAGGAGACTCTCGTCTGTGCCGGCGCCGCTGTGATGCGCATGGCGAAGCGCTCCGGCGCGACGCTGCTGCCGATGGACTCGGAGCACAACGCGCTGTTCCAGGCGATCGGGGCGCGCGACCCGGACACGATCGAGATGATGACGATCACAGCGTCCGGCGGGCCGTTCCGCGAGTGGAGCGCCGAACGAATCGCCCGCGCGACGCGCGAGGAGGCGCTGACGCATCCGAACTGGGTCATGGGGCCGAAGGTGACGGTCGACTCGGCCGGCCTGATGAACAAAGGGCTCGAACTGATCGAGGCGCATTATCTCTTCGGCCTGCCGGTCGAGAGGCTCGACGTCGTCGTCCATCCGCAATCGATTGTTCACGGCCTGATCGCCTTCGCCGACGGATCGCTGATCGCGGGCATGGCCTCGCCCGACATGCGCACGCCGATCGCCCATTGCCTCGCTTATCCCGAACGGGTCGTTTCCGGGGTCCGGCCCCCGGATCTCGCCGCGCTCGGCCGCCTGACCTTCGAGCGGGCGGATCTTCACCGCTTTCCCGCACTCGGCCTGGCGATCGACGCCCTGAAGACCGGCGGAGGCGCGCCGACCGCGCTCAACGCGGCCAACGAGGTCGCGGTCGCGGCCTTCCTTAACGCCCGGATCGGATTCAGCGGAATCGCGCCGCTGGTGGCGCGCACGGTATCGGCGATGCAGGCGGCGGGCGAGCTTCCCGCGCCGGTGGACGTTGCGCAGGCGCTCGCGATCCACCATATCGCGGTTGGCCGGGCGAACAGCCTCTTGGCGTGAGACCGCGCGTCCTGTAACACTGGGGCAATATTGACCATCGGCCCGCCGGAGTAAGGTGAGCCGGCGCGGAGGACGTGATGGCGCTGATGAAACCGGTTGCGGATCTCCTCGCGTGGCTTGGCTGGTACGTCTTTCCGTTTGTCGTCATCCTGTGCGCCATCGTGTTCTTCCACGAACTCGGTCACTATCTCGTGGCGCGCTGGCGCGGGGTGAAGATCGACGCCTTTTCCCTCGGCTTCGGCCCCGAGCTGTTCGCCCGGGTCGACTCACGCGGCACGCGCTGGCGCGTCGCGGCCATCCCGCTCGGCGGCTATGTCAAGTTTCACGGCGACGCCAACGCCGCGAGCGTCGACACCGGTTCGGTCAGCCCCTCCGTCGACCGCCCGCGGACGCTGGCCGCTCAGCCCCTGGCGAGCCGCGCCGCAATCGTGCTCGCCGGGCCGGTCGCCAATTTCATCCTGGCGTTCGTGATTTTCACCGGGATGTTCATGGCGTTTGGTCGGGTCGAGCACCTGCCCCGCATTGGCCGGGTGGAAGCCAACAGTCCTGCGGCTGCCGCCGGATTCAAGCCGGGCGATCTCGTGAAATCGATCGACGGCGATCCGATCCGGAGTTTCGAGGCGCTGCAGGAATTGACGCTGATGAGCACCGGCCTGCCGATGGGCTTCGTCGTCGACCGGAACGGGCAGGCCGTCTCACTGACGGCGACGCCGAGGGTCACCGTCGTCGACCAGGGCGTGTTCGGCAAGCGCCGCATGGGCCATCTGGGCCTCGCCTCTTCGTCCGATCCGAAGGATACGGCCGTCGAGCGGTGCGGACTGCCGACCTGCGGCGTCTGGGCCGCCAACCAGGAGTGGTTCATCCTCAAGGCGACGACGGCCTATATCGTCGGGGTCTTCGCCGGCCGGGAGTCGACCGACCAGGTCTCCGGGCTGATCGGAGCCGCCCAGATGGCGGGCGAAATGGCCAAAATAAGTGTGTGGGAACTCTTCAGCCTCGCGGCCTGGTTCTCGGTCTCGGTCGGATTCATGAACCTGCTGCCGATCCCGCTGCTCGACGGCGGCCATCTCGTATTCTACGCCTGCGAGGCGGTCCTCGGCCGGCCCCTGAGCGAGCGCGTGCAGGAAATCGGCCTTAGAATCGGCATCGCCCTCGTCGGCCTTCTGGTGGTCTTCACGACTTCGCACGACATTCTTCGCCTCGTGTCGAGCGGTAATTAACGATTAGTCGACCATCTTACCGTGTCCTCGCGGCAACGCCCTCAGGAAATAGTGTAGTCTTCGTTTTTAAAGGGTTGCAGGAGCGCTCGGAAATTGTAAAACCGCGTCAATCGTTTTGGCCTCCTCGCGCGGGGGCGAGTGGTGGACGCTGAGGACCGCAGCGTCACGAGCGCCTCGCGGAGCAACCGCGAGCGACTGTCAGGCTGGCGCGCACAGGCGGTTCCGCCGCGATGTGTGCGATGAGGGACTATGAGCGACATGAGTAGGATTTGCAGTTTCTTCAGCGCTCTTGTTCTGGCGATCGTTCTTGGATTCGGGGCGTTCGCTCCCGCGGCGCCGGCGTTCGCTCAGCAGATCGTCGTCCAAGGCCAGTCCGGCATCGACCCCTCGACCCTCAAGCCTTACTTCACCGGGACGGACCCGGCATCCATCCAGCGCGGCGTCGACGACCTCAAGGCGACGGGAATCTATTCCTCGGTCAGCGCAAAGGCGGTTGACGGCAAGATCGTCGTGTCCCTCGGCGCGGGGGCGCAGGTCATCAATCGCGTCGTCTTCGAGGGCAACCGGAACATCCAGAAGGACCAGCTCGAAGTCGAAGTGCAGTCGAAGCCGCGCACGGCCTATAATGAGGCGACGGCGGAAGGCGACATCGGCCGCATCAAGGATGCCTACAAGAAGTACGGCCGCAATGCGGCTTCGGTGACCAAGCGGCTGGTTCAACTGCCCAACGGTCGGGTCGATCTCGTCTTCACCATCAATGAGGGGGACAAGACCGGAATTCGCGAGATTCGCTTCGTCGGCAACAATGCGGTCTCGAGCTACCGTCTGCACAACCTGATGCAGACGAGCACCATGAACTTGCTGTCGTGGTTCAAGAGCACCGACGTGTACGATCCCGACCGGCTCGCCTCCGATGAGGAGGCCATCCGCCGCTACTACATGAAGAACGGCTACGCCGACTTCCGCATCACCAATACCGACGTCGTCTATCAGGACAATCCCGCCGGCTACGTGATCACGATCACCATGGACGAAGGCCCGCAATACCACGTGTCGGGCGTGACGGTCGATTCGCACATCCCGCAGGTGAGCGGTCCGGCGCTCCTCCAGCACACCTACCTCAAACCCGGCGACGTCTACGACGCCGGAGGGGTGGACAAGACGGTCGACGCCATGAGCCGCGACGTCGCGCGCCAGGGCTACGCCTTCTCGGAAGTCCGGCCGCACGGCGAGCGCGACTCCAACAACCATACCATCGCGCTGCAATACTCCGTGGATAACGGCCCCAAGGTCTATATCGAGCGGATCGACATCGTCGGCAACACACGCACCCGCGACTACGTCATCCGCCGCGAGTTCGATATCGGCGAAGGCGACCCCTACAACCATGCGCTGATCGAGCGGGCCGAACGCCGTCTGAACGGTCTCGGCTACTTCAAGAAGGTCCACATCTCGAACCGCCCGGGCACGTCGCCTGACCGCGTGATCGTCGTCGTCGACGTCGAGGACCAGCCGACTGGCTCGATCAGCCTCAGCGGCGGCTATTCGACGACTCAAGGCATCATGGCCGAGCTCGCCTATACCGAGACGAACTTCCTCGGCCGCGGCCAATATGTGCGCCTGAGCGTTTCGGACGGCCAGTACAGCCAGGGCTGGAAGGCGTCGTTCACCGAGCCTTATTTCCTCGGCCAGCGGCTGGCCGCCGGTTTCGACATCTATCATCAGGCCAATCTCATCAGCCCCTATGCGATGTACGAAAACTGGACGACGGGCGCCACCTTGCGCCTTGGCATCCCGGTCACCGACGATCTGACGTTCCAGCCGAATTACGCGCTCTATGAGTCGAAGATTGTCGTTCCGAACACGTCCTCGCAGCCTTACGACGACTGCTACGGGCCGAACCAGCCGTGGATCGTCGGCGGAACCTTCTACGCCGTCACCCCGACGCCGTTCATCAACTGCATGACCAACGGCGAGGCGCCAGTCGAAATCAAACAGGCTGCGGCTCAGGGCAATGTTGTCACATCGCTCGCGGGGTTCTCGCTGATCTACAACAACCTCGACAACCGCAAGGACCCGACGACCGGCTTCTTCGCCACCTACAAGCAGGATTTCGCCGGCCTCGGCGGGCAGTCCGACTTCATCCGCGAAACGGTCGACGCGCGCTGGTATCACCCGATCACCGAAGACTTCATCGGCCAGATCCATGTGCAGGCGGGGCAGATCAACGGCTTCGGCTCGCAGTCTCTGGACATCATCAACAATTTCATGATGGGTCCGTCTCTGGTGCGCGGCTTCGCCCCTGGCGGCATCGGCCCGCGCGATATCGGGAGCTTCAACAATATCCAGGGCTCCGCGCTCGGGGGAACGACCTACTACGGCGCGTCTGCCGAGGTCGACTTCCCGATCTTCGGACTGCCCAGGGAAATCGGGCTGCGCGGCGCGCTGTTCGCCGACGCCGGCAACCTGCTCGGCTATGCGGGACAGACCAACTTCTCGAGCTTCCTCGGTTACACTTACTGCCCGGCGCAAAATACTTTGCTGATCACCCAGCCGAGCTGCGCCAATGTCTGGGATCCCAACCTGATCCGAACCGCTGTCGGCGCGAGCCTGATCTGGAACTCGCCGATGGGCCCGATCCGGTTTGACTTTGCGCTCCCGATCACCAAAGGCAAGTACGATCAGACTCAGTTCTTCAACTTCTCGGGCGGCACGACGTTCTAGGGGATATAAGGCGATCCAACCTGAAAAGCGGGCGCGCCGCAGGCTGGCGCGCCCGTTGTCGCATCTGACGGAACCCGTTTCTTGGCCAAGATCCGCTTCTTCCCGCCGAGCTCTGCCCCTCTGCTCGCCGATGTCGCGGGCTGGTGCGGCGCGACGCTGGCCTCGCAGGCAGACGGGGACCGCTCGATCGGCGACGTGGCGGCGCTCGATGAGGCCGGTCCCGGCGATCTGACGTTCCTCGACAATCCGAAATACCTCGGCGCGTTGAAGGCCACGCGGGCGTCGGCTGCGCTGGTTTCGCCGCGGCACGAGAAGGCCGCGCCGGCGGGCTGCGCCGTTCTGCTTGTCGGCGAACCCTATCGCGCTATGGCGATGGTGATGGCGAGGCTCTTCCCGACCGCGGTCAGGCCGGGACCGGTCTTCAACGAGGGCGGGGTTTCTCCGGCGGCTTTCGTCCATCCGTCAGCGCGGCTCGAGCCGGGCGTGATCGTCGAACCCGGCGCTGTGATCGGGCGCGGCGCGGAGATCGGCTCCGGCACGGTCGTCGGCCCTCACGCGGTCGTGGGTCCGGGCGTGCGCATCGGTCGGAACGGCGCGATCGGCGCGACGGCGACGATTGCGGCCTCCCTGATCGGCGACCGGGTCATCGTCCACCCGGGGGCGCATATCGGACAGGACGGATTCGGCTTTGCCCTCGGGTCGCGCGGCCACCTCAAGGTGCCGCAGATCGGCCGCGTCATCATCCAGGACGATGTCGAGATCGGCGCCGGAGTGACCATCGACCGCGGCGCGAACCGGGACACGGTGATCGGCGAGGGCGCGAAGATCGACAACCTTGTCCAGATTGGCCACAACGTCGTGGTCGGGCGACATGCGGTGCTGGTGTCGCAATCCGGCGTGTCGGGATCGAGCGTGATCGGCGACTTCGCCGCGCTCGGCGGTCAGGCCGGCATTGCCGGCCATTTGAAGATCGGGCCGGGCGCGCAGGTCGCCGCTGCGGCGGGCGTCATGACCGACATTCCCGCCGGCGAACGCTGGGCCGGGGCTCCGGCAAAACCGGTTCGGGAATTCTTCCGGGAGGTCGCCGCGGTGACGAAACTGGCGGCCGGGTCTCACTCCCGGGAAAGAAGCGGGTCGGAATAGGCCGATGGATCCAATTGAGACTCAGAGGAAAAGGGAGACGAGATGAACGAGACCGGCGGCGTGCTCGAGAGTTTCGACATTCAGAGACTCCTGAAGTCGCTGCCCCACCGGTATCCCTTCTTGCTCGTCGACCGGATCGTCGAGGCGCGGGCCGACGAATACGGCGTCGGCATCAAGAACGTCACGGTGAACGAGCCGCAGTTTCAGGGGCACTTCCCCGGCCGTCCGGTCATGCCGGGCGTGCTTCTGATCGAGGCGATGGCCCAGACGGCCGGCGCGCTTTGCGTCGCTTCGCAGGCGGAGACCGGGGCGCCGAGCGTGGTCTACCTGATGACGATCGACAAGGCGAAGTTCCGCAAGCCGGTGGTGCCGGGCGACCAGGTGAGGTTCCACATGACCCGCGTCGCCAAGAAGCGCAACATGTGGTGGTTCCGCGGCGAAGCGAAAGTCGACGGGGTGCTGGTGTGCGAAGCGGAAGTCTCGGCCATGCTGGTGCGCGAATGAGCGCCGTTCATCCGAGCGCCGTCATCGAGGACGGTGCGCGCCTCGGCGCGAACGTCGAGATCGGTCCGTTCTGCCATGTCGGACCGCATGTGAGGCTCGGCGAGGGCGTGCGGCTCGTTTCCCATGTCAGCCTCGCCGGCGACACGACCATCGGCGCCCGCACCCGCGTTTTTCCCTTCGCCGCGATCGGCCATCAGCCGCAGGATCTCAAGTACCGCGGCGAGCCGGTTCGCCTGGTCGTCGGCGAGGACTGCCTCATCCGGGAAGGCGTGACGATGAACCCCGGCACCGAGGGCGGCGGGTCAGAAACCAGGATCGGGCCGCGCTGCGTTCTCCTGGCCAACGCCCACGTCGCGCACGACTGCCGCCTCGGCGAGGGCGTCATCCTGTCGAACAATGTGATGCTGGCCGGCCATTGCCAGATCGGGGACTTTGCGATCCTGAGCGGCGGATCGGCGGCGCATCAGTTCGTGCGCATCGGCGCGCATGCTTTCGTCGGCGGTCTTGCCGGAGTCGAGCACGACATCATTCCCTTCGGCATGGCGCTCGGCAACCGCGCCTCGCTCGCCGGGCTCAATTACGTCGGCCTCAAGCGGCGGGGCTTTGCGCGCGAGGCGATCCACGAGCTCCGGCGCGCCTACAGGATGCTGTTTGCCGGCAAAGGCGCGCTGAGGGAGCGTGTCGACGACGTGGCTGAGGCCTTTCCCGATCAGCCGGCGGTGCAGGAGATCGTCGCCTTCCTGCGACAGGGCGGCGACCGCGCGGTCTGCGTCCCCCGGGATGGCAAGGATGACGGGGTGTGAACGGTCCCGAGGGCGGCGCGCACGGAGCGGCCGCCGCGCTGTCGCTGGCCATTCTTTGCGGCTCGGGCGTGCTCCCGGTCGAGGTCGCCACGGAGGCGCGCCGGGCCGGTCGCGAGCCGTTCCTGATCGGCGTCGTCGGTTCGACCGACGCTGCGATCGAGGCCTTTCCCCATGTCTGGCTGCGCATGGGCGAGATCGGCAAGCTGTTCGCGGCGCTGAGGGATCGCGCCATCGGCGAAATGGTGATGATCGGCGGAATGACCCGGCCCGAGTTCGCCGATCTCAGACTCGATTGGGGCGCGGTGAAGCGCGCTGCCGAGCTGGCGCAGCTCTTTCGCCGTGGCGACAACGGACTGCTCGTCGGGCTCGCAGCGATTTTCGAGCGTGAAGGAATCCGCATCGTGGGCGCGCACGAGGTTGCGCCGCGGCTCGCGGCGCCCGCCGGCTGTCTCGGCGCACAGCGGCCATCGCCGGAGGATCAGTCCGACATCGCGCTCAGCGCACGACTGCTCGAGGCGTTGTCGGGTTTCGACGCAGGGCAGGGGGCGATCGTCGCCGCCGGGCGTGTTCTGGCGATCGAGGCGGCCGAAGGAACGGACGCCATGCTCGCCCGCGTCGCCGGCCTTCGGTCCACCGGCCGGATCAAGCACAAGGGGCCGGCCGGCGTGCTGGTGAAAGCGCCAAAACAGGGACAGGACCTGCGCCTCGACATGCCGGCGATCGGCCCGCAGACGATCGAGGCCGCAGCGCAGGCGCAGTTGCGGGGCGTGGCGCTCGCCGCGGGGCGCGTGCTCATCGTCGAGCGCGAACGCTGCGCGGGCCAGGCCGATTCCGCCGGGCTGTTCGTCTGCGGCTACAAAACGTGAGCGGCGACCCGGCGAAGCCGCTGCGGATCGCGCTCGTGGCCGGCGAGCATTCGGGCGACCAACTCGGCTTCAGGCTGATGCGCGCGCTCAGGGCGGCCGCGGGCGACGTGGTCTTCAGCGGCGTCGGCGGAGAGGCGATGGAGGCGGAGGGGCTGAAAAGCCTGTTTCCGATCAGCGACATCGCGGTCATGGGGATCCTGCCGGTGCTCGCGCGGCTGCCAAGGCTCCTCAGGCGCATCCGAGAGACGGCGCTCGCGGTCGTCGCCGCTCGGCCCGACGCGCTCGTCATCATCGACAGCCCCGACTTCACCCATCGCGTCGCCCGCCGGGTCCGCAAGGCGGCGCCGAATTTGCCGATCGTCGACTATGTCAGTCCGAGCGTCTGGGCGTGGCGGCCGGGTCGGGCGAAGGCGATGGTCTCCTACGTCGACTGCGTGCTCGGCCTGCTGCCATTCGAGCCGGAGGCCTATGTCCGGCTCGGCGGGCCGCGCTGCGTCTATGTCGGCCATCCGCTGATCGAGCGGCTCGACGAACTGCGGCCGAACGCCGACGACGCGCGTCGGCGGGCCGCCGAGCCGCCGGTCGTCGCCGTCCTGCCGGGCTCGCGCCGATCCGAGATTAAGCGGCTGATGGGCGACTTCGGCGAAGCGTTGCAGGGTTTGCGCGACGCGGTCGGCCCGATCCTGCCGGTTCTGCCGACCCTGCCGCATCTCGAGGAGGAGGTGCGGACGCGCGCAGCAGCCTGGCCGGTGACGCCGCGCATCGTGCTGGGGGAAGCGCTGAAATTCGAAACGTTCCGCACCGCGCGGGCAGCGCTCGCCGCGTCGGGCACCGTCACGCTCGAACTGGCGCTTGCCGGGGCGCCGATGGTCGGCGCCTACAAGGTCGGGATCGTCGAGGAGCAGCTCAAATATCTGATCAAGGTTCCCTCGATCCTGCTTCCCAACCTCATCCTCGGCGAGAACGCGATCCCCGAGAAGCTGCAGAGGGACTGCAACCCGGCCGCGCTCGCTGCGGCGCTCGCCGCCGTCATGCACGATGGGCCGGAGCGGAAGGCGCAGATCGAGGCGCTGGCGCGGCTCGACGGGCTGATGCGGCTCGACGACGGCGCGGCCCCGAGCGCTCATGCGGCGCGCGCGGTGCTAGAGACGGCCGCGGCGCGGCGAGCCGCCTCTCGAGGCCCTTGAAGAGGGCGTCGGCGCGGCCGATGCAGACGGCCCCACGACCGACGGCTTCGCCCATTCGCCGCGACCGTCTCGATCCGGCGGCGCATCAGGCGGAAATCCATTGCGTGCGGATTCAGACGAACAGAATCATGGCCTCGGATCTTCCGAAGGCCCTCTCGACGGGCGATGGCTTCGACCCGCAAGTGCGGGTCGACCTGATCTCATACGGGCTCTGATCCCATCGGTCGGCCCTGCTATTTCAAGCGGGCCCAGGTTTCCGAATCGCACATCGACTGGCCGACGGCGCAGCCCTTTATGGTCAGGCTCGCCGGGCTGATCGTCACGGTCCCGTTGAAGGTCATTATGCCGGGCATGCTGGGGTGCGCCACGGCGTAGCCGGCGAGTCCGATAGTGAGAGCGGCGGCGCCAACAGAGCTTTTGATCATGGGCGAATTGTCTTCTCGAGAAAGACCCCAGTGATCTTTCCGATCGCAGACCGACGCATCTCGCCCGAACTCGAGATGAACCTGGCGGCAGGGGGTGACCTGCGCGCGGAATGGATGCATATCGAGGCCGCAAGCGTGCCGGTGAAAGGATCGCAGCCGATGGCAGTAAGCAGCATGACCGGCTTTGCCCGCGCGACTGGTTCGAGCGGCGCGTGGCGTTGGGCGTTCGAGGTCAAGAGCGTCAACGCCAAGGGTCTGGACGTGCGCCTCAGGATGGCGCCGCCGTTCGATCGCGTCGAGGCGGAAGCCCGCGCGCGGCTCGGAAAGGCGCTGGCGCGCGGAACCTGCTTTGCGACGCTGAGTGCGCAGCGCGAAGGCGCTTCGAGCGTCGCCCGGATCGATCAGCCGGCGCTCGCTTCGATCGCCGCCGCCGCCCGCGCTGCCGCCGAGGCGGCAAAACTCGCGCCGCCGACCATGGACGGGCTTCTTGGGGTGCGCGGAATTGTCGAGATCGCGGAGGCGGAGGACGACGAGGCGGCGATCGCCGCGGCCTGCGCCGGCGCTCTCGCGAGCCTCGACGAGGCGCTCGCCCTGCTGGGCGAGGTGCGGCGAACCGAGGGAGACGCGCTCGCCGCGCTCCTGCGCGAGCGGCTTGATGCGATCGAAAAACTGACGCTCGCCGCGGACGCCAATCCGGCCCGTCGTCCGGAGGCGGTGCGCGCGCGGCTCGCCGAAAGCATCGCGGCGTTGATGGAGGCGGGGCGTGGGTTTGACGAAAACCGGCTGCACCAGGAGGGGATCCTGCTCGCCGCCAAGGCCGACATCCGCGAGGAGCTCGACCGGCTGAAGACCCACGTCGTCGCTGCCCGCGCTCTCCTCGAAGAGGGCGGGGCGATCGGCCGGCGGCTCGATTTCCTCGCCCAGGAGTTCGGCCGGGAGGCCAATACGCTCTGCGCCAAGGCGAACGATGTCTCGCTGACGACGCAGGGGCTTGAACTCCGGGCGCAAATCGAGCAATTCCGCGAGCAGGCGCAGAACGTCGAGTGAGATTCGACAAAGTGAGATTCGAAATGGCGCAGGCCGGACGACGCGGAATGATCCTGATTCTGTCCTCCCCCTCGGGCGCGGGCAAGACGACGCTGACGCGCATGCTGGTGCAGGACAGGACGCTCGATCTGACCCTTTCCGTTTCGGTCACGACCCGCCCGCGCCGCTCGTCCGAAGTCGACGGCATCCACTACCACTTCATCGACCGGCGCGAGTTCGAGCGGATGAAGAAAGACGGCGATCTACTCGAATGGGCTGAAGTGCACGGCAACGGCTACGGCACGCCGCGCTTGCCGGTCGAACGAGTGCTCGCCAAAGGACGCGACATGCTGTTCGACGTCGATTGGCAGGGGGCCCGGCAGGTGCGCGACCGGCTTGGCGACGACGTCGTCTCGATCTTCGTATTGCCGCCGTCGATGCCGGAACTGCGAGCGAGGCTCGAGCGGCGCGCCGAGGATTCGGCGGCCACCATCGACCAGCGGCTTGTTGCGGCGCGGCATGAGATCGAGCGGTGGCGATCCTATCAATACGTCATTGTCAATAACGACCTGCAGCGGGCCTACGCCGACGTGGTGGCGATCGTCGCGGCCGAGCGGCTCAGGGTCTCGCGCGTCGGGGACGGACTCGAGCCGTTCATCGAGAGCCTCGTGCGGGGCTGAGGCGGGGAAGCCGGGAACGTCGGCCCGATCTTAGCGCCGACTTAGCGGCGAGCCCCAATAAAAACAGGGCGTTGGACCCCGCTTTAGCGTCGCCCGGGCGGGAGCGCGGCGAGCCGCCCAAGTTAGACATAAAATATATGTAATTATCCTTGGGAATAGCGCCCGGGACCTCCGTGGGTGCGAAGAACCGTATGCGGCGCGTCTTTTTCTGCGGGGAAATTTGATCTGGCGCAAATCGGAGGTTCATTCTTAAACATATTTTTATAACAGAATATGACGATCTATGGGGCATTTGCCATGGAACGGAAGGCCGCAACAGTCTCCAAAAGCGCGCATGCCGTCAACGCCGCGGTGGTCGAGCGGGTCCTCGACGCCGAGCGCGACGTCGAGGGGCAGGTGCAGCACGCGGTCGACGAGGCCGACCGCGCCGCCCGCGCCGCCCGCGCCCGGGCGGATGCGATCCGCAGGCGCGCCGACGACCGCATCTCCCGAATACATGTGGCGATGGAGGAGCGCGTCGAGCGCGAGATCGCCCGGATGCGGCGCGAGTTCCTCGAGGCGGAGGACGATCCTCAGAACGATCCCCATCTCGGGCTCAAGCGCGACGCCCTGCAGCGGGCGGTGCATCGCCTCGCGGCGCGGATGACCGGAGAAATCGACTGATGTCGGTCGCCGAGTTCGCCTATGCGCAGGCGAGGATCGAGGCGCGGCACGGCGAGCGGCTCCAGGACGCCGACTGGAAGACCCTGGAGAGCGCCCAGTCCCTGTCGCGCTATCTCGAGCTCGCCCGCTCGACCTCGCTCAAGCGTTTCCTCGCGCAGATCGGCCCCGACCTGTCGGCCCACGCGGTCGAGCGCGTCCTGCGGCGCGAGGCGGGCAATTACGCCGGCGAGGTCGCGGCCTGGGCGCCGAGACGTTGGCGTCCGGCGATCGCCTGGATCGCCGTTCTTCCCCTGCTGCCGCTGGCCGAACGATCGGACGAGGGCGCTTCGCTTCCCCTGTGGGCGAGCGAGGACGCGGCGCTCGGCGCTCTCGCCGCCGCCGGGACCGAGGCCGCCGACCCGGTGGTGCGCGGCCTCGCGCGGCTTCGCGGCGACGGCGCGGCGCCGGCGGAGATCGGGCGCCGCTGGCTTCGCCGCTGGCGCGCCCTCTGGCCCCAGGGCGATTCCGCCGGCGCCGACCTCGGCCGCCTCGTCAGCGAGACGGGACGCGCTCACGCTGCCGCCGGAGGACGGCAGGAGGCGACGCGCGGCCCGGCGTTCCGCGGCGACCTCGGCCGGACGCTGACGCGCTTCTTCCGCAGTCACGTGGCGTCGCCGGTCGCGCTCGTCTGCCATGTCGGGCTTGTCCTGATCGACCTCGAGCGGCTGCGCGGCGGACTCGTTCGCCGCAACCTGTTCGGCGCCGAGGAGGAAAGGATCGCCGCATGACCTTCCGCCCGCAGCCGGCCCGATGGTTCGAACTGGTCACGACGAAGGCGCATCTGGCGGCGGCGCTGGGGGCGCTGGCGCTGACCGGCGCGGTCGAACTCGAATCGCGGGTCCACCTCGACCGCGACGCGATTCTGCCCGACCTCGAGGAGCTCCTGAAGGCCTACCGGACCGTCGCGCGAAGCTACGAAGGCCATTGGCCCTCGCCCCGCGCGGTCCCGCCGAGCGGCGATCCCCGCACCCTGCTCGATGACGACTGGACGCGAGTCGCGGAGTGGCGCAAGGCCGCCGATCCCACAATCGCCCAGATCGAGCAACTCGCCCGGGAGCGGGTCGACCTCGACGCGCTTTTCGGAGCGCTGGCGCACGCCGGCGCCGATTTTCCCGACCTCGTCCGCCTTGCCGGAGCCGGTCCGCGCGTGGCCGCGGCGTTGGCGCGGCTGCCGCCGCAGGCTGTTCTCGGAGAGGCCGCGCGCCCGGCGCTGACGATGCGCTGGCAAGCGCCGGAGGCGGCTTACGTCCTTGCCGTCGGTCCGCCGGAAGAGGTTCGCGAATTCGAGTCCCAGACGCCGAATCTGAAGGGGCGCCTGATTCCGATCCCGGACTGGCTTCCCGCCTCGCCCGAGGAAGCGCGCGCAGCCATTGCCGCGCGCCGCGACCGATGCGTGAAGGACAGCGAGGCGCTCGAGGCCGAACTCGCGGAACTGTCGGGCAGGCACGCCATTGCGGAAGCGATCGGCGATTTCGCCCTGTTCGAGTGGCTTCAGGAGCACGCCTCCGACCTCGCCGGCGGAACGAGGCTCGTCTTCGTCACCGGCTGGACCAGCGCCGCAAGCGAAGCGCAGCTCCAGCAGGATCTCGAGCGAAGCGGCGTGCCCGGTCTCGTTCGGCTGCTGCCTGACCCGCCCGGCGCGGTCGCGCCGCTTCTCCTGAACAACCCGCGCTGGGCGAAACCCTTCGAGATCTTCGCCCGCATGCTCGGCATGCCGGCGCGCGCGGAAGCGGATCCGACGGTCCTGCTCGCGTTTGTCGCGCCGCTCATGTTCGGCTTCATGTTCGGCGACGTCGGGCAGGGGCTCGTGCTCGCGCTCGTCGGCGCCTTTTACGGCCGATCCTCGCCCGTCCTTCGCCTGCTCCTGCCCGGCGGCGTCGTGGCGATGGTGTTCGGCCTCATGTTCGGCAGCGTCTTCTGCTTCGAGGCCTTTCCGCCGCTCTGGCTGCGTCCGCTCGATCACCCGATCACGCTCCTCGCCATCGCGGTCGCGTTCGGCGTCGCGCTCCTTTCGCTCGGCCTCGCGATCCATGCGCTGCAGGCGCACTGGCGCGGCGAATTCTCGCATTGGCTCGCGCACGAGGCCGGCCTCGTCGCCGCGTATCTGGCGATCCTTGGGGCGTTCTTCTGGCCGCCGGCGCTGTGGGGAGCGCTGGGCGGCGGGCTGTGGTTCGCCATGGGCGCCGCGGCGCTCGCGCGGAGCGGCCGGGTCAAGGCCGGGGCGGTCGCGCTGGCGGAGTTCGTCGAGAAGCTGATCCAGCTCCTCGTCAACACCGTGTCCTTCTCGCGTGTCGGGGCGTTCGCTCTCGCGCACGCCGGCCTTTCGGCAGCCGTCGTCGCTCTAGCGGGGACCGCTGGCGGCGGCGGCTTCTGGATCGTCATCCTCGCCGGCAACGCGCTCATTCTCGCGCTCGAAGGGCTCGTGGTCGGCATCCAGACGACCCGCCTGATGCTGTTCGAGTTCTTCATCCGCTTCCTCGAGGGCGGGGGCCGCGCGCTTGCCCCCCTGCCGCCGCCGGCGAACTGGCGGCCCCCCTCCCTGCACGACCTTCAACCCAGCGAGACGTGACATGCGCAGCAAACGCAAACTTCTGACCCTTTCGACCCTGGCCGCGGTCGCGGTCGCGCCGCTCCTCCTGCTGGGCTTCGCGGCTTCGTCCGGCGCAGCGGAGGCGGTCAAGACGGCGGGCGTCGATTCGGGCGTCGCTCAATGGGCGTTGCTGTCGGCCGCCATCGCCGCCGGGCTCGGCACTGTCGGCGCGGGCATCGCCGTGGCCGCGGTCGGGGCCGCGGCGGTCGGCGTGCTGGCGGAAAAGCCCGATCTGCTTGGCCGCGTGCTGATTTTTGTCGGGCTCGCCGAAGGCATCGCGATCTACGGCCTGATCGTGGCGATCCTCATCCTCAACCGGGCGGGCTGACGATGAGCGGCGCGGTATTCATTGGCGATGAGTTGACGGCGACCGGCTTCCGGCTGACCGGCGTCGAAACGCTCACCCCGGCGCCGGCCGACGTCGCCGCGGTCTTCGCCGACTGCCGCCGCCGCGCGACTCTGGTGATCGTCACCGCCGAGCGCGCCCGCCAGATCCCGCAGGCCCAGCTCGAGGCGGCGCTCGTCGCCGACGCGCCGGCTGTCGCCGTGATCCCCGACGTGCTGGCGCGTGTCGAGCCGCCGTCGCTCGCCCGCCGCGTGAAATCCCTGCTTGGAATCGCATCATGACCGCCACCCACGCCAACGCCCACGCCGACGCGCTCATCCGCGAAATCGAGGACGAGGGGGCCAAGGAACGTCGCGCGATCGCGGAGGCCGCGGAGCGCGAGGCTGCCGCCATCGTCCGCCGCACCCTGGCCGACGTGCATCGGCGCGCGCACGAGGAGATCGTCGCTTTGCGGCGCGAAAGCGACCGGCGCCTCGCGCGCGCGGCGGCGCAGGTCGAAACCGAGCGGCGCCTGCGCGATCAGGCGCGCTCCGCCGAAATCCTGCATACCGGTTGCCCCGATCTCATCCATCTCGTGGTCGAGCGCTGGTCCCAGAAGGAACCGCGCCGATTCTGGATCGAATCGATGGCGGCGGACGCACGCAAGCGGATTCCGCCCGGCGAGTGGACCGTCGAGCATCCGCGCGACTGGACGCCGGAGGACGAGGCCCAGTTGCGGGCCGCGCTTCCGCCGCAAGCTACGCTGACCTTCAGGGGAACGGACGAGTTCGACGCGGGCTTCCGCATCCAGGCGGATGGAGCGACGCTCGACTGCACGCCGGAACGGCTGCTCGCCGGGCAGTCGTCCAACCAGGCGCGCCTGCTCGCCGAGATGTGCGCCGAACTCGAACGCGGAGCTCCGTCATGACGCGGTCGTCGGCCGTCATTCACTGGGTCGGCGGGCCGGTCCTGCACGCGCGATCGCACGACGAATTCCGCGTCGGCGAGGCGATCGAGGTCGGCGCAAATCGCCTGCCGGGCGAGGTGATCCGTCTGAAGGGGGAGACCTTCGTCGCGCAGGTCTACGAAGACACCACCGGGCTGCGGCCGGGCGACCTCGTGACCGGTGGCGGCCTGCCGCTTTCGGTGCGGCTGGGGCCGGCGCTGCTCGGCCGCATCTTCGACGGCCTGCTGCGGTCGCTCGAGGGCGTGGCCCCGACCGAATTCGACTTCGCGCCGGCCGTCTCCGCGGGGCAGCAGCTCACCGGCGGCGCCGTCCTGGGCGTGATCCCCTCGGACGGCGTCATGCAGAAGTGCCTGCTGCCTCCGGACGTCTCGGGCGTCGTCGAGACCATCGTCCCCGCCGGCCGCTACGCGAGCGAGGCCGCGCTCTGCCGCGTGCGCACGGCCGTGGGCGACATCGTCGAGGTGGGGTTCTTCCAGACCTGGCCGGTGCGCATGCCGCGCCCGGCGAAGGCGAGACTTCCGACCGACGAGCCGATGATCACCGGCCAGCGCATTCTCGATGCGCTGTTCCCGGTCGCCCGCGGCGGCCGCGCGGCCCTGCCGGGCGGCTTCGGCACCGGCAAGACGGTGTTGCAGGAAACGCTGGCGAAATGGTGCGACGCCGACGTCATCATCTATGTCGGCTGCGGCGAGCGCGGCAACGAAATGGCGGAGGTCCTGCACGAATTCCCCGGACTTGCCGATCCCCGCACCGGGCGGCGGCTCATGGAGCGCACGGTCATCATCGCCAACACCTCCAACATGCCGGTCGCCGCCCGCGAGGCCAGCATCTACACGGCGGTGACGATCGGCGAGTTCTTCCGCGACCAGGGGCTCAACGTGGCGCTGATGGCGGATTCGACCAGCCGCTGGGCCGAGGCGCTGCGCGAGGTGTCGGGCCGCCTTGGCGAACTGCCGGGCGAAGCCGGATATCCCGCCTACCTCGCCTCGCGGCTCGGCGAGTTCTACGAACGCGCCGCCAGGGTCACGACGCTTGCCGGCGAAAGCGGCTCGCTGACGATTATCGGGGCCGTGAGCCCGCCCGCGGGCGACTTCTCCGAGCCGGTGACCAGCCACACGAAACGCTTCGTCCGCTGCTTCTGGGGACTCGACCGCGACCGCGCGCAGGCGCGATTTTATCCGGCCATCCACCCGCTGCAGTCCTATTCCGACGCGGCCGAGCGGTTCGCCTCCTGGTGGAGCCGCAACGGAAACCCGTCCTGGGTGACGCAGCGCGAAACGCTGCTCACGCTGCTCGAGCAGCAGGCCAATCTCGAGCGCATGGCGCGGATCGTCGGCAAGGACGCGCTGCCGCCGGCCCAGCAGCTGGCGCTGGTCTGCGGGGAACTCGTCAACGAGGGATTTCTGCGCCAGTCAGCGTTCTCCGCCAAGGACCGATACTGCTCGCCGCCGCGTCAGAGCGCGATGCTCAGGGTCATCCTGCGCTTCATCGAACTGGCCGAACAGGCGCTCGCGAGAGGCGCGTCGCCGCAGGCGATCTCAGAACTGCCGGCGCTGCGCCGTGTGCAGCGCATGGGCGAGGAAATCGGCGAGGACGAACTCGCCGCCTTCGACGGATTGCTCGCCACGCTCGAGAACGCCATCGCCGGACTGGGAGTCGAGGTTTCACATGCAGCCTGAACTCACCGTCCACGGCACGGCGACCGCCATCGAAGGTCCGCTGCTGTTTCTGAGGCGCAACGTCGAGGTCGGCCTCAACGAGGCCGTCGAGGTCCTCGACGAGCGTGGCGTCGCGCGCCTCGGCCGCGTCGCCGCGATCGATGACGCCAGCATGGTCGTCGAGGTTCTCGAATCGACAGCCGGACTCGGCCTGAAAGGGGTTCGGGTCCGGCTCCTCGGGGAGCCGATCCATCTGTCGGTCGGGCCCGGCCTGCTCGGGCGGGTGCTGAACGGCGTGGGCAAGCCGACCGACGGAGGCCCGCCGATCATGGCCAGACGCCGCCTGCGCATCGACGGGCGCCACATGAACCCGGCCGAGCGCGAATTGCCGGAGGACTTCATTGAGACCGGCGTCACCGCGATCGACCTGATGAACAGCCTGGTGCGCGGCCAGAAGCTGCCGCTGTTCTCGGCCGGCGGCCTGCCGCACGACAAACTCGCCTCGGAGATCGCCCAGAACGCCCGGCTGCGCAAGGACAGCGCCGGCGCCTTCGCCATCGTGTTCGTCGGTATTGGCGTCTCGCACGACGCCGCGGAAGCCTTCCGGCGCAGCATGCAGGACTCGGGCGCTCTCGCCCACACGGTCATGTTCCTCAATCTGGCGAGCGAGCCTTCGACCCAGCGGCTGCTCACGCCGCGCTTCGCGCTGACGGCGGCCGAATATCTCGCATTCGACGAGGGTCGGCACGTGCTCGTCATCATGACCGACCTGACCAACTATTGCGAGGCGCTGCGCGAGGTCTCGGCGAGCCACGGCGAGATCCCGAGCCGCAAGGGCTACCCCGGTTACATGTATTCGGACCTCGCCTCGATCTACGAGCGCGCCGGCTGCATGCGGGGGATGCGCGGCACGGTGACGCAATTGCCGATCCTGACGATGCCGGCCGAGGACATCAGCCATCCCATTCCCGACCTGACCGGATATATCACTGAAGGTCAGGTCGTGCTCGACCGGGCGCTCGACCGCAAGGGCGTCTATCCGCCGATCAACGTCCTGCCGAGCCTGTCGCGCCTGATGGATCAGGGCATCGGGGCGGGCTACACCCACGCCGATCATCCGGCGCTGGCCAACCAGCTGTTCGCCTCCTACGCCAAGGCGGTCCGGGTGCGGGTGCTGGCGAGCGTGGTCGGCGTCGACGGGCTCACGCCGACCGACCGGACCTATCTCGCCTTCGCCGACCGTTTCGAGAACGAGCTGATCCGCCAGGCCGGACCGCGGACGCTGGAGGAAAGCATGGCCGCCGGCTGGCGGCTTCTGCGCATGCTGCCGACGACGGAGCTGGCGCGCGTCTCGGACGCCCAAATCGCCAGGCATCTGGCGCCCGAAAGCGATCTCGCCCATGCCTGAAGCCGCCCCGACCCGAAGCGCGGCCCTCGCGCTCGCCGAAGAGCGGACGCTCATGCGGCAGGGATTCGGTTTCCTCGACGAGAAGCGCATGCTGCTCGCCGCCGAAATCCTGCGCCTGGCGCGCCGCTACGAAGAGACGGCGGCGGAGGTGGAGGCGCGGCGGCGGCGCGCCAATGCGGCGCTGGCTGCGGCGGTCGAGCGCCATGGGCTCGACGCGCTTCAGCTCTATCCGGCCTCCGCCAGCGCCCCGGCGACGCCGGAGGTCCGGTTCATGAAATTCCTCGGCGTGCCGGTTCGGACGAGCGAGCCCTGGCGGATCGCCGACACGGCTGTCCGCGAGGCCTTCGACAATTCGCCGGAGGCGGCGGAATGTCGGCAGGCCTTCGGGCGTTGGCTCGAGTCGACGCTCGACGCCGGCATTCTCGCCGGCAACCTCGAACGGCTCGGGCGCGAGTACCGGCGCGTCGAGCGGCGGGCCAAGGCGCTGGAGAACGTTCTCCTGCCGGAAGTCGAGGCGTCGCTGAAGCGCGTCACCGAGCAGCTCGACGTCATGGACCAGGAAGAGGCGGTGCGCGTTCGCACCGCGGCAGGCGCTCGCGCCGGCGCCGGCGCTTATGGAGTCTGACATGGAGCTCGTCGATCGGAGCAACTGCGGCATCGGGAGGCGAATCGCCATGGACGAGGGGTTCCGGCATCGCGCGCTGGCGCGGCGCAACTGGACGGTCGGCCTTTGGGCGGGGTCGCTCCTGGGTCTCGACGCCGTCGACGCCGAGGCGCTCGCCACCATCCTGGTCGAGGAAGAGCCGGACGACGACGCCATCGCCAAAGCGTTGGGCGCCGAGTTCCTCCGCGCCCGGATCGATGTGCCCGAGCGGCGCGTCCGGCGGAAAATGGCAGACCTCACGCTCGCCGCGTCTGAGGACGAGGTGGGACGGGCGCCGATGCGACGATAGGTCGCGACCTGGGGCAAAACGGCTCCGCCGCAGCCCCTTCAACGCGCGCTGCGGCCGTGATTTCCGAGTCCCGGCGAGTCATCCGGCAGCCGGGGCGCCGCACTCGGCGGTTGCTAACCCCCGGCGACGACATTGACCCGTTCGTTCTTATCGTCTTATTGTATGACTATTGGCGGTCGGCCTACGGGCGATGGCCTCTCAATGATGAAAGCGCTGCCTCGCGGCTGACGCGCCAAGGACATGGTCCAAATTCGGGAGGATTGAATGAGTCTGATGAAATGGCTGGGCGGAGCGGCGCTGGGCGCGACGCTGATCATGGCGGGATCGTCGGCGTTCGCCGTAACGATCGGTTTCTCACAGGTTGGCGACGAGGGCGACTGGCGCCCGGCCTTTTCCAAGGATATGCAGGAGGAAGCGAAGAAGGAAGGCATCGACCTCAAGTTCGCCGACGCGAATAATGAGCAGGAAGAGACAGCTCAAGGCGGTGCGGGCGTTCATCGCGCAGCATGTCGACGCAATCGTCATCGCGCCAGTGGTCGTTACCGGCTGGCAGCAGGTGCTGGAAGAGGCCAAGAAGGCCAGGCATTCCGGTGTTCCTCGCCGACCGTGACGTCGACGTCGCCGACAAATCGCTGTTCGTCACCCGCATCTCGGCCGACTTCAATCTCGAAGGCAGGCTTGCGGGCGCCTGGCTCGCCCAGGCGAGCAAGGGGAACTGCAACATCGTCGAACTGCAGGGCACGGTCGGCTCGGCGCCGGCGATCGAGCGCAAGAAGGGCTTCGAGGCCGTCATCTCGCTCTTCCCCGACATGAAGATCGTCAAGACCCAGAGCGGCGACTTCACCACCGACGGCGGCAAGAAGGTGATGGAGGCCTTCATCAAGTCGACCGACAACCTGAAGGGCATCTGCGGCGTGTTCGCGCATAACGACAACATGCAGCTCGGCGCGATCCAGGCGATGAAGGAAGCGGGCCTCAAGCCCGGCAAGGACTTCCTGATGGTCTCGGTCGACTACGTGCCGGCGATGAAGGAAGCGCTGGCGGCGGGCGACGCGAACGCCTCCGTCGAATTCGAAGTCGGCGATCGGCAAGTACATCTATCCGGTCGATGACCGGGTGGTCTGAAGAGACCAGAAAGAACTGCCGAAGTGGGTGAAGATCCCGTCGGATCTGCACACCGCGGCGGTCGCCCGCCAACTGACGCGCGTCGCAGTCATAGCGAGGAGTGCGCCCCGCGATGCGGCCTCGGCCCCGGCGGGGCGCATATCGACGCCGGCGCGCTCAAGAAAAGGCTGCGCCCCGGCCAAAGTGTGAACAGTCGCCGAACGGGGACGGAAACTTGACTGCGCGAATTGAGATGCTCGGGAGTCTCGAAGGCGTTTCCCGGCGTACGGGCGCTCGAGGGGGTCGATCTTCGGGTCGAGGCCGGCGAAATCCACGCTCTCATGGGCGAGAACGGGGCCGGCAAGTCGACGCTGATCAAGATCCTGACCGGCGCCTTGCGCGGCGACGCAGGCGAGATCCGCCTCGACGGCCGCCCGGTCCAGATCGGCTCGACCGGCGAGGCGCAGGCCCTCGGCATCGGCACGGTCTATCAGGAAGTCAATCTCGTCCCGACGATGTCGGTGACCAAGAACCTGACGCTCTGCCGCCAGCCGCGCCGGTTCGGTCTCATCGACTGGCGCGGCGCGCGAAAGCTGGCGCGCGAACGGCTGAAGCGCCTCAATATCGACATCGACGTCGAGCGGCCGCTCGGCACCTATCCGGTGGCCATCCAGCAGCTCATCGCCATTGCGCGCGCGCTCGAGGACGACACGCGGGTTCTGGTGCTCGACGAACCGACCGCCAGCCTCGACGCGAACGAGACCGAACTTCTGTTCGGGATCATGCGAGACCTCAAGAAACGAGGAATCGCCATCGTCTTCATCACCCATTTCATCGATCAGGTCTACCGGATCTCCGACCGCATCTCGGTCCTGCGCAACGGCATGCTGGTCGGCACGGCCGCGACGGCGGATCTGCCGCCGCTGAAACTCGTGTCGATGATGCTGGGCCGCGAACTCGAGCAGACCGAGGAACGCCTCGTGTCGAGCACGTCCGCCGCGAAAGGCGAGCCGATCGTCGTGGCCGAGGGCCTCGGGCGCCGGCGCCTGATGGCGCCGTTCGACCTTTCGATCCGCCCCGGCGAGGTCGTCGGGCTCGCCGGACTGCTGGGCTCCGGGCGCACCGAGGTCGCCAAGCTGATCTTCGGCGCGGTGCGGCCGGACTCCGGGCGTCTCAGCGTCGGCGGCCATCCGATGACATCACACTCGCCGGGACGCTCGCTGCGGCAGGGGATGGCGTTCTGTCCGGAAGACCGCAAGGCGGAGGGCCTCATCCTCGAACTCACCGTGCGCGAGAACATCATTCTGGCCCTGCAGAGCAAACGCGGATGGCTGCGGCGCCTGTCGCACGACGAGCAGGAGGAGCTGGCGCAGAAGATGATCAAGGCGCTGGGGATCGCGACGCCCGACGCGGACAAACCGGTCGGCCAGCTCTCGGGCGGCAACCAGCAAAAAGTCGTGCTGGCGCGCGCGCTCGTCGCCGAGCCGCGCATTCTCATTCTCGACGAGCCGACGCGCGGCATCGACGTCGGCGCGCATGCGGAGATCGTGGCGCTGATCCGCAGGCTTTGCGACCAGGGCCTCGCTCTCCTGGTGGCGTCGTCGGAGCTCGACGAGCTCGTGGCGGTCAGCGACAGGATCGCGGTGCTGCGTGACCGGCGGAAGATCGGCGAGATCGCCGGGCGCGAGATCACCCGCGAGAACGTGATCCGCACGATCGCGGGGGCGGAAGCGTGAAACATTCCGCCGATATCGAAGCGGAGACGCAGAGCGCTTCGCGATTGCGCGCGATTCTCGGGCATCGGGCGGTCTGGCCGATCGTCGCGCTGGCGCTCATCTTCGCCGTCGACGGAGCGATCTCGCCCGGGTTCTTCCACATCCGCGTCGTCGAGGGCCGGCTGTTCGGCAATCTGGTCGACATTCTCTATCGGGCCGTGCCGACAGCGGTCGTCGCCCTCGGCATGGCGGTCGTCATCGGCACCAAGGGCATTGACCTTTCCGTCGGCTCGGTCATCGCCATCGTCGGCGCGGTCATCACCTGGCGGATTCACGCTGGCGATCCGCATTTCGTCATTCTCCTAATCGCGCTCAGCGTCGGGCTCCTGTGCGGAGTCTGGAACGGGTTTCTGGTTGCGATCCTCGATATCCAGCCGATCATTGCGACCCTGATCCTGATGGTGTCCGGCCGCGGCATCGGGCTCATGATCAATCTCCTCTACGGGGGAACCAATCCGAGCTTCACCAGCCCCTTGCTCCAGGGCCTCAGCGTCGGCCATATCGGCCTCATCCCCACCCGGATCATCCTTGGCGCCGCGATCTTCGGCGTGCTCTGGCTCCTGATCCGCCGCACGGCGCTCGGCCTTTTCCTCGAGTCGGTCGGCGGCAACGCGGCGGCGGCCGATCTGACCGGGATCAACGCGCGGCTGATCAAATATGCGGCCTATCTGATTTGCGCGCTCTGCGCGGCCTGGGCGGGCGTCATCCTGACAGGCGACACCCACACCTCGGACCCCATCAGCGTCGGCCTCTATATCGAGCTCGACGCGATCCTCGCCGTCGTGATCGGCGGCGGCTCGCTGAACGGCGGCCGCATCTACCTCGGCATGACCGTCCTGGGCGCGCTGGTCATCCAGGCGCTGACGACGTCCATCCTGACGAGCGGCCTGCCGCCCGAATACAACCTGGTGGTCAAGGCGTTCGTCGTCATCGTCGTGCTGCTCCTGCAGTCGAACAACCTGCGCAGCGCCCTCTATGCGAGCTTTGCGAGGAAGCCGCGATGAACGAGAAATACCTGCCGCTGCTGGCGACGATCGCCGTCTTCGTGGCGCTGTTCGTCATCGGAGGGTTCCTCTACAACCATTTCCTGTCGACGCAGGTGCTCGGCGACATCCTCGCCGACAACGCCTTCATCATCACCGCCGCGATCGGCACGACCTTCGTCATCCTGTCGGGAGGCATCGACCTGTCGATCGGCTCGATGATCGGCTTCGTCGGCGTCGCGATCGCCAATCTCGACGTCGTGGGATGGCACCCGCTCGCGTCGGCGGGATTGATGCTGGGCTTCGGCCTTCTGTTCGGCGCGCTGCAAGGCCTGATCATCGACTTTTGCGAGATCCAGCCGTTCATCGTCACGCTCGCCGGGCTGTTCCTGCTGCGCGGCAGCTGTTTCATGATCAACCTCAACTCGGTGCCGATCCGGCACCCGTTCGTCGCTACGTTTGCTTCGATGAGCATCGATCTGCCGGGGGAGGGCGTGCTGAGGAGCTCGGCGATCGTCATGCTCGTCTCGCTGGTCGCGGCGATCGCGCTCGCGCATTTCACCCGCTTCGGCGCCAATGTCTACGCCATCGGCGGCGACCGCACGTCGGCGGCGCTGATGGGCGTGCCGATGCGGCGCACCACCGTCGGGATCTATGCGCTCGGCGGCTTCTACAGCGCGCTCGGCGGCGTGATCTACGCCTTCTACACCTCCTCGGGCTATCCGCTCGCGGGGACCGGGAACGAGCTCACAGCAATCGCCTCGGTCGTGCTCGGAGGCACGATGCTGACAGGCGGCATCGGCATGGTCGCCGGCACGCTGTTCGGCGGAATGATTTTCGGACTGATCGCGACGCTGATCAATTTCAACGGCTCCCTGAACGGAGCATGGATCATGATCAGCGGCGGAGTTCTCCTGTTCCTGTTCATCGTGCTGCAGCGCTCGATCGTCGGTTCGTTGCGATTGGGAAGCTCAACTTGAGGCGACAGGATCGTGGGACGCATTGTTAAGCCGACCACGGGCGTATTGACCGGCCACCGCTCGACATCGGGGCGCGGCCTGCTCGGCCGGATGGCCAGGCATGGACATGGCGACGACCCCGCGTTCGGGCGCAACATCTACAGCCAGGTCGCCGCGCAGCTCGGCCAGGAGATCGTGGCCGGCGTCTATCCGCCTGGCACGCTCCTGCCGACCGCCGCGGACATGTGCGCGCGCTTCTCGGTGTCGCGCACCGCGCTCAGGGAGGCCTACAGCATCCTCAGCGCCAAGTCGCTGATCGTCGCGCGGCCGAAGATCGGCACGCGGGTGCGGCCGAAGTCCGAGTGGAACCTGCTCGATTCCGAAGTGCTCGCATGGCACCTCCAGGCGACGCCGAACGAGCATTTCATCGACGATCTGTTCGTCCTGCGACAGATGGTGGAGCCGGCGGCCGCCGCGCTCGCCGCGTCGCTCCGTTCGCGTGCGACCGTCGAGCGGATCGCCGAGGCCTACGAACGCATGGACCAGTTCAAGAACGGCGCGGGCGACCTGATCGGGGCCGATCTCGACTTCCACATGGCCATTCTCGAGGCGAGCGGCAACCGCTTCCTCGCCGCGCTCGGCGGCCTGATCCACACCGCGCTCGAGGGAACCTTCCGCCTCAGCTGGCTGGGGGCCGCGCGCATTCAGGACGCCCGCCTGTTCCAGCACAGGGGCATTTTCGAAGCGATCCGCGAAGGAGACGCGGAACTGGCGAGGGCGCGGATGGCCGAACTGTTGCGCGACTCGGTCGAGGACGTGCGGACATACCTGAGACAGCGCGACGCCGGTGCGAGCAGGCGGCCGGAGGATGGCTAAAAGGTTACGTCGCGCCGGGTCTGGTGAAGAGCCGACCGGATGGCGAGCGTCGGGCGGTCCCCCCGGCCGCGATGACTTGCGCCCGGGCGCCGCAAGAGTTCGGAATGGCGAGGCAGCCGAAACGCCGCCTTCGCCAAATTTGATTGACGGCGTGTATAGTCCGTCGCCGCGCCATACGCGGTTTGGGCGCGGTCGGGCCGGCGTGGATTTCGACCACGCCGCCGCAGGTCCGACCGGTCCGCGAGACCGACGTCGGCTGCAAGACATGGCGATACGCGGAAGGGTTGATGGGCCCGCCGCATGTGACGGCAATGAGAGGAGAGGGAAATGGCGAACGAATTGGACGGCAAGACGGCCGTTATTACCGGCGCGGCCTCCGGCATCGGATTGGCCACGGCCGAGGTCCTGATGCGGGCGGGCGCGACCGTAGTCATGGTTGACCGCAACGAGGCGGCGCTGATCGAACTCGTCGCGAAGTCGCAGGGTAGGGCGATCGCCCAGGTGACGGACCTGCTCGATGTCAAAAGCTGCGCGGCGATGATTCCGGAGATCCTGGCGAAGATTGGCCGAATTGACATCCTCCACTGCAACGCCGGCTCCTATATCGGCGGCGATCTGATTGACACCAACGCGGACGCAATCGATCGGATGCTGAACCTCAACGTCAACGCGGTGATCAAGAACGTTCATGCGGTCCTGCCGCACATGATCGAGCGGAGGACCGGTGACATCGTGGTGACCTCGTCGATCGCCGGCCACGCGGCGATCAAGCCTGAACCGGTGTATTCCCCGTCGAAATGGGCCATGACCAGCTTCACGCAAATCGTCCGCCGCCAGGTCAACAGACACGGCATCCGGGTTTCTCAGGTTTCCCCCGGGCCGGTGGACTCGGCGTTGCTCGCGGACTGGCTGCCCGATCGGCTGCAGGCGGCAAAGGACGACGGCGCGCTGATTGAACCTTCGGCGGTTGCGGAAGCCGTCTTTTTCATCCTCACCCGTCCACGAAATGTCACAATCCGTGACATCCTCGTCCTTCCGACGAATTTCGATGTGTGATTTGGCCGGATAAATTATCCTACCGCGCCAGCGTCGCCCTCCTGCTCCCGGATAGGCTGAACCGATCCAGGGACGGCGTGCGACAGCGCGAAGGACGTCGGTGCAACGTCAGGGCGGGCAAGCCGACATGAAGGCCCGCACCTGGCGCTCTCCTCGCGTAGCGGGACCAAACAGGATGCGCGCTTAGAGCACGATGACTTTCGTACGAATCGCGGCGCTTGCCCTCATCCGGCCGCGCTGCGCGCGGCAACCTTCTCCTGCAAGCGGGAGAAGGGATTGTCCGCGCGGTTCGCCCCTCGCCCGCGTAGGGCGCGACAGACGCCCGTCTTTCGACGGGCTTTCCAGGAGAGGGTGGCGGCCGAAAGCCGCCGGGTGAGGGCAAGCGGGGTCAACTTAATTTCATCTCGCTTTAAAGTCGCATTTGACACGTTCGCCCGCCGTCTTCGAATGAGCGCTTCTTGCGCACTGTCGTCGCCCACGGTGTCGTTGCGATTGGTCGCATTCCGCCCTTGCGAGTAGGTGCGGCCGCCGCGCCCCGCGTATCAGGTCGCCTCGAACAATCGGCGGACGTCGACGGCGGCTTCGGCGACCTGGCGAATGTCGAGCGCGCTCTCGATGTGCTTGAGATGGTGTTCCATGATGGCGGCGGCCGAGGGGCCGTCGCGACGGGCGATGGCGTCGACCAAAGCGTCGTGCTCGGACTCCGAGCAGGAGCGGACGCTGCGCGAGCCGTAGAGGCCGATGATCAGCGAGGTGCGGGTGACGAGGTCCTCGAGGAACCGCGTCAGCACGGCGTTGCCGGCGGCCTCGGCGAGGCGAAGGTGGAACTGGCCGGACAGCCTGATCAACTCGCTGCGGTCGCCCGAGGCCTCTGCGCGGGCGCCGGCGCGGGCGTTGGCGCGCAGTTCGGAGAGCGCGTCCGCTTCGATTTGGGCCGCCGCCGAAAGGGCGATCGAGCGCTCGATCGCACGGCGCGCCTCGAAGATGTCGCGCGCCTCCTCCGCGCTCGGCTTCGCGACGAAGGCGCCGCGGTTGGGATGCAGCGCGACGACGCCACGCTCCGCGAGCACGACCAGCACGCGGCGGATCTGCGAGCGGCTGCAGTCGAACGCCTCGCAGAGGGCCGCCTCCGGGAGCTTCGCGCCGCCGGGCAGCTTCTGCTCGAGGACGGCGGCGACGATCCGGTCGAAAATCGTCCCGTCGGACGGCGGCTGGCGGAGGGCGTCCGCCGCCGACATCATGCCCCCGTTGTCCATCGCGTCCCCATTCCGTTTCGGCCCTCGCCCGTTCCAGGCGCGGGTTGAGAAGAGCTATCGCCTCAGCCCTGCCGGATGTGATCTGACGAATGATTCGGCAAATAATGCGCCGATCTTGAGCGACTGCACAAAGAGTAGCTGATTGTCGACAATGCGATGAAGGTATGTTGACAAAAAAATTCCACCGCCGCAACTTCATCCTCGCCGTGTACGGTTCCGCGCCCTGAAAGCCACGCCCGAGGGAGCGCCGGACGGCTGGCACCCGGAGGATTTTCACATGGGATATCGAGCACCGTCGTTCCGCGCCGCCCTCATGGGCCTCGCCTCAATGCTAACCCTCGCCGCCGCCGCCGGTCCGGCCGATGCGGCGAACAAGGTCCTCAAGATCGGCTTCGTCGGCGTCACCAGCGGCCCGGCCGCCGCCTGGGGCACGTCCAATGTGCGCTCGATGCAGACGCTCGCGGACTGGTGGAATTCGACCGGCGGCGTGAAGATCGGCGACGAGACCTATGACATCGACGTCGTCACCTTCGACGACCAGAAGGATCCGAAGCGCGCTATCGCCGGCATGGAGAAGATGGCCCAGGAAGGCATCCACTATGTCGTCGGCCCGAACGTCGACGACGGCGCCGCGGCCGTGCGCCCGGTGGCGGAGAAGGCAGGGATCATCTACTTCCCCTACGCCTTTCCCAAGTCGCTCTACACCAAGCCCGCCTCGAACGCCGTGCTCGGCATGGTCGCGAGCTATCAGTCGGGCCCGGCGATCTACAAATATCTGAAAGACAAAAAGGGCGTGAAGACAGTGGCGTTCGTCGCCGCCAACGAGTCCGATCCGTTGAGTCAGCGCGACAACGGCGTCGCCGCCGCCAAGGCGCTCGGCCTCGACGTCGTCGCCGACAAGGACACTTACGAAAACGACACGCGCGACTTCACTCCGGTGCTGACGCCGATCGTCAAGCTGAAGCCCGATCTGCTCGTGCTGTCGGGCGTCGCGCCGGCCAACGCTCCGCTGCTCATCCGCTCGGCGCGCGAACTCGGCTACAAGGGACTCATCTCGACCGAGACGGCGCAGGACGCCAAGGTGCTCGAGGAAGGCGCGGGCGATCTCGCCAACGGCTTCATCTCGGTCGGCGGCGCCTCGACGCCGGAAATCCGCTCCAAGGCGATGGAGGAGTTCATCGACCGCTACACCAAGAAGTTCGGCGAGTACAACGACGAGTTGAACACCAAGGTCTATGCGCTGCAGTACATCGTCGACACGCTGAAGGCCGATCCGAAGGCGATCGACAACGTCGACGAGTTCAAGAAGACGATCGACTCGTTCTCCGCGCCGAACCCCTATCTGAAAGACGACTCCGCCAAGCTGCACTATGTCGGCACGACGTCGTTCGGCCAGAAGCGGCAGCTCGCCGTGCCGCTCGTTGTCAACGAATACGAGAACGGCAAGTTCAACACGCTGTTCATCGCCAACGTCGACTGAGGCTGCCGTCATCCGGCGCCATGGCGCGAAGGGAGACGGGCGCTCTCGAGACGCCCTGTCGCGCCACCTTGCAAGCGGGAGAAGGATAGCGGCCCCCTCTCCCGCAAAAGGGCGTTGAAAGACGCCCGTCTCTCGACGGGCTATACGCAGAGGGTCGGGGTGAGGGTGCGGAGGAACCCAGGATGGAACAGGTCATCGCCAACGGGCTCTACCTCGGCGCGCAATATGCGCTGATCGCGCTTGGGCTGACGCTGATCTTCGCGCTGATGAACGTGCTCAATTTCGCGCACGGACAGATGTACGTGCTCGGCGGGTTCGTCACCTATGAAGTCTACGGGCTGATGAAGCTGCCGTTCGTGGTCGCGCTCCTCGCGTCGGCGCTGACGCTTGCCGTCCTCGGCGCGGTGGTCGAGCGCTTTCTTTTCCGCACCGTGATCCGGCGCAGCGAACGCGACGAGAGCACCATGCTGCTCGCCGCCGGCCTCGCCTATTTCCTCGATGCCGCGATCCTGATCCTGTTCGGCGAGAAACAGCGCGGCGTGCCCAAGATCGTCAACGGAATCTTCTTCTGGGACAATCTGATCCTGCCCTGGGACCGCATCCTCGTCGCAGGCCTGGCGGTCCTCTTCATCGTCGCCTTCATCCTGATGATGCAGTTCACCAAGCCCGGCCGCGCGATGCGGGCGCTGGCGCAGGACCGGGTCGCGGCGCAGCTCATGGGCGTGCCGGTCGAGTTCTACGGTCTCCTCGGCTTTGCGCTCGGCGCGATGCTCGCCGGTCTTGTCGGCGGCCTCCTCGTCACGATCACCGGCGTCAATTCCGGCATCGGCGGGCCGATCTCGATCAAGGCCTTCATGATGGTGATGATCGGCGGGGCGGGCGTCGTCGGCGGCGCGATCGCCGGCGGGTTCATCCTCGGCATGCTGGAGTCGGTCGGCCTCACCGTCCTGCACGCCTATGGCGACATCACCTATCTCGTCATTTTCGTCGCGCTGATGATCTTCCTCGCCGTCCGCCCGAACGGGCTGATGGGCAAGCCGTGGGGATGAGACGATGACGGGCAGGGAGCGCGGAACGCGCATCGCCGCGGTCGCGGCTTTTCTCGCGCTCGTCTATGTCGCCGCGCCGTCGCGATCGCCGCGACCGGGCGGACCGACCTCTACTACACGCTGAGCTCGGTCGCGCTGCTGGCGATCGCGAGCGGCGGGGTCTGGCTCACCTTCTACATCGGCCGGATCAACATCGGGCAGGGCGCCTGGGCGCTGGTGGGCGGCTACGTTTCGGCGATCCTGGTCGCGACCTACGGCGTCTCCTTCTGGCTGAGCCTGCCGCTGGCCGGGCTGTTCTGCGCCGGCGCGAGCGTCCTCGTCGGCCTGCCGATCCTCAGGCTCCGCGGCGTCTATTTCGCCATGATCACGCTGGTCCTGACCGAAGTCGCGCGGCTCACGGCGCTGGCGCTGCCGATCACCAACGGCGCCAAGGGCATCACCAGCATTCCCTCGCCGGGCCGGATCGGCCTCTTCGGCCTGACCATCGTGCCGTCGTTCGACTCCTTCGCCGAAAAGAACCTCGCCTTCTACTTCCTGTCGGTCACGATGATGGTCGTCTGCTTCGCCGGGCTGTGGCGGCTGGTCAATTCGCGGGTCGGGCGCCTGTTCGCGGCGCTGCGCCAGAACGAGGACCTCGCCTCCTCGATGGGCCTCAACGTGCCGCTCCTCAGGGTGCTCGCCTATGCGATCTCGTCGTTTCTCGGCGGCGTCGGCGGGGCGATTTTCATCGCCATCGCCCAGTCGATCTATCCGTCGAGCTTCAGCGTCAACGACAGCGTCAACTTCATGCTGAACTGCTTCCTCGGCGGGCTCGGCTACGTGTTCGGCCCGATGCTCGGCACGCTCGTGCTCTACTTCGGCTGGGACCTCCTTTCCCCGCCGGCGAATATCAGCTTCTCATCTACTCGGGCGTGATGATCCTCTTGATCGTCCTGCTGCCGAACGGCCTCCTCAGCCTCCGGCTGCCTTCGCGGCGGGCGGACTGACGATGGCGCCGATCCTCACCGTCAGGGACCTCACCAAGCGCTACGGCGGCCTCACCGCCGTCAACGAGGTCTCGTTCGACGTCGAGCCGAACGAAATCCTGTCGGTCATCGGGCCGAACGGCGCGGGCAAGTCGACCATCTTCAAGCTCATCTCGTCCTTCGTGAAGCCGACCCGCGGCGAGGTCCGGTTCAACGGCGAGGTGATCTCGGGGCTCGCCCCGCATGTCGTGGCGCGCAAAGGGGTCGTGCGCACCTTCCAGGAAACGACGATCTTCAAGGGAATGACGGCGCGCGACAGCGTCATCGTCGCCCATCACCTGCGCTCGCGCGCGAGCCTGTTCGGCTTCTATTTCGGGACGGCGGCGGCCCGGCGCGACGAGGAGCGAGTTCGGCCGCTCGAGCGACGAGATCCTCGAGTTCCTCGGCCTCGGGCCGGTTCGCAACGAACTCGCGAGCAATCTGCCGCAGGGGCACCTGCGCGCGCTCGGCATCGCCATCGGGCTCGCCGCCGACCCGAAGATCCTGCTGCTCGACGAGCCGTTCGCCGGCATGAACGCCGACGAGACCAACCGGGCGGTCGAGATGGTGCGCGCGGTGCGCGACCGCGGCGTCACGCTGCTCCTCGTCGAGCACGACATGGCGGCGGTGATGAAGATCTCCGACCGGATCGTCGTCATCAATTTCGGCGTCAAGATCGCCGAGGGGACGCCGGCCGCGATCCGCGCCGACGAGAAGGTCATCGAAGCCTATCTCGGCGTCGAAGACGAAACGATCGGGCTCTAGGCGATGGAAGCGATGCTCTCCCTCGCCGGCGTCGAGCTCTACTACGACCACGTCTACGCGCTGAAGGGCGTGTCGATCGACCTCGAGCAGGGCGAGACGGTCGCGCTCATCGGCGCGAACGGCGCCGGAAAGTCGTCGATCCTGCGCGCCATCACCGGCCTCAACCGGATCCGCAAGGGCTCGATCACCTTCGAGGGGAAGCGCATCGACGGGCTCGATCCCTCGGCGATCGTCAAGCTCGGCATCGCCATGGTTCCCGAGGGCCGGCGCGTGTTCCCCTACATGAGCGTGCGCGACAATCTGATGATGGGCGCCTTCTCGCGCTCCGACGCGGCCGGCGTGCGCGCGTCCTTCGACGAGGTGCTGCACCGCTTTCCGCGCCTCAAGGACCGGCTGCGCCAGGCCGCCGGCACCCTCAGCGGGGGCGAGCAGCAGATGCTGGTGATCGGCCGCGCCCTGATGGCGAAGCCGCGCCTCCTGCTGCTCGACGAGCCGTCGCTCGGCGTCGCGCCGAAGATCGTGCAGGACATCGCCCGCTCGATCGTCGCCATCAACCGCGACCAGAAGGTCAGCGTGCTGCTGGTCGAGCAGAATTCGCGCATGGCGCTCAGGGTCTCGCACCGCGCCTACGCGATGGCGACCGGATCGGTCGCGCTCTCCGGGCTTTCCGCCGATCTGGCGACGGACGAGCGCGTCCGGCATCTCTATCTCGGCGGCGACATCTGAGAGGGGGGCCCATGCGGATCTGCGTCGTCAATCCGAACACGACCGCCTCGATGACCGCCAAGATCGGCGTCGCCGCCAGGGCCGCCGCGTCGCCCGGCGTCCACGTCAGCGCGGTCAATCCGGACTTCGGGCCGCCGTCGATCGAGGGCTATTACGACGAGGCCTTCGCCGTGCCCGGGCTGCTCGCCGAGATCGCCAAGGCGGCCGACGCCGACGCCTTCGTCATCGCCTGCTTCGACGACACGGGCCTCGAGGCCGCGCGCTGCGCGACCCGCGCGCCGGTCGTCGGCATTGGCGAGGCGGCGTTCCACCTGGCGAGCCTCGTTGCGGACAAGTTCAGCGTCGTCACCACCCTGCCGCGCTCGATCGCCCCGATCGAGCGCAACCTCGTCAAATACGGCCTCGCCGCGCGCTGCGCCCGCGTTCGCGCCGCCAACGTGCCGGTGCTCGCGCTCGAGGAGCCGGGCTCGGACGCCTGCCGGACGATCGAAGCCGAAATCGGCCGGGCGCTGGCGGAAGACGGCGCGGAGGCGATCGTGCTCGGCTGCGCCGGCATGACGGACCTCGCGCGCGACCTCGAGCGAAAGGCGGGCGTCCCGGTGCTCGACGGCGTCGCCTGCGCCGTCGGCCTCGCCGAGACGCTGGCGCGGCTCGGCATCAGGACGTCCAAGCGCAACACCTACGCTTCGCCCCTCGGCAAGGAATACGCCGGCGAGTTCGCCTTGTTCTCGCCGA
>CAVUHX010000022.1:0-70051 GCA_963741405.1 uncultured Alphaproteobacteria bacterium
TGCCGGCGCCGCCCGAATTCGGGCACATCAGGAGAACCAATGTCGCAAACTCACGCCTCCGCGCCCACGCGCGAGGATTTCGCCGCGCTTCTCAGCGAGACCTACGGGGATGACGAGGCCTTCGAGGGCTCGGTCGTCAAGGGCCGGGTCGTCGCCATCGAAAAGGACATGGCCGTCATCGACGTCGGCCTGAAGACGGAGGGCCGCGTCGCCCTCAAGGAATTCACAAACCACGGCCGCGATCCCGCCCCGGGAGTCGGCGACGAAGTCGAGGTCTATCTCGAGCGCATCGAGAACGCGCTCGGCGAGGCCGTCATCTCGCGCGACAAGGCGCGCCGCGAGGAGAGCTGGGTCAAGCTCGAGCAGGCGTTCGAGAAGGGCGAGAAGGTCGAAGGGGTGATCTTCAACCAGGTCAAGGGCGGCTTCACCGTCGATCTCGACGGAGCGGTCGCCTTCCTTCCGCGCAGCCAGGTCGACATCCGCCCGGTGCGCGACGTCGCGCCGCTGATGAATGTCCCGCAGCCGTTCCAGATTCTGAAGATGGACCGGCGGCGCGGCAACATCGTGGTTTCGCGCCGCACGGTGCTCGAGGAGAGCCGGGCCGAGCAGCGCCACGAGATCGTCGCCAACCTGGCCGAAGGCCAGGTGATCGACGGCACGGTCAAGAACCTCACGGACTACGGCGCGTTCGTCGACCTCGGCGGCATCGACGGCCTCCTGCATGTCACCGACATCGCGTGGCGGCGCGTCAATCACCCGGGCGAAGTGCTGACCATCGGCCAGCAAGTCAAGGTGCGCATCATCAAGATCAACCACGAGACCCACCGCATCTCGCTCGGTATGAAGCAGTTGCAGGAAGATCCGTGGTCGAATATCGAGACCCGCTATAGCGTCGGCCAGAAGCTCAAGGGCCGGGTGACGAACATTGCCGACTACGGCGCGTTCGTCGAGCTCGAGCCGGGCATCGAGGGCCTCATCCACGTCTCCGAAATGTCCTGGACCAAAAAGAACGTCCATCCCGGCAAGATCGTCTCGACGAGCCAGGAGGTCGAGGTCCAGGTGCTGGAGGTCGACGCCTCCAAGCGCCGCATCTCGCTCGGCCTCAAGCAGACCCTGCAAAATCCGTGGGAGGCTTTTGCCGAGAAGCATCCGGTCGGCTCGACGGTTGAGGGCGAAGTCAAGAACAAGACCGAGTTCGGACTGTTCATCGGCCTCGACGGCGACGTGGACGGCATGGTGCATCTGTCCGACCTCGACTGGACGCGTCCGGGCGAGCAGGCGATCGAGGATTACAAGAAGGGCGACAGGGTCAGCGCCAAGGTCCTCGACGTCGACATCGAGAAGGAACGCATCGCGATCGGCATCAAGCAGCTCGCGAGCGACCCCTTCGCCGCCAAGAAAGTCGGCGAGGACGCCGGCGAGGGCGACATGCGCAAGGGCTCGGTGGTGACCTGCGAGGTTCTCGAGGTCAAGGACGGCGGACTCGAGGTCAAGATCGCCGGCACCGACCTGACCACCTTCATCAAGCGCAACGAACTCGCCCGCGACCGCGGCGACCAGCGCCCCGAGCGCTTCTCGGTCGGGGAGAAGGTCGACGCGCGGATCACCCAGTTCGACCGCCGTGCGCGCAAGGTCGCTGTCTCCATCAAGGCGCTGGAAGTCGCCGAGGAGAAGGAGGCGATCGCGCAATACGGATCGGCCGACTCCGGCGCCTCGCTCGGCGACATTCTCGGCGCGGCCCTCAAGGCGCGCGACCAGAAGAAGTAACGCGCGCCGCTTCGGCGCAGCGACCCCAGGCTCGCGTGGAGTGATCCACGCGGGCCTTTTTTTTCGCCGCCCTGGACCGTCGGCGCTCATGCTTGCGCTGGGGCCGGCCCGGGTTATAGTAACATGTCAGCAAGAAGCCGGTCCGATAGAATCAGCCGACACTGTTATCCGGGCGCTTCCTTTCACGATTTGCCGCCCCGGCTTTGAAAACGAAATCAGGACGCCGGCCAAAAGAGGCGGCCCGCAAGGCCAAGAGGAAACGAAACCATTCAGGGAGAAAGACCATGCTGTCTGTTCGCGCTCTCGTACTTTCCGCTTTCGCAGGGGTGGCGGCCGCTTGCGCAATCGCCGCGCCAGCCCACGCCGCCGGGCCCGAGGTCGTTGCGGGACCCGCCGCCGAGCCCGGATGCTTCGTCCCATGGACGGACAAAACCAAATTCTTCAAGTGGCCCGCGAAGAAGCCGCCCTTTCGCATCGCGCTCGCCAACGGCTATATCGCCAACACTTGGCGCATCCAGATGATCCAGACCGCGAAAGCCTATGCCGCCCAGCCCGACGTCGCGGCGAAGCTCAAGGAGTTCAAGGTCGTCTCGACCGGCGAGGACGTGGCCGCACAGATCGCCGCGGTCAACAATTTCATCGATTCCGGCTTCGACGCGATCGTGGTGAACGCCCAGAACCCGGCGGCCTTCAAGCCGGTGATCAAGCGCGCCAACGAAGCGGGCGTCGTGCTCGTGGCCTTCGACAACATTCTCGACAGCGAGGACGCGATCAACGTCGACGTCGACCAGAAGGGCCTAGGCGTCTACTGGGCGAAATGGCTCGACAGCCATCTGCCGAACGGTGGCAAGATCCTCGAGGTGCGCGGCGTGTCGGGGACTTCCGTCGACCGCGACCGGCACGATGGCATCCATGAGACGCTCGACAAGACCGGCAAGAAGTGGGACATCATCGAGGTCTACGGCAAGTGGGCCGACGCAGACGCTCAAAAGGTAACCGCGGACGCGATCGCCGTGCAGAAGCATTTCGACGGCTACACCGCGCAGGGCGGCGACACCGGGGTCGTGCAGGCCATGCTCGACGCAAAGCAGCCAATGGCGCCGTTCGGCGGCGAAACCGAGAACGGCTTTCGCAAGTTCTGCGCCAAGCTTTCTGGAGAGGGATTGAAATGCTCCTCCGGCGGCACCGGCCCGGCGCAGGTGGCGGTCGCGATCAAGGTCGCCATCGCCGCGCTCGAGGGGCAGGTCGTGCCGCAGTCGGTCAGGTTACCGCTCGCCACCGCCGAAGACCCCAACTTCAAGGACGGCGAGAATTATTATTCCAAGCTCGGCGACAACTTCTTTGTCGGCAACTCATTCCCGACCTGCAACATCAACTTCAGCGCCGCCGAGATCATGGGGCAGACGAAGGAGAACAAGTAGCATTATCGGCGCCGCGCGATCCGCGGCGCCGCTTATCCCGCCGCGCAAGGACCGAGGCCGTGACGCGACCTGAGCCCGCCGCCCCGATCCTCAGGATGGAGGGCGTGTCGAAGCGCTATGGCGGCGTGCGCGCGCTCGAGAATGCGAGCCTGTCCGTCGTGACGGGACGCATCCACGCCATCTTGGGGGAGAACGGCGCCGGCAAGTCGACGTTGATCAAGGTCCTGTCGGGCGTCGTCCGGCCCGACGCCGGCCGAGTCATCCTTGACGGGGCGGACGTCGCCTTCGACTCCCCCGCCGCCGCGAACAGCGCCGGCATCGTCTGCATCTTCCAGGAGCTGTCGCTCGTTCCCGACTTGTCGGTCGCCGACAACATCGCCATCAGCAGTCCGCCGATGAGGTTCGGGCTCATCGACCGGCGCGCCCAGCGCCGCCTCGCAGAGGAAGCGCTCGCGCGCGCCGGCGCGTCCGACATTCACCCGATGGCCCTCGTCAAGGATCTGCCCCTTTCGCGGCGGCAGATGGTCGAGATCGCCAAGGCGCTGGCGCGCGCACCCCGAATTCTCATCCTCGACGAGGCGACGTCGGCGCTGACCGCTGCGGACGTCGGCAAAGTGTTCGTGGTGCTCAAGCGCTTGCGCGACGAGGGGCTCGCGCTCCTCTACATCTCGCACCGCATGCACGAGATCGCTGAGCTCGCCGACGAGTGTACGGTTTTTCGCAACGGCTCCAATGTCGCGAGCTACGTCGCCGGAACGAAGTCTGACGACGAGGTCGTTGAGATGATGATCGGCCGCGAGCTGAGTCACGTCTTTCCGCCGAAGCCGCCGGCCCGCGACGAAGGAGCGGCGTCGCTGCTCGAAGTCAAGAACCTCGGCTGGGCGGACCGGCTGCACCTCATTTCCTTCCATGCGCGCGCGGGCGAGGTCGTCGGGCTCGGCGGCCTTGACGGGCAGGGACAGCGCGAGCTGCTGCTTGCGCTCTTCGGCGTGTTGCGCGGTGTTTCGGGCGAGGTCCGTGTCGCGGGCCGAGTTGTCTCGCCTTCCAGCCCGCGATCGGCGAAATCACCTGCAGTCGCCATGGCGCTCATCCCCGAGGATCGCAAGACGGAGGGGCTGATGCTGCCGATGTCAGTCAGAGCGAACCTCTCCTTCGCTGCGCTCGAGCGCATCGCGCGCGGCGGAATCATCGATCGCGCCCGAGAAGATCGGCTGGTCGCCGGCATGATCGACCTCCTGGCGATCCGAGCGGCCTCGCCGGACATTCCGGCGGGCGCGCTGTCGGGCGGCAATCAGCAGAAGGTCGTCATCGCGAAGTGGCTGATGGCCGAACCGCGCATCATCCTGCTCAACGATCCAACTCGTGGCATCGACGTCGCCACCAAGCAGGAAATCTATCAACTCTTGCGCCGCCTTGCCGATTCCGGCGCGGCGATCGTCTTTTACACCACCGACTACGCAGAACTGATTGGCTGCTGCGATCGAGCGCTGGTGCTCTACGACGGCGCGATCAGACGTGTTCTCGTCGGCGACGAGATCACCGAGCGCGCCCTCATAAGCAGCGCGCTCAACATCGCAGATGAGCCCGCGGCTGCGCTTGCAGCGGGGCGAAGCCAATGACGGAATGGCGCTATGTCCTCGGCCAAAACCGCGCTACGCTCGTCGCGATCGGCCTCTTTGTCTTGATGTTCACGATCTACGCGAGCAACCATCCTGCAGGCTTCAGCGCCAACGTGGTCCAGACCGCGGCCAACAAGGGCGTCCTGCTGGCGCTGGTAGCGATGGCGCAGACCTTCGTCGTGATTACCGCCGGCATCGACCTCTCGGTCGGGGCGGTGTTCGTGCTGACCAATTGCCTCGCGTCGTGGATCGTCGTCGGAACAGCTTGGACAGCCGCGCTCGGCGTCGTGGGCGTTCTCCTGACCGGCCTCGCCTGCGGCGCGATCAACGGCCTTGTCGTCATCGTCGGGCGCCTGCAGCCGATCGTGACCACCATCGCCACCGGCGCGGTCTTCTTCGGCCTCGCGCTCGTTCTTCGCCCGACGCCCGGCGGGGACGTGTACGGGCCCCTCGCCGACGCGCTGACCGGCCGCGCGCTCGGCGTCCTGCCGGCGAGCCTGTTGGCGCTCGCCGCGGTGGTCCTCATTGTCTGGGTCCCATACCGCCGTTCGCTGATCGGGAGGGCGGCCTACGCGGTCGGCTCCTCGGAGCAGGCCGCCTTCATGTCGGGCGTCCCGGTCGATCGCGCGAAATTCGTCGCCTACGTCCTCTCCGGCCTCTCCGCGTCTCTGGGCGGCTTGTTCCTGACCTTCGTTACATATTCGGGCGAAGCCTCGGCCGCCAATGGAGGAACCTACACACTCTATTCGATCGCGGCGGTGGTTCTCGGCGGCGTCTCGCTCTATGGCGGCTCGGGCAGCGCAATCGGCGCGATCTTCGGCGCGCTGATGTTTCGGACGATCGGCGATCTGCTTTTCGTGTTCAACCTTGATCCGCTGTGGCAGCCTTTGTTTCAGGGCCTGGTGCTGCTCGCCGCAATATCGCTCGGCGCAGCGCGCCTGTTCCGAGTTCGCAACCGGTTGGAACTGTTCGAATGAGCGCGCGGGCGCAGCTGAAACTATCCAACGGACTCCTGAAAAGAGTCGACCGTCCGGTTGTAATCGCTTTCGGGTGCATCGTCGCGCTGCTTCTCGTCGGCTCCCTCTATTCGCGCAACTTTCTCTCGCCCGAATACCTGCTGCAACAATTGAAGGTCGCCTCGTTCCTGGGCGTGATCGCGACAGGCACGATGATCGTCATCCTACTCGGCCAGATCGACTTGTCCATCCCCTGGGTGGTCGCGGTCGGCGGCATGATGTCGACCGCGGCGACCGGTTGGGGGCCGGTCGGCAAGTCCCTCGCGATCCCGTTCGGCGTCGCCTGCGGGATCGCGCTCGGCCTCGTCAACGGTTTCGGAGTTGCTTATCTGCGCATCCCCTCGATGATCGTCACTCTTGCCGTCAATGCCGTCGCGCAAGGACTGATGGTCGCACATACCGGCGGCTTCGCGCCGCAGGATTCATCGTCGCCGGCGATGCGGGCTCTCGCCACTTCCGACCTGGCCTTCAGCCTGCCGAGTGCGCTGCTCGTCTGGGTGGTCGTCGGCGCCGGCGCCGTGTTCCTGCTCAACCGCACGACCTTCGGCCGCTCGGTCTACGGAATCGGGAACCGCGAGCGCGCCGCCTATTTGTCGGGGATCGACACACAAAGGATCGTGCTGATTGCATTCGCGATCGCCGGCGGTCTTTCCGCTTTCGGCGGAGTTTTGCTGGCGGGCTACGCTAGCAAGGCGGCGCAGGCCATGGGCGACGCCTATCTCCTGCCGGCCATCGCCTCGGTGGTGCTCGGCGGCGCCTCGATCCTGGGCGGGCGGGGCAGCTATTTCGGCACGGTCGCCGGCGTGGTCCTGATCACGCTCCTGCAATCGATCCTTTCGGTCATCCAGATGCCCGACGCCGGGCGGCAGATCATCTACGGCGTCGTCATCGTCGCGATGCTGCTCCTTTACGGACGTGAAGGCCGGGCGCAGTGACATTCGTCTGATCGGCGTTCCGGCTATCACGCGCGGGAATCAATCCAGCATGTGGCTGACCATGCCATCGGCCAGCTTGGGTTCGAACCACGTCGATTTCGGCGGCATGATCGCGCCCGCGTCGGCGACCGCCATGAGGTCGCTCATCTGCGTCGGATAGAGCGCGAAAGCAACGGCCATAGAGCCGGAGGAGACGAGCCGCTCCAACTCGCCGAGGCCGCGGCCGCCGCCAACGAAGTCGATGCGCTTGTCGCGGCGCGGATCGGATATGCCGAAGACCGGCTCGATCAGGTTTTTCGCGAGCAGGGTGACCGGCAGTCGCGCGACCGGGTCGCCGCTGCGTGCAGCCTCGGCCGCGACCTCGGGCCGTAGCGCGAGACGATACCAGCGTCCGCCGAGAACCATACCGAGCTCGTCTTGGCGAGCCGGGCGAACCGGCTGATCGCTCGGCTCGATCACGTAGCGCCGTCCGATCTCGCGCAGGACGTCTTCGGAGCCAAGCCCGTTCAAATCGCGCAACACGCGATTGTAGTCGAGAATCGTCATCTGTTGCTGCGGCAGCAGCACGGCGAGGAAATAACCGTCCTCCTCAGCGCGCGCCAGCGCCACGCGCCGGGCCGCGGCCGACCGGTGATGGCCGTCGGCAATATAGAGCGCAGGCAGAGCGTCGACCGCGGACGTGAGCGCCGCGATGGCCGCCTCGTCGTCGATCACCCAGAGCTGGTGGCGTACGCCATCGTCGGCGGTGACGTCGACTGCCGGTTTTTCCTCGGCAGCCCGGGCGAGCAAGGCGTCGACCGCGGGCGCCTCCGGATAGGCCAGCATGACCGGACCGGTCTGCGCCTCGACCGCCTCGATCTGGCGCACGCGATCGTCTTCCTTCACCGGCGTCGTCAGCTCGTGCCTGCGGATGCGGTTCTCGGCATAAGCTGCGATCGACGCGACCGCCGCAAAGCCCGTCTCGATGCGATCGCGCCAGGTCAGCCGATAGGTGTAGTAACAAGGCTTGTCGTCGCGCACGAGCACGCCGGCGGCGATCATCCGGCGAAGGTTCTCGGCTGCCTTGGCATAGACCGCGGGGCCATAAAGATCGACCGCCGGATCAAGATCGATCTCGGCCTTCGAGACGTGCAGAAAGCTCCACGGCTTGCCCTTTGCGCGTTCGCGGGCTTCCGCACTTGAAAGCACGTCGTAGGGCGGGGCGAGGACGTCCGCCGCGCGTCCCGGCGCTGGCCGCAACGCGCGAAAGGGCTTGATCAGGGTCAATGGGGCTTACTTTCTCTCGTTAGGTGCGGCCCGGTCGATAACAGACAAGCCGGCGATTTTCGAGATATTCTCCTGGACGGCGGCGGTCCGCCGAAAATTGGAACCCGGAGACGGCCCGACTTTGGTAGGCTGAGGCTCCACACCAGCATGGAGGCAACCAGATGCAATCCGTCACCTCCGCGACTATTGTCGCGCCCACCGCCCGGGCGAATAGCGTCACGCTGTTCAACTCGGTCGACAAATCGAAATGGGTTGTGACGATTTACAGTCGGGGCAGAGAGATTGTCTTTTGCGGTCGGGGGTGAGGGCCGAGCAGCGCTGCCGCGGGCCGGAGAGGCCGCTGCGTCGGGCCCGGCAACGGTTACGGCCGGTCGGATGCGTCGGGTTGAACCTCCGTCCTGTATCCCATGGGACCCGACCCCGGCTTCGAGTCGACCTGAAATCGTCCCGCTCCCGTCCGCCATGTCCGCCATATCGCGCATGTCGAAAAATCCGGAATTGGTGTAGATTTCCCGACGCGCCACTTTGGATGTTGTCATGACGCTTCGACTTTCGATCGAAAACATGGATCGATTGCCCGACGGCGGCCCGTTGCGGATCGAAGTGAAGGGCCGCGGGCTCGATTTCGGCCGGGACGCCCATCTCGATTGGACTTTGCCCGACCCGAGCCGGACTGTCTCGAGCAAGCATTGCGAGGTCCGCTATCGCGATGGCGGATACTGGCTGCACGACGTTTCGACCAATGGCACGTTCGTCAACGGCTCACAGTTCCGCCTCGATGCGCCCTACCTCCTACGCGACGGCGACCGGCTGAACATTGGCCCGTATATCATCGCGGTTTCCGTGGAGGGACAGAGGGCGTCGGCGGCAGGCGGAGCATCGACGGCGCCGAGCCCGCCTGTCTCCGATGTTTGGGACGCGGCCGAGGAGGCCGCCGCTCCCGACGACCGCTCGGCCTATCAGGTTCAGAAGCCCCAGGCTCGGTCGCCCGACTTTCTCGATTTCGCCGCCCTCATCGAGACGGCAAAGGTCCCCGTCCAGGCGGAGGCGCCGACGCCGACCGACGCGTGGCTGGCCACGCCGGCCCCCGCGCCCGGGCCCACGCCAGTCGAGATCCCGGTCCAGGTCGTGCCCTCCCCCCGCCGTCCGGCTCCCCCGTCTCCTTCACGGGAAGAGACGCCAGCCGCCGCGGTCGTTCCGGCGGCGCGCGCACAGCCCGAGGCTGTCTCCGATGCGGCGCTGCTGGCGCGAATCGCCCATGCTGCGGGAATCCCCGAACGTGCGATCGCCGGTCGCGACCCCAATGCGCTTGCCGACGAGATTGGACTGGCCATTCGCCTGTCGACGCAAAACCTCGCGCAGATGCTGTCCACCCGCGCGGAGTCGAAAACGCTCATGCGGTCGGCGAGCCGCACGATGGTCCGGGCCATCGAGAACAACCCGCTCAAGTTCAGCTCTACGGTCGAAGAGGCGCTGGCGATCATGTTCGGCGGACCAACTCGCCAGTACCTCGACGCGCGGGCGACGATCGAGGCGAGCTTCGCCGACCTCAAGACCCATCAGGTCCTCACCTACGGCGCGATGCGGGACGCGCTCGACGCCCTGTTCGAGGATCTCGCGCCCGAAAGGATCGACCGTTCGGTGGAGGTGGACCACGGACTCGGCCAAATCGTCGCCTCACGCAAGGCGAAATTGTGGGATATCTATGTCGACCGTTGGCGCGCCAAGACGAAGCGCGCCGACGGCCGCCTTCTGGAGGCGTTCATGGCGCTGTTCGCCGAGGCTTACGATCGGCTGCAAGACAAGGGCAGGTGACGCCGGCGCGCGGTCGTTGCGCTCTCCGGATGAGGGGTCCGAGAGCGGCTCGACCGGGCGAAACGGGAGGGGAAAAGCATGTCGTGGAACGCCAAGGTTCACTGGACAGAGGGCCTTTTCCTCCGTCCGCACCACCTGCAGCAGGCGGATCGCTATCTCGAGAACGCGCTCGACAGCCGTACGCGTCACGCGACCCCTTACCCCTGGGGCTTCGCCTGGCTCGAGATCGACCTCGATCTGGCGCAGCAGAGCAAGTTCGGATTGCGCCGCGCGTCCGGGGTCATGCCGGACGGAGGCCTGTTCGATTTTCCCAGCGAATGCCCATCCCCGGCGCCGATCGCCGTACCCGAGACGGCCGCGGGCCAGTTCGTCTGGCTCACCATCCCGGCGCGCGCCGACAATACGCGCGAGGTCAGCGCTGAGCAGGCGGAAAACGCCGCGCGCTACATCGTCGGGGCGGAGACGGTCATCGAACTCGACCTCGAACCTGCGGATCGAGGAGGAGATCGAGGTCGCCTATCCGAGGCTCGCCTACGAGATCCGCAAGACCGCCAGGCCCGGCTACGTGGGGCTGCCGATCGCGCGCATCGTCGAGGTACATGACCGAACGCTGGTGTTCGACGAAAAATTCGCGCCGCCTGTCCTCGTCTGCGCCGCGCATCCGACAGTCGAGGGCTGGCTCGACCGCGTCATCGGCTGGATCGGAAACAAGCTCGACGAGCTCGCCCGCTACGCCGCGGACGCCACGGCGGGCGGCGGTCTGCAGAGCGCGGACTATCTGATGCTGCAGTGCCTCAACCGGGAGATTCCGGCCCTCAAGCACTACCGTTCGTCCCGCTACGTTCACCCGGAGCGCCTTTATGAGTCGCTCCTGCGCGTCGCCGGCGAACTCGCGACGTTCACGACTTACGAGCGGCGGGCAAGGGAGTACGGCGCATACAACCACGACGATCTCGAGAGCGTGTTTTCTCCCGTTCTGCGCGACATCCAGGATTTCTTGAGCGCACGTCTCGACCGCCGGGCGATCCGCCTCGAACTCATCGAGCGGGCTCCGAACGCGTTCATCTCGACGATCAAGGATCGCGCGCTGTTCCGCAACGCGACCTTCGTGCTCGAAGTTTCCGCGCGCCGTCCGCTGACCGAAATCCAGAGTAATCTTCCCGCCTTCCTCAAGGTCGGCCCGAACACGAAAATGAACGAGATCGTCCACGCTCATCTGCCGGGCATCCCGCTCGTCCATTTGCCGACCCCGCCGCCACAGATCCGGGCGATCACCGACCACGTCTATTTCTATTTCGACCGCACGTCGCCGCTCTGGCCCGAGTTCAGTCAAGCGACGGCGATCGGAATGCATTTTGCCGGCGACTGGCCTGAGCTGCAAATGGAGCTCTGGGCCGTCAGGGAAGACCGCCGATGAGCAACGACGACGATCCGTTCGGCCGACGCGACCGAACCATCATCCGTCCCAATCCGGGCGGACGCAGGCCGGCGCCGCCAGGGCCGCCCGGCTCCTCGGGCGGCGCTCCGGAAGGAGGCGCCCCGCCCTACTCCACCCCGACGCCGCCGGTCTCCTACCCGGCACCGCAGCAGCCCGCGCCGCCGGCAAGCCGCCAGCCCCCTCCTTACGCTCCGCCGAGGCCGCCGAACCAGCCGCCTCCCGCGGGCCAGGGGAACTGGGACTCGTGGATGAACGCGCCTTCGCCCTCGGCGCAGAATCTCTACGCGCCTGCCGGCGCGTCGCAGCCGATGACGCCCGCGCCCGTGACGCCGCACGTGTCGGTCGACTTCGTCACCGTGGCCGCGAGCCCGCTCATGCGCTCGGCCGCCTCGCTGCTCCTGCTCCTCGGACGGCTGCGCGCATCGCTGGCGCGCGCCGGGGCCGGCCAGCTCATGGACCAGGTCGCCCAGGCGATCCAGCAGTTCGAGGTCGACGCCAGGGCCGGCGGCGCGCCGGCCGACCAGGTCGAAACCGCCAAATACGCGCTGGCGGCGACCGCCGACGATATCGTGCAGAACCTGCCGAGCGAGGACAGCCGGGTCTGGACGCAGTACAGCATGCTCGTCCGGTTCTTCAACGAGCGCATGGGCGGTGTCCGTTTCTTTCAGGAGCTCGATCGCGCCAAGCAGAACCCCGCAGTCAATCTCGGGCTGCTCGAGGTCATGCATGCGTGCCTCAGCCTCGGCTTCGAGGGCGTGTACCGAGCCTCGGGCGGTCCTGGAGCGTTGCAGGGCATCCGCCGCGACCTCTACGAGACCATCCGGCGCGCCCAGCCCAAGGCGATCGAGGATCTGTCGCCTCATTGGCGCGGACAGAACATCGCCCTTGCCGGAAGCCGGTTCCAGGTTCCGTCCTGGTCCGTCGTCGCCGCCGCCGGCGTCATCCTGCTCGGAACCTATCTCGTTCTGCGCAACCTTCTCTCAGGCCAGGCCGAGGCGCTGGCGCTCACGATGGCGCAGGTCCATCCCGGGACGGAGCTCACGATCGCGCGTGAAACCGCGGTCAAGCCGCCACCTGACCCGCTTCCCAGGTCGTCGACCCAGCTCGAGCGAATTCGCGCCGCGCTCGCCAAGGAGATTCTCGCCGGGAAGGTGGACGCCGTCCAATCGGCGACGACGATTTTCATCCGCATCGGCAGCGTCGTTCTGTTCCCCTCGGGCGGGGCGAAGGTCAGCGATTCATTCGCGCCGATCGGAGCCAAGATCGCCGCCGCCCTCGACCGAGAGCCCGGCGCGATCCACGTCGACGGCTACACGGATTCCGACCCGATCCACACCCTCGCTTTCCCCTCGAATTTCGAACTGTCCGAGGCGCGCGCCAAATCGGTGGCGGCGATGCTGAAGCCGGGTCTCTCCCATCCGGAACGCCTGGTCGTGTCGGGAAAAGGCGCTGACAATCCGGTGGCCCCGAATGACGTCGAGCAGAACAAATCAAAGAACCGTCGAGTGGAAGTTTCCATTCCACGCGCTGATTGAAAAGCGCCTTGACGAGGTTTCGCCGTCGAGGCGGGAGTGGCTTTACCGATGACAACAGTCGCCTGGCTCTGGATCGCCCTCAGCATCGTCGGCGCGCTGGTTCTCGCGGCGCTCGTTTGGGTGGCGGGGCCGCTCGTCTCATTCGGCGACGTCCAGCCGTTCGAGGGGACCCTCACCCGTCTCGTCATTGTCCTCGTCATATTTCTGATCGTCGGCGGCTCGATCGCCTGGCGCGTGATCGCCCGGCGGCGGGCCGCAGCGGCGATCGCGGCGGCGATGACCAAGCCGGCGGAAGAGGAGAGCGACGCCCCGATCCTGAAAGAAAAGATGGAGGATGCGCTCGCGACCTTGAAGCGCACCGGCAAGTCGAGCGCGAGCGCGCTTTACGACCTGCCATGGTACCTCATTATCGGGCCGCCCGGGGCTGGCAAGACGACGGCGCTCATCAATTCCGGCCTGAAATTTCCGCTAGCCGCCGACAATACGGCTAAAGCGGTGCAGGGCGTGGGAGGAACCCGATACTGCGACTGGTGGTTCACCAACTCGGCGGTTCTGATCGACACGGCAGGGCGCTACACCACGCAGGATTCGGACGCCAATGTCGACCGGAGGAGCTGGCTCTCTTTCCTCGAGATGCTGCGCAGCAACCGGCCGCGCCAGCCGATCAACGGCGTCATCGTGGCGATCAGCGTCGAGGACGTCATCAATCTTCCGCCCGCCGAAGTGACCGCGCACGCAGACGCGATTCGCAAGCGCCTGAACGAGCTGCATGAGGAGCTGAAGGTCGATTTCCCCGTGTACGCCGTCTTCACCAAGATGGACCTCGTCGTCGGATTCACCGAGTATTTCGCCGATCTGGACGAGGCCAAGCGTCAGGTCGTCTGGGGCGCGACCTTTCCCGGCGCGGACAAGAAGGCGAACAACGTCGGCAAGGTCCCTGAGGAGACGGATCTCCTCATGCAGCGCATTTCCGAGCGAATGGCGGAGCGCCTGCAGGAAGAGCCGGATCTACGCTCGCGCGCGATCCTGTTCGGCTTTCCCGCACAGCTCGGCGCGATCCGCAAGCCGATCGCCGATTTCCTCAACCGCATTTTTGAACCGACCCGCTACCAGTCGGCGACCACTTTGAGAGGTTTCTATTTCACCTCGGGAACGCAGGTTGGGACGCCTTTCGACGCCCTGATCGGCGCTCTGCAAAAGAGCTATGGGGTCCAGAGCTTCCAGGCCGCTGATTTTTCGGGCTCGGGCAAGAGCTACTTTCTCCATGACCTGCTGAGCAAGGTCATCTTCGGCGAAGCCGGCTGGGTGTCGACCAACATTGCCGCGGTGCGCCGGTCGTTTGCACTGCGCGCCGCGCTGTTCAGCCTCATCGGCCTCGCAACCCTCGGAGTCCTGGCGCTCTGGTGGATGAGCTACCGGGCGAACGAAGCGCTGATCGCAGCGACCGATCGCGGGGTCGCGGATTATTCGGCCGCCGCCGGACAGCTCATCAAGCAGAATTCGGTGACCGACCCGAGCCTGCTGCCGATCTATGAGCTGATCGGCAGCCTGCCGAACCTGCCGGTCGGCTACGCCAGGCGCCACGACCCGACCCCGATCGGACAGACCTTCGGCCTGAGCCAGCGCTCGAGGCTGCAGGATGCGTCGGACCAGATCTACCAGCAGGCGCTCGAACGGCTCATGCGTCCGCGGCTCATCCTGTCGCTGGAGCAGCAGATTCAGAGGAACATCGACAACCCGACCTTCGTGTATGAAGCGCTGAAGGTCTACCTCATGCTGGGGGGCAAGGCGCCTTCCGTCGACAAGAATTTGATCCTTTCATGGTTCACCCGCGACTGGGAGGAGCGCGCCTTTCCCGGCGCGCCTTATGCCCAAGGGCGCGCTCTGTTGCGCGCTCATCTCCAGGCCATGCTCGACATGGACGCCGGCAATGCGCGGAAGGTGTCGCTGAACGGTCCGCTTGTCGACCAGGCGCAGGCCACCCTCGCGCGAATGGGCGTCGCCGAGCGGGCCTACACGCTCCTGAAATCGGAGGCCCACAACGACGGCGTCGACGACTGGATCGCATCCCAGCATGGCGGGCCCGACATGGCTCTGGTGTTCGAAGCGGCGAACGGCGCGAGTCTCGACACCATCCGGGTGCCCGGTTTTTTCACTTACGACGGATTCTCGGTCTCCCTCCTGGGCCACATGCAGACGATCGCCGACAAGCTGCAGAAGGAGAACTGGGTGCTTGGTCCCTCCGGCGAACAAAACGCCGTCAAGCAGCAGTACGTGAGCCTCTTTCCCGGCATCCTCGCGCTGTACGGCAAGGATTTCATCGCCTCGTGGACGGCCGCGATCAACAATCTCCAGCTGAAGCCGTTGCTCAACGACAAGCCGAAATACCTCAAGTTGAGCGCCGCCTCCGCGCCGACCTCGCCGATCCTCGCGATCTTCGAATCGATTCGGGACGAGACTTCGCTGACCCGCGAGCGGCCGAAGCCTCCCGGCCAGGGAACTGCGGCGGCGACTGACCAGGCCAAGCAGGACGCGCTGGCGGCGGCGCAGAACCGGTTGGGAACCGCGGGTCGCGAAGCGATCGATCTCGCGATGAAGTCGCAGCGTCGGCCCGGCGATCCGCCGGCCGAAGTTCCGGGGGCCTCGATCGAAGCCTATTTCAAACCGATTCAGAACCTGATCGATGGCCAGCCCGGATCCCGGCCGATCGACAACCTGCTCGCCAACCTCAATGAACTCTATCGCCAACTCACGCTCGCAGCCTCGAATCCGGCCGGAGCCAAGCAGGCGCTGGAGCAGGTGGACGTCCAGGTTGCCAGTCTGCGCGCCAACGTGACGCGGCTGCCCCAGCCGCTCGCCGGCATGATGGACAAGGTCGCCAAGGACGCCGTCGGCGACGCGACGGCGAGCTCGATCGCGCAGATCGCCGACGCGATGGCACAGGACGTCACCGGAGCCTGCCAGCAGATCGTCGCCAACCGCTATCCGTTCTTCCCAAAGAGCGAACGCGATGTGCCCATGGCCGAGTTCGCCAAGCTGTTCGCGCCGGGCGGCCTGATCGAGAAGTTCTATTCCGCCAATCTCGATCCGCTGGTGAACCGCGCCGGTAAAACCTGGGTCTGGAAGCCGAATCCGACTTCACGAAAACTTTCGGACACCACTCTGCGCCAGTTCCAGCAGGCCGCCGAGATTCGAGACGCGTTCTTTCCGACCGGCGGCAATGTCCCGAACATCACGCTGGAGGTGAAACCGCTGACACTCAGCAGCGACGCGCAGGCTGCGACCCTGTCGATAAACGGGGCAAACCTCATGTCCCAGCAAGGCGCGGCGCTTTCCACCGCGACCGTCCAATGGCCCGGCGCCGGCGCAGGCGAGGCGTCCATCACGATGGCGCCGGACTTGCCCGACCGAAAGTCCAGCCTGGAGCGCACTGGCGCATGGGCGCTGTTTCGTCTCATCGACGCCGGCTCTTCGATCCAGAGCGGCAACTCGCTGAAGGTCAGTTTCGTCGTGTTCGGTCGGGAGGTCTCCTATCAGTTCACTTCGTCCTCGCTCGTCAATCCCCTGAGCCTGCCGGCGCTACGGCAGTTCAGGTGCCCGAACGGATTGTGAGCTCATGAGCGCGGGCCTGTTCGGCAAGCTGCCGGCAAAGCGGGACTTCGTCGCCGCCAACGCGCCGCGCCGATTTCTCGAGGTTTGGGAGCCGTGGATTCAGGCGGGGGTCGCAACGTCGAAGCAGATCCTCGGCACGAAATGGGCCGACGCCTACAATCGCGCGCCGATCTGGCGCTATTGGCTGGGCGCCGATTTTTGCGGCGAAGCTGTCATCGGCCTTTTCATGCCTTCGGTCGATGGCGTGGGACGATCGTTCCCCCTCTCGCTGTTTACGGGCGAAGGAGAAAACTCGCTGCTGCCCCCGGAACTCGAATCGAACGATGCTTGGTTCGAGGCGGCCGAGGCGATTCTGCTTGACGCGCTCGACCCCGCCGCAACTCTGGAAGACATCGCCGACAGGGCGGCTTCGTTGGCCGTCCCGGCGCTGCAGGAGCGTGCGACCGAAATCGGCGGCCTGCAGGAACTGTCCGACGGCGGGATCGTCATCCGCGACGTCGATCGCCAGATCTCTTTGGCTTTCCTCGCGGCGAGACGGTTCGGCCATCGCCGCGCCTTTGCATCTCAGTCCTTCTGGTGGACGATCGGCGGAGAGGATTTCGCGCCGGTCGCACTGTCCTACGTCGGCCTGCCGCCGGCAGAGCGATTTGTCGAGATGCTGACGGGCGCCTTTACCCAGACTGCGCCGGCGGCTCCGAGTGAGGCCACGTGACAGGCGCCCTCGCCTATCGGACGGCCTGCGTCAGCAACGTCGGTCTCTCCCGTGAGCTGAACGAGGACAGCGTTCTCGTGCGCCCGGACATCGGGCTGTGGGCGGTCGCGGACGGCATGGGCGGCTACGGCGGCGGCGACGTCGCGAGCGGAGCCGTCGTGAGCGCGCTGAAGACACTCGCGCCGAGCGACTCCGCCGCCCAGCTTCTGGCCGAATTCGAGCAACAGATCATGCGGGTCAACACCGACCTGCGCGCGATGGCGCACGCCCGCGCGGGAGCCATTCTCGGCACGACGCTGGTTGCGCTGATGATTCACGGGGCTCATTTCGCCTGCGTCTGGTGCGGCGACAGCCGGGGCTATCTGATGCGCAACGGGAAGCTTTCGCCGGTCTCGCGCGATCATTCCGAGGTCCAGGAGCTCATCGACCGCGGTCTCCTGCGCCAGGACGAGGCGAGGAGCTGGCCGCGGCGCAACGTGGTCACGCGCGCCCTCGGCGCCGCCGATCAAGCGGAACTGGAAATCATGGATGGACCGGCCTATGCCGGCGACCGCTTCCTGTTGTGCAGCGACGGGCTGACCACGCATGTCGCGGACGACGAAATCGCGGCCCTGCTCACGGCCGTCCATCCCCAAAGGGCTGTCGACGAGCTCCTTCGCCTGACGTTCGAGCGCGGGGCCAGCGACAACGTCTCGATCATCGTCGTCGACTGCAACGAGGCGGACGCCGCGCAGCCGGGCGCAGGAGCGCAAAATCCCGGCGGGTAAGACTGGGATGCAGATCGCTCACGTGCATGTCGGTGCGCTTTCCGAGCTTCGCCACGGCGGGGCTGGCCCAAGGTGAGAGTCTCGCCCATGTCCTCTTGTGACAGCGCGAGCGCCTTTTCCAGCGGCCGTCCAATGCGCGTGAAAGACCATAACTATCAAGTCTATGTTCCGTTTTCTTGATCTTCTGCGTGAGATGGACACGAGATCGCCCCGTTCAACCATTGGACGTGAACCGCCAGATCGGCGTTCAACGGCTCGGCGTATTCCTCGGCGAGGTCCGCAGGCGTTTGCCTTGCTGGAATGATCAACACTATCAAGGTTCTGCTCCACTTTCTTGATCTTCCGCGGGGGATAGACGCACGGTCGGCCGTTCAAGCGCCGTCGGTGGCCTCCCCGTGCCGGGCCGTCCCCGTTCCATCTCCCTGCTCTGCGCCGAAACAGGGAGCATTTTCTTCCTGTTATTTTGGCCAACCAATCGAAATCAAATATATTTTTTCGGATTCCAGACGCGCAAAACCGGCCGCCTTCCCGGTTTTCTCCCTGATAGCAGGGAGTAACAGGAAAGCGACACGAATTCCTCCCCCTTCTTCTTCGGCATGGTGAGGTCGGTCAGCGTGCCGGCAAAAGCGTCGGCCGGTACGGTCGGCGAGCGCGCTTCGACCCCTCGCCGAGAGCGGTCCTCGGTCAGGCGCGCATCGGCGGAGGAGCGGCGCGCCTCACGTGCTTTTCATCAGCTCCGCGAGCTTGGCGTCGATGTAGGCCTTGATCGCTGGAAACGATGCGACCTCGGCGGAGGTCGCGCCTGGAGACGGCCCGATGCTCGCGCCCACGGAAGCGACGACCGAGCCCGCCAGCGACGCCGCAGCGGACTGAATCTCGGTCCCCAGATGCGGCAGGGGATCGACCGCGTCCCGGTTGAGATAGTACTCGAAGTGCAGGTGCGGACCGGTCGACAGGCCGGTGTTTCCGGAAAGAGCGATGATGTCGCCCTCCTTGACTTCCACGCCGGGCTTGATGGAGTCGGGAATCTCCGAGAGATGCGAATACGACGTCTCGAAACCTGCGTGCTGGATGCGGACGTGGTTGCCGAAGCCACTCGCCGGCCCGGCGAATTCCACCTTTCCGTCCGCCGCTGCGCGGACCGGCGAGCCGACGGGGGCTCCGAAGTCGATGCCGGCGTGCAGTCGAAGGATATGGAGGATCGGGTGGAACCGCATCCCGAACAGCGAGGTCACCGGCGCGCCTTTGATCGGCGCAAGAATTCCGCCCACGCTTGTCGCGCCGCTGCTGCCCAGGCTCGCGGCTGGCGCCCGTCCCCTTGAGTCTCCGCCTTTCGGTTCGGCAGAGGCATTCGGATCGAAGCAGCGAAAGGCGCCGTCGCTTCCCTCGAAGACGTAACATTCGACCGTGAGAGGACCACCTCGCAAACCCATGTAGACGACCCGTCCGGTTGACCTCGCCTTGTCGCGGTAGTCGCCCTCGTAGAGAACGCGAACGGCCTCGTCAGCCTGGAGCGGCGATTTGAGGTCGGCGAGGCGGCTGACAAGCTGGATCGCCTCGCGGACGACCGCCTCCGGCGCACCGCTGCGCAGGCCGGCGCTGTAGATGCCATCAGCCAGGGTGAAACGCGCGGTCGCGAACTCGGTCCCTCCGGAATCGTCGAGGAGCCCCGGCGGAATCAGGGGCTCCGCGGCCTCGCCATACCCGCCGTCATCCTTCGCGCTGATCGTGACGACGTACTCTTTGTCCTCGAAGATCGCGATCTGCTTCGCGCGGTATTCGCCCGCCAGGTCAAGCGCGCCGACCACGAGCGCGACACTGCCCGGGGGAAGCGTTTCGATCCGGCCCGATGATTCTTTCGCCGCGGACTCGATCAGCCGTGCGCTTTCCTCGGAGTAACCGTTGGCGATCAGAAGGTCGCTGATCTTTTCCGCCACGATCGTCCGGAGCACCGTTTCCTTGAGTTGCGGCAGGCCCTGCGATCCCGCCGCGTTGATCTCGATCTGATTGCTGTTGGCGCTCGTCAGAATGAGAACTCTCGGCGTCGGCCGGCGTATCCGCTCCTCCGTCATCGTCGAAGCCAGCATCCAACTGCTCCTGGGTCTCGGCGCCGGGCGCCTGCGAGTTGACGGCGAGCTGGATCGCGAGGACATCGGCCTCCTGGCCGGACTCCTGATACTTGCCCATATAGCCGCCCGTCGTTGAGACGAGCGGCGAATTGACGAAAAAAGCCTTCGCGACAGTCTTCGGCGCGTCTTGGCCGAGTTTGGCTGGCACCGAGATCAAGACGTCCTTCGGCGGTGTGGTCGCCTGACCGCGCCGTACAAGGACGGGATCGCCCGGGAGGTCGATGATCGTTGAAACCTTGGTCGGAGATGTCTTCTGGACTGACGGTTCCGTATGCGCGAGCGGCTTGCGCGCCTGCGGATGGCGCGCGCCTCGTACGTTCAGCCGCCACGCCACGAGAGCTGCGCACAGACCAGCGACGATGATCGAAATCGCCAGGGCCGCGTAGCCGCTCCGCCGTGTCACGGATAACCCTCGCAGACGGTTTCACCGCGGAGATGGACAACGAAGGGTATTACGCCCGAGCGTTGAGCCTCCGTCGAGCCGAGCCGCACGCGAGCATCCCATCTGCGGCGTCTCGCTCGCCCGGGCAGGCCGGCAGGACCAGCCGCGCCCGACCTCGAAGCGACACTCGAATTCGTTACTCCATCAAATGGGTCTCGACCCGGCGATTCTCGGCGCTGAACGGGTCGGCAACGCGCGGCTTCGTCTTGCCAAAGCCCTTGGCGATCAGATCCGATGCGTCGAGTCCTTGCGACGCCAGATAGGAGACAACCGCATTTGCGCGCCGCTCCGAAAGACCCTGATTGTAGTCCTCGGTGCCTGTCGCGTCGGTATGGCCGTCGATCTCGAATTTCTCCCCTTTCAGCCGGGGATCTCGCAGGGCTTTGGCGAATTGGTCGAGATTTTGTCTCGCCGCCGGGGTCAGCTTGTCGGAGTTGAAGTCGAAATTCACGAGAAGATCGAATGTCTCCGTCGTCGGCGCCTTCGGCGTCGGGCAATCCGCGGCTGTACCGATGCAGATCGCACGCGTTTTGCTTTCGGCCTTGTAGGCGTCCGCCGCGGCCTTGTCCTTGAGGAAGAGATTGATGACCTTGTCCGACGTGTAAGCCGGGTCCGCAAGAGCGGACGAGATCCCGGCATAAGGCGACGCTGCAGCCAGACAAACCGCGGCGCAGAGAATGGATCTCGCTGACGCACGCATGATACTCTCCGAACGCTTCCGCCTGCTGGAGCAGGCCTTTCAAAATATGGGGGCCGCCCGCGCGTCCGTCAAATCGGAAAATAGGCGATCGGGCGGGACGGGGCGCGAATCGTGGGGCCGACGTATGGCCCGCATCGCTGCCAGCCTGTCCGCGCTTCGTCGCTAATCGTGTCAACGCTTCGAACCGGCCGCAAAGCCTGTTTCCCGACGCGTGTTTCCGCACTAGGCTTGCAAGACCCGTATCGGTCGGCGCTGCCGGCGGCCCGAATCGGCTGCTGATCGGAGCTGGAATTTCAACGTGCGAGAGCGTGCAGTGGAGGAGAGGACCGTATTCCAGCCTTCCGCGTCCGGCAGCGTCAGACCCGGAACGCGGCTCAACGGCATCTATGAGATCGAGAAGCTGATCGCCCAGGGCGGCATGGGCGAAGTCTATCGCGGATTCAACATCCAGACGCACGACATCGTGGCGGTCAAGATGATCCGACCTGAATTCATGAATAATCCGGAAGTGTTCGAGCTGTTCCGGCGCGAGGCCTCGATCCTCCACAATCTCACCCACGAAGCGATCGTTCGTTACTTTGTGTTCTCGGTCGACCCTGACATCCAGCGCGCTTATCTGGCGATGGAGTTTGTCGACGGGCCATCGCTGACCACGCGACTCGCCTCCGGACCGCTGCCGCTCGCCGAGGTCAGAATCCTGCAGCGGCGGATTGCGAACGCCCTCGAGGCGGCGCATCAGCTCGGAGTCATCCATCGCGACGTATCGCCGGACAACATCATTCTGCCGGATGGCGACGTCCGCAAGGCCAAGATCATCGACTTCGGCATCGCCCGCTCTCTGCGCCTCGGCGAAAAAACGATCATCGGCAGCGGATTCGCCGGCAAGTACAATTATGTCTCTCCCGAGCAACTCGGCATGGGAGGCGGCGAGGTCACGTTCAAGTCGGATATCTACAGCTTCGGGCTCGTCCTCGCAGAGGCGGCGCGCGGCCGCCCTCTCGACATGAGCGGCTCCCAGTCGGACGTCGTCGAGAAGCGCCGCTCCGTCCCCGACATTTCTGGCGTCGACCGAACCATCCGACCGTTGATCCATGCGATGCTGGAGCCGCTGCCGAACAAACGCCCCGCCAGCATGGCGGCGGTGGCGGAATGGGGCGAAAGCGCGCGCGTGACCGCCGCCCGCCGGGCGAGCCTCCAGGAGGACACGGCCCCGGCCCGCGACTCCGCGGGCGGCCGCTGGGCGGCGATCCTGGGCGCGCTCATCGCGGTCGCCAGCGTCGCGGCTGTCGGTTACGTCTTCCGCGGCGATTTCGCGCAATGGATCGAGCCGCCCGTCACGTCGACTCACGTTGCTACGCCGCCGCCGCTCGCGGAGGCGTCCAAGCCCACAGCCGGGACGGCGGCGCTGCCGCCGCTCGCCCCCACTGCCCCGAGCGAACCCGCCCCGCCGCCGCAGCCGCCGGCGGAGGCGAGCGCAAACCCACCACAGACGGCATTGCCGCCGCCGGCCGAGGCGCCTGCGCCACAGCCGCCTCCTCCGCCTGCGGCCGTCCCCCCGACGCAGCACATCCCGACAACCGAGGAACTGGTCGCGGCCGCGCCGCCCCGCGCGCCCCAGCCGCTCGTCGAGCTGCCTCCGGCGACGGTCGGCACACCCTACCGGGCCGAACTGCCGGCGTTTTCCGACCATGGCGGCCAGGGCTTGAGGCTCACAGCGGACGCTCTGCCCCCGGGCCTCGCCTTCGAGGATCTGGGCGGCGGCAAGGGCGTCATCCAGGGAGCGCCGGCGAAGGCAGGGCCCGTCACGACGCAAATCGTCGCCACCAATCACGTCGGGAAGACGGCGCAGATGACGGCGATGCTCGTCGTTGCGGACCGGCCCGCTTCTCCCCCTCCCGCCATCAAGCCCGTCGCTCCGGCCCAGCCCGACCAGGCAGCGCCGCCGGCCGCGTCCCCTCCGCCGCCAGCGCCGGCTGAAGCGCATGCCGAAGCGCCGCCGCCGAAGCGCCCGGATCAGGCCGTTCCGGCCGTCGTCCCGCCTCCGGTCCACGAGGCGAGCCTCGAAACGCCGCCGGGGCCAGTGGACAGGGAGCGCCTCTTCCTCCAGCGATACGACGGCGGCGCCTGCTTCTTCATCAAGGCCCTGACGGAGGGCGCACATGCCTATATGGGCGTCGGCGACCAGTTGGGGCCGTTCCAGCGGTTCGAGGAGGCGTTCAAGCGGGAACTCGGCGCCGAACCGCTGCTGAGCCTCCGCCTGATCACGGCTGCCGAATGCCCTGCGCTCGACCTCATTCGGGCCGGGGCCGGCGAAGCTGCGGGCGCCCCGCGCATCGACCTCACCGATTACCGCGTCGGCCGCAACCGGCCGCTGGCCGGGAGGATCGCCAATCTGGCCGGCCGCCACGCCTATCTCGTGCTGATCGACAACGACGGGACCGCCTATCGCCTCGACGCGAAGGTGCAGCCGGGCGACAATTCCGCGACATTCAGCGTTCCCCTCAGCCCCGACGCCGGATCGACCGGGCCGCTGCAGGTCGTCCTGGCGGTCGTGTCGGCGAACCCGATCCCGGCGCTCGAGACGTTCCGCTCGGGCGCGCTGAAAGCGCTCGCGCCCGCTCTCCTCGAAGAGGCGCGAGCCGGGACGGCCGCGGTCGGAGCGGAGTTCTTCACCTTCGCCAACTGATCCGGCGGCGCAAGCGCGCCGGGCGATCCGGTTTCCCACCTGAGCTCCGCTGCCCGAGGCGCGATTTCGATCGGCCGCCGCGCTCCTTGATTCGGAAGTCTTTCCTGTTTCTCCCTGCTCACAGAGAGAAACAGGAAAGCCCCGCGCGCCCTTCGGCCAGCTCCAGCGAGGAAAAATCCTGTTTTTTCAGATGTCTGAAGCAATCTCCTGAACATACAGACCTACACGTGACGTAGAAATAACAGGAGAGACTCCTGCTCTGTTCCGGGCCGGAACAGGACGCCTGCCGGCCGCCGGAGAAGTTGCCTGAACGCCGGAGTCGAAATCGGTTACGGCTGGATATTGGGAAACTGGATGAAGTGCGGATGTGCCGAAAGAAGGGTCGCGCCCGTTGAAAACCCGACCCCGGATCCGGGTCGACCCTAGATCATCCCGCTCTGGTCAGTTCGGGATGAAGATCGCGGCGCCAGCCTGCGGCACGGCGGCCGGCGGATGCGCCGGCGCCGCCTGTCGGACTGGCCGCGGCTCCGCGGGCGCAGCCGTAGGCCGTCTGGGAACGACCGGCTTGCGTTCCGGCGCCGGCTGGACCTCGCGGCGGTGCGGCGGCGGGTTCTCCCTGACTGCGGGCGGCGGCGCAGGCTTCGCCCTGACCGCTGGCGGCGGCGCAGGCTTCTCGATCACGGGGTTCGCCGGAGGCGGCAGCGAAGCGACCGGCGGCTGGGCCGGAGTCGGCGGCGCGCACGCGCCCTCACCGGCGGCGCCGTTGAGCTTCGCCAGAAAATCCGGAGTCAAATGGCTCACATCGACCGGCAGATGCGCGCCGCGCTGGAACCTGCCGATCGCCTCCTGCGTCGGTTTGTCGAAGCGGCCGGTCGGTGGCTCGGTCGTATAGCAGCCGAGCGCCGCCAGCGCGGCCTGCGCGCCGCTCACCCGATCGTCGATCGCCTTGATCTTGGCCCTGGCGGCGTCGCGCACGCTTCCGCAGTCCTTGCGTTCCGCAAGTTTCAGCAGCCTGTCGCGCGCGCCTGCTTCGGCGATATCGATCTTGCCGTCGATCGTCGCCGAGGCGTCGTCGCAGACTTTTTGCAGCCGCGCGATCATGGCCCGGGCGTCGGCGATCGCGGCTTCGCAAGTCAGGCCGCCAGCGACGCCCCGCAGCGCGTCGAGATCGACGCCAGCCGCGCGCACGCGGTCCCGCTCGGCCGCGCACGCCTCCCCCGCCTTGACGTCCCTCACCGCAGCGTCGATCGCCGCGACGGCCGTCGGGCACAGGCCCGTGCGCTGGCGCATGGCCATGAGCGCGTCCACGCTGCGCAGTTTGGCGATTCTCGTGACCTCCGCCCCTGCCCTGCCGCAGGCCTGTTCGGCTTGCCTGGCTTCGGCGGCCGTCTTCGCCGCCTCGGCCTCGGCCCGCTTGGCCTTCTGCTCGCCGAACAGTTTGAGCAGCGCCGCGATCTTCTGATCGGCTTCGGCGAGATGCGCCGACTTCGGGAAGAAATGCTTGAACGCCTCGAGTTCGGCAGGGTCGGTCGAATTCCTCGCATGGTCCCACGCCGCCGAGTCGTCGATCTCCTCCCCGGCCTGGCGCTGGAGGCTTGCGATCCGCTGCCCGGCTTCCGCGGCGTGCGGCGAACCGGGGTAGCGGTCCCGGAACTCCTGCAGGCGAACGGCGTCCGCGCTGCTCTTGACCTGATCCCAGGCCTCCTCGCTGCGCTCGGCCTCGATTCTCTGCTGCGCCGCGGCGATCTTCTGGTCGGCGTCAACAGCGTGCAGCGAGTTGGGATAGCGGTCCCTGAAGGCCTGAAGCGCCGCAACGTTTTGACTGGCCTTGACCTGGTCCCACGCCCTGTCGCTCCGCTGCGTCTCGAGCTTCTGCTGCGCCGCGACGATCTTCTGCGCGGCGTCGGCCGCGTGCGCCGAATTGGGATGGGTGTCGAGGAAATTCTGCAGCACCGCCGGATCGGCCGAATCCTTGACGCGGCCCCACTCCGCCGTCTCGCGCAGCTGGCTGTCGGCCGCCCGGCGAAGCGCAGCGATCCTCTCCGTCGCCTCGGCGCCGTGGGCGGAATTCGGGTAGGCGTTGCGGAACGCCTGGAGCGTGTCGATGTCGGTCGCGGCCTTCGCCCGGTCCCAGGCGACCTCCTCACGCTCTCGCGCCTCCGCGGCCTGCCGGAGGGCCCCGATTTTCTGATCGACCTCAGCGGCGTGCGGGGAATTCGGATGGCCCGCCCTGAACGCCTGCAGCGGGGCGACGTCGGTGGCGTTCTTCGCCTGCTCCCACGCCGCCGCTTCGCGCTTCTCGTCCTCCGCCTTCTGCTGCAGCGCGGCGATCTTCCGGTCCGCGTCGGCGGCGTGCGGTGAAGCGGGATTACGCGCCAGGAACGCCTGAAGCGCGGCGAGATCCGACCCGTCCTTGACCCGCCCCCACTCCGCCTCGGCGATGTTCTGCCGCATGGTCTCGATCAGTCGCCGAACCTGGGGGGCGTGCGCGGAGTCCGGATGGGCGTCGACGAAGTGCTGCAGCTTGTCGACATCGGTCGAATTCTTCACCTCGTCCCAGTCCACCCATTCGGACCCCGACGGGTTCAACGTGTAGGGGCCGAGGCTGCTGTCGAAGGTCGGATACTGCTTTTTCTTCGTCGCGCCGACGACTTCGTCGCGGACATGGCTGAAAATATCCTGGATGCTCAGGTTCGGCGCCGTGATCCATTTGACGAGAGCCAGATTATACGGGCTGTTCTTCCCGCCGCCATCCGCCGCCACATGGCTCGGCGACGTCGCGTAGGCGATCAGCATGCCGCGCCCGCCCGACGTGTCGTAGTCCTCCAGCCGCGCGAGCCCGACATCGCGCGAATCGCCCAGCGAGCGGGAGGCGTTCTCGGCGGGGCCCCGTCTCGCCGGATTGTTGCGGCAGGCATCGAGGATGAGAACCTTCACCCCAGTCATCTCATTGAGGATCTCGAGCACCTTATCCACCGGCACGCTGCCGATGTGGATGTCGTCCAGGGTTTCGGCCTCGTCGTCGACCTGGAGTAGATAGTTCTTCGAGTTGAACTGAACGCCATGGCCGGCGAAATAGACAAACGCGACGTCGGCGTCCTTCGCCCGCTTGTTGAACTCGCTCAGCGCATGGTAAAAACTTCGGAGGGTCGTGTTTTTATACAGCACGACCTCGAAGTTGATCGATTGGAGCGCCTCGGCAAGATTGTCGGCGTCGTTGGCCGGATTGGTGAGCTGGGCGAAATTCTGGTAGTCGCTGTTGCCGACGACGAGCGCGACGCGCTTCTCGACATGCGCCGGCGCCGTATCGGCGGAAGCCGGCGTCGTTCCGCCGGCCCACGCCGCAAGGCAGCACACGGCCAGCGCCAGCAACGCCCAGAAGCCCTTCACCGCGGCCAGTCCCCGGACTGTTACACTCCGATCACGCCGTCGCCGGCGCCTCAACAGTCATTCTCGCGCTTCCTCCGCGCCGCGCTGTGATCCGCGTCACGGCGCGCGACCATGTCCACATAATATACTGATTGTGGAAGCCTGTTTAAAGCCCCCGGGCCGCGCAACGGGTCGCCCGGAGGCGTTATCCCGGCGCTAGTCCCCGACCCCGGTCAGGATGTACGTCGGGCAGTTGAGCATCGCACATTCCCGGTCCGGCCCGGGACCGTTGAAAGCGACTCGGTTGACCGCATGCGCCGGAGCCGGCGGCGCGACGGCGACGACGGACGGCGGCCGGGCATGGCGCACGAGCGCCGCGGTCTTCGGGGTCTGCTTGCAGACGATGACGGGCTGGCTCGACAGGACCTTGCCGTCGAGGACCTGATCGACATGCGCCTGGCGGCAGTCGCCGGCGCCGAAGAGGGCGTCGCTCTGCGCCAGGGCTGGCGTGCAGGTGACCGCGCCGAGCAGCGCGGCGACCAGGAGGTGAGAGGTTTTCAACATGGCTATCTCCGATGCGCCCCCTGGCGGATCACAATCCAGCACTATTGCCAACGCATTAACACGCCAAACAATTAGAAGCTATAGCGTAAACCTCCAATGACTCCCCAACCTTGAATATTTGCTCCGACGCGCATGTCTGCCTGTAGGTAGGTTGTGAAGCCCGACTTCGGCGATTGTGTGAGGAAGCCTAGGCTCAACTGGCCGAAAGTACCGACGGAACTGGTGTACACGGCCGGCACGGTCCTCACGCCAGTATTGACGATCGTCTGAGAAAAGTTTGTCGTCGATCCCCCCTGGAATTCATGCCAGACGTTGACGGTGAAATAGGGCGCCAGGAAGAGATTTTCGTTCAGCGTGTATGTAGTCGACAGACGCGCCCCAAACCGTCCGAGCGTGCTGTTGAGCGTGTTGAAGGCGAACACCGACGACGCCTGCCCCCCGCCTGAGGCGAGGACGAGGTTGTCGACATTGGTGCGCGTGACGAAGACCGCCGCCGCCGGGGTGACGGAATAGCCGTTGCCAAACGGGATTTGATACCCGACGTCCGCGGAGAACGTGTTGCCCTGCGCGTTGAGCTTCTGCGCGGAGCTTCCCAAGGCGCCGTCCGTCAGGCTCAGATCGAAGAGGTTGCGGCGCCATTGGACCGTGGCGGCGAGGCCGTTGCCGGTCAAGGCCGCGTAGACGCCATAGAACGGAACACTGGCGTTGGAGGAGGCGCCGCCCGAGGGTTGGTAGATGGATGCTGCGCTGAAAGTCTCGGTCGACGAAGCGAAAGCCTCGCCCGCTGTCAGGCCGAAATGCGCGTTCATTTTGGTATTATTGATATTGTACAGGCCTTCGTCGATTCCGAACTGGAAGCCGCCAATATCATTGATCGATTTGGTGCCGACCGAGTACGGGGAATTTCCGCCGCTGGCGACGGCGTCCATCGTGATCGCGCCGCCGCCGGCGCGCGACCAGATGCCGCCGTAGAGCAGGTTCGGCGTCGGATTGGTCGGCACTCCGAGGAACGCCTGCGCGTTCTGGAAGAACGACGAATTGAGGGCCGTGATGATCGAAGTCACCTGGCTCGCGGGGACGGAGACCACGCCAGGCTTCAGGGACTGAACGATCTGATCGTTGTTCTGCGGCGTATATTGGTAGAACCCTGTCGCGCTGGCGCCGGCGAGAAGCAATTGCGCCGTCGGCGTCAAAGGCAGCGAAGCGTTTGTGTAGGTTAGGACAGGGCTCGCCCAGGCGAGGTTCGCAGGGTTGGTCAACACGCCAGTGAGGGCTGCGGAGCCATTGGCGGTTGAACCGCCGATGCTGATGAAGTTGGTCGCCCCCGTGCTCAGATTGACCGGGATCGTTACAGGGCCGCTCACGTTGCCGTTCACGGTGAGAAGCTGGCCGAGCGCGGTGAGCGAGTGATCTCCCACATAGAAAGCGCTGTTGACGCCGCTGATGCTTACGTTGCCGCCGATCGTCCCCAACGCGTATACGACAGCAGGATCAACTCCCGTGAGGGTGACGTCCTGGCTGATCACGCTGCCCGATTGGTAGCTGTTCACAATCCCGCCGTTAGCCGTAACGCTACCGTTAATCCTGTTGGTGTTGGTCAGCGTACCGCCATTCGTCGTGAAGTTGCCGGTCCAAACGCCATCGTTTTCGATCGTGCCGGTGGTGTTGATGGCGTTGCCTGTCCAGGCGCCAGTCGCCGAATTGGTGATCGTGCCGGTGTTGGAGGCGACGTTGGCGTTGTAGATCGCGTTGTTCGTAACCGTGCCGGCGTTGTTGAGATCGTCGATGATCGTCCCGTTGTTCGTCACCGTTCCGCTGGACAGATTGTCGAGGTCATGGGCGATCAGCTTGCCGCCGGCGTTAACGGTCAGAGCGCCCGCATTGGACACGAGACTATTGCTGTCGATGGACCCTCCAATATTAAGGTTCGCCCCGGCTAGTATGTTGACAGCTCCTGTCGGCAGTGCGCCGGAGCCGATGTTGCCGTTAACATCCAGCGTACCCCCGTTGACATTCGTCGTCCCCGTGTAGGTGTTGGCTCCGGCCAGCGTCTCCGTGCCGGCAAGCAGCGTCAGGCCTCCGGCCCCACTGATCGCACCTCCGAATGTCCCGTTCGCCCCCGGCGCGGCGTCGGAAAGGGTCAGGGTATTCGCCCCGAGGGTCACGCCGCCCGTCCCGGAGAGGGTCGTAATCGTCGCTCCGGGAGCGTTCGACGCCGAGATGTCGAATGTTCCATTGTCCACGACGCCGCTCGACATGGCGATCGAACCAATTCCCTGCAGCGCGAGCGTCGCGCCGCCGTTAATGAACGTCGCTCCGGTATAGGTGTTGACGCCCGAAAGCGTTTCCGTGCCCCCGACGATGGCGAGGTTGCCGCCCGTCCCGCCGCCGATGCCGCCATCGGCGATCACGCCGCCGAACGTCGACGAGCCGTTGCTGATTTGCAGAGTTTGACCGCCCAGGAAAACGGTTCCCGTCTGACCCGCGGCAGTGTTGCCCAAGGTCGTGATCGTCGCGCCCGCCGTCTGCGAAATATCGAAGGCGCCGCCGGTGGCGAGGTTCACTGCGCTCGACGTGGCGATCGAACCCGTCCCCAACAGCGCGAGCGTCCCACCATTGATCGTCGTCGCGCCGGTATAGGTGTTGGCGCCGCCCAGCGTCTCCGTGCCGGCCGTCAGCGTCAGGCCGCCCGCGCCACCGATTACGCCGCCGAACGCGCCGCCCGCATTGGACAGAGTCAGCGTCTGGGCTCCAAGCGTCACGACGCCCGTCCCCGCGCCGAAAAGGCTCTTGATCGTCGCGCCGGCCGTCGTCGCCGAGATGTCGAACGTTCCGTTGTCCGCCACGCCGCTAGACGCGGCGATAGACCCCGTCCCCGACAGCGCGAGCGTCGCGCCGCCGTTGATGAACGTCGCTCCGGTATAGGTGTTGACGCCCGAAAGCGTTTCCGTGCCCCCGGCGATGGCCAGGTTGCCGCCCGCCCCGCCGGCAATGCCGCCGTCGGCGATCACGCCGCCAAACGCGCTGCTCGCGTTGGACAGTATTAGCGTCTGTCCTCCAAGCGCCACGGCGCCCGCACCCGAGAGAGTCGTGATCGTCGCGCCGGCGGTTGTGGCCGAAATGTCGAACGTTCCATTATCCGTCACGCCGCTCGAGGTAGCGATCAAACCCGTCCCGGACAGCGCGAGCGTCGCGCCGCCGTTGATGAACGTCGCTCCGGTATAGGTGTTGACGCCCGAAAGCGTTTCCGTGCCCCCGACGATGGCGAGGTTGCCGCCCGTCCCGCCGCCGATGCCGCCATCGGCGATCACGCCGCCGAACGTCGACGAGCCATTGCTGATTTGCAGAGTTTGACCGCCCAGGAAAACGGTTCCCGTCTGACCCGCGGCAGTGTTGCCCAAGGTCGTGATCGTCGCGCCCGCCGTCTGCGAAATATCGAAGGCGCCGCCGGTGGCGAGGTTCACTGCGCTCGATGCGGCGATCGAACCCGTCCCCAACAGCGCGAGCGTCCCACCATTGATCGTCGTCGCGCCGGTATAGGTGTTGGCGCCGCCCAGCGTCTCCGTGCCCGCCGTCAGCGTCAACCCGCCCGTTCCGCCAATCGCGCCGCCAAATGTCCCGTTCGCGCCGGGCACGGCGTTGGATAGTGTCAGCGTGTTCGCCCCGAGCGTCACAGAGCCGCTTCCGGAAAGCGAGGTGATCGCCGTGGTCGCGCCATTGAACTGAATGTCGAACGTACCGTTGTCCGTCACGCCGCTCGAATTGGCGATGGAGCCGCCGAGCACAAGCGCCAGCGTCCCCCCGGCGTTGATCGTGGTCCCGCCGGTGTAGGTGTTCGCGCCGGTCAGCCTCAGCGCCGCGCCGCCCGAACCCGCCACGTTCAGGCCCAACCCGCCCGGCCCGCTCGTTCCGTCCTGGATGACGCCGCCGAATGTCGAATTGAATGTGTTGTTGGTGAACAGGGTCGTCGCCGCGGCGCCGTTGTTGGTGATGACGCCCGCGCTCGTGCCCGTCAGGTTCGCCAGCGATGTGGGGGTGCTGTTGACGTCCAGAGTCGCGGATGTTGCAGCCGTGCCGACCGCCACTCCGGTAAACTGGCTCACAATGGCCCCGCCGGCGCCGCCGATTTGCAGCGTGCCGCCATCAATAGCGAGGTTCCCTCCGGCGCTTGCGCCGGCGACGAGACTGACCGTGCCTGTGTCTGTCGCGGAACCGATGTGAAGCGTGGTCCCGCCGCCGCCGCCCGCGAGGAGACCGCCGGTCAGCCCCAAGGTGCTGCCGCTGGTCGCGCCGAGCGTCGCCGAGACGCCGGCTTGGACAAAAACGACGTTACCCACCGACAGCGCCGCGCCGTTGCCTTCGAGCGTGGCGGCGCCGGTGATCTGCACCGGTCCGCTTCCGAGCGCGCCCGATGTGTCGATCCTGAGCGTTCCGGCCGACAGGTTCGTTCCGCCAAAGTAGGAATTGTCGCCCTGGAGCTCCAGCGTGCCCGGCCCGCTGAAGTTGAGCGTGATCGGGTTGGGGCCGCCGATCGCGCCGGCCGGCTCTGTCCCGACGACGCTGGAAGTCGCCGTGCTGAGGTTAAGCGGAGCCGGCACTCCGGTGTTCGTGTAAGGCTGATTCGGGTCGGCCATAGAGCTCGGGAACTGATAATTGAAGGCCGCTCCCCCGAGATCTCCCCCAAGCGCGGGCGTCATTGCCGCAAGGGACAGGCCGATCGCGGCGAGAGACGCCCCGCTGAGCAACGACCTCCGGACTCCGCCCGATCCCAAGCCCGAAACGATTGCCGACTGGATGGTCTTTTGCATCGTCGCCTTCCCCAGGAAGAAATTCGGTTTGCCGAAATGTCCCGCGCGAAAGAGATTCGCGTGGTTTATGGCTCTTTAGCACGGTTACGCAGCGGAATAGGCGATGGCAACGGCTTTGTGGCGAAATGCGGCGCGTTTTCGGTCTCTCGGCGCCGATGCGGAAAGCATGTGGCGAAATGGCCACAGTTGACGTTGCTAACTAAGGCTCGGTTAGCGAACTCTTGTCAGAAGAATGTGTCGCCACGGCGCGAAACGCGCCGCACCAGTCCGCGATCAGGTCGATTTGAAGTCGAGTCGGACCTCAATCTCGCGACGACGCCGGAGAAGGAGCCGGCTGTGGCCGTGCGCAAGCCTCCCGATTATTTGGCGAAAAACAGGGCGGAACAGGGCAGGATTCGCCGGATCGGCGAGCCGTCCGCCGTCGGTCGGAAACTCCCGCCGCCCGCCTACTTGCCGAGGTCGGCCACGGCCTGCGCGAACCCCTTCATGTTGACCGTGAATTTGGCCACCGCCCCGTTGACCGCATGCACCGAGACCTCGGTGGTCGGCGCGGCGACGAGGCTTTTCACCACGCTTTCCTCGAGCGGCAGCAACGCCTCGCAATGATCCGGCTGGCAGATCGAGAAACCGAGCTTGCGCGTCTCCTTGTCGCCGATCTTGACCTCGACCCCCGGCGGAATCTGCACCCCCGACGGGACCGAAATCGCCGACATGAGCTTGCCCTCCTGCCGGCCGAGCACCCAGGAGAACACCACCCGCTCGGCGCCGTTCTTCTCGGTCTGGGCGATCCTGAGCAGCGCCGAGCACTGCCGCTTCGCCCCGGCCTGGTCGGTCAGGGTGCAGGTGACCGTCCAGTTGTCGTCGACGATCGTCTCCGATCGCCGGACCTTGGCCGGCTCCGCCGCCGCAGGCGAAGCCGCCTTGTCGGACGGCTGATCCCCCTGCGCCAGCGCCGGACCGGAAGCCAGGACCGGGAGCGCCAGCGCCAGCGCGAGCGACAACAAGAAAGGTTTCACGCAGCTGAACTCCCGATGGCTCGCCCGGAATTATGACGGCGGCGGCCTGTGCTAGGCCGGCCGGTCGCCGCCTGTCAAATCGTCGCCCGGCCGGGGAGTCGCCTCCGCCGCGACAATTCGCCGCACGCCCGCCGCTAATTCAGCGGCGTCCAAGTGCGAAATTTTCACCGCAGTGTGATTAAACGCATTGCGCTCCCGCGCCGGAATACTATGCTTAGCGGCACTGGAATTCGAACCGAGGAGTCTCTTATGGCCTCGAACAGCAATTCAGGGCAGAAGTTCATCTCCCGCAACCGCAAGCCGCGCGTCCACATCACCTACGAGGATCCGTACGACTCCGAAAAACTGATCGAGCTGCCGTTCGTGATGGGGGTGCTCGCCGATCTTTCCGGCAACGCGTCGCAGGTCGCCAAGCCCGATATGAACGACCGCAAGTTCCTGGACATCGACATGGACAATTTCGACAAGCGCATGGCGGCGATCGAGCCGGCGGTGTCGATGAAGGTGCCGAACAAGCTCGGGGCCGACGAGGGCGGCGAGAAACTGTCGGTGAACCTGAAGTTCACCAAGATGGACGACTTCTCGCCCGCCGCCGTCGCCCGCCAGGTCCCCGCGATGGCCAAACTCCTGCAGGCGCGCGAACAGCTCTCCAATCTCCTCAAATACATGGACGGCAAGGTGGCGGCCGAGGACAGCCTCAAGAAACTGCTCGCCGACCCCGAGCTGATGCAGGCGATGAAGGCCAAGCTCGGACAGAATCCGTCAGGCGAAGGCTCGGCTCAATAACGCGATAAGGGGAAATCACGATGGCTTCGCCACAGGAACAGCAGTCGGCCCCGGCCGTCGCCCCGGCCCCGGCGCCGGCAGAAGCGGACGAGTTCACCGAGCTCCTCAAACAGAACTTCAAGCCGCGCAGCGAGCGCGCCGCGAGCGAAGTCGAAAGCGCCGTGCAGACGCTGGTCACGCAGGCGCTCGCCGATTCCACCGTGGTCAAGGGCGAGGTGCTCGACACGATCGAGGAGATGATCGCCCGTCTCGACGAGAAGCTCAGCGCGCAGATGAACGAGATTCTGCACGCGCAGGAATTCCAGCAGATCGAGAGCGCCTGGCGCGGGCTGAGCTACCTTGTCTTCAACTCCGAGACCGACGCGACGCTCAAGATTCACGTGCTGAACGTCGGCAAGTCGGAGCTCTACCGCAATCTGAAATCCTATCCCGGCGCCCGCTGGGACCAGAGCCCGCTGTTCAAGAAAATCTATGAAAGCGAATTCGGGACGCTCGGCGGCGAGCCCTACGGGGCCCTCGTCGCCGACTATCACTTCAGCCATGCGCCGACCGATGTTCAACTCCTGCGTGATCTCGGGAAAATCGCCTCTGCCTCGCTTGCGCCGCTGATCACGGGCGCCGATCCGAACCTGCTCGGCATGGATTCATGGCGCGAGCTGATGAACCCGCGCGACATCGGCAAGCTGATGGACACGCCCGACTACGCGGCATGGAAAGGGCTGCGCGACGCGGTCGACAGCCGCTTCGTCGCGCTCTGCATGCCGCGCGTCCTGTCGCGCCTCCCCTTCGGGGCCAAGTCGGAGCCGGTCGAGGAGTTCGCCCTCGAAGAGGAAACCGACGGGCAGAAGGGCGAGAAATACGCATGGATGAATGCGGCCTACGTTATGGCGGCGAACGTCAATCGCGCCTTCAAGGAGTACGGCTGGACGGTTCGAATCCGCGGCGTGGAATCGGGTGGCGAAGTTCTCAACCTGCCGACCCACACCTTCCCCACCGATGACGGCGGGGTCGAGTTGAAGTGCCCGACGGAGATCGCGATCACCGACCGGCGCGAAGCCGAATTGTCGAAAGCCGGACTCATTTCGATCGTCCACCGCAAGAACACCGACAAGGCCGCCTTCATCGGCGCACAGTCGGTCTACAAGCCGAAGCTGATGGACAAGCCCGAGGCGACCGCCTCGGAAAATCTGTCGGCCCGCATTCCCTACATGTTCGCGGTGTCGCGCTTCGCCCACTACCTCAAGTGCATGGTGCGCGACAAGATCGGTTCGACCAAGGAACAGGACCAGCTCGAGCGCTGGCTCAACGATTGGATTGTGCGCTACGTCGACCTCGATCCGAAGAACTCGAGCGAGGAGGTCAAGGCGCGCAAACCGCTTGCGGCGGCGAAGATCACCGTGATCCCGAACGAGGAGAATCCGGGCTACTATTCCGCGAACGTCTGGCTGCGGCCGCATTTCCAGCTCGAGGGCATGGACATCGGCATGAGCCTGGTGGCGTCGCTGGCCGAAGGCAAGAGCTGACGCGCCGGCGAGATTGGCGCCCGCGGGCTTGCGCAAACGCGAGGAGGCGGGGCGTCGAGTGTGGGTGTGGGACCGAATAGACATATTCGGCAATCGCGAGGAGGGACCTATGGCGCATGACATGTTTCTCAAGCTCAACTCCGTCGACGGAGAGTCGAAGGACAAGGACCACAAGGGCTGGATCGACATCTATTCATTCAGCCTCGGACTGAACAACGCTGGCGCCGGACACTTCGGCGGCGGTTCGGGCGCCGGAAAGGCCTCGATCAGCGATATCAGCATCAGCAAGCAGGTCGATAAATCGTCGGCTACGCTCTATAAATTCTGCTACCAGGGCAAACATATCAAGAAAGGGACCGTCGTCTTCCGCAAGGCGGCGGGAGACAGTCCGCTCGAGTATCTCAAGTACGACATGGACGAGGTTTTCATTACGAACGTGCAAACGAGCGACAGCGCCGGAGGCGGCATCGCGAACAAATCCATTAGCCTGAACTTCTCCAAGATCAAGATGACGTACAAAATGCAGTCCGACACCGGCGGCAACGAAGGGGACAAGGATGTGACGATCAACGTCAAGGAGAATAGTGTCTCGTAGCCGCGTCCCGGTTCGCGTAGCGTCGGATCCGGGGAGCGCGGATGAGAGGACTGGCGCCGCCCCCGAGCCCGGCGAAGGGCGACCAAGGCGAAGGTAGTCGGTGAGGGTGGTGGCGACGCCGGTTGACAAAAATGATCGTCTGTCGCCGCCGCTGATGCACGCCTTCCGCGCCGCGCACCGCGAGCGGGACGCGGCCGTTCCGGTCGACATCCGCGACCGGGGCGAGCGCGTGATCGCTTCGCGCCGCGCCGCCGCTCGGGCGCCGATCTCGGAGAGCGAACTGCGCAAGCTGGTCAATTCCGATCTCGTCGCCCTGCTCAACACCACCAATTTCGAAGCGGCCGAGGATCTGTCGTCGGCCCCCGAGGTTCGCAGTTCGGTTCTCAACTACGGCTTTCCCGACCTGACGCACCGGTCGATCGACGAGGCCGGCGTGGATTCCATCGCGCGGGAAATCGAGACGGCGTTGCGCGCTTTCGAGCCGAGGCTCGCGCCCGGATCGATCAAGGCGCGGCGAGACGACGCCGTGACCGCCGATACGCTGCGCGTCCGGTTCCTGGTCAGCGCGGAACTTCGCGTCTACCCAGTGAACGTTCCAGCCGAATTCGTGGCGGAGGTGGAAGTCGACTCCGGCAAGATCCGGATCGATCGGCTCTAGGCGATGAACCGCGAATTCCTCAAGTTCTACAATCAGGAGCTCGCCATCCTGCGGGAACAGGCGGCGGAGTTCGCGCAGGAATATCCCGGGGTCGCCGAGCGGCTCGGCGGACTTCTCGAGGACAACCTCGACCCGATGATCGGCGGCCTGCTCGAAGGGGCGGCGTTTCTCGCCGCGCGGGTTCAGCTCAAGCTCAAGCATGAATTCTCGGATTTCACGACGAACCTGATCGACCAGCTGGCCCCGCACTATCTGGCCCCGACGCCGTCGTTCGTGCTCGTGCAGGCGAGCCCGAAATTCGGCGACCCGAGCCTGCGGGACGGGCGGACGATCGCCCGAGGCGCCCATTTCGACGCGACCTACCGCGAAGCGCAACGCAACGTAGCCTGCCGGTTCACCCTCGCGACCGAGATTACCCTCTGGCCGTTCGAAATCGTCAAGGCGGACTATCTGACCGGCGCCGCCGCAGTGCAGGCGCTGGTTCCGGGCGCCGGCGCCGACTGCATCGCGTGCCTGCGACTGCAGCTCACGGTCCGTTCGGCCGCCAGGCCCGAGGACGAACCGGCCGACAAGGAGGCGTTCGCGCGGCCGGAGCTGCGGTTCTCGTCTTGTCGCGTCAAGGCGCTGCGTTTCCATCTGCTCGGCCAGGAAACCGACGCTGTCGCGCTGTACGAGCAGCTGTTCGCCCATTGCCGCGGGGTCTATTTCCGGGTGCTCGAACTCGTTCGGAGACCCGGTCGTCACGGCGGCCGAGCCCGGCATGATCAGACAAATCGGGTTCGAGGAAAACGAGGCCCTGATCCCGAACGACAACCAGCTTTTTCGCGGCTTCGATTTCCTGCGCGACTACTTCGCGTTTCCGCGGCGTTTTCTCGGCTTCGACATGGTCGACCTCGGCGCGGTCGCAGGCCGGCTCCAGGCCAAGACCGTCGATATTGTGGTGGCGTTCGACGATATGAAGCCTCAGCTCTCCACGGCGATCCGCAAGGAATTTTTCGCCCTTTACGCCGCGCCGGGTGTTAACCTGTTCGAAAAGACGCTGGACCGCATACCCGTCAGATCCAGCCAGTACGAATTCCCCGTTATCCCCGATCGCAGCCGGTTGCTCGACTTCGAGACCAACCGGGTGACCCGCGTGTTCGCGCACATCCCCGGCGCTCCGCAGAAGATACCGGTCGAGCCGCTCTATTCGGCGATGGCGTCGCGCAGCGCGACCGGGCTGTCCTACACGATCCGTCGCCTGCCCCGCCGACGCACGATCGAGGAGAAGAAGTATGGACCCGTCTCGAACTACGCCGGCACCGACGTCTTTCTGTCGCTCGGCGAACGCTCCGACCCGGACGAACTTCTTCGCGTCGCCGAACTGAGCGTCGAAGCCCTTTGCACAAACCGGCATCTCGCCGAAAATCTACCGGTCGGCGAGAGTGGCGCCGACTTTCGCTTCCTCGACGATGTCGAGCTCGACGTGCGTTGCCTTGCCGGTCCGACCCCGGCGCGCGAGCCTCACATGACCGCGCTCGAGGGCAAGGGGACGGACATTTCGACGGGCGAGGTCGCCTGGCGCCTCGTCAACATGCTCAGCCTCAATCATCTGGGCCTCGTCGACCGCGCTGTGGACGGCGCGACGGCGCTGCGGGAAACGCTCATTCTGTTCGCCGACCTCGCCGACAGTGCGACGGACCGCAAGATCCGCGGCGTTCGCAACATCGGCGCGCGGCCGATCGTCCGGCGTCTGAGGCAGCCCCAGGGCGCCGCCGCAGCTCGGGGCCTCGAGATCACCGTGGTGCTGGAGGAAAAGGCCTTCGAAGGATCCGGGGCGTTTCTCCTCGGCGCGATCCTCGACCGGTTCTTCGCCGAATACGTGGCGATGAACCACTTCACTCAAACTGTCGTCCGCACGGCCGAGCGCGGCGAGATCATGCGCTGGCCGCCGCGCATCGGGCTCAGGGGCGTATCGTGACGTTTCGGGCCGAACTCGTCGCCGAACCGTGGCGGTTCGATCTGCTTTCGGTCTTGCGGCGACTCGAGCGAGAAAATCCGGGCAAGCCGCGCATCGGGGACGCGGGAAAGCTCGCCGAGAATTATGTGGCCCTCGGACAGAATCCGTATTTCGAGTTTCCCGATTCGACGATCGAGGCCGCGAGCATCGACCCGACCGGACTCGTCCGTCTCAAGACTCGGTTTCTCGGCATGTTCGGCCCGCAGGGGGCTTTGCCGCTGACGACGACGGAAGAGGCGTACACCTGGCTTCGCGACAGAGACGATGCATTTCCCCGTTTCGTCGACATCTTCCAGCGACGCTTCCTCGAACTGTTCTTTCGGGCGTGGGCGGACGCGCACCCTATCGCGCAAAACGATCGGCCCGGCGAGGACCGGTTCCGGATCTATATCGGCTCGATGATCGGCATCGGCGCGCCGGCCTATCGTAACGCCGACTCCATTCCGGACTTCGCTAAACTCGAATATGCGGGACTGCTGGCGCCGAGGGTCAAGAGCGCCTCGCGCCTGCGGTCGTTCCTGGCGAGATTCCTGCGGACGCGCGTCGAGATCGAGGAATTCGTCGGCGCCTGGCTTGCCTTCGATCCGGGCGAGCGGACGAAACTCGGCGCCGCGAACAGCCGTCTGGGCGTCGACTGCATCGCCGGATCGAGCATGTACGGGGTCAGCGACAAGTTTCGCGTCCGCGTCTTCGTGCGCGACATCGAACATTTCAGACGGTTTCTGCCGGGTTCGCCGCTCGCGCAGGAAATCGCCGACGCTATTTTCCTTTACGTCGGAGAGGAATACGATTGGGATATGGAGCTGGCGATCCCTGCCGGCGAGATCACGCCCGTTCGCCTCGGGGAGAGCGTGCAGCTCGGCTGGACGAGTTGGATGGCGCCGAACTGGGCCAAGACCGACGAGACGATCCGTACCGACGCGCGGTTCCATGTCGTCAGCCGCATCGCGCAACAGCGTCGGGGGGCGAGAGCGAACTAGTCAGGGGAAGATCATGGGCGCAGACATCAGCGTCGAGGCAGTCGCCGGCAAGCTCAACAGGGTCGGCTACGAGGCGTTCATAATGGCCCTGCGGCAGGCCAAGACCGCGGGCAATCGCAATATCGAGCTCGGACATTGGCTCCTTCAGCTTCTGCAGAAGGACCGGACCGACATCGCTCTGACAGCGGATCACTACAAGCTGAACCGCGCGAAGCTCCTTGCGGACGCGACAGCGGTCGTCAACGGCTTCCGCAAGAACGAGACGGAGATGCCGGGCATCTCCGCGCAGGTCGCGGACGCGCTCGATCGCGGCTGGCACTATGCGACGTTGCTGTTCGGCGAGACCCAGATCCGCACCGGCCATCTCCTGGTGGCGATGCTCAAGTCGCTGGAGCTCAGGCGCGCGCTCGTCAGCGTCTCCCAGGAGTTCGCCAAGATCCCGGTCGACGAGGTCGCCGTCAGCCACCGCTCGATCTGGGAGGGGTCGGACGAGGGCAACCTTCGCCCGATGGACGGCTCGGGAGTCGCCGCGGCGAGCGCCGAGGGGACGACCGCCGCGGCCGGCGCCAAGGGCACGACGGCGCTCGATCGCTTCAGCCAGGATCTGACCGCCAAGGCCAAGGCGGGAGACATGGATCCGATTCTCGGCCGCGACGAAGAGATTCGCCAGATCGTCGACGTGCTGATGCGCCGGAGGCAGAACAACCCGATCCTGACCGGCGAAGCGGGCGTCGGCAAGACGGCGGTCGTCGAAGGCTTTGCGCAGCGCATCGCCTCAGGCGATGTGCCGCCGCCCTTGCGCGGCGTCAAACTCTGCGTGCTCGACGTTGGCCTCATGCAGGCGGGCGCCTCGATGAAGGGAGAGTTCGAGCAGCGGTTGCGTTCGGTCATCGACGAGGTGCAGTCCTCGCCGACGCCGATCATCCTGTTCATCGACGAAGCCCACACGCTGATCGGCGCCGGCGGCGCGGCGGGCACGGGCGACGCGGCCAATCTGCTGAAGCCTGCGCTCGCGCGCGGCACGCTGCGCACGATCGCGGCGACCACCTGGGCCGAGTACCGCCAGTACTTCGAGAAAGATCCGGCGCTGACCCGGCGCTTCCAGTCGATCTATGTCGGCGAACCCGACGTCGCGACCGCCGCGGTGATGCTGCGCGGTCTCGTCGCTCCGATGGAGAAGCACCACAAGGTGCGCGTGACCGACGAAGCGATCGTGGCGGCGGTGAACTTTTCCAACCGCTACATCCCCGCGCGCCAGCTGCCGGACAAGGCGGTGAGCCTCCTCGATACCGCCTGCGCGCGCGTCGCCATCAGCCAGAACGCAAAGCCCGCCGCGGTCGAGGACGCCGAGGTCGCGATCGCGTCGCTCGAAAGCGAGAAGCAGTCCCTGGCGCGCGAGCGCGACCTCGGCGCGGCCAACGAGGAGCGCATCGCCGAGATCGAGGCGAAGATCGCCGGGCGGCGGGAGCGCCTCGGCGCCGTCGAAGCGGATTGGGCGAAGGAGCGCGCGCTGGTCGAGGAAATCCTGGCCCTGCGCGAGAAGATCGCCAAGCAGGCGGCGGAGCCTCCTGCCGCGACAGCCGGCGCCTCGCCCGCGCCGCCGGAGGCCGCGACTCCGCCGGCCGAAGCGCCGAAGCCCGACGGCGAGCCCGTCGCCGCCGATGGCGAGACGTTGCGCGCAAAGGTCGGCGAGCTCGGCAGGATCGTCCCCGAGAAGCGAATGATCTACGCCCACGTCGACGAGCAGGCGGTCGCCTCCGTCGTCTCCGACTGGACCGGCATCCCGGTCGGGAAGATGGTCGCCGACGAGATCGAGACGGTGCTGCATCTCGCCGAGATCCTGAACCGGCGCATCATCGGCCAGACCCACGGCCTCGAGATGATCGCCAAGCGGATCGAGACCAACCGGGCGAGACTCGACAACCCCAGCAAGCCGATCGGCGTGTTCATGCTGTGCGGGCCGTCGGGCGTCGGCAAGACCGAGACGGCGCTTGCGCTTGCCGAGGCGCTCTACGGCGGCGAACAGAACATCATCACGATCAACATGTCCGAGTTCCAGGAGGCGCACACCGTCTCGACGCTCAAAGGGGCGCCGCCCGGCTACGTCGGCTACGGCGAGGGCGGACGGCTGACCGAGGCGGTGCGCCGGCGGCCCTACAGCGTGGTCCTGCTCGACGAGATCGAAAAGGCCCATCCGGACGTGCACGAGATCTTCTTCCAGGTGTTCGACAAGGGGGTGATGGAGGACGGCACGGGCCGGCGCATCGACTTCAAGAACACGCTGATCCTCTTGACCACCAATGTGGGAACCGAGGTCATCATGAAGGCGGCCGCCGGCGCCGAAAGGCCTGATCCGGAGGCGCTCGCCGTGCGGATGCGCCCGGCCCTGCTCGAGGTGTTTCCCCCTGCCCTGCTCGGCCGCATCGTCACCATCCCCTATTATCCCCTGTCGGGGGAAATGCTTGCCGGCATCGTGCGATTGCAGCTCGGCCGGATCGGCAGGCGGATCGAGGAGAACCACCGCGCGAAATTCACCGCCGAACAGAGCGCGATCGATCATATCGTCTCGATGTGCAACGATCCCGACGCGGGCGGCCGGGTGATCGACAACATCATCACCAACACCATCCTGCCCGCGCTGTCGCGCGACATCCTCCGGCGCTCGCTGGCGCGCGAGGAGATCCACGAGGCGAAGGTGTCGGCACAGAATGGCGCGTTCGTCTACGACGTCAGCTGAATTTTCGCGGAGACGCCTCATGGCCAACCGGTTTGAACAGGTCGACGAAGCCGTCGCCGACGCCGTCACGATCGTTCTCGAGCAGCGGCCGGACGGGCAATGGGCCAAGGTCGTATGCCCGAAGACCGCTCACGAGTCGTTTGCCGCGGACCGGGTGACGGAGCCGATGGCGCCGAAGGACGCGCTTTCAGGCGCCGTCCGACTCGCCAATAAATTCAAGCTTGCGATTGTCGTCCTCGATCCCGACGGCGTTTGGAAAAAGGAATGGGGCGAACTCTACCGCTGGCGAGAGGATTCCGAGACCGAGTGAGTTCGCGGGGGCGCCATCCTTCCCCGGTTCGGCTGGGGAAGGTGGCCGAAGGCCGGATGGGGTATGGTCCGCCGCTGCGGCGGCGCCGGACTTGCACGAACGTCATCGCGAAATTGTTTCCTCCTGTCCGCTGCTTTCCGCACCCCGTCCGTCGCCGGTGCGCTTTTGTCGCCGCCCTCATGCTCGCGGTTTGGAGTGCGCCCGCGCTGGCCGACTTCCGCGTCTGCAACAAGACGCGCTCGCTGATCAATCTTGCGGTCGGGGCCAACGCCGGCGACCAATTCTCCACCGAGGGCTGGTGGACGGTGACGCCGGGATCCTGCGCCACGCCGATCCGGGGGCCACTGACCGGGCGCTACCTCTATCTCTACGCGACCGACATCGACGGCGCGGACGTGCTCAAGGGCTCGGTGTCGATGTGCATCGACCGCGGCAAGTTCAAAGTCTACGGCACCGAGAACTGCTGGCGGCGCGGCTTGCAGGCCGTCACCTTCGCGGAGATCGACACGCAGGACGCGCCCGACTGGACGACCTTTCTCAAGGAGCCCGGCCGTTGACCTCCCTCTCCCTCTGGGAGAGGGGTCGGGGGTGAGGGGTGAGGGCCTCTCTCATCCAAGCCACGCCGGCGCGTCACCCGCCTTTTTTCAGGGAGGCGATGGCCTCCTCCGTCAGGACGTCGTGCAGCAGGCTGACGAAGTCGCGGGTGGCGAGAGTCTTCGCGCGATCGAGAAGATAGGGCACCGGACTCGACGGCTCGGCCCGCTGCATGTGCTGGGCGACCGATTCGATCAGCGCCAGCGCGGCTGCGCGGGACGGGGCGGGCGCGGGCTGCGCCCGCTCGAATTCGGCGCTGGGGGCCCCGGCCAGGATCTTGACCGGAACCGTGAACGAACCGTCGGGACCGACAAACACGCGCGCGTCGTCGGCATAGGACGGCGCGAGCAGCTGCATGACTTCATAGAGGTTTTTGCCCAGCATCACGCGCGCCTGGCGGATCAGGAGAAGCGCCGGGCTCGTCGGCTCGGACGCCTCGAAATAGCCCAGCGCCGAGGCAAGCGCCACATCGACGTCGGCGCGGGACGCAAAGGCCGAAGGCGCCGCGGCGGAGGGCGCCGTCGCCTCCCCCTCCCCGGCCGGGGCCGCCTCGGGCGCCGGCGCGGCAAGAGTGGGATCGCGCGCGACGAGCGCCCCGCGCGCGAACTCCGCCATCTCGCGCGCCAGTTTGTCGAGCTTCGGCAGGTCGATCGACTTCTCGTAGCCGACATGTTCGGCGGTCGTCTTGCGGATCGACTCGAGCGCCGCCGGAATCCCCCGCAACGTCTCGCTGAGCTTCGCCACCTTTTCGATGTCGACGTCGCGCAGGATCTTTTCGATCGTCTTCTGCGGGACGAACTTTTCCTCGACAGTCCTCTCTCTTTCGCCCTCCTTGATGCTGTACCCCATCACGGACCGCGGCTGGACGGCGCCGGTCGCCGCCAGGTGGTCGCGGTAGGAGAACGGCCCCTCGCGGGGGAGCTCGAGAAGCCTTGCGTATTGCAGCGGCAGGAGCACGCCCGCATTGTCCTCGAGCGCCATCATCTGCCCGAGGCGGATCGAGTAGTCGTCGCCTTCCGCGCGGGGATGCGCCCCCTCCCAGTGCTCCTTGAGGAGCCAGTCGACGCCGCCGACCCAGCGGGCGAATCCGGCGACGTCGCGATCGAGAATCGACAGTTTGGCGAGCAGCAGCAGGAGGCGGACGTCGAGCGTCCGCTTGAGAAGCTTGTCCGCGGTCTCGATGCGGGCGGGGAGGCCGGCGGCGACGCGGTCGAACTTGTAGTACTCGTCGATGTTGCGCGGCAGGATCCCTTCGGTCGCGGCGAAGAAGTTGAGGTAGTCCGCATCCCCCTCGAGATCGAGGTCGGGGCCGCAGGGATCGTCGGGGGAGACGGGGGCGAGGGCGAAGGGGGTGGGCGCGGGCGCAGCGGCGGCCTCGTCGGCCGGCGGCGGCTCGGCGGGGGTATCGAGCATTGGGGAGGCCCTGAGGTTGGCGCGACGAAGACCGCGGTCCGCATGATGATACGCCATCCGGCGGCGGCGACAATCGCGATTTTCGCGATGTCCGTCGTTCGTGTGAATAGATACACGATCGGAGACATCAAGCGTGACGACTCTGACCGCGTCGGGACCGAGCACTTTGCGGCGGCGCAAGGCGGAGGCCTGGGCGCTGAACAGATCAGCGGTCGAGACTCTGACTGAGGCTGACGAGACGTCCAACCTGGCGAGGCTCCTCGGTCGACCGTGCGACGACCGCCAGGCGATTGACCTCTCCGCTCTGAAAGGCGCGCAAGAAGGCGTCGTAGGTCTTGAAGGACACGCAGCCGTTGGAGTCGCCGTTCGGACCCAGCATGTAGGGATGGGCAAGCAGTCCCACACGGTCGAAGGAGAAACTGTCGCCGACCGGCGTCAGTCGCAGCGCCTGAACCCCATGAAAGAGCGACTCGCGCAGCGTCAGTTCATAGAGACCCGGCGGCGTGGCGCCGCGATCGCGTTCATCCACGAAACGAGGATCGTCCAACCTGTCCCCGAGGCCTGAATGGGCCTCCAGACGCGTTCCGTCGGGCAGATAGACGGTGTGCGCCGAGATGTCGTAGACGGCCGTCCCTTTGTCGTAACCCGTCGCGGGAATGACCCTTGGGGCAGGCGCGAACTCGAGGGGACGAGGAGGCGGCAGAGGCGCAGCATCGTGGAGCGCGAATGCCGCGCGCGGCGGCGGCGCGACCCGCGGCGCTGGAATTGTCGTCGAAAGAGGAGGAGTGGTGGTTTCGAGGCTCGCCTGCTGAGAAACGCCAAATCGGATCGGCGCCGGTTCGGCGCCCGAGAGCCGTTCAGTCTCGATCGGCTGGCTGGGGGCGTTCGAAGAATCCTCCGCCAATGGCGGAGGCGCCGCGGCCAGCGGCGGCAAGCCCGGGGCCGCTTTCGGCGCCGAAGCCAGCAGGGCCGCAGCCGTTTTCGGCGCTGGATCCGGACGCAGCAGGAGGGTCCCGACCAACCCGACCGGGGCCAGGGCCGCAAGGCCAAGAACGATCACAAGAACGGTTGAAAGCCTAGGAGCAGCGGCTGGCTCTGGAGGAGACCCCGTTCAGCTTTTCGCCGACAGGTCCCGTCGCGCGTGCGACCGGACCTCGTTCATCCGGCGGCGGCAAAGCCTGCGGCCAACTCGAATCTGGCTGCTGCCCGGCGAACATGGCCGCGCCTCACGTTTCCTCTTGTTCCCAAACTGCCTCGAGATTGCTCCGAAGTCTTCGATCCAGCAGTGATCCGGATCACAGTGCTGGCGTCCGGCGCCGACGCGGACCACGGGAGCGGCGCCGGACGCCAGGCGCCGATCGCCGACAAGCCGGGCGACAATTTTTTGACACGGCGGTCGGTCGGTGCCCTGAGGTTTCGACCGACGCGTTTCCCATCGGCGCGCGCGAGAACTTCCCTATGATCAGGCGTCGCTCAGCAAAAATGAATTTGCCGCGAACCGCGATGGCCGATTCCCTCTCTCGGGACCAACATCAGGGTCAAGCTCACGGGGCCGCGCGGCGCGAAAGCCCTGGCGTTGGCGAGGGTCAACACGATCGAGGGCTTGAGCCAAGTGTGTTCGAATTCCGGGTCGAGGCCGTGCGCGAGCGGGCCAATCTCGCGCCCCGCATGAATTCGATAGAGGCGATCGGGAAGGCAATTTCGCAGAGCGCCGCGAGGCTTACAAGGGCCCGGCGCTTGAGCCCGCGCCGCGCGCCAAGCGCGCGCTGATCCAATGGAAATTGTCCCGTCTCCCCATTGCTGCTTTACCGGCCGCCACGCGGGTTGCATGGTCACGAAGCGTCATCAGGGAGACGCGCAAAGCGGCAAGCGACGGCGCCCCCAACGCGGGACCTTCACAACGCCGCACGGTGGGGCGAATGCCGGAAATCGGGGGTTTTGTAAGCTGTCACCGTAACCCCCAGCGGCTGGCCAATCCCTCGCCCGACAAGGCGGTAGTTCGCCCGGCCGGTGATCTGGATCGCGCCGCGCCCGCGGAAAGTGTAGCCGTCCTCGGCAGTGATATTGCCGAGGTCCACGCGCTTTCCGTACCAGTATTCAAAATATTCCTTCTTCGAAGCCCCCGTGTGGCCGTCGCGCGCCGAACCGGGCAACCGAAAGTCCTTCTTTCCAGACCAAAGCTCATGCGCATGCCGAAGTTCGTGACGTTTCCACCGCGAGCTGCGCAAGGAAACCGCGATGCGCTTCGCCGTATTGATCTCGTACGTCGCGATGGCCGCAGGCCGATCGAGAACACGGAGGCCCTCCTGATCCATGTCGTCCGGCCGGCTACCGGCGCAACACGCTCGTCGTCGACGCGGGCATGCGCCGATCAAGCGATCATTTTGGAAAAAATGCGTCCGGAATGTCAAATTGCCGAGAGGGATCGGCTTCCTTCAGGCCAAGCTTGCCGAACAGGTCCGGCCCGATTTCGCTTTGCTCGGCCGAGCGGCAGGGAAAGTTGGCGAACGCCTTGCCGTCCTTCTCCACCGCCACGCCCGCGACGGAGGCGGGGCTCCCCGAGTGTCCCCACCGCCCGATCGCGGTGAAGATCGTGTAGGTGTAGGGCCCCTTGTCGAACCGCAGCCACGCGCCTCCCCCGCCGGAAAACATCATGCGTCCCGAGGTGAACGCGTCGGCGGCCCTGGTGGAAAGATCCGGATAGGCGAGATCGATCCTGTCGCCCGCGCCATAGCGATATTGCAGATAGCCTTCCGTCGCGGACGCCGTCTTCGAGGCGCAAAGCGAAACAATGTGCGCGCCGGTCGGGCAGGAAAAAACGACGGCTTCGTCGGGCCTGCACAGGGTCGACGCCGCCGCGACGCCCGCCGCCGCGCCGATCATCGTGGCCGCCGCGAGAAGCCCAATCGCGCGAGAGATCATCGTGCTGTTCCATCAACTGGTCGCTCCGGCGAACTCCGCCGTCTCACATGCATTCGAGGCAAAGCGATGCCTTGACTGCGCCGTCACTGCCACCGATGCCGACAGGCTTTTTGGGCGGCGAGCAAGGATTCACGCGCCTTGAACAGCTTATCCCGTTTTGCGTCGTCTGTACCACAGCGGCCAGGTTCTGAATCGATGATCTCAATGAATTGTTTCAGGTTGGAATCCGTTTGCCTTGTCAGATGGCAAATTTCTTCGACGTTCTTATCCGGATTGCCTTCGTCGTTCAATGATGTAACCCTTTTTCCAGCCGACTTTATCTCAAGGTCCAGATCCTTGAGCACTTCGCAGCGGGAGGAAGCTTCCGGCAGACATTCCGACCGCAGAACCTGACAATTCGAGTCCACCTTGTTGCGATCCGCCACGACGAATTCGGTCTCGCGGGCGCTGAACAGTTTGGTGTTCCAGAAGATCTGCCGCGCGCCTGTGACGACATGGGCGCATTGACCTGGGCCATAGGTGATCACGGTCTTGCATCGCGGGTTCCGGCAGTCGGCAAGCGCCGCGTCTTCCGCCGATTCCCGGCTGGCGCCCTTGCCGACGCCATGGAAGTCGAGCCCCTGGCCTCCGACCACGGCCAGAGACAAGTAGTCCGCGCTTGCGACAGAGCACGACAGGCACAAACACAGGACCGTCGCGCTCGCGCATTGGGCACGCGGCTTTGCGCGGGTCATGGAATCGGCGCGCGGGTCTTGAGGAGCGTGAAGCCTCGAGTTTCCGCCGAACATGCGGTTCTCCTATGGTTTCGGCGCCGCTGACATGGAATCCTCGCATAGCGGATCGAGAGCGTAGAGGCCTCAGCCCCCGTCTTGAGACCGAGCCGATTGGGCGAGCCGCCAAAATGACCAGCCTCAGTGGATGCTTCGCCACCAGATCCGCTCTCCGAGTACGCGAGAAATGTGAAATCAATTTCCGTCGGGCGCAAGAGTGATGGAGGCGGCGGAGCGCGGAGCGCGATCGAGGACCATCACCGATCGCGGTTTGGCGGCGCCGGGCGCCGCCAATTGGTCGCGGTAGGTGATTCCCTCGCGCTGGAGGTCGAACAGACGCGCCTATTGCAGCAGCAGGAGGACGACCGCAGTGTCCTCGAAAGCCATCAGTTGGCCGAGGCGAGCGGAATGGTCGCCACTCGGCGCGCCGATTGACCTCTTGCCAGAGCTCGCGCAGCGGCCAGTCAACGCCGCCGATCCAGCGGGCGAAACCGGCGACGTCGCGGTTGAGGATCGAGAGCTTTGCAAGCAGCGCCAGGAGCCGGACGTCGAGCGTGTGCGCGAGCAGCTGATCCGCCGTCTGGAACGCCGCTCAAACGCATCGAATTTCGTGGGCAGCAGACCTACGGTCGCCGCGAAGACGTTGAGGAATTCTCGATCCCCCTCCAGATCGAGGTCGGGCCCGCAGGGGCGTCGGGGTAGACGGGGGGAGAGCAATGGTGATGGAAGCGCTTCTGAATCCCAAATTGACGGTTCGTCTTGCAAAAAGCCGTCAACGGAGACACTCTCAGCCTCGCCGAGGCCTCCGCGTGGAGCGTGTCGGTACAAAGCCGTGCCCCGGCGCGCTTTCGAGCGCCCTCGCGGTTGACGGAGCGCGGAATGCTCGAAATTCGCCAAGCGCAGGTCGACCGGATGATGGCCTCTCGCGAGAAGGTCTATTTCGAGGACTACATTCGTTATATTCGGACGGAATATCCTCGCCTCGTTGAAGATCGGAACGACGCTGTCCTTTGCGAAGCGCTCGGCGACGCGTTGGCTCGGGCGCGGCGAATAGGACTGACTTCGAGCGAGGCGATCAGTTCCTTCATCGACGTGTCGATCGCCGCGGGAGAGGCGTTTCACGACGATCCGGACATCGTGGGATTCCTCTCATCGACAGATTTCACGGAAGCGGAAAAGGCACGTTTTCTGTATGGAAAGCTGAATCTCGAACTGGACGAATCGCCAGAGGTGTAGCGGAGCGCTCATGCCGACGAATAAGAAGCGCTCGCCGCGTGCGCCTGCGCCGGTGCAACCTTGTTATGTCGGAGTTGCAAGGGGCGAAGACGTCGAGATGCCCGGCGTCGTTCTAAAGAAAATCGAATATAAAAAACGAGATCGGGAAGAATGCGCCAAGCTGAGGCAAAAATTCGACAGCGCCGAACGGAAAGCGTTTCTCCAAGGAATTGCAAACGATCCTGAAAAAAGGAAGCAACTCAAACGCGCGGGGCTTACAGAAAATGACATCGCCGCGATGAAGGATGGCGAAGTTCCGGACGGCTGGCAGGTGCACCATAAGCTCCCGCTCGACGACGGTGGAACCAACGACACATCGAATCTTGTTCTGATCAAGCAGGATCCCCACCACATCGCAATGTCAAACGCGCGCACGCAACTCGCCAAGGGGCTCGAACCCGGAAAAAGTCGTATTGTGAAGTTCCCGGTGCCGCCGGGGTTCGTCTACCCGCCGATCGCCTCCAAACCGAGGAGATGAGCAATGTATCAAGCAATGATGGAGCAGGTCAAAGAGAGAAAGAAGCGACGCGGCGGCAGTCTTCAACCGCCTGCGCGTCGAGAAGAAATCAAAGATGTCGTAAATCGCGCCAGATCTGAATTAGAAATCGAAATTCCTGATGATTATTTGGCCTTCTTGCGTGAACAAAATGGCTTCAACTGGAACGGCCTGGTAATGTACGCGACGAAGCCGAGCTTGATAGCAGGGTATGACGATCGTATCCTGAAAGGGTTGGTCGAGACTAATCTCGCTCGTCGTGCGGTCGAGGAATTGAAACAATATCTCATCGTCGGAGATACCGGGGATGAGGAATACAGTTTCTCACCGAAGACAAAGCAATATGTCCTTCTCGACTCGGTGTCGCTCGACGAACTCTCTTCGTTTTCTTCGTTCGAAGAAATGATGAGTTCGGCAATAGCGCGATTGCTCTGACAAGAACGCTTATCAGGAATTGCGTCAGGCGACCCCCAACCTAAATATTCCCAGAATTGAAAATATACCGAAGATAACCGTAAAGCTCACGAGAGGCAGTTTGTTTTAGTCACTATGCGTTTTTTCCTTCGAGGCGTGTTTAAGGGGGGCTGGAGTAATCCCGTCCGCAAACGCGCCGCTGGGTTTCGTTCTGACCTTGACCCATCGTTCTGGCTCCTTGCGGGTGGGAACGCTCTGCGAGAGATTCCGTCAAGCTCTGTACTTGTCATAAGCGCCAAATTAACAATTGGGTCGTTCCGATCAAGCCGGGGATCTGCCTCATGCCGCCAGACTTCTTGCTCTGCCACTCAGCGAGGGCACCTTGTTCATTGGCCATCCAATTCAGTTGGGTGTCCTCGCGGGCGCTCCGGAAATCAGGCCCGGCTCGCAGCTTCGCGAAGTGCTCGTACTCCATTCAGACGACTGGCGGCTGCGCAACTCCGCAGTCGCCTGGGGCCTCCAGAGCTCTTGCCGGCTGCAGCGGCCCAACCGCGATTTGGCCGACCAGATCGCAAGGATCATCGAGAGCGGCCGACTGTCTGTGCGCTTCTTGCCGCTGTTCCGCGCCGATCCGCGCGGCCGGATCGAGACGGGTCCGCGTCATCTCTATCAGCTCGGCGGCGGCCCGCCGGCGAACCCTCCGGCGGCGCCGGGGCGGTCCGATTCGGCTCCCCAGCCGCAGCGCTCGCTGGTCCGCTCGCCGACGGAGGTCCAGAAAGACTTCGAAGACGAGGAGCGCCAGATCGCGGTGTTGCGCGCGGCGGCAAAGGACGGGACGCCGTTCTGCGAGCAGTGCGCGCGGGCGGCGCTGCGCGCGGGGGGAGCGGGTGGCGCAGGAGCGGGGGGCGCAGGCGCGGGAGCCGCCGGCGCGGGAGCCGCCGGAGCAGGCGCGGGTGGCGCGGGAGCGGCTGGCGCGGCAGGCGCGGGCTCGGCGGGCGCAGGAGCGGGTGGTGCGGGAGCGGCGGGAGCAGGCGCGGCGGGCGCGGGAGCGGCGGGCGCGGGCGGCGCGAGTGGCGCTGGAGCGGCAGGAGGCGCGGTGCGGCAGGAGGCGCGGGCGCGGGCGGGCGCAGGCGCGCGGCGGGCGCAGGAGCGGCGGGAGCGGGCACGGCGGGAGCGGGCGCGGGAACGGTGGGCGCGGGAGCGGCGGGCGCGGGCGGCGCGAGCGGGGCTGGAGCGGCAGGAGGCGCGGGAGCGGCAGGAGGCGCGGGCGCGGGTGGCGCAGGGAGCGCGGGCGCGGGTGGCGCAGGGAGCGCGGGCGCGGGTGGCGCAGGGAGCGCGGGCGCGGGAGGCGCGGCCGGCGCGGCGGGCGCAGGAGCGGGGGGCGCGGGTGGCGCAGGGGGCGCAGGCGGCGCGGCGGGTTCAGGAGCGGCGGGAGCGGGCGCGGGAGCGGCGGGAGCGGGCGGCGCGAGCGGAGTTCGAGCGGCAGGAGGCGCTGGAGCGGCAGGAGGCGCGGGCGGGGCGGGCGCAGGCGGCGCGGCGGGCGCAGGAGCGGCGGGAGCGGCCAGGGGGGAGCGGGCGCGGGAGCGGCGGGCCGGGGGGAGCGGGCGCGGGAACGGTGGGCACGGGAGCGGCGGGCGCGGGCGGCGCGGGCGGCGCGAGCGGAGCTGGAGCGGCAGGAGGCGCTGGAGCGGCAGGAGGCGCGGGCGCGGGGGGCGCAGGCGGCGCGGCGGGCGCAGGAGCGGCGGGAGCGGGCGCAGCGGGCGCGGGCGGCGCGAGTGGCGCCGGAGCGGCAGGAGGCGCTGGAGCGGCAGGAGGCGCGGGTGGCGCGGGTGGCGCGGGGGGCGCGGGCGCGGCGGGCGCAGGAGGCACGGGCGCGGCCGGCGGGGGAGCCGCAGGCGCAGGCGCGGCGGGCGCGGGAGCGCGCGAGGGCGCAGGAGGCGCGGGTGGCGCAGGCGCGGCAGGCGCAGGAACGGGCAGCACAGGCGCGGGCGCGGCGGGCGGAGCGACGGGCGCGGGCATGACACACACGAGGGGCATGTGAGCGCACTCTACGCCGTCGTCGACGCTGCGCGTGACCGCCGCATCTACGATCTCGTCCATCAGGCGCTGTTCCCGGCCTGCCTGTTCATGACGGACGTCGTCTCCCCCATGGGCCGCAACGCCCCCTATCTGGTGCCGGTCGAGCACGCCGAGACGCTCATCGAAGCCTGGCGCAAGGACGGCCGCGGCGAAAGCTGGGGCATCTTCCTCCGCTCAAGCACGGAGCGCGCGCGCCTGCGCCAGCGCCTGCGCACCTTCAACCAGGCGAAGCTGCCCGACGGCCGGGTCGTCCTGTTCCGCTGGTGGGACCCGCGCGTCTTCCGCGTCTACCTGCCGACCTGCGACGCAGACGATCTCAGCCAATGGTTCGCCAGCGTCGAGGAATATGTCTGCGAGACCGAAGACGGCGCGGGGCACACGATCTACCGCAACGGCGACGGCGTCCTGACGCAGAGGCGGGTCGAGGGCTGGAACGGATTTGAATAGCCGTCCGCGGAATGCCCTCGCCTGTTTCCTTGCGTCGCGCCTGCGATCCCTTCGCTGCGCCGGTGAATTGGACTATGATCCCTCGCAACTCACGAAACGCCGCCGCGAGGACGCCATGGCCGACCCAATTTCCCAGGACCAGCGACAGGGCGAGCTGACGACTCCGCTCGGCAAAGACGCTCTCGCGCTGATGCAGTTCAGCGCGATCGAGGGCCTGAGCGAACTGTTCGAGATCCGCATCGAGGCGGCCAGCACCCAGGGCGGCCTCGATTTCGCCTCGGCGCTCGGCAAGGGCTCGACGATCACGTTCCATACCCAGGACGACAAGAAGCGGTACTTCCACGGCGTGACCACAGAAGCGCGCTGGGCCGGGACCGAGGAAGATCTCTACCTCTACCAGCTCGTCCTGAGGCCGTGGCTCTGGCTGCTCACGCGGACCTCGGACTGCAAGATCTTCGCGCAGAAGACCCCGATCGATATCATCAAGCAGGTCTTCTCCGATCGCGGCTTCTCCGATTTCCGCGACGCGACCACCGGCTCGCCGCCGACGCTCGAATATTGCGTCCAGTACCGCGAAACGGATTTCAATTTCGTCTGCCGGCTGATGGAGGAATACGGCGTCTATTACTTTTTCGAGCATGCCGACGGCAAGCACACGCTGGTGCTCGCGGACGCGAAGTCGAGCCATAAGAGCATCCCCGACCTTTCCTCCCTCCCCTACAACCCGGTCGACGACGCCGGACGGAGAGAAAAGCAATATCTCGAGACCTGGTCGCTCGGCCGCCGGGCGCAGAGCGGCGTCTTCGTTCTGAAAGACTACGGCTACAAGAAATCGACCGCGGAACTGCTCGCGCAGTCGCAGAACCCCGGCGGCTACGAACACGATTCCATGGAGATGTTCGATTACACCTACAGTTACGTCGACACCGAGGGCAAAGACCTCGTCGACCAGGGGGTCGGCGAGAAGCTGGCGAAATACAGGCTCGAAGCGGCCCAGTCGCTCGACAAGCGCCGTTCCTCGATGGGCGGCGCGCCGTCGTTGTTTCCAGGCGGACTGATCACGCTCGAACGCCATCCGGAAGGCGGCGAGAACCGGGAGTACCTGATCACCCACTGCACCCACGACTACCAGGGGCAGCCGTACCGCTCCGGCGGCGGCTCGGCGAGTTCGGCTACGTCGGCAACTACGAGATGACGCCGAGCGACCGGCAGTTCCGCGCTCCGCTGATTACCCGCAAGCCCGAGATCGTCGGCTATCAGTCGGCCCTCGTCGTCAAGCAGGACAGTGGCCCGGAGATCGACGTCGACAAGGACGGGCGGATCCTGGTGCAGTTCTATTGGGACCGGAAGAAGAAGCCGTCGCGCAGGGTCCGCGTCGCGCAGGTCTGGGCGGGGAAAAATCGCGGCGCGCTGTTCACGCCGCGCGTCGGCGACGAGGTCCTGATCACCTATGAAGAAGGCGACCCCGACCGGCCGATCGTCATCGGCTCCGTCTATAACGGGACCAACACCGTGCCGATGAAGCTGCCCGACAAGAAGGTCAAGTCGGGAATCCTCACCCTCTCCAGCACCGGGGGCGGCGGCTACAACATGCTGCTGTTCGATGACACGAAGGGCGCGGAGAACGTCAAGCTGCGCACGGAGAAGGATCTCAAGTTCAAGGCGCTGCACGACCAAGAGATCAAGATCGGCCACGACCGCACCGACAAGGTCGACAACAACATCAACCAAACGGTCGGGAACAATCACACGATCAATGTCAGCCAGCAATACAGCCTGACCGCCGGAACCAAGATCACGCTGACGGTCGGCGCGAGCTCGATCACGATGGACCCGGCCACCATCACGATCAAGGCGCCGACGATCAATGTGACCGGAGACGCGCTCGTCAGCATTTCGGCGCCGCTGGTCAAGATCAACTCTTAGCGCAGCGTGTTTCAGACGGAGACTTGGGGCCTCGGCTTTCTTCCCCATTGGCAAGAGTGCGCATCCCCTTCGGGACTGGAGTGAGCAAGTGTCCGATCGTCTTCGTTTCACAACGGCGCGCCAGGTGTTCGAAGCGTTTCCGACCGCCGCCGACGACATCGAGGTCGGGCCGGCCGACGAGGCGCCGCTCGATTTCGCGCGCAAGCTCATCGGGCGGCGCTTCGAGGCGATCGTCTACCTCGCCTACCTCCTGCCGCGGCGGGAGGCGGTCTGGTGGGGCTGCCAGTGCGTGCGGGCGATCGGCGGAAACAAGGCGGACGACGCCCTCACGGCGGCGGAAGCCTGGGTTCGCGACCCGGACGAATCGACGCGCCGCGCCGCGCTGAACCTCGGCTGGACGCGCAACGCGCGATTCGCCACGACGTGGCTTGCGCTCGCCGCGGGCCAGTCCGGCGGCAGCATCACGCCGGAGGACGCTCACCCCGTCGCGCCGCCGCCGCAGGCGACGGCGCTGGGCGTGAAGGCCGCGGTCATCCTGGCGATCGCGCAGAGCCCGCCGCAAGGTCAGTCCGCCTGGCTGTCGGCGTGCGTCGAAGCCGCGATCCGTTTCGCCGAGGGCGGCGACGCGAAGGTGCGCGCGCCGGCGGCTGCTGCGTCGAAAACGGACGCCGCCTGAGCCCTGAGGCGCAGGTCCGCGGGGAGCTACGGAATCATCTCCGTCAGTTCGCCGGGATACAAGATCGTGATCGTCCCGCCCAACGTGCATTGCAAGGTGCTGACATTGTCGAGCGCCGGCGCGCTGTCCAGGATCACCGGGTTTGAAATCGCTCCGGTGACCCAGGGCGCGGGCGTCAACGGCGTGCACGGCACCGGCGTCGGCGTCCCCAGCGCCGCCGCGGTCGCGGAAACGAAAGCGGGGTTGCCCGGCGACATGCACGTCCCGAACGGCATGATGTTCACCATCGGCACATGATCGTTGATGTTCGCCGCCCACTGGTTGCTGGTCAGCATGCGGTGAATCGGGAGCACGACCAGGGTGCTGATCCCGGGAGGAGGAAGGGCGAAACTGCACTTCAGCGTCGCGCCGTTGCAAACATGAATGGGCATCGCCCGGGTCCTCTTTTCGAACGCGCCGTCGGTCAACCAGCGCCCGGGCTCCCTTCGTCCAATCGATTGCTCGGGTCTTTTTGCCGGCGCCGCCCATCTCGCGGCGCAGCCCGCATTGCTCGACAGCGAAAACGATCCAACTCCAGGACACAGCGTTTGGTCAAGCGGATGCCGCGACCCGACGACGCAGCGCCCCACATCGCGCGGCAAAGGATTTCAAGTTCTTTCGTATTTACTGATTTAATGTGTTTTAACTGGTGTATCCAAATCGCCCTTGAAGTCGCGAAGCGACAGAATTTGGCGCCCAATCTATTGAAAACCTTGAATCGCCGACAAATTCGCCGGCGGGCGCCGGGACGGCCCAAGAAAAAGGCATGGCCCCCGCATCAAGACTGCGCTTGAAGTCCGAGGCCGCAGCGCGAAACCTTCCCTTCCGCTTTCGCAGCACCTTATTTGGGGGACCGCATGAAATCCAGAGCCGCCGTCTGCCGCGCCTTCGGCGCGCCGCTTTCCATCGAGACGATCGAGCTGCGGCCCCCGGGCCCCGGCGAGGTTCTGATCCGGACGGCCGCCTGCGCGATCTGCCACAGCGACATCTACTACATGGACGGCGCCTGGGGCGGCGAACTGCCGGCCGTCTACGGCCACGAGGCGGCCGGCGTCGTCGAAGCCGTCGGGGCCGGAGTAACCCGGCTCGCCGCCGGCGACCACGTGATCGCGACCCTCATCCGCAACTGCGGCTTCTGCCCGGCCTGCGCCGAGGGCGCGCCGGTGTTCTGCGAAGAGGTGTTCCCGCTCGACAAGGCGACGCCGCTGAGCGACACAGAGGGGACGCCGCTCGTCCATGGCCTGCGAACCGGGGCCTTCGCCGAACATATCGTGGTCGAGGCCTCCCAGGCGGTGGCGGTCCCGAAGGACCTGCGATTCGACAGCGCCTCGCTGATTGCCTGCGGCGTGCTGACCGGCATGGGAGCCGTGATCAACACGGCCAATGTCAGGGCGGGGTCGAGCGTCGTGGTGATCGGCTGCGGCGGCGTCGGCCTCAACTCGGTCCAGGGAGCGCGGCTGGCGGGCTGCGACCCGATCATCGCAATCGACGTCGAAGAGAAAAAGCTCGCGGCGGCGCGTGAATTCGGCGCAACCCACACTGTCAACGCCTGGAGCGAGAACGTCGAGGGCCGGGTGAAAGAGCTGACCGGCGGGCGCAAGGCCGACTGGGTGTTCGTCACCGTCGGCGTCAAGGGCGCGGTGGAGCAAGGCGTCTCCCTGATGAAGCGCAACGGCGGAACGGTTCTGGTCGGCATGCCGCCTTCCGGCGTCGCGGCGACCATCGATCCCGGCTGGCTCGCCGCCGACGGGCAGAGGATTTTCGGCTCGAAAATGGGTTCGGCCCGGCCGCTCATCGACGTGCCGAAAATCGTCGCGCTCTACCGCGAGGGGCGGCTCAAGCTCGACGAGCTCATCAGCGGACGCTATCCCCTGGACAGGATCAACGAGGCGGTCGCTTCCTCCCGGTCGGGCGCCGCGCTGAGGAACGTCATCGTTTTTTGAGGGGCGCCCGATGCAAATCGTCGCACTGAAGACCTTCGTCGTCGGCAACCCGCCGCCCGCGTTCGGCGGCCGGTATTTTGTGTTCCTCAAGCTGAAAACCGCCTGCGGAGTTGAAGGCGTCGGCGAGGTCTATGCGGCAAGCTTCGCCCCGAAGGCGATCGTCGCCATGATCGAGGACGTGTTCGAGCGCCATGTTCTGGGCATGGAACCGTTCCGCATCGAGGCGCTGTGGCGCAACGTCTACGGGCGCGGCTACACGCTGAGGCCGGACGTGTCGCTGATGGGGGTGCTGTCGGGTCTCGAGATGGCGCTGTGGGACATCGTCGGCAAAGCGGTCGGGAAGCCCGTCTATGAACTGCTCGGCGGAAAGGTCCACGAGCGGCTGCGCAGCTACACCTACCTTTACCCCGACGAGCCGGGCTCGCACGCCTATTCCGACAGCCCCGTCTACTCGGTCCCTCACGCCGCGGCGGAGCGGGCGCTGAAATATCTTGCCCAGGGATTCACCGCGGTGAAGTTCGACCCTGCCGGGCCCTATTCCACCTTCGACCCTCGACAGCCGAGCCTGGAGAGGCTCGCCCTGGCGGAAGCCTTCTGCAAGACCCTGCGCGAAGCGGTCGGGACGAAGTGCGACCTCCTGTTCGGCACCCACGGCCAGTTCACCGTCTCCGGCGCGCTCCGCCTCGCCCGCCGGATCGAGCCCTATGAGCCGTTGTGGTTCGAGGAGCCGACGCCGCCCGAGGCGCCCGAGGAGATGGCCAAGGTCGCCGCGCAATGCCGCATGCCGATCGCGACCGGCGAGCGTCTGACGACAAAATACGAATTCGCCCGCGTGCTCGCGACCGGCGCCGCCTCCATTCTGCAGCCGAACCTCGGACGCGTCGGCGGCCTGCTCGAGGCCAAGAAGATCGCGGCAATGGCGGAGGCGCATTACGCCCAGATCGCACCACACCTTTATTGCGGCCCGGTGGTCGGCGCCGCCAATGCCCAGCTCGCCGCCTGCAGCCCGAACTTTCTCATCCTCGAGAGCATCGAGCGGTGGGAGGGCTTCCACGCAAAGCTTCTGAAGACGCCGATCCGGTGGGAGGACGGCTACGTCATTCCTCCAGAGGAGCCAGGCCTCGGCGTCGAACTCGACGAGGAGGTGGCGAACGCCCATCCGTGGGAAGGCACCGCGCTGCATCTCGTGCCGAGATTTGCCCCGGTCGCCCCTCCGGACTGACGGCTCCGTCAGGCGGTCAGTGCTGCGGTCCCATGAGGTAGGCGCCGTTCTCGGCGCACCAGACATGGTTGTGGAGGTTGGCGATCCATTGGCGGCCGGAGGCGGTCATCGACAGATATTTGACCCCCTCCTCGATATGGGCCGCAACCAGTTCGGAAAAGAACTTCGGATATTTGTCGACCAGATCGGCGGGCGACTGATAGCCGAACTGGCGGTTGCTGCCGATCTCCTCGAATTCAGCGAAGAGTGCATTCGCCTTCTTCGGATAGAGCGGATCGCCGAGTTGCCCGATGAGATCTGACGCGAGCATCAGCCGCGCCTCCAGATTGGCGTTTTCTCGGCCGTCGAGACAGGGAGGAAACCGGGTAAGCTCGATCGCCTCCGCGACCCGCGCCGGATCGACTTGCGGCGACGTCCCGAGCCGCTCATAGGCGAACAGCTTCGAACGATCGACGTGATAGGGCATCAGCGCGGCGTCCGACGCGCCGCGAGGAAGCGAGACCTTGTTGCCGGCCTCGTCGACGACGAATTCCGTCCTGGTGTCGCCCTTCAGGATGCCGCGCACGAAGCCGATGTCGTGCAAAAGGCAGGCGCAAATCAGATGGATATAGTCTTCAGCAACAATTCGATGACTGAGCACGCGTCCGCGCAGGATGTCGCGCCCGACCATCGTCACCAGCATCGTGTGCTCGAAATTGTGGTAGAGCGCGTCGCTTCGGGCGATGCACTCGATGCTGCTGCGGGCGAGCGAACCGAGACGCTCGGCCATTTCATTGTGGGACGGGCCAAAAATGTCCCGGAAATCGTCGGCAAGAAACGTCCCCAGCTTCTTGGCCGCCGTGGCCGCAATCGTTTCCACCGTGCCTGGCTCCCGAATCAAGGCGGCCGCGATTCTCTCACTATGGACATCCCAGTCCCAACATAAACTTAGTGCAATCGAAGCCCGGACGCCAGAGCGCCCAATTGTTTCTTCTTTTGCCCGCGACGACGCGTCGCTTGCCGGCGGCGGCCGAGCGCCTATTCTCCCCAACGACAGTTTTGGAGGCGCGAATGGCGATGCGATACGGCTTCATCGGACTGGGCAATCTCGGCGGGGCGCTCGCCGCCAATCTGCGGCGCGCCGGCTTCGACCTTGTCGTGCACGACATCGACCCCAAGACCGCAAAGCCCTTGCTCGAGGGCGGCGCGTCATGGGCGGAGAGTCCCCGCGCGCTCGCCGGCCGGGTTGACACGGTCGTCACCTGCCTCCCTTCCCCGGCGGTATCCGAGCGGGTTTTGACTGGCCCCGATGGCGTGCTGGCAGATCTCGCCCCTGGCGGGACCTGGATCGAAATGGGCACCGACGATTCCGACTCGATCCAGCGCCTCGCTGCGATCGCGGCGGAGAAAGGCGTCTTCACCCTGGAGGCCCCGGTAACCGGGGGCGTTCACAAGGCGGCGGCCGGCGAAATCGCCGTGATCGTCGGCGGAGAGGCTGCGATTTTCGAGCGCCATCGCGCCGCGCTGGAGGCGCTGGGTCGGCCGATCTTCCATGTCGGACCACTGGGATCGGCCTCGGTGATGAAGGTCATCACCAACATGCTCGCCTTCGTCCACCTCGTCGCGGCAGGTGAAGCGCTGATGCTCGCCAAGCGGGGCGGCCTCGACCTCGCGCAGGCCTACCACGTCATCAAGGCGAGCTCGGGCAACAGCTTCGTCCACGAGACCGAGTCGCAGCTCGTGCTGAACGGCTCCTACAACGTCGGCTTCACCATGGAGCTCGCCTGCAAGGACCTCGGCTTCGCCATGGCGCTCGGGCGGGAGCTCGGCGTGCCGCTCGACCTCGCGGCGCTCACCACCCAGACCTTCATCCGCGCCCGCGAGACCTACGGCGGCGGAGCGTGGTCGACGCAGGCGGTCAAGCTCCTCGAGGACGCGCTCCACACGAACTTGCGCGCGCCAGGGTTCCCGGCGGAGCTGAAGCCTTAGACTCGCCCGGACTTGCGAATCCGACTTCGGACGCGTCCGCGCGCCGAAACCATGGTCATGAAGCCGCAAAACTCCTTTCATTTCCTTTCATTTCCTTTTCCGAAATGAGCCTTTTCAATGGGTTACACAGAGACTGTGCGATGCCCCTCCCCCCCCTTGCCGCGGAGCAACCGGGCGATTTCCAGGCGGCCCGTTCCGAGCGTCATAGCCGGGCTTGTCGCGGCCATGCCATCAGCCTCGCGGCCGCGCCCTCAGGAGCAGGCCCGGCTGGCGCGACGGCGCGAGAATGCCAAGGTTTTCCCCCCTTCGCTGTTCAATGTCCGAGCGGCCATTTCCGCTCCAGAATCTCGACTTTTCAAAGCGTTGCGATGACATTTTCGAGCGACCGCGACGCCGCGCGCGACCCGACGCAAGAGGCCTCGCGCCAATTTTGGGCGGTCGCCGCGCGGTCATCGCCGCGCCCGCGACTTGCCGCAGCCGCTCGCGCGACAAGCTCTCCTTCCCGACGATTGCCGCCTCGCCGCGGGCGCGACGCCGGCGCAGGAAGAGGACTCCAAGGGGAGAGCCCCGAGCGGCGGGCGAGAGCGAACGGCGGACGGAGGGCGTTCGGCGGATCGGTCATCGGATGCCTCTTTGACCGAACATTTATGGAACAAAATGTGACGAATGTCAACAATTTTCGCTCACAAGCCGGGGGAAGGCCTTCCGGAAGCCACGGGCAAGGAGGGTCGCTGCCCGACGGGCGACAGGGGCGCAAAGACCCTGACGCCGCCCGCGCCTATCTGGTCGTGATCGGCCGCAACCCTTCCGCCGTGGCCGAAGCCATGCGTTCGGCCCCGTAACTGCGGGCGACTAACTGGAAGCAGGCGACTAAATTGCCTGTGGGGCAACCTCGCCCGGCCCCCTGCCGCCGATAAAAAAAGTCGGTAAGGTCGCCGCGGTCGGATTGACGAGCAGCACTTGTTCTGATTTTGTTCTGTTGAACAGCATGGCGATGACGATGGGGCTGCGGGGTTACGACAGTTACAGCCGGGAAGAGCTGATGGAGCTTCTTCGCGCGCGGGATGCAGACGAGGCAGGCGGTTTGCGCCTCTCCTACAAGGGGCAGACCCCGCCATGGCGCATTGTTCGAAGGGTTCAGCCCCGCCGGCAGAAGATTGAGCAGAAGCTTTCCTTCGGACCCGAGGAGCACCAGGCCGCCAATCTCATTGTCGAAGGCGAAAACCTTCACGCCATGGTGTCCCTGTACAAGTACAGGGGGCAGGTAGACCTTATCCTTACGGACCCGCCCTACAACACTGGCGGCGATTTCCGATACAATGACCGCTGGGATGAGGACCCGAACGACCCCGATCTCGGGGCGATCGTCCCCGCCGAGGACGGTTCACGTCACAGCAAATGGCTCCGGTTCATGGTCCCGCGTCTTTGGGCGATGCGGGAAATGCTTCGGCCGAGCGGTGTGCTGGCGATCTGCATCGATCACCGCGAGCTATTCCGCTTAGGGCTGGTCCTGGACGAGATTTTCGGCGAAGCCAATCGAATCGGGATTATCAACTGGCAGAAGAGCTACGCTCCCCGGAACGACCAGAAGCACCTTTCGACTGCCACCGAGTACGTCCTCATTTATACGAAGAACCTCGACCGGGCGAAGACCGGATTGCTTCCGCGCACCGAGGCAATGAATGCGCGGTATCTGTCCCCGGATGGCGACCCGGAGCGATGGAAGCCGGGCGATCTCACCGCCCCAGGGGCGGAGACGCATCAGGGCATGATCTATGCCGTGCAATCTCCCTTTACCGGCGCACTTCACTACCCATCGGAAGGCCGGTGCTGGAGCGTTGAGAAGCGCCGACTGAAAGCCTGGCTGGAGCTTTGGGGCAGCAAATATGTCGCGCGCGACCTTGGCGATGGGCACCCGAAAGCGTTCGTTATCAAGGGCGCGCCGCTACCCGACGAGCCGAAGTTCCAGGAGACCAACCCGGTATTGCAACGTGCCCGCACGGAGGCGGAACGCATCCGCGCGGCCGGATGTTGGCCGGCGGCCCACCTGGCGCGATGAGGGCCAGGGCACGTTTGGTATGAAGAAATACCTCAAGGACGTGAAGCAGGGCATCGTCCCGACCACCTACTGGTCTGAGGATGATTACGAAGACGCATTCGAGATTGGCGACACGTCCTGGGAGCACCACCAATCAGGGCACAGCCAGTCCGGCGTCAATGAGTTGAGCGCCATCATGGGGCGCGCACATGGCTTCGACACCGTGAAGCCCCTCCGGCTGTTCCGCAAAATCATTCAGATCTGGTGCCGCCCGGACGGTATTGTGTTTGATCCATTTGCCGGTTCGGGCACGACAGCGCACGCGGTGTTGGAACTGAATGCGGAATCCGGCAGTTCCCGGCGGTTTGTCCTGGTCGAACAAGGCCGGCCCGAGAAGGGAGATGCTTACGCGCGGACGCTCACGGTCGAGCGGGTCCGGCGCGCCATCACGGGCGAGCGTAGAGGCAAAGACGGGAAACCTACGACGCCCGCGCCCGCTTTGCCCGGCGGTTTTCGTTTTTCGAAGCTCACGTCGAAGGTAGACGCCACTGCGGTGCTCGCGCTTGAGCGCGAGGAAATGCTCGACCTGCTTCTCACGACACACTGGGATCAGGGCGAACGCGCGTCGTCGCATTTGCGTCGCTTACCGGCGGGCCAACATACCTATCTTTTTGCTATCAGCGCCCGAGGCGAGGGCTTCTTCCTTGTGTGGTCAGGGCCTGACAAACCGTCGATGCTCGATCGCACGACGTTCCGAGGCATCGTAGAGGAAGCCAAGGCGGAGAAGCTGGCCCCGCCCTACCATGCGTACGCGCGGACCATGATCTATCCTGGCCCCAACATTGAGTTTTACCAGATTCCGGACCGCATCCTGGAGAAGCTCGGCTTTAACGAATCAACACAGCCTTATACGGAGGCGAACCTCACCGAGGACAACGCCGCTTGAACAATACGATCGAACTCCTTCCGTTTCAGATTCGGGCATCCCAGCAGATCGTCAATCGTTACCTGAAGCTCCAGGCGGACCCGAAACGGCCAGCGGAGCATAAGAGCTGGGATGTCCCATTTTACCAAGCTCTCTCAGCTCTAACAGGAGGGGGTAAAACCCCGATTCTCGCTGACGCTGTCGTGCAGATGCGCACCGCGTCTCAGCTAGAGCCTATCGTGCTTTGGATTTCCAAAGCGAAGGCGGTGGTCGATCAGACCTTCGCCAACTTCTGCGCAGGCGGAAAATACGCCCACCTGATTTCGCCGTTCGAGCCGGTTTATCTCTCTCATATTACCCCGATGCAGATTGAGGACGCCGCGACCCCCTTTCTCGCGCTTACAACCGTCGGCACCTTTAACCAAAAAGACAAGGCCGACGGGACTTTGCTTGTCCACAAGGCAGCTGACGACAACGCCGACGTTTCGCTGTGGGACGAGCTTATCAAGCGGCAATCCGGCAGCGGCGCGCGCCGCCCCCTCATCATCGTCTATGACGAGGGTCACAATTTGAGCGACCAGCAGACCGATCTGCTCCTTGAGCTGGAGCCCGAGGTGATACTCGTTGCAAGCGCCACCATGCGCACGCCCGGTAGGCTCGGCCGCATGATTGAGCGGCTCAAGGACGCAGGCTGGTCCAACGACGCACAGGACGACACCACAGAGATACTGCCCTGCTTAGTGACCGCCGTGAGCAGCAAGGATGTGGTCGAGGCAGGTCTCGTCAAGAAGCAGGTTGTCGTTGGCGGGTACGAGTCGATCATGGAGACCATGCTCGACGAGCTGCTCGCCGCGATGCAGATCACGCGCGGCAAAGCCCAGGAGCTGCAAGCCGGTTTTGAGCCAAAGGCTATCTATGTGTGCCGCACCAACATCAACCAGGATGACGGTGCCACGGACCTGCCATCGCGACCCTTCGTCGAACGACGCGCGCCGCCGATTCTGATCTGGCGCTATCTCGTTGAGCAGAAGGGCGTCGATCCAGCCGACATCGCCGTTTATTGCGACTTGAAGCTCGATCGCACCGCCTATCCGCCCCCGGTCGATTTCAAGCTGTTCTCCGGCGGAGAGCAGGATTTCGCGGTATTCTCGGCAGGCTCTTACAAACACATCATCTTCAACTTGAGCCTTCAGGAAGGCTGGGACGATCCCGCCTGCGCCTTCGCGTATATCGATAAGTCCATGGGCTCTTCCGTCCAGGTTGAACAGGTCATCGGCCGTGTCCTCCGCCAGCCGGGCGCTCAGCACTTCCCCGATCCGGACCTGAATACGGCGAATTTCTACATTCGCGTCGACGACAAGCAGGAATTCCCGCGCATCCTGAAAATGGTGCAGGAGAAACTTGGGGCCGAGCTGCCGGACGTCAAAGTCGAGGGCTACACCGACCCGGCCGATCGCCAGCGCTCACGTCTGGAGCCCAAGGAAATCCGAACCGTTCCCGAAATTCATATTGATGCGAGCGAGGCCATCAAGCCGCTTACCGAGGCGCTGTCGCAGGTCAGTGATTACCGCCTTGATACCGTCAACACACAGGGCAAAGGCGAGGTTGTTCGCGCGGTTCAGGCGGTCGGCAGCGGTGAGAAGGCCAGTGTCGAGACGCTCGACACGCCGCATTCCAATCGTGTGATGGCACGATGGATCGTCCGGCGTCACATGCTGAGCCTGTTTCCTGAAGCGGCCAAGGCGATCGACTGGGCGGACGGCCGGTTCGACGCCAGGATCGAAATCACCAGTACGGCTGCAAAGGCCTTGCGCGAGGCAGCTGAAAAGCTGGTCGATGCGTATCTCGCGAACAGCGACCTGGTCTTTGAGCAAGAGAATCCGTATCAGGTCGGACCGGTGCTCGTGAATCCGAAGAAGGCCAAGAAGTACACGAACGCCCTACATTCTTCCTATGATCTCAATACCACAGAACATGAAGTGGCATCAGCGATTGACGACGCCGGCGACATATGGGTGCGCAACCCCGCCAATGGAGGCTTTTCGATACCGCTGCTTGATAAGGGCGGTACGCACCGTTTTTTCCCTGACTTCCTCGTCTGGAAAGGCGACCTGATTTTCGCGATCGATCCGAAGGGAGGTCATCTGCTTGCCCGGGACGCCTGGCGCAAGCTGCTGGATATCCGCGACGAGAAGGGCCAACGGAAAATCCTCGTCCGCTTCATCTCTGAAGGAAAATGGAGTGATGACATCAAGCCAATTGGGAACGGCGGTTATACCGTCTGGTCGATGACCAAGACGACCGGCAAGATCAAGGCGCGTCAGGTTTCAAGCGTCGCTGCCGCTGTCAATTTGGCCCTTAAGACAACATAGCCTTGCACTGCAGTCTAATGTCAGAGAGAAACGCCGCAGGCATCGGGCCGCTCAAGGGCCTCAAAGCGCTCCGGTCGCTTGACCTATCCGGCGTGCGCATTGCGTCGAACGTCGACCTTGTCGGCGCCCCTCGACCCTGTTTCTGCGGGATAACAAGGCAGAACTCTGCCCTGTTACTTCTTACAGATCGCATATGTTAGGTCATTGCCGCTTGTGTCACAACAGTTTGAAAAGACGTATGTTTTCGGCCGTAAGCCGCTCCGACGAGCGCGCGGCTCGCCCTGTTATTTTCGCGAGAACAGGCCAAAACAGGGGAAAGTCCCAAGCGCAGGACTCCGCCTGTTGTCGACAAGCATCGTCGAACGCGCCGGGTGACCAAGCCGAATGCGAAGCGCCGAGAGCTCTCCGGGTTGCTGATTCCCCGTGGTCGTTTCGGTTCAGCGGAAGGATGCCGCCGCCTGCAGACGCCTGCGCACGACGACGACGGGGGGCGCTCTCGCTCTAGAACTTCCAGAGGAACCCGCCGTTGATCAGGTTCATCGTCACCCCGACCTTCCTCTGATCCAGGGGTAGGGCGTAATAGTCGGCGTTCTGCAGTTCGATGCGCCGGTACTCGAGATGCAGGATGGCGCTGTCGCTCCACAGGTATTGCACGCCGCCGCCGGCGGTCCAGCCGGTTTCCGTCCGGCTGTTCGAGGCGAACGGGCCGTCGACTTTGGCGTCGGCGAAAGCGACGCCCCCCGTGCCGTAGATCATGAATCGGTCGAACGTGTAACCGACTTGCGCCCGCGCCGATCCGACCCAGTCGATATCGGCCTTGGAGACATTGGCGAGCCAGCTGTTCGCGCTCGCCTGCATGAAGGAATAGGAAAGGTCGGCCACCGGCCCAACCACGAAGCTCCCGAACTGGAAATTGTACCCGCCCTCGCCGCCGAGCGTGAACCCATTGGCGTTCTTCAGGAACCGGCCGCCGTCGCCGCTGAACTGGGCCGTCTGATAGCCGATCAGCGGATGCACGAAGAAGCCGGTCCACGCATAGGGCGGGGTCATGTTCCGGTAATTGGGCAGGAGCCAGTTGGCCGGCGCCGGAAGGCTGCCGAGGCCACTCAGCGGGGCCGGCAAGGGCAAGTCGTCCGCGCGTGCGCCGACGCTGATAACGCCGAGGCCCAACCCTGCGGCAACGGCGGCGTCGAGAAACGTCCCGCGTGCGCCAGATGAATGCCGACCCATATCGCCCTCGGTTGCCCCTCGCCCACGCGAAGCCCGCTTGTTGTTATGGCGGGGGCGCCCGCCCGGAGTCAATTTGGCGACGCTGAGCCTTTCTCACCCCTCGTAATTGTGGGTGAAGTCCTCCGGCGGATTCGGACCCCAGACGTAGAACGAGTCTTCGGGCGGATGGTCGCCGCCTTTCCAGTCGCAGTCGACCGGCACGTAGTCGATGTCGGCGGAATATTCGGAGAAGCTGCCCCACGGGTCACGGACGTAGTGGAAGTAGTTCGAGCCGAGCACGTGGCGCCCGAGTCCCCAGCCCCGGTCGTAGCCGCGGCCCAGCATGTGCGTCGCCCCCATGCCGATCTCGTCGACGCTGCCGACGTCCCAGGAAAGATGGTGGAAGCCGGGAGCGTTCGAGTGGGCGAAGGCGAGCATGTGATGGTCGCTGCCGTGGATGCCGTGCACAAAGGCGATGCCGGCCCCCGAATGGTCGGAGAGGCGCATGCCGAGGACGCGCGTATAAAAGTCGATCGCCTTCATCACGTCGCGGGTGAACAGGAGAACGTGCGACAGGCGGCGCGGAAAGGTCCGCGGGGCGGCGCCGCGACTGGGCGCGCCGCGGGCATTCGACCCGGTCGGGGTGAAGGAGAAGGCGGACTTCTCGTTCGGCGACGACTTCTCGGCGGCCTTGATCTCGAGCAGGTTGCCGTCGTGGTCGTTGAGCCAGAGCCCATTCGAATCGACCCCGGTCGGAGGGTCGAGCCGCTTGATTCCCAGGGTCTCGAGCCGCTCGGCGAAACGCTCGAGATCGTCTTCGAACGCGCCGAACGACAAATAGCCGTGCTTCTTGCGCGGGCCTTCGCCGATCGTGCCCCAGAGATGCGGATGGCCGCGGGTTTTCAGCGTGAGTTCGCTGCGCTGCTCGCCGGTTTCGAGACCGAAGGCGTCGTAGAAGCTCTTCGCCGTCGAAAGATCGGGGACGGAGAAGTGAAAGCGGTCGAGCGAATGGATGCCGAGTTCGCCCGGCCGGCGGGTCGGCGGTACGGTTCCACGCATTGCGGTCATCGGGTTTGTCCCTTTTCCTCGGGAACGCTAGCGCATTTCTGCCTCGCCGGCCAAGCCGCTTTCGCCGCCGGGGCCTATCGGCTGCGCGCGTTTCCGCTCGCCGGGCCGGTCGTCAGGTCGAGCGGCGCATTGTCCTGCGGCGGCGCCAGGGGGGCCGATACGACGGTCGGAGCCTTGGGCTTCGGGCGTTTCTTTTTCGGCTGCTGCGGCTGGGTCGTGTCGGACGGTTGCTGCGCGTTCGGGTCCGTCACCGCGTCGGTATTGTCGGTGTCCTGCGTCGAGGCCTCGACCGGGGGCGCCTCGTGGATGACCGTCGTCCCGCCTTTGCAGCCGGTCAGCCAGACGTCGTAAATCGGGTGCTCGACTTCGTGCAGGCCGGGGCTGTCGGCGAACATCCAGCCGGAAAAGATCCGCTTCTCCTTTTTGTTCTCGTCGATCTCGTCCACCTGGGCGAAGGCGTCGGTCTGCGGCTGTTCGGTCGGCGGCCGCGAGTAGCAGACGCGCGGCGTGATCTGCAGCGTGCCGAACTGGACCGTCTCGTTGAGCCCCACTTCGAACGAGATGATTCGCCCTGTGATCTTGTCGAGGCCGTTGAACACCGCCGTGGGGTTGCTGATCTTGTCGGCCAGCGCCGGACCGCCGACGAACCCGATCGCGCAGGCCACGGCGCCGCGCAACACCGCTCTTCCGCTCGCAGGGGCACGAAACGGGCCCTTTGCGAGCGCGACAAGGGTGGTCAGGAAACGCATGCGGGCCGATCTGCCGGTGAAGGGCGGCTAAATGAAGGCGCTCAGGGGCCCGGGCTCCAGGCCTCGTAGTCGCCTGTCGACGCCTGGCGGTCCGGAAGGGACTGCAGGATCGATCCCTTCGGGCGAATCGCCGCCGGAGTGCCGGTCGGGTTGCCCATATGGGGCAGCTCCCAGGGGTGCGGCTTGTAATCTTCCTCGCTCGGCGGGACGTCGACGGTGTGGTGCAGCCAGCCGTTCCAGCCCGGCGGCGTCATCGAAGCCTCGGAGATGCCGTTGTAGATCACCCAGCGCCGCTCGAATC
>CAVUHX010000023.1:0-21652 GCA_963741405.1 uncultured Alphaproteobacteria bacterium
AAGCTCGGCGTCTATATCTGCTACGATCGCCATTTCCCGGAAGGCTGGCGGGCGCTGGCGCTGAACGGGGCGGAATATATCGTCAATCCGTCGGCCACCGTCGCCGGCCTGTCGGAATACTTATGGAAGCTCGAGCAGCCGGCCGCGGCGGTGGCGAACGGCGTCTTTATCGGCGCGATCAACCGGGTCGGGACGGAGGCGCCGTGGAATATCGGCGAATTCTACGGGCAGAGCTACTTCGTCAATCCGCGCGGCCAGATCGAGGCGATCGCCAGCCGCGACAGGGACGAACTGATCGTCCACGACATGGATTTCGACAAGGTGCGGGAGGTGAGGAACCTCTGGCAGTTTTTCCGCGACCGCAGGCCGGAGACGTATGGGGCGCTGACGGAGATCGGGTGATCGGCCGCTTGCGCCGAAGTTTCATTGCGAGTCGGGAAGCGGCCCGCGGGTCGCAGCCTTGGTCCAATCAATACGGCCCTGCGCCGCTCCCGATGACGCCCCGGCTGGTCACGACGAACCAGTCGCGGCCCCGCCGTTCGATCCGCAGGACGCGCCCCGCCCCGGGGATGAAGTCTCCGGGCCCAACCTGTTGCGCGCCATAGCGGCTGTCGACCACGGCCAGGCCGTCCTCGACATCCTCGATATTGTAATCGCGCAGCAAAGGCTTGGGATTGTCGGGTCTGGCCGACCCGTTCGAGGCGGACGGTTCCGTTCTCGCCAGAAGCGTCGATTGTTTCGGCGCGGCCGGCTGGACGGACTTGGCGGAGCCTGCGGTCGCGACGGCGGCGGTCTTCTCCAGCCGGCTCAGCCTCGCCCCGAGGTCGGCCAATTCGGCGGCCGGCGCCGCCGCGACGGCGAGTTTCTTCTCCAGCTTGTCGAGCCTGGCTGCGACATCGGCATTTTCGGCGCCGGGCGCGGCGGCTTTTTTCTCCAGTCTGTCGAGCTTCGACTCGATATCGGCAAGTCTCTCGACAACTCTCGACGTCGAATCCTGATCGATGTGCGCGCTGAGCTTGTCCAGACGCGCCCCGTGGTCCTGCTCGATCTGGTCGAGCCGGATCGTCGCCTGCGTGAGCGCGGCGCGGAGGTCGCGCATCGCGGCGCGATCCTCCTCGCGCCCGCTCTGGCCCGTAAGCCCCTCCAGGGGCGCCTCGAGGACATGAGCAGCCGAGGCAAGGCCTGCGATCGTCCGATTTTTCATGCCGGAGAACGTCCAGGTCAATGGCGAGCCATAGAGAGCCGAGGCGCCGAAGACCGCAGCCAGAACCAGGCCCGCGCCGAACACGACCGGCCTCAGACGGCGCCCGGTCTTGTCTGCCGGAGGCGGCCGGCGATAGGCAGCATCGGCAGCCGGAATGACTTCGAGCGGGGCGTCGCCCGATTTCGGCCTCGCTCTATCCCGCGAGTCGGACGCCGCCCATCCCGCGAGCCCGGCGGACTGCGGCTTCGCCCCCTTCGGCCGCGCCGCGGAGCCCTTCAGGCTGAGCGCGTCAAAAAGCCCCTGGGCCGCCGCGTAATCGCGGCGATCGAGGGCCGCCAGCGCGTCCATGATCGCCTGGGCGGCGTCCTTGTGGCCGACCGCCTCGAAGAGCCGCTGGGCGGTCGCGTAATCCCGCCGCTCGAGGGCCGCCAGCGCATCCCCGAGCGGATCGATGTCCGCTCCCGCCGGTCGACACGATGGCGACGGAGGGCTGGGCAACGGGGTTGTCCGCGCGGATCATCCCGGGCGCCCGATGGTTCTCGCCGGTCTGCCCAATCGACGACGGTTTTCCGGCTTCGGCCGAAGGCTCGCCGGCCTTCGTCATTTCCGCTGTCGCCGGGACTTCCCCGGTCGCCGCCGCAGGAGTGACCGTTGCCGATTCCGACGGGCTTGCGGCCAGTGGTTCGCGGGCCTCGCCCTGTCCATCGGGTGTCCCGGAAGCGTTCGCTGATTCCAACTCGGCGTCCGTCTGCATGAGCGGCTCTCTAAATCTTTCCTTAAGCACCCCGTTGCGGGCTTAACGGCGCCTTGAGGATAATTTGCGGCGGACCTCCTGCCTCGCCCCGGAACCGGGAACCGAGGTTAGCATCGGCTTAACAACGCCCGCCGACGGGGCGGCGGCCGTTCGGCCGAAGCCGTCGCTTCCTGCCTAGCATCGTCCATTCCGGCGCCCTATATGTCGAAAAATCGTCACGATGGGCGGCGCCGCGGCCCCTCGCGGCGGGCTTCTCCAGCCTCCCGGATCGCCATGACTGCCACCCGCACCACGCAGGTCGCACCATTTCACTCTGGAAAACGGCCTCGAGGTCGTCGTCATTCCCGACCATCGCGCGCCCGTCGTCACCCATATGGTATGGTACCGCAATGGCGCCGCCGACGATCCGATGGGCAAATCGGGCATCGCCCATTTCCTCGAACATCTGATGTTCAAGGGCACCAAGGCCCACCCCAAGGGCGAATTCTCCGAATTCATCTCCGAGATCGGCGGCCAGGAGAACGCCTTCACCGGCAACGATTTCACCGCCTATTTCCAGCAGGTGGCGAAGGAGCACCTCAAGGCCTGCATGGCGTTCGAGGCCGACCGGATGACCGGACTGGTGCTGACCGACGACATCGTCGCTCCCGAGCGGGACGTGGTGCTCGAGGAGCGGCGCATGCATTGCGACACCGACCCCGGCGCACAGCTCGGCGAGGCGGTGCAGGCGACGCTGTTCACCCACCACCCCTACGGCATTCCGATCATCGGCTGGGGCCACGAGATCGAGAACCTCAAGCGCGAGGACGCGCTCGCCTATTACCAGCGCTTCTACACGCCCGAGAACGCCATTCTCGTGGTCGCCGGCGACGCCGAGCCCGAGGCGACGCGGGCGCTGGCGGAGGAAACCTATGGCCGGGTGAAGCCGCGCGGCGCGCGGCCCGAGCGCATCCGCGCGCTCGAGCCGCCGACGGTCGCGAGCCGCGTCGTGACGGTGCGGGACGACAAGGTCGAGCAGCCGAACTGGCAGCGCCACTACCTCGCCCCCTCCTGCCGCACAGCCAAGCAAGGGGAATCGGAGGCGCTCGACGTGCTCGGCCACCTGGTCGGCGGCGGGCAGACCAGCCTGCTCTATCGCACGCTGGTCGTCGAGGAGAAGCTCGCCGTCTCGGCCTGGGCCTATTATCACGGCACGGCGCTCGACGAGACCCGCTTCATCGTCAACCTGACGCCGGCGCCGGGCGTAGCCCTCGAGACGCTCGACAAGGCGTTCGACCGGGTGCTGGCGAAGTTCATCGCCGATGGCGTCGACCCCGGCGCCCTCGAGCGCGCCAAGACCCGGCTGATGGCGGACGCGCTCTACGCCCGCGACAGCCAGTCGGATCTCGCCCGCTGGTACGGCTCCTCGCTCGCGATCGGCCAGACGATCCGCGAGGTCGAGGAATGGCCGACGAAGATCGAGGCGGTCGACGCCGGGGCGGTGATCGACGCGGCGCGGCGCTGGCTCGACCGCAAGCCCGCCGTCACCGGCCACCTCCTGCCGCTCGAGGCGGAAGCCGCCTGAGCCCATCCCGCCAAGACAAACGCCGTCCCGGAAACGCCCCATGCAGAAACATCTCGCCGTCCCGCCCGCTTCGTCCGCCGTCAACGTGAGGACGGTGACGACGCCGCGCGGGCTCGTCTTCTGGCTCGTCGAATCGTCCGCCGTCGCGCTGGTCGCGCTCGAATTCGGCATGCGCGGCGGAGCGGCGCAGGACCCGCCGGAAAAGGCCGGGCTCCACATGCTGCTGTCGGGCATGCTCGACGAGGGCGCGGGCGAGCTCAATTCGCAGGCCTTCCAGCAGGCGCTCGACGAGAAGGCGATCGAGCTCCATTTCCGCAACGACCGCGACTACCACGGCGGCCGGATGCGGACGCTGACCAAAAATCTCGACCGGGCGGCGGAGCTCCTCCGCCTCGCCGTCAATTCGCCCCGCTTCGACGAGGAGCCGTTCGTCCGGGTGCGCGAGCACGCCAATGCGCGGCTGCGGCACGACGCCAACGATCCGGGAACGGTGGCCGCGCGCGCCTGGCGGGCGAACGCCTTCCCCGGCCATCCTTACGGGCTGCCGGCCGAAGGCTCGCTCGAGACGCTGGCGCGGGTCGAGCGGGCCGACCTCGTCGCCGCGGCGAAGCGGACGATCGCCCGCGATCAGCTGGTCGTCGCCGTGGTCGGCGCGATCGACGAAAAGGGCGCCGCCGATCTCGTCGACCGGGCCTTTGCCGACCTGCCCGAAAAGGGCGGCCTCAAGCCCGTTGTGGAGGCGCCTTTCGCGGGCCTCGGCAAGATCGACGTCGTCCCGCTCGACGTGCCGCAATCGACCATCCGCTTCGGCCGGCCGGGCTTGAAGCGCGACGACCCGGATTTCATCCCGAGCATCGTGGCGGCGCACGTGCTCGGCGGCTCGGGCAACATGACCTCGCGCCTGTTCCGCGAAGTGCGGGAGAAGCGCGGCCTCGCCTACACCGTGTTCGGCAATCTCTATGCCCTCGACCACGGCGGCTTCTACTACGGCGGCACTACGACCAAGAACGAGCGGGCGCGCGAATCCTTCGACGTCGCTTCGGCCGAGATCCGCGACGTGGCGCTGAACGGCCTGTCGCAGGAGGAGCTCGACAAGGGCAAGACCTACCTCATCGGCTCCTATCCGCTGCGCTTCGACACGTCCGGCAAGATCGCCGGCCAGCTCGTCCAGATGCAGCTCGAGGGCCGCGCTCCCGAATGGCTGGTCGAGCGCAACCGCGAGATCGCCGCGGTGACGCTGGAAAGCCTCAGGCGCGCGTCCGGGCGGGCGCTCGGCGACGGCGCGCTCTACACGACGGTCGTGGGCAAGCCCGAGGGGTTCTGAACCGCCGGGTGCGGTCCTTCGTCTACCTCGGCGGCAGGCGTTCGAACGCCGGGATGCCCTCCGGGATATGACATGGAAGGGCTGCCGGTCGGCGGTGTGGATCGCCATCTCCGGAGCGCCGTAGAGGGCCGGATCGTCGAGCGTTCCGACCTTGAGGATCACCAGCGGCGCGAGCGGGCTGCGGGTGGCGAGATGCGTGCCGCAAGTCTCGCAGAACTCGCGGGTCACCGGCGCATCGAGATCGTCGCGGGCGAAGCGCTTCGGCGCGCCGCTGACGTAGCGAAACCCGTCGGGCGGCATCAGCATGAACAGGTTCGGGCCGCCGCCGCTGATGGACTGGCATTGGCGGCAGAGGCGCTCGGTTTCAGCCTCGGCTCGCCGTCGGCCACGTAGCGAACCCTTCGAACGTCATGGGTCGTTCTCCCTCGGGTGACAAGGAGAGCCTAACGCCATCGAGGACGCGATGGAAGTTTGCGCCGGATTTGTCCGGGCCTTCGCCAATGCGCAGCTGCCGAAGCCGCTCAGCCGGCCTGGACGAGGATGCGCACCTGGGTTTCCGGCGGCGTGCGCTCCGACGGATTGAAGAAGGCGAAGGCCAGGCCGGTCTCGCCCGTCCGCTTCGCCCGGAAGCGGAAGGTCTCGCGGGAAAGGAAGCCGAACGCCTTGGGGTCCGCCTTCGGCTCGAGCTGCACCTCCGGCTCCCCGATTCCCTGCAAAACCGCGGAATCGAACTGAAGGATCCGCCAGCTGCCGTCGGAGCCGATCCTGCCCTCGAGCGCGACCAGCAACTCCTCTCCTGGCGCGACCTTCAGGGTTCTGCCGTCGTCGGCTTCGGAAGCCGAAACTTTGAGGCCGGCCGCTCGTCGGCGGCGGACTTCCCGTCCTGGCGCCCCTGCCCGCCCGCTCCGTCCGCGACGGACGAAACGGTCAACACCGCCGCGGCCAATCCTGTCCTCAACCGCATTCGCCCGGCCCCGGTTTCGGAGAGCACGAACGGCTCTCTCTGTTCCGTTTCCGGTTGTATGGAATTTCCGGATTCATTTTGCAAGTCGGCGCTTTAGATTCTTACCTGAGGGATCATAGACAAGACGAGTCGAACACGGCGTCGGCGCGGTGATAGGCGGCTTCGCGCCGGCTGTTGGGGCGGTGCTGCGGGTCTGGCTGGTGATGGAAGCGGCTGTTGGCGAGCGGCCCGCAGAGGCGCTTTGTGGAAGAACAGGAAGAGCAGGGCCACCTGGACGCCTTTTTGGGTGAGGCGGTCGGCGTAGCGTGAGCCGTCGCGCTCAATCAGACCACGCCCTTTGACGCAGGTCATGGCGCAGCTGGTTGAGGCCGTAAGTCTTCTCTGAGAGATCAGAGGTGGTGAGGACGGCGTGGTGGATTTGCCGGGCCGTCCAGCCGCCGACCGGGGGGTCGCCGTGGAGGAGAACCTCGAACAGGCGGATGACGCGCGTCTCGTGGATCTTGAGGCCGGGATAACGCACCGCGCCGATCGTGATCGGATGGGCGAGGCGCTGCAGCAGCGGGAAATCGACATGCACGTTGAGCCACTCGGCCTGGAAGCCGGCGAAGCGATCCGTGATCGCCTGGGGGTGGTCCGCACGGCATCGAGATTGTCGAGCCCCTTGCGCAGGCCGAAGTCGGTGAGATTGCTGGAGACCAATTCGTTGCGCAGAAAGGTCCGGAACTTCTCATACTGTTTGAGGAAGCCGCTCTTGAAGTAGGCGCGGAAGACATGATGGCCGTGCTCGATCTGGTCGATGACCGTGGCCAGCTTGCCATGCATCCGGCGACTGACCCGCTTGCTGAAGATCGTGGCGATCTTGTCAGCGCTGAGCCGCCACAGGCCGAGTTCGCAGCTGCGCTCGAATAGCTTGTGGATGGGAAAGTGACGCTTGAAGATGAAGTTGCGGCAGTACTCGATCTGGGAGATGGCGTAGAAGCGCGACAGGTTGAGCCTGGCGCGCTCCTTCCTTGAGAATTTCGGTCCGAGGATCAGGGTCCAGTAGTCGAGGCGCCGGCGGATGATCTCTGGGCTCAGCCGGTCGGCCGACGCCTGCAGCGCCGCGACGTCGTCGACGGCGAGGAAAGCGCTGTCATCCTTGCGGAAGCCGATCCCCGCCCGCCTCAGCTCCTGCTCGATGAAGCTGTGGCCGTTGAGATAATCGGTGGTCTGGAAGGGGAAGAAGGAAGCCACCCGCACAACCATCGGTCCGAGCGCCTCGTCGCGGACATAGAAGTCGTAATGCGTGAAGCGGCTGCGCTGGTGCGCGACGATGCGGTAGTGCGGGTCCTTGGCCGGGTCCTTCGGCAGGCTGATGCGAAAGGTCGGCCCTTGCTCCATGCTCTTGAAGATGAAGTAGACGCCGTAGGCATTGCGCTTCGCCATGCGGCGCAGCCACGGCGGCACGTGGTCCTCCTTGCGCACCCCCTTCTCGGCCCATTCGATCGGGATCGCGTGATTGCTCGCGTAGGCTTCCACCCAATTCTGGTAATCGGCCGTCCGCTGGCTCAGCGCCTCCTTGCTGACCTCCGCCACCCCGACGATCTCACGGAAGAAGTGGACGACCAGCTCCGGCCGCGACAGCGCCGTCAGATAGCCGTGAATGACAATCCGGTCGAAGCAGTGATAGACGAAGACCAGGAAGTCGCCGAACAGCTTGGTGAACAAATCCATGGCAGCCCCCTCGATACCCGGCAGGGATCGAAAGGCGATCCGGCGTCGACCGGGCAAACAGATGGTGGAGGGGAAGAGCTTTCGCCTCGCCGACGAGGTCCGCTCCATCCAGCGCCGGGCTGCTGACCGCCATGGCGCGTCGTCACTGTTGGTCAGTTCGACCTGTTCTCTACCGAAACTGGCGACGCCTGGCTGCTCGACCCATCCGATCAACTCGCCGCAAGGCTGGCCCGCGACGGCGACCCCGAACCCGTCCACATCGAAGAAAACGGTACCTCCGTCGTCATCGATTGGAAGGGCAACTCTCGCATCGAGGGACCCGCCTTCACCTATTCCGACCGCCAGACCCGCCGCGTTTCAACCATCCTCGGATACCCCAAGCACCTGATCGCGCCACCGTCCTGAAATTTCAAATATCTTTGGCTAGCTTTCTTGATCCCCTTCACATCGTCATGCTGAACGAGGGCATAGCGCATAAAGCGAATGATCGTGTGATCTTTGTGCGGACCTTGGTGTCGTTTTTGTTTAAGAGCTCAAACACGAAGGACACCAAGGTCTGCACCAAGGACACGAAGAGTCACCCCCTTTGCGCCTTGTCCTTCGCGTTCTGCGCCTCGATCGCGGCGCGCGCAGCCTGCCATTCCGCGTCGCCCCATTTGCGCAATTCGTAAAAATTGCCGCCGGTGGCGAGCGCCTGCGCGCCGTCCATGGCGATCGTCTCGCCGGTCAGCCAGTCGCAGCCGTCGGAGAGCAGGAAGGCGGCGAGGTTCTGCAATTCCTCGATGCGGCCGACGCGGCCCATCGGGTTGGCGGCCTTGGTCTCGGCGCCGGGCGCCTGGCCCGGGTTCAGCCGCTTGCTCATGCCCTCGGTCGGGATCTCGCCGGGCGCGATCGCGTTGAGGCGGATTCCATGGCGGCCCCATTCAGAGGCTAGCGACATGGTCATCGCCTGCACCGCCGCCTTGCTCATCGCCGAAGGGACGACGAACGGGCCGCCGTTACGCGTCCAGGTCACGACGATCGAAACGACGCTGCCGCGAAGCCCTTGCGCGATCCAGCGTTTTCCCACCGCCTGCGTCACATAGAAGGTTCCATGCATGACGATGTTGGCGATGGCGTCGAAACCGCGCGGCGACAGGTCCTCGGTGCGGGCGATGAAATTGCCGGCGGCGTTGTTGACCAGCGAGGTCAGCGGCCCGTCCTTGAAGATTTCCCCGACCATGCCGTCGACGGCGGCCGCGTCGCTGATGTCGACGCCGTAGGCCCTCACGACGCCGCTGTGCGCCTTCATCATCGCTTCGGCCGCAGCCTCGCAGACCCCCTTGCGCCGGCCGCAGATGGCGATCTCGGCGCCGAGCGCCAGCAGGCGCTCGGCCATCCCCCGCCCGAGCCCCGTGCCTCCGCCGGTGACGAGGATTTTTTTGCCCTTGAACAGGTCTTGCTGAAACATCGCGCCTCCTCCTCCTTTGCGCCTCTGTAGGGCGGGGTCGTCGACCCCGGCGCGCTCCATAGGGCGTCCGCGGGAGGACGCCCGTCTCGCGACGGGCTATGGAGCGCGCCCTACAGAACCCTGGTGATCGCCTCGCGAAGCGCGGGCAGCGCTTCAGCCTCGAACCAGGGATTCTTCCTCATCCAGATCGTGCTGCGCCAGCTCGGATGAGGCAAGGGAAAGATTGCAGGCAGAAGGCGGGGGAAGTCGTGCACGGTATCCTTCAGGGTCGTCCTTCCACGGCCCCTTAAATAATACGCCTGCGCGTGCGATCCGACAACGAGCGTCAGCCTTCGCTCGGGTAGTTGCGACAACAGCCGTTCGTGCCAAAGCGGCGCGCATTCCGGGCGGGGCGGCCGATCCCCGCTCGCTCCTTTCCCGGGATAGCAAAAGCCCATCGGGACCATCGCGATCCGCCTCGCGTCGGTGAATGTTTCCTCGTCGATCCCCATCCATTCGCGCAGTCGCGCGCCGCTGGCGTCGCTCCACGGAATGCCGCTCGCATGAACCTTTGAGCCGGGCGCCTGGCCGATCACCAGAACCCGCGCCTCGCGGCTCATCTGCACCACCGGGCGAGGGCCGTGCGGCAGGCGCGCCGCGCAGACGGCGCAAAGCCTGACGTCGTTCAGGAGTCGATCAAACGTTTCAGGCATCGCATTCCCTACCGCTTCTCCTCCGCCGCCGGCTGGCGAGCCTGGCGGAACGCGGCGACGAATTCGGCGAGCGTCTTTTCGTCCATGTCGCTGACCGCGACGTAAGACAGGTCCGCATCGGACCAGCGCGCCACATGGTAGCCGTCGATCGTCTCGACGCCGCCGCCGCGCGCGTCTCTCGCGTCGAGCGGCAGTTCGGTGACGGCGATCAGATGCTCGCCGTGGCGGTAGACGAGCGTCGGCGCGGGGATGCGGTCGACGACCGCGATGCGCCCTCCCGCGAGCGGAAAGCCCTCGCTCGCAACATCGATGATCGACGCGCTGACCGTGGTTCGGCCGGCGAGCCAGGGCTTCACCGTATGCCGTTCGGACGAGGCGACGTCATAGGGCTGGCCGGCGATCTCCGCGCGGGCGAAGTCGGACACGAGGCTCTGTGCGACGCCTTCCGAAGGGTTCCGCATTCTCAACGAGGTCAGGCCCGCCCCGACGGCGACGCCGAGGGCGGCGAACGAGGCGGCGAGCGCCAGCGCGCGCGTCGTGCTCCATGCCGGACGCCGGACCGGCGCGAGCGTTGCGGCCGAGGGCGGCGCGGCCGGCGCCGTCAGCGCGGCGATGCGGTCGGAGAGCGCCTTAGGCGCGCCCTCGCGGGGGGCCGCGCGGCGGGTGGCGGCGCGCACCGCCTCGAGGCGCCGGTATTTCGCCGCGAGCGCCGGGTCAGCGGCGAGCTCGCGCTCGAGCTCGAGCGCGCCCATCGCGTCGAGTTCGCCGTCGAGAGCAGCGCTCAGCCGGAGCATGCGGTCGTCGGGATCGTCGGTCATGGTTCGGGCTTCAGAGTCTTTGCGAGCGCGCCGCGAGCGCGGGAGAGGCGCGACATCACGGTGCCGATCGGAGCGCCCGTCGCCTCGGCGATGTCGCGGTAGGAGAGGCCGTTGACGTCGCGCATGACGAGCGCTTCGCGCAGCGGCGCGGGCAGCGCAGCGATCGCCCGCCGGAGCCCCTCGCCGTCTTCGAGCGCGATCAGGGACTGCTCCGCATCGGGCCCGGCTTCGTCGAGGCGTGGGTTGATCGAATCGAGATCGCCCATGCCGCCGACATAGGCGAGGCCCTGGGGCCGGTCGCGGCCCATCCAGGTCATGGCGGTGTTGCGCACGATCATCAGAAACCATGGTTTTGGGCGTTCGACGGCGGTCGTCTCGAGCGCTTTCAGTGCGCGGATCGCCGCTTCCTGCACGATATCCTCGGCGTCCGCGCCGTTGCGGCAAAGCCATTTGGCGAGGCTATAGGCGTCGTCGAGCAGCGGCGGCACGACGGCGCGGAAGCGCTCGGCGGCGAGGGACGACGTCATACGCCGGCTGCAACCGGCGCAGAGCCCGCGCCCCCTTCTCCGCGAGGCGGGCAGGACTCGGGAAGGATGGCGCCGGGGCTTACTTCGCCTTCTCCTTCAGGTATGCGATCACATCGGCGCGGTCCTGTGCTTTGTCCAGGTGGAAGAACATCTTCACGCCCGGGACGAAGGCTTGCGGGTCGGTGAGCCACTTGTCGAGGGTCTCCTCGTTCCAGACGATATTGGAGGATTTCAGCGCCTTGGAATAGCTGTAGTCCGCCAGAGAACCCGCCTTGCGGCCGTAAATGCCGCGGTGGCGCGGGCCAACGTCGTTCTGGTCGAGCGAGTGGCAGTCGGTGCACGCCTGGTAGAGCTGCTCGCCTCGCTCGGCGTCGCCTTTGAGCGCCCAGGCCGACGCCGGCTGCGCGCAGGTGTACACAAGCATCAGCGCGATGAAAAGACTGAAACTTGTGATCTTGTGACCTTCGTGCAGCCCGCGTGTCCTTCGTGTTGAAAAGAGTGAAACACAAAGGACACAAAGCTCTGCACGAAGGGTGCGAAGGGGCCGCCTTCGCTGTTTTGCGGGGAAGAAGGGGGGCATCCGCCTGTTCGCCGCCGCCTTCACGACAGATCCGCGTCGGTGACGGCGAGCGCGGTCGGCGTCGTCGAATAGGCGACCTCGCGCACGCCGAGCCACTTGCGCAATTCCCCCGCCGGCACGAGCTTCGGGCCCGGTGAGGGCGCCGTTCCGGGCGCAGGCTGCGGGAAGGCGGTCGAGCGCGCCGTGTGAAAAGTGACCGCGCCTTCGACCTTCTGCATGAGCTGGTGGATGTGGCCGTTGAGCACCGTCACCGAGCCGAAGCGCGAGACGAGCGCGAGCGCCTGGGCGGAATCCTCGGTGCCCCAACCCCAGTCGGGAGCGACCATCCAGAGGGGGATATGGCAGAAGAGGACGATCGGGGTGGAGGCCGTTTTCCCCTTGAGATCATCCTCGAGCCAGGCGATCTGCTCCGCGCCCAGCGAGCCGAGGCCGTTCTTCTTGAGATCGACGACGTTGACGAGCGACACGAAATGCACGCCACCGTGGTCGAACGAGTACCAGCCGCCGCCGGTCGAGCCTTTTCCGAAGCGGTCGAGATAGGCGGTCCGTGTCGCCGCATCGGTAATGTCATGTTCGCCGGGGGAATAGTGCACGTCGAGTTTTGCGCGCTTGATCATCTGCAGCGCGTCGTCGAACTGCTTCGGCTGGGCCGTGTGGGTGACGTCGCCGGTATGAATGATGAAGGCCAGGTCACCCGGCATGGCCAGGATCCTGTCGATCGCCGCATCGAACGTCGCGCTCGCGTCCGGATTGGCGGGCTTCGAGAAGCCGATGTGACTGTCGGAAATCTGAACGAAGGAAAAGCCTCCCTCCGCCGCTTTCGCCGAGTCGATCAGGCGTGAAGCCGGCACCCCGCCGGCGACCGTCCAGACGACGCCGGTTCCCGCCCACAACATGCATCTGAGGATTTGCCGGCGGTCGAGGCCGCCGTCGTTTTCATACGCCATGATTGTCTCCCTTCGACCCGGCGAGAATCGCCGTCCTTCGAGGAAGACTCAGGGCGCGCACGATTTATTCCGCGGGCGGGCGAAAAATATCCGGCGCCGCCGGCCGGCTGAACAATCGAGCACCCGCCGCGGGCCGCCCCAATGACGCCACCGCCGCATGCCTTACTCCGCGCGGCGCCGGGGCAATGCACCTTCGACAGGGGAGGCCTGAACGATGCGCAGGGCGATTGTGTCAGCCGGAATCCTGATTGGCGCGATCGGCGCGCTGGCGCTGGCTTCGGCCGGCCGGGCGCGGGTCGCGCCGTTCCCGCCGGGTTTTCGCCTCACCGACGTCGAGACCGACGGCGCGAGGATTCACGTCCGGGTCGGGGGAAGCGGCCCGGCGGTGGTTCTGCTGCACGGCTTCGGCGACACCGGCGACATGTGGGCGCCGGTCGCCGCCGCGCTCGCGGGCAGCCATACAGTCATCGTCCCCGATTTGCGCGGGATGGGGCTCTCGTCGCATCCGGAGGACGGATACGACAAGGCGACGCAGGCGCGTGACATTGCTCGAGTGATGGACGCGTTCAAAGTCGACAAGACCGCGCTCGTTACACACGACATCGGCAACATGGTCGGCTATGCGCTCGCCGCGCAATTCCCCGACCGCGCAACCCGATGGGTCGTCATCGACGCGCCGCTCCCGGGCGTTGGCCCGTGGGACGAGATTATCCGCAGCCCGGCTCTCTGGCACTTCAATTTCCGCGGCCCCGACGTCGAGCGGCTCGTCGCCGGGCGCGAGCGGATCTATCTCGACCGGTTCTGGAACGAGCTCTCCGCCGATCCGGCGGCGATCGCCGAGGCGACCCGGAGACACTATGCGGAGCTCTACGCGTTGCCGGGCGCGATGCATTCGGCGTTCAACCAGTTCGCCGCCTTCACGCAGGACGCCTCCGACAACAAGGCTTTCGCCGCCAGGGGAAAGCTCGGCATGCCTATACTCGCGCTGGGCGGCGACCATTCGTTCGGCGCGCAGATGGGCGACATCATGGAGCTCGTCGGGTCGAACGTCACCAGCGGCGTTATCAAGAATTCGGGCCACTGGGTGATGGAGGAGCAGCCCGCGCAGACGACGGCGGCGATCATTGCGTTCATCGACAAAGCGTGACCCGGACGGCGCCTACTGCGCCGGCACGCCGAGCTTGACCAGCCGGTAGGTGATCGCGTCGACCAGGGCCTGGAACGAAGCGTCGATGATGTTGCCCGACACCCCGATGGTCGACCAGGTCTCGCCGGCCCCGTCGCCGAACTCGATCAGCACCCGCGTCACCGCGTCGGTGCCGCCCTGGAAGACCCGGACGCGATAGTCGCGCAGCTCAAGGTTCTCGATGTGCTTCTGGTAGACACCGAGATCCTTGCGCAGCGCGAGATCGAGCGCGTTGACCGGGCCGTTGCCTTCCGCGGCCGAGATCAGCCGCTCCTCGCCGATGCGGATTTTCACCACCGCTTGGGAAGCCGAATAGGTCACGCCGGGCGCGACGACCTTGCGCTCGACGCTGACATGGAAACTTTCCACGTCGAAGAACTCCGGCACGCCTTCGAGCACGCCGCGCGCGAGAAGCTCGAAGGAGGCGTCGGCCGCTTCGTAGGCGTAACCATGCGACTCGCGCTCCTTCACCAGGTCGAGGAGGCGCGTGAGGCGCGGATCATTGGCGTCCGCGTCGATCCCGAGCCGGGCGAGCTCGGAAAGGAGGTTCGAGCGTCCAGCCTGGTCGGATACGAGAATGGCGCGCTGGTTGCCGACGCTTTCCGGCGGTACGTGCTCGTAGGTGCGCGGGTCCTTGGCCAGCGCCGAGGCATGAATGCCCGCCTTGGTGGCGAAGGCGGACGCGCCGACATAGGGCGCATGCCGGTTCGGCGAACGGTTGAGCAGCTCATCGAATGCCCGCGAGATGACAGTGATCTGGCGGAGCGCCTCCGGCGTGACGCCGGTTGCGAATCGCTCGGCGAACTCCTCCTTCAGCGCCAGCGTCGGGATCAGGGTCACGAGATTGGCGTTGCCGCAACGTTCGCCGAGGCCGTTCAACGTCCCCTGCACCTGCCGGCAGCCCGCGCGGATGGCGGCGAGCGAGTTGGCGACCGCGTTGCCGGTGTCGTTATGGGCGTGGATGGCGAGCCGGTCGCCGGGGATGGAGGGCGCGACTTCGGCGACGATCCGCTCGATCTCGTGTGGCAGTGCGCCGCCATTGGTGTCGCAGAGCACGGCCCAGCGCGCCCCGGCCGATATCGATGTCATCGCGCATTCTAGCGCGTATTTCGGGTTGGCCTTGTAGCCGTCGAAGAAATGCTCGCAATCGACCATCGCTTCGCGACCGGACTCGACCGCCGCCCGCACGCTTTCCGCGATGCTGTCGAGGTTTTCCTGGAGCGTGCAGCCGAGCGCGACGTGGACATGGTAGTCCCAGGATTTCGCCACATAGACGATCGCGTCGGAGTCCGAAGCGAGCAGACCGGCGATCCCGGGGTCGTTGCCGACCGAGCGGCCGGGCCGCTTCGTCATGCCGAAGGCGCAGAACCGCGCGCGCTTCGTGGGTTTCTTCTGAAAGAATTCGGTGTCGAGCGGATTCGCTCCGGGATAGCCGCCCTCGACATAGTCGATCCCGAGGCGGTCGAGCATGCCTGCGATGTTGCGCTTGTCGTCGAGGGAGAAGTCGACACCGGTCGTCAGCGCGCCGTCGCGCAGGGTCGTGTCGAAGAGATAGAGCCGTTCTCGGGACATAGGGTTCTCGTTCAGTGCCGGGTTTGGGGCGCGGGTTCCGCGCCAAGCGATTTCGTCATGGTGGTGTTGGCGAACCATTCGTCGCCGACGCGCACGAGATTGCGTTTCTGGGCCTGAAAGCCGAAGCGTTCGAACAGCGGCTTCGCCACCTCGCTGGCGTCCGCCGTGAGGCGCTTTGCCCCTCGCGCGGCGGCGAGCTTCGTCAGCGCATCGATCAGGGTGCTGCCCCCGCCCCGTCGGGCAAACTCGGGCGAGACATAGAGCATGTCGATCACGTCACCGCCCTTGAGGCAGGCGAAGCCGGCTGCCGCGCCGTCGATCACCGCGATCAGCGTCAGCGCGCCGGCGAGGCGGGCGGCGAAGGCGTCTTCATCGTCGGCGCCCGACGCCCAGGCCTCGCGCTGGTCGGCGCTGTAGTCGTCGGCCGCAAGCTCCTCGATGCTCGCGCGAAAGATGTCCGCGCAGCGGCGGGCGTCGGCGGGAACGTAGGGGCGCAGCGATACGCTCATCGTTTCGGCTCCCAACTGGTCGTGCCGTCCTTGTTGTCCTTGACCGAGACGCTGAGGCCCGCGAGGCGGTCGCGCAGGCGGTCGGACTCCGTCCAGTTCCTCGCAGCGCGCGCGGCCGACCTTTCCCGGATCAGGCCTTCCACGAGCGCGGTATCGATCGAAGCATCCCTCACCTCGGAGGCTTTGCGGTCCTTTCGTGTCCGCTGCAGGAGGCCAAGGAGATTTGCGCTGGCCTTGAGAACCCCTGGGTCGGCGGGAACACCCCCGGATCCGGCATGCCCGTGCATGATCCGGTGAAGTTCGGAAAGCGCAGCGGGCGTGTTCAGATCGTCGGCCAGCGCGTCGAGGACCGCAGGCGCGACGACGGGCGCAGGCTCCGCATCGCCAACCGCGTCATACCACCGATCAAGGGTCGCCCCGGCTTCCTCGAGTCCCCGGACCGTCCAGTCGATCGGCTGACGGTAGTGGGTGCGCAGCATGGCGAGTCGCAGGACCTCGCCGGACCATTTTCTGCCGCCGAAGACCGGGGTGTCGATGAGGTCGCGGATCGTGACGAAATTGCCGAGGCTTTTCGACATCTTCTCGCCCTCGACCTGCAGGAAGCCGTTGTGCATCCAGACATTGGCCATCCGCTGCGAGCCGAAGGCGCAGCAGGATTGGGCGATCTCGTTCTCGTGGTGGGGAAAGACGAGATCGACGCCGCCGCCGTGGATGTCGAACGTGTTGCGGGTCGGATCGTCGCACGATAGTCCGCCGCCGAATGGTTCGAGGAGCTTCGCCATCGACATCGCCGAGCACTCGATGTGCCAGCCGGGACGCCCCGGAGCGGCGATGGCAACCGGGCTCGGCCAGCTCGGCTCCTTCGGCTTCGAGGGCTTCCACAGCACGAAATCCATCGGATCGCGCTTGTAGGGCGCGACGTCGACGCGGGCGCCCGCGAGCATTTCGTCGAGCGACCGCCGCGCCAGCGAGCCGTAGCGCGGCGCGCCGGGAAGCGCGTCCATCGCCGAAGGCGAGAACAGCACGTGGTCCTCGGCGACATAAGCGACCCCGCGGGCGACGAGCCGCTCGATCAGGTCCCGCATCCGGTCGATATGTTCGGTGGCGCGCGGCTCCACGGTCGGCGGCAGCGCCCCGAGCGCAGCGACGTCGTTGTGAAACTGGCGCTCGGTCGCCTCGGTCACCTTCCGGATCGCCTCGTTGAATGGCAGGCCGGGAAAGTCGCGCTCGGCGCGCGCGTTGATCTTGTCGTCGACGTCCGTGACGTTGCGGGCGTAGATCACGTGCTCCGGTCCATAAACGTGACGGAGCAGGCGGTACAGCACGTCGAACACGATGACCGGCCGGGCGTTGCCGATATGGGCGAAGTCGTACACCGTGGGCCCGCAGACATAGAGGCGCACCGCCGCCGGGTCGATCGGCGCGAAATCCTCCTTGCGCCGGGTGAGCGTGTTGTAGAGGCGCAGGGTCATCGACGGTTCTCCCGCCGCTGCAGCGGCGCCGGTCTGGTGGAGGAACTGTCTTCCGTCATCGAGCGTCTCTTCTCAGGGCGACAGCGCAGAGCGCCGTCCGGGACCGGCCGGATGATCGCTTCTCGAAAGTCTTGAGAAAGGAGACGCGAACCAGCCAGCTTGGAGCTAGCAGGTAATGATGCAGATCCGGGCGATGCGGAGCAAACGCGTCATGCCGGCTTCCATCGTGCAGCCGGCGATGGATGTCAAGCCCTTGCGCACTTCAACCTGAGCGCGCGCGACTTGACCTTTCCGCCCTCGGGATAGCTCTCGCGCAGCAGGTCGTCGGGCGGCGAATTCGGGGTTCGGGATACGCGTGACGTACATGATCAACTAAAATCATGGCCTCGCGCAAAGTCAATACCAATATTACATGCCCAGAAATTTGCCGCAAATTCCCCCAAACCCGCACAGAACCTCATTTTCATCTACGAAGCCTCTCGGAAGTCGGGATTTGCGGAGGGTTCCCAATTTCTCAATGACTTGCCACCCCACTTGGTATCGCCTGTCAATTACCGGGTGGGAGGTCCGTCATTATTACATACTTGTGTTATTCCAGTTTGCTGCCGGGCCCGTGCGGACGCGGGCGAACCCTCACCTTTCCTTCATTGCGCGGGATGCGACTTCGACCAGCGGGGAGAACAGATACTCGATCAGGCGGCGCGATCCGGTCTTGAGCTCGACGGTTACAGCCATGCCGGAGGTCAGCGGCCGCTCGGCGCCGTCGACATTGATGGTCGAGACGTCGGGAGTCAGCACTACGGCGAACACCAGGTTCTGCATGCGCTCGCCGCCGGCGAAGCCCTGGGCGTTGGTGGAGCGGGCGGGATCGCCTTCGATCGCACTGGCGTCGGGCGAGGGGATGGCGTCCCTGGCGATGCTGGCGACATGCGCCTTGATCGAGCCGAAGCGGGTGAAGGGGAACGATTCGATCTTGACCACCGCCTCCTGCCCGACCCTGACGAAGCCGATGTCGCGGTTGAGCACATAAGCCTCGATCTCGAGCCTCGAGTCCTGCGGCACGACGCGCATGATCTCCTGGCCGCTGGCGACCACCTGGCCGACATTGGCGATGATCGACGCCTGCACCCGGCCGGCGATCGGGGCGCGAAGCGTCAGGTGGTCGACGAGCGCCGCCGCCTTGGCGAGCTTCTGGCGCGCGTCCTCGCCGCGGCGCTCCGCGTCGTCGAGCTTCTGCGCGTCGTCCGACAGGAAGGTCTCGACCGCCTTGTCTGAATCGCGATCGATCACCTCGAGGCCGGCCGACAGCGAGGCGAGCTGCTGCTCCTGGGTCGCGAGCTGGGTCTGCTGGTATTGCAGGGTCTCCGTCGCGTCGATCACCGCCGCCTTGGCCCCCGACTGCAACTCGACCAGCCTGGTGCGCATGTCGACCCGCTCCTGCAGCGTCGCGACCAGGTTCTTCTGGGTCGCAATCGTCTTGATCAGCATGTCGCGTTCGGCGCTCTTCTGCGCCCGCTGGGCGTCGAACGAGGCGAGCGTCGCCTTAAGCTGCCCGAGGTCGGCCGCCAGCACCCGGTTCTCGCGCTCGCGCAACGCAGGCGCGATGTCGTCGGGCCAGTCGATCGAAGCCGGCGGAGAGAAGGCGCGCGCTTTCGCCGCCGCGAGCGCCGCCTGCCGCCGCAGCGTCTCGGCGCGGACCGAGGCCAGCGCCTCCTTCGCGGCGATCAGATCCGCCTCCGCCGCCGAGCGGTCGAGTTCGATCAGAACGTCGCCCTCCTCCACCGAACTGCCGTTAGTCGCCCGGATCGCGGCGACCCGCCCGGTGTCGAGCGGCTCGATCACCTTGACCCGGCCGGTCGGCTGAAACTTGCCCTGGGCCGAGGCAATGATATCGATCCGGCCGAACCAGGACCATGCGAGCCCGACCACCACCAGCGCGCAGATGATCCACAGGAAGGCCATATGCACCGGCGAGGCCGGCGTCTCGAGAATTTCCAGCGCCGGCGCGAGAAACTCCCGGTCGGACAGCCGGCCCCGGAGCGTTTCCGGAAGCGCCAGCGCGCTCGCGGCGCGGCGCGGCCCGGGCGGCAGGAGCCTGGATGAAGCCGAGGATGGCGGCGACGAGGCGGCGGACGGCTGCCCGGTCTGGCCCTCGGACTGGCCCTCGGCGGTGTCGTCCCGGCGTCGACGGATCGAGCATGGGGGCTTCTCCGCTCATGACGCCAGCCCGACGGGGGCGCTCTGCAGCCCCAGAGATAGGCGTACAGCCCCCCCGGACGCCGGATCAGCTCCTCATGCGAACCGACCTCGACGATCCGTCCGTCGGCGACGCCGACGATCCGGTTGCACCCCGCACCGCCGCCAGCCGGTGGGCGATGATGATCACGGTGCGGTCCTTCACGATGCGCCGCATGTTGTGCTGGATGATCCGCTCGCTCTCGTAGTCGAGCGCCGAGGTTGCCTCGTCGAGGATGAGAATGCGCGGGTTGGTCGCCAGCGCCCGGGCGATGGCGATCCGCTGCCGCTGGCCGCCCGACAGGTTGGCGCCGCGCTCCTCGACCATGGTGTCGTAGCCTTCCGGCAGCTTGTCGATGAATTCGTCGGCCCCGGACAGCCGGGCGATCTCGATCACCCTCGCCCGCGGCATGGCCGGCTCGGCGAAGGCGATGTTCTCATGAATGGTGCGGTTGAACAGCAGGTTCTCCTGCAAGACGACGCCGGTATGGCAGCGCAGCCATGCCGGATCGACCTGGCTCAGATCCGCCCCGTCGAGGAAGACCTGGCCTTCGGTCGGCGCATAAAGGCGCTGGACGAGCTTGGTCAGCGTCGACTTGCCGGAGCCGGACGGACCGACGACCCGATGGTCTCGCCCGGCTGGATGACGAGCGAGACATTCTTGAGAATTTCGGGACCGCCCGCCCGGTAGCGGAAGCCGACATTGCGGAATTCGATGGCTCCGCGCGGCGTCGGCGGCGCGAGCCGCATCAGCGGCGCAGGCTCCGGGGCGGTGTTGAGGATGTCGCCCAGCCGGTCGATCGAGATCTGCACCTGCTGGAAATCCTGCCAGATCTGCGACAGCCTCAGGATCGGCTGCACCGCCTGCGAGGCGATCATGTTGAAGGCGACCAGCGCCCCGACGCTCAGCTGTCCGTCGATCACCGCCTTCGCGCCGAACAACAGCACCGCGGCGGTGGTCAGCTTGCTGACGTACTGGATAGCCAGTTGACCCCCAGAGCCGAGCATGGTCGTGGCGAAACTCGTCTTCACGTAGGCGGCGAGCTTTTCCTCCCACTGCGCCCGCATCATCGGTTCGACCGCCGCAGCCTTGACCGTGCCCACCCCGACTATGGTCTCGACCAGGAACTGCTGGCTCGCCGCGCCCCGGTTGAATTTCTCATTAACCAGATCGCGCAGCGGCGGCCGCACGAGGAAGCCGATCAGCACGTAGACCGGCAGGCCGATCAGCACGATCAGGGTGAGGCTGGTCGAATAGGCGAACATCACCGCGAAGAAGACGAAGGTGAAGACGAAGTCGATCGCCGAGAACAGGCCCTGCCCGGTCAGGAACGTGCGGATGGTCTCCAGTTCCCGCACCCGCGCCACCGTCTGTCCGGCCGGGCGCGTCTCGAAATAGCCGACCGGCAGCCGAAGGAGATGGGCGAACAGCCGCTGGCCGAGTTCGACATCGATGCGGTTGGTGGTGTGCGACAGCGCGTAGGTGCGCAAGTACTGCAGCGTGACGTCGAACAGGCCGATCACCACCAGGCCGCGATCATCACGAACAGGGTCTCGTAGCCCTTGTGCGTCAGCACCTTGTCGACGATCACCTGGAAAATCAGCGGCGTCGTCAGGGCGAAGATCTGGACGAACAGCGACGCCGCCAGCACATGCCCGAGCGGCTGCGGTAGCGCCACAGGGTCGGCAGGAACCAGCGCATCCCGAAGGTCTTCGGGTCGACGCCGGCGCCGCCGACCCGGCGGGCGATGAGAAGCGCCTGCCCCCCGCTGTCGCGCGCAAGCTCCTCGAGCGGGACCTCCATCACCGCATGGCTGATCGGATCGACCAGCCGGCAAAGGCCCGACGGGACGCGCCCGCGTAGACGTAAACGCGCCCCCCTTCAGCCGCACGATCGCCGGGGTGGGAATCTTTCCATCCGCTGCGCACTCAGCGCCCGTCACCAGCCGCGCCCGCAACCCGATCTGCTGGGCGGCGCGAATGAGATCGAGTTCGTCGGCTGCCCGACTCCCCAGCGCCAAGTGACGCTGAAGCCCGTCGGATCCGCGCCAATCCGATAATACGCCGCGATGCCGCACAACGCTCGTAGGCCTGCGTCGATCGGGCTTGCGTCCGAGGACCGGGGGGCTGCCTGTTTCATC
>CAVUHX010000024.1:0-85065 GCA_963741405.1 uncultured Alphaproteobacteria bacterium
AAATCGACGATGCGGGAATCCTCTCTGCCCCCCGGTAGATTCGCCGCACCCAACGCCCAACCCAAGCCGGCAATCGCCAAGACTTTTGCCCCTGTTACGAATCTCGTCCGCAAATGGAGGCGCGCGGAGCAGGCGGGGAACAGGGTCTGTTATCGCGATTATCAGGGCCGTAACAGGCGGCGAAAGAGACCGGTGCAGGCCGGAACAGGAAACGAGGGGAGCAAGCCTTCGACCTTGAGCGGAAACTCTGGGTCACGCCAAATCGGCTGCAAAGCGCGAACGACCCGGGCTGGAACGCGTCGCGACAGGCGGAATGGCCCAATGGGATTTTCCGAAGGTCGAGTCGGCCAGGGAGTCAAAAGTTCGAAAAAATGGTCGGGGCAGCAGGATTCGAACCTGCGACCTGAAGTACCCAAAACTTCCGCGCTACCGGGCTGCGCTATACCCCGACTGCCGCCGTCGCTAACATGAGCCGGGTCGTCGAACAAGGCGACGCTCGCCGCGCTCCCGACCCGCCAACTTCGAGTTCGCCAGCCGTCCGACGCGCCGGCGTTGCGCCGCTGCGAGTGCTCCTTATAGTCGAGCCGCGGTGTCAGGGAACGAAAATGATCTGTCGCAGCCGGACGTTCGCCTCGCTCGCAATCGGGTTCACCCTCGTCGCCGCCCCGGGCCCGAAGGCGGAGGCGAGCCAGGCGGAAAGGATCCAGGCGGTGCTGGAGGCGTGGCTCAAAGACCGCGCGCCGGTCGAGAAGGTCACCGGGATCGCGGCCTACGTCAGCTTCGGCGATCCGGGTCCGGCGATTGAGGCTTTTGCCGGAAAGACGGGACGCGAGCCGGACAACCCGTCCGTGGGACGAGACACGCTCTTCCAGATGAGGAGCACATCGAAATCCTTCTGCGCAGCCGTGATCCCGAAGCTTGAGGCCGCCGGCAAGCTCTCTCTCGAGGACACGATCGGGCAATGGCTGCCGCAATATCCGGTCTGGAAGGACGTCACCGTCCGGCGCCTGCTCGACATGACGAGCGGCATCCCGAACTACTCCGAGACGGAGACGATATTGCGCGGGATGGCGGAAGAGCCTGCGCGCGATTTCACGGCCGAGGATCTGTTCAAGGCCGCTTACCCCGCACCAGGCAACGAGCTTCCCGTGACGACGGGATACCACTATTCGAACACCAACTACGTCCTCGCCAGTCTGATCGCCGAGAGGGCCTCCGGTCGGCATTATCGCGATCTCGTGCGCGCGATGGTCGATGCGCTCGGCCTCACGAGCACCTTCTACGAGAACGGAACCTATCCCGAAGCCGTGCTGCGCCACCGTGCTGCGCCACCTGGCCCACGGCTATTTCGACAACCCGGCCTGCGCCGAGTACCAACCCGGCTGCAAGCAGTCGTGGCTCCTCCCGCTAGTCGGCCGGGACGTGCGAGGCCAGGGCACGTCCTGGGCGCAGGCGGCGGGAGGCGCAATCGCCGGCGTCCGCGACGTCGACCTCTGGATGCGCGCGGTGTTCGAGGGGCGCGTCGTTCCGCGGAAGCAACAGGCGGAGTGGACGACGCTGGTCTCGACCAAGACCGGCGAACCGATCGCCGACGTCCCGACCGACGATCCTCGCGGCTTCACCCTCGGCCTGGCGAAGGGGATTCTCGGATCTCTCGGTTCGCAATGGTTTTATCAGGGCGAAACGCTCGGTTACCGGACGCTTTATGTCTGGTTCGCGAAAGAGGAACTGATGATCACGGTCGAGACCAATTCGCAGCCTCCCGACAAGGAGGACAAGCTCAACGACGCCGTCGCCGCAATCTTCTCGATCGTGCGGAGCGCGCCGAGATAGAACGAGACACCTCACGCGGCACGTGGCCGAGGATGGCTTCCGGCGTCCGGGAGGGCGCGCGGGCGCTGCAAGGAACCGGTCGAGCCGAAGCGCCGCACATCACGCGCCGCAAAATGGACGCAACGTGCTAGGATTGAAGTCGCGTCTCACCCGATCCCGTCTCGCCATGGCTTCCACGCGACTGACTGCGCGCCTCGTTCCCTCGATCGCCGACATTGATCCGGCGGCGTGGGACGCCTGCGCCAATCCGCCTGGCCTGAGCGAGGACGCAGCAGAAGGCGAGCGGTTCAACCCCTTCGTCGCCCATGCCTTCCTGCATGCGCTGGAAGCCTCCGGCTCGACCGGCGGCCGCTCCGGCTGGACTCCTGCGCATGTCGTCGTCGAAGATGCGTCGGGCCGGATCGTTGCGGCGACGCCCTCCTATCTCAAGGGCCATAGCCTCGGCGAATATGTGTTCGACCACACTTGGGCCGATGCCTACGAGCGCGCCGGCGGTCACTACTACCCGAAGCTCCAGGTGGCCGCGCCATTCACCCCGGCGACCGGACGGCGCCTCCTCGTCGCGCCGCATGGGCCCGAAGGGGCGCGGGAGGCGCTGGTCGAGGCGCTGCGGGAGGTCCGCCGGCAGGCGAAGGCCTCGTCAATCCATGTCACTTTTCCTACCGCCGAAGACGCGGCCCGGCTCGAGCGGATGGGCTTTCTGGTCCGCCACGGCGAACAGTTCCACTTTCTCAGCGAAGGATTCTCGTCCTTCGAGGATTTTCTGGCCGCCCTCGCCTCCCGCAAGCGCAAAGCGATCAAGCGCGAACGGCGAGAGGCGCTCAGCGACGAAGTCGCGATCGAGTGGATCACGGGTTCATCAATCAAAACGGAACATTGGGATTCATTTTTCAAGTTTTACATGGATACGGGGTCGCGAAAGTGGGGCCGCCCGTATCTGACCCGATCCTTCTTCGACCGCGTCGGCGCGGCGATGGCCGAGCGCATCCTTCTGGTGATGGCGAAGCGCGACGGCGGCTACATCGCCGGCGCCATCAATTTCATCGGCGACGATGCGCTCTATGGCCGGAACTGGGGTGCGATCGAGGACAGGCCGTTCCTCCATTTCGAGGTGTGCTACTATCAGGCGATCGAATTCGCGCTCGCGCGCGGGCTCAAACGGGTGGAAGCTGGCGCCCAGGGGGAGCACAAGCTGGCTCGCGGCTATCGGCCGGTCGTCACTTATTCCGCCCACGAATTCGCCGACGCACGCCTCGCCAGAGCGGTCGCCGACTTCGTGCGGCGCGAACGCGCGGCGGTCGCCGAAACGATCGCCTATTATGGGGATCGCGCCCCCTTCCGGAAGGGCGAGAATCCGGACAACGAGACTGCGGGAGAGACCTTTGACCTATGATTCCAACAACATCTTCGCCAAAATTCTGCGTGGCGAAGCCCCCTGCACGAAGGTCTACGAGGACGATGCGGCGCTCGCTTTCCTCGATGTGATGCCGCGCGCCGACGGACATACCCTGGTGATCCCGAAAGTCCAGGCCCGCAATATCTTCGACATCGCCCCGGAGGAACTCGCCCGGATGATGCCGACGGTTCAGAAGGTCGCGCGCGCCGTCAGGGCCGGCATGGGCGCGGAGGGACTGACCGTGCAGCAGTTCAACGAAGAGCCCGGCGGACAGCAGGTGTTCCACCTTCACTTCCACCTCTTGCCGCGCTGGGCGGGCGACGTCGTCAGGCCTCCCGGCGGACCCTTCCGGAACGCCGAGGCGCTGCGACCCTTCGCCGAACGGATCATTGCGGCCTTCGCGCGCGTTTGAGCGGCGCGAAGCAGGATGAGAGGCTGTGATCCATATCCACTATTTTCCGGTCAGCGCGACTTCGGCAGGGTTGTTGGCCGCCATCCTCGTCGGGCTCGTCGTCCTCTTACAGATCGGAGTGCTGCGGAAGGCCTTTTCTGTACTCGGCCTCAATCCGTTCATCGTCCTGCTGGCGCTGTTCGGCTCGCTTGCCGGCTCATACGTTAACCTGCCCCTTTACCGCCTCCCCCAGCAACAAGTGGTCTCCCACGAGGTGGTTCAGATCTTCGGAGTGCCGTTTCTTGCGCCGGTCGCGGTCGACTGGCCGGGCACGGTGCTAGCGATTAATGTCGGCGGCGCCGTCATCCCGATAATGCTGTCGTTCTATCTTCTTGTCCGCTATCGTCTCTGGGGACCGGCGATCGTGGCGGTCGTGGTCGTCGCCTTCTTTGTCCATCAGATGGCGACGCCGATCCGGGGCGTCGGCATCGCCGTGCCGACGGTCGCGCCGCCCCTCCTCGCGGCCTTCGCCGGCCTCGTCCTGTCGAGGCGCTACGCTGCTCCCCTCGCCTATATCGGGGGCTGCATCGGGGTGCTCGTCGGAGCCGATCTGCTCAACCTTGGCGCTTTGCGCGGCATCGGCGCGCCGGTCGCTTCGATCGGGGGCGCCGGCACTTTCGACGGCGTTTTCCTGACCGGCGTGATCGCCGTCCTGCTCGCAAGCCTAGTTGTTGGTTAACGCGCAGGCTGTAGGGCCGTCATCACTAAGAATTGCTTAACCAAACCAAGGCAATTTGTGTCTCTTTTGCCACATCTGCTCGCGAACGTGACCGAATGGCGCGTAAACGGTGGACTCAGGCGGAATCGGCGCCTATACCGAGCATATTGGTTTTCAACGGGCGACGGCGCGCTATCTTCAGGCGCAAGGCGGAGCCGATCTAAACGGAGAATAGACATGAAGAATCGTTGGCTTATGGGGGCTGCTGCGGCGGCTCTGACCGTTGCGGGCGCGCTCTCGGCGCAGGCCGCTGACCTCCCCACCCGCAAAGAGGCTCCGGCCCCGGCGATGTTCGTGCCGCCGCCTTTCACCTGGACCGGGTTCTACGTCGGCGCGAACGTTGGCGGTATATGGGGCACGGGCAGCCGTTCGACGACGTTCTACACCGCCGGCTTCCCCTGGCTCTCTACCTACTATCCGAATACCCTCGGCTCGGGCGGAAGCGGATGGCTCATCGGTGGTCAGGCTGGCTACAACTGGCAGTCCGGCGCCGCGGTGTTCGGCGTCGAAACCGACATCGACTGGACCAGCGGGAGCAAGAACTTCTCTTACACCAGCGCCCCCTTCACGGTGGCGCCGCTCGGCGACACGATCAACGTGAACGCTTCGGCCAAGATGACTTGGCTCGGCACGACCCGCGCTCGCGTCGGCTTCGTCGCCACTCCTGACAACCGGCTGATGTTCTACGGCACGGGCGGTCTCGCCTACGGCGGCGGCAGCGGTTACCTTAATGTCTGGGATACGTTCAACAACATCTACTGGCACGGAGCACCGAGCTCGACGCGAGTCGGCTGGACGATCGGCGCGGGCGTCGAGTATGCGATCACCAATAACATCACGCTGAAGGGCGAATATCTGTACTACAACCTCGGCAGCAGCAACGTGGTGACCTCTCCGACGATTTATACAGCGAACCTCTGGCCGGGCACTTATGCGACCGCCAAGTACAATTTCGACGGATCGATCTTCCGAGTTGGCATGAACTACAAGTTCTGATCCACTACGGATCCCACGGACGAAGAGGGAAGGCTTTCGCCTTCCCTTTTTTCGGCCTCATTGACGGTGCTGCAAACAATGGTGGCGTGATCGGGACCCGGGCTGAAACACGGGCGCGCGCGGGTCTCATCGCTGCGGCAATCGTAACCGGCTGCGTTGTTCACGTTCCCGTCCGCGGAGCCGCGAAAACGCCTATCTCCTGCGCGTGAGGATCAAGACGCGTTCTCAACGCGACCGTTCGCCGGTCGAAGTCTCCTACGAAGCTTGCGCCTCACTTCTCCGGAAGGTTGAGCCGAATGTGCAATTCGCGCAGCTGATTGGTCGTCACCTGGGCCGGCGCGCCCATCATCAGGTCCTCGGCGCGCTGGTTCATCGGGAAGAGCACGACCTCGCGAAGATTCTCCTCCCCCGCAAGCAGCATGACGATGCGGTCGACCCCTGGCGCGATACCGCCGTGGGGCGGCGCGCCGCACTGAAAGGCGCGGTACATGCCGCCGAACTTCTCGAGCAGGACGTCCTCGCCGTAGCCCGCGATTTCGAAGGCCTTGACCATGACGTCGGGGCGATGGTTGCGGATCGCGCCCGAGGACAATTCGATGCCGTTGCACACGATGTCGTACTGGAAGGCCTTGATGGTCAGCGGATCCTTCGTCTCCAACCCCTCGAGGCCGCCCTGCGGCATCGAGAACGGGTTGTGGGAGAAGTCGATCTTCTTCTCCTCCTCGTTCCACTCGTACATCGGGAAGTCGACGATCCAGCAGAATTCGAACACGTCCTTCTTTGAGACGCCGAGATCATTGCCGATCCGCACGCGCGCCGCGCCGGCGAGCCTGGCAGCCCTGTCCGCCTTGTCGCAGGCGAAAAACACGGCGTCGCCCGCTTTCAATCCAGCCGCCTTTGCCAGCGCTTGCTGCGCTGAAACTGGGAGGAATTTCGCAATCGGACCTCGACCGAAAAGAAGGCTCCCATCGAGATTGTGCCGTTGTTTCAATTCCGCAATGTGCTCGCTAGCAGAGACAGCCGGAGCCCCTCCCAAAACCCCCCCGGTCGGATAGTCCTCGAAGATGATGTAGCCGAGACCCGCCGCCCCCTCGCCTTTCGCCCAATCGTTCAGCTTGTCGAAGAACGAACGCGGGCTCTTCGCGGCGCCCGGGGCGGGAATTGCGCGCACCACCCCGCCCGCCTCGATGACCTGCTTGAAGGCGTTGAAGGTCACGTCGTCGCGCCGGAACACTTCCGTCACGTCGGCGATCCTGATCGGATTGCGCAGGTCCGGCTTGTCGACCCCGAATTCCAGCATCGCTCGGGCATAGGGAATCATCGGGAAGACCTGCGTGACCGGACGTCCGCCGCCGAACTCCTCGAATACGCCGCGCAGCACCGGCTCGACGACGGCGAAAACGTCCTCCTGGGTGACGAAGCTCATCTCGATATCGAGTTGGTAGAACTCGCCGGGGCTGCGGTCGGCGCGGGCGTCCTCGTCGCGGAAGCAGGGCGCGATCTGGAAATAGCGGTCGAAGCCCGCCACCATGGTGAGTTGCTTGAACTGCTGCGGCGCCTGCGGCAGCGCGTAGAACTTGCCCGGATGGATGCGTGAAGGCACGAGGAAGTCGCGCGCGCCCTCGGGGCTCGAGGCGGTCAGGATCGGCGTCTGGAATTCGAAGAACCCTTGCGCCTTCATCCGCGCGCGAAGCGAATCAATGATTTGTCCGCGCAGCATGATGTTCTTGTGCAGCTTCTCGCGGCGCAGGTCGAGGAAGCGGTATTTGAGACGAATGTCCTCCGGATAGGGCTGGTCGCCGAACACCGGCATCGGCAGGTCGCCCGCCGGGCCGAGAACCTCGATCTCGCGCACGTAGACTTCCACGAGGCCGGTCGCCATCTCCGGATTCTCGGTGCCCCCAGGGCGCTTGCGCACCGCCCCGTCGACCCGGACGACGAATTCCGAGCGCAGCTTCTCGGCCTGCCTGAAAGCGGGCGAATCGGGATCGACCACGCATTGGGTGATCCCGTAATGGTCGCGCAGGTCGATGAACAGCACGCCGCCATGGTCGCGGATGCGGTGGCACCAGCCGGACAGGCGGACGAACTCGCCGACCAGGGTCGGCCCGAGGGCCCCGCAGGTGTGCGTGCGATAGCGATGCATTATCGTTTCGTTTCGGTTTGGAAATTGCGAAGGTGCGCTGCCTAGCGGAAATCAGGCCGACGGGGAAGCGGCAAAAGGTTTTCCGCGAATGGTTCATACGGCGGGCCGGCCGGAACTTTCCACTCTCCTGTCTATTGGCGCGAAATGCCCGAGACCACGACCCATATGCTGGCGATGGCGGTCGTCGCCCTGGCGATCGGATGGGCGCCGCTTTTCCTGGAACGCCTTCCGGTGTCCTGGACATTCTGGCGGTCGCAATGGGTTCGCCCTGTTCACGTTCCTCGTCCCCCACCGGAAGATCATAAAGTTCGAGCAGACCTCGGACGTCCTGACGGAGATCGCCCTGGTCGTGGCGATCATGGGCGGGAGGCTCAGGATCGACAGGCCCTTCTCGGTCAGGCATTAGGGCAGCACGTGGCGTCTGATTGATTGGGATTGGGATTGCGATGCCAATCTCCATTGCCGTAGTCGCAGTTTCGGCGCGCTTCCTGCTCGGCCTGCCCACCGGGGCGGCCAGTCTCCTTTGCGCCATGCTCGCGCCGACTGACCCGGTGCTCGCGGCGGACGTCCAGGTCGGCCCGCCCGGGACGGGAGAGGAAGCAGAGGTGAAGCTCGCGCTGACGTCGGAGGCGGGGCTGAACGATGCCCTCGCCTTTCCGTTTGTCTCCCTCGGCATGCTCTTAATTGAGAGTCAGACCAATGTGGGAGACGGATTGACGGCCTGGGCCCTCGTCGATCTTTTCGGCAGGGTCGTCGACCGGCTTGCTGGCGGGTTCGTCCTGGCCTGGACGGCCGTGAAGGTGAACGCGGCGCTTCCCAAGAATCTTCGGCTGTCGAGAGCGGACGACGGCCTCGTTTTCGTCGCGATCACCTTCCTGACCTACGGGCTCGCGCAGATGGCGGAAACCTATGGCTTTCTTGCGGTGTTCGCCTGTGCGGTGACGATCCGCAACTTCTCGCCGCAGGCCGATCTCCACCGCCGCCTCAATTGCGTGGCCGACCAGCCCGAGCGGTTCTGCTGTTCTTCGGGGGGGGTGCTCCATTTACTGCGGCCGACGAGGCGCGTAAGTTTCCCTGCGCTCCCCGTCACGCCCGGAAACACTCCATGACCGCTCAGACCGTCCCCGCATTCTCCGAACTGCTTCGCGGCGAGGACGGCGACGGCGTCGTCACTCTGACGCTCGCGAGTCCGCAGAACCGGAACGCGCTGAGCCTTACTATGATCGACACGCTAATCGTCGCCTTCGCCGAGCTCGCGAGGGACGAGAAGGCGCGGGTCGTCATCCTGGCGGGGGAGGGGCCGGCGCTCAGCGCGGGGCACAATCTCCGGGAGATGCAGGCCCATCGGAACGATTTGGATCGGGGCAGCGCTTATTTCGAGAACCTCTTCGCCCGATGCTCGGTCCTGATGCAGGCGATCGTCGCGCTGCCGAAGCCGGTCATCGCGGCAGTTGAAGGGGTCGCGACGGCGGCCGGCTGCCAGCTTGTCGCCTCCTGTGATCTCGCGATCGCGGGCGAGCGAGCGCAATTCGCACTGTCCGGGGTCAATGCCGGACTGTTCTGCTCGACGCCTCTCGTCGCAGTCGGGCGCGCCGTGTCGCGCAAGGCGGCGCTCGAGATGGCGATGACCGGCAAGCTCTTCAGCGCCTCCGACGCGCTGCGGTTCGGCCTCGTCAACCGGGTTGCGCCGGAGGGCCAGGCGCTCGTCGAGGCCCGCGCGCTGGCCAAGTCCGTCGCCCAGCATTCGGCTGCCGCGCTCGCAATCGGTAAGCGGGCCTTCTACGCCCAGATCGAGCATCCGCTCGACACGGCTTACGCGCTCGCTTCGAAGGCGATGGTCGACAATCTGGCTGAGCCGGACTGCGTCGAGGGGATGGCGGCGTTTCTCGAAAAGCGCAGGCCAGAATTTGGCAAACGCGATGCCGGCGACTGACGGGCTCAGCGACGACGCGATCCGCGAGATTCTGACGAGCGTACACACGATCGCGGTGGTCGGCGCCTCCCCCAACCCGACACGGCCGTCGAACGAGGTTCTGGGCGTTCTGATCGATCGTGGCTACGAGACGTTTCCGGTCAACCCCGGCCACGCCGGGGCGCGAATCCGAGGCCGTCTCGTGAGCGCGAGACTGGCCGATGTCCCTGCGGCGATCGACATGGTGGACGTGTTCCGGAACTCGGCTGCCACGGACGGCTGCGTCGACGACGCCCTACGGCTCGACCCTCCGCCGCGGGCGATCTGGATGCAGCTCGGCGTGATCAACGAACAAGCGGCCGCGCGAGCCCGCGCCCTGGGCGTCGTGGTGGTGATGAACCGCTGCCCGGCGATCGAGCTACGTCGCCTATTTCTCGAGACGTCGTAAAAGCGCAAAGGGTTTTGCCTTTCATTGAGCCAGATCAAACCGCCCCATTCCGTTTCGCCTTAACGCATTCCCCGCGCTTCGGGTTCGCGGCCCGGCCGGTGGCGAATGAGACGTTCTGAAGAACGCATTGCCGCCCCGGTCCGCTTTCGCCTCGAAGGCGCGGCCGGTTTGCGGAGTCGCGGACGCGACGCGCGGGCGGCGGCTGTTGCGGCGGCTGGCGATGGGGCCTTCGGCGCTCGAGGGGTCGCTGGTTGCCGCGACGGCTCGCGAGAGCGCACGGGACGGTAATTCAAACGCTTCGCTGTAAACATGCGCTAGCCAAAGGTGGCTAAGTGCGCTACAGACTTTCGTATAAGACATCTCGCCCGGAGAAGGCGGGAGCGGAGGCTGGAGGGGTCCCGCAAGCGGGAGTGGCGCCGGTGCCGTATTATGACTTCGAAGTCCTCCACGGGGACGACGTGATCGTCGTCGAGACGGCGGTGGCGCTCGTCAACTCCAGAGCAGCGTGGCCGAAGATCATCGACATGGCGAAGATGCTCGACCTCCCCGACTGCCGTATCCGCGTGCGCGAGCAGACAGGCGGGACCATCATCCTCATCGGCGCGTCCGCCTTGCGCCGCTATCCGGAACTCGCTTCCCTCTGACGCTTCGCCCCGCCTGGAATCAGGCCGGGGACTTCGGCTGCGCGCGCGAGAGCATGCCGAACAGATCGCGCGGGTCGTCTGGGTCGGCCAGGAGATCGAGGTTGACGTAGCAGCCCGTCTTCGGGAGCTGGTCGCGAATGTACCGCAAGGCGGAAAAATCCTCGATGGCGAAGCCGACTCCGTCGAACAGGGTAATCTGCCGCGTGTCGCGGCGCCCGGCGCCCGCCCTGAGATCACCTGCCAGAGTTCGGTCACCGGGTGATCCTTGTCGAGCTGCTGGATCTCCCCTTCGATCCGCGTCTGGGGCGCGTATTCGACGAAGATGTCGGATCTGAGCAGGATGTCGCGGGCGAGTTCCGTTTTGCCCGGGCAGTCGCCGCCGATCGCATTGATATGCAGCCCCGCGCCGATCATATTGTCGGTCAGGATGGTGGCGAAGCGCTTGTCGGCGGTGCACGTGGTTACGATCCCCGCCCCGAGGATCGCCTCCTCCTTCGACTGGCACCCGACGGCCACGATACCCTGCCCCGCCAGGTTCCCGACCGCCTTCTTCGTAGCCGCAGAATCGATGTCGTAGATCCGGAGGGTCTCGACCCCGCACAGCGCCTTGAAAGCCAGCGCCTGGAATTCGCACTGCGCCCCGGCGCCGATGATCGCCATCGTCCTGGCTCCGGGAGGCGCGAGATATTTCGCGACCAGCGCCGAAGTCGCCCCGGTCCGCAGCGCGGTGAGGATCGTCATCTCCGAGATCAGCATCGGATACCCGCTGTCGACATGCGACAGGACGCCGAAGGCCGTCACGGTCTGTAACCCTTCGGCGGAGTTCTTCGGATGGCCGTTGACGTATTTGAAGCCGTATGTCGCCCCATCGCTGGTCGGCATCAGCTCGATCACCCCCTCGGCTGAATGGGCGGCGATCCGCGGCGTCTTGTCGAAAACCTCCCAGCGCCGGAAATCCTCCTCGATATAGGCGGCGAGTTCCGAGATCATCCGCTCGACCCCGATCGTCCAGATGATCCGCATCATGTTCTCGACGCTGACGAAGGGAACAAGACTCAGGATTCCCGGCGGAGGCACGCTCATTCCAAATTCCTTTCACACCGGCTCCGCGCGTGCGGGCAGCCTCGATCTCATCCGCGATATATAGCAGAGGCGCGACTTGCCGAACCGTTGCCCGCCTTCTACCGTTGGCCCTTCGCAGTTGCAGCAATCGTCCTGGTGCAGGAGGCTCTGACATGAACGCTCCGCTGAAGAACTCGATCGCCGCCATGCTCCCGGAACTCACCGAATGGCGGAGAGATCTGCACCGTCATCCCGAGCTCACCTACGACCTTCCTCGAACCTCGCGCATCGTCGCCGACCGTCTGAAAACCTTCGGCTTCGACGAGGTCATCGAGGGCGTCGGCCGGAGCGGCGTCCTTGGCCTCCTGCATGGCGCGAAGGGCGCGGCGGAAAACGCCGGCAAGCGGGTTCTCCTGCGCGCCGACATGGACGCCCTGCCCATCCTGGAGGCGACCGGCGCCGACTACGCCTCCGCGACGCCCGGCCTGATGCACGCCTGCGGGCACGACGGGCATACGACGATGTTGCTCGGCGCGGCCCGGTGGCTCGCCGAAAACCGCGATTTCGACGGCACGCTCGTCTTCTGCTTCCAGCCGGCGGAGGAAGGGGGCGCCGGGGCGCAGGCGATGATCGACGACGGCATGCTCGAGCGCTTCCCGGTCAAGGGCGCCTACGCGGTGCACAACTGGCCGGGCGTACCGATCGGACACTTCCGGGTCGTGCATGGGCCTGCGATGGCGGCGACATCGAGTGTCGTCATCACGGTCGAGGGCGTAGGAGGCCACGCGGCTTTCCCGCATTTCGCGCGTGACCCGATCGTTGCCGCGAGTCACATTGTGACGGCGGCCCAGACGATTGTCTCGCGCGTCGTCAATCCGCTCGACAGCGCCGTCGTCTCGATCACCTCGATCCACGGCGGGGACGCCTTCAACGTGATCCCGGAGAAGGTTGAGATGAAGTGCAACATACGCTCCTTCTCCGACGATGTGTCGAAAACCGTCGAGGCGGAGCTTGAGCGGATCTGCGCCGCGATCGCGCAGGCGCTCGGCGTGACCGCCCGCCTCGATCACAGGCCCGAGACGCCCTATCCGCCGACCGTCAACCATCCGGCCGAGACCGAACTCGCGCTTTCCGCGATGCGGGCTGTCGCCGGGCCGGAACGCGTCCGCGACGACCTGAAGCCGGTCATGGGCGCCGAGGACTTCGCCTTCATCCTGCGCCGCGTGCCCGGCGCCTATGTGTTCGTCGGCAATGGCGACACGGCCGGACTGCACAATCCCAAATACGACTTCAACGACGCCGCCCTTTCCCACGGCGTCGCCTACTGGATCGAACTCGCCAGGAGGGCGTTGCCTGGATGAGCGTCTCCGCGGGCGCTTTGGGGAAGAGGTGGAGAATCTGCTCTAACACAAAGAATTTCAATTGGTTAGGCACCGAAACCTGCAAGTCAAGCAGACCAGCAGGGCTTTCGATTTGCCGGTGTCAGCAACATAATTACCACTATAATATGTATATATAAGGATACGCTCGTCTGCAGCGCCTCAAATGTCGGACTCGTCGCCGCAACTCGTGGCGCCCCCAGAGTGGGAGGCTTTCCGCGTCAAGCCGCAAGCCGGTTCGCCGACCTCAGGCTTGCCCTGGCTGTCAGCGGAAGATGATCCGACGACAGTCGGGCAAGCGGGCGAGTCGTGAACAGCGAGGTCCGTGATCAGGCCCGCCGGCCAGCCAGAGAATCCGGTCGAGCGCGAAAATGGGCCGTCGAGACGGAAAGCTGCGGATGGAGGGAGGCACGCCGAAGGCCGGCTCGAGTCCGCGCAGCGCGGAGCGCCCGCGCTGCCGCCACTCGTTTAAATCGCCGAGAAGGATGGTCGGCATGGCGGGCAGATCGAGGAAGGCCGTCATGAGGGCGCTGACCTGATCCACTCTCGAGCGGCGAAGCAATCCGAGGTGAGCCGCGATGACCCGAAACTCGCCGTCGCCGAGGTCCAACTCGGCGACGATCGCCCCGCGAGGTTCGCCCCCGGGCAGCTTCAGGCGAAAGCGGCGATACGATACCGGGTGACTCCGCACCAACAGCGCGTTGCCGTGCCAGCCATGCCGGTGAGCAACGTCCGACTGAACAAGGAGTCGCATCCCGAGGTCGCGCTCGATCGCCGCCGGATCGAGAAGGCCGCCCCGTCGGCCGAAACGGTGATCGACCTCCTGAAGAGCGACGATGTCTGCGCCGAGCTCGCGGATCACTTCGAGGATGCGATCTGGACGGGTGGCGCCGTCAATGCCACGACATTTGTGGATGTTGTAGGATGCAACCTTCACAGAGACCTCAGCTCGAACTGTTTTCATATATAGGGCATCGACAGCCGCGCCGCCGCGTCACGAAGCTTAATGATGAACGGACGCTTGTCGATTTCTGCCAGCGTGACCTGTTGAGCACATTTGGCGTCGATAATCTGGACCAATTGTGCTGAAAAGTCCTTGTCATAAAGTTCAACGGTGAGCTCAAAATTCAGGCGAAGGCTCCGTATGTCCCAATTTGCGCTGCCGATGAGGCTCCATTCCCCGTCGATCGTCATCAATTTTGAGTGATCGAATGGCGGAAGGCTTCGCCAGACGCGGCACCCCATCTGCAACAGGGGTCGGATATGCGTCCGGGCGGCCCAGGCCACCAGTCGGTGGTTGTTCTTGCCCGGCAGGACGACACGCACGTCGACGCCTCGCAGGGTCGCCAACTGGAGGGCCGTGATGATCTGGTCGTCCGGAAGGAAATAGGGCGTGGCGATCCTGATCGAATAGCGCGCTAGGTTGATCGCGGACAGAAGGACCAGAACCAGCTGATCGACCTCCTGGTCCGGCCCGGCGGCGATGGTCCGGGCCGGGAAGCCAAACGGAGTCGTGGGAGGCGGCGGATCGATCCGGATCGGCTCTTCGCCGGTCGCAAATGACCAGTCGTCGTCGAACTCTTGCGCGATCTGCCGGACAATCGTCCCCTCGAGGTGAAAATGGGTGTCCCGTACAGGCGAGTTCGGCCGATGGGCAATGACGTTCTCGGCGCCGATGTTCAGGCCGCCGACGAAAGCGCTGTCCCCGTCAACGACCAGGATTTTCTTATGCAGCCGCAGATCGAGGAATGGCATCTTCCAGGGCAAAATCGAGTGCAGGAAGCGTGAAACGGGAACGCCTTCCTTGCGCAGCCGGCGGTACGCGGAGGAGCGCAAGAATCCGCCGCCGAATTCCATCGATCAGAACGCGGATTCTCACGCCTCTGCGATGGGCTCTCACCAACGCACCGATGAATTGCCGGCCGAGTTCGTCGGTGCGGAAGATGTAGGTGGAAAGGCGAATGTGGAGTTTAGCGCTCTCGATGGCGGCGAGCATTTGCGGGTAGGCCTGATCGCCGCAATCGAGAACCGCATCCACCTTGCCGCTGGCAAGGTTTTGGCCGGTGATTTTCCCGATGGCCGCCTTCAGCCGCGCGAGCGGTTCGTCCGAGGTTTTGTCACCTAAATCGAGCGGCTCGATGCCTTGAACCGATCTCTTGAGCCGACGTGCGTGGCGTTTCACGCGGTTGACGCCAAATCCGACATAGATGCAGGCCCCGAAGAAAGGCGAGAGCCATGCCAGCCCGATCCATCCGATCGCAGCCGGCACATCCCGCTTGGTCATCAGAACGTGGAGGGTGACGGCTCCTGCGAAAACGAAATGGAGCCCGCCCACCAGAAGCGTGCGACCATCGAGCAGCGGCCACGTAACAAAAGACTGTTCCACCTATCGCTCTGCCGTCTCTCGACGAATCGAGCCCGCAAGGCGCGTACGCGAGGGTTGCAGAATGAAGTGCACCTTCTCTTCCCGGTCCGGCGGCGAATCCATCCGCTCGTTTAGCTTTAGGCGGTAGCTGGCCCCCACGCCAGATCGGGGCCGCTCGCCTCGCGACCGCGGTCCGCGAGGGACAGTCCGTCCAGCAGTCGCTCTTCAACGAGGGGCGTTCGTCGCTGTCGCCTTCATAACTTTCAGTGCAAGCCAGAGATTGGCCTCTGTCCACAGCAACGGCGCATTGCCGTTCGGAACCCACGCCCCGCACTCCAGAAAATAGGCCTCCGGACACTGCAAGAGCGGGGAGATCTGCGCGATACTGCGGTTGAAATAGGCAATCTGCCTTTCGCGGTCCATGCCGTTCCCCGACCGCAGAAAGCGATTGCCGTAGATCACGGACATGATCGGGTCGAAGATGCACCATTGCGCTTCCTGTCCTGCCTTCAGCAGGCGGTTCCGGCGTTCCATGTTCTCGCTGAAGTCGCCGCTTCGCTCTACCGGCGGGAACAGTATCCGATAGTCGGCGCTCCAGTAGGAGTCGCCGACATACCGACGATTCCTATCTCGCCCTGCAAATACGCAGCGACGTCGGCGGTGATTTCGTCGGCCATCGCGTCACTGACGACGGATATGGGATAGACGAGAAACAGAAGCGCCGCGTCGAACCGCCGCCTCTTCTGCGGCTCGGGCTGCGCGCACTCGGCGGGCAGAATATCGTCGAGCGCCCGCCTTCCAAAACTCGCCAGATCCGCGACAAGTTCGAGGTCCGCCTCGATTCTGCCGGACTCGAAACCCGCTCCTCGCGTCTCGAGCAACAGCTTCATCGCTTCGAGCCCGCCAATGACGACGCCAATGCTCGAGGCGCTGATCTTACTGATCTCCTCCCAGTGTCCACTGTCCTCGTTTTCCCAGAACCGGATCGCCTTGAAGTAGGCTGAGAATTTCGCGAGGAGCGCGAGGCCGTCTCCGGTCAGCGGGATCGCACCAGCGGCCGCGAGAGTGGAATAGAGCCAGACGAAATAGCCGAGCGCGTCGTTCTGGGCGTGCGGCCAGCGTTCGGGCAATTCGGAGAGCGTTGCGCCGTCGAACCGCACATGAACCCTGTTCATCGGGTCGTCTCGGTCGACCCTTCCGGCAATGATGTCGTCGAAACGGACACCGGTTTTGGAAAAGAATTCGGCCAAGCTTTGCGCGACCCGGACGGCTTCGTCCACGCGTCCGTTCACGAAAAGCGCATGCGCGACGAAGACGTTGTCCCGAACCCAGACGTTGCGATAGCCGCTCTCGCTGGTCGCGGCATCTACGTCGGCCGCAGGAAAGAGGCCGGTGGCGAGCGGCCGGAAGCCGAGAACGCCGCGCGCGAACAGGAACGCTTCGAGCCGCTCGAGGTCGGAAGGCGAATAATCCGAGCGTAACAGCGAGGAAACCTTGTCGCTGTGAATGATGAGAGCAGCAGTCAAGCGGTCTGCTTTCCTCAATGGTGATGCTCGATCGACTTCAGACGCTTCTTTGATTGCCCGGACGCGCCACCACGGCCGCCCTCGATCTCCAACACCTCGGGTCGACTTTCGCCTCAGCGATCCGAGAGTTGAAGTCGTTCGAGGTCAGCGATCAAGCCGGGGCCGGTCGGCTCCCATCCCAGCTTTCTCCGCGTTTGCGCGCTTGAAGCCGGCATGTCGTGGGCCGCAAACATTCCGAGCCAGCCGAAAAAGGCTTGGGCCTCTTGCGGCGGGATGGATTTGACCGGTAGTTTCAGGCACCGGCCGATGGCTTCGGCAATATCGCGCATCGGCACGCCTTCTTCTGCGACCGCGTGATACTTAGCGTATGGCTCGGCTTTCTCGATCGCCAGCCTGTAGAGGCGGGCGACATCGAGAACGTAGGCCGCCGGCCAGCGATTAAGTCCGTCCCCGACGTAAGCGCAGGCGCCCTTTTCGCGATAGATCCGGATCGCACGGGTAATGAGACCCTGCGTGACCGGGTCGTGAACCTGCGGGAGCCGCACCACCGACACGTTAACCCCGGCTGCGGCGACGGAGGCGGCCGCCTCCTCCGAGGCCGCCCGGGGATGCAGTCCGGAACCGACGGTCGCATTGTCTTCCTTCGCCGGCTGCCCGGGCACGGTGTTGGCGATCGGGCTCCCGGATGTCACGATCAAGGGTCGCTTTGAACCGGCGAGCACCGAGCCGAGCGCCTTGATGACACGGCGATCATCCTCGCAGTTCGCCACAAATCTCGAGAAGTCGTGGTTGAAGGCGAGGTGGATGACGCCGTCCGACCGGACGGCGCCCGCCTTGAGGCTGTCCTCGTCCTCAAGCGATCCGCGAAGAACCTCGGCGCCGGCGGCGGCCAGACCGGCAGCTTTCGCATCTGACCGACAGAGGCCAATCACCTGATGGCCCGCTGCGATCAGATTCTTGACGACCTTCGAGCCGATGTTTCCGGTAGCGCCGGTGACAAACACACGCATGAGTTCGGTCTCCTTTCTTACAGGGCGAAATACGCAGGATGATCCATGTCGGCGATGAGCCCGGGCTGCTCGGGCTTCCAACCGAGCAGCGACCGGGTTCTCTCGCTCGATGCCGGGCAGTCGATGGAAGCGAACCTGCCGAACCAGCCAAAGTGCCGTTCCGCCTCGTCCGCTGACTGCGAGACGACCGGAACATTCAGCCGCCGGCCAATCACCCCGGCGATATCTTTGAAAGGTACGCCCTCCTCGGCGACGGCGTGGAACGGGCCGCCTTCTGCGCCGCGCTCGAGGGCGATCCGAAAGACGCGCGCCGCATCGAATCGGTGTACGGCCGGCCAGCGGTCGAGACCGTCACCGACATAGGGGGAGACGCTCTTCTCCCGGGCAAGACTGACGACCGCACGGGACGAAGCCGTGATCGCCATGGCCATGGACCGACGGCGGAAGCCGCACGCCGTCGCACGCACGCCGCGAGCCCGCAACGCGGCCGCTGCAGCTTCCGGGTTGCGGGGAAAGGACTCGTAGGCGGGACGGGTCGGGCTCCGTTCCGTCACCACGCCGCCCGGCGCCAAGAGCGCGATGCCCGAGGTGACGATCAGCGGCCGATCGGAGCCCTCCAGCGCGGCGCCGATCGCCTCGATGGCGCGCTGCTCGTCCGCGCCGTTCTCTGCGAATTTCGAGAAGTCATGGCTGAATGCGAGGTGGATCACGCCATCCGATCGCCCGGCCCCGCACTTGAGGCTTTCCAGGTCCTGAAGGGAGCCCGGATGGGCCTCGGCGCCTGCCGCCGCCAGGGCGCTCCGCTCCCTTTTCCGATCGGGCGAGGCCAAGCACTCGATGCCCGGCCACGAGCAGATCCTGCGCGACCGCGGAACCGACCCACCCGGTCGCGCCGGTGACAAACACGCGCATGAACAGCCTCCTTTTCGTTGGAGACAAATCTGCACGGTGGAGTATGCTAGTAAAGTAGTGATATTATCGTGGTATAATGACTAACAGGATGGACGCGCGCGTCACCATCGAGAACCGGCTGGGAACTTATCTGAGGGACCGCCGCGCCAAGCTCGATCCGGTCGCTCTCGGCTTTCCCCCGGGCGCCGCCGCACGTCCGGCCTGCGCCGGGAGGAGGTGGCGCAGCGCGCCAACATCAGCCCGACCTGGTACACATGGCTCGAACAGGGACGCGGCGGCGCGCCTTCCGCCGACGTGCTCGATCGGATCGCCTTCGCTCTGATCCTGACGGACGTCGAGCGCGAGCACCTCTTCCTGCTCGGCCTCGGCCGCCCGCCCGAGGTGCGCTATCGGAAGAACGAAGGCGTCACCCCACGCCTGCAGCGCGTGCTCGATGCGTTGGACCCGAGCCCGGCGGTGATCAGGACCGCGACATGGGACGTCGTGGCCTGGAACCGGGCGGCGACCGCGATGCTGATGGACTACGGATCGCTGCCGCCGGAGCAGCGCAACATCCTGCGCTTCATCTTCCTCGACCCGCGCGCCCGCGCCGCGCAATACGACTGGGAAAGCGTGGCGCGCTTCGTGCTAGGCGCGTTCCGTGTCGATGCGGCCCGCGGCGGAGCCGCGGCGGAGGTGGAGCCTCTCGTCGACGAACTCTGCCGGCTCAGTCCCGAGTTCGAAGCGATGTGGCGCGACAACGACGTTCGCGGCGCCCATGGCGAGGCCGTCAAGCACATCAGACACCCGGTTCTCGGACCGATTGGCTTCGAATACTCAGCCTTTGCGGTCGACGGCCGGACGGACCTCACGATGGTGGTCTACAATCCGGCGACGCCGGCGGATACGCAGAAGATCAGCTCCTTGATCGGCTCGACGCCAAGCTGCGAGAGGATTTGATATCCTGATTGGCTGACCTCGCATGCGGCGCGTTCCGACAGTCCATTGCGTCGCTGTCGAAGGACGGGAGCCGATCACCGGCCAGGCCCGCTGGCGCGCGGCCGCTGTCCCCCGAGTTCGATGATCTCGTTAGTAATCTCCTCCTGCCGAAGTTGGCGCGAGCGGGCGACAAGCTCATCGAGCATCTTTGCGACATTCGACTTTGCCGCGCTCATGGCGCGCATGCGCGCCTCGTTCTCCGCCGCGAGCGAGAGCGTCAACGCCTCGCAGAGCTCGGCGAAGACATATTCTTCGGCGAGTTCGGCAAGAAGGAGCAGGGGCGGCATCGAAATGATCGGCGGCGAGGCGATTCTCGCCCGCGGGAAGCGGGCGAAGTCGAACGGCGCGAGCGAGCGGCCGACGACCTGCACCTCGCCCAGACCGGGCGCCGCGTGCACGACAGTGACACGCGCGGCGCGCCCAGCGCTCAGCCGGGTATAAAGCTGTCCTGTCACCCGGTCGGCGAGCGCGCCGACTTCGTCGACATGCGCGACCATCGCCGCACTCCACCCGACTTGAAGCCCGCGTTCCTCCGCCGCCATCAGGCCGCGGCCGCCGAGGAGCAGAAGCTCCCGCTGATGCGCGCCGTCCGCCCGCAGGAGCCGATCGGCTGTGTCGAGCACGCGCTTGTTAAACGCGCCGGCGAACCCCTGCTCGGCGCAGAGCGCGATGACGAGAAGCCCGTCACGCCGATCGCGCGACCCGCCCGCGGCGGCGCCGTCCTCGGCAAGCGCCATAGCCTGACCGATCGCGGCTCCGACGGTGGCCGCATAGGCCCTGACCCCCTCGACTCTTTCGCGAGCTTCGCGTGCCCGCGCCGCCGCGATGCCGCGCATCGCCCCAATCACTGAGGAGAGCTGTCGCACCGAGGCGATATGCGCGACGACGTCGCTTAGCCTCTCCGTCATGCGGGAACACTCGCGGCGACGAGCGCCCGCACCGCATCGACGAGCTTCGCCCTGCCCGCCTCGTCGCAGGCGCCGCTCTTCATCACCCCGGCGACGACGTCCGGCGCCAGCGCGTCGACCTGGGCCGTCACCCGGGCGCGAGCCTCTCCCACTCTTGCGACCGGCGCAGCGTCGAACACGCCGTCCGACAGCGCCGAGAGCAGCGCGACCTGGTCGACGAGGCGCAATGTCGCAAAGCGCGGCTGGGCGAGGAGCGCCCGGATGCGCTCGCCGCGCGCGATCGTCGCCTTAACTCGCGTGTCGGCGATGCCGCCGAACCGGGTGAACATCTCGAGCTCGAGAAACTGGGAATAGTCGAGCCTGAGCCGCGATGAGGCGGCGCGCAGCGCCGGCGCCTGGGCCTTGCCACCGACGCGGCTGACGCTCAAGCCGACGTCGACCGCCGGACGCTGGTTGGCGGCGAAGAGGCGCGAGTCGAGCACGATCTGGCCGTCGGTGATCGAGATGAGATTGGTTGGGATGAAGGCGGAAAGATTGCCGGCGTCGGTCTCGGCGATCGGCAGCGCGGTAAGCGAACCGCCTCCAAGTTCCGGCGCGAGCTTGGCGGCGCGCTCGAGCAGGCGCGCGTGAACATAGAAGATGTCGCCGGGAAAGGCCTCGCGGCCCGGCGGCTCACGGGTCAGGAGCGCAAGCTCGCGATGGGTCGCGGCGTGCTTGGAGAGATCGTCGACGATGACGAGCGCATGGCCGCCCTTGTCCCGGAAATACTCGCCGACCGTGAAACCCGCAAACGGGGCGATCCATTGCAGGGCGGCCGAGGACGCCGCCGAGGCGACAACGAACACGCAGCGCTCCGGCGCGCCATATCGTTTCACCGCCTCGATCACCCGCTCGACCGCGGTCGAGCGCTGCCCGACCGCGACATAGACGCAGACCATGTCGGAGCGCTTCTGGTTGATGATCGTATCGACTGCGATCGCCGTCTTACCGATCGCGCGGTCGCCGATGATCAGCTCCCGCTGGCCGCGCCCGAGCGCAAACAACGCATCCACCACGAGGACTCCGGTCGCGACCGGTTCGGAGACGAGCGCGCGATCGATGATCGCCGGCGCCGGCCTCTCGACTGGATGGAAGGCCTCGGCGTCGATCGCCTCGTCGCGGTCGAGCGGACGCCCGAGCGGGTCGATCACCCGCCCGAGAAGTCCCGGTCCGACCGGAACGCGCGCCGCGTCGCCGGTCGGCGAGACCAGCGAACCGACGCCGATAGCTTCGGCCTCGTCGAAGATTGCGGCATTGACCGCCTCGGCCTCGAGCGACAAGGCGTAGCCCATGCGCCCGCCTTCAAAGCGCAGGAGCTCGCCGAGGCGGGCCTCCGGCAGACCCGACAGCCGCGCCACGCCGTCGGCGATCTGCTCGACCCGGCCGACCGATCGCGCCTCTGCCTTCAGCTCCACGCGTTGGAGCGCCGCGCGCCCGGCCTCCAGCCAATTGGCGTCGTCAGCCGTGGACGCGGTCATGGCGGGTCAACTCCTCGACGATCCGGGCAAGGTCGCTGCGGAAACTGTTGCGGACGACGGCGAGCGGCGTCTCGAGCTCAAGCCCGGCGATCAGCCGCGAATCGACGGCCACGTCGAAGTCGAGCGGCCGGGCGAGCGCTTTTCCGCATGCCTCGCGGCAGGACTGCAACTCCCGGGCGTCAGAGTACGCGCGACGAAGTGAGACGTGCCCGGGCCTCGTCTTCGCCGAACCTCTCGCGGCTCGCCGCCGGCAGCGACGCCAGCGCCTGCGCCAGCCCGTCGATGAAGCCGTCGACGCGGGCCGAATCCGGAAGGCGCTCGAGCAGCTTGCCGGCGATGTCTACGGCGAGCTTCACCGAGCGGTCGGAGGCGGCGGCTTCCTCCGCCGCCCGCGTCCAGCGCATCTCCGTCTCAGCCGCGGCGCGCAACTGATCGACCTCCTCGCGGGCCGAGGCGAGTGCTGCGGCGCGCTGAGCCTCGGCGTCCTCGGCGGCTTGACGCAAGACGTTGTCCCGGCCCGCGACAATTCTCGCGCTCTCGGCTTCAGCCGCCTCCCGCGCCGCGAGCGCCTGTCTCTTCCCCGCCTCCGCGTCCGACAGAATCTTCGGCCGCCGCCGCCCGGCGCTCGTCGATGATCGCAACGACCGGGTGGAACAGGAACCTGCTCAGGATCCAGATGAGGATGAGGACGTTGACCGTCTGCAGGGCCAGCGTCCACCAGTCGATCCGCATCGCGGCGCGGCCTATTTGATGAACGGGTTGGCGAACAGGACGAGCAGGGCGACAACGAGGCAATAGATGGCCATGGTCTCGATCATCGCCAGGCCGACGAACAGGGTGCGCGAGATCGTGCCGGCAGCTTCCGGTTGGCGCGCGATCGCCTCCATGGCCGAAGCCACCGCCCTGCCCTCGCCGAGACCCGGTCCGATCGCGCCGAGGCCGACGGCGAGCGCGGCGGAGAAGATGCTGACGGCTTGGATGAGGTCGTTCACTTGATCGCTCCTTGAAGCGGCGCCTCGCTGGACGCCTTGCGCCGCTCGCCGACGGCGGCGCCGATGAAGACGGTCGCGAGAACCGCGAAAATGTAGGCCTGCACCGTGCCGGTCAGAAGATCGAGCGCCATCAGCGGGATCGGCACGAGCAGCCCGGCCAGCGTGAGGATGATTTCGATGACGAAGACGCCGCTCATCACGTTGCCGAACAGGCGGACTATGAGGGAGAAGGTGCGGGTGAACTGCTCGACCACGTTGAGCGGGATCATGACCCAGGTCGGTTCCGCATAGGTCGCGAGATAGCCGCGCAGGCCGCGCGTGCGGACGCCCCAGCCGATGGTCGCGATAAAGACGATGAGCGCCATCGCCGCATCGGTCTCGATGTGGGCGGTCGGCGGCTCGACGCCCGGAATGAGCGACGACCAGTTCGACAGAAGCGTGAACAGAAAGATCGAGCCGATCAGGGCGCGGAACGGGGCCGGGTCGGTCTGCATCGTGTCGCGGAGTTGGCTGTCGATTGTCGATACGATCAACTCGACCGTCGCTTGGGTCCGCGACGGCTGGAGACTGAGCTTCCGTGTCGCCACAATCGAAACGCCGGCAAGCAGCGCGATCACCGCCCAGGCGACGACGACCGGCTCGGTGACGACGACCGGCCCGACGTGGAACAGCGGCTCAAGGGTCAGCGGGGACTTCACGCGAACCTCCGGGCGCAGCGCATGAGGAGCGCGCGCGCCGCGATCAGGCCGGTCGCCGCAGCGAGGAACGGCTCCGCGCCGAACCTCGCGGCGAGGACGAGCGCCATCCCCAGCATGGCGAAGCGCACGCTCTGGACGGCGACGCCAAGGCCGGTCCGGCCGTTTCGGATGAGGACGACGCTCGACCACAGCGAGAAGAAATGGGCCGCCCCCAGCCCGGCGCCCGCGACGAAGCCGATGAGGAGCGGCGCGATCGTCATTGCCTGTGCATCCATCGCCAGGCGGTCCAGAGGCCTGCAGCGGCTCCCAGCATGATGAGCGGGGCGGTGAAGAAGATCCCCGTCTTCATGGTCGCGTCGAGCCAGCGGCCGGCCACGACACCGAGCAGGATCGGCGCGACGATCGCCCAGCCGAGGACGCCGATCTGGCCGAGGCGCGAGGCGACGGTCGGCTCAGGATCTTCGCGGAACTTGCGGTCCCGCTCCGCCGCGAGCCGCGCCGCCTTCTCGAGCCGGCCGTTGTGTTTTTCCAATGGAGCGATCATGGCGCGGCCTCCCCGGAAAAAGGCAGATCGCCGTCACCCGGCGGCCGCCCGCCGGGACGCAGAAAGCGCATCAGCTGGCGGAGCGCCCGCGCATGGAGCCTGATCTGCTCGACCTTGGCGCGGCGGTCGGCGTCGAGTTCGGCTGCGCGCTGAGCGGCCACCTGCGCCTCGAGCCGCTCGAGATCGTCGCCGAGCGTCCCGCGGCGGCAGGCGATGGCGACGCTTCTGCCGCCACTGACCGTCAAGACGCCACCGCTCAATGCGCAGTAGCGCGCTGCCTCGTTCGCGCCCGTCCAGCGCACGACCGACGGCGGTAGCACCGTCAGGAGATCGGCGTGGCCCGGCAGCACGCCGAATGCGCCGCTCGAATCCTCGGCTCGGATTGATCGGACGCCATCGGAATCGACGAGCAGCGACGCTGGCGTCGCGATGGTGAAATCGAAGGCCTTCGCTCAAGGGGTCTCCTCCACCGGCTTGCGCTCGGCGTATCGGGCCGAGTCCTCCTTTTCGTGCGCCTCCTCGAGCGTCCCCACCATGTAGAACGAGCTTTCGCGCCAGTCGTCGCATTCGCCATTCAGGATCGCCCTGCATCCCGCGACCGTGTCGGCGACCTTTACCGAGCGGCCTGCAACGCCTGTAAACGCCTCCGTCACAGCGAACGGCTGGGTGAGAAATCTTTGCAGACGCCGCGCCCGTTCCACGATCCGGCGATCCTCGACTTCGAGTTCCTCCATGCCGAGCAGCGCGATCACATCCTGCAGCTCGCGGTAATGCTCGACGGCGCGCCGCGTCTCGGTTGCGACCGCCACATGCTCCTCGCCGACCACCAACGGATCGAGCAGGACAGAGGACGAGGCGATCGGGTCGACTGCGGGATACATGCCCTCGGCCGACATCGCCCGGGACAGGACCACCATGCTATCGACATGGGCGGCGATGGTGGTGACGGCCGGGTCGGTGAAATCGTCGGCCGGCACGTAAACCGCTTCGATCGCGGTGACCGACGCCTCGCCGACCGAGGCGATCCGCTCCTGGAGCGCCGCGACCTCGTCGGCCAGCGTCGGCTGATATCCGACCCGCGAGGGCGCGCGGCCGAGGAGGCCGGAGACTTCCGACCCAGCCTGAACGAAACGGAAAACGTTGTCCATCAGGAGGAGAACGTTACGGCGGCGCTGGTCGCGGAAATATTCGGCGATGGTCATCGCCGTCATCGGCACGCGCCAGCGCGCTCCGGGGGGTTCGTTCATTTGCCCGTAGACCAGCGCGGTGCGCTCGAGCACGCCCGATTCCGTCATGTCGAGCAGCATCTCGTGACCCTCACGTGAGCGCTCGCCAACGCCCGCGAACACCGAAATGCCCTGGTAGCTTTCGACCATCGCGTGGATGAGCTCCATGACCAGCACGGTCTTGCCGACGCCGGCGCCGCCGAACATCGCCGCCTTGCCGCCTTGTGCGAGCGGGGCGAGCAGGTCGATCACCTTGATCCCGGTGGCGAAAAGCTGCGTCGCGCCGGTTTGGGCCGCCAATGGCGGAGGCTTGCGATGGATGGGCCAGCGCGGCGCGTCGTCGGGCAGTGGCGGCCCGCGATCGCCGATCCTCCCCAGAACGTCGAGGAGGCGCCCGAGGGTCGCCTCTCCGACGGCGACCTTCACTGGGCCGCCGTCAGAAGACGCGCTGTCGCCACGCCTGAGCCCCGTCGTCGGTTCAAGGGCGATCGCGCGCGCCACATGCGGCCCAATATGGGCCTGGATTTCGGCGACGACCACCCGGCCGCCGGAGTTGACGATCTCGACCGCGGCCTCGAGCGGCGGAGGGAGGTTCTCAAAGGCAAGGTCGAGGACCGCGCCGCGAATCGCGACGACACGCCCGACGATACGCCCCGCAGCCATCGAACCACTCACTTCCCGGCCTAGGTCCTATTCTGGCGCCGGCGGCGGTTGGGGGAAAGCAATAACGAACGGGCTTTCGTTGACTTTTTCACGAATTGAACTATGTCAGACCACGCCGGGAGCGACGGAAGGCTCCGGCGCGGCGTTGACGGTGCGCTTCGCGCCTGCGCATGGCGCGATCAAAATGAACGCCACGGCCCGCGAACTAACCGCGCGGTCACAGAAGCCTCCACAGCCCAGACGCGAGCTCGCCAGAGTGGTCGCGATGCGAGACCCGATGAAGTTCAACCAACTCGGCCTGAGCGAAAAAGTGCTCAACGCCGTCGAGGCGGCCGGCTACGACACGCCGACGCCTATCCAGGCGCAAGCCATTCCCCATGCCCTGCAAGGCCAGGACATCTTGGGCATCGCCCAGACCGGCACCGGCAAGACCGCCGCCTTCACCCTGCCGATGCTGTCGCTGCTCGAGCGCGGACGCGCCCGCGCCCGCATGCCGCGAACCCTTATTCTCGAGCCGACGCGCGAGCTTGCCGCCCAGGTCGAGGAGGCCTTCGCGAAATACGGAATCAATCACAAGCTGAGCGTCGCGCTCCTAATTGGAGGCGTCTCGGACGGCGAGCAGAAGACCAAGATCGATCGCGGGGCCGACGTCGTCATCGCGACGCCCGGCCGCCTGCTGGACCTCACCGAACGCGCCGGTCTTCTTCTGACCGGCATCGAAATCCTGGTGATCGACGAAGCCGACCGGATGCTCGACATGGGCTTCATTCCCGATATCGAGCGCATCTGCAAGCTGGTGCCCTTCACGCGCCAGACCCTGTTCTTCTCGGCGACCATGCCGCCGGAGATCACCCGCCTGACCGAAACGTTTCTGCACAATCCGGTGCGCGTCGAGGTAGCGCGGGCCGCAACCACCGTCGAAAACACCACCCAGACGCTGGTGCCCTCGGGCGGCGCGCCGCACGATAAGCGTGCGACGCTTCGCCGCATTATCGGGGGGGCCGACAATTTCAAGAACGCGATCATCTTCTGCAACCGCAAGCGCGACGTTCAGGTGGTCTATCGGTCGCTCGAGAAACACGGCTTCTCGGTCGGCGCCTTGCACGGCGATCTCGACCAACGGGCGCGCATGGCGGCGCTCGACGCGTTCCGCAACGACCAGGTGCAGTTGCTCGTCTGCTCCGACGTCGCCGCCCGCGGCCTCGACATTCCCGACGTCAGCCACGTCATCAACTTCGACGCGCCGCACCATTCCGAGGACTACGTTCACCGCATCGGCCGGACTGGTCGCGCCGGCAAGACTGGCCATGCGCTGACCATCGTCACGCGCGCCGATGGCAGGGCGATCGCCGAAATCGAGAAGCTTATCGCCCGCAAGATCGAATGGCTGCCGGGCGCCGAGATGCCGTCCGCCGAGGAAGAAGAGGAAATCCGCCACGACCGTCGCCGGGAGGGCGGTCGGCGGGGCGACGGCCGCCGCCACGGAGGCGAAGTCGACGATCGGGCGAAGCCCGACCGGCGGGCCGATCACGCCTCGGAATCGCGCCGCCACCACGCCGAGCGCCCCGTGAAGGAGCGCGTCGCCGCAGATGAGGAGCGCCTTCATCATGCCCAGCGCCCCGCGAAGGAGCGGGTCGCCGCCGACGACCAGCGCCATCATCAAGCCCCGCGCCCTGCGAAGGAGCAGGCCGCGACCGCCGAGGAGCGCCATCATCATGCCGTGCGCCCGAAGGAGCGGGTTGCCGCCGCCGAGGACCGCGCAGGCGGGCGGCCGCCAAGATCAGCTCGCTTCGGCGAGCCCGTCCCCAGCGAGCGCGCGCGTCGGGAGAATGGTGAGCCGCAAGTCGTCGGTCTCGGCGACCACGTGCCGAGCTTCCTCCTGCGCCCGGTGCCTAAACGCCAGAAATCCGCGCAGGAACGCGAACACATCGAGGATTGACAGGAAGCGTGGCGGCGTCTTGCGAGGTCGTTTGGGTTTGAGGATTTCGGCCCCGCGGCTGGGACGAAGTGAGTATCGGGAACCGGGCATTACTTGAGGGTAAGTCCTCAGGCGTGAAGCGATGCTGAAAATCGGGCTGTTTCGGCTGCTCGGTCTTGTGCTGCTCGGCGTCATCATCCCCTTCTTCGCCTACCGGCTGAGTCGTCTCATTGGCACACGACTTGTGCTTGTCCTGGCGGTCGCCGTCGGACTCGTCTACGGGGCCGTCAAGGCCGATAATCCCTGGAGCGGTGATGGACTATTCGGCAACCTGACGTTGATGGCGACAAGCGCGGTCGTTGTGTTCGCCTATGTCGGGCTCACGGTCGGCGTCGCCGCTGCAATCGCGACGGTGATTTCGAAACTGCGTTGACGGCTGCCGCCGCCGCCGACACACCAGAAAGGGCGTTAGGCTCAACGGCCGTTCTGGTCGATGCAGCCCCACCGCGTGCAGTCGTTGGGATTGCGGCTCATGCCGTCCGTCTCATGGATATTGAACGGGTAGGCCAGAAAGGGATTCGGATCACGGAACATTCTCGGGATCTTCTCGGGCGGCAGGCTTTCCGCCTGGGTCACCGTCATGACCGGCATATCCTGGGCTCGCGAGTGAGATGCGGCGCAAATTGGCCCAATCGCAACGGCGAACACCAGCCGCCGGATGATCAATGGTCGCATTTCCGCGCTCTGCGTACTCGCGGACTTCCCAAGCGCCAAATCTATCATTACAGAGCCTTATGGCACGTTGTTATCGCGCGGCCTGAATTATCGTTTCATTTTCACTAACGCGCCTGCCCTGCGCGCCAGTCTGCTTCAGGCTCGCCTCCAAAGCGCGGCTGGCAGCGCTCAGGCCGACGCATTCAGGGCTTCCTCGCTCACCGGCGTGATGGAGACGCTCTCGCCGCAGCCGCAGGCCGAGGTCTCGTTGGGGTTGCGGAAGGAGAAGGTCGCCGACAGCCGGTCGACCTTGAAGTCCATCTCGGAGCCGAGCAGGAACAGGATCGCCTTCGGGTCGATCAGCAACTTGACACCCTTGTCGTCAACGACCTCGTCAAGCGGCGAAACCTCTTCAGCCAACTCCATCGTGTAGGACATTCCGGCGCAGCCGCCGTTCTTTACCCCGACCCGGAGGCCCGCGATCGGCTTGCCGGCGGCTTCCGTCAGTTCGCGGACGCGGGCCGCCGCGGCATCGGTCAACGTCATCACCTGCCGTCGCAGGAGTCTCGAAGCCATGTCGTTCTCCGTCAGCTGGGGTCAAGGCCCGGCGCCGTCATGGTCATATAGCACCGGAGTCCCCGGTTTGACAGGGCCGCGGGGTGACGCACCGCCAGGTCCCGGGGTTCAAGCGCAACGTGGGCAGAATGACGATCGACCGGTTCCTGCCGGGCGCGCTTCATGCTACGGCCATGAACATGAGCCGCCGACACAAGCACGACGATCCCGAAAACGCCCCGACCCTGCACCGCTGGACGGCGAGGCATTACATCATTTCGGCGGTTATCATCCTGCTCGCTGTCGGCGCCTTCGCTTATAGCTGGTCTTAGGCGCCCAATCCGAGCAATCGACAAATCGATGGCCGACTGCGCCGCCGAGTTCAAGCTGTCGCCCTGCATCGCTTATGTGATCATCGACACAGCGGCGTTCAGCTCGCGGCGACAATTTCCGGCGGCTCCGCTTCTGGAGCTTCGGCCGCAAGTGTGGCAAAGCGCTGACGCTCAACCGAACCGGGTTATCTCGTGCAGCCGCTGCCCAGCCAGGCCGATCTTCTCGCCCGCATAGCCGAGGCGCTCGAGCGCCTCGCGCCCCCTGCCCCCTCGAAACCCGATTTCGACGCGGCGGAAGCCTTCGTCTGGCGGGCCGAGCGCGGGACGCTCGCGCCGGTCGCCAAGGTCAACCGGGTCGACATCATGCTTCTCAAGGGGATCGACAGGGTTCGCGATCTTCTGGTTGAAAATACCGAGCGCTTCGCCCGCAGCCTGCCGGCCAATAACGCGCTCCTTTGGGGCGCCCGCGGCATGGGCAAGTCGTCGCTGGTCAAGGCGGCGCAGGCCGCGATCAACCGCGAGACGGGCGTGGACGGGCGGCTCAAGCTGGTCGAAATTCACCGCGAGGACATCGAGGGCCTGCCGGCGCTGATGATTCTGCTCCGCGAGGAGCCCTATCGCTTCATCGTCTTCTGCGACGACCTCTCGTTCGACGCCGGCGACACCTCCTACAAATCTCTGAAGGCGGCACTCGAGGGCGGCGTTGAAGGCCGGCCAGCGAACGTCCTCTTCTATGCGACCTCCAACCGCCGCCACCTCCTGCCGCGCGACATGGTGGAGAACGAGCGGGGAAGCGCCATCAATCCGGGCGAGGCGGTCGAGGAGAAAGTCTCGCTGTCCGACCGCTTCGGCCTCTGGCTCGGATTCCACCATTGCAACCAGGACGATTATCTCGCCATGGTTCATGCCTACGCCGCACATTTCGGGCTCGACGCACCCGCCGAGGAAATCGAGGCCCAGGCGCTCGAATGGGCGACGACACGCGGCTCCCGCTCCGGCCGCGCCGCCTGGCAGTTCACGCAGGATCTGGCCGGCCGGCTCGGGAAAGCGCTCGGCTGAGGCTGTTCAGCCCGTCGAGCAGGCCGCATATTTCACCGGCGTCGACGAGGCGTCCCGGCGAGGGCCAAGCCGGCCGCCGGCGACAGGCGCCCGAACTCTCAGAGAGAGGCCAAGCAAATACGTTATGGCGTCTCGGGTTCAGGCGTTTTATCGGTCGGACCCGCCTCACTGGCCGGCTCGGCGCGCTTCCGGGCGCGGCCGCGGGCCTTCGCGGCGAGAATGAGGTCGCGCTCCATGCGCGGCGCGGCCGGCCCTTCGGGGTAAACGAAGCCGAGCTTCTTCTCCCCCGTTTCGTCGGCCTTGACCACGACCTTGACGACGCCGCCGTTCTTGAGCCTGCCGAACAGCACTTCGTCGGCGAGCGGCGTCTTGATCTGGGCCTGGATCACCCGCGCCATCGGCCTCGCACCCATAGATTCGTCGTAGCCGTTCTTGACCAGCCACCCCCGCGCCTCGTCCGTGAGCTCGATTGTGACGTTGCGGTCGGACAGTTGCGCCTCAAGCTGCAGGATGAACTTGTCGACGACCCGCGCGATCACTGATTCCGGCAGACGGGCGAATGGCACGATCGCATCGAGACGGTTGCGGAACTCGGGAGCGAACAGCCGGTCGATCGCCTCCTTGTCGTCCCCGTCGCGGGTCGATTTGTGGAACCCGAACGCAGCCCGCGCCAGATCCTGCGCGCCAGCGTTGGTCGTCATAATCAGGATCACGTTGCGGAAGTCGATCTGCTTCCCGGAATGATCGGTCAGCTTGCCGTGATCCATGACCTGCAGCAGGATGTTGAACAGGTCCGGATGGGCCTTCTCGATCTCGTCGAGCAGCAGCACGCAATGGGGATGTTGGTCGATGGCGTCAGTGAGAAGGCCACCCTGATCGAAGCCGACATAGCCGGGAGGGGCTCCGATGAGGCGCGATACGGTATGTCGCTCCATATATTCCGACATGTCGAAACGAATCAGCTCGAGGCCGAGGCTGGTTGCGAGCTGCCGGGCCGCCTCTGTCTTTCCGACGCCGGTCGGGCCAGAGAAAAGATAGCAGCCGATCGGCTTCTCGGGGTCGCGCAGCCCGGCGCGGGCGAGCTTGATCGCCGCGGCGAGAGCCGAGACCGCCTCGTCTTGGCCGTAGACGGCGCGCTTAAGCGTGCCCTCGAGGTGTTGCAGCACCTCGGTGTCATCTTTCGACACCGACTTCGGCGGAATGCGGGCCATGGAAGCGATCGTCGCCTCGATCTCCTTTACGCCGATCGTCTTCTTGCGCTTGGTCTCGGGCAGAAGCATCTGCGAAGCGCCGGTTTCGTCTATCACGTCGATCGCCTTGTCAGGCAGCTTCCGGTCGTGAATGTAGCGTGACGACAGCTCCACCGCGGCCTTGACCGCGTCGCCCGTGTAGCGGAGCTTGTGAAACTCCTCGAAATAGGGCTTGAGGCCCTTGAGAATCTCGATCGCGTCCGAAACGCTCGGCTCCTTGACGTCGATCTTCTGGAACCGTCGCACGAGCGCGCGGTCCTTCTCGAAATATTGCCGATATTCCTTGTAAGTTGTTGATCCGATGCATCGCAGTGTGCCCTGAGCGAGCGCAGGTTTGAGCAGGTTCGATGCATCCATCGCGCCTCCCGAAGTCGCGCCTGCCCCGATCACCGTATGGATTTCGTCGATAAAGAGTATGGCGTCCTTGTGCTGCTCGATTTCCTTCATGACCTGCTTCAGGCGCTCTTCGAAATCGCCGCGATAACGCGTGCCGGCCAGCAGGGCCCCCATGTCCAGGGCGAACACGGTCGCCTCCTCGAGGACCTCGGGAACGTCGGAGTTGACGATCTTGCGCGCCAGACCCTCCGCGATCGCGGTTTTTCCCACCCCTGGATCACCAACCAGAAGCGGATTGTTTTTCTGGCGACGGCACAGAACCTGAATTGTGCGCTGCACCTCGGCTTCACGACCGATCAGAGGGTCGATGCGCCCATCTCTGGCCTTCCGGTTGAGATTCACGCAATAAGCATCGAGCGCACCTTCCTTTTTCTTGGAATCACCACCGCTCTCCTTGGCATCCTTGGGCGCTTCGGACTCCTCTTCCGACCCGCGGGGCAGGCGAGAGGAATCCGAATGGCCGGGTCGTTTTGCGATGCCATGGCTGATGTAGTTCACGGCGTCGTAGCGGGTCATGTCCTGCTCTTGCAGGAAGAAGGCGGCATGCGTTTCCCGCTCGGCGAAAATGGCGACGAGCACGTTGGCGCCGGTCACTTCCTCTCGCCCGGACGACTGCACGTGGAAGGCGGCCCGTTGCACAACGCGCTGGAAACCGTTGGTCGCCTTGGCCTCCTCCTGGCCCTCCACAACCAGATTTTCGAGTTCCGTATCAAGATAATTCACAACCGTCTTGCGCAGTGAGTCGAGATCGACGCCACAGGCTCGCATCACTGCGCCGGCGTCTGTATCGTCGATTAGCGCGAGTAGCAGATGCTCGAGAGTAGCGTACTCGTGATGGCGCTCATTCGCCAACGCCAGGGCCTTCCTCAGCGTTTTTTCGAGCGTGCGGGAGAAAATCGGCATGGCGCCTCTCACTTCTTTTCCATGATGCACTGAAGCGGGTGTTGGTTCTTTCGAGCGTGGTCCATCACTTGCGAAACTTTGGTTTCTGCGACCTCGTAGCTGTAGACGCCGCACTCCCCAACGCCGTTGTTATGAACCTGGAGCATGATTTGCGTCGCTTCCTGCGTGTCCTTGTTGAAGAACGCCTGAAGAACAGAAATCACAAACTCCATCGGCGTATAATCGTCGTTCAACAGCAGGACGCGATACATATTGGGCCGCTTGGTCTGCGTGCGCGTCCTGGTGATGACCGCGGCCCCGTTGCCAGGGGTCTCACTTCCCCGCTTGGGCTCACGCGCCGCGACCGTCCGCACGGCCACCGCCGCCGCTCCCGGACTAAACCATCGCACCAGACGCGCCATCCCCGCTCTCAGGCGAACGACAAACGGATTTGAGGCGTTAGGCACGAAATAACCCCGTTCCTTGCCGGTTGGACCTCAACAACTCGATCATCCACGCGAACACGACTATATCTGGGCGTTGGACGTTCTTCTTGCCAGTGAGGCCGAAGAACGAAGAATTGCCAATTTGCAGGTCACGCGCAAGGGGCGCTTGCCGCCCACCTCTTTTTCAGCCGGGAAAGCGTTCTCAACTTGGCGGTGAGGCCGACCGGGAACGGTGCGTCAACTGTCGTTCGTCAGCGGAGTTCCCTTCCCTTTCCCGGCGCCAAAGCAAAAAAAAACGGCGACCGTTAGGACGCCGTTTGGATGGTGGGTTGCGTCGCGGAGCGCGATTCGACTGGCGGAGCTACTTCGCCTGAAGGCTAGCGTAGGCCGAAGTCACTGGCTTGATCGCATCGGAAGCGACTTTCGCATAAAGCTCGGAGACTTTGCTCGCCTGCGCGACGAACCCTTCGTATGCCTGCTTTACGTATTCGCTCTGGATCTGCATCGCCAACTCGACGGTGCGCGCCCCAAGAAGCTTCTCGTAAACGGCGGATCCGCTGGTGAACGCCTTCTTAGCATAGTCCGTCAACTCCGCGGCGAGCTCCTGAATGCCCTTCGTCCAAGTCGTCGACGCGGCGGTCAGCGCTTCAAGCTGCTGCTTTGAGAAATTCTGAAAATCCTCGAAATTCGGTGTCGTACCCATCTTCCAACCTTTCCGTTGGCCTCGCATCGGCGTTAGCGGCCAGCGAGGCTCCATGTCGATGTGGGCATTATGTGCGCTGCACAAAAAAAGTCAACAATCTTTTTGCGATGCACAATTGACGGGTCCCTTCCAACTGCAATGGATGGCTGACCAGGGTCAATATCGTCAGACGCTTATCCGCCATTCAACGAGGACACTCATTTTACGTTAACCCGGCCGTAACCCCGTCGTCATAACGTTCAAGTGTGTAAATCGGGCCACTGTCCGACCGTTACCCGCGTAAGTGAGGCGTGTAGATGGCGTTGCGTAAGGTGCAATCGAAATTTGTTCGCGTTATTCGCCTCACCGCCGGAGTCCTGATCGCCGCATGTGCGCTCACGCTGGCGGGGCCGGCAGAAGCGCATCATTACCGGCATGTCCACCGCTACGCGCATGCCACCCATTATCGTCACGTCGCCCAACGCTGGAGCCATTCCAGCCACCACCGGGCGGTTGCCGCTGCTCCCGCATTCTCGGCCATCGTTGTCGACGCCAACAGCGGACATACGCTTTACAGCGTCGAGGAGGACGGGCTGAGGCATCCCGCGTCCGTCACCAAGGTCATGACGCTCTATCTTCTTTTCGAGCAACTCGAGAAAGGAGCCCTGAGCCTGCAGACGCGTATTCCGGTGTCAGAGCACGCCGCCGCACAGGAGCCTTCCAAGCTGGGAATCGAGGCCGGGGAGACAATCAGCGTCGATGACGCAATCAAGGCGGTGGTCACCCGCTCGGCCAATGACGTGGCGGTGGCGATCGCCGAGACGATCGGCCGCGACGAGAGCACGTTCGCCGACATGATGACGCGCAAGGCGCATGCGCTGGGGATGTCGAGGACGCTTTATCGCAACGCCTCCGGCCTGCCCAACGACGAACAGGTGACCACCGCGCGCGACCTTGCAATTCTCGGGCGCTCCCTTGAGGAGCGCTTCCCACACTATTTCAAGTATTTCTCGACGCGCGAGTTCCAGTACGCTGGCGAGACGATTGGCAGTCACAATCACCTCCTCGGGCGCGTTGACGGGGTAGACGGAATCAAGACGGGCTACACCCGCGCTTCGGGCTTCAACCTTCTAACTTCTGTGCACCGAGACGGTCGCTCGCTGATCGCCGTCGTCATGGGAGGGCGCTCGGCCCGCGGGCGCGACCGAATCATGGAAAACCTTATCGACGACCATATTGCGGAAGCTTCGACAATCCGCACGGCGACTATGGTGGCAGAAGCCTCGGACGCCGTGGAACAGGCTCAGTCCCCGGCGGAGCCGCAGGCCGCGCCGGCCAGGGCCCATCCGACTGCCGTCGTCACGGCGAAGGTTCCCGCAAGCGCAACTCCGGTTCGCGCCGCCCAGTCGCCGGTCGCGGAAGGCGACAATTCCGACGAAGACGGCGCCCCGGCTTTGCGTGTCGCCGCAGTGGTTCGGCAGCACGTGTCGGCGTCCGCTCCGCTTTCCCTGCGCGCCTTTGACCCCAGTCGCGTCGCCTCGCTATCGGCAAATCGTTCGCGTCCAGCGGAACGGGCGGCGCCGGACCTACGCGCCGAGAAAACGCCGGCTCAGCGTGGCTGGGTGAAAGGACCGGAAACGGCCCGGAAGGGTCGGTCAACGGTCCGAGCGAGCGCCCCCACCCCGCCGGCAAAGGCGACAAACGCCAATGAAATGACGCTCGCCGCACGCACGTCGGCCAAGGTGAACGATCAGGACACCGGAAACCGCAATGGTTGGATGATACAGATCGGGGCCACCGACGACGCCGCCAAGGCCAACGCCCTTCTCGACAAAGCACGGCAGCGGGGCAGATCGATCCTCGGTTCCGCCAGGCCGGTCACCGAGAAAGTACGCAAGGGCGAGGACACGTTCTACAGGGCCCGCTTCGCCGGTCTCGATTCGGCTTCGGCGGAAACCGCCTGCCGCTCCCTCAAACGCGACGGCTTTTCCTGTTTCGCCGCCCGGGATTGACGAAGGAACCCAAAGCTCCCGTCCTCCATTTTCTGTTCGGAGCGTCTAGCCTTGTCGCTGCATCAGAACATCCTTGGCCTGATTGACCCTCGCGGCAAGAGCGGTCGAGCCGCCATGATCTGGATGAAATTTCTTCATCAGGGCGCGATGGGCGCGGATGATGTCCGCCGCGGCCGCACCCTCCGGCAGACCCAGGACTTCCAGCGCATCACGGCGCGACATCGCGCCAACGGGGCTTCGCCGCCACGTCTCTCCCTTGTCCTCGTCTGCCTCACGCCAGCCGGCGAACCGGCGGTCGAGATACGCCTCTAGAAGGTTGACCCCGTCCGGATCGTCGCGCGCAAGTTCTTCGCGCAGGCCAATAAGTTCCGGCCGGGACAGGGTCTCGACCGTTCTGCCCGCATAGGCGCCGGCCAGAATCGATCCACTCATGGCGCCGCTGTCGTGGTCGAGCCGCATTTCGAGCATGGCCGAGCGCGCGGTCGTGACACGTCCAGGGCTCGTGGGCGCGCCTCCCGCCGCTGTCCGAAACGACGTCCACGCGGGCCCGAACGTCCGCCAACCCGCGAAGCTCGCCGCCATCCCAGCCAGCGCCGCCGCCATGCCGACGCGGCCCCGCAGGAGCAGAAGCGCGGCCGCGAGGAGGCCGAGAGCGCCCCCGCCTCGCCTGACCATACGGGCGACCGCGGCGGCGTCCATGCGTGCGAACTGCTTGATCGCGCCCAGGAGAAGAAACAGCAATATCAGGCCGATAATAAAATTCATTGTTCTTGCGCTTCAGATGACCGGCGGCGGGAGCCGCTCCTTCGCGAGGAAACCTACCCGGATTTCACAATCCCCGCATCTGCGCGAGCAGCAGACGGGCGGCCGGGTCGGCTTCCGCCGCCCGAACGAGCGCCGCATGGCCGCCGGCCGCATAGGCCGCCGCAGCCCGCAGCAGCGCCTCGAGTCGCGCCGCCGCGCCTGCGTCGAAGGCGCTGTAGGCGCCGCCCGTCAGGCGGGCGATCTCCAAAAAGGCTCGTCGCGCCGAAGGGTCCAGCCCTTCCTGGAACATGAAGGCCTTGACTCCCTGAAGCGCGAGCTCCCCCGCCAGGCTCGCGAGCTCGTCAGGATTCTCCTCCATCGCGTCGCCGACGAAGACGAGCGCGGCGACCTTGGCGAGCTTCGCCTCGTTTCGGGTATGAGCGAGGACCCGTCGGATCTGCGTCTCTCCACCACGCACCTCGATGCGGCTCATGAGCTCGGTGAGCCCCTGCCCACCGGAGACGAATCTCGACGCCCGGCATTCGTTGAGGCCGCGATAATAGACGAGTTGCACGTCTAGGCCCCCGAGGCTCGCCGCCGTGTCAAACATCTTCGCCTGCAGCACCTGCGCCAGATCCCAGGCGGCCTGGCGGCTCATGGTGGCGTCGAGCGCGAAGATCAGGCGGCCGCGTCCGCCCGCGCCCGGCGTCGGGACGCGGCGCGCCGCCTCGACGAAGGCCGCGACCGTTTCGCCAGCGTTCCGCCGGGCCACTGGGGCGTCCTTGTTCCTGTCCATCCTCGTCCCCAAAGCATCTCGGGCGTATCCGTCAGATTGGGCCTCAATGGCCCGGAGGCAAGGCGGAGCGGCGATATTCGCCCGCCGCGTCTCGGGGAACGCCACGCCCGGCGCACTCGCGAAGCGTGCTCCCGTGCGCCCGCTCGGACCCCATCGCTCGAAAACCGCGGTCGTGAAATCAATGAGTTCAACGCTTTATGACGCCATTTTTGTTCCCTAAGTCTGCCGAAAATAGCGCTGCGATGCTTTGCTTAAGATTGAATCCGGACCACGAATCTTTATGGCTTCCACCATCCGGACCTGCAAGAGAAAGAGACTGGGTGAGCCCACGGCATTCGCCCAGGCGCCGCCAGCCCTTCGCCATAGGGCGTTGCGGCGCCGCTACGACGCCTGCATTTGGCGCGGCAGGGGCAAAAGTCCGGGCACGCACTCGCACAAGAGATGATGCTGCAAGTGCGAAATTAAGTCAGAAGAATCACTTGCGAGTTCACCGGCACGCCAAAATTCGAAAGTCTGCTTTCTCGCCCGGACTTTTGCCCCTCTTACCATTTGGCGCAGCAAGCCTTTGAAATATCGCGACTAGCGCCCGGGAAAGGCGACCTCTCACCCCTGGCTCTGCAGGCCCGCCTGCTCGACCCTGATTGCGGTCTCCACCGCGTCCTGGCTTGCCCCGTGGTCGCTCCGCACGAACGCGCCGTCCTGGCTGTCAAAGCCGACGACGACCCTCACATAGCGGGCGTCGGCGCAGATGCTGAGCGTCGGGTCGAACGCGACCCAGCCGAGGCGAGCGATGTGTGCCTCGGCCCAGGCGTGCGCGCCCGCCTTGACGCCGTCTGCGGACGCGGCCAGATAGCCACCGATGAAGCGCGCCGGTATCCCGAGGAAGCGGGCGCAGGCGATGAAGATTTGAGCGAAGTCACGCGCGTGCCCGCGCCCAAGCGCGAACGCCGCGACCGCCAACTCCGGATCGTCGCCGCTGCCGAAGGCCGTGGTCTCATGCACCTCCGCCATCAGCCGGTGCATGGCGTCGAGCGGGTCGGCGGCTCCCGCCGTGGCCCCGGCGGCGAAGTCGCGCAGCGCGCCATTGACATGCGCGAGTTGGCTTTCCCGAAGATACATATCTGGCGGCAGCCGCTCCACGGCGCCGCGAACAATGCCGGCCGCGTCCGTCGTTTCAACCTCACCCGCGGCCGTGACAGTCAGCTTCTCGACCGGGGCGCCGTGATGCGAGAATGCCGTCACAACATTGCCGTGGGCGTCCTCGCTCTGACGGAGGGCGCTGTCGAGATCGGCGTCGATGCGCCAGCCGAGGACATATTGGCTGTCGAAGCCGTGGGGGGTAAGCCGCAGGTTCTGGATTAGCATCCGCGCCGCCGGGGCGTAGCGGTTCGTCACTTCGTGAGAAACCTGGATCCGCATCGCTGTCCCCGCCCCTCAGGTGAAGAGATACTGCTCGGAAATCGTCTCCGACAGCCGGGTGTTATCCCCGATGAAGCCGGTGATGAACTCGTGCAGGCCACCTTGGAAGATCTGGGTCATGCTCGATCGCTCGAGCTTCGCGTGCATGGCGCGCGCCTGCCGCTGCGCGACGCCGCTGCGGCCGTCGTCGCGCGCCAGGCTGTCGAGGGCGCGGTCGATGCTCTCGTAGCAGGAGATCAGCGAGCGTGGCATCGATCGCTTCAGGATCAGAAGGTCGGCGATCAGCCACGGCTTCACCCGGTCCCGGTACACCCAATGGTACGCGGTCGCCGCCGAAACCGCCCGTAGGATGGCGACCCACTGGAAATAGTCGAGCGAGCCGCCAACTGGCTCTGTCGAGGGCAGGAGCAGATGATACTTGACGTCGAGGAGCCGGGCGGTGTTGTCGGCGCGTTCGATGAAGACGCCGAGCCGATTGAACCAGTAAGCGTCGTTGCGCAGCATGGTGCGATAGCAGGAGCCGTCGAAGTCGAGCGATGCCTTTTTCACATAGTCGAGAAAGCGGGTCAGCGCGACGCGGTCGAGCGGGCGGGCGAAGCGATGGCTGGTCTCGAAGCGCCTGAGCTCGAGCCAGGCGTCGTTGATTGCAGTCCACGTTTCTGCGGTGAGCGCCGTTCGCACCGCGCGGCCCGCAGTCCTGGCATTCTCGAGGCAGTTGCAGATCGACGATGGGTTCGTCCGGTCGAAGGTCAGAAACTCGACCGCGGTCTCCTCGTCGAGCGAGCCGTGCGCGGCGATAAAGCTGTCGTAAGCGCCGGCGGCGTTGAGCGCGCCTTCCCACTCGCCGGTCTTGTCGCCGTCCGATTTCGGGAGATATTCGAGTCTCAGCGTCGCCTCGATCGTGCGGGCGATGTAATCGGCGCGCTCCATCGCGCGGGCGAGCCAGAAGAGATTGTCGGCTGTGCGGGCAAGCATCGGTCACACCTCCTCTCCCTCGAGATCGTCGACCACCCAGGTGTCCTTGGTCCCTCCACCCTGGCTAGAATTGACCACGAGAGAGCCCTCCTTGAGCGCCACGCGCGTGAGCCCGCCCGGCACGATCCGAACGCCGTCGGCGCCGGAAAGCACGAACGGCCGCAAATCCACGTGACGCGACGCGACCCCGCCTTCAAAAGACGACGGACATGTCGAGAGCGCGAGCGTCGGCTGGGCGATGTAGTTGCCTGGATCGGCCTTAATCTTGGCCGCGAACTGCTCGCGCTGGGCGACGGTCGCATGCGGACCGACCAGCATGCCGTACCCGCCCGACCCATTGACCTCTTTAACCACCAATTCGCCCAAGCGCTCGAGCACGTACTTCAGTCCGTCCGGTTCGCGGCAGCGATAGGTCGGCACGTTCTTCAATAGCGGCTCTTCGGAAAGGTAGAACCGGACAAAATCCGGCACGTAACTGTAAATTGCCTTGTCGTCGGCAACTCCGGTGCCGATCGCATTCGCAATCGTCACGTTGCCCGCCAAATAGGCGCCAACAAGGCCCGGCACGCCCAAGATCGACGTCGGATTGAACACGAGCGGATCGAGAAAATCGTCATCGACCCGCCGGTAGATCACATCGACCCGGCGCGGCCCGAGCGTGGTACGCATAAAGACCTGCTCGTCCTCGACGAACAAGTCACGGCCTTCGACCAGCTCGACCCCGAGCTTGTCGGCGAGAAAGGAATGCTCGTAGTAGGCGGAGTTGTAGAGGCCGGGCGTCAGGATCACGATGGTTGCCTCTTCGCGACCCGTGCGAGGCGCGACCGAACGCAGGCAGGCGAGCAGTTCGTCCGGATAGTCATCCACCGGCGCGACGTGGTGGCGGGCGAAAAGGTCTGGCAGGAGCCGCATCGTCACTTCCCGGTTTTCCAGCATGTACGAGACGCCGGACGGCGTGCGGGCGTTGTCCTCCAGCACGTAGAACGACTCGCCGTCGACTCGCACGATGTCAATTCCGGCGATGTGAACCCAGACGTCGTGAGGCGCACGACGGCCTATCATCTCCGGTCGGTAGAATGGATTTCGAAGGATGAGTTCAGGCGGCACGATCCCCTCCTTAAGGATCGCCCGCTCACCATAGACATCCTTGAGGAAAAGGTTCAGCGCCCGCGCCCGCTGCGTGAGCCCCGCTTCAAGCCTTCGCCACTCCCCGCGCGAGATCAGGCGCGGTACGATGTCGAATGGAATCAGCCGCTCGGCCGCATCCTTGTCGCCGTAGACGCCGAACGTGATGCCGATCCGGCGAAACATGTATTCCGCCTGCGCGCGGCGCGAGGCGAGCAAGTCTGGCGGCGTTTCGTCGAGCCAACGCGCGACCTTCTTGTAAAGCGTTCGGGCTCGATCGCTTGCGGCTCCCATTTCGTCAAACGCCACGACCCCCGCCATGCTGTAACCCACTCATCATCCGGCGGTCCGTCCCACCCGATCTTGATCCCGCCACGCAACTTCCGTGCCGAGAGTGCGGATGATCTCGAGCACGCGACAGCCGGGCATGGCCGCTTCCCGCGGCCATGCTGCAAAATCACCGACCTCCGCCATTGCCTGCACAAGTAGCGCACGGAACGTTTCCCGCGACACCGCGACGGCTCCAAGGCTCGCCAGATGCGCGGTCAGGAACTGCGTGTCCAGAAGGCGGAACCGACCCACCAGGAGACGCGCAAAAAGATGGACAAGCGCAACCTTCGACGCGTCGCGCACGCGATGGAACATGCTCTCGCCGAAAAAAGCGCCCCGGAGGCTTACGCCGTAGAGGCCGCCAACCAATTCCTCGTCTTGGTATACCTCGATCGAGTGTGCGTGTCCCGCCTCAAAGAGGTTGGAATAGAGGCGCAGGATCTCGTCGTTGATCCAAGTAGTTTCGCGCTCAGCACAAGCGCGCATCACCGCCCAAAAGTCGTGATCGGCGACGACGCGAAATCGCTCCGAACGCACCGACTTGGCGAGGCTACGCGAGACGACGAGCTGGTTGAGCGGGAAAATGCCCCGCTCGTGCGGCTCAACCCAGAATAGCTCGTTGGCCTCCCGACTCTCGGCCATAGGGAATACGCCGATGGAATAAGCCCTGAGCAGAATGTCAGCCGTGAGCTGGAACTTGCGCGGGCTGCTCTTCATCAGCGGATCGTGAAGCCGTCATGGAGGAACGTCAAGGCGGCCCTTCTTTCGTCTCGAGGCGACGGATTTCATCAGCGACGACGAAGAAGCTGATGAAATCGGCGCCGCCAGCGAGTCAGCTGGTTGGTTCAGTGGCGTGCAAGATTCTCTCCCGGAGTGCGTCGGTTGTTCATTGCCTTTCGACAATTGAGGAGATAGAACCCTTGTTGACTCGCCTTGCCCAGTCAGCTATCCGCGTAAACAAAACCAATTGATCGTAACGGGGCGGCAGGTTCGATCATCGGGAATCCAAAGTGCTTCGCAAACAGTAGATAGTCCGCAACTGGGCCAGAGTTGCGAAATACACTTTTGGGTTGTTGTCAGTGTGATCGGTGGTTCTATAGTGGAAACGACTCTTTCGACGAAACAGCAGCTTCTGAAAGCTGCGGCCGGCCTACTTGATAATGGAGGCCCGAGCGCGGTGACGCTTCGGGCGGTGGGAGACAAGGTCGGGGTTTCCCAGACAGCTCCCTATCGACATTTCAAAGACAAGCACGACCTTCTTGAGGTGATTGCGCGTGAAACCTTCGGCGAGGTCTCCGAGTTTCTGAGGGATGCAGTCCGCAAAGCCAATTCGCCGCTTGGAGCGTTGCGCATCGCCATCCGAGAATATCTCGATGTCGCGCGTCGTTACCCGCTGCGGCACCGTCTGCTGTTCGAGATCAGCGAGGAAGGCGGACTGCAGTCCGAGGCGCGTCACGCCTTTGAATTGATCAGGGAACTGGTGGCAGCTGCCCAGCGTGCCGGCGAACTCCACGAAGGCGACCCATCGAGGATTTCCGCGCTGATCTGCAGCACTGTGCACGGTCTGGCGAAGCTCGAACGACTGGACCAACCGAATACCGAGTCGCCCTTGAGAGACGTCGATGCGCTTTCGATTTTTTTTGTCGACTTGATCGCCAGGCAGACGGGAGAAAGAGCCCGAGTCGACGCTCTCACGTAGGTCATCAAATCGAACGTCAACCCGTTCCGGCGACACGTCGAGCCGGCTCTTCGAGAGCCGGCTGCGGGCGGCGTAGTTCAGGCGGTTGAAGGTCCGGGTTCGTTGATAGAACCGGCTTTGCGTGAGGTAGTTCAGGCCACATCGCTTTCGCCTCGGCTCAAGCCGGCTTCTTCAACTTCACAACGTTGTGCAGCGTGTCGTCGGCGGTGTCGAAGAAACGCCGGATGCCGCGCGCCGCCTGTCGGATTCGCTGCTCGTTTTCGACCAGCGCGAGTCGCACGAACTCGTCGCCGTGCTCGCCGAATCCGATGCCCGGCGCCACGGCGACATCGGCCTTCTCGATCAGAAGCTTCGAGAATTCGAGGCTGCCCAGATGGCGAAAGCGCTCCGGCACCTGCGTCCAGGCGAACATCGAGGCGCTCGGCTTCTCAATCGGCCAACCGGCCGCCGCGAAACTCTCGATCATCACGTCGCGGCGGCGCTTGTATGTCGCGCGCATCTCGCGGATGCAGTCTTCGGGGCCGTTGAGAGCGGCCGCGGCGGCGACCTGAATGGGGGTGTAGGCCCCGTAGTCGAGATAGGACTTTACCCGCGCGAGCGCTGCGAGCAACCGCTCGTTGCCCACGGCGAAGCCGATGCGCCAGCCGGCCATGGAGAAGGTTTTCGACATCGAGGAGAATTCCACCGCGACATCGAACGCACCCGGCGCCTGAAGCACCGACGGCGGCGGCTCGTCCTCGAAATAAACCTCGGCGTAGGCGACGTCGGACAGCACGAAAATCTCGTGCTTGCGGGCGAACAGGACGAGGTCCTTGTAGAAGTCGAGCGAGGCGACCATCGCTGTCGGATTGGACGGATAGCACACGACCACCGCGATTGGCTTCGGGATCGAATGGATGATCGCCCGTTCGAGGGAGACAAAGAACTCGGGCGAAGGTTCGATTGGAACGGAGCGAATCACACCACCCGCCATCAGGAAGCCGAAGGCGTGGATCGGATAAGACGGATTCGGCACCAGAACCACGTCGCCCGGCGCGGTGATCGCCTGCGCCATATTGGCGAAGCCTTCCTTGGAGCCGAGCGTGGCGACGACCTGGGTCTCCGGGTCGAGCTTCACACCGAAGCGACGACCGTAGTAGGCGGCTTGCGCACGGCGCAGGCCAGCGATGCCTTTGGACGCGGAATAGCGGTCGGTCCGAGGCTTGCCGACAGTCTCGACCAGCTTGTCGATCACGTGCCTGGGTGCCGGAAGATCCGGGTTGCCCATGCCAAGATCGATGATGTCGGCGCCGGCGGCGCGGGCCTTCGCCTTGAGCTTGTTGACCTGCTCGAAGACATAAGGCGGCAGACGCCGCACGCGGTGAAAGTCGCTCATAATTCCAAATATCCTTGGGTGTCGTCCCCCCACGGCGCGCGTCGCCGTCGAAAGAACTGTTAGCATCGCGGACGCTCGACCCGCAAACGGCGTCCTATTGTTTTGGAGCGGCAGGTTTTGACTTCGCCCTCCTGGCCGCAGCTTCCTGCGCGATAGCCCTGGCAGCCGGCGGGAAGGCCTGCCGGATTGCGTCGTCCCGCTTCTGAACCGAATCAAGGTCGCCTTTCACCGCCTGCAGTTGCTTGTCGCTCAATGCAGGTCGCGCAGGCTCGGGCGATGGCTGGAATACAGGGATGTATTCGAGGTCACCATTCGGCCGAGACTGCAGGACGAAGTCGGCCGGCGGTGCGAGATCGGTGGCGAAGCCCATCGCTTTCATCACGCTCTTCAGCGGGCTGTCGCCCTGCTGGGCGAAACTTGCCGACGACATGAGACACGCCGCGGACGCGGCGACGATCCCGATCCATGCACTCGACATCGCCATCGTCTCGTCCTTTCATCGGAAGCTGCTGGTTCTCCCGCCTGACAACTCCTCCCAACCGAAAGTCGTTGTGGCGTAGCGCCGGGGTAGTAACCTAATATGACGAAAACTGGACCGGGTCTTCCCCCGGCGCCACGTGGGAACGCACCATGCCGAAACCCGGTGAAAAGAAAGCCAAGCCGCGCCTGAACGCCGGGAGCCCCTCCCCCGTCCCAGCGGACCTGGAAAAAACGACGTCCTCAGCCGTTCCGCGATCCAAGAAAGTTGTTTCGCAAGGCGTTTCGCCAGCGCCGGCCGCCGCGAAAACACGGAAGAGTCGGTCAAAGCCAAAATGGATCAATTCGCTACCATCTGCGCCATACGCAGACGCGCCGCGCCGCGGCGGAAAGAGCGTGAAGTCAGACGCGCTCGACAGCTGGGTCAACGCCCCCCCGCCCAACGATTTGGCCCGGGCGCAGGAGAACCAAACGGTCCGTTCGATCGGCCTGGAACCGGTAAGCGAGACCGCGCCTAACCCCGGAAAAGCTCCGCACCCAGCCAAGCGCAAATCCTCTTCGGCGCCCATTTCCGCACGATCCGCGGCAAAGGCAAATCGGCGCGAAGACCCGCCTGCCTCCGCGGAATCCGTTTCCGCCATCGCACCCTCCCCGGCCGCGCTTCCCTCCCGCTCGACTTCAGCGGAGCCGGCCCCACTTCCCAAGGCGACTCCGGCGGTGTCGGCCTCCCCGTCGAGTTCGGACGGCGACGCCTTCGGCGGCTACTATCCGATACCGAATGTCGAGGCGCTGGCCAACAACATCGCCAACGCGATCGAGCAGGCCGGCAAGGCGATGGCCGCATATTTGCGGCCTCGCGCAAGCGGTGAAATCAAGTCGACGATCGCTGACGATGTCGGCGAGATGATTCGTTCGCTCGGCCATGTCACCGAATATTACATGTCCGATCCCAAGCGGGCGATCGAGGCGCAGACGGCGCTGACCACCCAGTTCGTCAACCTGTGGGCCGCGACTCTCCAGCGATTCCAGGGCCTACCGGCCGAGCCGGTCGCCGAGCCCGACCGGACGGACAAGCGCTTCTCGGATGCGCAGTGGCGCGATAATCCGTTCTTCGATTTTCTGAAGCAGGCATACGTGTTGACGACCCGCTGGGCCGACGACCTCATCAGGCGTGCAGACGAACTCGAGCCGCACAAGCGCCTCAAGGCGCAGTTCTACTTGCGACAGGTTTCGGCGGCGCTCGCGCCTTCGAATTTTATCGGCACCAATCCCGAACTGATCCGCGCGACCCTTCAGGAAAGCGGGGAAAACCTCGTGCGCGGCCTCAGGATGCTCGCCGAGGACATCGAAGCCGGAAAGGGAAACCTCCGGATCCGACAGTCGGACGCACGATCGTTCAAGCTCGGCGTCAATCTCGCAACGACGCCCGGAAAGGTCATCTTCCGCAACGACCTCATAGAGCTCATCCAATACGAGCCGGCGACGCCCGAAGTCTACAAGCGGCCGCTCCTCATCGTGCCGCCTTGGATAAACAAGTTCTACATCCTCGACCTGAATCCAGAGAAATCATTCATCCGCTGGGCCGTGTCGCAGGGCCTCACCGTGTTCGTCATCTCCTGGGTCAATCCGGACGGCCGCCACGCCGACAAGGACTTCGACGCCTATATGCATGAGGGCATCCTGACGGCGCTCGATTGCCTGGAGCAGGCGACGGGCGAGCGCGATGTGACCACGATCGGCTATTGCGTCGGCGGCACCCTGCTCGCGTCAACACTGGGATACATGGCGGCGGTCGGGGACAAGCGCATCAACAGCGTCACGTTCTTCACCGCGCTCGTCGATTTCACCGACTGCGGTGACCTGCAGGTGTTCGTCGACGCCGAGCAACTCAAGGCGGTCGAGGAGCGGATGGCCGAGCAGGGTTATCTCGAAGGCGCGGCGATGGCCCAAGCGTTCAACATGTTGCGGCCGAACGACCTCATCTGGGCCTACTATATCAACAATTACCTCAGGGGCAAAGAACCGATACCCTTCGACCTTCTGGTCTGGAATTCCGACTCAACACGGATGCCCGCGGCCAACCACAAGTTCTATTTGCGCCACTGCTATTTCCAGAACGACCTGTCCAATGGGCGCATGGAGCTGAGCGGCAAGACAGTCGACCTGAAGAAGGTTACGATTCCGATCTACCAGCTGGCGACGAAAGAGGATCACATCGCCCCCGCCCGCGGCGTGTTCAAAGGCGCCAAGGTCTTCGGCGGTCCGGTCAAGTTCGTGCTCGCCGGCTCCGGTCATATCGCGGGCGTCGTCAACCCAGCCGGAAAGCCGAAATACCAGTACTGGACCAACGGCCCGGTCACTGGCGACTTCGACGCCTGGGTCGCCGCCGCGAACGAGACCCCTGGGTCCTGGTGGCTGGACTGGATCCAATGGATCGCCGCCCAGGCTCCCGAGAAGGTTCCGGCCCGGCAGCCCGGCGAAGGCAAGCTGAAAGCCATTGGCGACGCACCCGGGGAGTACGTGCGGGTCAAGGCTTGACCCTGCTTATAGAGCGAAAAGCAGGAGCGCCTTCCGCGGGCCGGCGCCTTCCGCGTCGAAAATACTCGTTGTTCCAGATGGTTCCTACGACTTCGGGCGCAATAGGGAGGTGCGCGGAGCAGGCCAGGAACAGGGCCTGTTATCGCGATTATCAGGGCCGTAACAGGCGGCAAAAGACTGGAACAGGCCGGAACAGGAAGATGAGGGAACCCGAGCGCAAGACCAGAGCGAATTGCAAGCCGTCTCGTCTCCGCAGTTTCGGTTTACGGCGTTACTGCCGTCATGATGATTTTCTCAGCGAGCGGTTGCATGCGCTTCTCAGGAACCAACCCCCCGATCAAGAGTGACGACAATCCGTGCGCCAGCCCCCAGGCAGCCACCGCTTCGCGTTTATCCTTCCACGAACGCCCGTCCGCTGCTCGCGCGACTTGCAGGAAACTGAAGGCGTCCTTGGCCGCCTCCTTCAACTTCGGAAATCTTCGGCGCTGGGTCAAGACCGGTCCATACATCCGGCGAAACAGCCCTCGCTTCTGCAGCGCAAACTCGACATAAGCGGTAGCCCGTCCGAGCGTCGCACTAGGCTCATTCGCCGCCGCGTCCATGGCGGCGGACAGTTCCCGGAATCCCTCCGCCGCGACCGATGCGAGAAGGTGTTCCTTACTGGCGAAATGACGATAGGCGGCGGCCGCCGCCGACACGCCGATGCGGCGGGCCGCCTCGCACAGTCCGACCGCTTCCATTCCGCCCTCATCGAGAATTGCTGTTGCAGCCGCGCGACCCTCCATGACGGGCCTCCGGTTCCGTGGACGTTTGAATAGCGTTGAAAGCAGTAGTTCTCACCAAAGCACTTGTTTACAAGCTGATGTTACTCAGTTCACAATCACTGTTAACTTGGAACGGCGCTCAAAGGCTTTCGATCTCGAGCAGGTCAAAGCGGAAATGCGCGGCCAGCAAGACCCTCGCGGAGGCTCGATCGGCGAGCCGGACGAATCCGGTCTCCGAATGGTGGCCTCGCGATTCATCACGCTGGCCCGCCCGTCGGGCGTAAAGCGGCTCAGCTTTGGGCGGTTGAGGAAGGACGATGACGGGTGGGTGGAGGGTAATGGTTCGCTATGGCGAGGCGCCGGGCGGGTGACCAGCACGTCGAGGTTTTGGAACGGGATCGACTGCATGCGAGTTAGGAGGAGGCTGCCGAGCGTGGGGCTCGCCGCGCCGCCCCATTTGAATGCGGTCCAGAGAAGCGCCGAGCATCGGGCTGGTCATCGATCCCTTCCGCCCTCGCGAGCCGCCGAGGGGATAGGAGCGTTGCTGGGTGCATGCGCGAGGTTCGCCAAGGCTCCGCGGCGTGTATAAGCAGGCTCGAGGAGGAGCCGGAGCCCCATGAACAAGCCGTCCCGTATCGCCGAAGCCCATCGCCTCGACCTCGCTCATCGCCCCCGCCGCAATCGAAAAGCCGAATGGGCGCGGCGGCTCGTGTCGGAGCATGTGCTGACGACCAACGATCTCATCTGGCCGCTCTTCCTCGTTGACGGAAAGAAGACGCGCGTTCCGGTGGCCGCAATGCCCGGCGTCGACCGGCTCAGCGTCGACGAGGCGGTGCGCGAGGCGGAGCGCGCAATGAGGCTCGGCGTTCCGGCGATCGCCTTCTTCCCCTATACCGAGCAGCATCTGAAGGATGAGCACGGGAGCGAGGCCTTCAACGAGGGCAACCTTGTCTGCACGGCCTGTCGGGCGATCAAGAAGGAGTTTCCCGGCATCGGCCTCGTCACCGACGTCGCGCTCGACCCATACACGAGCCACGGCCACGACGGGCTCGTGCGCGAGCGGGGAGACGAGCTCACCGTCCTCAACGACGAGACCGTCGCGGCGCTGGTGCGGCAGTCGCTGAACCAGGCGCGAGCCGGCGCCGACGTCATCGCGCCTTCCGACATGATGGACGGCCGCGTCGGGGCGATCCGCAAGGCGCTCGATGCGGAAGGCTTCCTCGACGTCCAGATCCTCGCCTATGCGGCGAAATACGCCTCGGCCTTTTACGGGCCGTTCCGCGACGCGCTCGGCTCCAAGGGCGCGCTCAAAGGCGACAAGCGGACCTACCAGATGGATCCAGCCAACAGCGACGAGGCCTTGCGCGAGGTCGCGCTCGACCTCGACGAAGGGGCTGACATGGTGATGGTCAAGCCAGGCCTCCCCTATCTCGACATCATCCGTCGGGTGAAGGACGAATTCGGCGCGCCAACCTTCGCCTATCAGGTGAGCGGCGAATATTCGATGATCATGGCCGCGGCGAACAACGGCTGGATCGACGGCGACAAGGCGATGATGGAAAGCCTGATCGCCTTCAAGCGGGCCGGCGCCGACGGCGTTTTGACCTACTTTGCCCCGCGGGTGGCGGAGAAGTTGCGTTCCAAATAAGGCCGCGCAGTGCGGTTTCGGCTCGGACGCAGAATCCGAATAAAAATGAGGCCCCGGAGAACCGAAGCCGGTAGTGGGCTAGTTTGAATAAGGCAGGCTATGCGCAGCTCGTGAAGCTTTATGGCGCAGCCCCGGAGAGCTTCAAGGGCGGCTAAAGCCCCGCCGAATGCACCGGCATCATCAAGACGCCAATCTCTGGCGATCCTGACTACAGCCACATTTCGACGTCCTACGCGGAGCGCAACAATCTCAATGTGCGGATGAACTCTCGCAGGATGACGAGGCTTACGAACGCTTTTTCAAAGAAGATGGAAACCCACGCTCACGCGATGGCGCTGCACTTCCTCTATTACAATTTCGTGCGTATCCATAAGGCGCTCAAGGTGGCGCCCGCGATGGCAGCTGGCGTGACTGATCGCCTTTGGGAAGTCGCGGATATTGTCACGGTTCTTGAGGCGTGGGAAGTAGCCGCTTAAAGGGGTTAAGATTTGCTCAGGTCGATGACTTGTTGCAAATTTGTAATCTTATATGCTATCGCTCGATCGTTTCTGTTCTCAATCATCACATCTACAACAAATCTTTTCTTGAATACATTCTCATCGGCTTCACGAATTTCGTGTTTTATTTGTTCTTCTGCTAAGTCAGACGCATAGATTAGAGGCCTCTCGGTCGTCGATATTTCCTCAATCACGACCTTTTCACCAGACCGTTTATCTTTAGGGGCGTCTTTTATATTTGATTGCGTAAAAATCATCAGAACCCGTTCATGTGGGGTATGTTCTCGTGACTTCCTGATTTAGCTCCGCCGATTCCCAACGGTGCAGAAGATTTAAAAACATTGCCATGCGCACACCCTGAAGGGCTTCCGTCCGGCACATCCCCGACCCCCGAAAAGGCTCGACGCTACCGGACAGATCGTGCTCTACCTAAACCGGACATATCGTCCGCTACCAACACGGGTCATCGATCGCCCCTTTCTGTCGAAGGGAAACAACTCTATTCTCGTCCATGGCGTAACGCTCCTTCCGGGAGATTCGGGTGGCTTCAGCACCAACCCCGGTGCGCCGCCTTCCTCATACCGTCACCCACTTTCCCGCCTAGCTCCATGGCTCTTTTCGACCCTGATAACAGCGCCGGCGAAGTCGCCAGCGTGCTGCTTGACGCAGAACAGGCGGCGGACCGGGTGTTGTGCGCGCACTCCGGCAGTGCGCCCGCGCGCTTCGTCAATGCGCTTGTTGCAAAAATCAGAGGTCAGTTTGACGCCGAGTTAACGCAATTGAAGGCGGCCATCGCCGCCAACCGGGGCTACGCGCCCGCATGCGCAGAGATGGGCATGGCCATGGCCCTGTCTGGGCGCGCGGAAGAGGCTTTGCAACCTATCGAACGGGCCTTGCGGCTCGATCCACAATCCTTCATACGGAGTTATTGGGAATATTACATGTGTGTTGCATATGCGCATCTCGGCCGCTGGGAAGAGACAGCGAGATGGTGCGAACGGTCGATAGCGTCCAACCCCGAGTATACTGGTCCCTACGTCGCGCTCGCGGCCACATGCAGCTGGCTTGGGCGCTCGGCGGACGGGGCCAACGCCGTGGCCGAGTTCGCTAAACGCAGGCCCGACACGACGGTTCAGGGAATTCGAGCGTGGCTTGCTTCACCAGATCCGAAGGTCACCATGGCGAGGGAGCGAGTAATCGAGGGACTTCGCAGGGTGAGGCTGCCGGAACAGTAATTGCGTTGCCGCCTGCGGCTCGATGATGTCGACGCAACGCCCTTTTCAAACGACTGCAAACCGCCTCTGCGACGGTTTAGTATGAACTGAGGTCGGGCGCGCTTTCCTGACGAGGGTGGGGCAATGACGCCGGAGACGATCAAATACTTCGACAGCCTAACGGCAACATACACCGATAATATAAGAAGTTCTGATTACAGAGCTTGTACAATGTTGTTCTTACTTACAGTTTCAGTTCCAACAATTGTCACTTTTCGCGACGAATTCCCCAGTTATCTGCCAGTATTCGGCTTACTTATTCTTCCGTTATTCGGAATTATCATTTTAATACTGTCGATTTATCCGAGGTTCATTGTAACCCCGGGATTCCCGTTCTATTACAGGCGGTCAATCTCTCCGGCCGACTTCGTGCTCCCGCCGGACGACGAGAGCCAACTCCTGGCCTTGTTTCGCAATCGTTGCGCGGCGCTTGCAACAATTTTTTATTGGAAGATGCGTTACTTCCGGATCGCGCTAGGCATCTCCCTATCGTATCTCGTGCTTGTCCTGATGCTCGTCGCTGGCGAAATCGCTCGCGAGGCGGCGCTCCCAAAGTTCTCCCAGGTTGCGCCCACTCAGTCGGGCCAGCAGTGTCAACCGACGCACTCGAATCGCTAGTCCGGCACTTCCGCTTCGGACGGACTCCGCGCCTACAGGCAATGCCTGCTTACGTGCCCATTTTCGCCATTCACGGCCCCGATTTGCGGCGGTAGCTTTACGTCGTGAGCGGCAGTTCAGTATATTTGCAACTGCTAGCTCATCCTCGCCATCGCAAAATCCGCCGCCCGCTGCGCCGCGACGCCGAGCCCGCTCATGAGATGCTGCAGCAGGGTCTTGTGAGCCTCCGTCGTCACTTCATAGAGTTGCGCACTCTCCCGGGCGCGGAACAAGAATTCGTCGCCGGTCAGAATCTCGTCGACGAGGCCGAGGCCGAGCGCGTCGGCGGCGAGCCAGGTGTCGCCGTTGGCGATCTTGTTAATGTCGGCGGTCGGCCGGCAGCGGGCGACATGGGCCTTGAAAGCGCCGTGGGTGTCCTCGAGCTTGCCGTGGAAGTGCTCGCGTCCTTGCGGCGTGATCTCGCCGAACACGGAGACCGAGCGCTTGAACTCGCCGGCCGTCATTTCCTCGAAATCGATCTCGTTCTTCTTGAGGAGTCGGTGAACGTTAGGGATCGCCGCCACGACACCAATCGAACCAACGATGGCGAAGGGCGCGGCCACGACACGGTCGGCCGCGCAGGCCATCATGTAGCCGCCGCTCGCCGCCACCTGGTCGACCGAGGCGGTCACCGCGATCTTGCGTTCGCGGAGCCGAAGAATCTCCGCCGCGGCGAGGCCGTAGCCGGTCACCGTGCCGCCGCCGCTGTCGATCCTGACCAGCGCTTCGTCCGTTCCGGGCCGGGCGACCGTCAGCACGGCGTCGATCTGCTGGCCGAGCTGCTTCACCGGAGTGGCGCGCATGTCGCCCTTGAAGGCCATGACATAGATGCGCTTGCGCGGCTCCTCCTGCTTCCGGGCCTTCGCTGCGGCCTTGGCCGCCTTCTTCCGCGCCTTGACGAGCGCCCTGCGCTCCTTCTTGCTGAGGAGTTCCGCATTCATCGCGTCGCGCATGTCGTCGTAGTGCTCGTTCAGCGAACGAACCTTGATCTCCCGGTCCGTCGGCTCGGCCGAGCGGGCGAGGCGGAAGACGAGGGCGGCAAGCGCGCCGATCGCCGCGACGATGATCAGCGCCTTGAGGGCGAAAGCGGCGATGTCGGGCCAGAAATGCATGGAAAGGAGAACCTCGAAGGGGAACCGTCAGAGTGGGAGACGACGAGTCACGCGCGAACGTTTCCCGGTTCGTCGAGGACTGACGAAAGCGGGGCGGCTCGCCCATTCCGCCACAATATCACACGCCGGCCTTCCCAGAATGTGTCCTTTGTGGGAACCTTCGAGTCCTTCGTGTTCGAGTTTTTCAACACCGAGGCCGCCAAGGCTGCGCGAAGTTCCCGAATTCTCGCCCGCGGAACGGAAGGGGCGCCGGATGCTGGCCAGATGCCGCCGCTCGTGTGGGCCGTGGACGACTGCCGCGCCGCCTACGACCGGATGCGCGCGCAGGGCGTGGAATTCACGCAGAGGCCGATCGACCGCTACGGAGCCGTAGAGGCCGGCTTCCGTGAACCATCGGGAAACGGATGGAAGATGATCGAGGCGCGCCGCTGAGGCTCGTTGAGGCCGGGCGGCGTGTGATGAGCTGGGTCCCGCAGTCGCCGCAGAATTCCCGCGTGACCGCGCTTTCGAGATCGTCGCGCTTGAACAGGCGGGGCTCGCCTCTCGTGTAGCGGAAACCGTCGAGCGGCATCAACATGAACATGTTCGCGGCGCCGCCGGAAAAATACTGGCAGGGACGACAACGGCATTGCGCCCTGAGCATACCGCGCCGCCTCATAACGAACCTTGCCGCAGTAGCAGCCGCCTTCAAGCGTCATGCGCGTCCACTCTCGCACTCGCGCCGATCCCATGTGGTTCGGCCCGCGGCCGCATCGCAGCCGATGCGACGGCGCCGGTCAACGGATTTCGAGGTGATCCGCCAAGGCCGCGATGATCGGCTTTTGTCCTTTCGTGACCTTTTGCAGCGCCTGGTCGAGCGAGAACCAGCCCGCGCGGTCGACTTCGGGAAATTCCGCCGTCTTCCCCGAATGCGGCGGCCACTCGATGGCGAACACGTTGCTGCTGATGAGCGCCGGATCGAAGTCGCCCTCCACGGCGAAGGCGACGATCGTCTTTCCGCCCGGCTGTCTGTGGGCCCCGAGGGCGACGAATTCGCCCGAGACGCTCGCGCCAGTCTCCTCGAAGAACTCCCGCCGCGCGGCGGCGAGGTGGTCCTCGCCCGCCTCGGCAAGGCCTTTCGGAATCGACCAGGCCCCGTCGTCCTTCTTCCTCCAGAAAGGTCCGCCGGGGTGGACGAGCAGAATCTCCATGCCCGCTGGCCGTTTCCGGTAGAGCAGGACCCCCGCGCTCATCTTCGTCATCTAACGAACGATTTCTTGACGGCCTTTGAACAATGTTCTACATTTGTTCGAAGCCCTCCAAAGGGAACCATCGTGTTGCCGGTGTCCGCGGAACCCTGCCCAGACCCGCCCGTCGCTCCCTGGCGGATTGCGGCGCAGCGCCCGCTCGCTTTCATGCCGGCAGGACCGAGACGCGCAGTCCCATCGCCTAAGGATGCGATCGGCCTGCGAATGGCGCCGCAAATGACTGAAAACGTTGGATCCGCGCCCGAAAATGGTATGGCCTTGGCGAGTTTGAGCCACAACGCTTCGCTCCCGACGACGCCGGGACAGCCTGCGGCTACCGGCCCGGGAAAATCCGCGCAAGATACTGGAAAGATTGATTCAGCGCCCGGAACTGGCGGGTTCCCGGCCGACTTCGTTCCCGATCCGGGCGCCGACCTACTACCGATCAACGCGGACCCAGCCATGCAGGCCGAGGCGTTCCTGCGGCAGGTAGGCCGCCTTGTAGCCCATCTTCCGCGACCCCTCGACCCAATAGCCGAGATAGACATGAGGCAGGCCGAGGGTTCTGGCCTTTTCGATGTGGTCCAGGATGACGAAGGCGCCGAGCGAACGGCGGGCGTGATGGGGGGCGTAAAAGGAATAGACGAGCGACAGGCCGTCTGCGAGCCGGTCAGTCAGGCAGACCGCGTAGAGAGGTCCCGACCCTTGCGCGTCCTGGCCGCGTACGCGGTACTCAACAAGTTGAGTGTCGATATGGGTGTCCTCGACCATCATGGCGAAATCGAGCGACGACATATCCGCCATACCTCCCTCGGGATGGCGCGCATCGAGATAGGTGCGGAAGAGGGCGAAATGCTCGTTCGTCGGCTTCGGAGGAATGAGGGCGCCGACGATATCTGCATTGGCGCGAAGGGCGCGGCGCTGGCTGTCGTTAGGATGGAATTCGTCGACCAGCACGCGGACCGAAACGCAGGCCCTGCAACTTTCGCAGGCCGGCCGGTAGGCGATCGTCTGCGAGCGACGGAAGCCCGTCTGGGTGAGGAGGTCGTTCAGCGAGGTGGCGCGCTTGCCGACAAGATGAGTGAAGATCTTGCGTTCCTGCTGGCCGGGCAGATAAGGGCATGGCGATGGCGCGGTCAGATAGAACTGAGGCGCATCGCGCAATTCCCTCGTCACGCTTTCCTCCCCTCGCCTCGAAGGCGGCCGTCAGCGCGCCGGTTCCTCATTAGAAATGCACGCGCGTGGTCGTTTGTTTCAAAGGCGACGCACCATCACGACGCCAGCGACGATGTCGTGCAGGCATCGCTTCTCCGGGTCGACCAGCGACACCAGAAAGATCGGCGGGAAGAACCAGCTGACATAGAACAGGACGGCCTGAACCGCGGCGTTGACGAAGGGGACGCGCGCGCCGTTTTCGTACATACGCATTTCGAGGTCCATCGCCCGCATGCCCGGCGTCGCCATCCTGGCGCCGGATACGGAAAGCCCGTTGTAGAAAAACGCAACGATCGGCCACAGCGGGGGCAGGAAGAAGAGCGCGAACCCGAGGGTAAGCACCACCGAGGCGGTCCACAGGAGCGCGACCAGCACACTGACGATCGCGAAATCGAAGCAGACCGCGAGAATCCGCCGCGTCCGGACCCCAGCCAGCGCGTCGGCGCGCAGGGTCTGAGCGGGCGTCGTCGCAGAGAAATTGGACATGAAAACCTCCGGGCGCAACCGCCCCCGAGCGCGCTCGCAGGATGTGGGAGGCTCACCCGCCAAGTCAAGACCGTCGTGGGAACAGGTTGTGCGTCACGTTATCGCGCTGTCCGAGCAGGCCGTGCGGACGCAGGCCGATGAAAACAATGAGCAGCGCAAAGACGGCTATATCACGGTCTTCGATTGGGAATAATGCGGACCATCCAGCCTCGGCCGCCCCGATCACCAGCCCTCCGAGGAAGGCGCCCGGTATGGACCCGATCCCGCCGACGATCGCGGCCGCGAGCGCTTTCAGGGTCAGTGTGGCCGAAAGGCCGTACCCGACCGCTCCATACGCGGCCGTCATGATCGCCCCGGCGAGGCCGGCGAGCGCCCCGGACAGCGCGAAAGCCCGGATCGTGACGGCGACAGGGCTTACGCCCACAAGCTCGGCGGCGAGCGGGTCGTCGGCGTAGGCGCGCCAATCGCGCCCGGTCCGCGTCCAGCGGAAGAGGAGGATCAGCCCGAGGCCGACCGCCAGCGTGAGCCCGGTCGCCAGGAAGGTCATCGGCGTCGCGACCGCGATGAAATGATCGGAGCGCGCGAGCGCGAAGGGCTGGTTGAACAATGGACTCATCCAGCTCGTCCGGTCGCCCTGGGCGACCCGCAAGAGTTCCTGGAGAAAAAGCGCCAGACCCACGGTCGCCACCAGCGCCTGCTGGCCCCTTGCGCTGCGCAGCGGAATGAAAACCGCCCGCGCCGAGGCGTAGCCCCACCCGCAGGCCACCGCCGCAGCCAGTGCGAAGGACGCGATGAGAAGGGGAGCAGGAGGAAGCCCGGCGAACGCGAGCGCCGCCATCGCCGCCGCGTAGCCGCCGGCCGCGGCGAGCTCGCCGAAAGCAAAATTGATCCGGCCGATCAACCCGTAAACCAGCGAATAGGCCGCCGCCAGCAGAGCATAGATTGCGGACAGCGGCAGGCCGTCCACCGCCATTTGAATCCCGTATGCGGCGCTTCCCGGCACACGGAAGGTTCCGCCGATGTCGCCGAGCGGGGCCGGGTCGGCGGCCCGACCCTCCGGCGTCGAAAGCCAGTAGCGCACGAGGAAGAAGAGCTGCGTCTCGGACAGCGGCTCGCCGTCGAGCGTCAGCGAGACGAGATCGCGGGATTCCCGCGGCCGTCCTGGCTCGCGGAAGCGGCAGGCGACAAGGCGCCGCCTCAGCTCTCCGCCCGGCGGCGCCTGAGCAGAAAAGGCGACGCTAAGCCCGCGCCCGTCCGGATCGGGCTGCTCGCTTTCGATCGAGATCTGCGCCCCTTCCGACGTCAGCGCTGGCAGCGCGATGCGGCAGAGCCTGGCCTGGTCGGTCTCGAGCGCCGCCGAGCAGCCCACGAGCATGCAAAGCGCGATGAGAGCGGCGAGAAGGCGAACCGGGCGCCCGGCATAGCGCCAACCGCCTGCTCCATCCGGCGTTGAAAAGCTTCCGGCGTCAACTCCGCCTCATGGCGCCCCCGGGACAAGCTGCCCCGCGACCAGCCAAAGAGCAAGAGAGCGTCGTTGCGTGCTTCTGTTCCCTGCAGCGTGATATGGAGCGACGGACGCCGCAGTGCACCGAGTGAGCGCCATGACCATTCTCGTCACCGGAAGTTCGGGACACTTGGGCGAAGCCGTGATGCGCGTGCTGCGGGAATCCGGGCGCGAGGCGATCGGGCTTGACCTGACGCCGGGCCCTTTCGCCGACGTCGTCGGCTGCGTCGCCGACCGGCGGCTCGTCGCACGCTGCCTCGCCGGCGTCCGCTCAGTCCTTCACGCGGCGACCCTCCACAAGCCGCATGTCGCGACCCACGAGCGGGAGGAGTTCGTGACGACCAATGTGCGCGGCACGCTCATCCTCCTGGAGGAGGCCTTGCGAGCCGGGGTCGGAAGCTTCGTCATGACCTCGACGACCAGCGCCTTCGGCGACGCCCTGAACCCGCTGCCGGGAGAGCCCGCGGCCTGGATCGACGAGAGCGTCGCTCCCGCTCCCAAGAACATTTACGGCGTCACCAAGACGGCCGCCGAGGATCTCTGCCGCCTCTTCTCGCGCAACGAGCGCCTGCCATGCGTCATTCTCAGGACTTCGCGGTTCTTTCCGGAAGTCGACGACGATCCAAAAGCTCGGGCGACCTTCGCCGACGCCAATCTCAAGGCGAACGAGTTTCTGTACCGCCGGGTGGCGATCGAGGACGTCGTGGAGGCGCATCTGGTCGCCCTCGAACGCGCGCCCTCAATCGGGTTCGGGAAGTATGTCGTCAGCGCGACGACGCCGTTCCGCCGCGAGGACGCCACGCGCCTGAGGGCGGAGGCCGAGGCGGTCGTGCGCGAGCGCGCTTCCGGCTGGGAGGACGAGTATGCGCGCCGGGGCTGGCGCATGGCGGAGAGCATCGACCGGGTCTACGACAATGCCCTGGCGCGGCGCGAGCTCGGCTGGCGTCCGCGGTGGAACTTCGCCGCTATTGTTGAGCGGTTGCGCGAGACCGGCGACATCCGTGGCCCGCTGGCCAAGGCGATCGGCGAAAAGGGCTATCATCCGGAGCGGCCCGACAAGGCTCGCTCTCCGGGCTGAGCCGTCGGCTTGGATCGACCACTCCCGGCGTCAAGACCAAGCGGGCCCGGAGGCAGTGAAGAAAAATATATCGGTGTCACGCGAGGATCCGAAAATTCTTCGGGTTGATGACGCGGAAATCGTCGGTGATGGTCGACGAGAACTCGTCGAACCGCCGCGGCACGGTTTCGCGCAGGAATCCGAGCACGGCTTCGGCAAAGTCGCGGAATTTGGCGTATCGGCGGTTGTGGGTGACGTTCTCGTTCATCACCTTCCACAGGCGCTCGATTGGGTTGAGGTGCGGACAGTAGGGCGGCACGAAATGCAGGACGATGCGTCTGCCTGGCTGTTGCAGCCAGTCCTGGACGGCTCGGGCATGATGGTAGCGGGCGTTGTCGAGGAAGACGTGGATGAGGCTCATCGTCGAATAGGCGCGTTCCAGCGAGGCGAACAAGTCGATGGAGCTTTGCGCGTCGACGGTCTGGACTTCCTTCATCCTGAGCTTTTCGAAGGATGATGCGGGTCTGTCCGGTCTCCAGGTCGATCGCGCCGTGCAGGTTCAGCCGCTCGCGCCCGGACGTCACATCGATCGCGCAACGTTGGCCGCGTGGCAGCCACCGTCCGGCGGGTTTGGCCTGGTGGGTCGGATGGACGGCGTCGACGTAGGCGATCGTCTCGTCCCCATCGAGCGAGTTGCGCAAATCCTCGTGCGGGGATTTTTCTCATCGCAGGGAGACACGGCCTCGGAGGGAAACGGGGCGCTCGAATCCGATGCGGGAAACAAATTGGTGGCTGCGGCGTTCTTCCGGCTCGTTTCGGCGGGCCGGCCGGCTTCGTCGACTCCGCAACCATGACCGAGGATCCGGCGTGATGGATCGAACCGCTGAGGTTGCGCCGGAACGACAATCGCCAATCAGCGCGTTGCGGGCGCAATTCCACCGCATCCGCGCGTTCAGCATCGCCCTTGCAGGGAATCTTTTGGACGCAGACGCAACCGCGCAATCGATGCCGGACGCCTCGCCAACCAAGTGGCACCTGGCCCATACGACTTGGTTCTTCGAGACTTTCGTACTCCGGGACCGCCTTCCGCATTACCGCCTCTTCGACCGGCGCTTTCCCTTCCTGTTCAACAGCTATTACGAATCCGAAGCGGATCGCATCTCCCGGCCTTCATGCGGCTTGATCACGCGTCCATCACTCGATGCGGTTTATTCCTATCGGGCACGTGTCGACGAAGCGATGGAGCGGGTGTACGAAGATGTGTCGTCCGAAGCGGCGGCCCTGGTCGAGCTTGGCTGCCACCACGAACAGCAGCATCAGGAAGTCCTCCTCTCCGACATCCTCCACCTGTTTGCGCAAAATCCACTCGCGCCTGCGGCGCCTGGGACGACAAACCCGCGCCGGCGACGCGCTGGGTGAAAGGCCGCTTCGGTCCAACCGAGATCTCATGACGGCCTCGGCTTCGCGTTCGATTGCGCGAGCCCCCGGCACACACAATGGGTTCATCCACACATGCTCGCCAGCCGCCTCGTCACCAATGGCGAGTGGCGCGCTTTCATCGATGATGGCGGGTGCGGGGAGGCCGACCTCTGGTTGTCGGACGGCTGGGCCTTGGCGCGGCAAAACTCGATCGAGGCGCCGCTCTATTGGCGTAAGGGGCGCGACGGCGACTGGGCCTTTCAGTTCGGCCTGGGCGGCTTTACTGCGATCGACCCGGCAGAGCCGGTTCGTCACATCAGCTTCTACGAAGCCGACGCATTTGCCCGCTGGGCGGGCGCCCGATTGCCGACCGAAGCGGAGTGGGAAAGCGATGCCGAAGGGCTTGACCCGGAAATTGGCGTGTTCGCGGACGAGGCGGACGCAGTCCGGCCGCGTCCTGCCCCAAGCCGCCCCGGCCTGAGTCAGATGTCTGGGGACCTTTGGGAATGGACCGGGTCGGCCTTCCTTCCCCATCCCGGTTTCCGGCCGGCGCCCGGCGCGGTCGGAGAATACAACGGTAAGTTCAAGTCCGGCCAATTCGTTCTCAAAGGCGGAAGCTGCGCCACGCCTCGCGGGCACGCGCGCTCGAGTTACCGCAACTTCTTCTATCCGCACCAGCGTTGGCAATTTGCACGCTTGCGCCTCGCCCGGGACAGCTGATGCTTCAACGATCAAATGTTCCGCGTCTGACGGACTTCAGCGAGGTCGACCCGGCTTTTCGTCGCGACGTATTGGACGGCCTCGGCGCGAGGCCGCGGAGCATCCCGGCCCGCTGGTTTTACGATCGCGCCGGCTCCGAGCTCTTCGAAGCGATCACAGCCTTGCCCGAGTACTACCTCACACGAATCGAGCGGTCGCTCCTTTCGCAATCGGCAAACGAGATCGCGGCGTTGACCGATCCGAGGCGCGCTGTGGTCGAGTTTGGCTCGGGTTCCTCCGCCAAGACGCCGATATTGCTGTCTGCAGTCGACCCAGTCGCCTACGTGCCGATCGATATCTCGAGAGATTTCCTGTGGGAATCGATGCCACGGCTCTCGAAGTTGTTCGCCGGCTTGCCGGTCCTTCCTCTCGAAGGGGACTTTACCGCAAGACTCCGGCTCCCTGCGGCGATCGGTTTCGCCCCGCGGCTCGGCTTCTTTCCGGGCTCGACGATCGGGAATTCCTGGCTCCCGACGCGGTCGATCTGCTGCGGACGATGGCCGGGACTCTGGGCGGAGGTTCGATGCTGCTGATTGGGATCGACCGCATCAAGAAGGCGGACATTCTCCTGCCCGCTTATGACAATTCGCAAGGTGTAACAACAGCCATCAATCTCAATCTCCTGCATCGCATCAACCGCGAGCTCAACGGCTCTTTGCCCGTCCAGGCGTTTCGACACGTTGCACGGTGGAACGACGCCAAGCGCGAATTGAAATGCATCTCGAGGCTGTTCGTGACGTGCGCTTCGAGGTCGGCGGCCGGCGCTTTTCGATGACGAAAGGCGAGACAATTCATACCGAGAACAGCCTCAAATACGGTCTGCGGGACGTCCTCCTGCTTCTGCGGGCCGGCCGATGGACTCTAATTGCCGATTGGACAGATTCAGAGGGACTCTTCTCGCTGATCCTTGCAAAGACGCATGTCAGCCACGGCTGAGCATTCGCCGCGGCGTGAGCCAGAAGGGCGTCAGACAGAGCGGCGTCGAGGACAGGGGCAGGATCGAGTCCCGAATCGGGACGCCTATCACGTCGCACACGAACCTCCGCCTCGCCTCGATCCGTGCGAACACAGCGGAATAGCGCTCGCGCAGCGCGGCTCTCAGGGCCGTGTCGGCGAACACGATTCCGTCCTCGCAGTTCAGCGCCCATCCGCGCCTGAGCGGCGTCGGGATGACGTCGACCTGAAACGGCATGCCCGAGACGATCGGTTCAGGCGAGCCGGGTCGGACGGGCGTATGGATCCATTCGTCGTGGCCGGTGAGGTGCCCCGGATTGAGCGCCGAGCGCAAGGGCGGCCGTGACCGCTCGAACACCGCGCCGCCGGCTACTTCGATATCGGCCGTCTCGTACCAAGCGACGCGGCTTTTGAAATAGGCGGCCGCCGTCTTCAGGAAGGCTTCGTCATACTTCGCGACGATGCCGGCCCGGGCGGAGAGCCCACCCCAGTAGCCGACCCCTGCCGTGACGCCGTCGCCGGCCTTCACGGTCCTGCCGTCCGGCGAGCGGAGCCCGACGACCTCACGAGATGAATCTCCGGTCGCGTACATGACGTGAGCGGTCAAGACCTCGCCCGCGTAACCCATCGCGCCAGCGGCTTCGAACTCGGTCACGCCGGGCCGGGTCGCCTCGATCATCCTCCAAACGGCGGCCGAGGATCTCGTGGCACCCCACTCGTGGAAGGCGACTCCATCGGCATCGATCACGGCTCGGAGGCCGGTCTCGGGATGCATCAGAACGGGCGTCGCATCGCGCAACGCCTCGGTCCCCCCGACGATCCCCGCGATGAGCGAAACGAAGGCGTGCGGGAGGTAGAAGCCTGCCGCGGCCTCGCCCCATTCGGCCGGCTCGAGGTATTTCCAGCCCACGAGACCGATCGACTGGCCGCGCTTCAGTCCCGCGTCTCTCAACACGGCGGCGAGCGATGGGCGTGCGTCACGGTCCTGACCCATGAGGCTCATGGTCTGCGCCAGGACGGTTTCGAGGCCTGGAAGGCTCGCCTCGGGCGCGTAGCCGAGCCCTTCGTTGCCGACAACGAGAATCCTCCTGTTGCGCGGCCCGAGCAGGAGCAGCGCCTCCTCGAACCGCGGATCATAGCCGGAAAGGAAGGCAATATTCGCGTTGTGCTCCCGGTCGGCGTAGACGACAAGCCAGTCGCATCCGGATCGTAGCCAGGCTTCGCGGCATCGCTCCCCGTAGGACGACGCCGGCATCTTTGGCGGCGACTCGGGAATGCCGAACGCCGGAATCGCGATGTCGCGCAGGACTGCCGGCACGATATTCCTCCTCCAAAGCGCCCTCGTCGGCGAGGGACTCGCGGGCGCCGGTTCACGGAACGAAATTGCTTTGCCCGGGCCCGGTCAGATTATAGATGTCGCCTTTATCGTCCAGCATGCGTCCGACCGAGCCCCCCTTTGGCTCGAGGACCAGTTCGTTCGAAATCCTGGCCGCGCGGAACTTCCAGCCCTCAGGAAGATCGAGGACGTCGCCGAGCGTGTCCAGCTTGTTGAGGGTCATCTCCGGGCGAGCTTTGTCCGCATAGGACACGAGGACCCAGGTTCGACCCTTGGGGTCATCGAGCAGATAGACCTGCGATCCCTTCTTGAAACCCTTGATCGTCGTCCTCGCGATGGTTCCGGGACGATAGCCCTCAGGCTCCGGTTTGGAGACGCCCTTGCCGGCGGGGGCCTTGGCGCCGCGGCGCGGCGCTGCGGGAGCGCTGGCCGGCCGCCGGCCCGCCAACTCGCTCGCGGACGCCTGCCGGTTGCCCATCCACGCCGCGTCGAGACCATCGAAGCTGCGTGCGGCGCCGACACGATCGACGAGCCAGTCTATGGTCCAGACGAGCGGAGGGGTTATCGCGACTCGGAGGGCATGGTACTCCTTGGCGATCCTGGTCGGATCGAGCTTGTCGACGAGCGGCTCCGGCGCCGAGTTCCGGGTGTCATCCCCGCCGTTCTGGCCGGTCGTGTCGTAGATGCTGACGTAGGGAATCTTTTTGAGCGCGTCCAAGGCGAAGAGGTCGACCTCCAAGTATCGGTAACCACGCAGGGCGGCGAATTTTCTCTGCTCGGCGCCGGCGCAATCGTCCGGGAGCTGGCTGAAATACCGGCACATGCTTCGGTCGGCGGCTTGAGCCGACGAAACCGTTTGCCCTGCCAGCACTCCAGCTGCGGGGGCGAGTCCCGACAACATGAGAATGGCTATTCGGGCCCCGATCGAGGGCATGTCATCCTCCTCGTCATTCCGAGGGTGTCGCGAAATCTTTCGACAATCGCGATGCTATTGCCGAACGTGCTGATTCCGCAACTCGCCCGCCGGAGCAAATGCTAACGTGGCGCCATGGCTTCTCATCCGGAAATCGAGGGCGAAGCGCCGAAGCGGCGGTGGTTCGCTCGCGCCGAAGATTCATCGACCGGGCGGTCGGCCTTTCTCCGCGCCGTGGCTCGGCAGTTTCCCATGCTCGTCGGATGGCTCGTGGGCGGGTTCCTGGTCGGCGTCGCCTACCGCTATCTGCACGACGAACCCGCCGACCGTGGGCTCGCGAATTACCTTCGAAGCGGGCTTCATGGGTTCGGCCCCGCGGGAACGATCTGGCTCGTCCAGACGGCGCTCGGCGCTCGCTTCCACCTCGGCGCGTGGCTGCGGCGGTTGCCGCTGGCGGCCGACGTCATCCTGCGTGTGTTCATCCTGACCGCCGCGCTGACCATTGTCGGCGCGCTGCTGCAACTCCTGTTGTATCGTAGCCTGGTCGAAAGCTGGATCGCCCTCGATCTGCCGGTGATCGTCTCGACCAGTTTCACGCCATCCGCGACCGTCAGCGTGGCCAGCGAGATCCATCGGCTGACCGGCGGCCCGCTTCTCGTGAGCATTCTCCTCGGAACCTATCATCGCCCGACGCGGCGGCGGCTGATCGTGATGTTCCTCGACCTCACTAATTCGACGCGTCTCGCGGAATCGATGGGAGAGCTCGAGGTGCATGATCTCATCACCCGTTTCTTCTTCGACATCGACGAGCCGATCGCCGATTTCGGTGGCGCGGTGCACGCCTACGTCGGCGGCGAGATCATCGTCAGCTGGCCGGCGAGCGAACAGGCGGGCCGCAACGCGCGCCCGCTCGCCTGCTTTTTTGCGATCCAATGTCGGATTGCGAGTCTTGCGCGCGACTACGAGGCGAAGTTCGGAGTCGTTCCGGCGTTCCGCGCCGGAATCCACACCGGCCCCGTCGTTGTCAGCGAGTGCGGCGACGCCAAGCGCCAGCTCGCTTATTTCGGCGATACGATGAACGTAGCGGCGCGCCTCTGCGAGTATTGCAAGGCGACCAATGAGCGGCTCGTCGTCTCGGGAGAGCTCTTGCGCCTAGCGTCGGTTCCGGACGACCTCAAGGTCGGCAAGTGCGAGACGATCTCCGTGCGAGAGCGACTGCAGCCGGTCGAGGCGCATGCGGTCGACGAGGTCAGCAGAGAGATTTCGAAGGGCCAGCTTTTAGCCAGGCGTTGAATTCGGGCGGAGCCTTCGCCATGTCCACGCGGGGCGTTCGTCGGCGGAGCGGTCAGACATGGGGATCGAAGTTAACGGCCGCTGCAGGACATCAGCCCGATCGAGCACGCCGGGTCTGGGCGTGGTCGGCGCAGCCTTCGTGCAGCTCGCAATTCATGCTTGCCGCTTTGCTCCCGCTCGGGCCGACCCCGCCAACACACTGCATGCCATGGGACAGCGCTTGCAGGCTTGCCTGGATGGGGCGCACAGCGCGGACGAACTGCCTCCCGGTTCGGAGATCACGATCCTCTATGCGTTGAGACGTGACGGGAGTCTGCTGGGCAAGCCGTGGATGACCCATTCCGTTTCCTGATTGCGCGCTGTCCGTAGCGCGTCAACCTGTCGTGTTTTTGTAGCGCGTGAAGTGTCGGCTTCGGGTTGATGATCGAAACGGGTCGGAAGCCGGCGGACGGCCCGGTTCGAGGTTGTCATGCTGCGCCGATCGCCGTGTTGGGGTCGGGCTGTTTCCTTGTTCGGCTGGGCGGCCGTTTCCTCGTCCCGGCCTGCGCAGCGGAACTGGCGTCGCGCGGAGGGGCGGTCAAGGACGCGCGCGAGCGCGCCCGACAGGGCTTGTCCTTGACGGCCCCGAGCACGACGCCAGACTTGGGCGCAGTCGGGACGCGGAGGGTTCCCGCGGCGTCGTAGTCGGCGAGCCGGTGCGGGCCGAGGAACACGGCGCAGGTCGCGTCGGGATATTCGTGCACCCGGACCTGAGCCTTGACGAAATGCGGGCGCAGGCGGCTCTCCGGCAATTGCAGGCGCTTTCCGTTCCAGGCCACGGTGTTGTCGTTGGCGACCGTGCGCTCCTCGACGACGCACAGGATTTCGCGCCACATCTCGTGGGCGTCGGGCACGAAGGCCGAGCCCTCCTGTTCCGGATCGACGGCGAAGCGGGCGTTGTGCTCGGCGATGTAATGACTCTTCAGCCAGGCGTTGGCCGCCTCGACGGTTGTGATCCCGGCCAGCCGCAACTCCTTGGGGAAACGGTCCTGCAGGGTGGCGAACAGCCGCTCGGAGCGTCCGCGCGCCTGCGGCGAATAGGCGGCGATGTGCTCGATCCCCAGATGCGCCAAGGCCCGGCCGACCTGCGTCTGGACCGTGCTCGAGACTTTGCCGCCGGCCTCCGGGGTATGGAAGTAGTGGCTGCCGCGGTCGGTGTAGAGCGCGCAGAACAGGCCATGCTCGCCGATCACCTCGCGCAAGGCCTCGAAGGTCGAGGCCGTCCCCTCTTCGGCGACGAGGACCATCGAGTAGATCTCGCTCGTGGCGTCGTCCATGGTGACGATCAGGTCCATCGCCGGCAGGCCCTCGACCCACACATGCCTTGATCCGTCCTGATGAAGCATCATGCCGCGCAACCGGCCGCCGCGGCCGCTTCTTGCGGTGCGCCGAGCGCTTGGGCGCGGGCCTGACCAGCCCGGCGCGGTGCAGGGAAATCTTCGTTACCGTGTAGCCGAGCGTGTATCCGTGCCGCTTGGTCAACTGCTCGTGGAAATGCTTGACGGTGAAGTCGGCGTACTTGTCCCGGTAGAGCCCGAGCATCCGCTCGACTTCCTCCTGCGGCGCCCGCCGCGGCGACGGCCCGCCGCGCTGGTCGACGAGCCCCGCCTCGCCTTCCGCCTCGTACCGATCCTTCCAGCGCTGAAACGAGCGAACGCTCATCCCCAAAAGCTCCGCCGCCGCATCCTGGCCGATTTCTCCCCGCTCTCCCAACGATCCCAGATCGCCGAAAAACGCATCTTCCGTATCCCTTCGCGTATCCGCGCCACGTCCATGAAGGCCCCTCCTCAGGGCCTCCAAAAGACACGACACTTCACGCGCTACGAACTCACGTCACTCCATAAGCTAGCGACATTCCTGATGGGTGCGATTCAAACCGATGCGGGGTAGGTTCGGTTTGGATTGATTCGGCGGGAGGATTCGGATGGCGGGCGTGGAGTTGAGCGATGAGGCGCTGACGGCGGCTTTGCGGGCGCATCCCGAGCTTCGCAAGCGCATCGTCATCGATCGTGCTGGCTGTCGAAGGCGACGAGGGCGAACTGAAGGAGGCGGATGCTGCGGAGGAGCGCATCGTTGATGAGATGCGTCTGTTGGGGCGGGAGGCGCTGAAGAGTTGGGCCGAGAACCGGGTCGAGGCGACGGAACGGGAGATTCGTCAACGCCCTCAGATGCATCGCCAAGGTGAAAAAAACTCCGCTGGCATACGAAATTCGGGGAAATAGAGGTCCGGGAGCCGCAATATCGGTTCGGGACGCAGCGCGTGCGTCCTTTCGTGCTCGGAGCGAAGGTGAACCCGCTCGGATGTTCGCGGCCGCTGCAGCGCGCCATCGTCGACTTCGCCGCCGATCAGCCCTTCGTGCAAGCGCGCGCCAAGCTTGAGGAACACTACGGCTTCGCGATCGGTGAGAGCACGATCCAGCGGATCACCTTCGCCCATGCTGAGGCGATGTACGAAGCGGGTCGTGCGGAAACTGAATTTCCGGAAACGCCGGGCCTCAGCAAGCCGATCATCGTCGAGACGGACGGCGGCATGGTTCCGATCGTCGAGCCGAGTTGCGAGGGGAAAGACAAGCGCAAGGGCAAGACGTTGTCCTGGCGGGAGGCGAAGCTGTCGCTGGCGCACGCGCAAGGGAGCCGGACGCCGGTTTATGCGGGCTCGATCGAGGGCGGGGTCGAAGAGGCCGGGCGTCGGCTGCTTTCCTGCGCGGTTCGCGCCGGCTTCGGAGCGAACTCGCGGGTTCACGCTGTCGGCGACGGCGCGCCCTGGATCGTCGGCCAAGTCGAGGAGCAATTTGGCGACCAGGGCCGCTATTTGATTGATTTCTATCACGTTTGCGAATACCTGGCCGCCGCCTCCGAAGCGATCGCGCCCGACGCTGCGCGTCGCGAGGTCTGGATGGAGACGCAAAAGGACGCGCTCAAGAGCGGCCGTCTCGACGCCGTCCTGCGCGCGCTCTCCGGACGTTGCGAGCCCCCCGAAGTCGATGACGAGCATGCGCCCGTGCGAACCTGCCATCGCTATCTCCGCGCTCGCGCCGACCAGTTGAACTATCGCCAGGCCTTGGCCGAAGGACTGCCGATCGGCTCGGGCGAGATCGAAAGCGCTCATCGCTACGTCGCCCAGCAACGCCTCAAGCGGCCCGGCGCCTGGTGGCGCGTCGAACATGCCGAATTCATGCTCGCCTTGCGGATAAACCAAATCAACGGCGACTGGGACGCCTACTGGAAAGCCCTCGCCCAAACCTCCGCCGTCGCCAACGACAACAGCCCGCAAAAATCACGACGCCGTACCGCTTGATTGCATCACTTTGGATCGCACCCCATTCCTGATTACGCGCTTGCGTCAGCCTCAGACCTTTGGTAGAATGAAACACGAACAAATTGTTTGCGCAGGGGTTCTCCGATGGCGCGCAATCAGGTCCAGTTCCAGAAAGGCCTCAGCGAGGCCAGTTTCGCCGAGAGTTATCCGAACTTCCGTAGGGTTTTGTGGGGAAGGCGAGGGTTTGTGCTGGTTTGCGGGGATTTGCGGCGAAATTGTAGGCATGTAAATCATTGCATTGATTTCATCGGGAGGCCATGATTCAAGCTGATCATGTACGTCACGCGCATCCCCAACCGCGATTCGCCGCCCGCCGTGCTGCTGCGCGAGAGCTATCGCGAGGACGGCAAGGTCAAGTCGCGCACCCTCGCCAACATCTCCGACTGGCCGGAGGCGAAGATCGAGAGCCTGCGCCGGGTGCTGGCCGGGGAGACCCTCGTGCCGCTCGGAGCCGAGCGCTTCGAGATCGCGCGCGCGCTGGCGCACGGCCATGTCGCCGCCGCGCTCGGGACGGTGCGCCGGCTCGGGCTCGACAAGGTGCTGCCGAAGGGGCCGGAGCGCCGGGCCAGGCTGATCCTCGCCATGATCGTGGCGCGGATCGTCGAGCCGGCCGCCAAGCTCGCGACCGCGCGCCAGCTCAGCGAGGCGACCGCCGCCCACTCGCTCGGCGCCGTGCTGGGCCTCGGCGAGGTCGACGAGGACGAGCTTTACGCCGCCCTCGATCTTCTGGGCCGCAGCCAGGCGAGCGTCGAGAAGGTCCTCGCCGAGCGCCACCTCAAGGACGGCGTGCTCGTGCTCTACGACGTCACCTCGAGCTATCTGGAGGGGCGGCGCTGCGAGCTGGCGCAATTCGGCTACAGCCGCGACCATCGGAGCGACCGGCCGCAGATCGTCTTCGGTCTTTTGTGCACGCCGGAAGGCTGCCCGGTCGCCGTCGAGGTGTTCGAAGGCAATCTCGGCGATCCGAGCACGCTCGCCGATCAGGTTCGCAAGCTGCGCACGCGCTTTCGGCTGAAGCGCATCGTGCTCGTCGGCGACCGCGGCATGATCACCCAGGCGCGCATCGACGCCGACCTCGCGCCCGCCGGCTTCGACTGGATCACCGCGCTGCGCGCCCCGGCGATCAAGGCCCTCGCGGCCGAGGGCGGCCCCCTGCAACTCTCGCTGTTCGACGAGCGCGACATGGCCGAGATCGTCTCGGACGACTATCCCGGCGAGCGCCTCATCGTCTGCCGCAACCCGGAGCTCGCGGCCGAGCGCGCGCGCAAGCGCGCCGAACTCCTCGAGGCGACCGAGAAGGCGCTCGTCAAGATCCGCGCGATGACCGAGAAAAAGCGCAATCCGCTCCGCGGCGCGGACAAGATCGCCCTCAAGGTCGGCGCCGTGCATCGATCGTCGCCACATGGCCAAGCATTTCGACCTCGCCATCACCGAGACCGGCCTCGCCTGGTCGCGCAAGGCCGAGGCGATCGCCGCGGAAGCCGCCCTCGACGGCGTCTATGTGATCCGAAGCTCGCTTCCCGGGGACGGCTTCCCCGCCGCCGGCCTCGTCCTCGCCTACAAGGGCCTGAGCCACGCCGAGCGCGGCTTCCGCGACATCAAATCGGGCGACCTCGACGTCCGTCCGATCCACCATCGCCGGGCCCATCGCGTCCGCGCCCATGTCTTCTTGTGCATGCTGGCCTACTACGTCGTCTGGCGCATGAAGCGCGACCTCGCCCCGATGCTGTTCAAGGACGACGATCCCGCCGCCGCGGCCGCGCAGCGCTCTCCCCCGTCGCCAAGGCCAAAGTCTCGCCCGCGGCGCGCCGCAAGGCCATCAACAGGCGCACCGAAGACGGCCAGCCCGTCCACAGCTTCCGCACCCTCCTGCAGGACCTCGCCAACCTGACCCGCAACAGCGTCCGCTTCGGCGACGCCCGCCCCACGACAATCCTGTCAAGGCCAACGCCAACCCAGACCCGCGCCTTCGATCTCCTCGGCCTCAAGATCGCCGCGTAGGCAGAACCCGATCCCACTCATCGAGTCACATCAAGGACTTGCGCTCAAAAGGCCGGAAGTTCGGCCTAGTTCATCGAATCGTTGAAACCAATCATATGCGCGCGGGATTCATTTTTCCTGACGTGGTTTGTAGCCTTGCTGTTTTGATTCGGAAGCGAGGTGTGAGGTGATGGCGGGTCGGCGGCGGGCGATTGAATTGGCGATTGGCGAGGAGGATTTGGCGGCGTTGGGCGCGATTGCCCGCTCGCGAACGGAATCGGCGAGCCGGGTTGATCGAGCGCGGATGCTGCTGGCCTACCGGGAAGACGCATCGTTTTTTGCGGTGGGGCGAGCCGTGGGCGCGCACCATCAGACCGTCCAGCGCTGTGTCGAGCGGGCGTTGGCCTATGGCCCGATGGCGGCGCTCGACGATCGACCGCGGCCCGGCAGGGAGGCGACGATCACCGCCGAGGCCAAGGCATGGGTTGTCGACCTCGCCTGCCGCAAGGCCAAGGACCTCGGCTATCCCCACGAATTGTGGACGACGCGGCTGCTCGCCCGCCATGCGCGTGAGCATGGGCCGGCGGAGGGCCATGCTTGCCTTGCCAAGGTGGCTCAGGGGACGGTGTGCAATATCCTCAACGAGCGGGAGATCAAGCCGCACAAGGTCCGCTATTACCTGGAACGCCGCGATCCGGAGTTCAAGCAGAAGATGGCGGAGGTTCTGTGCGTCTATGGCCAGGTGAAGCTTATTCGGGAGAGCGCGGCCGCCGCGAAGCAAAAGCCGAGCGATGCGGTGGCGATTGTCTCCTACGATGAAAAGCCCGGCATTCAGGCAATCGCCACGACCGCCCCGGACCTGCCGCCCGAGCCCGGCAGACATGCGACCCTCGCGCGCGACCTACGAGTACAAGCGCCACGGCACGGTCAGCTTGCTGGCCGGCATCGATCTGCTCACCGGCCAGGTCCACGCTCTCGTCAAGGACCGCCACCGCAGCCGCGAATTCATTGAATTCCTCAAGCTCGTCGACGCCGCCTATCCGAGCCATACGGCGATCAAGCTGATCCTCGACAATCATTCGGCGCACATCTCCAAGGAGACCAAGGCTTGGCTCGCCGCCCAACCGGAAGGCCGCTTCACCTTTGTCTTCACGCCCAAGCATGGCTCCTGGCTCAATCTCGTCGAGGGTTTCTTCTCCAAGCTCGCCCGCTCGGTGCTGCGCCACATCCGCGTCGCATCCAAACAGGAACTCAAGGACCGCATCATGGCCGCCATGGATCACTTCAATCGACACCCCGTCGTCCACACTTGGTCTTATAAGCTCGATCAGGCAGCCTGATATGATTCGAATCTCAAAATCGATGAACTAGACAGAGGAAGCTCCGCGACGCATCACCGGTCCGGCGGTAGCCAACCCGCGCATCAGAGCATGATCAACCGTCGTTTTGATGATCGTGCCTCCTGCCCTGCTCAGTCGCGGCCATCCTGAACCGCTCGCGCGCGAGCAAAGCATTCTTGCGCCTGCTACTTGAAACGGCGAACATGAGAGGAGAACCCTCGCGTCCACTATCAGCCGGATATTTTCCGACGCTGGCGCCTAGACAGAGGAAGCTCCGCGACGCATCACCGGTCCGGCGGTAGCCAACCCGCGCATCAGAGCATGATCAACCGTCGTTTTGATGATCGTGCCTCCTGCCCTGCTCAGTCGCGGCCATCCTGAACCGCTCGCGCGCGAGCAAAGCATTCTTGCGCCTGCTACTTGAAACGGCGAACATGAGAGTGGGTCGGATGGGCGGCGTCGACGTAGACGATCGTCTCGTCCGCATCGAGCGAGTTGCGCAAATCCTCGTGCGCGTCGACGAACCTTTGCTGGACCGCCGCGTCGATCTTGCTCGGCACGGGTTCCGGCTTCTTCCAGTCGAAGCCGATGCGGTTCATCAGCTTGATCAGTCCGGATTTGCCATATTCGATGCCGAATCGGCTGCGGATGAACTGCCCGACCTCGACGGTCGACGCCGGCAGAACCTCCATCGCCCAGGCGCGAAGCTCGTCGATCTGGAGGGGCGACAACGCGCCGGTTCCGCCCTTGAGATCGAACAGGACGAGTTCTTCGACTCCACCGTCGTTGAAGGCCTCGAGCCAAGCGCGAATGGTCAAATCGTCGACGAAAAGGACGCTGGCGACTTCCTCGAACTTCATGCCACGATCAAGGAGAAGAATGGCGTTCGCCCGGCGGGCGATGCGATGTTCCTCCAGCCCGTCCCTGGCGATCTTCACCAGGTCGGCCCGATCCGCCGGGCTGAGGAAATTGCGGTTCGCCTTCATCCAATGACTGGAATCGATCCTGCGGATTCGGTCAAATGGTTTTCGGAAGTCCGAGGATTCCCGCTATACCAAAAATGCACTCGATCTCCCGACCGATAAGAGGACGGATTCAAAATCCGCCCTACCAAACTGAACAATAGCCGAAAAACACCCCCGCAACGGCCGTGAGCGCGACGACGGGGAGCGGGGGCCACCGCCAGACGACGAGCGCGGCGAAGCCGGTAGCGGCGATGGCGAAATCGACCGGCGTCAACACTGCGCTCGTCCAGACGGGATCAAAGAGCGCCGACGCCAACAGGCCGACCACCGCCGCGTTGACCCCGGCCATCGCCGCGCGCGCTTTGGGGCGCGTCCGAACGCCATGCCAGAACGGCAGCGCGCCCATCGAAATCAGGAGGCCCGGGGCGAAGATCGCAATCAGCGCCAGGGCCGCGCCCGCCGCGCCGCCCGGAGGCGCAGCGGCGACTGCGCCCAGAAAAGCCGCGAAGCTGAACAGCGGCCCGGGGACAGCCTGGGCGGCGCCATAGCCGGCGAGGAAGGCGCTTTGCGAGACGAAGCCTGGCGCGACCACCGCGCCCTGGAGGAGCGGCAGGACGACGTGACCACCGCCGAACACCAGCGCGCCAGAGCGGTAGATCGCTGCGAGAAAGGCGAGCGTCCCCGCCCCGCGGGCGAGAAAGGAGAGCGAAAGCAATGCAAAGAAGGCTGTGAGAAAAACGATCCCCATGCGGCGCGAGACAGGCGCCGCCTCTCCCGCGTTTGAGCGATTGATGGAGTCCTGCCGGCACAGGACGAGCCCGAGCGCCCCGCCCGCCGCAATCGAGAGAATCTGACCCACCCCGGCAGGCGCGAAGGTCATCACGACGATCGCCAGGACGGCGATCGCGGCGCGCGACCTGTCCGGCGCGAGGTTTTGCGCCATCCCGAGCACTGCCTGGCCAACGATAGCGACCGCCACCAGCTTGAGGCCGTGCAGAAGTCCCTCCCCCGCCTGCCCGGTCAGCAAACCCGCGCCCCAGGCGAACAGCGTCATCAGGATGGCGGAGGGCAGAGTGAATCCAGCCCAGGCCGCGAGCGCTCCGGGATACCCCGCCCGCATGAGGCCGATGGCGAAGCCCGTCTGGCTGCTCGCCGGACCTGGAAGGAACTGGCAGAGCGCCAGGAGATCGGCGAAGGCGCGCTCGTCGAGCCAGCCCCGCTCGACGACAAAGGCGTTGCGGAAATAGCCGAGATGGGCGACCGGGCCGCCGAAGGAGGTCAGGCCGAGCTTGAGAAATACGCGCAGAACTTCGAGGGCGGAACCCGCGGGCCGGGGCCGGGAAGGAACGTCTTCAGGGGCTATTGTCATCGCCATCCCCCCTTTGCGTAGGGCCCCGGGTCGGTTTTGCCTTCAGGCCGAGGCGGCGTCGGTCTTCGAGAAAACGTCAACGTTGAACCAGCAGTTCTAAAAGTAGGGAATTTCATTCTGCTCATGGGCCATCGCGGATTTTTAGGAGTTCTGGGGGGATTGCGGAATTGGTGAGGGCTTCGAGCAGGACGGGCCAGGAGGGAAAGACGACGTAGGCGGTCAGTGTGAGGATGTGGGCGAAGAAGCTGGTTCGCTTTGTCCCTGCTTTCCTCGGATGGATCGGCGATTGCCGTCTAGAAGTCGTCAACGAGCACTGAACCGAAACCCTAGCCCATGTCGGAAGACGTCAAAATGACTTGGGTGGCGATCGACCAATGCCTGCTTCGGGCGGACACCCTCCGATCAAGGTGCGAGACGAAAGAGAGCGATGCGTCATAAACTGGGCACTGACACAAGGAAGCGCCAGGTGCGGTCGTTCCCGAGGCAAGCTCCGAACGCGTCCATTCGACCTTGCAAAAGGTTCGAGCCGAAAATCGCCAGCTTTTGAGAAGATCGCGCCCAACGTGAAACGGCCGCCTGAAGGCGGCCGTTCGTGGATCCGAGTTCGCCCCTTAGGCTGATCTTTGACAGTGCGCTGAGACAAGTTATTGATCGCACGCGTAAAATCGCGCTGCACTGCGGGCGTGGCACTACAAAACGAATGGAGCGCGTAAATCAGGCGTCCACGACTCGGCGGAGCGTCGGCGGCAGGGCGACGCCGAGGGCGGCAAGGGCGAGGCTTGCGCCGGGGCGCGGGGCCGAGCGCAGGAGGAAGCGCTTGCCGTCCTGCTCGACCTCGGTCTCGGTGAGCGAGTCGAGGTCGGCCATCACGGCTGGCCAGGAGGCGCGGGCGCCCCTGTCGGCGGCGGCGAGGCGGTCTTCCAGCTCCTTCTTCAAGACGAGGGCGAGGAAGCTGCAGGCGACGTGGCCGCGGATCGTCTCGTCGAGCTGGTGATAGATCGGCCGCGTGTCGAGCAGGCTTTTCGTCGTCCGGAAGGTTCGTTCCACGGTCCAGAGTTGCTTGTAGACGAGCATCGCCTCGAGCGGCGAGAGCCGGGCGTTGGTCTGCAGCACGAACACGCCATCGAACTGGGCGTCTTCCTCGACTTTGCCCCGGTCGATGGCGAAGCCCTCGCCTTCCGGGTCCTTGAGGAAGCGGCGATAGCCCTTGTTGCCGACGAGGCTCTTGTCGCCCCTCTTCAGCTGCCGCTCCAGGTTGGCGACGATGGTCGCGCGGTTGGCGGCGTCTTTCTTCATCTCGTCGAGGTTGCGGCAGACGACATAGCGACGCCCGGCGAGCGCGACGGCCTTGGCCTCGTAGTCGACCTCGCGCCGCGGCTTCTTCAGGACGAAGGGAACGAACGGCGCGGGATCGCCGAGCACGAGGTCGCGCACGAGCTTGTCCGACCGCTCGCGCACGCCCAGCACATAGAGGAGCTTGCGGGCCTCGAGCTCGGCGATCGTCTCGGCGCTGATCATGCCGCGGTCGGCGACGACGCAGACGCGGTCGATGCGAAAACGGCGCTGCAGGCGGTCGATCGCCGGGATCAGGCTTTTCACGTCGGCGGTGTTGCCCGGCCACATCTCGGTGCACACCGGCCGGCCGTCGCCGTCGAGCAGCACGGCGAGAATCATCTGGTTGAGGTCGGGCCGATGGTCCTTCGAGAAGCCGCGCCGTCCGAGCGTCTGGCCGCCCGCGCCTTCGAAATAGAGGCTGGTCGTGTCCATGAACACGATGTCGAGCGTGGTCAGGAGATCACGCCGGGCGGCGAAAAGGTCCTCCTCCAGGACGTCCTTCACGCAGCGCGGCGAAAATGGCGTCGCGGCGTCCTGCTGGTCCTCGGGAAGCTCCTCGCCCAGCCACGCCATCGTGCGGTAGAGATGATGCAACTCGATCCCGTCGACGCCGGCGATGCGGTAGTCCTCGCGCCAGCGGTCGGCGGCATGGTCCGAGCCGCCGCACACCAAACGGTGCAGCACGGTCAGGAACGCAGCGCGCTCCAGCGAGAACTCGTGGTTGCGCACCCTCGCCAGGCGCTCGATCACGCCCCGGCAGCCGGTCTCCTCCCACACCCGCTCGAAGGCGAGCGCCGGACCGACACGCCGCGTCGAGATCGTCGCCGCCTCGCCCCGGTCGAGCGCGTCGAGCACGATCGCCTTCTCGGCGAAGCGCGCCCCCGAGCGCAGGAGGCGCTCCAGTTGCCCGCTCGCTTGCAGCTCGTCGACCCGCCCGAGCGTGGCGACCACCTGCTGGCGCACCGCTGCGCCCTCGCGCCGGCTCTCCACGATCTGCAGGTAGGCGCGACCACCCGAGGTCTTCTTGCGGAAATACATGGCGAGGAGCCCGGCGCCGACTCGATGTCGGTGCGCACAGAATCCACTGAGATTCCCATAAAATCAAGAGAAATCGACACAAAACGTGGCACTACATTTTCGTGGCCGCCAACCCTCGGCTCAAATCATATCAATAGCTTACGCGCCACGCACATGCGTTAACTGTCGAAGATCAGTTTGAGACAGAGGAAGGCCCGAGACGAACCCCGGTCCTGCGGTCGTTAACCCGCGCATCAGAGTCTGATCAACCGTCGTCTCTCGCCGCCGCGTCCTGCCGTGCACAGCCCGACAATCCTCGCGCTGAAACAAGCGAACGAAGTCGCTCATCCAATGCCAACAGGACATGAGACTTTTGCCGGTTCGCAAATCCTAAAAATTCCCCACTTTTAGAATTGCTGCCGTTGAACGGAGTGGCTTGCGCGTCGCCTTGGCGAGCGTGCAGGCGAAACAGTTGCAGAAGTCCAAGCCTGCCGGGTGTCCGGATCCCTTGCCGAAATCGCGATAGGGGGGGCGGGCCATCGCCGCCTGCTCGCGGGTCACGGGCTCGATGACGATCATGTCGTCGAGACGGCGGGACAGGACCGGATTGCGGTTGGCGTCAACAACGATGGCCACCTCGAGACAATTGGCCGCCGATAGCTGCTTGGCCGGAGCCGTGCGCGGGGTCGCGCAAGATCTTTTCCCCCACCGGCTCTTCTTTGAGGACGGCGACGAGAACGGATGCATCGACGATCATTCCGGCAGGGCGAGTTCGTCGCAACGCAAGTCACCGTGCCCGATCGAAAAGTTCGACCCGAGCCAAAGCGCCCTGCTGTTTTTGATCGTAGACTGAGTTTGCGGAAGCGTTCTTTTCTTCATCGACAGCGTCCAGGTTCTCGATCCGCTCCAGCGCCCGTGGCCGGAGAAACGAACGCCGTCACATAGAGCCATTCGAACCGATGATGGCCGTGCGCGATCAGCCGCTCGCCGACCGGCGCCCAGACCCGCCGCGTCACCGGCTTCAGGCCGAGCCGGTGCTCGTCGGTCGCGAACGCCTCGATCGGCGTATCGGGGTGAAGCGCGGCCTCCTCGGCGACGACTTCGGCGACTTTTTTTGAAGGCCTCTTGCTCCGCCGGCGTCGCCGCCTTCGGATTGCGCGGTCGCGGTTTCTGGATCGACCAATCGATCGCCCGCAGCGCCTCCCAGCCGCGTTGCGGCGCCACCGAGGCCAAGCCCAATTCGGCCGCCATCCAACGCGCCACCTTGCCGCTCGTCCACACCCCGCCGCCGGGCGGCGGTTCGCCCAAACGGACGCGCAGACGTTGCAAGAGTTCGGGCGTCAGAACCCTCGCCGGCGCGCCGTTGTCCCGACGCAGGTCCCCCAACGCCGAAGGCCCAAACGCGTTGTAGCGCTCCAGAAGCTGCTCAATCCAGCGCTGGCCAAACGAGGTCATCGCGGCAATCTCGCCGGTCGAATGCCCCTTCGCCAAAAGCCAGATCGTCTGAAAATGCCGCGAAGACATAACGTCATCGCAAGCCTCGTACCGAGCCCCCAACGCCTCAACGCTCAGATGACCGGCAACGTGCGCCATGCCCGCCTCCCGCGAATTATGGCTACCCTATCTACCAGCAGAACACTCGAATGAGAATCCACCCCCCGTCGAGTTAATCAGCCGGAGTCCGTATCACAAGCCCCTCGCCTTGAAGTATTTCATGAGCGTCCAGACGGCCGCCTGCTGCTCCTCGTCCATCGCGTTCGGGTCGAGGCAGCTCAACAGCATTTCCGACGGTTTTTTGGACTTCGACGCGCGACGGTTCCGGCGGCGCCGGCGATGGGGTTTCTGGCTCGCGCGCCGGCGGCGGCACGGCAGGCGGCCGCCTGCGCGGGATGGGAGAGCGCGGCTTGCGGCCCTTGAGCACACGGGCGCTGATTTTCACGCCCGCGTCAGTCGCGGCGTAAACGAAGAAGGTCACGCATTTCTGGACGACCGCATCCGCCGCCGGAAAGGCCTTCCGGAACGCCTCGTTGAAATGGGACGGGGTCGCGGTCTCGAGATCGATCGCGAACATGGGCGCGTATTCGCGCCGGATGAGTTCGAGCAGCGCCTCGGGCCAGCGCCCGGAGCCTTGCGCCTCGACCAGCTCCCTCAGGCGCGGGGTCGGCCGCCCTTGGTCCTCAATCAGGCCGAGGAAGCGGAGCGCATGCATGAGCTGGGAGCCGACCACGCCGGAAAACCGGGTGAGCACGCTGCGGTCGACCCGGGAGGGAACACCGTGGTCACGGAGATCCTCGATGAACGACTTGAAGGTCCGATAGGACGTGTAGGGAGGAGTTTTCGCGCCCTTGGCCTGTTCCGAACTCCCGCCGGACATGGCTGTCTCCAACCGGTTCGGAACAAAAGCTATTCCTATCCGCATCCTGCGGCAAGTATACCGTATACGTAAGGCGCTCCGGATGGTTCGAAATGGCGAATTGCCCTCTGCAATCTTGCGGGCAACAATTTGGCAAGATTGTATATTTTTTCTGAATAGGGCCGCCTTCACGGCGGATTTGTCCCAATGGCCGATGCTGTTACGAATATTCCCTGTCGGAACCCTTCCACCTTGCGGCTTCTTTCCACGCCGCAAAAAGCCAACGGGGCGGGCACATGTTGTGGACGGACGAGGCGGTCGAGATTTCAAGAAGCTTGCACTCGAAGGACGGAGCGCGACCCTCATCGCGGCAACGCTCGGCGCGCCGACCCGTAACGCGGTGATCGGCAAGGCCAACCGGATCGGGATCAGACTTAACGGCGATGGCCGGTCCACTTCACCAAGCAGAACCGCGGCTGCCCCGCGAGTGGCGCCGCTGGCGACCGTTTCCCTCTGCGCGCCTGCGCACACCCGCCGCGAGCCGGAGCGGAAGCGGGCCTGGACCTTCGCCGAAGCCGAGGTCGGGGAAATGCGCCGGCTGAGGTTCGAGGAGGCGTCGGCCCTTGCCTGCCGTTGGCCGATCGGCGAACCGGGCGCCGCGGATTTCGCCTATTGCGGGCTCGATGCGGCGCAGGGCCGACCTTATTGCGCCGGTCATTGCCGGATGGCCTATCGTCCTCCGCAGGCGCGCCAGAGCCGAAGCGCGGAGGACCGCCGATCCTGCCACGCCTTTGCGTATACTTGGCGGGTCGCCTAGGTCCCTGATCCCCGAGCCTTCGTGGCTCACTGCGGCGGTCGCGGCCGCCAGTCCCGTATCGACGCCATTGCGTTCATTCCCGGATCCCGCTGCGCTGGCGCCACTGCAACGCGGACGGTTGTCGCCGCGAGGCTGGCGGTCGCGAGCTTAAGTTTCGGGTCGACGACAAGTCGCGACATCCGGTCGGACGTCCCCTGGGTCATCAGGATGTCATGCAAGCCGTGGCTATAGCGGGCCTCCGCCGCCGCGAGCGCGCTCGCCCAGTTCTGCCCCGCTCTCCGGCACGTGCAGTCGGTCGAGACGGCCTGCTGGAGCTTGAGCGCGTTGGGCAGGTCGGCGTAGCGCTGACCTGTTGACGAGGCCGCCTGGTCGATCGTCCCGCCCATCGGCATCGAATAGACGGCCGTCTCGGCGTTGGGGCGAAGCAGGCTGCAGACCTGCCCGACCATGTTCCAGCGGCTAGCGCCCGACGTCGAGACGGGAAAGAAGGCGCCGTCGCAAGTTCGCACGCAAACGGGATAGGATCCACCGTAGGACCCGCCGCCTCCGCTGGAATTCGCGGTCGCCCGCTTCCCCGGCTCGTAGCTTCGCGAATCCGGGGAGGTTTCCCCCCTGGAAGGAGGCGGGGCCGTCGGGGCGCCAAATATCGTCGAGAAGAAGGCGTCGATCGGGTTCGGGAAGGTTGGGCTGCGCGCCGAGCCTCAGGCGCTTTGGGCGGTCGCGGGACTGGCCGCGAGCACGAACCCGAGAAAGAACGCCGTCCGGCAACTGGCTCTCCGAAGGGCCGCGTACGAAAAAGAAACCGTCCTGTTAAATCCAAATTGAAAAAGCACGCCGTCATTTCCCTTGTCAACAAAGGCGTCGCCACTTAACGGTCGTTCATCTCAGGATCATGTCATAAGCGCAAGCGACGGAAACGGTAACGCCGATGCCCGGCGCCTTGGTGGACCCGGCGCTGTCCGACCCGGCGCTTGAAAACCGCCCGCAACGGGGCGACATTCAAGGAACAGCCATCCTTAGCCCCGTGAGGTCCCCATGCAGAACAAGCTCGAACAATTGCGCGCCATGAGCACCGTCGTCGCCGACACCGGCGACATGGAATTGATGCGTGCCTTCAGGCCGACAGACGCGACCACCAATCCGTCGCTCATTCTGAAAGCCTCACAGATGCCGGGTTATGCGCGGCTGGTGGAGGAGGCGATCGTCTGGGGGCGCCGGCGGGGCGCGGCCGTCGGCGACGTCACCGACCGCGTGGCGGTCAATTTCGGGACCGAGATCACCAAGATCGTGCCGGGCCGCGTGTCGACCGAGATCGACGCCGATTTGTCGTTCGACACCGAGGGCGCCGTCGCCAAGGCGAAGAAGCTGATCGAACTCTATGCGGAGCGAGGTGTCGGCAAGGAGCGCATACTGATCAAGATCGCCTCGACCTGGGAGGGGATGGAGGCGGCCCGCCGGCTACAGGCCGAGGGGATCGACTGCAACATGACGCTGATTTTTTCGCTCGCCCAAGCGATCGCGGCGGCGGACGCGAAGGCGTTCCTCATCTCGCCCTTCGTCGGGCGCATCCTCGACTGGCACGTGAAGGCGGGCGGCGGCCCATACGACTCCGATTCCGATCCCGGGGTGAAGTCGGTGCGGGCGATCTACGCTTATTACAAGGCGTTCGGGATCAAGACTGTCGTCATGGGCGCCTCGTTCCGTAGCGCCGGCGAGATCGAGGCGCTTGCTGGCTGCGACCGGCTGACGATCTCGCCGCAATTGCTAGAGGCCTTGTCGAAAGAGGAGGGTGACCTTCCGCGCCGACTCGACCCCGAGAACCCGGGCCTCGCACCCCCGCGTATCGCAATGGAGGAGAAGCGCTTCCGGTGGATGCTGAACGAGGACCAGATGGCGACGGAGAAGCTGTCTGACGGAATCCGCATCTTCAACCACGATCTTCAGGGTCTGCGCACCATGGTCGAGCAGCGGCTCTCCGCCGCGGCTTGAGGGGCGGTCCCGACGGTTTCGGCACGGAATTCCCGCTGGCAGGGAGTTCGCCGGGAAATTCGCTTCCCTCCAAGAAACGCACGCCCGGAAAGGCGTTTGGTTTCAGCGGTGTTGTTGAAAATATCGCAACTGGGGCAAAAGTCCGGGCACGCACTCGCACAAGAGATGATGCTGCAAGTGCGAAATTGAGTCAGAAGAATCACTTGCGAGCTCACCGGCACGCCAAAATTCGAAAGGCTGCTTTCTCGCCCGGACTTTTGCCCCTCTTACAAAATATCCAGCTCTGCCGAGCAGGGAAATCTTTGCCTGGACCAGCGAAAACGCAGGGAATTTCCGGCCGGAGCAGGGAACGTCGGCCGAGACGAAACTGTCGCCTCTAGTGCGCTCCGTCATTGACGCTGCGGCCAATCTCCGAATCGATGTCGAGGTAACGATGGAGCCAATTCGTGACCCTGATAGAGCCTTCCGTAAAGAAATATAACGTCAGGCTGAGCCCCGATGAGCGCGACCTTCTCGCCGCACTCGTCGGGAACGGCAAACGTCCGGCACGCAAGCTGCTGAAGGCCCGCATCCTGTTGAAGGCCGACATTTCCGAGGCCGGCGAGGGATGGAGCGATGGCCTGATCGCCGATGCCTTGGACGGTCCCGTCGCGACTTGTGTTGGAATTGTCTGGCGCGTCTTCGGGCGAGATGAGGCTATCCGATCATGCGGCGAGGTCAATGATCTGATCGACGGGTTTCTCGGCGAGGCTCTGCCATCCGTCGACCTTGCGCATGGTGATCTGCCCTGAAGCGAGCAGCGCCCAGAACAGCATGGCCGCGGTTTCGGCGCAGGGCAGCACGGTCTGGGTCTTGATCCGGCGCTTGAACTCTTCGTGCAATCGCTCGATCGCGTTCGAGGTTCGGATCGACTTCCATTGGCTCGGCGGGAACCGCGTGAAGGTGAAGAGCTTGTCGCCGGCTTCCTCGAGGCTGTCGGCGACGGCGCGGCATTTGAGGCGTCATATGTGGACGGCCCCTGTTGGCAAGCGGTTTTTTTGCGTTTTGAACGGTTTGGTCGGCTGCGGTCATATGTCCGGCCTTTTGGCGCGGCGTCTTGGCCGCTGGCCCCGATGAAGTCCGACGGCCTCGGTCCCTAATCATTTTGGCGAGCTGGCATTGGCTCGTGGCGCCTCGCGGGGTGTCCTCGGCTTCGGTGGTGACCATGTCGTTCATCACGTCTCGTCGCGCTCGCCCAACTCCTGAAAAGAGAAATCTCCCGAGTGCCTGACGGTCTACGCTCTGGCGAAGATCTCCTGGCGGAAGAGCTCGCCGGTGGTCATGATCGCCCAGCAGATTCTCGCCAGCTTGTTGGCGAGCGCCACCGCGACGAGGCGCTCTGGCTTTCTGGCCCGCAATGCGGCGATCGAGTTGGCGAGGGGACCGCTGCGTTTGCCAGCGAAGCGCAGCACCGCCGTCGAGCCCACGACGAGCAACTTGCGGATATACCGATTGCCCTGTTTGGTGATAGCGCCGAGCTTGGCTTTGCCGCCGCTCGAGTTCTGCCTTGGCGTCAGCCCGAGCCAAGCCGCGAAGTCGCGTCCCGACTTGAACACGCTCGGATCGGGGACGCTCGCTGCGATCGCCGAGGCGGTCAGCGGGCCGACGCCGGGTACGCGGTCAAGCAGACGGCTGGTCTTGCTGCTGGCGCTGGCCTTGGCGATTTTACGCTCCATGACGTCGATTGATCGTGTGAGCGCTTCGATGTGGAGAGTGAGCAGCTTCGCCGCCTCTTTGGCCTCCTGCGGCAAAGACGCGTCGTTCTCCGCCAACTCGCTCAACTCGTCGATCCGGCCGATGCCCTTGGCGACGACGAGGCCGAACTCGGCCAGGTGGCCGCGAAGCGCATTGACGCTCATCGTGCGCTGCTTGACCAGCAATTCACGGGTCTTGTGCAGCATTAGCATAGCCTGCTGATCGGCGCTTTTGATCGGAACGAATCGCATGTCGGGGCGCGACATCGCCTCGCAGACCGCCGCCGCGTCGACCGCGTCGTTCTTGCCCCGCTTGACATAAGGTTTGATGTAGCCCGGAGGCATCAGCAGCACATCGTGCCCCATCGCTTTCAGCTCGCGCGCCCAGTAATGCGCCGAACCGCACGCCTCCATGCCGATCCGGCAAGGCGCGATCCCGGCGAAAAACGCCGGCATCTTCGACCGGCTTAATTTGCGGTTCAGCGCCGGTCCGCCCGCGCTCCGCAAACCGTGAATCTGGAAATAGCCCTTGCCCAGATCGACGCCAATTCTGATAAACTTCTCCATGGACGGTCTCCCCGTTTCGTGGCCCTCATCGACCACTTTGGCACTTTGATGCCGTTTGGGCGGGGCCGTCCACACCATCA
>CAVUHX010000025.1:0-32906 GCA_963741405.1 uncultured Alphaproteobacteria bacterium
ACCGGCAAGACGCACCTGGCCATCGCGATCGCGCGAAGCTGCATCCGCGCCGGATCGCGCGGGCGCTTCTTCACCACCGTCGATCTCGTCAATCAGCTCGAGGCTCAGGCGCGCGCCGGCCGCCAGGGACGGCTTGCTGATTATCTCACCCGCCTCGACTTCGTGATCCTCGACGAACTCGGCTATCTCCCCTTCGCCCAGGCCGGCGGGCAATTGCTGTTCCACCTGATCAGCCGTCTCTATGAGCGCACCTCGATCATCGTCACCACCAACCTCGCCTTCGGCGAATGGCCGAGCGTGTTCGGCGATCCAAAAATGACCACCGCGCTGCTCGACCGCCTCACCCATCACTGCGACATCGTCGAGACCGGCAACGAAAGCTGGCGCTTCAAGAACCGCGCCTGACGCGAGACAATCTCAGGTCAACCAAACCGCGCTCGCCCCGGCTGCGCAACCCCGACCAGCTACGCCGGGCCGAGCGCTGCCGTCCGCGCCCTGGCACCAACAGGGGTCAATTTTGGACGCCGATCGGGGGTCAATTTTGGACGCCGATTGACACCCTCGAAGTGAGCCAGGCCGAGTTCGCTCTTCAATTCCTCATAGTCGCGTTCGATGCGCCAGCGCAGCTTGATGACGTCGACGAGAGCCGCGAGCGGCATGTCCTCGGGCAAGGTCGAGAGCCAGTATTTGGTCGGCTCCGCCTCGCCCTTCGGCCATTCGATGACGAGCCATTCGACGGGGTGCGGCGCCACGAGTTTGTGGTCGCGCGAGGCCGGCCTGACCCGCGCGGCGGCGAAGCGCGAAGACAAAGGCTGGTTGGAGCCTTCGCGCCACTCGACGTCCTTCCAGGCCTCGGCGGGCAGGCGCATCGCAAGCTCTTTGGCCGAGACCGGCCGATGATCGGCGTCGTGTCGTAGGCGCGAAGGCTTGCGCCCCCGGCCGCTCCAGGGTTTGGGCGGCAATGGCTCTTCTCCGGGAGCAGCAATTCTAAAAGAGGGTCGGGATGATTTTTTCGCTGGGGGATTCCCAAATCAGCGGAAACATGATTCACGCTGTGGATGGAGATCTTGGCGTCGCTTTTGTCTGGCCTGAAGGCGGTTTGCAAGGCGTTTCCGGACCCTCGCAAGGGGCGGAGCGGCAATATTGCGATGGCGGATTTCGGTCTGTCGGCCTTCGCGATGTTTTTCATGCAGAGCGCGTCTTTTCTGTCCTTTCAGCGTAGGCTGGAGAAAGGTCAGGGACGGTCGAACTGCCAAACCCTTTTTGGCATCGAGAAGATCCCTTCCGACAATTATATCAGGGACATGCTCGACGGCGCGGATCCTGCTCTTCTTTCGCCCTGCTTCGAGGACACGGAGCGTCTGCTGCTCGAACCGGCGATGCGCGAGGCTTTCGGCCGGCTGGGCGGCCGAGCGCTCGTGGCCCTCGACGGGACCGAGTATTTTTGCAGCCAGAGGATCGCCTGCCCGCATTGCCAGACGCGCAAGCGCAGCAACGGCAAGGTCGAAAGCTATCATTCCATGCTGTGCGCGACGGTTGTCGCGCCGGGACATTCCAAGGTGGTCCCGCTCGCGCCGGAGTTCATCGTCAAACAGGACGGCGCCGAGAAGCAGGACTGCGAGCGCAACGCGGTCAAACGCTGGCTCATGCAGCACGGCGCGCGCCTGAAGCCCCTGCGACCGGTGTATCTGGGCGACGATCTGTTCGCCTGCCAGAGCGTGGTCGAGAGGCTCGCGGACAACGGCGACGATTTCATCTTCACCTGCAAGGAGACCTCGCACAAGGCGCTCTACGACTTCATCGATGGAGCCGAACTCACGCGTCATGAGGTCCAAGTCCGCAAAGGCAAGACGCGCCAGACGCATCGCTACCGGTTCGTCGAGAAGGTTCCGCTGCGCGACGGCAAGGACGCCGTGCTGGTCAACTGGATCGGCTTCGACAGCCTCAACGCCAAGGGCGCAGTCACATACAAGATGGCCTTCGTTACCTCGCTGCCGGTCGCCAAGAGCAACGTCGCCGAGATCGCCGCTTGCGGCCGCGCAGGGTGGAAGATCGAGAACGAAGGTTTCAACGTCCTGAAAAACAACGGCTACGAGCTTGAACACAATTTCGGGCACGGCGAGACCAATCTGGCCATGACGCTCGCCGCGCTCAACTTGCTCGCCTTCGCCTGGCATACGGTTCTCGACCTTCTCGAACCGCCCTGGCGAAAAGCGAGAGAGGCGGCGGAAAAGCGAACGAGCTTCTTTGCTCATCTTGCAACCCTGACCACCCTGGCGGTCTTCCCCGCCTGGTCCGATCTCCTCGAAGCCCTCGCCACCTTCATAATCCCACCCCACCTCCTCACAACCCAAAAAATCGAATAGGACCCTCGCCACGGCCGACTTTTAGAATTGCTGACCGCCAAACCTTGCTCGCCTGGACATCGCCCAACTGGCGTATCTCCTCGGCGTGACGCTTCGCCAGCTCGAGCTCCCCTCTGGCGCAGCGGAGGGTGAACTGGCCGATCAGCACCGTCCCCAGTTGAGGAGGCCCCCCCATATTGTCGCAGAGCCTCCTTGCGTTTTCGAATGCCTCGGTAGGTTCCGCCGCCCCATATCCTTTCACAGCAAGGAGCGCCTGGCCGAGAGTCATTTGAAGGATCAGCTCCTGCTCACGGTAGGCCGCGCGATCCGGCATCAGGGATAGTCTGTTGAGGGCCTTGCTGAGCTGCGCAACCGCCTCCGCCATCGAGCCCCGCGCTATGGCCTGCCTGCCCGCCTTGATCAGGTACCCGACCTCTTTGGCCACCATCCCCGCTTCCAGAAAATGGCGCGCGAGCAGTTCCGGTGTAAGCGTGATGTGACGGCCGCCTTACGGAAGCGGTTGGCGTTGCTTAGGTGTCCACCTGCGATTTGGTGGGCGCCTGATGACGACGGCGAAGAGATCGAGAGGGCTTGAATCTGGCGGGGTCGGGGCCGGCCCGCGGGCGAAGCGCCGCTCGTGGAGCACGGCGGAGCGACAGCGGATCGTGGAGGCGGCTCTGGCGCCGGGCGCTTCGGTTGCGGGCGTGGCGCGGGCGCACGACGTCAACGCGAACCTGGTGTTCAAATGGATCCGTCGGTCGCGGGAAGGCTGGCGCGATCGCCGCCGCGCATTGCGGCGATCGCCCGGGGCCGACGCGGCCCCGTCGTTCATCCCCATTCGTCTTATTGCGCCGGCGCCGACGGCGCTGAAGGATGCGGTCGCGGGGGAGGGCGGCGCGCCGAGCCGGCGGTGTGATCCGCCGAGCTCTGCGCGGCTCGGGACGATGGAGATTCGCCTTCCCGACGGCGCGCAAGTTCGCATCGAAGGCGGCGTCGACGGCGAGGTCCTGCGTCTCGTGCTTTCGACGCTGAGCGGTCTGTGATGCTGCACGTGGCGCCTGGCGTCAAAGTCTACCTCGCATGCCAACCCGTCGACATGCGGCGCGGCTTCGACGGGCTGTCGGCGGACGTGGCGCGGATTCTCGCCGCCGATCCGTTTTCGGGCGCGGCCTTCGTCTTCCGAGGCAAACGCGGCGACTACGTGAAGATTTTGACTTGGGACGGCTCGGGTCTGTGTCTGTTCGCCAAGCGGCTGGAGAAGGGCAAGTTCGTCTGGCCGCCGATCGTCGAAGGCGCTCTGCAACTGACGGCGGCGCAACTGGCGCTGCTGCTCGAAGGCATCGATTGGCGTCGCACCGTGGCGTCGCCGCGGACGGAGCGTCCAAGGATCGCCTGAGCGCCTGGACTCACCACAAAAATCAGGTGACTCCGAGAGATTGCGGCTGCGCCGGAGGCGCGCTTGTGGTACGAATCGTCATGTCGCTGTCGACGCCTGATTCGCCTCGAGATCCCGACGATCTGCGCCGCTTGGCGGATGATCTGCAACGCGACGTCGCCTGGCTCAGGGCCGAGGTTCACGCCAAGGCGCTGCTGATCGAGAAGCTGCGCGCCCAGCTCGCCGTTCTTCGTCGCGCCCGCTACGGCCGCAAGTCGGAGAAGCTCGATGCGCAAGTCGAGCAACTCGAGCTGTTGATCGACGATATCGAAGCGGGCGTCGCCGAGACGCTCGCGCGCGCCGGGGTCGCGGAGTCGGAAGCGGACGAGGCGACCGAGACCGGCGCCTCGTCGAAGAAGAAGCGCAAGCCTTCGAACCGCGCTCCCTTGCCCGACCATTTGCTGGCGGAGACGGTCGTCCACGAAGCGCCGTGCGTGTGCCCGATCTGCGGCGGCGACAAGTTCGGCCGGATCGGCGCCGACGAGCGCGAGGTGCTCGAATACGTCCCCTCCCACTTCAAGCGCGTCGTGCACGTGCGGCCGAAGATGAGCTGCCGGGCGTGCGAGACCGTCGTCCAGGCGCCGATGCCGACGCTGCCGATCGAGAAGGGGCGCCCGGGCCCGGCGCTGCTCGCCCATGTCGTCGTGTCGAAGTTCTGCGATCATCTGCCGCTGTATCGTCAGGCCGACATCTACGCCCGCAGCGGCGTTGAGATCGACCGTTCGGTCATGGCGGGCTGGATCGGCCGTCTCGCGGGACTGCTCGAACCCTTGAGCGAGAGGATCGAGCGCCATGTTCGCGCCGGCCTCGCGCTGCACGCCGACGACACGCCGGTCCCGGTGCTCGATCCCGGCAAAGGCAAGACCAAGACCGGCCGGCTATGGACCGCAGTGCGCGACGAACGCCCGTTCGGTTCCACGACGCCGCCCGCCGCCTTCTATCGGTATTCGCCTGACCGCAAGGCCGAACACGCGCATGCGTTGCTCACGGGCTGTCGCGGCTTCCTGCATGCCGACGGCTACGCCGGCTTCGCCGATCTTTACAAACCCGAGCCGGAGACCGGCGTTCCCCGCCTGACCGAAGTCGCCTGCTGGGCCCACGCCCGGCGCAAGATCTATGACGTGCATGTCGAGACCGGCTCGCCCGCCGCGCGCGAGGCGCTGGAAAGGATCGCCCGTCTGTTCGCCATCGAGGCCGACATTCGCGGGCGCAGTCCGGGCGAGCGCCAGCAAGTCCGACGGCGACGCTCGGCGCCGATGCTGGCCGACCTCAAAGCCTTCCTCGACGCGACGCTCGCCACGATCAGCGGCAAGAGCTCCCTCGCCGGCGCTATTCGCTATGCGACCTCGCGCTGGGCCGCTCTCACCCGCTTCGTCGACGACGGCCGGCTCGAAATGACCAACAACGCCGCCGAACGCGCTATCCGTCCGCTGGCTCTGGGGCGTAAAAACTATCTCTTCGCCGGCTCCGACGACGGAGGCCGCCGAGCCGCCATCATGTACACGCTCATCGAGACCGCTCGCCTCAATGACGTCGATCCCGAGGCTTGGCTCGCCGACGTCATCGCCCGCATCGCCGACCATCCGATCAATCGCGTCGACCAGCTCCTGCCTTGGAACTGGTCGCCGATCCCAGCCCAGGCCAAGGCAGCCTGATCAGCCTCGCGCGGTCATCGCATCACGCTTACGGCTTTGCCGGGGGATACTTACTTCGTCGAATCGTTGAAACCAATCATATGCGCGCGGGATTCATTTTTCCTGACGTGGTTTGTAGCCTTGCTGCTTTGATTCGGAAGCGAGGTGTGAGGTGATGGCGGGTCGACGGCGGGCGATTGAATTGGCGATTGGCGAGGAGGATGTGGCGGCGTTGGGCGCGATTGCCCGCTCGCGAACGGAATCGGCGAGCCGGGTTGATCGAGCGCGGATGCTGCTGGCCTACCGGGAAGACGGATCGTTTTTTGCGGTGGGGCGAGCCTTGGGCGCGCACCATCAGACCGTCCAGCGCTGTGTCGAGCGGGCGTTGGTCTATGGCCCGATGGCGGCGCTCGACGATCGACCGCGGCCCGGCAGGGAGGCGACGATCACCGCCGAGGCCAAGGCATGGGTTGTCGACCTCGCCTGCCGCAAGGCCAAGGACCTCGGCTATCCCCACGAATTGTGGACAACGCGGCTTCTCGCCTGCCATGCGCGTGAGCATGGGCCGGCGGAGGACCACGCTTGCCTTGCCAAGCTTGCTGGCCGGCATTGATCTGCTCACCGGCCAGGTCCACGCTCTCGTCAAGGACCGCCACCGCAGCCGCGAATTCATTGAATTCCTCCAGCTCCTCGACGCCGCCTATCCGACCCATACGGCGATCAAGCTGATCCTCGACAATCATTCGGCGCACATCTCCAAGGAGACCAAGGCTTGGCTCGCCGCCCAACCGGAAGGCCGCTTCACCTTTGTCTTCACCCCCAAGCATGGCTCCTGGCTCAATCTCGTCGAGGGTTTCTTCTCCAAGCTCGCCCGCTCGGTGCTGCGCCACATCCGCGTCGCATCCAAACAGGAACTCAAGGACCGCATCATGGCCGCCATGGATCACTTCAATCGACACCCCGTCGTCCACTCTTGGTCCTATAAGCTCGACCAGGCAGCCTGATATGATTCGAATCTCAAAATCGATGAACTAGTTGGCCATCGGACTTCGGTCCAGTTCAGACGTCGCTTCTCTACGCGGGCTCCCGCTGCCCGGAGAAACGGGTCGGCAACTCGTGTCCGGCGACTGGAAACCAGCAGCGATGTTGCGCAGTCAGGCTTCTTCACATTCGATTTTCATGATACGTTAACCGATATCGGCTGCCCCCTGCCGGGAGAAAACCGCGTCTGCAACTTTGCTGCTCAATGAAAGAGCCAAAAAACGTCGGATGATTGTTCAAAGACGCGACGTTTTGAGATCATGATCCGCGGTGCGGTCAGGAGTTGTTATGGCTGGGTCTGGAAAAGTGGGCGCGATCGTGCAGAGCGCTCAGGCCGTCAAAGCGGTGGAGCGCGGCTGCAGGTGCCTTGTTGAAGAGCGCGGCGCGGCCGTCCATTTTCTCAAGGTCCTGGCGCAGGACACGCGGATGATAATCGTCTGCCGCCTGTTGACGTGCGAGAGGTCGGTCGGCGAACTCGCGACGCTCGCCTCGCTTCACCAGTCGACTGTTTCCCAGCATCTGGCCCGCTTGCGGCAGGAAGGCGTGGTGAACTCGCGGCGGAATGGCAACGCGATTCTCTATAGCATCGCCGATCAGCGTGTCAGGAGCATTCTTCTAGCCGTCTGGGAGGCCAAAGCCGCCAGCGCCGCAGCCTAGCGCCCGAATCGAGCTTCATGGCGCATCATCCGAGTCAGAGGTGCCGAGGAGGCGGATCAGTTCGCGTCTGAGGCTTTCGGCCTCGACCGGTTTGTGCGGGACGAAGAATCCGCTGGCTTCGAATTCCGACAGACGTTCCCTGGCGGTGCCGGCGGTCAGGACAATGGTGAGAACGGGATGCCCCGCCCGGGGCGCAATTTCCTTGGCGGTGGCGACGCCGGTGAGCTATCCGCCTAGACGGTGGTCGGCGACGATCGCATCGTACCGGCGCCCCTCCATAGCCGCGAGATCGAGGGCCTCCTCGGCGCTCGCGGCAGAGACGGGATCGCATCCCCACTCCTGCATCAGAGCGGCGACTCTGAAACGCGCGATCGGATTGTCCTCTACGATCAGGACTCGGCCGCGGGATCCGACAACCGCAGGCTCCGACACAGCGGCCGTGATCACTTCGCGCTCCGGCGGCAGCATGAACGAGAATCGCGACCCGCGTTTCTCTCTCGAGGCGACCTGCACCTCGGCGCCCAGGAGCGCCGCGAGACGCGAAACAATCGCAAGGCCGAGGCCCAAGTCCCTCTCCGTGCGGTCGGGCCGGGTCAGGGACCTGATAGAATTCCTCGAAGATCTGCTGTTGCTGATCGGCTGGGACTGCGTTGCCAGTGTCGATGACGTCGATGCCAACGCGCTCGCCGCGAATCCTTGCGCCAATCAGGACACCGCCTTTTTGAGCACAGTTCAGAGCATTTTCGATCAGGCTGCGGATCGCCCGCTCCAGCAGCGCGGGATCGGTGCGCGTCCACAGGGCTCTCGGTCTTGATCGAAGGCTCAGGCTCTTTTTCAAGGCTCTTGCGCGATATTCCTCACTCAACCGCTCGATCAGCGCTCCGACATCGACGGGCTGCATTTCGGGCGCCGCCACGCCCGCGTCGAGGCGGGAAATATCGAGGATGCCGGCAAGCAGGGTCTTCAGTCCATGGACCGCCGACTGCATCGCTTTGACGATCTCGTCGATTTTCTGCTCGCCGGCGGCCTTTCGCCCGAGGAGGCTCAGCAGCAGGATCAGCGACTGCACCGGCTGGCGCAGGTCATGGCTGGCGGCCGCAAGGAATTTCGACTTGCCGAGATTGGCCCGCTCCGCTTCCGCCTTGGCGACGGTCAGCGCTTCCTGGGTTCGCTTGAGCGCGTCGATGTCCGTGGCGGCGCCAGCAAGGCCAACGACCATCCTCGAATCGTTGCGTCGCGGGTCGACATAGAGATCGAAGTGCCGTAGTAGCGCGCCCGGGTCCCCTGCCGTCACCGCCTGCCTAGACGAATGTCCCGTCTCTCGATCACCTGCCGCTTGATCGCCATCAGCCGGTCGGCGCAGGCCCGGGCCACGATTTCCGCGTCGGTCCGTCCAATCACGTCTCCGAGCGTGAGGCCGATGTTGGAACTGTAAATTCAGACCTCCTGACATAGCCGATTTCGAGGACTGAAATCTCTGGCCTTTCGGCTGCCCACGGCTGTGCGAGGTGCGGACCAATACGTGTCCGGTTTTTCTGATGCTCACGGCGCATCCCCCTGAAACAATGAGGTTTCACGGCGGCCCTTGCGGACCCAAACTTGTCCGCTGTAGCTCGGGGCATGAGTACCCAACAAGCCTTGGCGCTGCCATTTCCGGCGGCGTCGAATACCGTGGTGATCAATGCGCGCTGCAGCTTGCGGATCGAAGCGGATCAGCGCGTGATCGTTGTGGGTGGACTGCCGGTGCATCACTATCGCGCCGAGGATGCGGTCGCCGAGGCCTATGCGATGGTGTTCCTGGTGGAGTCGGGGTTCGCCCAGCAAACGGACGTGGCGCGGGCGTTTGATCGATCGGTGCGCACCGTGCGGCGCCACCAAGCGCGCTATGTGCAGGGCGGGATGGCGGCGCTCGGTCGCGAGGAAGGCTGGCGTCGCGGTCGGCGACGGCTCTCCGGGCAACGTCTACGCAGCATCGAGCTGCTGAAAAGCCAGGGGATGAGCAACCGGGCGGTCGCGCACCGGCTGGGGGTGAGCGAGAAGGCGATTCGCAAGCTGGTCGGACCTTCGACGCCCGCCGAGAGCGCACAGCTTGCGTTCGCCGGGATGACGACCGCAGCGGCGGGGGCGCCGCCGGCGGCGGGCGTGCCGTCTGCGAAGTCGACCGACGATGATGAGGATGGCTCCGCGCCATCAGTGAAGGACGGCGCTGGCGATCCAATCAGCGCGGCTGAGGACGACGCCGAACCGGCGCCGATGAGCCTCGACCGCGACGCGAGCGATCGCAGCTTCGATCGGCAACTCGCCCATCTGGGGCTGCTCGATGATGCCGCACCGCTCTTTCGCGAGGGGGCCTCGGTTCCCGGTGTCGGCGTCCTGCTCGCTCTCCCGTGCCTGGTCGAGAGCGGGTTGTTTCGGATCAGCCGCAAGCTCTACGGTGAGATCGGTCCGGCCTTCTATGGCCTGCGCACGACCTTGCTGACGCTCCTGCTCATGGCGCTGCTGCGCATCAAGCGGCCCGAGCATCTCAAGGAACGCGACCCGGCCGCGTTCGGCAGGCTCCTCGGGCTCGACCGCGCGCCGGAGGTGAAGACGCTGCGGCGCCGGCTCACCCGCCTCGCGGCACACCATTGCGCCGAGCAGCTGGGCGCGGAGCTTGCGCGTCTGCGTGTCGATCAGCGCGGACATCTCATGGGGTTCTTGTACATCGACGGCCATGTGCGCGCCTATCACGGCCAACGCGCCATCGCATCAAAGGCTTACGTGGCGCGCCGCCATCTGGCCATGCCCGCCAGCACCGACGACTGGATCAACGACCGCTCCGGCGACCCGTTGCTGGTGGTGACCGGGGAGGTCGACGTGGCGTTGACGAAGGCCTTGCCCCGGCTGCTTCGCGAAGTGCGCGACCTGGTCGGCGAGCGACGGGTCACCATCGTCTTCGACCGCGGCGGCTGGAGCCCGAAGTTGTTCGATATGATGATCAAGGGCGGCTTCGACTTGCTGACCTATCGCAAGGGCCGGCGCCGTCGCATCAATGAGCGGCGGTTCATCGCCCGTCACGCCGAGCTCGACGGATGCCGGGTGGACTATCTTCTGCACGACCAGCCCGTGCGCTTCCTCAAAGGTAAGCTGCGCCTACGGCAAGTCACGCGCTTGTGCGACGACGGCCATCAGACGCAGGTAATCACCAGTCGATGGGACCTGCGCGACATCGAGGTCGCCTACCGCATGTTCGAGCGCTGGCGACAGGAGAACTTCTTCAAGTACATGCGGGAAGAGTTCCTGCTTGATGCACTCGTCGATTACCGGATCGAGCCGGAGGACCCGACCCGCTCCATCCCCAATCCCGAGCGCCGTGCTTTGGATAAGGAGGTCCGTGCGGCGCGCGCCGATCTCGCCAAGCTCGAACGCGAATACGGCGCCGCCGCCGCGGACAACGCCGAGCAGCACCGGCCGACCATGCGGGGGTTCAAGATCGCTCTTGGCACGCTCGGCAAACGGCTGCGCACGGCCCGCGCTCGCGTCGCCCGGCTCTTCGAGCAGCGCCGCGATGTTGCTAAGCGCGTCGAGGTCCGAGACCTCAGCGAGCGGGCCGTGGTCAAGCTCGCCACCGAGCGCAAGCACCTGACCGACATCATCAAGATGGTCGCCTATCAGGCCGAGAGCGATCTAGTAACGCTACTGCGACCTCACTACGCCCGTGCCGATCAAGAGGGGCGAACCCTGCTCCATGAGCTGTTCGCCGCGACAGGCGACATCCGCGTCTCCGATAGCGAGTTGCATATCACCTTGGCTCCGCTCAGCTCGCCGCATCGAACCCACGCCGCCCAGGCCCTCTGTGAGATGCTCGACCAAACCGCGACAATCTTCCCCGGCTCGCGCCTGCGGATTCGCTTCTCAGTGCGTCCGCCGCCCCCTATCGGGCTTGCCTTTCCCGGCTCGCCGATCGAGCGTAGCACCGTCACGGCTGTTCCGCAGGCTCCCTGACCGACGCCAAAACCGGACATTTTGCGCTACGCTATGTCAGGAGGTCTGAGATTCAGGTGTAGCGGAGATCCGAATCCTGTTCGAACATTGAGACCGGCGGGTTGCCCAACGCCGTCTGAAAGCGTCGTTCGCTTCGTCTCAGGTCCGTCGCCGACACCTTCAGCGCTTCGACTTCGTCGTGCGCCATCACCAGCAGGGCTACGCAAGGGCGGGCGTCGAAGGAGATAGAACCGGCGGAGGCGCGCACCGGCGTTACTGCGCCTTCAACCGAGATGAGGGTCATTTCGGCCACGGTCGGCGACCTGATCCGGGAGGGCAAGGCGCTTTACTTCGGCCTCTCCGAGGACCGGCGAGGCCAATATCCGCCGCGCCCATGCGGAGCATCCGGTCTCGGCGGTGCAGAGCGTATATTCGCTGTGGGAGCGCAATCTCGAGGCCGATGCTCTGCCCGTGCGGCGCGAGTTCGGCATCGGCCTCGCGCCGTCCTCCCCGCTCGGCCGTGGCTTTCGCACCGGCGAGGTCAAGCGGGTGGAGGACTATCCCGAAGGCGACTGGCGGCGAAACGATCCGCGCTACCGGGCGACAATCTCGACGCCAATAAGCGCGCGGCGGCGGTCGTGCGCGACGTGGCGGCGGCGAGAAAGGCCAAGCCTGGGCCGATCGCCCTCGGCTGGGTGTTGCACAAGGGCGACGACATCGTTCCAATCCCCGGCACGAAAAGGCGGAGCTGGCTCGACGAGAACGTCGCCGCGGAATCGATCCGGCTCGACGCTGGCGAGATGGAGGCGCTCGACGCGGCGCTGGGACCGGGCAAGATCGCCGGGCGGCGCTATCTCGACTGGATGATGTCGACGATCGACCGGTGAGACGAGCGATCAGTTCGAGGCCATTCTAACGCTTCGCTTTCTGCGCTTACTTCGCCTTGACGGAGCCGTTGAGTGCGACGGCTTCGCGGACGAGCGTCTTGAAAGCGGACTCGTCCAGCTCTTCTCCTTCGTGGATGTCGATCGCGCGGCGTGTGTTTCCCTCCAGGCTCGAGTTGAAGAGACGCGCCGGATCGCTCAGCGACGCGCCCTTGGCGAAGGTGAGCTTCACGACCCTCTTGTAGGATTCGCCGGTGCAGATGACGCCGTCGTGCGACCAGACCGGAGTGCCCCTCCACTTCCACTCCTCGACGGCGTCCGGGTCTGCTTCCCTGATGAGCCTGCGCATTCTGCCGAGGGTCTCGCCACGCCAGTCGCCGAGTTCGGCAATTCTTTTCGAGATGAGCTCCGATGCCGACTGCCCGTGGCTCTCGCCTGACTTTTCCATTGACTCATCCCCAGCAGGTTGGGACTTGGGCGTCTTTTGTCTGCCGCCGCCGCCCCTTCTGCGTGCACCGGTGCGCTCCCGAGGCGATTGTCGCGAACACCATGACCTTCAACCGCGCCGCGCACCATTGCCGACCGTATTCCTTCATCATCGGGGCGCGACGGTGGCGCGACAGCCCTTTCGTCCCCGAAAACTTAACCCCGGATAACCACCGCCGAATGCGGCGCCGGACTTGCCATTGCGGCCTCTGCGGCTAGCATGAGATCAAAAGACTCACGCGGCCCGGCCTCGCTCCTGCGCTTGATCGGCGTCAGCCCGAGCGCCTGGAGAAGCGAGAATGGCCAAGACAGTCACCACGGCGGCCTTCGTCAGCCAGAAGGGCGGGGTGGGAAAAAGCACGCTGGCGCGGGTTCTGGCGATCGGCGCCATGCAGCGCGGTCGCAAGACGTTGCTCGCCGACTTCGACCTCGATCAATTGACCTGCGTCGAATGGGGCGCCCTTCGCATGCGCGCGGGCATCGAGCCGGAAATCGACGCGCGCGCCTTCAAGAGCCTCAAGAAACTGCGCAAGGACGATACTGTCGTCGATTTCATCGTCGCCGACACCCGCGGCCTCGCCGACGATCTGTCGACCGAGATCTCCGAGATTTCCGACGTGGTCTTCCTGCCGACTGGCGTTTCGCAGGACGACCTCAGGCCGACCCTGAATCTTGCCCGCAAACTCGCGCGACGCGGCGCCGAGGGGCGTCTCGTCGTCGTGCTGTCGAAGGTCGGCCGCTCGGAGACCCAGTTCGGACGGGCCGTCGAGGCCATCGAGGACGCGGGCTTCGAACTCCTGTCCGAGCACTGGCCGCAGCGCGACGGTTTCCAGAGCGACCTCGACGCCGGCCGCGCCGGCCGCGAGGCTCGCAATCCCTATCTGCGCGAGATCGCCGAGCGCATGGAGGAGGCCCTGTGGGCGCGCGCGATGAAGGCCAAGCCCCGGAGCTGAGGAGGCCCGACCGAGGCGCCGATCCTTGATGGACCTCCCCTCCTTCACTAACGCGATGCCGCCCGTCCGAGGCCGCCATGAAACACAGCTTCCCGATGCTCGCCGTCGTCGTTGCGATCGCCGCGGCGGCCGCGCCGCTTGCGGCCGCCGCCGAACCACCGACCGAGGGACTAGCCGCGGTGGCGAAGATCGTGCCGCCTGAGCCAGGTCGAATAGCCTGCTTCGGCAGGGCCTATGACGGGAAGCACTTGCGCGACCATCCTCGCCAGACGCTCGCCGAGATGACGCTTCTCCTGCGCGTCGAGGGCCTGAACGCGAAAGGCGAGCGCGTCACGAAGAAACCCGACCACATCCGCTATCTGTTCGCCCTCGCCGTGAAGCGGCGCGGCGACAAGGCGCCGCTCATGACCGCCGGCGAATGCAGCGGCAACCGGGAAGCGCAATGCGCCGTCGATTGCGACGGCGGCTCGGTCTTTATCGAGCCTTCCGCCGACGGCGCGGGACTGATGGTCCGCCTTCGGGACGAGGGGATCGGGTTCGGCGCCGACTGCGATACGACGCGCGGAATCTTCGTCCCGCCCGGCGCGGACGACCGGGCGTTCGCTCTCGCGCCTGCCCCCGCCGAGGCCTGCTGGTCGCTCGACCGGACGAAGCTTGCGCTCTGAGGGGTGCGGTCAGCGGACTTCAGCCTCTCGCGTCGTGGCCAAGGGTCGGCGTCCGGAAGAATTGCCGACCGGAGCAGCTCGCGGTTGATCTGGATCAACGATCACGGCCGCAATCCGGTGTTCCTGTGCCGTTGGTCCGCGTCGGGCTCGCGCGCCGTCGCGGTTGACAGCGCTTCTAACATCCGGAACTCTTGCGCGAACGGATGGGGGCGGCCGGATCCCATGGCCGCCGATACAACACATCATCAGCGCGCAGGTGCACGTCGCTCCTATGCATGAAGCAGGAAACACCCTTGCCGGACCCAGCGCCCCGCGGATTGCGGGCGCCGGCGGGGAACTGCGCCGAGGCGGCGATAGCGTTGTCCTCGAAGTCTTGGGCGTCTCCAAGTCGTTCGGCGGTATCGCGGCCCTGGTCGACGTCGACTTCGACCTCAAGGCCGGCGAGGTTCATGCGCTGGTCGGCGAGAACGGCGCCGGCAAGTCGACGCTGATGAAGATTCTCGCCGGCGTTCACGTCGAATACGACGGCGCCGTTAGGCTCATGGGCGCACCGGTGAAGTTCGCCGGCGTGCAGGACGCCGAGCGGGCGGGCGTTGCGATCATTCATCAGGAGCTAGATCTCGTCCCGGAGCTGACGGCGGCCGACAACATCTTCCTTGGCCGCGAGCCGCTGATCGCCGGCATGATCATCGATCGACGACGGATCGCCAAGGCGGCGCATGGGCTGCTCACGCGGCTCGGAATCGAAATCGACCCGCAAAGCCGCGTGGCGGAGCTGCGGGTCGGCGAGCAGCAGCTTGTCGAAATCGCCAAGGCGCTGTCGCTCGACGCCCGCATCCTGATGATGGACGAGCCGACTTCCGCGCTCTCCGCGTCGGAGTGCGACACGCTGTTCAAGCTCGTGCGTCAGCTCGCCTCGGCGGGCGTCGCGATCATTTTCACCTCGCACCGCATCGACGAAGTCGTCGCCCTCGCCGATCGGGTCACCGTGCTGCGGGACGGCCGCCACGTCCTGACGTCGGCGATCGAAAATCTTTCGGCGGACGCGATCATCTCGGCGATGGTCGGCCGGAACATCGTGCTGACCAATCGCGACTATGTCGCAACCGACAGCACTCCGGTGCTCTCGGTGCGCAACCTCACGCTCGACACCGTGAGCCCGCGCGGCTGGCGGCGTGTGTTGCATGGCGTGAATTTCGATCTGCGGCGCGGCGAGATCCTCGGTATCGGAGGGCTGCTCGGCTCCGGCCGCACCGAGATCCTCGAATCGATCTTCGGCGCGGCGCGCGGCTGGCGCGGCGGCGAAATCGCGATCGACGGCGAGCCGGCGGCCATCAACTCGCCGGCGGAGGCCTGCAGGCTGGGCGTCGCGCTCGTGACGGAAGATCGAAAGACGCGCGGATTGCTGCTGTCGTCGACCATCCGGGACAATGTCGCCCTTCCGTCGGTCGGCTCGCTCTCCCGCTTCGGGCTGCGCTCCTTCGCGGGCGAAGCGGCCCTCGCCGCCGACGTGGTCGAAAGACTGTCCGTGCGATGCAACGACGTCGAACAGATCGTCTCGACCCTCTCGGGCGGCAACCAGCAGAAGGTCGTGATCGGCAAATGGCTGGCGACGGAGCCTCGGGTCCTGCTGCTCGACGACCCGACCCGCGGCATCGACGTGGGGGCGAAGCAGGAGATCTATCAGCTCGTCTTCCAGCTGGCGTCGCATGGGCTGGGCATCGTGATCGTGAGTTCGGAAATGCCGGAACTGTTGTTGTTGTCGGATCGGGTTCTGGTCATGTGCGAGGGGCGTCAGACCGGCCTTCTTTCCGCTTCGGAGGCGACCGAGGAGGCGATCATGCGACTGGCCGCGCCGGGGCTGGCCGCGCCTGCAACGGGTGAAGCCGGATGAACCCGCTCCGCCTCCTGTCCCGCACCAAGCTCTATTGGGGGCTGGCGATCATCTGCCTGATCGGCGCACTGGCCTCGCCGTACACCTCCTCCGGACGGAACATCTTCCTTTCCTACAACAACCTGACCGACGTGCTGCGCCAGGTCTCGATCACCGGCCTCGTCGCGACCGGCATGACGATCGTCATTCTTCTCGGCGGAATCGATTTGTCGGTCGGGTCGGTCATGGGCTGCTCGACCATCATCTGCGCCATGCTTCTGACGCGGCCGGGATGGACGTCGGCGGCCGTCATGGGCGTGCCCTTCGCGACGCTGGCGGTGGGGCTCGCGGCCGGTTTCCTCGCTCGCTTCGTCTTCAACGGGCTCGCGCGCGGCCGCGACGTCGAGGCGGGGCGACGCCGCGAAATCGTGCTGGACGCCTGGCGCGGCTTTCGGATTCCCGCGCTGGTCGGGCTCGCGGCGGGCGCGGTCGTCGCCGTCGTTACGACGGCGCAGGTGCCGACGAAATTCGGCGTCCTCGCGGTCCTGCTGGTGACGCCCTGTTTCGCGCTGGTGCTCGGAGCGATCAATGGCGCGCTGATTGTCCAGGGGCGCATGCAGCCGTTCATCGCCACGCTTGCGATGATGGTCAGCGCCCTCGGAATCGGCCGTCTCACCGCCGGTCAGGACTACGCGGTCATCCCGGTCTATACGGGAACGAACGCGAGCCAGACATTCGAAGTCCTGCGTTCGATGGTGTGGGGAGTGATACCGATGCCGAGCATCTTCTTTCTCGCCGCGATCGTCTTCTTCGGGGCCGTTCTTCGGTTCACGACCTTCGGCCGCTACGTCTACGCGATCGGCGGCAACGTCGAGGCGGCGAAGCTCTCCGGCATCAAGGTCGCGCAGGTCCAGTTCGCCGCCTACGTCATTTCGGGCATGCTGGCCGGCGTGGCCGGCGTCCTGTTCGTGGCTCAATATCGCCAGGGCAAGCCGGACGCCGGTTCCGGACTCGAACTCGACGCGATCGCCGCGGTCGTTATCGGGGGCACAAGCCTGATGGGCGGGCGCGGCAGCCTCGCCGGCACGTTCGTCGGCGTGCTCATCTTCGGGCTTCTCTCCGACATCCTGCAACTCCAGAACATCGATTCCAACGTCCAGCTCCTGATGAAGGGACTGATCATCGTCGGAACGGTGCTCGTTCAGGAACAGAATCTGGGCCAGCTCATGACGCGATGGCGGGGCGGACCGCTCGCGCCGACGTCGGGGCGGGCCGGATCGGTCGAGACATCTCGGCCGCCAGGCGCCGCAAAGGCGTCTCCCATAAGGGAGGACATTCATGAAACGTCGTGATTTTCTAAAGCTCTCCGGCATTGTCGCGGGCGCCGAGATAACCGTTCACCTACCGGCCGGCTGGGCCCCGGCGAAGGCTGCGGCGAAATGGAAGGTCGGATTCAGCCAAGCGACAACGCTCGAGCCGTGGCGCGTTCAGTTCAACAAGGACATCGAGGCGGAAGCCAAGAACCATCCCGAGGTCGAGCTGATCATCACGGACGGGCAGGACAAGACGGAAAAACAGGTCGCGGACGTCGAGAACCTGATCGCCCAGCAGGTCGATGTGTTGCTGATCTCGCCCAAGGAATCGGCCGGCCTCACCGGGGTGGTGGAAAAGGCGATCGACGCCAAGATCCCGGTGATCGTGCTCGACCGCAATGTCGACACCAAGCGCATCACCCAGTTCATCGGCGGCGACAACGTGCTGATCGGCAAGGCCGCGGGCGAATATGCGGTGAAGCTGCTCGGCGGCCCGGGCAAGGCGGCGGGCAACGTCGTCGAGATCTGGGGCGGCATGGGCACGCAACCCGCGCATGACCGCCACGACGGGTTCCATGCCTTCACCGACAAGGAGCCGGGCATCAAGTACCTGCTCAACAACCAGTCGGGCGACTGGAAGCAGGACAAGGCCTACAACATCATGACGACCGCGCTGCGCAGCAACGAGAAGATCGACCTGGTCTACGGCCACAACGATCCGATGGCTTATGGCGCCTACCTCGCCGCCAAGGATGCGGGGCGCGACAAGGACATCAAGTTCATCATCGGCATCGACGCGCTACCGGACGAAGGAGTGACCTGGGTGCACAAGGGCGAGCTGACGGCGACCTTCCTCTACGCGACGCCCGGCGCGGAAGGCTTGCGCCAGGCGATCAAGCTCCTGAACGGCGAGAAGATCCCGCCGGTCATCACGCTGCCGACCATGCTGGTCGACAAGAATAACGCGGACGAGATCCTCAAGAAGAACGGATTGCTGTAGCCGGCGTTCAGCCCCGGCGCCGGCCGTCCGACCCCGACGGCCGGCGTTTGAGGGCTTGCGGTCAGTCCTCGGCGGATCTGCCGTCGGCGAGGCCGGCCGTCTTCACCGTGTGCTCCGCGATCATCCGCTCTTCGTCGGTCGGGATCACGAAGACCATCGCCGGCGACGAACGGGCGCTGATTATCTGCGCTCCGGCCCGGTTCGCCTCGGCGTCGAGCCGGATTCCCATCCACTCCATTCCGGTGAGCACCGCTTCGCGGACCCGCCAGGAATGCTCGCCGATGCCGCCGGTGAACACGACCGCTTCCACGCCGTCAACAGTAGCCGCGAGGCCGGCGAGTTCACGCCGGACGCGGGAGACGAAGTAGTCGATGGCGTCGCGCGCGGCCTGGCTGTGCGAAGCCTCGAGTTCGCGCATGTCCTGGGAAATGCCCGACATGCCCTTGAGGCCAGAGTTCTTGTAGAGGAGATCGGAGATCTCCGCCGCGCCCATCTTCTTCTCGACCATCAGATAAAGCAGCACGCCCGGATCGAGCTGGCCGCACCGGGTGCCCATCGGCAATCCGTCGAGAGCGGTGAAGCCCATCGTCGAGGCGATCGACCGGCCGTCGTGGACGGCGCACATCGAGGCGCCGTTGCCCAGATGGGCGATGACGACATCCTCCCGCGCCACCTGCGGAGCGATCGTCCTCAGTTTCTTGCATATGTACTCGTAAGACAGGCCGTGGAAGCCATAGCGGCGCACGCCTTCGTCGTAATAGGAGCGCGGCAGCGCGAAAGTGTCGGAGACGAAGGGATGGCTGCGATGGAAGGCCGTGTCGAAGCAGGCGACCTGAGGCGTCGAGGGAAAGGCTTTCATCGCCGCTTCGATCCCGGCGAGATTGTGCGGCTGATGCAGCGGCGCGAGGGGGATCAGACGCTTGAGCTTGGCGAGTGTGTCCGCGGCGATGAGCATAGGGTCGACGAGGTCGGGTCCGCCATGCACGACGCGATGGCCGATCGCGGCGATCGAAGTGGTGTAACCTTCCTGGTCGAGCCAGCCGAGAATGGCGCCCATCGCCGCCTGATGGTCGGCGCCTTCGGCCGACGGATCGAAGAAGAGGTCGCTCTTCTCCCCCGAGGCGGACCTGACGCTGCCTCTGGGAATCGCGCCGAGCCCCTCGATCTGGCCCGAAGCGAGCTGATTGAGGTCGCCGCCGTTGACGAGGACAAAGGCGGCGAACTTCAGCGATGAGGATCCGGCGTTGAGGGTGAGGACAATCTTGGTCAAACAATTACTCCGCGGCCTCGGCGACCGGCGGAGCCCGCCGAAGGCCTGGCCTTCGCGACGACAGGAGTCACAAGGCCGAGCCAAGGCGCCAACGGCGCAAGTTCGCCGGCATGGTCAATCCTCTACGCCGGACTTCGGATTGTGCAATGCTCAATTTCGCCGCAGGGTGTGACGCTTCCGTGAAATCGTGTCCTGTTTGAGGCCGAATTCCCCTCGATTCCGCGGCGAGTGGACGCAAAAAGCGTCTTCGGCTCCGGCCGGATCGGCTTTTGGACAATCCGCTTGATTCTGATAAGCGCATCCTGTCTTAGCTGGCCCGCCAGGAAGGCGCGACGCGCGGCTCGAACCGCCCGGGGCGACAATCGATGAATTTCTTCCAGCGGTTCACCTTCCTGTTCTCTGCGCCGATGTTCGACGCCGACGACCTCGAGGGCCTCAGGGTCAACCAGATCGTCGCCGCCATCGAAAAGATGGGCTTCCAGGTGATCAAGGCGCGGCGGGTCGAGGACGCGGAGATCGCCGTCCAGACCGACGCCGCGATCGGCCTGCTCGTCGTCGATTGGGGCAAGAAGGGCATTGAGGGCAAGGCCGCCTCGCTGATCAACCTCATGCGGCGCCGCGGCCTCGACATGCCGATCGTCATCCTCGTCAGGCGCAAGCGGTTCGAGGACATTCCGGTCGAAGTGCTCGACTATATCGACGGCTACGTGTTCCTGGCCGAGGAGACGCCCGAATTCATCGCCAAGAACCTCGTCTCGCGCCTGAAGCAGTACGCCGAAACGCTCAAGACGCCGTTCTTCGGCGCCCTGGTCGATTACGCCGAGGAGGGCAATCAGCTCTGGACCTGCCCCGGTCACAACGGCGGCATCTTCTACAGCCGCAGCCCGATCGGCCGGATCTTCATGGAGCATCTCGGCGAGGCGGTGTTCCGCGACGACCTCGACAATTCGATCCTCGAGCTCGGCGACCTCCTGACACATGAAGGTCCGGCCCTCCAGGCCCAGAAGGAGGCTGCGACGATCTTCGGGGCGGAGAAGACCTATTTCGTCCTGAACGGCACCTCGACATCGAACAAGATCGTGTTGACGAGCCTCGTCGCCGAGGGCGACCTCGTTCTGTTCGACCGCAACAACCACAAAGCCGCCCATCAGGGCGCGCTGCTGATCGCGGGCGGCATCCCGGTCTATCTCTCGGCCGACCGCAATTCTTATGGCCTGATCGGCCCGCTTCGGCCGGCAGAGCTGGACGAGACGGCGATCCGCGAGCGTATCCGCGCCAATCCGATGGTCAAGGACCCGGACGCGTGGAAGCGCGAGCGGCCTTTCCGCGTCGCCGTCATCGAGCAGTGCACCTACGACGGCACGATCTACGACGCTCAGCGCCTCCTCGAACGGATCGGTCCCCTCTGCGACTACATCATGTTCGACGAAGCCTGGGCCGGATTCATGAAATTCCACCCGCTCTACGAGCGGCGTTTCGCGATGGGTCTGAGCGGCCTGAACGAAAGCTCGCCAGGGATCGTGGCGACCCAGTCGACCCACAAACAGCTCGCCAGTTTTTCGCAGGCCTCGCAGATCCACCGGCGCGACAGCCACATCAAGGGCCAGCGGCGCCGGGTGGAGCATCGGCGGTTCAACGAAAGCTTCATGCAATACGTATCGACTTCGCCGTTCTATCCGCTGTTCGCCTCCCTCGATGTCGGCGCGCAGATGATGAAGGGCCGGTCGGGCGAGGTGCTGTGGGACGACACCATCCGGCTCGGCATCGAACTGAGAAAGAAAATCCGCGCGGTCCGCCGCGAATTCGAGGAGAAGGAGCGCGATCCGGCGCGGCGCTGGTTCTTCGATCCGTTCGTGCCCGACCGCGTGTCGATCCGCGACGCGGCGCAGGAGGGGGCGACCCACGATGTCCCGTGGGAAAGCATTTCGACGGACCTGCTCGCCCGCGACCCGCGCTATTGGGCGCTGGCGCCCGGGCAGGCCTGGCACGGCTTCACGGCGCTGGAGGAAGGCTTCGCCATCACCGATCCGGCCAAGCTCACGCTGTTGACGCCGGGCTTCGATCGCAGGACCGGTGAATACGAGTCGCACGGGATCCCCGCGCCGGTGGTCGTGCAGCACCTGCGCGAGAATCGTGTGGTGGCGGAAAAGAACGACCTCAATTCGATGCTCTTCCTGCTGACGCCGGGGGTCGAGTTCGAGCAAGGCGGGCACTCTGGTGTCGGCGCTTGTCGCTTTCAAGCGGCTGCACGACGACAACGCGCTGCTCGACGATGTGATGCCGGAGTTCGTCGCCAAGCGTTCGGCGCGCTATCGCGGCAAACGGCTGCGCGATGTCTGCGCCGAAATGCACGCCTTCTATCGCGCCCACGACATCAGCCGGTTGCAGAAGGCGCAGTTCGCCGCCGACCACATTCCGACGATGGCGATAACGCCGCGCGAGGCCCAGCTCCATCTCACGCGCAACAACGTCGATTACGTGCCGCTCGATCAACTCGAAGGTCGGATCGCCACCACGCTGTTCGTCGTCTATCCGCCGGGCATCGCCACGATCGTGCCGGGCGAGCGGCTCGATGCGCGCTCGCAGCCGATGATCGACTATCTGAGAGTATTCGAGAAAGGCTCGAACATTTTTCCCGGATTCGAGTCGGAAGTTCAGGGGCTTTATCGCGAAATCGACAATTCGGGCGCCGTTCGCTTCTATACCTATGTCGTCAGGGAGTGATTCGAAACGCCGATGGACGCCAAACTGAACTCGGGACCCGAAGCCGAGCCTCGATCGGCGGAGCCCCGGCGGATCTCCGTCCGCGATTCGCGTGACGGCGACGTGCAGGCGATGGTTTCGATCTACCTGCATCACATCCGGCGGGGCGTCGATCCCGGACTCGACGCCGGCGTGTTCGACACGCCGGACGCCGATGACATCAAGCGCCGACGAAAGAACATGCAGAAGCGCAAGATGCCACACATCGTCGCCGAGGAGAACGGCGCGGTGGTCGGCTACGCCTACGCCGTGCCGTTCCGCAAACGCCCCGCCTACCGCTACGCGGTCAAGCACTCGATCTACGTCCACAACGACCATCTCCAGCGCGGCATCGGGCGGCTGCTGATGGGCGCGCTGATCGACTCCTGTGCGGCGGCGGGCTTGCGCCAGATGATCGGCTATATCGATGCGGCGAACCGCGCATCGCTCGTCCTGCACGAGCGCTTCGGCTTCCGCCAGGTCGGCTATCTGCCCTCGATCGGCTTCAAGTTCGGCCACTGGACCGACACGGTCATGGTCCAGCGCTCGCTGGGGCCAGGGGGCACGGAGCCGCCGGGGGTCTGACGGTCGCCCAGGTGCGTGGGAAACACCGGGTTATCCATTCCTTTTCCTGCCACGCCTGTTGTTCCTTGGGCTTCGCATGCATAAATATGGGATTACGGCTATATGGCGCGGAGCAGGGTCATGAAAACCACGGTCGAAGTCCCTGACGACCTCTATCGCCGCGTCAAATCCGAAGCTGCTCTGCGGGGTCTCAAGGTCTGCGATCTGGTCGAGGAAGGGCTCCGACTGGCTCTCGATGCGCCGAACAAACCCGATCCCCGGCCGAGCCTCGGCCGCGAACGATTGCGGCTCCGAGGCAAGACACCCCCGCTCACTCTGGTCAAACGAACAGTCGACACCGCGACCGAGCGGGCGGCCCGCGCTTTCATGAACCGGCTCGAGGGCAGGCACCCTGTGATCAAGGCGCTTTTGTTCGGCAGCCGGGCGCGAGGCACACATCGGAGCGATAGCGACGCCGATCTTGCCGTCATCCTCAAGGGAAAAACGGGTCCGCGCTACAAGGTGGCGGGCGACATGGCAGGGATCGCTTTCGACGTGATGCAGGAAACTGGCGTTCTCGTCGATCCTCTCCCGCTCTGGGAAGACGAACTGAAGCGCCCCGAGTTGTTCAGCAATCCCGCCCTGATCGAGAAAATCAAGCGTGACGGGTTGCAACTTTGAAGCAATCTGGGGCTGCGGGGAGCTATCTCAGAAAGGCCGAACGAGCCTTGGCGGCGGCGCGAATTCTGTTGCGGGAGAACGAAACCGAGGGCGCTTGCAATCGGGCCTATTACGCGATGTTCGCCGCCGCGCATGCGGCGTTGTGGGCCGCCGGGGCTTGCGAAGACGGATTGGTCGTCAAAACTCACGGCGGCCTGGTCGCGGCCTTCGGCGAAGAAATCGTGAAAAGCGGCAAGATCGCGCGCGAGCAGGGCCGCGCGCTCGCGCGCGTCCTGAAAACGCGGTTGCTCGCGGACTACTCCGCCGATAGTCCCGACATCGACGAAGCCAAAGAAACGGTGGCGCTCGCGGAGGCGTTCCTCGTTGCCGTTCGCGCGCGATTCATGTCCTGTTAGGTACGCTTGACCGAGGATTTGGACCGTGTTCTGAACTGACCGGGTTGTGAGACGTTCAGCTTCCAGCAAGATCGCCGACTGCCTGCGATAGGCTGCGAATTCGGCGGCTGGACCGACGCGGTCATGCCCCGGCTCTCGCTCGGACCTGGAGCCTGAGCCGCTTCAGGCCGGGAGGCTCTCGAACTCAAGCCGTGGCCTGGGCAAGTCCCGCCAGATCCGCCGCATGCATCACCGCTCGCACCTTCACCTTGCCGTCCCGCCCGCGGGCATCGACTTCATGCGCGGGCAGGTCGTCGGGGCGGAGGCCGGCCAGGATGCACACATCGTCCGAAATCAGAGCCTCGCAGCCGACCAGCTTGGTGAGGTCCTGCAGGCGGGCCGCGACATTGATCGGATCGCCGATCACCGTGAACTGCGCGTGGCGCTCATAGCCGATGTCTCCCGCGATGGTCAGGCCTCCATGAACCCCGATGCCGAAGCGGATCGGATCGTGCCGGCCGGCGACGAGCGCCACGTTCAGCTTTTCGACATTGTCCGCGACGGCGGCGCATGCCGCGATCGCCTGTCTGCATGCCTCCTCCGGCCGGCCGCGCAGACCGAACAGGGCGAGCAGCCCGTCGCCGAGGATCTGGTTGGGCTCTCCGCCGGACGCGATCACCGCGCGGCTGACCGCATTGAGAAACTGGTTGATGATGAACACCGTGTCGTAAGGCAGACGCTTTTCGGCCAGACGGCTCGATCCGCGCATGTCGACGAACATGATGACGACATAGCGCTCGTCGCCGGTCGACGCTGGGCCGCGCCGCCTGACGTCCGCGATGCTCGCGTGCGGCGGGAGCAGCGGGACGAAGGCGATGTCGCGCGTCGGCCGAAGCTGGCAGGCGAGACGGACGCCGGGACCCGCCGCGATGCGATCCAGGACCGCCTGTTCCGCCGCGCTGGCCGGGGGCAGTGCGCCTTCGTCGCCGAGGATGCGGATCCGGCAGGTGGAGCAGCGGCCGCGGCCGCCGCAGACATGGGCATGAGGAATGTCGTGCGTGAGGCTGGCCTCGAGCACGCTCAGCGCGCGACGCGGGCGAACGGAGCGCTCCGGATAGGTCAGGGTGATGAAGCCGACCCGGTTCTCCCGCCAGCGGCGCAGCCCTCGGGCAAGAATGGTCGCCGCAAGCGCGCCCGCAAGAAAGATCAGCGTATCCGTGCGGTAGTCGAGCAGGCGCGCATTCTTCGCCGGCGTTCCGATATGTTGAGGCGTCAGGTGCTCAGCCTGCCAGAGCGGATCCTGGGCGGATTGAAGGGTCTGTTTGCCCCCTTGTGCGTAGCCCAGCAGGGCGAGCGCCGGCAACAGCACCGCGAACGACAGCAAGAGGTTTTTCACCCGTGGGAACCCGGGCTTGAGGCTGAGCCAGAAGTAGACGCCGATGCAGCCGTGAATCCAGACGATGAGCAGCAGCGTCGCCTGCAGAAAGCCGGCGAAGGGGGACCGCACGAAGAACTTCACGAGTTCCTGCGCGTAGCCCTTGTCGGTCCCGAACAGACTGAGCGAGACGCGCGTGCCGAAGACATGGTCGGCGAGCAGGAAGGGTATGCAGAGCCCGAGCCCGAGCTGGGTCGCCTCCATCCGGGTCCAGCGGAATTGCCGCCGCTCGTAGAGCGCCCAAAAGCCGAGGGTCAGGTGGATTGTCAGGGCCGTGTAGAGCAGGATCGCGCCGGGCGCCGACTGCCAGACAGCCTTCTGCAGCGCCAGGCCCCTTTCCATCGCCGCGACGGAGATGTTTCCCAGCGCGTGATTGGCGTAGTGCAGCGTGACGTAGGAAAACAGGACAAGCCCGCAGGCGAGGCGCACCCGACGAAGGCTGATCGGGAATTTGCGCCCTGGCCCTGCATGCTCGACCTGCGGCATGACGTCCTTCACAAATCGGCCGGCGCGAACGCCTTCCTCCAGTGAAGCGGTTCGTCGCGCGCCTTACAACCGCTGCGCCACGGTCGGCGACCTTGGTGAGGGCGCCGGAGCGCCCATCGTTTCAGGATGGCGGATAAAGGCCGCGAAAGGCAGACTTGGAGCGGGGCAGGTCGGAATTTGCCCGAGGGAAGGAGTCTCTGGAGACGGAGGTCGGAGATGGGCGCATCAGGCGCGAGATATCCCTGCTTTCGGCCGAACAGGGAACGTTTGTTTCCCTGATGCGCCGAATTCAATCCCTGTTCGACCGCGTAGGGAATTTTCCCGGAACTGCAGAGAATCGTTGGGCTTTTCGAGACGGTCTTCCCCGAATCGGCCGAAATGCGGGATAGTCGCTGCATTCCTCCCTCACATGGGGCGTTTCCGGTCAAGGGTGATTTTCATTTCGGCATTTTGCGTTCTCCTTTGGGTTTGGATCCGAAGCGTGAGCCCGTTTTTCGCCATGCAGCCTTGATGGCCGCATCACCTCACATCCGGTTGAGCCTGGGCTCGGACCATAATCCCTCATGCTCGAGGGCATCGGGCTCGGGTTGGCGGGACCATCCTGTTGAGCGGCGTGTTTCAGCCAAGGGAAAACACCGGTCACCGCCCGCCCGGATCCGGCGAAGCCAATATTCAGCTTCGCTGGAATGGGTGGAGTGGGTTAAGCCATTGCTGAGGTGGATTGAGCCCTCGCTGGAGCGGGTCGAGCCATTGGATCATGCCGCGTTGAGCTCGGCGCCCTCGGGAACGACGCCCTGGGTGACATAGCGCCACAGGGCGACGAGGAGTTTGCGGGCCAGCGCCACGATGGCGATCCGGCGGATTCGCCCTTTGGCGGCGCCGACCCGCGCCCGAAACCAGCGGCTCAACGCCGAGTTGGGCTGATGACGCAGCCACGACCAGGCAAGCTCGATCATGGTTCGGCGCAGGCGGTGATTGCCCGACTTCGAGATGCCTTGATCCCGTTCGATGCTCCCGCTCTGCCAGGGACTGGGCGCCAATCCGCCGTAAGCCCCTACCTGGCGTCGGTTGGCGAAGCGGCGAAACAACGCTTCCAGCCACAGGAGCGAGGCGAACTCAGGGCCGATGCCCTTGAGCTTGATGAGCACGCCGGCGGGAGTGTCCGGCTTCTCGACTTCCGTATGGACCAGCGCGTCGCGGGCGCGTTCGACCGTAGCCAGTTGCGTCGTCACCACCGCTATCCGATCGAGTTCCCGGAGGATTTCCGCCTTCAGCAGCGGCGGCAGAGGACGGCCGTCGCCGGTCCGCAGCGCTTCAAGCCGTTCAAGACAATCGCGCCGAAGCGGATTGTAATCCCGGACGCCCTGGCCGCTGAGCAGCCCCCGGATCCGATTGGTATGCTGAATGCGTTCCTTGACCAGCGTGCCGCGCTCACGCGTCAGACGCCGGCGATCCTCGTCTTCCGGGCTCGGCGCCTGAACCATGGAACAGACCCGCCGCTCACCCCGACCCCAGGCCATCAGCGTCCGCAACAGTGTCTCGCCGTCGATCGAATCGGTCTTGGCCCGCCGATGCCGCCGCGCGACCGCGATCGAACCCGCATCGACGACATGGCTCTCGATCCCGTTCGCGAGCAGCAGCCGATGAATCCAGAACCCGTCCAGTCCCGCTTCCTGAATAACCACCGTCTTGATCGCAACGCCGTGGCGCTCCTCGGCCTTCCCCCGCCACCGCGAAAGAAGGCCGAGCAAACAGCCGCCGTTTCCTCCTTCAACTGTATGCCTGGAAAACTTCTCGCTGCCCGGACTGTTCATCGTCACAACCCATTTCGATTTGCTCAATTCGAGCGAGGCGAACAACGTGATCGCATTCGCTCGGACGGTGGCCGCGACAACGGTCGCAGAGGGGACGGACTCCATCGGTTGCCTCCATGCTGGTGTGGAAGCTCAGCCTACCAAGTCCGGCCGCCGTCCACCCGCATAGGATCTGTTGGCAGGGAACCGCCTTGGCGCCGGCGGCTCGCTCGAGCCCCGGTAATGCCGGATCGCACTTACTCGCGCCTGCGGGCGCTGCGGGTCGAGCGCAGGCCGTCCAAAGCGACGGCGATGACGGGCTCCGCGCGCCAATCCATGGACAGGCGCGTCGCGGGGCCCCCGCGACTCAAGGCCGCGCCGCCGTTCAGCCAGCGTTCAGCGTCGCGGCGCTAGGGAACTCAACGTGGCAGGCCGGTCCTCGGGGGTGATTCCAAGACAGGCCACGCTCGCGCCAGCGAGCTTCGCGGTCAAACGATAAATAACGGGCATAAATCATGTATAACTCCGCGCTCGGTCTGCGCGAGCCGTCGCTCGAACAAGAATCTTTGGCTGGCCTTCGCCCGCAGCCGCCGGCGCGGCCCCCGTCGGTCCTGAGCGAAAATTCGGCTCTCCGCTGGCGGCATGGCGAGCGGCTCGGCGACGTCATCGAGGAGGCGTGCCGACGCTATGCCGAGCGTATCGCCGTGTCGGTCGAAAGCGCCGACATCAGCTACCGCGAACTCGACGCGCGGGCGAACCAGATGGCGCGCCTTTTCAGGGCCCGCGGCGTGACGCCGGGCGACCGAGTCGCCGTGCTGCTCGACCGCGGCATCGAAGCCTATGTCGCACTTCTTGCCATCCTGAAAGCTGGAGCGGCCTATGTTCCGCTCGACGCCAACCATCCTTCCGATCGCATTCGCTTCATCGTTTCCGACGCCGGCGCAACTCTGGCGGTGACGCATCTGAGGCTCGCCGATCGGGTCGCAGACTGCGGAGTTCCGACGCTCGTTCTCGATGGAACGCGGGCCGAGGCGGCGACGCTCGACCGCTCGCCGCTTGTTGGGGGCGATCGGGGCGAGGACAGCAGCACGCTCTGCTACGTCCTGTACACGTCCGGAACGACCGGCAACCCGAAGGGCGTCGCGGTCGGCCATCCGAGCATCTGCAATTTCGTGCGCGTGGCCGCCGAGCGTTACGGTTTCGAGCCCGGCGATCGGGTCTACCAGGGCATGTCGCCCGCCTTCGACTTCTCGATCGAGGAGATCTGGGTGCCGCTGGTCGCGGGGGCGACGCTCGTCCCGAACACGGGCGCGACAAGCCTGTTCGGCGAGGAACTCGCCGACTTCCTCGAAGTCCCGCAATGTCACGTGCTTCTGCTGCGTGCCGACTCTCCTCGCCTCGATCGAGCGCGAGCTGCCGAAGCTGCGAATCCTGCTGATCGGGGGCGAGGCCTGTCCGCCGGCGCTGGTCAGGCGCTGGAGCCGGCCGGGCCGCTCCCTCCTCAACAGCTACGGGCCGACCGAAACGACGGTCACCGCGACGCTCGGAGTGATGACGCCCGACAGGCCGGTGACGATCGGCGCGCCCGCTGCCGACCTATTCGGTCGTCATTCTCGACGCCAAGGACAATGTCGCGCTGGACCTCGGCAAGGTCGGCGAAATCGGCATCGCCGGAATCGGTGTCGCGGAGGGCTATCTCAACCGGGCCGAATTGACGCGCGCCAAGTTCATCGACGATTTCCTTGCCCTGCCGAACAATCCGTCGGGCCGTATTTATCGGACGGGCGATCTGGGACGCATCACCGACGAGGGCGAGATCGAATATCTCGGCCGCATCGACACCCAGATCAAGCTCAGGGGCTACCGCATCGAGCTGACGGAGATCGAGTCGGTTCTGCTCGAGATCCCGGAGATCGCGCAGGTCGTGGCGACGACTTTCGAACCCGAGCCCGGCGCGCCGGAGCTCGTCGCCTATTACTCGGTCAGGCACGGCGCCCGCGCTCCCGACCGGGCGGCGATCGTGTCGCTGATGCGCGCGAGACTGCCGAGCTACATGACGCCGGCGTTTCTCGAGCAGCTGCCGTTCATTCCAACGCTGGTCAGCAACAAGGCCGACCGAAAACAGCTGCCCGCGCCGAAGTCCGAGCGTCTGCGTTTCGGCGGCGCTCATGTCCCGCCGGAGACGGAGAGCGAGCAGGCGCTTTGCGACGCGCTGGCGGACGTGCTTGGCCTCGATAAGGTCTCGATCGATGGGGATTTCTTCGCAGAATATGCCGCCCACTCGCTGTTGATGGCGCGCTTCTGCGCCCGGGTTCGCCAGCTCGAGCCGTCGATGCAGGTCGCCATGCGCGACGTCTACGCCCATACGACGGTTCGCCGGCTTGCCCGGGCGCTGGACTCCGCAAGGCCCGCTGCGGCGGAGGACCTCGCGCGTTCCCCCCGCTCACCGCCCGTCGAACCTGGCCTATTACGGCTGCGGCGCCGCGCAGACGGCGTTCTATGCAATCTTTGGCGCCCTGGCGGTCGCCGCCGGTCAAGCGGCATTCGACTGGATCAACGAAGCCGTCGATTGGCCGCTCGACCTCTATGGACGAGCGCTGCTCGTCGCCGCCGTCTGGTTCTTCGCCCACAACGGGCTTGCCGTCGCGGCGAAATGGCTGCTCGTCGGCCGGGCGCGCGCCGGCGCCATTCCGCTATGGAGTTTCGCCTACTTCCGCTTCTGGGCGACGAAGTTCATCGTGCGCTCGGCGCCCGCCAACGTCTTTGCCGGAACACCGCTGTTCAACGTCTATCTGCGCCTGCTCGGCGCCAGGATCGGCCGCAACGCGGTCATCGCCTCGCGCATCGTGCCGGTCACGGCCGATCTTTTCGAGGTCGGCGAGGATGCGGTCGTCATGCGCAGCGCCTTGCTGCCCGGCTATGTCGCGGCCGGCAATCCGCATTCATACGGGCGAGATCCACATCGGCCGGAACGCCTATGTCGGCGAGCAGAGCGTCCTCGACATTCGCTCCACGATCGGCGAATTCGGCCAGCTCGGCCATGCTTCGTCGCTGCAGAGCGGACAGCGGGTGCCTGAAGGCAGGCGCTATGCCGGCTCGCCGGCCGAAGAGACGACGACCAGCTTCCGCCTCGCCGACGAGGCGACAGTTTCGACGGCGCAGCGCTGGCTGTTCACCGCCATGCGGCTCGCCTTCGTCATCGCTATCGCCGGCGCGCTGACGGAAGCCGTGGTCGCCTATGCGATGTCTGTGCTGACCGGAGGCGACGACGCCCTTGCGCTCAGCCCGTGGGATGCGACCGTCACGGTTCTGCCGATGGCCGCCGGTGCGGCGCTGGCGGTCACTCTCGTTACGCTCCTTGGCGGCCTGCTCGTCGTCCACGCCGTCCCGCGCATCGCCGCCGCTTTCCTGGTCGAGGGCCGCGTCTATCCGCTCTACGGATTCCATCACGGGATGCAGCAGATCGTGCAGGTCGTTCAGCAACTCGCGGTTCTTCAACCTGATGTTCGGCGACAGCGTGTTCATCGAGCCCTATCTGCGCTGGGTCGGCTGGAAGCTCGGCCTTGGCGACCAGACGGGCTCGAACTTCGGCAGCGAGCAGGGCCAGGACAATCCTTACCTGTGTTCGGTCGGCGGCAACACGGTCGCCTCCGACAGCCTTTGGCTCGGCAACCTCACGATGTCGAGCCAGGCGTTCAAGCTCGGAGCCTGCCGGATCGGCGAGCGCAACTTCCTCGGCACCATGGTCTATGTGCCGCCCGGCGCCCGGATCGGCGACAATGTCCTGCTCGCCACCAAGGTGATGGCCCCGATCGACGGGCCGGTGCGCGAAAATGTCGGCCTGCTCGGCTCGCCCGCCTTCGAGATCCCGCGCGCCGCGTCGCGCGACCTCGACATGCTGGCCGCGATTGGCCCGGAAGAGCGGGCGCGCCGGCTTCGGCGCAAGACCTGGCTCAACGTCGCTTCGATCGCCGGGCTGCTCGCCTCGCGCTGGCTCATCCTGTTCATCGGCATCTACGTCTTCGGCTGGACGAGCGCCGTCTACGGCGTGAACGACATGCTGCCGATGATCGCGGCGGCGGGAATCGTGTTCGCGCTGTCGACCGCGGTCTTCATCCTCATCGAGCGCGCCTCGCTCGGCTTCGGCAAGCTGAAGCCGGAGATCGCGACCGTCTACGACCCGGCCTTCTGGCAGGTCGAGCGACACTGGAAGCTTTCCGACTCGCCGCTTGCGGCCGCCTTCGCCGGAACGCCGATGCGCAACGCCATTTCGCGCCTGCTCGGCGTCAAGGTCGGGCGCAAGGTGTTCGACGACGGCTGCATCCTGTCCGAGCGCTCGCTGGTCGAGATCGGCGACGGGGCCAATCTCAACGAGCACGCGATCGTCCAGGCCCATTCGCTGGAAGAGGGCGTGTTCAAGTCCGACTTCGTGCGGATCGGTCGGGACTGTTCGGTCGGGGTCGGCTGCCTCGTGCATTACGGCGTGACGATGAACGAGAACACCCATCTCGACGCCGACGCCTTCCTGATGAAGGGCGAGATCACTCCGGCTGGCTCGCGCTGGCGGGGCAACCCGGCGAAGCTCGTCCACAGCGCCGGAGCTGGCGCGCGCTGAGCGCCTGGTGGAGACGGCGCGGGACGACCTCGACCTCGCGCCGCTAAAAGCGGCGCTTGAGGCCTACGGCGTGCTCGTGACGGCGCGGCGCATCCGGCCCGGCGACGAGGCCGGCTTCGCCGGCGCGCGGCCTGAAGCGCGCGATCGAGGTTCGCCGCGCGAGCGGCGCGGCGCGCATCGCCGCCCGGTCGCTGCTCGACCGGCTCGGCGCCGACGCCGGCGCTCCGCTTGCGCGCTCGGAATCGGGCGCGCCGCTCTGGCCAGCCGGAATCATCGGCTCGCTCGCCCATGACGAAGCCTTCGCGCTCGCCGCGGCGGCATGGCGCGGGCGGATCGTCGGCCTCGGCGTCGACGTCGAGCCGGCCGAGCCGCTGCCGGAGGACGTCGTGGACCTGGTCCTCAGCCAAAGGGAGCAGCGACGAGACGCTTGGCGACGGCGTTGCGCGGCGGCTCGTGTTCGTCGCGAAGGAGGCGGTCTACAAGGCGATCCATCCGCTCGACGGGACGCCGCTCGATTTTCCTGACGTCGAGATCAGGCTCGCCGAGAAGAGCGGCGATGCTGCGGGACGGGCGACGGCTCCGGCTGATCCCGTTCGCCGGCGAGCGGCTCATCGTGGTGGCGCTGGTCGAGGCCGGCTCCGGATTCGCGCCGGTTTAGTGGCAGGCGCCAAGTTCGCGTCAGCGCCGCTGTTGAAAA
>CAVUHX010000026.1:0-25014 GCA_963741405.1 uncultured Alphaproteobacteria bacterium
GTGTGTTAGGCTCGCCGTCGCGCGGCGAATTTCGCTGAAGCGAAATGGAGGGAACAATGATGCTCGACGAGATCCTGACCGCGTATTGCGCCTCGTGGAACGAGAAGGACGAAGCCGCGCGCAACGCGCTTCTGGACAAGTCCTGGGGCGACGGCGGCGTCTATGAGGACCCGATGGGCGTCGTCCCGGCCGGGCGGGCCGCGCTCCACGCCCACATCGCCAGCTTTCATCAGGCCTATCCCGGGGCGAAGATCGTGCCAACCAGCAAGGCCGACGAGCACCACGGCAAGATCCATTTCACCTGGCAAATAATTCAGCCGGACGGAAGCGTCGCGATCGACGGGCGCGACTTCGGCGAACTCGACGCGACCGGCCGTATCAGCCACATCGTTGGATTTTTGGGCCGCCGCCGGCGCTGCGAGGCTGACATATGGCCGCAAGTCTCGGAGCCTGATCGCCACGTCGGGCACGCGGCTCTCCCTGAGCGCCGCGTGAAATGCGCCTTCGCCCTGGGAGGAGCCCCCTCCGCGCCTACACCCCCGTCGGGTGGTAGTTCGGGCTCTCGCGGGTGATCGCCACGTCGTGCACGTGGCTTTCCCTGAGCGCCGCGTTGGTGATGCGCATGAACTGCGCCTTTGCCTGGAACTCCGGGATCGTCTCCGCCCCGACATAGCCCATGGCGGCGCGCAAGCCCCCGGCGAGCTGGTGCACGATCGCCCCGACCGGCCCGCGATAGGGCACCTGGCCCTCGACCCCCTCGGGCACGAGCTTCATCTGGTCCTTCACGTCCTGCTGGAAATAGCGGTCGGCCGAGCCCTGCCCCATCGCGCCGAGCGAGCCCATGCCGCGGTAGCTCTTGTAGGAGCGGCCCTGGTAGAGGAACACTTCGCCGGGGCTCTCGTCGGTGCCGGCGAGCAGCGAGCCGATCATCACGCAGTCGGCCCCGCCGGCGATCGCCTTGGCGAGGTCGCCCGAATACTTGATGCCGCCGTCGGCGATGACCGGCACGTCGGCCGCCCTTCCCGCGTCGGCCGCCTCCAGAACGGCGGTGAGCTGCGGCACGCCCACCCCGGCGACGATCCTGGTCGTGCAGATCGAGCCCGGCCCGATGCCGACCTTGATCGCGTCCGCGCCCGCGTCGATCAGCGCCTGCGCGCCCTCGCGGGTCGCCACATTGCCGGCGATCACCGCGACCTTGTTGGTCGTGCGCTGGATGCGCCGCACCTGCTCGAGCACCTGCTCCGAATGGCCGTGCGCCGTATCGACGACGAGGCAGTCGACGCCGGCCGCCATCAGGAGCTCGGCGCGCTCGAAACCCTTGTCGCCGACCGTCGTCGCCGCCGCGACCCTCAGGCGCCCGTCGAAGTCCTTGGCGGCGTGCGGATGGGCGGTCGCCTTCTCGATGTCCTTGACGGTGATCAGCCCGACGCAGCGCCCGGAATCGTCGACGACCACCAGCTTCTCGATCCGGTGGTGGTGCAGGAGGCGGCGCGCCTCTTCGTGGCTGACTCCCTCGCCGACCGTCACCACCTTGCGGGTCATCAGTTCGGTCACCGGCTGGCGCGGATCGTCGGCGAAGCGCACGTCGCGATTGGTGAGGATGCCGAGAAGTCTTGCGCCCTTCCCGTCGGAGCCGCGCTCGACCACCGGAATGCCGGAGATCGACGCCCGCCGCATGAGGGCGAGCGCGTCGGCGAGCGTCGCGTCGGGAAAGATGGTGATCGGGTCGATCACCATGCCGCTCTCGAAGCGCTTGACCTTGCGCACTTCCTCGGCCTGGTCGGCCGGTTCGAGGTTGCGGTGGATGACGCCGATGCCGCCGGCCTGCGCCATGGCGATGGCGAGGCGCGCCTCGGTCACCGTGTCCATCGCCGAGGAGATGATCGGCAGATTGAGGCGGATGGTGCGGGTGAGGCGGGAGGCGATGTTGACCGCGCTCGGCATGACCGTGCTGTGGCCGGGCCGCAGCAAGACATCGTCGAACGCAAGCCCCTCGGGAAATCCGTTCTCGACGTTCGCCATTCGCCTGATCCTTCGTCCGACTCGCGGGCCGTAAGCCGCCGCTTGGCGCGGCTGCCTAACATGAGCCGCGCGAAGTTCCTAGCGCCGCGCCCGACCTGTCGTCGGACGACGAGCCGGCGTCGTCGACCAAGTTCTTTTAGCCCCGGCGCTTCGGCTAGGCCGCTTCCGCGCCGCTGATGCTCGCGCGCCGCCTGAGACGCGCGGCGTCGAGCAGCATCTGGGCGGCCCAACGATAGACGTTGCGTTGTCGGACGAGTTCCCGCATCTCCCGCATCCGCTCGCGCTGGACTCCGGGCTCCATCCTCAGAGCCGCGTCGATCGCCTCGGCCATTTCGTGAATGTCGTAAGGATTGACGATCAGCGCTTCCGACAGCTCACGCGAGGCGCCGGCGAAGCTCGACAGCACGAGCACGCCCTGCTCGTCATCGCGGGCGGCGACGAATTCCTTTGCGACGAGATTCATGCCGTCATGCAGGCTCGAGACGATGCAGAGATCCGCTGCCCGGAAGAGTTCGAAGACTTCTGTTGGTTCGTGGTGGCGAATGGAAAGCACGATCGGTTTGTACGAGCCGTGACCCCAACGCGCGTTGATCGTCTCGGCCTCCCGTAAAGCTTCCTCCTGCAGGTGTTTGTACACGCCGAGTTTGCTGCGAGTCGGGGCCGCCGCCTGCACAAAAACGAACTTCCCCCGCCACTCCGGATGAGACTCCAGCAGAACGTCGACCGCCCGCAAGCGGTCGAGAATGCCTTTGGTGTAGTCGAAGCGCTCGATGCCAACTCCGATCCGCACGTCATCGTTCAAGCCCAACCTGCTCTTCACGGCCTGGCGGCACACCTCCACAGGGGCTTGCCCGGCCAACGCCGCCGGCGGCCATTCGATGGAGATCGGATAGGGTCGCACCAGAGTTTCTTGCCCTCCCTGCGTCACCGAACTTCGCTCGCGGTCGATGCGGCTCTCCATGAAGCGGTCGACCGCCTCGATGAAGTTGTTGCAATGAAACCGGGTGTGAAAGCCGAGGATCGAGCTTCCGAGCAGTCCGTCGATGATCTGTTCCCGCCAGGGGAAGATACCGAAGGTTTCCGGATTCGGCCATGGAATGTGCCAGAACGCGATGATCGTCGCCCGCGGCAAGCGCTTGCGAATCATGCGCGGCAGGACGGCGAAGTGATAGTCCTGCACGAGGACGATGGGGTCGTCGCGTGCGGCCTCCTGGGCGACGACGTCGGCGAAGCGCTCGTTGACAGCGAGATAATGGGCCCAGTCCTGCTCGCGGAAGGTCGGTCTCACAAAGGCAATATGACAAAGCGGCCAGAGTCCCTCGTTGGCGAGGCCGTAGTAGTATCCGTCCTGCTCCTCGTCGCTGAGCCAAACTCGCCGCAACGCATAGGCCGGATTGTCCGGCGGAACTGCGACCCGGTCGCGGTCGTCGACCATGTCCCGGTCCGCGGAGCCCGAACCGTGAGCGACCCAGACCCCGCCGCAGGCGCGCATGACCGGCTCGAGCGCGGACACCAGGCCGCTTGCGGGAGTTTGGAGCACGACTCGACCGTCGATATGGTTGTGAATATAGGGCTCGCGGTTCGAAACAACGATGACCTGCGCCCCCGGCAGCTCCTGATCGAGAAGCTGATGCAGCGTTTTCGGCGACCATTCCACGTGAATTCCGTCGGCGTATTTTCGCTCGAGCCGAAGCTCGGACAGCATGGCCTCGATGTCCCGCCCGATCGGCAACTCTGCCGGCCGCGCGCCGAAAGTTGTGCGACCGAGATTGAAATTGGCGATCGCTGATGCGAAGCGACTTGGTCCACCCTCTCAGCAACGCGAGCACGATCGCCGTCGCGAGCAACCCGATCCCGGCGGCGACGCCGACGAGGGCGAGCGCCATGTAGAATTCGGCCTCGTGCGCCCGACGCTCGATGAACGACAGGTCATGAACGACGAGCAGCGACCCCTGACCCTCCTTCGCGGGCAGCGGAAAGAGCGCGAGCGCGATAGCCGGGCCATCGCCGTGCACGACTTTGAACGTGTCGACCTTGGGGAGCGGCGGGCTCGGACAATGCGCCTCGCTCGGCATTTCCTTCGTCGCGTAGAGCATTTTGCCGCCGGCGCTGCAGAATCCGAGCGCAAGCAGCCGCTCATCCTCCACCAGTTGCTCAAAGAACGGTTCGAGATCGCTTTCGGGCTTCGCCGCAAGCCCCGCCGCGACGCGCTCCTGAATGGAGCGGTAGACGAGGCGCGCACGCAACTCAATGTCGCGCTGCGACCATTCATCGACGATCACCGAAGCCATCTGGGTCATCGCGGCGATGATCACCGCTAGCGCAGCGAGCGCCAGAAGGGAGTAACGAACTGAGGGAATCCGCAATAGTCGCGAGGCCGTGGCTCCCAAACTCGCGGCCCACCGCACGTCCTTGGGGCTTCCGGTCGTCGGCGGGCTCGTCGGGATCATTGCGCCCGTTCCGGCATCGGCGGGACGCTCGCGCTCCGTCGTTTGAGCTTCAACACGGGCCTGACGGCGCTTGTCGGCGCCGACTGCCCCGCCGTTTCCAAAGATCGCGCTGACGCACTATCAAACGCCCGCCCACGGGCGCCCGCCCGCGGACGGCGCCGCGCGGCGAGCGAAATGGTGCCGGGATCCTGTTGCCGTCGCGACCACGTAACATCCTCTCGCATTGCGCCGAGGCGGATGCGGCAGGACTTCGCCAAAATGATGGCGCGCTCCTGTTTCGCGGTATTCCGAGCCAATATGGCATTGGCGCTTGACGGTTCGCGACCGGCATCGACCCCAAAGTCATGAAACTCTCGCAGGACGCGGGCGACATCGTGTCACAATGGTTTCGTCGCATTGGAAGATCGAATGGGAAGATCGAATGGAACGAAGCGCGTGCGCATCGACATGGGGACGCAGCCGCTGCCTTGCGCGGCTGCGCGAACTGGGCTGACGGAGCACATGACCCGACCGATTCAAGACGGTGGACGCAGCGGGTCCGGGGCCGGTCGGCGGCCGGCGATATGGCGTTGCCGGAACAGAATGTTTCGACGGAAGGTTGTCGGCGAACCCGCAACCCAGGAGACGACGATGCGTGCAACACCTTTCTGGGTTTCCCTCGTCCTCGCGCCGACTCTGGTCGGCGCTGCGCTGGTGATGACCGAGGCAAATTTCGTCAGCGACAGCATCAAGGGCGACAATTCCGAAGTGGCCCTTGGCCAACTCGCCGTCTCCAAGGCCACGGGCGAACCCGTCAGGTCTTTCGGCCACACCCTGGAGAGTGACCACTCGAACGCAAAGACGCAGGCTGACGAATAGACAATACTCTTTGTCTGCTCCGCTGTTCTTTGCCAATGGGAAAGCAATTGCTTTTCGTCGGCGTTCGGGCGAGAGGCGAATCCACTGCCAGGCGAGCCGCCTGCCGCGTCGCTGGAGGAGATCGGGCGTGAGCCGCGGAGATGTTGCGCCGCGCCGGGATGCGGACGGAGGCGCGTCCGCTTCGCGGGCGGCGGTGAGAGTGATAAGATCGAGCGATGGCGGACACGGCGGAAAATGACCTCGGTGTCGACGCCTTCCTACGTTGGACCGAGGGGCGGGACGGACGGTGGGAGCTACGCGACGGGCGGCCGGTCCTGATGGCGCCGGAGAGCGCCGCTCATGCGCTGACCAAATTCGCCGCCCAAAAAGCGTTGGAGTCGGCTGTCGTCAGCGCCGGCCTCCCCTGCCGCATGTTCCCGGACGGAATGACGTCCGCATCAGCGCGCGCACCGCTTTCGAGCCGGACGCGCTCGTCGTCCGTCCCTCCCTGCCCGATCTCGACACGATGGAAATCCCAAATCCGATCGTCGTGGTCGAGGTCCTGTCGCCGAGCACGGCGGCGGACGATCACGGGGTGAAGCTCGACGGCTATTTCTCGCTCATGAGCGTCGAGCACTATGTGATCGTCGACCCCGACCGGCGGGTGATGATCCACCACAAGCGCGGCGCGGACGCGATCGAGACGCGCATTCTTCGCGAGGGTACCCTGAGGCTCGATCCGCCCGGACTGGCGGCCGAGGTCGAGGCCTTTTTTCCCGCACTGGAATGAGCGCCGGTCCCCACTCGATCGCAAGCCTGCCCGAGCCTCTGGAATGGCGCATCCGCCTGACGCCGCCCATGAGGCCTGTCGCTCCTTCGACCGCGGCGCCGGCGATGACGAGGCTCCGATCGTTTCCGTTTCCAAACCGTTATCCCTGTCGGGAATTGGAATAGAACAAACAGTGTCCATCGGGCGCGACGTGCGTTAAGCTTCCGTGATAGTGAACCCGGGCGTCGCCGCCCGGCCGGGGCGCGGCATCCTGTTGAGGCCGCGAGACGGAGATTCGGGGAAATGGCGCCACACACCAGGGGTCGCGAACAGAACATCCACACCGAGAGCGGGAGCCGCAGCGCGTCCGTGCCTCTCTTCGGCCCGGAAATGTCACTGCAAACCGTTGAAATGGTTCGATTCGGGAATGGGAATGCGACGGCCGCAACGATCGCCGCCATCGGAAACGACCCCGCCCGCCGGCGGGTCGGCGCACGCCGGCGTCGCCCGGAAGCGGGAAAGGCGCAAACCGGAATATCGCGCTCAAAACGAACCTGCGCGCTTGCGGCTTTCGCCCGCAAATGTCCTCACAAACCCTTGAAAAGGTTCGATTTGGGGACGGAAATGGACGAAGCGAGCCGGGCGGCGTCGGTCCTTCCGTCAGATGCACCGCCCGCCGTCGACCTCGAGAATCACCCCGGTCAGGAAGTTCGCCTCGTCGCTGGCGAGATAAAGCACCGCGGCGCCGATGTCGCCCGGCGTCGAGAACCGGCCGAGCGGCACCGTCGCCTTGAAGGCGGCGCGCTTTTCCGGGGTGTCCTCGCCCATGAACATCGCGAGCAGCGGCGTCTCGCCGGCCACCGGCGCGATGGCGCAGACGCGGATTCTGTCCGGCGCGAGTTCGACCGCCATCGATTTCGTCATTACGTGCACCGCGCCCTTCGACGCGTTGTAGACCGTGAGCCCGGGGCGGGGCCGCAAGGCGGCAGTCGAGCCGACGTTGACGATCACGCCGCCTCCGTGCTCGCGCATGTGCGGGACGAAGGCCTGCGCGGTCAGGAAGATCGACTTGACGTTGACCGCGAGAATGCGGTCGAACTCGGCCTCCTCCACCTCCATCAGCGGCTTGTTGCGGTGGGTGGTGCCAGCGTTGTTGACAAGGATGTCGACCCGCCCGAAGGCCTCGATCGCGGCTTTCGCCGCGCGGACCACGTCCTCGCGGCGCGACACGTCGGCCTGCAGGGCGATCGCCCCGCCGCCGATCCGCCGGGCGGCCGCCTCCGCAACATCCGGCTTCACGTCGAGGCAGGCGACGCGCGCCCCCTGGCGCGCGAACGTCTCGGCAATGCCGTAGCCGAACCCCTGCCCGGCCCCGGTCACCAGGGCCGTCTTGCCTTTCAAGCGCATCGCCGCATCCTTCGAAATGACAGCCCTAGCTGGCTTTTCGCCGCTCCTCGACCAGCTTGTCGTCGATCGCCTTGGCGCGGACCGCCGCCGGCCTCACCCTGAGCCGCTCCCAGTAATCTTCGAAGGCCGGTCGCTTGTCGATTCCGCGGTTCGCCATCCCGCCGCCGATCAGGGAGCCAAGGTAGACGTCCGCCGCGGTGAAGCGGTCGCCGGCGATATATTGGGTCCGGTAAAGCGCGCCTTCGAGCGCGGCCAGGGTGCGCTCGACGTTGCCGTAGCCGACCATTCCCTCGCGCTCGGCCGGAATGACGAAGCCGAGCGCCTTGTCGGTGACCGCCGCCTCGACCGGGCCGGCGGCGAAGAACAGCCATCGATAGTAGGCGCCGCGCTCACGCGATCCGGGCGCGGGGGCGAGCCCGGCGGCGGGAAAGGCGTCCGCCAGATAGGCGCAGATCGCGGCGGCCTCCGTGACGACCGTCTCGCCGTGGCGGATCGCCGGGACTTTGCCCATCGGATTGATCGCGAGATATTCGGGCCCCTTCATCGAATGCCCGAACTCGAGGATCTTCGTCTCATAGGTCGCGCCGACCTCTTCCAGCATCCAGCGCACGATCCGCGAGCGCGACATGGGGTGGCTGTAGAAAACAAGTTCGTCGCTCATCCCGTCTCCGTTTCCCGCCCGATTCGCTTCGTCTGCCCGGTGTGGTAAATCCGTCAGCGACGGCACGCCTCCGCCACGCTGGGATTGCAATGCGCATCGAAACCGACGTCAAGCTCGATTTCAAGGACGTTCTCATCCGCCCGAAGCGTTCGACGCTCAACACACGGAGCGCGGTGGACGTGAACCGGACGTTTCGCTTCCTTCATACAGGCTCGGATTGGAAAGGATTTCCGCTGATCGCCGCCAATATGGACGTGACCGGCACGATGGCCATGGCGCGCGCCCTCGGAAAACACGGCGCGCTGACCGCCCTGCACAAACACTACCCCGAATCCGAACTGACGAAATTCTTTACCGGGCCGGACGGAGTCCACGCCTTCTATTCTCTCGGCACGACTGCGGCAGACGTCAAGAAACTGGCGGCCGTCGCAAAAGGAGCCCCGATCCGCCTGATCTGCCTCGACGTGGCGAACGGCTACGCCGAGCGTTTTCTGGACGTCGTCAAACGGGTGCGGGACGATCATCCCGAGTCCGTCATCATGGCCGGCAACGTCGTCACCGGCGACATGACCGAGGCCCTTATCCTGGCGGGCGCCGATATTGTGAAAATCGGGATTGGCCCCGGCTCGGTCTGTACGACCCGACGGGTCACCGGGGTCGGTTATCCCCAGCTCTCCGCGATCATCGAATGCGCGGACGCGGCGCACGGGCTCAAGGGTCAGGTCTGCGCGGACGGCGGCTGCACGGCGCCTGGCGACGTCGCCAAAGCCTTCGGCGCCGGGGCCGACTTCGTCATGCTCGGCGGCATGCTCGCCGGCCATGACGAATGCGACGGGACCATTCGTTACGAGGAGCGGAACGGCGAGAAAGTGGCGGTGGGCATGACCTTCTACGGCATGTCGTCGGAGGCCGCGATGAAGAAGCATTCTGGGGGGGTCGCACATTACCGGGCGGCCGAGGGCAAATCCGTCGAAACCCCCTACCGGGGCCCGGTCGAGGGAACGATGGGCGAGATCATGGGCGGCGTGCGGTCGATGATGACCTACATCGGCGCAGCGCACCTCAAGGAAGTCTCGAAACGCACGACATTTGTGCGGGTGACCGCCCAGACGAACGACGTGTTCGGCAGCTGAGAGGGGGCTTCATCGCCCGCTAAGGCGTCGCCAGCCTATCGGCAAATTCGGCGATCGTCTTGGCGTAGACCGGGGCGCTGTTCCATTCGAGCAAGGCGGGGAAGTTCGCCTGACCTTCGTCCCACGGCGCCCCGCGCTGCCAGCCATGCGCGTGCAGAAAATTTGCTGTCGACGCGAGCGCGTCGGCTGAATTACCGATCAGGTCGCCGCCGCGCCCGCCATTCGCGGAGACCCCGTATTTCAGGTACGCGGACGGCATGAACTGGGTCTGTCCAAGCTCGCCCGCCCACGCGCCTCGCATCTGCGTCGGCTGCAGGAGACCGCGTTGCACGATCATCAGCGCGTCAATGAGCTCGGCCTGGTACACGTTCCCGCGACGACAGTCGTAGGCCAGCGTCGCGAGCGCGCTGAAGGTCGAATATTGCCCAAGTCCGGCGCCGAAATCCGTTTCGAGCCCCCAGATCGCCACCAGGACTGGTCCGGGGACGCCATAGCGCTGCTCGATTCTTTCGAGCGGCTCGGCATAGGCGATCAGCATCGTCTTGCCGCGTTTGAGCCGTTGGGGCGTGATGTGCCGGGCCGCGAAGGAGGCGTAATTACCCTGAAGCGAGCCTTGCCCGTGGTCATGCGACAGGACCGAACGGTCGAATGTCGCGGTGGACAAGGCGCTGTCGACGACGTCCGGCGAGACGCCGTCGTTGATCGCCACCTGCTTGAAGTCCTCCAGCCACACCTTGAAACCCTCGGGACTGTCGCCGCACTGTGCGGCTGCGGCGACGCCAGCGCTCAGCGCCACGGCCGCGACGGCGGGCGCCACGACCGCCAAGATTTTGTTGCGCATCAAGGACTCCACTTCATCAGGGGCGACTCGGGAAAACGGTAGCGACGAATTGGGGCCTAAACTAGACTTCCCTTCGGGACCTTCCCAACTCGTTTCCGCGGGCGCCGGAGGCCGAGGGGAGGACGATCGAGTCGAATGACGGGAATTTGCTGTTCGTTGCCTGATCCTGCGAAAGAGCAGGGATTCTATCAGGGAATCTGCCTTTGACGGAAACCCACCCGAACCGTCTTGATATCGTTCATGATGTCACCAAGTTGCATGCGAATTCGCTGTTCTGCGGGGAACAGGGATCGCTCGCGCTGCGCGAACCCGGACCCCTGGCGTCGACGCAGTCACCGAAAAAGCGTCTTTGTCGGGAGCGCGCGCAACCCTTGGGGCCGTGCGACAATTGGGCGTTGGAGAGGCCCCGGCCTGCATGGTAGAAGCCGTGGCCATGACCCCCTCCGTTTCCCTGGCCGAGAGCGGCGCGCCGTCGCGCCTTGCCGGCGCGACGCGACCGGAGATCGCCTGCGCTCTGGCCGAGCTTGGCGTCGCCGATCGCGAGCGGAACATGCGCGTCGCCCAGATCTGGCACTGGATCTATCATCGCGGCGCGCGTGAGTTTTCGGCAATTCGCAATATCTCGCGCCCGTTGCTCGAAAAAATGGAGCAGCGCCACAATCTGTCCCGTCCAGAAGTGGTCGCCGAACAGGTTTCCGCCGACGGCACCCGAAAGTGGCTTCTGCGGATGCCGCCTGCGCATCCGCGCGACAAGGGCGCCGAAATCGAGTGCGTGTACATTCCGGAGACGGACCGGGGCACGCTCTGCGTCTCCAGCCAGGTCGGCTGCACTCTCAATTGTTCCTTCTGTCATACCGGCACGATGGCGCTCGTCCGCAATCTGAGCGCGGCGGAGATCGTCGGGCAGGTGTTGGTGGCGCGGGATCGGCTCGGAGATTTTCCCGGCGGGGCCGCGCCGCAGGACGGGCTCGTGCCGTCCGGCGAAGGCGTACGCGCGGTCTCGAATATCGTATTCATGGGCATGGGCGAGCCGCTCTACAATTTCGCCTCCGTCCGTGACGCCATCGCCGTCCTGACCGACGGGGACGGACTTTCACTGTCCAGGCGGCGGATCACGGTGTCGACGTCCGGCGTCGTTCCCGAGATGGCTCGAACTCGGCTCTGAATGTGGCGCAATGCTCGCAGTCTCGCTGCACGCGACGAACAATCCGCTGCGCGACCAGCTCGTGCCGCTGAACCGCAAGTATCCGATCGAGCAACTTCTGCAGGCCTGCCGTGACTATCCGGGCGCGTCGAACGCGCGTCGAATGACTTTCGAATACGTGATGCTGAAGGGCGTCAACGACACGCCGGCCGAGGCGAGGGCGCTTGTGCGCCTGCTCAAGGGCTTGCCGGCCAAGATCAACCTCATTCCTTTCAATCCGTGGCCTGGAAGCTCCTTCGAATGCTCGGACTGGGTTGCTATCGAACGGTTCTCCGAGATCGTCTTCAACGCAGGTTATGCGAGCCCGGTGCGAACTCCGCGCGGCCGAGACATTCTCGCCGCCTGCGGCCAGTTGAAGAGCGACAGCGAGAAGCTGCGGGCGCGGGCGCGGATGTTGCTCGAGGAGAGCCTAGTCGTTGGACAAGATTGACGCGCCCGAGATCCCGCCGAGCATCGAAGACGATGCGGCCTCGGCGCCGCTGGACCTATGGGGCATCGTCAAGACGAGCCTCGGCGATATTTTCCGCATTCCCCGACTGGGCCGGCGCGGCGCGGCTGCGCTCATCGGCGTCGTCATCGTCGCCTGGCTCTCGACAGCGCTTTATCGTGTCCAGCCGGACGAGAAGGGCGTCGTCCTGCGTTTCGGCAAATGGATCGACACGACCGATCCTGGCCTCCATGTGCATATGCCTTATCCGATCGACACCGCGCTGCTGACCAAAGTAACGAATATCAACCAGATCCAGCTCAGCCCCGGCGCCTCGGGCGCGGCCGGGGGTGGACAATCCAACCGCGGCGGGCAGATGTTGACTGGCGACGAGAATATCGTCGAGGCGGACTGCACCGTGTTCTGGAAGGTCCGCGATCCAGGCCAGTTCCTTTTCAGGGTCGACAACCCCGAACTCGCCGTCAGAATCGCCGCAGAGGGCGCTTTGCGCGACGTCATCAGCCGAACGCCGATCCAGGCGGCGATGTCGGACAAGCGCCAGCAAATCGCCGACGAGACCCTTGCGCTGTTGCAGAGGTTGCTGGACGACGAGCACGCGGGCGTCGAGATCACCCAGGTGCAACTGCAACGAGTTCGAACCCCCGCTCGCAGTCATCGACGCCTTCAACGACGTGCAGCGCGCCCGCGCCGACAAGGAGCGCGCCCGCAACGAAGCGGAAGCATACGCGAACGATATTCTGCCCCGGGCGCGTGGCGACGCCGAGCGCATTCGCCAGGAGGCCGAAGCCTACAAGACTCAGGTCGTCAATCTCGCGCACGGAGAAGCCGCCGCATTCCTGCCGCTCCTGAAGAGCTACGAGGCGGCCAAAGATGTGACCGCATGGCGGCTCTATCTCGACAGTGTCGACGAGGTTCTGAAGAAAGCCTCCAAGGTCGTCGTCGACACCTCCGGCAAGGGCATGTCGAGCGTCGTTCCCTATATGCCGGTGACCGAGTTCAAGCCGGCCGCGCCGTTCGGGCCGGCTCCCGCGGCGACCGTTCCGGCACAGGGGGCAGCGAAATGAGAAGCCGCTGGCTTGCTGCGATCGCCGTTGTCGCCCTTGCACTCGATCTGAGCGTCTCCTCGATCTATGTCGTCAACGAAGGCGAACAGGCGCTGGTCGTCCGGCTCGGCGCGCCGGTCGGCGTCGTCGACCAGCCGGGCCTCAAGGTGAAGGCTCCGTTCATCGACACGGTCTATGTGACCTCCACGCGCTCGCTGCTGCTCGAGCCGCCGGTCGAGCAGGCGATCATGGGCGATCAGAAGCGGCTCGAGGTGCAGCCCTATGCGCGCTATCGCATCGTCGACCCGCTGCGCTTCTACCAGGCGCTGCGAACGCCCGAGATCGCGAATGCGCACCTCGCCCAGCTGGTCAGCTCCTCCGCGCGGCGGGAACTCGGCAAGGTCCCCTTGCGCGCACTCCTCACAGACGAGCGCGGGCATATCCTCGACGTCATCAAGCACGAGGTCGAGTCGAAAGCGAAGCCGCTGGGAATCGCGGTCGACGAGGTGCGTTTCCATCGCGCTGACCTGCCGTTCGAAACCAGCCAGGCGATCTACGAGCGCATGAAATCCGAGCGGCAGCGCGAGGCGAAGGAATTGCGCGCCCAGGGCTTCGAATGGGCGCAGCAGATTCAGGCGCGCGCCGATCGCGAGCGCACAGTCGTCCTGTCCGAGGCCCAGCAGGCCGCGACACGGGCGCGAGGCGAAGGCGACGCGGAAGCGAGCGTGACCCTCGCTGAGGCGTTCTCGAAGGACCCGCAGTTCTACTCGATGTACCGGTCGTTGCAGACATACAGGGGCGCGCTTGCAAATTCCGCCCCCACGATGATCGTTAGCCCGGATGCCGACTTCATGCGGCTTCTCAAGTCCGGTCCCCAGACGGTGTCGCCCGACAGCCCGAAGCCTTGAGGCTGTCGAATGGTGGAAACCAACCTGCGCATCGCCCTGGTCTTTGGGCCTCAGCCGGGGCAAGATGATTCCTCAGGCAGGCAGACATGAGCGACGCCGCCGGCGGGCTCTTTCTCCTGCTGCAGATTTTCTTCGTCGACCTGCTGCTTGGCGCCGACAATGCCGTTGTCATCGCCCTCGCCTGCCGTAGGCTGCCGCCGGAGGACACGCGTCGCGCGATTTTCCTCGGCGCGATCGGCGCGATCACTCTCAGGCTCGTCATGCTCCTGTTCGCCAACGCCCTGCTCGGCGTGCCGCTGGTCAAGCTTGTCGGCGCCTGGGTGCTCGTCGTTATCGCACTCAATGTGAGGGCGCAGACGCACGAAGGGAATATCAACGCCGTCAGACGCGCCGGAACTGCGGGCGACTTCGTGTCGGCCGCAGCCGTCATTACGGTCGCCGACGCGACAATGAGCGTCGACAACGTCGTCGCGCTCGCAGCCATTGCAGGCGGCAATTTCTGGCTGCTGGCCCTAGGCGTTCTCATCAGCATCCCCATCATCGCTTATGGAGCGGTCATCCTCAGCGCGATCATCCGTCGCGCACCCGAAATCATTGCCGTCGGCGCTGCGTTTCTCGGCTGGATCGCCGGGGCGATGGCCGTTTCCGACCCGCTCGTCGCGGACTGGGTGCAAGCGGACGCGCCCGCGCTCGCGGTTCTCGCCCCCGCTCTCGTCGCCCTGCTGGTTCTGATCGGCGGCGAGCGCGCCGGTGCTAAGGTGGCGCAGCTAGCGACAAGTCCATCAGCGGCCCCGCCGCGTGCGCCGCCGTCGCGACGCCCTGTCGTTGCGGTATCCCGAACGGCTGCTCCACTGGCGTCTCAGGATCGCGGCGCTCAATCGCAAACCGTCGCCCGCCCTGCCGTGCCGCTCGAAGACCGTTCACCGGTTTTTGCGCCAAGCAGCGCTGCCGCAACCACGAGCGGCTGGACGGAGGAGCGCGTCGTCGTTGCAGGATTCGTCCTGCTCGCGTTTCTAGCGGGCCTCATCATTTTCATCGCCTCGTTCTTCGACAGCCTTACTTGAAACAGCCGGCGCGTTTCCGGCTCGGAAGCAGACCATGACACACGAGCATCCGATCGCAGAGCCGCAGCGGGCGCCAAGGCGCAGCGAGCGCCTGCGCCAACGCGCCGCCTGGATGTACTTCGTCGAGGAAATGACGCAGAGCGCCATCGCCGATGCGCTCGGCGTCGGCAGGGTGACGGTCGTCCGGATGCTGGCCGAGGCCAAGGCGCTTGGCGAAGTGCGCATCGCACTGTCGCGGGGACACGCAGAGCTCGGCGGCCTGGAGGCGGCGCTGTGCAAGACGCACGGTTTCGAAGAGGCATTGGTCGCCCCGCTGTCCGCGCCGACCGTCGATCCGACCGGACCAATCGGCGCGGCGCTCGGCGATTATGTGTCATCGCTTCTGCGCAACGACATGAAAATCGGGCTCGGCTGGGGCCGCACGTTGAACCGCTCACTCGAGTACCTGCGCGAGCGCTCCCTGCGGGGCCTCAGCGTCGTCTCGCTCGTCGGCGGCGTGACCCATTTCGCGCACGACAACCCGGCCGAGTTTCCGTCCGCTTTCGCGCGGGCGTTCAACGCCGACTGCTATCTCATTCCCGCGCCGGCGCTGGTCGACAGCCCGGCAACCAAGACCGCGTTGATCGAACGTTGTGGGCTCGGCGCCGTCTACGCTTTCGCCGACGCGCTCGACGCGGTCGTCGTCAGCGTCGGCTCGCTCGGCGGCGAGGCGACCATCGCCCGCTTCGAGCTCATAGGGGAGGCTGACCGGCGGCTGATGCGCGAATTCGGCGGGGTCGGCGAGCTCTTGTGCAACGTTTTCGACCACGAGGGACGGTTCATAGACCATCCGCTGAATCAGCGGGTGATGTCCGTTCCAATGGAGGCCGTCCGCAGCGCCCCGATCCGTGTTCTGGCGGCCGGCGGCCATCATAAGCTTCCGGCGATCGAAGGTGCGATCAAGCTCCTCAGGCCGACCGCTCTGGTCACGGACGAGACAACAGCGAGGAAGCTGGCAGGCGGATTCGGCTGAGAGTCCGGCTGATCACCGGCGCCACCTCGAGTAGCTCCACGGCCACTCCCCGGTTCGCGCCTTGCTTGGCAACAGCGTGATTATCGGTTCAAAACGATGACGGACTTCCACAATCGCGCGCGGCGACAATCCGGGCTTGTCCGACCTGTTGAACACAGGGACGCCGGAGCGGGTCACGGCGACTTACCGCGCCGGTCTCTGTGCCGGTGGCAGCCCCAGCCAAAGTATAGCCGCCGTTCGCGACGTGGGGCCCTCCGGCGCGACGAGAACCGCAAGGATCGCGAAAGCCTCGGGCCACACGAACTCTCGCTTCCTTTCGCCCGAAACCCATCAGACTGCGCAATCCGACAGCGGTCCCGCCGGACGGAGGCCGCCGACAACGACCGCGCTCCAGTTGCGCAGTCGCGGCTCAATCAAAGGCGCCAGCCCGTCGTTCAGCGCGTCGTCGAATGCGCCGAAACGCCGAAGAAGCGCGGCGATCATCACCTGCGCCGCCCGCCCCGCTCCATCGTCGGCCTTGACCGCGAGCCCGAGCCCGAACTCGGGCAGCGCGGCGCAATACGCTCCCTCGGCGCCCGTCTTGGTGAAAGCCCGGGCGCCCAGGATCGTCATTGCTTCCGTGTCGAAACGACCGGCGCCGGCGACCAGTGCAGGATGCGCGGCGACCGCCGCGCGAATCCGCGCAGCGGCCTTGGCGCGACCCGCCGCCAGCCCTCGCCCGGTCGCAAAGCGTGCGAGGCCGTGCGCGAGAGCCCGCAGGGGAATGGCGTAGGCCGGAATTGAGCAGCCGTCGACGCCGCGCGTCTCCTCATCGAGCTGTGCCTGCGTCACGTCCGCCACCGCCGCCGTTACCTCGCGCTGCACGGGGTGGTCCCAGGCGACATAGCCCTTCGGCTCGATTCCGGCGGCGCAGGCGACGCAGACGAAGCCCGCGTGCTTGCCGGAGCAGTTGTTGTGCAGCGCGCTGGGACGTCGGCCAGAACGGGCGAGCGCACGGGCGGCCGCGTCTCCGATCGGCCAGTGTGCGCCGCATTCGAGCACGCTATCGTCGCGCCCCGCCTTGGCGAGCATCGCGGCGGCCAGCGCGACGTGAGCCTCTTCCCCCGAATGCGAGGCGCAAGCGAGCGCAATCTCCCGCTCGCCGAGGCCGAGGCGGTCGGCCGCGCCGCTCTCGATCAGCGGCAGGGCCTGCAACGCCTTGACCGCCGAGCGCGGATAGACAGGCCGATCGATGTCACCGAAGGCGAACACCGCCCGTCCGTCCGCATCGACCACGGCGCCCGCCCCGCGATGAGCGGATTCGACCCGCTCGCCGCGGAGGACCTCAACGACGACAGGATTGGACATCGATCGGCTCCGGACACTTCACAGTACGTATCGGGCGGCGAGCAGAAGGCAAGAGTGGACTGGCGTCAGCGCCGCCCGCGCTCCCCCGATTGCAGATTGACTGTCGCCTACCGCACTCTCTACTGAGTCCCCAACAGAGAGGCTCCCGATGCGTGTTCGAGAGGCGATGACCTATGGCGCGATCGGCGTGCCCGAGACGGCGACGCTCGCCGAAGCGATCGACACCTTGCTGCGCGCGCGTGTCAGCGCCCTCTTCGTATTCGACGCCGACCACGCTCTGGTCGGCATTCTCAGCGAGGGCGACCTTTTGCGCCGGTCGGAGCTCGGCACCGATAGGAAGCGACCGCGCTGGGTCGAGTTCCTGCTGAGCGGCGGTCGGCTCGCCCAGTCCTACGCCCACACGCATGGGCGCAAGGTCGGCGAGATCATGACCGGGAAAGTGGTCAGCATCTCCGAGGACGCCGATCTCAGCGAAGCCGTCGACCTGATGATGCAACGCCACGTCAAGCGGCTGCCCGTGCTGCGGGGTGATGCCGTGGTCGGGGTCGTCTCGCGCTCGGACGTGCTCAAGGGCCTGTTCGTCTCGCTGCCAAAGGTCGAAGGCGGGCATCCCGACGCCGAGATCAAGACTGCGATCCAGGCCGAACTCGACAAGCTCGGCTGGGCGCCGCGCGCCAGCGTGCGGGTCGAGGTCGCAAACGGCGCCGTGACCTTCGAGGGCGCGATCACCGACGAGCGCCTCCGCTCGGGCCTCATGGTGATCGCGGAGAACACCCCGGGCGTGACCGAAGTGCACGACCATATGTGCTGGATCGAGCCGAACTCTGGGTTTTATGTGCCGTCGGAGGAGAAGAAGCCGAAGGCATGAGGCCGAAGGGGTTGTCGGCACGCGACGCCGGTCATGCGCCGGCGGTCGGGCCGCGCGCTCGCCGGGCCTCGTAGGCCCTCACATGCAAATCCGCGAGGCGGAGCAGCGAGCGCCCTTCCGGTCTCGTCGTGCGTCGCAGCAGGTCTCCGAGGATATGGTCGCCTTCGGCCGGCAGCCCGCTCTCGATGTCGCGCAGCATGGAAGCCATCAACGGCGACCCCGCGGCGGTCACCGTCGTCCGTGTCCGCTCGAGGAAGGCGTCACGCGGGGAAAGCCCTGCTCTGACGCGATCGCCGCGCATTCGTCGAGGAGCGCGCTTGCAACGCGAGATCCGCGCGGCAGTGACGATGTCGCCGATCCCGGCCCGCATGAGGCAGGTCATGCCCGCCGCCGCAGCGATAAAAACCCACTTCTCCCAGATCTCCAGCCGGATCGCACCGCTGAGTCGCGCATCAAAACCCTCGCCGACCAGCGCCAAGGCGATGGCCTCGATGCGCGGCGAGCGCGAGCCGTCGAGCTCGCCGAAGGCAAGCGCATGAAGGTCGTTGAGGTGGACGATCGCGCCGTCGGCGCCGAGCGTCGCCGAGATCACGCAGAAGCCGCCGAGCACGCGGAAGGGCCCGAAGCGGTTGGCGAGAACGTCGAGCTGCCGCATGCCGTTCAGGAGCGGCAGGATCGCCGTCTGCGGGCCGACCGCGCCCGCGAACGACGCCATCGCGGCTTCAAGATCATTTGCCTTGCAGCTCAGGATGATGAGATCGAAGGGTTCGGCAAGGTTCTGCTCGGTCACGAGCGGCGGCGCGGGATGGCGGAAATCGCCGAGGCGGCTACGGATGGAAAGGCCGCGTTCCGCGAGCAGCGCGGCACGGCGCGGACGGACGAGGAACGTGACGTCCCTGCCCGCCTCGAGCAGCCTTCCGCCGAAATAGCCGCCGATCGCCCCCGCTCCGACGACCAGAATTCTGATTGCGCAAAATCCTTCCTCGAGCGCGAACTTGCGCCCGCGCTCCGAGCTTCGCCGGCCCGGCGCCCTCGCGGCGAGCGGAGGCCTTCGCCGTTCGCCGCGGTGGAAACGCTACCGTCGCATCCCGCCGCCGAAATGAGCGCCGCCGCCGCGGTAGCCATAGCCGCCGCGGTAGCCGCCATAGCCGCCGCGCCATGCGCCGCCGTGGTAGCCGCCACGCCATGCAGCGCCACGCCAAACGCCGCCACGCCAGTAAGCTCCGTTGTACCAGCCTGCCGGACGGTAGTAGCCGCCGCCGTAGTACCCGCCATATCCGCCATAATAGCCGGGATAACCATAGCCGTAGCCATAGCCGTAACCGTAGTCGACGGCAGCCGGATAGACGCCCGCCGTACCGTAGGCGACCGGTTGATAACAGCCCGCCAGAGGCGCCGCGAGCCCCAACGCGAGCGCGCCGAGAAGAAGCTTTCCACCCATCATGTCCGCTCCGTTTAGCCGGCCGCCGCATTGCGCAGATCGATGGGCCGCCGCCGCCGCACCGTAGACCCGTGTCCGACGACGGGCAATCGGCACGGCCCGCCCGAGGTCGGGAGGGAGGTGAATATGAGGCAGCCTTTCGAGGGCTATAAGCGGCTCAGCCCGGCGCGGCGTCGGCTGCGATCCGATCGAGTTCCTTCACCTCATCACCGTGCAGCTCGAGGTCGGCCGCAGCCAGGTTTTCGCGCAGATGCTCGATCGACGCGGTGCCGGGGATGAGCAGCATGTTTGGCGCCCGCTGAAGGAGCCACGCCAGCGCCGGACCCTGCCGCTGAAGGTCCGCCAGGGCGGTGAGCGGCGCCTCGATCGACCCTTCGGCGGGCCCATGGACATTGCCCATGATCCGCAGGTTGATCACTTCCATCGCGTCGAGCCCGAGATTGCGCATATTGTCCCGGACGGCGCTCTCGAGTTCAGCGGGCGCCATCGCGGGCTTCCACGATGCGTCCGCGCCGCGCTTGGCGCCGATCTTGGTCACGATGACGAGATCGTCGGGATAGGGATGCAGCGCCTCGCGGATGATCTCGTTGGTGACGTACGGGCCATAAAAGTCGCTGGTGTCGATGTGATTGACGCCGCTCGCCACCGCCTCGCGCAGCACGGCGACGGCTGCGGCGCGGTCCTTCGGCGGGCCGAACACGCCGGCACCGGCAAGCTGCATCGCCCCGTAATCGAGGCGCTTCACGACGCGGTCGCCGAGCTTGAACGCTCCGGCTTTGCCGATATCGATCATGAATTCTCTCCTTTGGAGCATCGGGCTGGCGGTCAAAATCGAACAGATGCTTCCCACGCCGAGGAATCGAAGTCGTCAAGCGGTCGTTCGAGATCGCGACGGTGGATTGGGCTCAGCCGGAGCGTTTGGTCCTCTATTCGATCAGGTTGGGAGTCCCGGCCCCCGTCTCGACTGAAAAGGGAGCGTCTGGGGACCGCCGGGCAACAAGACGTCGGAGACGCCTGCTAGTCGCTCACTCGATAGCGTATGACCAAGCGGCGGCCTGGGGTCTCCAGCAAAGTCATCAGCGACAACACAAGGAGCGGGGTCATCACCAGCGCCATGCCGAGGAAGAACGAGGGGCTGGAGATGAACCGCAAGTCCGTGATCCACCGCGACAGTGGCAGCGAGATCAGCGACGACAGCGCCGGTATCAACAGGAAAAACATAGTCACATAGCCATTGTCGTTTCGAGTTGCGGTCAAGGCCGATTGATAGAAGACGCGCCCGGCGGCCGAAGCCGCAAGCGTTCCCGCGAGCAGCAGCAAGATTGCGAGAGCCGACTGCTCGCTGAGGTGAGACAATCGGCCGAAGCCCGACATGACTAGCGCGACCGGAATGAGAACAACCGATGAAACGACAAAATTGGCCGCGATGATGGCCCCTTCCTCAAACTCGGAAAACCATTTGAAAACCAGCGTCCCGCTCAGGGCGAAGAATATCGGCATGGGAATGGCGTAGATCCATTTGCTGTGCAAGGCGCTCTCGAGCACGTCACGTTCAAGAGTTGCGGCGCCGACGTCGATCTGGCTCCACGCGATCGCCATCGCGCCGAGAAACGCAACGAGGAAACAGGTAAAGAACACGATCGGTGAGACCGAGATCGATCTCTTCGAGACGACGAAGGCGACCAGCGCCGCCCAAAACGGAGACAGATTCAAGACAGCGGCAGTTATGATCGGATGGGCGCTGCTCAAGCCAACGTCGTATAACGTCAGCCCGATCACTCCGACGCAGAACAGGACGGCGAGCTTTGGCAAATTGCGAACATCCGACAGGATCGTTGCGAAGTCGCGTCGGCTGTCGCCTCGCATGATCAGCAGCGGGACGGACAAGAGCAGCGCACATTGAGTGAAACCCAGGAAATCCACGGCGCTCAGGTTCCTCGCTGCGAGAGCGGAAAACGGCTCCTGGACGGCCAGAAGTAACGCGGTCGCAAGAGCGTGCGCGGTTCCACGCCGATAGTCGGCGGGGCCGCGGGAGGTCGTCGCTTTCCGAGTCATTTTGTCCCCTGCGCGTCACTTCGCCCGCGCGAAGGCTACCTTGATCGAATTCGTTGCAGCATCGGACAGTTCGACCAGCACCAGGTCGCCGGGCGCGAGCTCAAATCGCTCGCTCTCCACAACGCCTGGACAATTCGGCGCACCGATCGCGGCGCGCTTCTTCAATCGGGCGCCGTTTTCGAACACGTCGATCACCGCTGCGTCGGAGAGAGTGATTTGATAGACGCCGGGCTTAGGAACCCCGAAGAACGTCACCTCGCCGCTGAAACTGTCGGGTTGCGGGGGTTGTTGCGGCGGCAGGAAGAACTGGACCTTCGTCGTCGGCAGCAGTCCGAGATTGACTGCGCGGTCTATCTTCCTGAGCCGCACACCCGACAGTCTGCGAGGAAGTCCCGCATCGTTGAACCATGCGCGTTCGCGGGCGAGCGACCATGAAAGGCGGTCGCAGCTGTCAGCGCCGCCATTCTTTGCGGCCTCCTGTCCGCTCGCAGTCCCCAATCCCATCAAGACCATCAACACGGCGACAGAGGCTCCGCGCAATATGGACCGAGACGCCTTGACAAGCGGCGCGCTCCTCCGAGTTCCGCCGGCCGCGGCGTCGAACCCAGCTATCGATGCGAATATGCCCTCGACCGAATTTGTTACCGACGTGCGCATGGCTAATCACCCTCGAGAGCGGCCCAGCCACGCGCCACAGATCAATCAAATTAATAGAGCGAAACTCTGGAGGCAATAATTTGCAATATAAAATCTGATTTATATTGTTTCTCTTAATAATCGAGATGCTCTGCTGAGTTTCCGTTGTATTCTCCCTAGGTTCAGCGACGACTAGGCGCGCGTCAACCTCGGGATGGTCAAACGATCCGATCAGACCAAGGGCTTCGTTACACTGCCCATTGATCGTCGAACACACCTTCGCTTGGCTCGGCCTCTGCCGACGATCGTTCTCGGACAAACTCTCACTGATCCGTTCTCAGCCAAGCCGCCATCCGCTCATACACTTCCCGTCTGCTCAGCAGATCGAGATGCCCCATCTCGCAGGCGATCCATTGCCGGTCGCGGGGGAACTTCAGCGCCCGCGCGGGATCCTTGTGTCGGCCGAGCGCGCTCGCGACCGGGACGAGGCCGTCGCCGATCAGCAGATCTTTCACCGCGCCCGGCGAGGCGGCGGTCGTCGCGGCGATGGCGTAGCAGGCGACGCTCTTCGGCAGCGGTACGGGGCGGCGCGGGTCGGGCTCGCGGGCGAAGCGGTCGCGGCCCCGCCAGTCCTCGTCCAGAACGGCGCCGAAGCGGAGATCGGTGACGCCGGCGCTGCGGATTTTTCCCAGTTGGCCGAAAGCGGCGGCGTAGGGCGTCCTGCCGAGAATGTCGTCGACCCAATTGCCGATCCGCTCGAGCGGCGCGCCGTGGTGGGGCGTGCCGAGAAAGACGATCTTGCCGAGCTTTGTTCGCCAGCCATGCCCGGCCTCTTCGGCGTGGCGGCAGGCGCTGCGCGCGACGAGCCCGCCCATGCTGTGGCCGACGATGACGAAATCCTCGATCTCGACCGGCCACGCGACGACCAGCGCTTCAAGCGCTTCGGCGAAGGCGCGGCCGTTGGTCGAGACGTGCAGGCCCGAATTATAGGAGAGGGTGACCGGCGTGTAGCCGAGGTCGTGGGCGAGCGCCGCGCCGTGGTCGTGGTTCTGCCGCGTCCATTGCAGGTCGCTCATGCAAAGCCCGTGCAGGAGCACGACGAGCTTGCCGGTCGCGCCGGGGAACGCCTCGGCCAGAGAGCTCCTTTCGAGCGAGAGGGGTCGGCCGTCGCGGCGAAAACGCATGGGCAGCGCGAGCGGATTTTTCGTCGCGGCGAGATGGTCGCCGACCACGCCGTTGAGGACAGCGAGTGCGACCTCCCGCCCGCGCGACACCGGCCGATCGTCCGCCTTTGCGTCGAGGAGAGCCACGGCGGCGGCGCCTTTGCCGGTCAGCCGGAACGCGCCGCGGACGCCGGAATAGACGAGCCGCGTGACGCCGCCGGTCAGGCCCCGGGCGACCGGGGCCAATCCCGGCGTATCGAGGATGGAATTGTGCATATGCTCGACCAGGCCGGTGAGTCCATGCGCCGCATCGGCGGCGAGGCGGCCGAGGCCGAGGGCGTCGGAGAGGGAAATTGCCGGGGTTTTGGTCGTCATGGAATCTCCCTCGAGTTGCGCTCAGGGCGCGGCGCGGGATAAGGCCGATCCTGACTGGGCTCATGGGCCAGCGGCCAGAGGGTCAAGGCGCGATGCCGCCCGGAGCCAGCCGAACGATGAGGTTCCGCATTGCGCGTCTCCATACACTTCTGTATGGAATGGGTATCACCTGGATCTCTGAACGTCAATACAGCAATGTATGGAAGATGCGCGGCAACCGACTGGGACCGACGGAATGGGTGAACGCGGGCCTCAAAGCCCTGGCGCGATTCGGATTCGCCGCGCTCAAGGCGGATACGCTGGCCAGTCGCCTCCGGGTTTCCCGCGGCAGCTTCTATTGGCACTTCGCGCATGTGTCGGCGTTCCACGCGGCGATTTTGCTCCGTTGGCGCGAGATCGCCCTCGAGTTCATCATCGATAATCTCGACAGCGATGACGACGATCGGCTGGAATCGGCTCTCACTCGTGCGTTTGCCGCCGGTTCAGAGATGGAGCGCGCCGTGCGCGCTTGGGCGACATTCGACGCGCAAGCAAAAGCAGCCGTCGAAGCGGTGGACGCGGAGCGCATACGCCATTTGCGAAAGCTGTTGGTCGACGCAGGCATTCCCCCGGAGACGGCCGAAACGCGCGCCCGCATCATGAACTGGGCTTATCTCGGATTTGCGCTCTCGTCGAACAGTCTGGACGCCGAGACCTTGAAAGGCGTCGTCGGCGACCTGGCGCAGCTCGCGCGCCTGAAGCCTCCGCCATTTTCCGAGGAGGCTCGCGGGCCGCAAGCGGTCTCCGCGAGGCGGCGCCGATCAGCCAAGCCATGAATCGCTTTACCGCTGCGTCCTCGCGATCCTCTTCTCCCCCACCTTTAAGTAAGTCAATGTGGCGCCTTGGCCAAGTCAATGCGCCTCCATCGCGCGGACGGTCAGGAGAGCAGGTGATGACCCCGTCCCAGGTATGAGGCGGAGGCTCGTCGCTATTTCAAGTGGGTAGATTGGCCAGAACGTCTCCGGCGATGAGGTAGCGATGGCTTTGAGATTTCGCTTGGTTCGGTAGCCTTTGGCTTTGCTTTTGGCGGCCTGAACATGCCGTTGATGGCTTCCAGGACGCCATTGGAAAGGCCGGTGGCGATCGATCTGAGAATGCCCTCGGCCTTGGCCATGATCGTCGTGGCCAGTTGTTTCATTGGGCCGAGAATCGCGACCCGAACCCAGGCGTTCCAGCGATCGAGGAAGCGTTGGGCGGTCTTGGCGTCCATCGTGAACAGCTGCTGCAGGTTCATGCGGATTTGCATCGCCTGGATCGTGTCCAGGTTCTGCGCCAGCAATTCTAAAACTAG
>CAVUHX010000027.1:0-17894 GCA_963741405.1 uncultured Alphaproteobacteria bacterium
GTCTGGTTTTCGCGCTGCGACAAGACGATCCGTACCACAATATGGGCGGTCAGGGCGCGGCCAATGCTCCGCCGATGGCGCCGAGGCGCGAAGAGTCCGTGAGATATTGACGGGCGGCGAGCACGATCGCGGCCAGAACGAAGCCAAAATAGAACATGCCCGGTAACGCCGGTTTCGACAGCCCAACTGATCAGCGAACTGTCGAGCGAGGGAAAATGCGTTCCCGGGGTATAATAGCCGACGACCTCCGCGCCATTGCCGAAGCCGTGGCCCGTAACAGGGTTCGAGAGAATATGCGGGATCGCCATGTTCCACTGGTCTATGCGCGCCTGGTTGCTCTGCTGAGTGTAATAACTGTTTCCCATAATTGAATTATATAATCTAGGAACAGTAACAATCATCGTGATGAAGGCCACAAACCCGATCGCTGCCACGCCGCCGGCGAAGGCTGGACAAATCGCCCCTGTTGAACCGGGCTTTCCTCACCACCCACAATGCGCCAAACACCGCCGCTCGCGACGATAAGCGCGATATAGCCGCCGCGGGCGTTGCAGGAAACAGGCCAAGCAGCCCGTGACCGCCACCGCGTATCCGAGCAGGCGCTCCCGCAGTCCTTGACGATGGAAAATGAAATAGTAGCCGAGCGGAATGATCATCGCCGTAAACTCACCCAGGGACAGGGGAACGCTATAGATCGAGGAGGCCCGATACATGCCGTCTCGAAAGAGACGTCCTGAAAACGATCATCTGAAACGTCGGATTGTTCTCCAGCAACGCGTCGAGCATCGGCCTTGGAATGACGTCGATGAATATTCTTCGCTGGAGGACGAACTCGACAACCCGCCCAGCGCCACGAATATTGCGCATATACAGATAATTCGAAAGACCTTCTCGAAGTCCTGTTGATCCTCGACGATGGAGATCACGACAAAGAACGGAACGTACCAGGTCAGGAAAGCGTCGACTGAGGGCGAAATGCCGGCGATCGGCGCATCGGCGGTCAGAATCGAAAGCCCGATCATCACCAGGAAGCCGATCGCACAGATGGAAATCGACTTCGCGGCGGCCAGCCGCTCGCGGATGCGGGCGCGGTCCGCAGACGAACCGGAGACGACGAGGGCGAATACGGCAACAAGCAGGAAGGTGACGAGCCGCCGGACCGAAATCCAGGGAAGGCCGACGCCCGCGATGGCGTAGTAGCCGGGGACGCAAAGGTCGACGACGAGGGCGACGAAAAAGAGCTTTCGGACAGCCTTGCGCGGCACCGCCTGAAGATCCGGCATCGCCCAAAGGAGTACGAGGCCGACGATCGAGGGGATGATGAACACGCCGGCCGGGGGAAGGATCACTGCCGAGAAACCGACTAGTATGCCGAGAGAGACCGCGGCCACGGTCCACCCGACGATGGGAGGAACGGTATGAACCAGGAACCGGGCAAGCTGATGCGCGGTCGCGGCGACTCGCGCCGGCTTGAATCGATAAGTCAGGCTTTGGAAGGACATCGTTGCGCTTCTTCCGGGAGAGTTGGCGGGTCCGCGACGGACGCTCCGCAATGGGCAGGAAGTCGATTACAGGCTTTCCCGCTTGCGGTCACGGCGCCGCGGCTCCCGACGAATGGGGAGTCAGAGGGCTGCCCAAGCTCTTGGCCATGGATGAAAAACCTGCCTCCCGCAGCAGGGGCCTCGAGCGAAGCGCCCAGAGCGCGAGGACGACGAGGCCAAGAGCGAGCACGGCGAGGCTCGGAACGACTCTTGTCCCGACGGGCGCGAACCATGCGGATCCGGCGCCCACGGCGAGGACGGCCGCGGAAAAACCTGTGGCGAGCAAATTTTCCCGGATCGTCGATTTCAGCGTCGCCCGCGCCAGATACAGCATGACGGCGAGCCCCGCCAACTCTCCGAGGCACTTCCCGAGGACCGCGGCCTCGATCCGGGGCGTCAGGGCCATGAACGCGGCGGAAAATGCAAGGCTGAAACCGACCGCGAGGTTCACCAGCGCAAGGCGCTTCGTGCGTCCCTCGTACAGGAGAACCGACGTGCCTGGCTCGAGACGCGTTATGCGCAGCAGGACGCCGAACGCCAGCAGCACGACCATGGGTTCCGAAGCCGCGAAATTGCGTCCGAAGACCAAAGGCGTCACGATATTGAGCAACGTCAGCACGCCGAGTGCGGCCCCGCCTGCGATAAGCGGAATCGCGCGGGACAACAACTTCAGCCGGGCCTGGAAAAGCCGCTTTTCGCCCGATCCCTTGATCAGCATCGCAAGGCTGACCGAGCCGATCATCGCGCATGATGATCGAGCTCGGCACGGTCGTCGCGACCATCAGGACGGAATAGACGCCGAGCGCCGGCAGGCCCAGCATCCCTCCGACGATGAAACGGTCGGCTTGCGCGGAGGCCGCGAGACCCGCGCCGTTGACCATCAGGGGATAACCGAAGCGGAACGCCCGGGCGAATTGCGGCGTGCGAAACCGCCAGCGATACGGCGCTCCCGCAACAGCCTGGCTGGCGACAACAACGCCGACGATCAGCGCCAACAACGACACGATCAGGGCGACGTGACTCGGAGACACCATGACGGCGCCGAGCAGGGCGGCGATGCTGAGGCCATTAGCGACGGCGGAGACCTTCAGTTGAGGCCCGTACCGATAATCCCGTTCGGCGATGCGCGGCTCCAGATGCTCAAAGCCGCGAATGGCGATAACGAGGCCGATGGCGGCGAAACTCGGCCATTGGGAGCCGAGCGAGAAGGCTCCCGCGATCAGGGGAGACAGGATAACCACCGCCGCGCCGACGACGAGGCCCCGCACGATCGACAGCGCATGGGCGGCCGCCAGAGCCTCGTGGTAATTCTCGCGCGGCGCCGAGATCACGAATTGGGAGATGTTGATGTCGGTGACCATCTCGAACGTGCCGTAGACCGCGACGAGAATGGAGGCGAATCCGAGCTCCCTCAGGTCCAGAAGATGGCTGAGCGCCAGCATGCGGATGAACGGGCCGGCCGCGTCGAGCACGTTCACCAGCACGAGCGGAGAGGCTCTGGCGAACAGTTTCGGGGCTGCCCTCGAGATCGCCATCAGGGTTCGTAGGCTCCAACGGAGACCGGGGGCTTTCGCGGCTTTCCGGCGGCGTCCACGGCCGGCGCGCGATCCGCGCTTCCCGCGCCCGCGGCGGGACTGTTGGGCCTGAGACGAAGATCGAACTTTCGGCCCTCCGGATCGAAGGCAACGAATCCGCGCATGACAGATGGGTTGACGACGTTTCTCAAGCCGATGGCGCCGTGGTCCAAGATGAATTTCGCGTCTCCTCTCGCCAAAGTAAATGATTTTTCGGCGATATTGTGGTCGAGCTCGACGTCGTGCGCATCAATATTGAATGCGGTTGCAACGTTATTTCGAACAATGTCTCCGTTTGATTGCCGCTTATCCTTTGCCGGGTGAATGCTTATCCATGTGCTGTAGCCGCTGGGCCGAGCCGCCAAGACAGTATTATTTACGACAAGCGCCTGATCCACACCGTACAATGCAATCCCATTCCATGTATTCGTCACGACAACATTATTAGACACCGTGACCCTTTGCCACTTTCCGTCGAAAATATCAATTCCCATCATGTAGTTTTGATCCGAAATATTGCCATTGATGATGATATTCCCGTCGATGATTACGTCATGGTTGGTCGCTCCACCCATGGTCCAGCCCTGAATCGCGTCGGCGTGCATAGGTTCGGCAGGCGTGTGGCGACTGCCCATTATCCTGTTGTTCTTGATCGTGAGTCCGCTGGAAGTCATATCAATAGCATCGTTTCCTATATCGCGAAATGAGTTATCCCTTATGATCGAATCATCGCCGCCAACTGCAGGGCGTCCCGAAGATTAAAGAACTGGTTTCCGCTTATCACGACGCAGCGCGCATCGCTTCTAATCCCAATTTTGTAGGGCTTCTTCACCCAGTCTTCATCTGACCAGGACGCTGTGTCGTCGGTCGTCGAAACGGAATTGTTCTCAAAAATAATATTGTCGGAGGGGCCGAAAAACGTGAAGTTCGTATCCGACTGAAAGAAAATCATCGGATCGTCGGGACGCTTCTCGTTGCCCTCGGGACGTTCCCCTGAAATCTTGAGGCCTCTTAAACGCCAGTGCGAACCGGAAACGAATAAATTCGAGAGCACGGGCGTCTGCCCCTCGCCGGCGACGATCGAGATGTAGCGGTCGTTGACATAGCCGGGGATGCGGACCCCGCCGTAGTCCCCGCTCATCAGGACGATGGTGTCGCCGGGCTTGACCGGACCTTGCGGGTTGATCGGAATCGGCGAATGGGTCGGGGAGTGAACGAAAGTCCGCGTCGCCACCAGATGACTGGCGGGGTCCAGCACGTCGGAAAGCATGCGCCACGGCTTCTGCTCCGAACCGTCGTTGCCTTTGGCGCCGCGGGCCGGATCGACATAGAAAGTGCGCCCGTGGCGATCCGGCTGCCAGTCGTCGCACGCGCGCGCGCGGCTCGTGGCGAGCGCCGCGGTCAGGAGCGCCGCGACCACGCCCAGAACCGAGCCGACCGATGTCATGCGGCGGGAACCCTCTCTCGCCCGGGGGCGCGCCGACCTTCGCGGACGCCATTGGCTCGGGCAGGAAAGACCCTTCCTTGCGCCGAATGCAAGGCCGGCAAGAACAACACGTTGGAGCCTTTCGTTGGCGCAAAGTTAACGGCGATGTGAGAGCCTCCACGACCGGCTGGACGAAACTGTCGTTGATGGGCTAGAAGCCGCGTCGCTGTTGGAGTTCGGGCGGATTTGACCAGGTCAGGGAGACTATCACCGTGAAGAGAGCACTTGTATGTGGCGCCGGCGGCTTCATTGGCTCGCACCTGGTCAAGCGGCTGAAGACGGAAGGTTACTGGGTCCGCGGAGTTGATCTGAAGTTCCCCGAGTTTGGGGAGACGCACGCCGATGATTTCGCGCTGGCGGACCTGCGCGAGCCCGAGAACTGCCGCGACATCATCGATCAGAAGTTCGACGAGGTATATCAGCTTGCCGCGGACATGGGCGGGGCGGGGTTCGTCTTTACCGGCGAAAATGACGCTGAAATCATGCACAACTCGGCCACCATAAACCTCAACGTTCTGGAGGCGTGCAGGAAGCGCAACGTCAAACGCATATTCTACTCGTCTTCCGCCTGCATGTATCCGGAGCGCAACCAGCTCGATCCGAACGCGCCAATAACTAGGGAAGACAGCGCCTATCCCGCAAGTCCCGACAGCGAATACGGCTGGGAGAAGCTATTTTCAGAGCGGATCTACCTGGCCTACAATCGCAACCACGGCATGGAGTGTCGGATTGCTCGATACCACAACATATTTGGCCCGGAAGGGACGTGGGATGGAGGCCGCGAGAAGGCGCCTGCCGCGATGTGTCGGAAGGTGGCCGAATCGGAGTTCGGCGGCACGATCGAGGTCTGGGGAGACGGTTTGCAGACCCGTTCTTTCCTGTACGTCGACGACTGCCTCGAGGGGACGGTGCGGCTGACGCGATCCGACGATTTCGCCGGGCCCGTCAACATCGGATCTGAGGAAATGGTGACGATCAACCAACTGGCGAAGTTGGTGATGAAAATCGCGGATAAGAAGTTGGCATTGCATCATATCTCGGGTCCTCTAGGTGTCAGGGGTCGCAACTCGCACAATGACCTGATACGCCAAAAGCTCGGCTGGGAGCCGCAATTCACTTTGGAAAGAGGGCTGGCGCTGACCTACCCATGGATCCGTGATCAAGTCGAGGCCGCGCGAAAAAAGACATCGTAGGAGTTGCACATTCCGATCCGCGACGATCGCCGCGAGCATATCAATCGCGTGCGAGTCGCTCGAACGCCTAGCCCTGTCTTCAGTTAAGGAGGATAACGGCACAGGCGAGTTGAACGCCGGCGAGAAAAATCTTGGCGAACTTGTCGTAACGCGTGGCGATGGCCCCGACTTGCGGTCAGTCCGGCCACGGTGCGTCGCCTGATTGTCGAAGGCGTTCTCCCCGCAAGCCAGATCTGCAAGGGCGCGCCTGGGGTCATCCGCATCGCCGACATCCAACTCGTCGAGGTCGTCTCCGCTTCCGAGCGACGAAGAAAGCGGGCGTTAGGAGCTCCGCCGTCTGGCGATCAGCCGACGCTGCCCCTGAACTTTCAATGACACGGTGAGGTGAGCATTATGACTTCGGGCTCGGGTCCGCCGATAAACACAGCGTTGCGCTGCTGGGCGATGAAGCCGCCGCCGGCGAGATCGCGGACGAGCGCCTCGTTGATCGGCGTTCCCTTGAACACGAAGTCGTCGAGGTCTTTGGCGAGGGGCAGCTTGGAGGCCGTGATCTGATACTTGATCGACCGCGCCTGCTTCTCCGAGATCTCGGCGCGCAGGAGGTCGCCGACGAAGCGCTGCGGCTCATGCTGGCGCTTGACCCTACTTGAACAGTAGACTGGCCCTTGCGCCCGCAAGGGGATGTCCCGCGGTCTGTTGAAATTCTCGAAGCGGTCGTTGCGCATTGAATTTTACGCAGCCTCGGCGCTTTGAACAAGCGGTCCGTCGGAAGGTGTTAGCGCAAAGTAGGAAGTCCCCTTTTAGCAAATTGGGAATGTCCCCTCTGGATTGAGGGGCATCGATGGCGTCGGGGACATTGGCGATGAGCGGGCGGGAGCGCGAGAGACTTGTTGTGATCGCGCAGGTCTGCGGCAAGGTTCTCGGCCAAGGCGCGGCGGGATTGGCTTGGGATTTGCGTTCGGCAGGTGAGCCGAGGGCGACGCAGGGCTGGTGTCGCGCCAGCGCGGGCGGGCCTCGAACCGTCGGCTCGCGCCGATGGCTGCTCGGGCGGCTGCGTCACCGAACCTTTTACAGCCTGGCGGACGTCAACGCGGCGATCGCCGATCTCATGACGCATCTCAATGAACAGCGGCCGATCCACTCCATCCCGCCGCTCAACCCCTCGCCTCCGCTTCCGCCGCGATAGCGGCTTCGTTCAATCCCCCAAACAGCCGATGCCGGTAAAATCCCAACCCCAATTTACCTGTTTCTGGCCGTCCTCTAAGGATGGTTGCGCTCCCCTTCCACGCCCGCCAAAATTTCGGCGCCGAGCCATCCGCCCGAAAAGCCGGCTCGGCGAAGACCCGCGACGAGATAGGGGCATTGACGCATGAGACTCCAGATGAGGCCGGTGCGGTAATCTTCGATCATCAAGAGAATCGGCCCCTGGTTGATTCCAAAGTGAAACGACGATACCCAGCGCCTCGATTGAAGGGATCTGTCGGCGATCGTGGCGTTGAACGTCGCCTTGAAGCCGTAGGCGTTATTCTCGCGCAGCCTTAGCGTCTCGAAATGCTTTAGCGCAGGCTGCACGATCTCGGGAGCGAAGGGCAGCGAGGCGGCCACCGCCCACGGAGCGATGCTTCCGTCATCAGGGCCCTCCGGCGCGCCGCGAGCTTTGTAACCGAAGAAGCGTCTCCGTTTTCCCTTGATCATATATGTGGCCGGTCCGGGACCGTCACTTGCGGTGATTCCCCAGCAGTTCTCGCCGTAGCCGCTGAAGCCTGAGGGATTGTCGATTGCGTACCGCCGCTGGACATGGGTCGCACGGCGACTATTTTCAAAATAGTCGATGCCCTTGTCACGCATATAGTCGTCCTGAATTCCGCGATAATCGACCCAAATATGAGAGAACTGATGGATGAAGAGCGGGGCCGCGTAGAGAAGCTCCTGATCGTAGATTTTTCTCCAGTCGTATGTTGAGGTCCATCGCCCCCAACTTTCGATCGGGAGCGGATGCGTCGGCGAGCCCAGGCCGAGCAGATAGAGAATCATCGCCTCGTCATAGCCTTGCCAGCGGTAGCGGAGAAAACCGCTCTCGGGCTTCCAGCCATGGGTGACGGTGACTTGGCCGTTTTGCGCCCAGCTCCAATCCGCGCGCCGATAGAGCGCATCGGCAAGCTCGCGGATTTCGCGCTCGTCCGCGCCTTCACCCGAAAAATACTCTGTGGCGGTCAACATCCCGGCGAACAGAAGGGCGCTGTCGATCGTCGACAGTTCGCAGGTCCAGACGCGCTTTCCGCTCACCATGTCGAGAAAATGATAGTAGAAGCCTTTGTGGCCGGTCGCGTCGGCGTCGGCGCCCTGAACGCTTCCGTGGAAAAAGCGCAAGGTCGCCAGGGTCCGTGCGATCGCGTGCTCGCGACGCATGAAGCCACGCTCGACGCCGACGGGATAGGACGAGAGGGCGAACCCAACGGCTGCAATGCTCGCCGGCGATCCGGCCTGGGTTTTGTCCGCGATAAGCCCGTTGAGCGGGTTCGCCTCGTGAACGAAATAGTCGAACGTCTCCCGTTGCAACACGTCCAGGAATTCGGAATTGAGCGTGTGATCTTTCACCATTGAGAACCATTTGTTGCGACTGGACAGCGAACGCTCACGCAATCTCATCGAGCGTATGTTCCGCCGACCCAAGGATTGGCGAGTCTACAGGCTTCGCCGCCGCCATCGTCATCAGGCGGCCTTGATTGACTCCGGAGCCCGGCGGCGTTCCGCGCGCGGTTGAACTTCGCGATGCTCCTCCGAAACTCGTCTCGGCGGTCGACCACGCGAGAGCGGGATGATTTCAGGTTGACTCGAATCCGAGGTCGGATTTCACGGCGAGGACGGAGGTTCAATAGCCGCGCCTTCGAAAATCCGCCCTTCATCCTGTTTGTCAACATCCAGGCGCAACCGGTTTCGAGACCGGCGCCGCGGCGCCCTCTCCGGCGGCCCCCGGACGTCCTGATCCGGCTCGGAAAAGGCAGGAATTTTTCCTGTTATTTCTACGATCTATTGGAGGCTTATAGGTTCAGGAGTTTGTTTCAGAATGCTGAAAAAGAAGATCTTTTCCTCGCTGGAGCCGGCCGGAGAACGCAAGGGGCCTTCCTGTTTCTCCCTCTTACCAGGGAGAAACAGGGAGAACGCCCCTGCAGGGAGCGCGTCGGCCGATTGAAAAGGGCGCCTCCCGCGGCGGAGGACAAGGAAAACAGGAGCGCGGCGCTTGCCGGGTCGCGGATTCGCGGTCGGGCCTTCGATCGAGCCGGAATGGCAGCGACGGCTTCGACCCAATCGTATCGCGCTTTAAGGCTGCGATTTGCGGCGTCGCCGGAGGGGCGCCGTCCCGCTCCAACCGCAACTTGCTCCGGCAGGAGGCTTTGGGCAATGGAACTCCCGGCGCCGGCGCTTCGGGGCGCGGGGCGGATCTGCTATGGTCCTGCCGAAGAGCGGCTGCTACCGGGTCCTCCCGGCGGCGGCGGCAAAACCATTGCGCCGGGACTTCGGCGCGGGAGACGAAGCGATGAAGCGATCGGAAATCAACGCGGCCATCCGCCGGGCGATGGAGTTCCTGAAAGAGAACCGCTGGTCGCTGCCGCCCTGGGCGCACTGGACGGCCGACGACTATTCCGGGAACGCCGCGACGGCCCGCTATCTGCGCGACCACCAGATGGGCTGGGATGTCACCGATTTCGGCTCCGGCGACTTCGCCCGACGCGGCCTCACCCTGTTCTGCGTCCGCAACGGCGTCCAGAGCGAGGCGAAAGGCAAGCCTTATGCGGAGAAGCTCTTGATCGTGGCCGAGGGACAGGAGACGCCGACCCATCGCCATCGCGTCAAGATGGAAGACATCATCAACCGCGCCGGCGGCGTGCTCGTCCTCGAATTCGCTCACGCGGACAAGGACGGGAAGGCGACCGACGCGCCGGTGACGGTATCGGTCGACGGCGTCGCGCGCACCCTTCAGCCGTGGGAGAAGCTTAGGCTCGAGCCCGGCGAGAGCGTCACGATCGAGCGCGGCGTCTACCACCGATTTTACGGCGACGCGGGAAAGGGACTCGTCCTGGTCGGCGAGGTCAGCCAGGTCAACGACGACCAGACCGACAATTACTTTCTCGAGCCGGTCGGGCGCTTCGCCAAAATCGACGAGGACGAACCGCCGTTGCGCCGCCTGTGGAACGAGATCGCCGCCTGAGGGCTCGTCACATCTCGCAGGCGGCCATCGCAGGGACGCCCTTCAGGGTCGGAAAGTCGAAGAGTTCAGCGCAACTTGCGTCACGCCGCCGGGCTCAAGTCGAGCTGGCCTCCAACCCTTGCTTTTGGCGGCCCCGTGCGCTCGAGCGGGGAAGCGAAACGGAGGATTTGCAATGGAAATCAAGCGAAGCGGCTCCGAGCCTTCCGGCAAGGGCCCCGCCGAATGGTTCACCGGCGTGGTCCGCATCGATCCCCTGTTCGGCCCGCCCGAGCCAGCCCGTGTGTCCGGCGCCATGGTGACGTTTGAGCCGGGCGCGCGCACGGCGTGGCACACCCATCCGCTCGGCCAGACCCTGATCGTCGCCTCCGGCTTCGGCCGCGTTCAGCGCGATGGCGGCCCGATCGAGGAGATCCGGCCGGGGGATGTCGTGTGGTTCCCGCCCGGCGAGAGGCACTGGCACGGCGCCTCGCCCACCACCGCCATGAGCCATATCGCCATCCAGGAGAAGCTCGACGGCAAGGCGGTCGATTGGCTGGAGAAGGTCAGCGACGAACAGTACCGCGGCTGATCGTACCCGCCAAACCCCGCGCGAGGCGCCAGCTCCGCTCTTTCGCGATTCCAAAAGACACCGCGAGGCGCCGTTCGATCTCGACCATCGCGTCGCCGTCGAGGCGCCCGAAGGTCTCGCCGATCTTGGTCCGCATGATCGTCATCGTCTTGTCGATCAGGATCTGCGAGAGCATTTGCAAACCGTTCGACTCGTCCGGCTGAACGGTCAGACGCGGGAGCGGCGCATCGACAAGGGCGCCGGAAACCAACAGCACCGTCACGGTCGCGTGGTCGACGAAGGCGTCGGCCTGGATGATCAGCGCCGGACGCGGCTTGCCGAAATCGCCCTGAACCGAAGCGGTGACGAAATCTCCGCGCCGCCTGTCATGGCCCGGTCCAGCCTTCGGTATCGACGAGCGCGCCGTCGAGGAACACCGCCAAATCGGGGCCCCGAGGTCGGACGCGGCGGCGAGCCGGGCCTGGCGCCGGCATTCCTTGGCAAAACCCGGACGCCTCGTGTCCGGAACTCAGATCTGCACCGGCTCAAGCCCGCCTCGCGCAGCGCGGCGAGCCGCTCCCGGACCCGGGCTGCAGTTGAAGACGGCATCGTGGAGTCTCCGCGCCTAATTTGTGGTACATGAGACATGTTAGCGCGAGAGGGCGCAACCCGCCTTGGCCTCCCGTCGCCGGAAAAGCCTCTTTGGGCAGTAGTTTCGCTCTCGCGCTGTGCTATCGTTCGTCTGGAAACAACTGAGAGAGCGCCAGCCGGACGGCGTTGAAGGCGCTCCAATGCCTGGGGCATTTCAGGTGAGCGACGCCGCGACCCCTCCCACGGACCCGGCCGCGCCGACCGGGGAGCGGCGGCAGGTGACCGCGCTGTTCGCCGACATGGTCGGGTTCACTTCGATCTCCGAGCGGCTCGGCGAGGAGGGCACGTTTGCGCTGATCCGACCCGTCTATGATCTGATGGCGCGCGCGGTGCGGGAGCAGGGCGGCTCGGTCAAGGATTTCACCGGTGATGGGATTATGGCGTTGTTCGGCGTCCCCAATGCGCTGGAGGATGCGCCGTTGCGGGCCTGCCGCGCGGCATTGGCGATCCACGAACGCCTCGCCGCCGCCGCGCCCGCGATCGAAGCCAAGTATGGCGTGCGGCCGCGGATGCGCATCGGCGTCAATTCCGGGCTCGCTGTGGTTACGCAAATTCGCGGCGAGAGCGGTCCGGCGACGGCGCTGGGCGACACGGTGAACCTCGCTTCGCGGTTGCAGACGCTGGCCGAAGCGGGAACCGTCTATTTGAGCGAAGCAACGCAGCGGCTTGTGCAAGGCCTGGTTGAGACGACGTTCGCAGGCGAGCACACGATCAAGGGCAAGGCTGGGCCGCAGAAGGTCTATCAACTCGAAGCGATCCGGCGCGGCGCGACACGCTTCGACGCGGCGGTCGGACGCGGACTCACCGCCTATGTCGGGCGCGAGCGCGAGATGGAAATTCTTGAGCGCGCTTTCGCCGAGGGGCGCAACGGGCTCCGCGTGATCGACGTCGTCGCCGATCCGGGCATGGGAAAGTCGCGGTTGCTGCACGAATTCCGTCAGCGCATCGGCAAGGAGCAGGCTTTCGTACTCTCGGGAAGTTGCTCGCTCGACGGACAGCAGACTCCCTTCCTTCCCTTTATTGAGGTCGTTCGCCGATCGTTTCAAGTCAAGGGGGGCGAAGCGGAAGCCGAGATTTCACGCAAGCTCAATCTCGGATTGAGCAGGATGGGTCTGCAATCTACAGAAAATGTCTGTCTGCTGCTGAATCTCCTGGGACTCAAACCCCCCGAGGACGCGCTCGCCGGGCTCGACGGCTTGTTGATCGGCCTGCGTACTCGCAACCTATTGCAGAACATGCTGGCGGAGCGTTGCCGCCACGCGCAAGTCGTGCTGCTGATCGAAGATCTGCATTGGATCGACGGCGCATCGCAGGAGGCGCTCGGCAAGATCGTCGATAACGAGGCCAAGCTCGGCCTCATGATCCTGCATACGAGGCGGCCAGAATATGAGCCGCCCTGGCGGGAACGGCCCGTTGCGATGACGCTTCGGCTCCGGCCCTTGCCGGCTGGCGATATTCGGCGCCTCGGCGAGGCCCGGCTCGGCGTCGACGCCTTGCCCGAGACCTTGGCGCAGCAACTGGCGGACAAGGCCGAGGGCAACGCGCTGTTCGCCGAGGAAATCCTGAGTTTTCTGACCGAACGCGGCGTGCTGCGCATGGTCGCCGGAAAAGTGGAGTTCGACGCCGGCGCCGTGGCGGCGGCGCTGCCGGCGAGCGTGCAGAGCCTCCTCACCGCCCGCGTCGATCTTCTTGCGCCGCGCGACCGCGCGCTGCTGCAGGCGGCGGCGGTCGTCGGCCGTCGCTTCGATCCGCAATTGTTGGCGGCCGTCTCGGACGAGCCGGACGAGATTGAGGACCGGCTCGGCGCGATGCAGGCGCTTGATCTGATCCACCCCGAAGGCGCGGGCGACTTTGCGTTCAAGCATGCGCTGGTGCGCGACGCGCTCTATCAGAGTCTGCTTACAGGGCCACGCACGGCGCTCCATTTGAAGATCGCCGAGGAGATCGAACGCCGCGCCGGCAATCGCCTCCCCGAGGTCGTCGAGACGCTCGCCCATCATTTTGGCCAGACGGATCGCGCAGACAAAGCGTTCACTTATCTCGCGATGGCCGGCGCCAAGAGCCTGCGGATCTATTCCTTTGACGAGGCGGGCGCCCGGTTCGGCGCCGCAATCGCGCTGCTCGACGCAAATCCCGGCTGCGCCGAAGATCGAGAGATCGTCGCGATGCTGTCCCACTTTGCGCTCTATGCGACCGCGACGTGGCAGATGCCGCTCACGACGGCGACGGTCGAGCGTTTCCGGCCAATTCTCGACCGGGTGGGCGACAACCAGCAAGCCATCGTCGTTCAACATCACTATGCGAATGCGCTCCTATTTTCTGGCAGATATCGAGAAGCCGCAATCTCGCAGGATCAGTTGTCGGCCATGGCCGCAAGGCTCGGAAACGCGCCGGCGATCGCCTACGCGCATACCATGCGCATTCATATTTCGACTTTCTTGGGCCCCGCTTGGGGAGAGGATTTCGACGCGACGGCGTCCGCGGCGATAGCGGCGGCGGCCCACGTCAACGATCCCTATCTTCAGTACTTCGTTAGGTATGCGATTGGGTTTGTGGAGCTTTCTCGGGGACGGGTCGCCGGGGCGCTCGGAGCGGCGGAAGAGATCTTCTCGATCGGCCGCAAACTCGACGACCCTCGTTCAATCAGCTGGGGAATGCTTCTGAAGTCGTTCGTCGCCTCTTTTACGGGCGATTTCACGCAGGCGCTCGAATGCTCAGAAATCGGTATATCCATGGCGCGCACCCCGTCCGACACCGTCCTCAACGAGTATGGAGTGGCGGCGGCGCTTATTTCATTGGATCGCCCGGAAGCGAAAGCGAGAACTCGAGGCGTTCAGGAGCCGTCGCCGCGCCGATGGATCGTTGCTTTTTCTCGCTGGTACCGACGGCTTTTGGGGCATCGCCCTTGTGATGCAGGGGTACCTCGGCGCGGGCATCGGCTGGATCGAGGCGGCGATCGCGCGAGGGGAGGAAGACGGGTTGAAGAATGCGGACTGGTTGCGGCTGATGCTCTGCGAGATCTATCTGCAAATGGTCTCGGGAAAAGGCCGACCGTCGCTCCAGTTTCTTGCGCGCAATCTGAGGACGATTCTTCGCACCGCGCTATCTGTCGAATCGCGGGTTACAACTCTCGTCGGACAAGTCCGTCAGAGTCCGATCTTCACTCCCGACGGCCTCTTTGATGCCCAATGCGCGATGATCCTCGGCCTGCTTTATAAGGCCAAGAAGAAGCGCGCGCTCGCCGTTCAGCATCTGACCGAAGCAAAGCGAATCGCCACGCAATTCGGGCCGACGGCGATGCTGGCGAGGATAGAAACGGCGCTGGCCGAGCTTGCCTGATCCCGCGACGGGATCAGCGCGCTCAATTCATCCCGAGCGCCGCGAGATAGAGATCGAGAATCGTCTCCTCCTCCATCCGCTTGTCGCGGTCCTGTTTGCGGATCGATACGATCTTGCGCATGATTTTCACATCGAAGCCGTTGGCCTTGGCCTCGCCGTAGACATCCTTGATGTCGTCGGAGAGCGCCTTCTTCTCCTCCTCGAGCCGCTCGATCCGCTCGATGAAGGCGCGCAGATGGCCGGCGTTGACCTCTTCCGTTCCGGTCGCGATCTCGTCTTTTTTCGCCGCCTCGGCCATAGCGATTCCCTCATCATCAAGAAAGGCGGCGGAGGTGGCCCCAAACGGCGGGGCGCGTCAAGGGCGGCGGCGCCTGTTGACCGAGGCTGAGCCGCGTAGGGATCGAAGTGGTCGGCTTCGCTTGTCGCCGAACATACGCGGCGCCGATCGCGCCGGGCGGATAATAACCAATTGTGTATGTGTAATCATTGCTCGACGCCCTGCGGCGCGAAAGCGACAGGTTTTGGCGCCCAACCCATTGAAATATCGCGGCTGGCGCCACATCCGACCGAGCGTCAGCCTCTCCGCTCCCGCCGCGCGCGGCTGCCGAAATGCCCCGGCTCGCGCGTCTGGCGGTCGGCGAGAATGGGCTTGAGCAGGCGCGCGAGCCTTTCGGCCCAGGCGAGCGCTCCGGTCGGGTCGTCGACGAGATCCTGCCGGATCTCGATCAGGGCGTTGGCGAGCCCGCGGGCGGTGGCGACGGCGTCGATCGTGTCGCCGGCGAGCGCCCCGTCATACGGCTCGTTGTCGCCGATCCCGTGGGCGTGGAGGTCGGCCTCGGCTTGCAGCGCCGCAAGCAGCGGACGCGGAATGCGATCGTCCCGATCCCACAAGACCCCGACCTTCCATCGGCGCGCCGCGCCCCTCCAGACCGGCGTGAAGGAGTGGATTGAGACGAGCGCCGGCGGCTCGCCGGTGGCGAGCATCGCCTCGACCGTCGCCTCGATCGTCCGACGGTAGGGCGCCCAGAAGCGCTCGCGCCGATCGGCGATCCCGGCCGCGTCGATCCGCGCATTGCCCGGCACGATCGCTCCGTCGGAATAGCGCATGACGAGAGTCGGATCGTCGGCGCCGCGGTTCGGGTCGATGACCAGGCGCGAAAAGGTTGACAGCACGGCGGGCGCTCCGAGCCGCTCCGCGAGCGCCCTGGTCAGGTCCGCCGCCCCGATGTCGTAGGCGATGTGCCGCTCGAGCGCCTCCCGCCGCAGGCCGAGCGCGCCATAGCCGGGAGGAATCGCGTTCGACGCATGGTCGCAGACGAGGAGGACCCCGCGATCGAGCGACCCGGCGACGGTTTCGACCGGGACAAAGGCCGGTTCGGCGTCCATGCGCGCAGTTCGGTCCATCGCCGTCCCTTGCTAGACCGATTGGGCGAGACTATGGACGTCAAGCTCAATTCCGGCCCTCAAGTCCACCGCTCGCAAGAAAAATTCCCCCCTTGGACGCGACAGCCAATCCCGCCGCTGCGACCCGCGGCGTGCTCGCGCCATTCGCCGCTCTGGTCGTCGGGGCGGTGGCGATGGGCGCGTCGCCGATCTTCGTCCGGCTCGCCGACGTCGGGCCCTTCGCCAGCGCCTTCTGGCGCGTCGCGCTCGCGCTGCCTTTGCTCTACGCCTGGATGCGTCTTGCCGAGCGGAGCGAACCGTCTGGCAAGCGCTTCTCGAAGGCGGCGATCCTGTCCGGGCTCGCCTTCTCGGGGGATCTGTTCTTCTGGCATCTCGCGATCGTCCATACGAGCGTCGCCAACGCCACCTTCTTCGCCACGACCGCGCCGATCTGGGTCGTGCTGTTCGGCTGGCTTCTGTTTCGCCAGCGGGCGACCGGCGCGGTCCTCGCGGGGCTCGGCCTCTGCCTGATCGGCGGGACAGCGCTGCTCGCGCAAAGCTTCGAACTCAGGCCCGCCGGCGCGCTCGGCGATGCCTTCGGCATCGCGACCGGCGTCTTCTTCGGCCTTTATTTCCTCGCCGTTCAGGCGGCGCGCAAGACGGCCTCCGCCGCGCGTCTGACCTTCGAGGCGACCCTGATCACTGCGGCGATCCTGTTGGTCGTCGCTTTCGTTCTCGAGAAATCGATGCTGCCGCACAGCGTTCGGGGCGTGGCGGCCCTCGCCGCAATGGCCTGGATCAGCCATAGCGGAGGCCAGGGCCTGCTCTCGATCGCGCTCGGCCGCCTGCCGGCGGCCTTTTCCTCGCTCGTCATCTTCCTCGAGGCGATCGCCGCAGCCGGGTTCGCCTATCTTATTCTCAGCGAACCAGTCACCGGGGTCCAGGCGCTCGGCGGTCTCGCTATCCTCGTCGGAATCTTGGTCGCCCGTCCGCGGTGAGTTGCGATCAGCCGGCGATGGTTGCGCCCCCGTCGACCACGATCGTTTGGCCGGTCATGAACGAGCTCGCTCTCGAAGCGAGGAACACCGCCGCACCGGCAATCTCGTCCGGCTCCCCGATGCGCCCAAGCGGGGTTGTCGCCGTGACGGCTTTCAGCGTCTGCGGGTTCTCCCACAGGGCGCGGGCGAAGTCGGTCCTGACGAGGCCGGGGGCGATGCAGTTGACACGAACCTTGTGCTTTCCCAACTCGACCGCGAGGTTGCGGGCGAGCTGGAAATCGGCGGCCTTGGAGATGTTGTAGGCGCCGATGACCGCTGACCCCTTCAACCCCCCGATCGACGACACGATCACGATCGACCCGTGCTTGCGTTCGATCATGCCCGGCGCCGCCATCTGGATCAGCCAGTTGTTGGCGATCACATTGTTGTCGAGGATCTTGCGGAACTGTTCGTCGGATATGCCGGCCATCGGCCCGTAATAGGGGTTCGACGCCGCATTGCAGACAAGAACGTCAATTCGGCCAAAGATCCGGGTCGTTTCATCGACGAGCCGCTGAAGCGCTTCCTTGGACGAGATGTTCGCCTCGACTGGGACAGCCGCCTTGCGTCCGCGCGCGCCATTGATGGCTTCGGCGGTCTCCACGCAGGCTTCCGACTTGCGCGACGAAATGACGACGTCGGCCCCGTGCTCCGCCAGCCGCTCCGCGATGGCGCGGCCGATGCCCCGCGAGGAGCCGGTGACGACGGCGACGCGGCCGGTCAGATCAAACAGATTGCTCATGGGGGCCCTCCCGGAACGGGTACGTGGTTCCTGCATGCTGTGTCCGTGCGACGGTTCGATCGCGCCGCCGCCGACCAATTCAAACCAGAAACCGGTGCGGCAGGGCCACTCCCCCGACCTATCTCACGGACCAACCGGCCTTGACTGAGGTTGATTTTCGATGGTGGGCGCACAAGGGCTCGAACCTTGGA
>CAVUHX010000028.1:0-63759 GCA_963741405.1 uncultured Alphaproteobacteria bacterium
TCCGTTGGTGGCGCAACTCGCCCGTTCACGAGACCAACCTGGAGCGGCGGCAAAGGGTGTGCGCCGTGAAAGGCGGCGCTTTCCAGTGGGTGAGAGCCCCACCCGGCGAAACGCTCCAGCCGGAAGCAACCGGAGCAGTCATGGAGGTGACGAAATGGCTGAAGCCTTCGGTGTAGCAGGTCACATTTAGGTGACGGCGCGAGTGTGCGGGCCGCAACGCGAGTGAACGCCGAGCAAGCCTCGAAAATGCCGATGTGCGGGCCGACCCGACGACCCTTTCGGGGAAGGCTGATACGGCTGGGTGAGATGAGCGAAGACGACGCCCAACCGCTGCACCGGGGTAGTGGCGGCAGCACGTACACAAGGAAAGCGCACGCAACACGGGAAGCTCCAAAGCGCGGTCAGGTCAGGGATGACAGGACCAACCGGACGCCCGCGAGGGACAGGCCGGGCGCTCTGGGGTGGCGGAGAGGTTCGTAGTACCGCGGAAACCGGGTAACTCCGGCGGAGGGAAGGGACCTCAGTTCAAGACTGACGTTGGACGTAGCGAAGGACATGGAGATTGGGAAACCTATCAACTCCGAAAAGTGTTCAGAAGCTGCCGAGCGCGTTGCGCACGAAAGACGGCGTGAGGTCTTGTCCGAGAGCCGGATGCGGGAAATCTGCACGTCCGGTTGTGTGTCCAGCGAAGGCTGGCGTGTTCAGCAGGGGATAGACCTGCCGGGGCAAGAGTCAGAGGCCCCGTAGTTTGGATAGCAGAGGCGAAGGAAACCGAAACTCTGAAGCCTATCGACAAGGTCTCCCTATCGGGGAGATCCACGAGTCACCGGGCCGTAACAAAAGTGAACGCGATGTGGCCTCGAAAATGAGTAGTCCCGAGGGCCAAGTCTTCAACCGGAGGGCGAAGGCAGCATGAATGGTCGAAGTCTGACTGACACGACTATTCACCTCGGCGGGGTGGAAGCGGCAGCACGGTGACAAGGACATGCCGAGCAACTGGAGAAACCCTACTCGTCCCGGCGCGAGATCGCCGGAGCAGGTAGATCGTATAACCGGCGAACCCGGGAAATCGGTTGACGACGAGAGGGTGGCGGACGGGTCCGTATTAGCGATGAACCGGAGCAACGTCCGGGGAGCGAAGGGGCCCTGCCATTTGTAACGACTCCGACCAAGGGAAGGCGCGGACGGGATGACAAAGACGTCCATCGAATTGCAGGACCTGAGGCGGAGGATATACGTCAAGGCGAAGGCTGAACCGTCTTGGCGTTTCTGGGGACTCTACGTCCACGTCTGCAAATTGGAGACTCTGCGAGAAGCGTATGAGGCGGCCAAAAAGAACGACGGCGCCCCGGGGATCGACGGGATGACTTTCGAGGCCATCGAAGCGCAAGGCGCAGAGGCTTTCCTAGAGCAGATACGGGGCGAACTGGTTGGGCGTATCTACGCGCCTCTTCCGGCGCGGCGGCAGGAGATACCGAAGGACGGGGGCAAAGTCCGCGTCCTTTCGATTCCGGCCATTCGCGATCGGGTGGTGCAAGGGGCGCTCAAACTGATTTTAGAGCCCATCTTCGAGGCGGATTTCCAACCGGGGTCGTTTGGATACCGTCCCAAGCGGACAGCGCATGAAGCTATACAGCGCGTGGCTGAAGCCATCGTCCAAAGGCGGAAGTGCAAGACCTCGACGCCCATCCAGCCACGGTCCGTCGCGACCGGCCGATCGACGCCCGCCGGGAGGCGCGGCGCAGAAAGCATGCGCGCGAAAGGCGGATCGTCGATTGGCTCAACCGGGGCGTCTCGATGGCCGAGCTCGCGGCGCGCGAGGGGGTGACGCTGCGCCGGATGCAGATCCTCGTCAAAGCCGTTCTCGCCCGGCGCGGCCCACCGGCGCCGGCCGAATATCTGGCGCTGCAGACGAGCCGCCTGAACGAGGCGATGATCGTCGCCTATAGCGCGATGGCGAGCGGCGATCTCAAGGCGGTCGATCGGGTGGTGCGGCTGGTCAGGGAGATGGACCGCTATCACGGCTTCTTTCCGGATCGCGACGCCGGCCGGGCTCCGCCGGAGCGGCTTGTCCAGCCAGCCGGGGCGCCGCTTGCGCTCGCGGCGCCGGTCGACGAAGGGCGGGACGGAAATGGCGCCGCAACCCTTTGAAATCCCACGATTCGGCGACGGGTTCGGCGGAGGCGGCCGGCTCGGCCGCGATCGAGAGTGCGCTGCAAGTGTCTGAAAAGGCTCGATTCGGCGATGGAAATGGCGAACGGGGCGCTCGGCCAGGGCGGGTCCGCGGCGGCGCGGTCAGCGACCGCGCCCACCAGGGCGGCCCGGTTCAGCGGCAGAGCGCCCGGGCGTCCGCCGTCCACTGGCCAAAACCGCTTGCGACCATGTTGCGGATGACGGCGCAGACATACGTCTGCTCCGCCGCCGGGTTGTCCGGCCCGGCGTTGTAGCGGGCGACCGCCAGGGTCCAGCTTCCCACTTGCGCCCGCAGCGTCTTGAGGAAGTTCGCCGCATAGTCGACGTTGAGGGCCGGGTCGAACATGTCCTTGAGCGAGCGGAAGTCGCCGCCGTGGAAATGGACGTTGATCTGCATGCAGCCGACGTCGATGAACCGGGCCCCCTCGGCCGTGGCCTTGGCGAAGCGGGCCATCGCCTCGGCGAGAGAATCGGAATGGACCGCGCGCCCATCGACATTCATCTCGTAGGGGCCGAGTTCGCCCCGGCGCCCCGTCTCGGTGAGGCCGACCGAATAGAGCACGTTGAGCGGCACGCCGCTCGCGGCCGCGGCGCGGGCCATCTCCCGCTCGCAGGCCATCGGGCCGGCGCAGCCGGGGCTAGAAGCGGTCAGAGCCGCGCCGAGCGCCGCCGCGCCGATCGCCGCCGTCCTGGCTCTCAGCCTCATGCCGGCGATCGTCGCCGCGCCCTTCCGTCGCGTTCCCCGTTCCATGGGTCGAGCCTGTCTGCTGGATGACGAGAGAGCCGAGCGGCTGGCCGATCGCCGCGAGCCGCTCGGCGATCGCCTCGCGCGCCCCTTCGATCGCCCCGGCGGTCCCGGGGCTCCCGGCGCGGATGACGACGCTGAGCCGGTCGCCCGCAAGGCGCATGGTCATCGTCACGTCCTCGAGTCCGCTCGGCGAAAGGTCGAGGTCGATCTCCCGGACGGGCGGTTTCGCCTGCGCCACAACGGCGGGCGCCGCCCCCTGAGGCGGCGGGGCTTCGGCGGCGGAACCCGTCGGCGCATCCGCGCCGCTCGGCGAGGGCGCCGGAAAGCCTGACGGGTCGGACAGTGGCGCGCTCGGCCACGGGCTTGCGGCGGGATCGCCGGACGTCGATCCGCTGGGGTCGTCCGCCTGCCCGTCCGGGTTGGCCGGTCCGGACGGCGCGGCGGCGGAGTGGGAGGAACGGGCGGGGCCTGCGCCGAACGGCGACAGGGAGCGGGCTTCGCTTCGCGGCGGCGTCGGCGGCGTCCTCGCTCCCGGGATCGTCCGCCGCTCCGCCGCCGCTCCGCCGGACAATCCCCTTTTTTCCAAGGCGGCAGCCTCGCTCGGAACCGCCGTCGGGGTGTCGGCGCCGCCGGGTTGCGACGAGGAGGTCCCCGGGAGTTCGCCGGAGCGAACGGATTCGGACGCGGGACGCGCGGTCGCCCGGTCCCGCGCGCCAATGCCCGGCGCGCCCGGCGGCTCGCCCAGGACGGCGGCGCCGGTCACGCCACCTCCCGTCGGCGCATCCCTTCCCGAGGGCGGGCTTGCGGGGTCGAGCCTTGAGGGCAGGACGAAACTTCGCACACCGACGAGGCGAGCCAGCACGGCCCCATCGAACGGCTGCGCGGGAGGGCTCGCGGAGGCGCCGCCCGTTGCCGTGGCTTGCGCATTCGGCGCATCCTGCGCGTGCGCGCCCGCATTTCCCCGCTGTCCTTGCGCTTCGGCGATGGGAGCGATGAAGAGGGAGGGCAGGCTCGTCTGGATCGGGGCTGCCGCAAGTCCGGAGTGCTGGTCCAACGGCTCCCGGCGTCGGCTCTCTCCGGGAGTTTGCGATTGCGGGCTGGTCGGCGCGGCCGTGTGGGCCACGGCCGGCGATTGCGAAAGCCTCTCGAGCACGCCTGCGAAGGCGGACCCGTCCTTGAGCGCGGGACGCGAGGGCGTTGCAGGGTGGACGGCCGGTTGCGCGTGAGGCGAGGCGTCCGACGCCGACGCAGGAACGGCGGTCATGGGGGGCCTCCAGCCGCGACGGCAAGGCTCGCGGTCCGCTTGAGCGCCGCCTCCGCGTCCCGGATCGTCTGCGACTCTGCGCTGGCCTTGTCGTTACCCGCCAGGGCTGCTTGCGCTTCGATCGCCGCTGGGCTCGGCGTCAGTCGGAATTGCGCCGCCGCCTCCCGGACCGCCGCCAGCAGAGTCGCATCCGTGGCGCCGAGCTTCGCGAATGCGTTCAAATCCGCCAGCGCGGAGCCGGAACCATCCAGGAAGATCCGGGCCGCGTTCTGGTAGAGCCGGGCCCGCGCCTGTTCGGGACTGTTCGCAGGCGCCGCGCGCAAGGCGTCGGCCGCCGCGGCGGAGGCCGCGTCGAATCGTCCGTTGACGATCGCCGTCCTCGCGAGGGTCAGCAGAAATTCGAGCCGGTCGCCGGCGGCGAGCGCGGAAGCCGCCCGCGAAAAGAGCTGGTAATCAGCCGGTTCCTTGGCGATACCGCTCCGAGCGATCAGGCGCGCGAGGTCACGGAAAAAGTTCGGCGCATAAAGCGACGCGCCGAACCGGGTCGCATATTCGCGCGCCAGCCTGGCGGCCTCCGGGGCATCCTGCGCCTCGGCGAGGAGCACGATCTCCCTTCTCAACGCCGCCTCCTCGACCAGTCCGCCGGGGGCGAGCAGGCGCGCCCAGTCGAGCAGAGAAACGGCCGCCTTCGGATCGCGCCTCGTCTCGAGCACGGACCGTGCGAAGGCGACCTGTCCCGCAACCCTGGCGTCGAGGCCGTCAGGATCAATCGCGCCGAGAAGCTTGAGTGCGTCAGCCTCGTGGCTCGTGATGTAGGCGATCGCTCCGCGCGCGAGCGCCCGCTCCGATTCAAGGAAAGCATCGCTCCTGATGACCGGCGCGACTTCGGCAAGCGAGCCGCCGCTCAAGACGTAAACCACCAGGGAATCCGCCTGGCGCTTGTCCCGCCAGGTTTCCGGTCCGGCCCTTGCAATGGCAGCGCCGATCGCTTTGAGTTGGGTGATCTGCGCCGCGTAAGCGGCGTTGTCGCCATGGGCGATGCGCGTCTGGATCTGCTGCAACTCATCGGTCATTTCGGAAATCGTGGACGATCCGGTCTCCGACTCGGCGTGAGCTGCCGACAGAAACGCGGCGAGAACCAGAGCGACACGCCTTCTCACGGCTTCGCCTCGCGCAGCAAAATCTCGATGCGACGGTTTTCCGCCGCGAACGGCTTGGCTTGATCTTTTAGGCGATGGTCGGCGAAGCCTTCGATTCTGTCGAACCGCTTTTCCGGAACGCCTGCACGATTCAGCATGTAATAGGCCATCTGGGCGCGCGCCGAGGACAGGCGCCAATTGTCGTAGCGGGCGGTGCGATAGGGATGCGCGTCGGTGTGACCTCGCACCACGATGGCGCCAAAAGTCGCCTCGAGGCTTGCCGCGATGGCGTCCATCATGTGCACCACGCGCGGCTGCGGCTCGGCGGAGCCGATCGAGAACATCGAGAAATTCTGGCGGTCGGTGAGACTGATGAGAATGCCCTCGTCGGTCGCCTGCACATCGAGCTTCGGGCCAGGGGTCGATGGTCTCTCCGGGCCGAGGCGGCGCATGACATCGGCAAGCAGAGCAGCGGCGCGCCCCCGGACCGTCTCGATCGGAGCCTCAGACACGCCGCCGGTCGGCGGTGTTTCGGGCCTGGCTGGCGCGGGAACGGGCACGGAGGGCGGCTTTGTCGCGTCGACGGCCTGGCCGGGCTTGGTGGCTTCATGCGTCGCCTCGGGTTTCTGCGGACTTTCCTGGCGCCGCGGGTCGCGGCTCTGCGGGCTGAAGTCGGGCGGCGATTCCACTCCTGCTGTCCGCTCCTCTTCCGGCGAGCCGCCCGCCAGCGCAGCGCGGTCAACCGGGCCGGCCGCCTGGGTCGCCTTGTCTTGACCGAGCGGGCGAAAGGGATCACGGTACGAATCGTCGGAGATCGGACCCGCGCCCTCGAAGCCCTGCAACGGCGCTGACGCCGAAACCCGAGGGTCGGACGGCGACACGCCGGCGATCCTGTCGAGGCTGGCCCGAGGATCGCGGAAGAGCTCTTCCTCGGACATGGTTGGCGTCGGGCTGGCCGGATCCGGCGATCGCGAAGCTGACTGACGTCCTTCTCTGTTGTCCTCCGGTGTCCCCTGGTGAGTTTCGGCAGGCGATTTGCTGAGAGTTCCGTCGCGGTCGAGGCAAGATTTTTCGCCGCTGCGGGAGCCCGAGTTCGCGCCCGGCGTCTGCGCGTTCAGATCCTCCGCGCCGTGAATGCCCTTCTGAGACCTCGCCGGCTCTTCCACCTTCACCGGATTGAAGTATCTGGCGATGATGGTCTTGGTGTTCTTGTCGGTTGCGCTGATGATCCACAGGACGAGGAAGAAGGCCATCATAGCCGTCATGAAGTCGGCGAAGGCGATCTTCCACGCCCCGCCGTGATGCGAGTCCTCGAGCGCGCTGCGCCGTCGGACGATGACGATCTCCCGGTGATCGGCGCTCATCGGCTCCGCTCAGGAGTCGAGCGAAGCGAGCAGGTCCGCCCATGGACGCAACTCGGTGGCGATTTGGGTCGGGCCAGCCTCGACGACCGCTTCGACGGCGTCGCGCTCGACATATTCAACTTCGACCGGCAGGTCGGCGATCCGTTTGCGCAAAAGGCTCAGTACCCGCTCGGGACCGCAAATTCGGATCATGCCGGGCGCCTTCGCCGCGCAAAGGCGCGCGATGTTATCGCGAAGTTCATCGCTTGCTCGCTTGACGAGTTGCGTAGCGAGGAAAGGAGTGAGGATGCGAGCGACTGCGGCTCCTACCGACTCGCCAATCTCGCCTAAGCCGGCTCGCAGGGTCGTCTCGAGGCTTGCGTACTCATTGTCTTGGAACGCGCTGCGTTCGGCAGCGGCCTGCTCCTGGGTGGAGATGCGGTCAGCGGCCCGCAGTTCTGCGGCCTCTGCCGACGCTTCCGCTCGTCCGTCGTCGCGTCCGCGCGCGTAGGCCTCTGCAAGCCTGGTCGCCATCTCCTCGGCTTTGGCCGCTTCGCGCGCAACCAGCGAGTCGGCGGCGTTCGTTTCTACCGCAGGCCGCCTGCGATCGACAGTTGCCGGCTGCGCCTCAACCTCGAATTGTGGTCTCACGCCGCCGAACGCTCTCGCCGCTTGCTCTAAGCCCACGGACCGCACAGGCGCCGTTTCCTGCGAACTCCGGACGCTGCGCGGTCGAAACGGCGAGGTCGCGCGAGTTGGCGACGCTGTTTCCGACCGGGCCTGCCCGAGGTGGTCGAGATAACTTGCGATCGGCGCCGGCTTCATCCATTCGCTCCCTGACGAATCCATTGCTTAAGTATGGTCGCGGCCTGGGTCTCATCGAATTCGACGAGCCTCAGGAGCTTCCGTTCCGGGCCGTTATCGCGCCGCGCCATAAGCGCCTCGAGAAACTCGTCGCGCCCCGAGTCATTGGCGATTAGCAGGTTCTGGTCCGGCTCTGGCGCGTCGGAGCCCGGACTCGTCTCCGCGGAACCCGCGAGCGCAGTCAACGATCCGCCGGGCGGATTGACGAGCAGCATCTTCAGGCCGGGACGAAGGCCAAACCAGACCATCATCGCTGCGACGAGAACGATTGCTGCTGCGTTGACGATCGAACCCGTCTGGCGCGCGACGATCTCGATGAAAGAAAGACCGGGCGCGGGTTCGAGATCGCGGCTCGAGTTCGACGAAATCGACGACCGAGATCTTGACGACATCGCCGCGCTGCCGGTCGAGGCCGGCGGCGGAGGCGACGAGCTGCTCGATCTCCTTCACCTGGGCGGCTGCCGCCTCCGGAGAGGCCTTGTCTCCGAGCGACGCCGTCAGGGCGGCCCGATTGATAAGCACCGCGACTGAAAGGTTGCGGATCACAAAGCCGGCGCTTGTCGTCTGAACGGATTTCGACGACACCTCATAGTTCGTGAGCTCTTCGCGCTTTTGGGTTTGATCGTTCGACTGCTTCTGTTCGGCGCCGGTCGTGTTGCCTTTCGGCAGGTTTGCGGAGACTCCGGCTGCCTGGGTTCCTGCCGCGTTCTGCGAACTCTGCTGCTCCTTCGTCACCCGCACCGACCGTTCGACGCGCTGTTCGGGGTTGTAGATCGTCTCGTTCGTCAGCGTTCGGTCGGCGTTGAGGCGGGCCGCGACGGAAATCTGGAAGTTGCGCGGACTGAGGTAAGGGGTCAGCGTGCGCGCGACGCCCTCGCGAATTTCCCGCGACACCTCCTTCTCGAGCGCGAGCAGATTGTCCGGTGACTTGTCGGCCGAATCTGTGCCCGAGGCGAGCAGGCGTCCGTCGACGTTGAGCACAGTCACATCGTCGATCTTCATGGAGGGAACTGCCGAGGCGATGAGGTGGCGGATCGCCTCGCCCGTCGCATGATCGTCGCCACCATCGGTGCGGATGACGACCGAAGCCGAGGACGGCTGGCGCTCGCGGCGGAACGATCCTTCGTCGGCGAGCACGATATGCACGCGCGCCGCCTTGACGGAGCGCATCATCTGGATCGTGCGCGCCAACTCGCCCTCGAGCGCTCTCAGGCGCGTGACGTCCTGCATGAACGAGGTGAGGCCGAGCGATCCGAGCTTGTCGAAAAGCTCGTTGCCGACTGCGCCACTGCGCGGCAGTCCCTTTTCGGCGAGGATCATTCGTGCTGTCGCCGCCTGACCGGCTGGAACCAGCACGACCGTGCTTTCAGCATTGACGTCGAATGGCGTCCCCGCTTCACGAAGCGCAGCGCCAACCGCTGCGACATCGTCGCGGTCGAGCCCGGAATAGAGCGTCTCCATTGCGGGCCGGCTCAGGTAGTAGCCTGCGAGTGCCGTCACGGAGAAAACAGCGGCGCCGATCAGCGCAAGCGCGGCGAGACGACGGACGCCTAACCCTTGCAGGTTCGTCCATAGCCTTTCCAACTGCGCTAGGAGGTTCGCCACACATGAACCCGGATCGGGATTGCGTTCGGCATCGTCAAGGCGGGAGCTTGCGCAGGGGTTGCGATCGGTTCCAAAAAGATCGGACCGTCGAGCGATTAACCGGCCGTTAGTCGCTACGTCGTAGTCTTCGAACGTCCGGCCGAAGTCCGCGCGATCGGCGCCTGCCGGGCCAACACGACGAATTAGGCTTCATGGAAGCCTAAGGGCATGCTGCCAATTCGTCGTCTCGGTGCGAATCCGAAATGTCCTCACACATTAAGTGACCATTTCTGACTGGAGCACCTTCATGAGTTCGATTCTCAACAATTCGGCCGCGCTCAGCGCCCTGCAGTCCCTGCGGATGACGCAGCAGTCTCTGGCGACCGTCGAGAACCAGGTTTCGACCGGCCTCAGCGTCTCCACGGCTGCCGACAACTCGTCCTACTGGGCGATCGCCGCGCAGCTCAACAACGACAGCGGCATCGTGACGGCGGCCAACAGCGCGATGTCGGAAGGGCAGTCGGTCCTTTCGACCACCAGCTCGGCGATCAGTTCCGTCATCACGACGCTCAACTCGATGGCGACGGCCCTGACGCAGGCGCAGAATCCGGGCGCGAACATCGGCGACATCAACACCTCGTTGAGCTCCCTCAGCTCGCAGCTGACCGACGCCGTCAAGGGCGCTTCCTTCAACGGGTTGAATGTCGTCGACGGCAGCATCACCAGCGGTACAGTCGCCTTCGTTTCCGGCTTCAACGCGAGCGCGACCGGCGGATCCGTCACGACGATCGGTCTCGGCTTGAGCGCGCTGTCCACAATCGGAGGTGCCGCTGCAACTGCGACAGACCTCCTCAATCCGTTGGTCAACAGCGCCAACATTGACCTCACTGGCGGATCAGGCCTCGGGACGCCGCCGGCCACGAGCACGTTCCAGATCGCCGATCCGTCGAACAGCAGTACGCTGACCGCCGGCGACATGCTGACCGCCGTCAATGACGCGATTGCATCGGTAACGAACTATGCGGCGGCGATCGGCGCCACGCAGAACCGCATGACGTCGGCGACCACCTTCAACTCCGCCCTGACCACCAACTACGCCAACGGCGTGTCCGGCCTCGTGGATGCGGACATGAACACCGCTTCGACGCGTCTGCAGGCGCTGCAAACGCAGGAGCAGCTCGGTATCCAGTCGCTGTCGGTCGCCAACCAGAACGCGGCGCTGATCCTGAAGCTGTTCGGCTAAGGCGAGATTCCCCGCGCGCTGCTTGCCCCTGCCCCCTGGCAAGATCTCTCCCCGAAAAGGCGCGCGGGGAAATCCGCCAAACCTTATGATTACCGGAGCGACTGGGCCCTCGGGAGGAGAGCCGGAAAGCCGGGGGCCTCGAGCCCGGCGGGATTCCCTGCTAACAGGTAAAAATGCAGCGAATTTCCCGCATTTCGGCCGATTTCGCAGAAAAACCGTCCCAAAAAGACCATTGAATAGAGGCGGTTCCGGGATAATTCCCTACGCGGGCGAACAGGGAGATTTTTTCCGCCATCACGGAATGAAAGTTCCCTGCTCGGCCGAAAACAGGGATATCGCGCGCCTAACGCGTCGCCTATCCGGCGTCTTCCACGGTCAGTCTATTACCTTTCTATGCAGTAACCGAGGAAACGCTTGGAGTCGATCGGATCGAACCCCAACCGCTGTTTCAGCTTCTTGCGCAATTTGCTGATATGGCTCTCAATCACGTTCTCGTCGACGTTCTCGTCGAAAAGGCCGTAGACGGCGTTGAAGATCTGCGTCTTGCTGACGCGCCGGCCGCGACAGCGGAGCAGGAATTCAAGGATGCGACGCTCGCGACGCGGAAGAGGGAAGGGCTCGTCGTTCACCTCGGGCTCTCGCCCGTCGAAGTAGACGCGCAACTCGCCGACCGCGACGTGGCCCTTTTCTCCGAAAACTCTCCGGTTGATCGCCCCGACGCGAGCCAGGATTTCGCGCACATGCACGGGTTTGCGCACCACGTCGTCGACGCCGGCGGCGAACAAGCCCAGCGTGTCATCCAGCGATTGCCGCTCGTTGAGGCAGAGCACCGGCGCGTCGGAACGTTCGCGGATCATCCGCGACAGCGTTTCCCGTTCGCCGCAATCGCCGATCAGGAAAGCCTCGACCGCCTGCATGTCCGTGTCGCTGATCCTGCCGATCCATTCGCGAAACTCAGACGCCTCGATGCCCGTGGATGACACCCCCTCGCGATCAAGGCCATTGGCGTAGCCGCCCGCCACAATGTCGCGATCGTCGATGATGATATACATAGCTCAGCTCCAAAGTCCCAAATAGACTAACGCAAATTTTCCTATGACGGCGACGCGTAACAGTTACGCTCGATGTAGGACCAAACTCTGGGGGATGGGTGGGATCGAACGTGGGTTATGGAAAGCTAAAGCAAAGAAATGCCGCTTCCATTATTGCCAAAGATGGCGATGTTGTACATGACACCGATTGACTCCGACATGGGAGGTTCCGGTCGATGGGGCCAATTCACCATGCCCGAAACTTATTGTCTTATGTATCGATCGAATGGTTAATGCAAACCTAACACAACTCGTGGCCGCTGGTTCGAGACACCCCCAGCCGGCTTGCCAGACATTTGTGGGCGTCAGAAGAAATGACTGGCGGATGGGCCGGGAGGACGCGTGCGGGCCCGCGCGAACGCTTGCGGCTCGGGCCGAAATCGATTGTTGCGTCCTGCCGCCGGATGGTTCGCCGGAGCGGCGCGGCGGCCGCAATCGACGCCCGATGGACGCGAGCCGATGGGATTGCGTTCTGCGAAGGTGCTCGACGCCGTTTTCCGGTTGGTATGCGATTGTCTGGTCCGCGACCGCTCCCGCAGCGGTCTACGGATTGTCTTGGCGCGCGGCGTCCGGTTGCGGAGGCGCTTCGCGGTGCACTTCGACAACTCGAGCAAGATCCAAGGCGCGAATGTGGTCTGGAGCCACGAACATGTGGCAGGGATCTGGCCGTGCGTTCGCTGTGCTCTCGGGGAACGCTGTTACGGTATTCTCGACTGAGCGTCGTAGCTCTTTTCCTCCACCAGCGCTGAGCCATACAGGCTGTTGACTGCGCGCTTGAGCGCAGCGCGCTCGTCGTTGGTTGCGTAGACCGAGCGGGCCAGTGCGACGAACCGCAGCCCGAAGTCGCTTTCGCGCTCACAGATCCTCAACGCCTCCTCGACGTCCCACAGACGCGCGTTTACCGCGGCCAGGTCGTCGACCAAAGCATTGAGGGGTTCGTCCGCGAGGTCCTCTTCCCGCTGAAGGGCCTCAAGCAAAGCGAGTTCGCTCCGCACGTTGTGGAGCTTGGCCGGGTCCGGGATGCGCTCCGCCTTGATGCGCAGAATCGTGATCCTGTCGACCAGTTCGCCGATCGAGCACGGTGTCTGAATCATTCGCACAGGTTTGCCGGCAAAACTGCTGGCAAGCTCCCGAGCCATAGTCTCGAACAGGTCGCTCCAGTCTCCGCGTCGCGGCTGGCGGAACAGTCGCATGGTCGGGTACCAGGGGGAATCGGACCGTTCGGTCATCCATCGCCACTCCGCGTCGCTCTTCAGCGCCACCCATACTGTCCGCCCGAGCGCGCCGGCGAGGTGCGCGATCGAGGTGTCGCACGTGACGACGAGGTCGAGGCAAGTCATCGCGGCCGCCGCGTCGACGAAGGCGTCGGGGCCGGCGTCGAAGTCCGGGCCGAGCGTTTCGACGCGCAAGGTTCGCGGCAGGTTGCCGAGCTGCTCCTCGCCAAAGCCCTTCTGCAGCGATATCAGCCTGACCCCTGCGACCCCGGCGAGTGGCCCGAATGCGACGAGCGGAATGGAGCGGGCCCGGTCCGCCTCCGGATGCGGATTGCCCTGCCAGACGACGCCGATCTTGAAGCCGCCCGATCCAATTCGTTTCGACCATTTTTCGACCAGAGCCGGTTCAGCGCAAAGATAGGGCGAGTCTGCGGGCGCCGTGTCGAGACGGGTGCGGAAGGCGCGCGGCAGGCTGCTGATCGCGATCTGGGCGTCAAACAATTCGGGCGGCGGAGCGTCGACGAAGCGCGTTGCGATCCGGGAGGACAGAAGCCGGTGCAGCCGCGCCGGGCAAACAAAAGTCGTCTCGACGCCGGCGGCCGCCATGAGCGGCAGGTAGCGGACGAACTGGATCGTGTCGCCGTGGCCGTGGTCGTTCAGCACAAGCACGTGCTCGCCTGGCCGCCCAGGACCCCTCCATGTCGGAAATCGTGCGCCGAGCGCCTCCGCAAGAGATTTGCCGTTAAGCAAGCGCGCCTCATATCCTTCGAAGCCGCGTTCGAAATCGCCGAGCGTAAGCAGAAGGCAGCCCTTCCCGGCAATGGCCTCGCGGCTGCCGAGCGCCTCGGCCGCCTCGAACGCGGCGAGCGACTCCTCGAACCGCCCGAGATTACGCAGCGCCAAGGCCTCGCCGCACAGGGCCGGGGCGAAATCGGGGCGCGAAGCGCCTGCCCGGCGATAGGCTGCGAGCGCCTCCTCGATGCGGTCGAGCTTAAGAAAGGCGTTGCCGAGGTTGATCGCGGCCTCAGCGAAGTCGGGCCGGAGAGCGAGAGCGCATTCGGCAGCTTCGAGCGAGTCCTCGAGGCGTCCCAACTCGCGCAACGCGCCGGCGCAACTAGACCACGCGTCGGCGTCGCCGGGCGCAAGCGATGCCGCCGCCTGGAACGATGCGAGCGCCTCGTCGAACCGGCCCATCTCGAACAGGAGCTTGCCCAAGTTGACGTGGGCGACGACCAGCGAATGATCGAGTTTGAGAGCCTGCCGATAGAAGCGTAGCGCCGCTTCGGGCTTGCCGCACTGGCCCAGCATGTAGCCGCCCATGCACAGGGCCTCGGCGAAATCGGGCCGGCGGCGCACCGCCTCGTCGAGGCGGGCGATCGCCTCGCCGCGTCGCCCTTCGCGCCAGGATCGACAGGCGGCCAGGTAAAGTGCGACGGCCTCATCGTCGGGAGCAGCTCTTGGAGAAGGATTTGGCTGGCGCATGGCGCGCGACCGTCGGACGTGGTGCTTGCGCGGGACTTTCGCCAGAACCTTAGCCTTCGGTTACCCGCCGAGCGAAAACTTCTGCAGGCTCGACATCAGCGACGCGGAAAACATGGGAGCCGCAGCGCCGGTGAAAGCGTTCAGCGCCGTGCCGATCGACTGACCGTTCGACTGGATGACGTTGTCGAGAATCATCGACGCGGCGGACGCGTTCGAACTCGGATTGTTCGACGACACGGTGAGCGAGGTCGCCGCGCTGGAGCCCGGCCCGTAGGTCAGATCATACATTGCGGTAAAGCGCTCGGTAAGCTGGTGAAGCTTTTTGGGATCCTGCAGGTCCGAGGGCGGCATCAGCTTCGACAGCGTCTGGGCCTGAGCGTCGATGTCGGTCGCGCTGGTCGAGGGCGGCAGCCCGAAAATGGTCTGGGCGACTTCGAGCAGGTTTCGGTCGGCGAGAACGCCGTATTCATTGGACAGGGTCGGCGCCACGCGCTGGAAATAGAGCGCGAGCTGGACTCCGACGTCCTGGGCGCCCTGGTCGCTCTCGAGCTGCTGCTCGACGTAATCCCCGGTCGTCGTCTTGATCGCGCTTGCCGACGATACGGACGACGCTCCCGCGCCGACGAAATCGAACGCCGCCGCGAAGGCTTTCCACCGGGAATCGGTCAGCGTGTTGGCGAGGCTCTTCGGATTGGAGACGCCGCCTTCGAGCACCTTCTCGATCAGTGCGGTGCTGTGTATCTGGTCGCCGAGGCCGTAGGCGTCGAGCGCATAGGATAACAGGCGGTAGTTGTCGACGAAATCCTGAATTGATGCAACCTTGCCGATGTTGGCTTCGTAATAGGCCGTCGCCGACTTCACAGCCGGCTCAGCCGCTGTCATGGTCTGATAGCGCGCCAGGTTCTGCGTGACGGACAAAAAGGCGGCGGTCGTCGTGGTCATCTGCGCCGGGGTCTGCAGTCGGTCACGAAACAGTACACGCGAATGGCTTCGCCTCTGTTAATACCCTTGCGTCAGAGAGCCTCGGCGCTGTCGCGGTTCAGGCCGAGATCCATCGCAGCGCCTGTTCCTCGTACTTGCGGAGGCGCAATTCTTGGCGCCGTACCCTCATAAGCGGCAACAGCGTCTGCTCTCGTCCAGGTTGCGCACGATTGAGCAAGGACTCGGAAGACATGGGACAAAGTTTGCTGACGCTGCCGAAGAAAAATAATTGCGTGCCTCTCGCAGCGTCAATTCTTGACAGACGCTTAGCATATGCGACGGTTCGATCCACTCGACGACGAATCGCCGACGAACGGCGCAATCGAAGGGGACAGCCGATGCGTACTCTCGTGCTCGCCAAGGACAAACCCGAACTGACGACGATGGAGAGCGCTTTCCGTCCCGAAAAGATCGAGCTTTTCACGAAGGAAGTCGCCAAGCCCCGGAAGGCGTTGGGCGCGAGCCGCTGGCGCTTCGATGGCTGGACGCTTGACAGGGTGACGCGACGCTGCGTCGGTCCGGATGGGCGCCATGTCGATCTCACCTCTTCAGAATACGATCTCCTGGCGGCCTTCCTCAGCGAGCCCGGCCGGACGCTTTCGCGCAGCACGCTCTTGCGCGATTTGCGGGGACGCGCCTGGACCTATTTCGATCGGTCGATCGACACGCTCGTCGCGCGGCTGCGCAAGAAGATCGATCTCGATCCGGGTCGCCCGCTCATTCGATCGGTGCGCTGCGTCGGCTACGTCTTTTGTGCGGCCGTCTTCGGCGCGCCGGTCGGCGATCAGTAGGCGAGGCCTCATTCCCCCCATGTCAGATAGAGGCCGATGTCTCCGATGGCGCCCTCCTCGTCGAAGCTGACGATTCGGGCGGCGAGTCCGAAGCCCTGCGGCTTGAGCTCTTTCCGCCAGCGGTCGTAGATCTCGGCCGCTTCGCCGCGCAGCGTCTCCTCCCAGCCTTTCTCCACGACGTCGATCTTGCGCCCGCCGTCGATGCAAAGATCCGACGGAAAGCGCAACAGCATGAGCTCCTGTTCGCCGCCGCGCGCCGCGAGCTCGGCATGCTCCAGCAATTCCCGCCACAATTGCGCGCTCACGTGGTGATCGAGCAAGGCCTTGATCTGCCGTCTGCGGTCGAGTTGGGCCTCCCGCCGCGCGGCCTCTCTCTTGTCGGAGCTCTCGGCCTTGAATGTGCGGACGTTGCTGCGGAAGGCATGGGCGGAAAAGACTGGCGGCTTCGGCGGGTGCGGCGCGGTCTCCGCCGAACCGCCGCCGCGCTCGGCGACGCCGCGCAGCGAAGCCCCCCCGATCAGCGACTCGAAAAAGGCGAGGATTCCGGCGCCGCCTTCCTCTTCGAGCCGGTCTTTCGGCACGCTTTCGACGACGCAGAGCAGGTCCACCCGGCTGATGACGCCAAGAACGCGGCCGTTTTCGACCACTGGCAGCCGCTTGATGCGGTGGGCCTGCAGGGCCTCGGCGATGTCCTGGACCGGCGCGCCTGCGGAGATGGTGATGATCGGCGCCGACATGACTTCCCGAACGGGGCGTTCCCCGCCGGGACCGAGAATGTCGTCCGGGGAAGCGCCGTCGGCGAGCATCGTGAGCCACCAGGAGCGGCGCCTGTCGTCGGACCTGCGGCCCATGAGATCGCCGTCGCTCGCCATGCCGATCGCCGAACCCGACGAGTCGACGATCGGAACGCCGCCGATCCCCTGCTCGAGCATCAGCTTCGCAACGTCGCGCACGGTCGCACTGTCCGACGCCACGACGGCAGGCGAGCTCATCAGGTCGCCCGCCAGAAGATAGAGGGCGCTTCGGGACTGTCGGTCGCGCGGCAAGAACTTACCTCCTTGCGCCCGGAGGCAAATGGTTCCGGGCGACGCCGGATAGGCCGGCCTGGATACGGAATGCCGACCCCCCAGGGGAACTCGGCCTTGCCCATCTTATCGCGAAACGTTCTCGCGTCCCAGCGCCGAACCGTTTCGATTGCCGGGCGCGGCTTCACGAAGCCGCAACAGAGATGGTGTTAGAGAGGCCGGCAGGCGCTCGGAACGGTGTTCGACCGGCTCGCGCGCCACTGTCGTCGATGGGGCGGACGCATGCACCTCTATGATTTCGAAGTGCTGCGGGACGGCGCCGTCGTCGCGGCGAAGCGGGCGATCGCGCTGCCGGATACGCGCGCCGCCTGGCCGGAGATCGCCAGGCTCGCGAGGAGCTTCGACCAGCCCGGGTGCAAGATCCGCGTCCTCGACGAGTCTGGCCGGATCGTCATCCTGACCGGCGCGGCGACCGTCCGTAGTCATGTCCGCGCGGCCTGAAGATTGCGGAGGGCGTGCCGCCGGCGCGTCGACAAGGGCCTCCCCGCGGGCGGCGGCGTCCTTGAGCTCAATCGAATACCCGACGGGAAATCCGAAAGCCAGCGAGCAGTCGGGCGGCGACTTCTTTGAGGGCGGGCATGGGCTCCCGATCCGTCATTTCCCCTGTTCTCGCCTGTTTTCGTGCAAAGAACAGTGCCAACTTTGCGCGCGTCGCATCGCTTCCGGCCGGGAAATATTCATTTTTTCAATTGGTTCCAATACAACCGATGAGCAGGAACGAGCCGAGATCGAACGAAAGAACAGGGGAGATGGTCGCCTTGTTCCCGCCCAGAACAGGGGGCCGAAGGGCTGAAATACGGGAATAGGGACCTTTCGGAGGCCGGGTTGCAACCTGGGCGCGAGTTCGAATCGGTCAGAGCGCCAGGTCCAAACCCGTCGCTACTTGTTCTGATAACCAGAAAGTTGCTTACCCGCTTTGCGCAAGCCCTGCGAGCGTAGGCAACGTCCGTTCGGAGCGAGAAAAGCTCTTGCGCTTCGGCGAACTGGCGAAACCGTTCGACATCAGCGGTCCGGCGATCTCGCGCCATCTCCTGATCGAGCGGCGGGTCGACGCGCGCTGGCGGGTCTGCTCGCCTCGGCGCGACCGGCTGGCCGACGCCGAGCGCTGGATCAACGATGCGCGGCACTTTTGGGAGCGTGGCTTCGACCGGCTCGAAGTGCTGCTCGAAGCGCAGGATTCGTCCAAACCCAAAGGATAGGAGACGCGCATGCCGGCCGACAGTCTCGTCATCAAGCGACATTTCAGGGCGCCGCCAGCGCGCGTCTTCGCCGCTTTCATGGAGAAGGGCCTCATGCAGGCGTGGTACGGCCCGGAAACCATGACCGTGCCGCATTGCGAGGTCGACGCCCGCATCGGCGGAAAATATCGCGTTGAAATGCACAATCCGGCCGGCTCGGCGCATATCGTGACCGGGGAGTTCCGGGAGATCCGTTCGCCGGATCGGCTGGTCTGCACCTGGTGCTGGCTCAACGGCGCCTCGCGCGGGCCTGCCGGCAGGATCTCTACATTCTTTGCGAAAGCCCAATGTCCGGACAAAAACAGCCAGAAGCCAATCAACGAAACAATGCGCGAGCTCACCCGACCAAACCAACAATGCGCCGCTTTCCGGAGTCGGCCGGTTTGTATCCACCCGGCCTTCGACGCCCTATTCGTTATCAGGCTGCCGCCGTCCGCCGCGCTGAGGCGCGTCGTCGCATGAGCGCTCGCCCCGTCCGGCGATTCCGCGCATCCGCCGCTTCGAGGGCGAAGGAGAACACGACGACGGCAATGGCGGTCCGCCGCGAACGCCCTTAAGATTCGCCTTCGGGGGCGGCGAGGATGTGATGCGATGCTGGCCTGAATGTCGCTTTGCTACGGTGCTTGTTCTGGTTCTTGCTTCGACGGTCGCGACGAGCCGTGCAGTCGACGCGCCGGTCGCAGTCGACGCGGCGGTCGTGCTCGCCGCCGACGTCTCCCGCAGCATCGACGACGGCGAGTTCGCGCTCGAACGCCGAGGCTACGCCGAGGCGATTCAGAGCCGCAAGCTGATGGACGCAATCTCCACAGGGCAGAACGGCGCCATCGCGCTCGCTTATGTCGAATGGGCGGGCGAGGGCGAGCAGAAGGTGGTGGTCGACTGGACGATCATTCGCAATCCAGATGACGCGCGCGCCTTCGCCGGCGCCCCGACGGCCGCGCCGCGCTCGTTCGCCGGACGGACGGCGATCGGCGCGGCGATCGATTTCGCCTTCGCCCGGTTCGCCTCGACCGCGATAACGTCAGACCGCAGGGTGATCGATGTCTCGGGAGACGGAACGAGCAATCAGGGGCGGCCGGTCACCGCGGCGCGCGATGCGGCGGTCGAAGCCGGCATGGTCATCAACGGGCTCGCGATCTTCAACCGCCGCGCCGCCGCGCTGGGCGGCTATCTCGCCCTGCACACCAATCCGCCGGGCGGCCTTGCCCAATATTACCGCGAGAACGTGATCGGCGGGTCCGGCGCCTTCGTTGCGCCGATCGACGATTTCAGCAGTTTCGGCGACGCCATGATGCGCAAGCTCGTCAATGAGATCGCGCGAAGGTGAGACCTGTTCGGATTAGCCTCGCCCGGGTGCAACCTCATTGATCCGGAAGTTCCCCCGGCTGCGGCGCGCCGCCGCGAGCGGGATCGCACCGGGCATGCGCCTGCCTCACTTCCTCGCGGCTGCGGAAGGTCCGGCCGGCGACGCTGGCGCAGTAGTCGTCCAGCGATTCGGGCGAGTCGGGAGGCAGGGAGTCCGCCGAGTCGGCGTCAGTCGGCCCCGGAGGAGCGGCCGCGCCCGGCTGCCCGACGACCGGCGAATTCTCGAACAGGCCGGGAGGATAATCGCTATCCGCGAGCGTCGGCCAGGTCGCGAGGGCGGCGGCGAGCGCGAGGATTGGCCGGCTCGCGGCTCGCGCTCCTTCTCGTTTGAACACATTGGCGATCGGAGGCCGGGCGTCCCTGGGCATGGAGGATCCTGTCACGCACATTGTGGAATCGGCATGGCGCCCGAAAGAGGCGCGGGGCTTGCGACGTCTCGCAATCGGGGTCGAGTCGCCATCGTTCCTTTCTCTCACCCGAGGGGAGGCGCCGCGATAGGGCGTCGAAAGAGGGTCGTATTTCGATGGGCTATGGCGCCGGATGAGGGGTGGCGCCGCTCTTTCTAAAAGAGTTCGCGCTGCCCCTCAACGAAAGAGCGTTCAGAAGAACGCCCGTCTTTCGACAGACTGCCCTCTCGCTGCAAGCGGGACGAGTGGTGCGCGCTGCGACTTGCGCGCGGGCGCCCGCACGCGGCTTAGGCGCTCGCTCAATCTCCGAACGCTCCCCTCACTTCATGTGCGCCGCCATGAACGCGTCGGCGCGCCGCTCGGAGTCGAGCGTCGCCGTTTCGTCGTGGACGAAGCGTCCGCCTCCGAATTCCATGCCTTCCGGCATCGCGAAGCCGTGCGTGGCGCCCGATAGACGACGACCTCGAGATTGGGCTTGTCCTTGACCGCCTGGCACAAAGACGCCGGCGTCAGCGTGTCCTTTTCGCAGACGAAGACGAGCGTCGGGACCGCCGGATCGAGCGTGTCGTAGCAATATGGGTAGTAAGCCACGACGCCCGCGACCTTGACGTCGTACTTCGGCGGGAGGGCGGCGTCGCCCGCGACGAGGGCGTTGATCCCACCCTGGGAGTAGCCGTGCAAGAAGACGCGGTCCGGGTCGATGGCGGGCGTCGCGCCGAGGGCTTTGACCGCCGCGAGCGCGTCATAGGCGCCGCGGATCGCGATCTGCTTGGACGTCTGTTCATCGGCGCTGTTCGCCTCTGCGCAGACGCCGACGTATTCGTTACGGACGGTGTAGGGGTCGACGATCAAGACCGCAAAGCCTTTCGCCAGGAGATGGTCGGCGACCCTCTTCTCGACGGCGCGTTCTTCGGCTGGCCCCAGTCCGCCGCAAACTGGCATGTAAACGACAGCGGGGAACGGCCCTGCGCCCGCCGGTTTGAACAGCGCACCGGCGATCGCCTTGGTCGCCGGATCGTCCACGGGTATCGCGATCACGTTCTTCGCGCCACGGTAGTCGCCGCCCATAACCGGCGTTTGCGCGGCGGAAACCGACGGCAGGACGATCATCGCGCCAACCCCGATCGCGACGGCGGCGACGGTACTCAGAAGACGACGTTTCATAGAAAAGCCTCCTTCTCTGTTGGCTTGCGTTCCCCCTTACTTCATGTGCGCGGCGATGAAGGCGTCGGCGCGCCCCTGCGCGTCCTCAGCCGCCTTCGCGTCATAGGCGAAATGATGGCCGTTGAAATCTCCGGGCTTGTCGGCTGGATGAGCGAAGGCGTGGTAGACGCCCGGATACACGACGACTTCGAAGTCGTTCTTGCCCTGGATCGCCTGGCACGCCGCGGCGGGCGCGATGTCGTCCTTCTCCCCGATCAGGACGAGAACGGGAACCGTCGGGTCAGCGCCGTCGAAGCAATAGGGATAGAAGCCGATCACCCCCGCGACGTCCGCGTGCTGAACCGGCGATCCATTCGACTGGACTGCGGCGAGCGAAGCGATGGCTCCGTAGGAATAGCCTTGCAAGAAGATTCTCTTCGGGTCGATGCCGGGCGTCGCCTTCAGGGCGTTGACCGCATAGTGAATGTCCAGGGCTCCGCGTCCGGCGTATTTCGCGACGGTCGACGGGTCGAGCTTCGCGCAAACTCCCTCCGGTTCGCTGCGCGCGGTGAACGGATCGACGATCAGGAGAGCGATCCCCTTGGTTGTGTAACGGTCCGCCAGGCCCTTCTGCAGCGCCATGCCCCACGGCGTGCCGACGCCGTCGCAGCCTGGCATGTAGACGACGGCCGCAAACGGCCCGGCTCCGGCCGGCTTGAACAGCGCGCCGGCGATCGCCTTTGTCACCGGATCAACAACCGGGATCGGGATCACGTTGGTATAGCCGCCGCCCATCGGCGGCGTTTGAGCCGCCGCTGCTGTCGTGGCTGCTATCGCACCCAGCGTAACAGTGGCCGCGGCCACCGTAATCAGAAGATGACGTTTCATCGCAAGCCTCCTACTCTGTCGGCTTCCATTCCCCTCATTTCATGTGCGCGGCGATGAACGCATCGGCGCGCGCCTGCGCGTCCTTCGCGGCTTTCGGGTCGTAGGCCATGTGGATACCCTGGAAGTCGCCAACTCCGGGCGTTGCGAAGTAGTGCGTTGCGCCCGGATAGACAACGACTTCGACGTTCGTCTTGCCGACGTGTTTCTGGCAGAGGTCGGCCGGAGTGAGTTCGTCCTTGTCGCCGATCATGATCAGCGTGGGCGCCGAAAACGTGGACCCGAAGTCGCACCATGGGTAGAAGGCGACGACGCCGGCGAACTTCACCTCGCCCTTCGGGGCGTTGATCGGATCGACCGCCAGCACGGCGGCGTTCGCGCCGGTATCATAGCCTTGGACGAAGATCCGCCTGGCGTCGATGTCGGGCATCGCCGCGAGAGCTTTCCATGCCGCGTGGGCGTCCAGCGCACGAGCGAAGTGCCAACCTATGTCGTTCGGCCTGTCGCACATGCCGCGATCCGCGTGGCGCGCCGTGTAGGAATCGACAATCAGCGTCGCGAAGCCCGTGGCGCGATAATGGTCGATCACCGTCTTTTCGAGGTCCGCATCGTGCGGACTGCCGACCGGCGCGCAGCCGCCGAGGTAGATGATCGCCGGGAACGGCCGCGCGCCTTCTGGCTTGATCAGCGCGCCCGCAATCGCTTTCGTACCCGGCTCATCGATCGGGATCGGGATGACGTTCGGGTATCCGCCGCTCATCAGCGGCGCCTGAGCCGCCGATATGGACGACAAAATCACGATCGCCCCGGCAGCGATCGTCACAGCGGTGGCCGCAATCAGAAGACGACGTCTCATAGAAAGGCCTCCTTCTCTGTTGGCTTTCGTCCCCCCCTCACTTCATGTGCGCCGCCATGAACGCATCGGCGCGCGCCTCAGCGTCCGCGGCCGCTTTCGCGTCATAGGCCAGCCGATGGCCGTTCTCGATCATGTCGATCCCCGGGGTTGCGAAGGTGTGCGCCGCGCCCGGAATGACGACGAGTTCGGCGTTCGGCCTGTCCCTCACGCGTTGGCAACGGTAGGCCGGAGCGACGTCGTCCCGCTCACCGACCAGGATCAGCGTCGGCACCGAAAACGCGCAGCCGCAGCTGAAGCCGCAGAACGGATAATAGGCGACGACGCCCGCGAATTTCGCCTCATGCTCCGCGGCCGTCACCGCATCGGCCGCGAGGAGCGCGGCAAGTCCGCCATGGTCGTAACCGACGAGGAAGATTCGCTTCGGGTCGATGTCGGGCCTGGCGGCGAGCGCGTCCTTCCCCGCATGGGCGTCAGCGGCGCGGACGCCATACCACAGGGGATTGTGCGTCCGGTCACAGACGCCATGATTGAGACGCCGCGGCGCGTACGAATCGACAATAAATGTCGCAAACCCTCTAGAGCGGTCGTGGTCGACGACGGCCCTCTCGAGCGCCGCGTCATCCGCGCCGACCGGAGCGCAGCCGCCCAGGTAAACGATCGCCGGGAACGGCCCCGCGCCTTCCGGCTTGAACAGAGTGCCCGCGATCGTCTTCACCCGTGGATCGTCGACCGGGATCGGAATGACGTTCTTGTAGCCGCCGCTCATCGGCGGGGTCTGCTCCGCCGACACGTACGACGGCGCCCCCGCCCCCGCGAGGATCGCCGTTGCCGCAGCGATCATCAGGAACTTGGGCTTCATCGCACTCTCCCCGCATGTAAGCGAGGCGCGCTTCGCGCCGCTCCGTTCCCCGTTGTCGCGCGCGCCCCGCGCGCCTCTGCATACCTTCGCAGCAAATCTATCGGGTTGCGCGGCCGCCGCATTGATCCCCATCAATTGCGTGGAAATTAAACCGACTTTCACATTTGGTCGGGTTCGTTCCATCGGAGGGCGCCGGGAACAACCCGCCCCGCGGACGGTTGCCGGTGATGGAGGTTCCCATGGTCGGTCATCGCGTCTGGGCCATTCCGGAAGGCTATATTCCCGGTCTCAGCTTCAGCCAGAAGCCCGATCTCCTGTCCCGCGAGGCGGCCTGCATCCTGAACGCCAACGAGGAGCCCGCCTCGGTCGAGTTGACGCTCTATTTCACCGACCGGGACCCGGCGGGCCCCTACAAGGTCGAAGTCGAGCCGCGGCGAAACAAGCACATGCGGTTCAACGATCTTACCGATCCCGAGCGCGTGCCGCGCGACACCGCCTATTCGTCGGTCATCCGCTCCACCGTGCCGATCGTGGTGCAGCACACGCGGGTCGATTCGCGCGATCCGCATATCGCGCTCCTCTCGACGCTCGCCTTTCCGGTCGAGCCATGAGCGCCGAAAGCCGCGTCGTCATCGTCACCGGGGCGACCGCCGGCGTCGGGCGCGCGATCGCCCGCCGGTTCGCGTGCGGCGGCGACCGTGTCGGCCTGATCGCCCGCGATGTGGAGGCGCTCGAAGAGGTGAGGCGGGAGCTCGAAGCCTTCGGCGTCGAGGCGGCGGCCGAAGCCGTCGACGTTTCCGACGCCGACGCGCTGTTCGCGGCGGCGGAACGGCTCGAGGCCAGGCTCGGTCGTCCGGATGTCTGGATCAACGACGCGACGGAGACGGTGTTCTCGCGGGTCGTCGACATGAGCCCCGCTGAATTCCGGCGAGTGACCGACGTCTGCTACCTCGGCATCGTCAACGGCACGATGGCGGCGCTGAAATCGATGCGGCGGCGCAAGCGCGGGCGGATCATCCAGATGGGATCGGCGCTCGCCTATCGCGGCATCCCGCTGCAGGCGGCCTATTGCGGCGCCAAGCACGCCATCCGGGGCTTCACCTATTCTTGGTGGTGAAAAACAACCACAAAGGGCACGAAGGTCACAGCTCGCCGCGGCGGGCCAAAGCCCGGATCCGGTCGGCGGTCCGGCAGGCGATCGCCTGAATGGTGAGAATGGTGAGGGAGGGATTGACGCCGCCGACCGTCGGAAAGACGGAGCCGTCGCAGATCCATGAGTTCGGCACGTCCCACGACCGGCAGTCGGCGTCGACCACGCTGGTCTCGCGGTCGAAGCCCATGCGGGCGGTGCCGTTCAGATGGCAGGTGTCGTCGGTCTCGTCGAAAATGTCGCGCGCGCCGGCCGCTTCGAGCGCGAGGCGCATGAAGCCGAGCGAGTGCTTGACCAGGCGCTTGTCGTTGTCGCACTACGAATAGGTGACACGGGCGACCGGCAGCCCGAACCGGTCGCGTTCGTCAGCGAGGGTGAAGCGGTTGCGCGCGAGCACGCCGACCGCGCCGCGCGCCTCGGCCCTAAAGCGGGCGGAGATCCTTTCGACCATGCGCTCCGTCAGCGGCGCCACGCCACGCCGACGATGAAGCCTATGCCCATGGCGAGGGCGACAGAGGCGAGCGGCCGCTCCAGAATGGCGTCGGCCAGCGTATCGGAGAGGGAGGAGGCGGCGTCCTGCGCCGCGCCAGCGAGGGCGCCGGCCCGGTCGGACGCTCCGGACATGGCTTCGTCGATATTTGCGCGCGCCTGGCGCAGTCCCCGGCGGCCCTGGTTCTGGGCGGCGGAAGCGAGCGCGTTGACCGCGTCGGCGATCTGTTGCGAGAGATGGGCGATATCGTTTTTCATGGCCGTCAGGTCCTTCTCGAGACGCGCGGACGCTTTATCCTGGACGGCTTGCGTGGCGTCCTTTGTAGCGTCGTTCATCTTGGCCTCCGCGAGTTCCGGCGAGAGTAACGCGCGTCCCGCTATGCCTGTTCCGGCTCAACCGGAGCCGTTCGGCCGCAGATACTGATTGAGGATCAGTCCGACGATCAGGATAGGCGAGGACAGAAACGCCCCCATCGGGCCCCACATCCAGGTCCAGAACAGAAGGGACAGAATCACGGCGAGGTTGTTGATCTCGAGCCTGCGACCAATGATCGTTGGCGTGATGAACTGGCCTTCGGCGAACACCGCGAGCATGAACAGAACGGCCGGAAGGAGGCCCGAGCCCAGGCTCGGCGCGGTCACGAGACCGACCAGCGCGAGCACAACGATCATCAGGACTGGGCCGACGATCGGAATGAAGTTGAGCGTCGCCGCGAGCGCGCCGAGGCCGAACGGGAAGGGCAATCCGGTCAGGAACGCGATCACTGCGGCGACCACGCCGACGCCGAGGTTGATGCAGGTGACCGTCAGCAGATAGGCGGCCAGGCTGGACTCGATCTCGTTGAGGATCTTGAGAACGGTGAGACGGGAATCGCGACTCGCGAAGGTCATGACGAGGCCGCGCCTCAAATCCGGCCACCACGAAATGAACAGCAGCAGCACCACGAGGAAATAAAGGAATCCGGTCACCGGCGGCGTCAGAACCCCGAGCGTGGTCGGCACCCATTCGAGACTTGGCAACGGGAGGGCCGGCTGGGCGTTGGATGGATTGATGCCGACCGAGAGCTCGAAGCGCCGCCACGAATCAAGAAGGCCGTGAAAGACCTGCAGCTTGGCGCCGATCTGAGGAATGCGACTGGCGAGGTCCGCCATTGGAGAGGCGATGAGCGCGACGACGATCCCGACGACGAGCGCGACGCCAACCACCATCAGGGCTGCGGTAAGCAGCCGCGGCGCCTTATGTTCCTCGAGCGCGCGCGCCGCAGGCGACAGCATGACGCCGACGACGAAGGCGGTGACAACGGGAATGAGCGGCTCGCGGGCAAAATAGAGCGCCGCAGCGACGGCGATAACGGCGAGGATCGCTAGCGACCACGACGATATCAGCCCCCGCCAGTCGGTCTGCTCCGACTCGTCTTCCTCTTCGGCAGGCCGAACCGTCCGCAATCGCCCCTGACCCAAGGTCGCCGCCCCCGTCCGGGCCCCATCGCGGTTTCGCGAGAGCCTGCGCCGAACCCAGAGCAACCGGGGAGAGGCGGAATTGTTCCGGGCGGAATCGCATTCGGAGCGATCGGCGCACCTACGAGCGCGGCGGCTCCATCGCCTTCATGATCTGCGGCTTGACCTCGCTCTCGAGACTCTCCGCCGACATCGGCCCGATCACCTTGTAGGCGATCCTCCCGTCGCCCCTGACGATGAAGGTCTCCGGCACGCCGTAGACCCCCCAGTCAATTCCCGCCCGCCCGTCCGGGTCGAGGCCGACCTTCGCGTAGGGGTCTCCCTTGGCGCCGAGAAGGCGGCGCACGTTCTCCGGCGTATCTTTCTGGGCGACGCCGAGAATCACCACTCCCTTCGCCTTCAGCGCCGCGTCCGCCGCAAGCGCCATCAGATAGGGATGCTCGAGATGGCAGGGCTCGCACCACGAGCCGAAAACATTGATGACGCTGACATGGCCCTGGCGGAGATCGGCGTCGCTCAGACCCGTCTTGCCGTCGAGCCCGGCGAGCGTCAGGGGCGGCGCGCTCTGGCCGATCAGGGCCGAAGGCAGCCTCGACGGATCGCCGCCCGAGTTGAGCCTTAGCGCCATGAGCAAGGCGAGCGCGGCGAATGCGACAAGCGGCAGATACGCCAGCCACCGCAAAGGCCGACGGGCAGCCTCGGGGGTTGCGCTCATCGGCGACGGTCCCCAGGGCCGCCGCGGGCGGCTTCGAGTGCGCGCGTGGCCTCGTCGAGATTGGCGCTGAGGCGCCGATAGTCGAACACCACCGATCCAATCATGGCGGCGGTGACGATGGCGGCGACGGAATAGGCGGCGATCACGAAGCCGATGTGGGGGTCGCTCATCATCGCTCTTATGCACCCTTCGCGGCAAAAGACGGGGCGAGCCGGTCGCCCTCGGCGGCCGCGAGCATGGTGACCCGAGCTATGCGCCGGCGCAAAACCTCGTTGCGGATCGCCATCAGATGCAGGGTGAGGAAGAGGAAAGTGAAGGCGAGCGACATGACGATCAGCGGCCATAGGAGCGCCGGCGCGATCGACGGGCCGCCCAGGCGGAACACGGACGCCGGCTGATGCAGGGTGTTCCACCAGTCGACCGAGAACTTGATGATCGGCAGATTGACGCAGCCGACCAGAGTAAGGATCGCAGCCGCGCGGGCCGCGCGGCCCGGGTCCTCGATCGCCCGCCACAGCGCGATCAACCCGAGGTAGAGGAGGAACAGCACCAGGACCGAAGTCAGGCGGGCGTCCCACACCCAGTAGGTTCCCCACATCGGTTTGCCCCATAGCGACCCGGTCGCAAGGCAGATGAAGGTGAAGCCCGCGCCGAGCGGCGCGGCGGCCTTCTGCGCCGCATCCGACAGGGGATGGCGCCAGACGAGCGTGCCGAGCGCGGCGAGCGTCATCACCCCATAAACGAAGGTCGACATCCAGGCGGCCGGGACGTGCAGGTACATGATCTTGGCGCTCTCGCCCTGCTGATAGTCGGGCGGCGCCAGGAAGGCGAGCATCAGGCCGACCACGAACAGCGCCGACGTCGCCGCCGTAAGCCACGGCAGCATCCGGCGGGTCAGATCGACGAAGACAGTCGGATTGGCGAGATTGGGCATCAGGTCGGCCTTTTAGCGCGGCCGCCCCATAATCGGCAATTGCGGCGGATCGGCGCAAGCGGAAGGCTCCTCCGGCAAGTTCGCGGCGATTGCGAAATCGAATTCCACGATCACTATGCCTCAGGACAATCGATTTGACGAATGACATTTATCGGCGTCAATTTGATCGTATGGGAGGGGAACATTTGAGGAGGACCGCAATGACACGACTGACCATCGCTCCTGGCGTTCGGGTTGAAGTGGTCCGGGCGGACGCGTGACTCCTCTTCTTGACCCATTCCGAAGTCGACCCCGGCGGCGGCGACCTTGGAAGGTAACGCGACTGCGCGCTGCGGCCCCCGAAGCGGGCTCGCCCCTGAGCGATGACGGTAATTCCATTCAATTCAAGGAAAAGGCGGAATACAATGGACGACAAGACGGCAAGTGAAAGCAAGTGCCCGGTCGCGGGCGGAATGCGCGCCTATACGAACCGGGATTGGTGGCCGAACCAGCTCGACCTTGGTGTGCTCCACCAGCACTCCGCCAAGTCCAATCCGATGGGCGAGGCGTTCGACTACGCCAGGGAGTTCAAGAGCCTCGACCTGAACGCCGTGATCAAGGACCTTCACGCCCTGATGACGGACTCGCAGGATTGGTGGCCGGCCGACTTCGGCCATTACGGCGGGCTGTTCATCCGGATGGCTTGGCACAGCGCAGGCACCTATCGCATCGGCGACGGCCGCGGCGGCGGCGGCCGCGGCCAGCAGCGCTTCGCGCCGGTCAACAGCTGGCCGGACAACGGGAACCTCGACAAGGCTCGCCGGCTGCTGTGGCCGATCAAGCAGAAATACGGCCGGAAGATCTCCTGGGCCGATCTCATGATCCTCGCCGGCAACGTCGCGCTCGAGTCGATGGGCTTCAAGACGTTCGGATTCGGCGGCGGCCGGGAGGAAACGTGGGAGCCCGACGAGGACATCTACTGGGGCCCGGAAGGCAAGTGGCTGGAGGACGAGCGCTACAGCGGCGAGCGCGATCTCGAGAATCCGCTCGGCGCCGTGCAGATGGGTCTGATCTACGTCAATCCCGAAGGGCCGAACGGCAAGCCGGATCCGGTCGCTGCGGCGGTGGACATTCGCGAGACGTTCAAGCGCATGGCGATGGACGACGAGGAGACCGTCGCCCTCATCGCCGGCGGACATACCTTCGGCAAGACCCACGGCGCGGCCAAGGACACGGAGTATCTCGGCCCCGAACCCGAGGGCGCTCCGATCGAGCAACAGGGCCTCGGCTGGAAGAGCAGGTTCGGCACGGGCAAGGGGGATGACGCGACCACCAGTAACCTCGAAGTGATCTGGAGCCAGACGCCGACGAAGTGGAGCAACAACTTCTTCGCGAACCTGTTCGGCTATGAATGGGAGCTGACCAAGAGCCCGGCCGGCGCCTTTCAGTGGACGCCGAAGGATGGCGCAGGAGCCGGCACGGTGCCGGACCCACACGACCCGTCGAAGCGTCGGGCGCCTTCGATGCTGACGACTGACCTCTCCCTGCGGTTCGACCCGGCTTATGAAAAGATCTCGAGGCGCTTTTACGAGAATCCGGATCAGCTCGCCGAGGCGTTCGCTCGGGCGTGGTACAAGCTGACGCACCGCGACATGGGCCCGGTCGCGCGGTATCTCGGCCCGCTCGTGCCGAAGGAACACCTGATCTGGCAGGATCCGATCCCCGCCGTGGATCATCCGCTGGTCGGCGAGCCGGAGATCGCCGCCCTCAAGGCGAAGATCCTCGCCTCCGGCCTCTCGGTCGCCGAACTCGTCTCCACGGCTTGGGCGTCGGCGTCGACGTTCCGCGGCGGCGACAAGCGCGGCGGAGCGAACGGCGCGCGTATTCGCCTGGCGCCGCAAAAGGATTGGGAGGTGAACCAGCCGGCCCAGCTAGCGAAGGCAATGCAGAAGCTGGAGGCGATCCAGAAGGAGTTCAACGCCTCGGCGTCGGGTGGGAAGAAGGTTTCGCTCGCCGATCTAATCGTTCTCGGCGGCGGCGCGGCGATCGAGAAGGCCGCCAAGGACGCGGGACAGGACGTCAAGGTTCCCTTGACTCCCGGGCGAACGGATGCGTCGCAGGATCAGACCGAGGTCGAAGCCTTCGAACCACTCGAACCGAACGCGGACGGGTTCCGCAACTATCTCAGCGGCAAGCAGCGCCTGTCGGCCGAGGAGCACCTAGTCGATCGGGCGCAATTGCTGACGCTGACGGCGCCCGAGATGACGGTTCTCGTCGGCGGCCTCCGGGTCCTCGGCGCGAACGCCGGAGGTTCCACGCATGGCGTTTTCACCAAAACGCCGGGCGCGCTGACCAACGACTTCTTCGTCAACCTGCTCGACATGGGCACGGAGTGGAAGCCGGCCGCCGGCGCTGAAGGCGTGTACGAAGGCCGCGACAGGAAGACGAACGAAGTCAAGTGGACGGGGACCCGAGCCGACCTGATCTTCGGTTCGCACTCGCAGTTGCGGGCGCTCGCCGAGGTCTATGCCTGTGCGGATTCGAAGGAGAAGTTCGTCAAGGACTTCGTAAGGGCCTGGGTCAAGGTGATGGACCTCGACCGCTTCGACCTCGCCTCTCACGGCCGGCCCCTTGCGATGGCGGCGGAGTAGCCGCCGCTCGCTTTTAGGGTCGGGTCGCCATAGGCGCTGGTTGGCTGCTTAGGGTCCGCGATTGGGGTTCTCCCTGTTTCTCCCTGCTAACAGGGGGGAGCCCCAGATCTTTGCGCTCCGCTGCGCACAATAACTCCAATCGCTTCCACAAGCGCTTTGATGCGCAGCGCCCGGAAAAGAACAGGGAGCGTATTCCCCTGATCATGGGGATAACAGGCGGCGGAGTGCGAATCCGCTTCCCGCCGAAGAGTTCGTGCGTCTCCTCCAAATGACCGCATATCACTTTGAAAGCAAATGCGAAAAACACAGTCTGCCCGTGACTGTCGTAGGCTTCCGCGAGAGGACCCCACATCCGTCGCCTTCGGCGACACCTTCTCCCGCAAGGGGAAAAGGGGCGGCGTCAATTGATCGCCATCCTGGCAAGATAAGTCATGCCTGTGTATATCAATGGATCTCGCCATGCGGGTCGCCAAATGGGGAAACAGCCTCGCCATCCGCATCCCCGCCGCGGTCGCCGAGGCGCTCGAACTGAAGGCAGGCGACGAGGTGGAGATCCATGTTGCGGGCGCGCGGGAATTCGCGCTGAGGCGCAAGCCGAGCCGTGAATAGCCCCTGAAGCGCCTGCGCGCCATGCGCGGCCGCCTGCCGGCCGATTTCGTCTTCGACCGGGACGCGGCGCATGAGCGGTGATTTCTTCGACACCAATGTGCTGCACTATCTCATCTCGGAAGACGCCGGGAGGGCCGACCGGGCCGAGGCGCTGGTGCGCCGGGGCGGGGCGATCAGCGTTCACGTTTTGAACGAGGCGACAAACGTCATGCGCCGCAAGCTCGGTATGACTTGGCGCGAGATGCGCGCCTTCCTTGCGCTCGTGCGAGGCCTGCTGGACGTCGCGCCGGTCACCGTGGAAACCCACGAGCACGGTCTCGATTTCGCCGAACGCTATGGGCTCTCGATTACCAACTCGATGATCGCCGCGGCGGCGGCGCTGAGCGGTTGCGCGCGGCTGTGGTCGCAGGACATGCAGCACGGCGTGCGAATCGGGGAGGGGCTGCGAGTGGAGAACCCGTTTCGGTGAAGGAGTGGAGCCTCCGTCTACTCCCGCACATGCCTCAGCGCCGCCGCGGCCGCGAACGGCGCGGCAGCGATGGCGAAGAGCGACATCGCGCAGAGCATGAGAAAGGGCGTGAGAAACGGCGCCGCGCCGCCGCTGGCGGCGGAGGCCGCCGCAACGCCGAAGATCAGCACGGGGATGGTCAGCGGCAGGACCAGCACCGCCATCAGCAGGCCGCCGCGCCGCAAAGACACCGTCAGCGCCGCGCCGATCGCCCCGATCATGGTGAGCGCCGGTGTGCCGGCGGCGAGGGTCGCTGCGACGAGCGCGAGGGGCTTCGGGGCCATCGACAGCATCAGGCCGAAGATCGGCGACACGACGATGAGGGGCAGGGCGCTCGTCGTCCAGTGTGCGGCGCATTTGACCAGGACCACGAGCTCGAGCGGCAGCGAGCCGTTGACGATCACGTCGAGCGAGCCGTCGTCATGATCGGCCTGGAACAGGCGGTCGAGCCCGAGCAAGGTCGCGAGCAGCGCCGCGATCCACAGGATCGCCGGGCCGAGGCGGGCGAGCAGGTTGAGGTCCGGCCCCAGCGCGAAAGGCATGATGGCGACCAGGATCAGGAAGAACACCGCCCCGACCGACGCGCCGCCGCCGATCCGCCGGGCGATGCGCCATTCGCGCAGGAAGAGGGCCAGGGCGGGGGTCATGAGAATGCGCGCCTCTCTCTGCGTGGGCTGGAATATTCACGCAAGTCATTGAGGCGCCCGCGGTCGGCGCGTCTCTCCTTCTCCGCGAAGCGGGGAAGGTGGCGCCATAGGGCGTCGAAGACGCCCGCCTTTGGACGGGCTATGCCGCCGGACGGGGTGTGGAAAGCAGGGATGCCTTGTCGCAGGCTCGCTCTTACGGTCGTGCAAGCCTGCCGGCTTCGAAGAAGCGAGCTACACCCCATCCGGCGCTCCGGGCCACCTTCCCCAGCAAGCTGGGGAAGGGATGCGCACGTCCTGTAGAGCAGAGCTGGGGAGGGAAATGTAAACAGCTCGCTCACCCCGCCACCCCTTCCGCCGCCCCAAGCCTCAGCTCCCGGGCGCCCGTGAGCCCGAGCGGCGCGTGGGTCGCCGCGACCACGATGCCGCCCTCGTCGAGGTATCCCTGCATGATGGCGGCGAAGGCGGCTTGCGCCGCTGCGTCGAGCGCCGTCGTCGGCTCGTCGAGCAGCCACAGCAGGCGGCGGGCGATGAGGAGGCGGGCAAGCGCCACGCGGCGCTTCTGGCCGGCGGAGAGCGCGCGGGCGGGAAAGTCGATCACATGCGAAAGGCCGACCCGGGCCAGCGCCTCGCGGCAGGCGTCGCGCGCGGAACCGCCGCCGAGCGCGCCCGCCCAGAAGGCGAGGTTCTCGCCGGCGGTCAGCGCCCCTTTCAGCGCGTCGGCGTGGCCGAGATAATGGGCCTGCTCGCCGGCGGTCCGCTCGGGGTCGCCGCCCTCGAGGGCGAACCCTCCGGCCTGCACCGGAAGAAAACCGCAGAGCGCGCGCAGGAGACTCGATTTGCCGGCGCCGTTCGGCCCGGTCACGATCAGCGCCGAGCCTTGCTCCACCTCGAACGAAAGGCCCGCGAACAGGCGTCTTCCGCCGCGCTCGATCGTCAAGTCCCACGCGCGAAGGCGCATTGATTTCCCTGGAAAAACGCGCCCATGCGCCCCGGTTACGACCTTAGTTTGTGTAGCCTGCCCCGGGGAACTTATCTATAAGCCGCCGATCCTTCATCCCCCGCTTTGGGAGCGTCCGCATGGCCAGCCTCGACAGTTTCAAATGCCGCAAGACGCTGACCGTCGGGGCGAAGACCTACGAGATCTATTCGCTGAAAGCAGCCGAGAAAAACGGCCTCGCCGGCGTGGCGCAGCTGCCGTTCTCGCTGAAAATCGTGCTCGAGAACCTGCTGCGCAACGAGGACGGACGCACCGTCACCAAGGAGGACATTGAGGCGGTCGCGGCCTGGACGCACAACCGCGGCAAAACCGAGCATGAGATCGCCTTCCGCCCGGCCCGCGTCCTGATGCAGGACTTCACCGGCGTCCCCGCCGTCGTCGATCTCGCGGCGATGCGCGACGCGATGACCGCGCTCGGCGGCGACCCGAGCAAGATCAATCCGCTGGTTCCAGTCGATCTCGTCATCGACCATTCGGTGGTCGTCGACTATTCCGGCACCTCGAAGTCGCTCGGCCAGAATGTCGCGCGCGAATACGAGCAGAACCAGGAGCGCTATCGCTTCCTGAAGTGGGGCCAGCAGGCCTTCTCCAACTTCTCGGTGGTGCCGCCCGGCACCGGCATCTGCCATCAGGTCAATCTCGAATATCTGGCGCAAACGGTGTGGACGTCGAAGGAGAAACGCGACGGCAAGACGGTCGAACTCGCCTATCCGGACACGCTGGTCGGCACGGACAGCCACACCACCATGGTCAACGGCCTCGCCGTACTCGGCTGGGGCGTCGGGGGCATCGAAGCGGAGGCGGCGATGCTCGGCCAGCCGCTGTCGATGCTGCTTCCCGAGGTGATCGGCTTCCGCCTGCACGGAGAATTGCGCGAGGGCGTCACCGCGACCGATCTCGTGCTGACCGTCACCCAGATGCTGCGCAAGAAGGGTGTGGTCGGCAAGTTCGTCGAGTTCTTTGGGCCGGGCCTCAATGCGATGACGGTCGCCGACCGGGCGACGCTCGCCAACATGGCGCCCGAATACGGCGCGACCTGCGGCCTCTTCCCGGTCGATTCGCAGACGCTCACCTATTTGACGACGTCGGGACGAAAGCCGTCGCGCATCGCGCTGGTCGAAGCCTACGCCAAGGCGCAGGGGACCTATCGCACCCGCTTGACGCCCGATCCCCTTTTCACCGACGCGGTCGAGCTCGATCTCGGCGAGGTCACCCCTTCGCTCGCCGGCCCCAAGCGCCCGCAGGACCGCGTCGTTCTCACGGAGGCGAAGGCCGGCTTCGCCCACGCGATGCAAACCGAGTTCAAGCAGGCCGAGGCGCTTCACGCGCGCCACAAGGTCGAGGGGACGAACTACGACCTCGGCAACGGCGACGTCGTCATCGCCGCCATCACCTCCTGCACCAACACCTCGAACCCGAGCGTGATGATCGCCGCCGGCCTCGTCGCGCGCAACGCGGTCGCCAGGGGCCTTTCGGTCAAGCCGTGGGTGAAGACGTCGCTCGCGCCGGGCAGCCAGGTCGTGCAGGATTATCTCAAGGAGGCCGATCTGCAGCGGCCGCTCGACAAGCTCGGCTTCAACATCGTCGGTTTCGGCTGCACCACCTGCATCGGCAATTCCGGCCCGCTCGCGCCGGAGATTTCCGCGACCATCGCCAAGCACAATCTGGTCGCGACCGCGGTCCTGTCCGGCAATCGCAACTTCGAGGGCCGGGTCAACCCGGACGTGCGGGCGAACTATCTCGCTTCGCCGCCGCTGGTCGTCGCCTATGCGCTGGCAGGCTCGATGCAGGTCGACCTCACCCGCGATCCGATCGGCAAGGACAAGCAGGGCAGGGAGGTCTATCTCGCCGACATCTGGCCAAAGACCGACGAGGTGCAGCAGTTCGTCGAATCGACCATCAACGCGAAGATGTTCAAAACGAAATACGCCAGCGTGTTCGACGGCGATTCCAACTGGCGCAAGGTCAAGGCCCCCGCGGGCCTCACCTACGCCTGGGACATGGGCTCGACTTATGTCCAGAACCCGCCCTATTTCGAGGGCCTGAGCAAGACGCCGACGCCGGTCGCCGACATCGACAACGCGCGCGTTCTTGCGCTCTTCCTCAATTCGATCACCACCGACCACATTTCGCCGGCGGGCTCGATCAAGGCCGCGAGCCCGGCCGGCGCCTATCTCACCGAGCATCAGGTCCGCCCGGCCGACTTCAACCAGTACGGCACGCGCCGCGGCAACCACGAAGTGATGATGCGCGGCACCTTCGCCAACATCCGGATCAAGAACCAGATGGTGCACGATTCGGCGGGCCATGTGGTCGAGGGCGGCTACACCGTCCATCAGCCGTCGGGCGTGCGCATGGCGATCTATGACGCGGCGATGCGCTACCAGGCGGAAAAGGTTCCGCTCGTGGTGTTCGCCGGCCGCGAATACGGCACTGGTTCGTCGCGCGACTGGGCGGCCAAGGGCGCCAGGCTCCTCGGCGTCCGCGCCGTCGTGGCGCAGAGCTTCGAGCGCATCCACCGCTCGAACCTGGTCGGCATGGGCGTGCTGCCGCTGGTGTTCGAGGAGGGGACGAGCTGGCAGACGCTGGCCTTGAAGGGCGACGAGACGGTGACGATCCACGGCCTCGGCGAGACGCTGAAACCGCGCCAGATGTTGCACGCCGAGATCCAGCGCGCCGACGGCGAGACGATCCCCGTGCCGCTGAGCTGCCGGATCGACACGCTCGACGAGCTTGAATATTTCCGCAACGGCGGGATTCTGAGTTACGTGCTGAGGCAGCTGGCGGCGTAGGGCAGCAGGAATCGACGGCGGTCGGCCGGCTATCGATCGGGCAGCCCCGCTTTGCGCAGCCCTTCCGCGATTCGGTCTCTGCCGGCGGTGAACTCCTGGCCGAGATCCGGGTTGGCATCCAGGTAGTCTTGCACAGTAACAAATCGCCTGAGATCCTTGAGTCTGAACAGGGCGACGGCGCGTTCCCGTTCGCGCCCGAGCCAACCGTAGGCGGCGGCCAGGTCATAATAGAACCAGTAGAACGACGGACTGGATCCCGCCGATCGATTGCACCATTCCACAACCTGCTCCCACTGGCCGAGGTGAGCATGCGGGTCGCAAACGAAATATTCGTGGACGGCTCGGGATGGACTGAGCGGATCAAGGCGCAGCGCCTTGTCAACAAGGGCGAAGGCCTCCAACGGACGCCCCAGCAGAACCATGACGTGGCGCTTCTCCGCATAGGCTCCGGCAAAATTCCAGTCGCTACTAATTGTCGCGTCCAACTCCACCAGGCAGGCGTCGAATAATCCCCGCCCCTCGGCGACCGACGCCTTGATGAAGTGCGCGTAGGCAGCGCCAGGCCGAGTGGCGAGAATGCGGTCCGCAGCTTCGTCGCCGTCATGAAGAACGAGGTGCCAGTCGCCGCTCTGAAATGCGAAGAGGTCGGTTAGTCGAGCTTGCGCCCTTCCAATCAACGCTTCGGACGAGTTCGGATTCAGCCGCAACGCTTGATCGAAGTAGCCAATCGCTTTCTCGAGATCCTCTCGTGAGGGGGGGCAGGGCGATCGCATTTCAAAATTGGGCCAGGAGTTTGGAGAGGAGAGCGTCATTCCACCCGGCGTGCTTGAACTTTCCGCGCAGGGATCCCTTGGATCCTTCCGTCTGCATTGCGTTCAGCGCCATGTGGCGCAGGATTGCCAGATTTTCGGGGCCGTGGCCGAGGCGGGTGCGATCCTGATCCTCGTTCATGATGACGTCGAGACGCCAATGCAGCCGGTTCTCCACGCCCCAATGCTCGCGCGCGACTTCGTTCAATCGCCCTGGGGGCAACTCCGTACTGAGTAAGTAATAAGCTGTTTCCATTGTCGTTTTCGTGGACGTTTCGCGGGTTCGCACCACTTTGCCCACGGCCTTCAGCCCAGGCCATTGGTGATCGTCTTGCAACCAGCCGAATATCGGTCGAAACCGTCGCGGTCCGCGTCTCGATGCGGCCGTGATCGGCGTCGACGTCCGGCTTGGACGTCGCGGCCTTGATTCGGGGTCATCCAGATGCAGGCGCACGTCGTCATGCAGACTGCCCTGGTTGCCCTTCAGCGCCAGCGCATAGTCGCCGCCCTGTCGAACGATCTGGTCGGCAATCGAACGCTGGCAATTGAGCGCGTCGACGGTCACGATCGTCCCCTTCAGCGACAGCATCTCCAGCAGCTTGGGGACGGCGGTGATCTCGTTCGACTTCGCGTCGGCGGCGATCTGCGCCAACACCATGCGTTGCTGGCAGACCCATGCGCTGACCATGTGCAGGGGCGATTTGCCGCTGGCCTTGTCGAACGAGCGGCGCAACACCTTGCCGTCGATCGAGATAACGCCCTGACATGGAATCGAAAATCTCGACATGAACCGCTGGAAGACGGCTCGGAATTGCTCCGGATCCAGTTGACGGAAAAGCCGGCTGAACGTGTCGTGGCTGGGCAGGCCGTTGGCCAATTTGAGGAAGCCACGCAGAAAGGGCTCTCTCGCCTTGGCGAACAACGCCATCTCGACCGCGCTCTGTCCGCCGCTCAGAACCGAGCAAAGCGCCATGATCAAGAGTTCGTGGAAATCATGAAGAGCCGCGTTCCCGCTTCGCGGATCGTCCAACTCCTCCCAACAGGCCGCAAACTGATCCAATATCGTCTCCAAAGGCTTGATTCGCGCCCTCGAAGGTAGAATCGATCAGCCCACCGCCCCGCAAGCCCCAGAAATCTCCTCAACCCTTTTTCAAATGCGATTCCCCTGCACTTCAACAGCATCGTTAGGCCCTGACGGAGCGTTGAGCCTTCTGGAGGCATTAACCGCCCTCTTTCCCGATCACCCGGAACGGCTGGAGGGGGATGCGACGAAGCGATTGACCGCGTCGGGGCGCCTAGAAATTCAGTCGGGCCACATGTCGGCTTAATGGATCAGTTTGGCTGACGAGCGCCCGCTCTCTTTGCAAGCTGGTGCGCCATAACGCGCGCAAGAAACCTCCTCGCGCGCCGCAAGGTCTCCTTGGGCAGCCGGTCGATTGCGGCGTGCCCGCCGAGCCGTACGGTGGTCAAGAAAATATCCGCGGCGAGATAGTCCCGCCCGCCCTCCTTGGACTTGGCGTCCATCGCCTTCCTCGCGCTGCTTGCTGATCAGCCTGAAGATAATCCGCGCGCAGCCTTTCGCGTGGCTCCCCACGTCAACACCCAAGCGCGCGCCCGAAGTCGGGCAGCTTCGCGCCGCAACGAGCCGAATTTGCGCCCCTCTCGGAGTAACCTTGGTCCGGAGCAATCCGAAGCGCTGCGCGAGCAGCTCATTGCGGACCTTGTGCTGCTCAACTCGGAGGACGAAGCCGCCGACTGGGTGCATAAGAATCTACCCGCCAAGAGCAGGCTGACGGCGACTGACGCTGACCTCGTCGAGACAAGCTTTCGCGACAAGCTTGCCGCGATCGAGTTGGCATCCGCTTCGACGCGAGTCAGCCGGCTGATGCTGGTGGGCCTTCGGGAGAAGCGATCGCGCGGGACCCTTCGGCATCGGGCGGCGAACCCTCTTTATGGCGACGGACACGTCAACGCCAACTCCAATCGTCCTGCCGACGAAGCCTCCGTCTCGCGGTGTTGCCGCCAAGACCACTCGCCAGCGCGACAAAGAGCTTTGAACGTTCGCCTCCACGCAACCTTGCGTCGTCTGCGGCCGGAGGCCGAGCGAGGCGCATCACATTCGCTTCGCCCGGCACCGAGCCCTCGGCCGAAAAGTCAGCGACGAATACACGATCCCGGTCTGTCGGGAGCTACGCGGGAAACTGGGTGACGGTATGAGGAAGGCGGCGTAACGGGGTTGCTGCTGAAGCCACCCAAGTCTCCCGGAAGGAGCGTTACGCCATGGACGAGAATAAAGTCGTTTCCCTTCGACAGAAAGAGGCGATCGATGATCCGCTCACCGAGATTCGACGGGCCGGCGTGCGACGGCTGATTGCCCAGGCGGTCGAGGCGGAGTTCGAGACATTCCTGGCCTCGAATGCCGAGTTGGTTCTTTCCGATGGTCGTCGGCGCGTGGTTCGCCACGGGCATGATCCGGTCCGCGCGATCCAGACCGGGATCGGACCTGTGGACGTGCAAAAGCCGAAGGCCCGCGATCGGGGCGCGACGAGGGGTGCGCGGATACGCTTCGCCTCGAATATCCTGCCCAAATGGGCGCGGCGCATGAAGAGCCTCGACGCGCTGCTGCCGGTCCTCTACCTGCGCGGGATTTCCGCCGGCGACTTCCAGGAGGCCCTTTCCGCATTCCACTTTCCAGCGTAGCTCGTCTGTCGGCTTCATCACCGCGAGCTCCATCTCTATGGCGACGAGGCCTTGTGGTGAGCGGCGGTCAGCATCGATCCCATGCCGATCGTGCTCAGCCTTTGGAGGCGCAGGAATGAGGGCGAGTCTGCCTGTCCATACCTCCCGACACTCAATTTGCGCCTCCGCGCGAGTTTCGGGCGCGATCGCTCTGGACCCTTCAGCTGAGGATTACTTGCCATTCCATGGTTCGGACGTGCACACTTTGCAAAGCACCCTGTAGATATACGCAAGGTCGGGGAACCGAACGGCGACGAACCCGCACAGCTTTGGATACCAGATGATCTCGTTAAATCCTATGCAGCCGCTGGCGGAGGGCGTGCCAGCGCTAAGTATGCGCGAGGTCAGAAAGGCGTTTGGAAAGCCGGCCGTCGACGGGTTGAACCTGATCGTAAAGGCTGGGGAATTCTACGCGCTTCTGGGCCCAAACGGCGCCGGGAAGACGACGACGCTTCGCCTGGTGGCAGGACTCCTTGTCGCCGACAGCGGCGCAATCGAGGTCTTTGGGATCGATGTGCGTCGGCATCCGATTGCGGCCAAGCGGATCATTGCCTGGCTGCCCGACGAGCCGATGCTCTATGATCGGTTCGACCCGCTCGAATACCTCGAATTCGTGGCCGGTCTCTGGGGGATCGAGCCTACAACGGCGCAGGAAACCGCCAACGGGCTCCTGGAGGTGCTCGGGCTCTGGCCGCATCGACATCAACGCTGTGAGACCTTCTCGCGCGGCATGAAGCAGAAGGTAGCTCTCGCCGGAGCGTTAGTCCACGAACCAAAGCTCTTGATGCTGGACGAGCCTCTCACCGGCCTGGACGCCGCCGCTTCGCGCCTGGTCAAAGACCTGCTGGTCGCAACCGTCCGGCGAGGCGCAACCATCATCTTGACGACGCACATTTTGGAGGTGGCCGAGCGCCTCGCGGATCGGATCGGCATCATCGATCGAGGCCGATTGATTGCAGAAGGGACCCTCGAGGAGCTGAAGGGCAGCGCAGGAGCCGAAGGAACGAGTCTTGAAGACCTCTTTCTTGAATTGACTGACAGTGGACGATGACTCGGGTGCGGACAGCCTCGTTCCTGTGGTTTCTCGCACACGATTTTCGCCTCAGCATTCGGGCTTTCAATGGGCAATTTCGAGGCGGTTCGCGCGCACGAATCATTGCCATTCTCTTGGGAGCAGTCGCGCTCGCGCACGCATTGGCTTGGCCGGCCGCGCGGCAACTACAGCTTGCTGCCCGAGATCCGGGAGGGCGGGAGGGCATTGAGGCGTGGGTCGCGGTTGGCGTCGTCGTGAGCCTGTGTATGATCCTTGCTCAGGCGATGGTGAGCGCCATGCGCATGCTCTACGCGCGCGCCGACTTTGAACTTGTCTTCGCCGCACCGGTCTCGCCGACCGTGGTTCTAGGTTCGCGGGCTCTTGCGATCGCATTCGAGGGCGCCGCCACGGCCGCTCTCGTATTGCTGCCAATCGCCAACATAGCCTCCCTGCTTGATCGGCCGGCGTGGCTCGCGATCTATCCGTGGCTGATCGCCGCGGCCTTGGGCTGCGCTGGCGTCGGCCTGGTCATTGCGACGGGGTTCTTCGTCGCTCTCGGCTCTCGTCGGGCGCGACTCTATCTGCAAGTGACGGCGACGCTCATCGGCGCCTCCTTTGTTCTGGCGGCTCAGGCGTTCAGTGTGCTTCCTGCGACAACGCGCAACATGATCAGTGCGGCGATCGTCGCTCCAGCGCAGGGCTCCTGGCTCGATCACCGGGGAGCGCTCTGGTTTCCGGTGCGAGCGGCGACCGGGGACCTTGGCGCTCTGCTCGTCTGGCTGTTGTGCGGACTTGTCGCGATTCTGGCGGCGGTTGCCTTCTGCGGCAACAGGGTTTTGACGATCGTCACGAGCGCCGCCGGCAGTTCGCTGAATGAGGACACGAGTTGTCAGACCGGGTCGTTCCGGGGAGGCGTCGGCCGTTCGTTGAGGAGGAAAGAGCACAAGCTGATTGTCCGCGACCCATGGCTTCTGTCGCAGATCCTCCTCCAGGTCATCTACGTCCTGCCCATCAGCATCGCGCTTTGGCGCCGCGGCGGCGTGACGGGTTCAGCGGAAGTCGCAATCCCGCCATCGATCGTGGTCATCGCCGCGCAGCTCGCGGGATCGCTCGCCTGGATCATGATCTCAGGGGAAGACGCGCCCGAGTTGCTCACGTCGGCTCCCATAAGCCGCAAGGCGCTCGATTTGTATAAGCTGGGAGCGATTGCGCTGCCGATCGGACTGTTACTCGCTCTGCCTATTTTGGGCTTGGGTTACTTTTCGCTCAGAGGCGCAATCATTGCTGCCGGGTTCGCGGCTGGAGCGGGAGCGTCGACCGCAGTGTTGAACTTCTGGCGGCAAACGCCGGCGAAGCGCAATATGGTCCTGCGCCGGCATAACCAGTCTAGGCTCGTCGCGATTTTGGAGCTCTTGATTACGATCAATTGGGCGGTGGCGTGCGCGGTTTCGGTCATGATCGGCTGGGCCGGCCTCGTCACGCTCATGCCGGCCTTGCTCGTATTGTGGCTTGTCAGACCTCGCGTCGGGATTTCGAAACGAGATGCTCTGCTGATGTTGAACAGTCCTCGAGACAACAAATCGCCGGAGCAACTGAACCCGGAAGCCGAATGGCGGGCGATAGCTTGGGGACCGCTTGCGACGTTCGGCTTAGCCCTTGTCGCGGTTGTGGCTGGCCAGCTCCCGGCGTTGGCGCTGCTGGCGTGGTCGCATGACCATGGCTTCAGCCTCGCCAAACTCCAAAACGTGGCGAGCAACGGCGCAGTGGTGACGACACTCCTCTGGGTGTCGACTCCGGTTCAAGTCGGGCTGTTGGTTTGGTTTGCGCACCTCCGGGGCTCGGCCGCCGTGGAGTATCTTGCGCTGACCCTTCCTCGGAAACGCGACTTCGTCACCCTCATTCTCATCGGTTTATGCATCTTGGCGGCAAGTGACGGCGTGAGCTGGCTATTGGGGAAGAGTGCCGTTACGTCGTTTCAAAGCGACATCCTTCGCAGCGCTGCCTCTTCCGGGACCCTGGTGTGGCTCTTGCCCGCAGTGGTCGTCGTCGCGCCAATCGGCGAGGAGATTCTGTTCCGCGGTTTTCTTTTCCGAGGCTGGCAAAGGTCGCCAAACAACGCCTGGGTCGCAATCGGGCTCACAGCCGTCCTGTGGGCAATCATCCACGTGCAGTACGACCCACTCGTGATCGGTGAGATCTTGCTGGTCGGTCTGGGCCTCGGTTGGGTGCGATGGCGCACCCGATCGACGATTTCGACGATCGTGTTGCACGCTTTCCTCAACGCAATCGGGATGGCCGAAACCTTCGTTCAGTTGCGCGGCTGAGGGGTCAAACGTCGGGGTGACCGCCGCATCGACGGGCGACCGCCTCAACCGCTTTCGATCGTCTTCCAACGAGCGTCCAAGCTCCCAACAAAGCTACGATCCCCGCCGCTGTGCTTGTGTGGCTGTTGCTCGGACTTTCGCGATTCTTGCGGCGGTCAATCTCTGCGGCGGTACGGTCTTGACGACCGTTGCGTACGCTGCGAGCGAGCTCACTGCCGAATCCGACGAATCCGCCGGTTTCACGTTTTACGGCGACGTCGCTTTCTCTTTGAGAAGGAAAGAGCGGAAGTTGATCGCCCGCGACTCTGGCTTCTGTCGCAAGTCCTTCTCCAGGTCATCTACGTGCTGCCCATCAGCTTCGCGCTCTGGCGCCGCGGCGGTGTCACGGGCTCGGTGAAAGTGACTGTCGCGCCGTCCATCGTGGTCATCGCCTCGTAACTTTCAAGATTGCTGGCCTGGGTCATGATTTCGGGCGAGGACGCGCCTGAATTCCTTGCATCTGCTCCCGTGACGCGTAACGCGCTCGATCGGTATAAACTGAGAGCGATCGCGCTCCCAATCGGGCTGTTTCTCGCTCTGCCCACTATTGCGCTAGCTTACTTTTCGCCGGGGGGCGCAATCATTGCGGCTGGTTTCGCGGCCGGGGCGGGAGCGTCGGCCGCAATGTTGAGCTTCTGGCGGCAAGGACCGGCGAAGCGCAACATGGTGCTGCGCCGGCATTCCCAATCCGGGCTCATTGCGCTGCTGGAACTCGTTCTCACGCTCATTTGGGCGGTCGCATGCGCGGTCACGGTGATGACGGGCTGGGTGGGCCTCGTTGCGCTTACGCCGGGCATTCTTGTACTGTGGTTCATTCGACCTCGTGGTCGGCATGCAAAGCAGAAAGCGCTGGCTTCGATCCCGCCAGTCAGATCGAAGCAAGTTGATTGAATCTGAGGCCCGTTGAACGTCCGGTCGACTGATAGGTTTGCGGCCGGAGCAGGCTGGCGCTGCGGTTGGCGGTAACGCCGGGGTGCAACCCGCGGGATCAAGTTGCGGATGTATGCTTTGAATCGCCTTGCGACCCCGAAAACCAAGCTCCCGGGCTGCGAACAAGGCTATGCCCGGCGAGGTGGACCGCCTGTCGCTCTCCCGCACATGGCGTCGAATTGACTACGCCATCCAATTATCGGCTTCCTGTCCCGCGCCAGCCGCTGCGGGCGTAGCGCGGACGCGACAATGCTTCGGAAAGTTCCGCCTCCAGCATCGTCTCGATGTAGCCGCGCACCCGAGCCCGGACCCCGTCCTCGATTGCGTCGAACCAATCATCCAAAAGCAAACTTTCAGCAGTCGCAGCCGCCTCCTTCGTGGTATCTTCCGTGATGGCGTGATCTCCCTTCCAGCGTTCCAACGCCGGAATCATGTGGGTTGAGCAACCCGGCGACTACGCCAACCCAATTCCAACCACCTCCGCGACGGGACCGATGGCGGAAGCGGACGATCCAAGACCACAGTGTTCGAACGAACACACCGACTTGCGTCCGCTGTCGAGAGCGGATGCTCTCGCAGCACGCATCCAGAACGAGACGATTCAGCAAAGCGACATGGTTCGGATTCTGTTGGAGTTTGCGTCGGAATGCGACGCGATCGTCCCCAAACCGGTTACGCGCGAGATCAATTCGGATGGTTTCGTCGCAAACGTTCCGCCTGTGGAATATGCTTGCCCTCTCCATTGCGAACTCGCAGCGGCGCGCAGCCGCTATCGTGAAGTAGCGCGGCGACTTTTGGATGAGCTGCCGACGGAAACGTTGGTGCGCGTGGTCACCGAACTGGCGGCGAAGACAACCGACGGAGGCCGAATGCGCGCCTCGACCTTGATCGAGGACATCGTCAACGACTATGAAATCGCGGCGCAATCATTCATCGACGGAGAGAGCTTCAATGTGCGGAAATTGCTGGCTTTGATCCGACTGCGAGTTGCGCGGGGACACTCCTCGAGGATCGATGGCCTGGTTGAACAACTGCGTGGGATGGGCGCCAACTGGACCTTGGTTACGAAGCCGATCCAAATGATCTGCTGCGCCAAGGGACTCGATCACTTGGCCAGTAGAGCGCTCGCTCGTGAGGTGATCTCGCTCGCCGCCGGGGTCAGCAATGCGAACGATCCTTCCAGCGCGATGGTCGCGACAATAGAGACCATCGCCCGGGGATTCACCTTCCTCCCCGAGGCAGCAGCGGACGCGGCGACGGGCCATGCGGCGGTTACTTCAACGCGCAAGGGACGAGAGGAATTTCGTCTCGACAACGGCGACTTCGCGCGCAGTCTCGCGTATTCGGCCGACATCGGGGTCATTTTCAGAAAGCGCCTTGAAATCTCGGCGACCGGCCTCGCCTGGAAAGGCCGTGTCTACAAGCTTGAAGACATCAATCGCATGCGGTGGGGCGTCGAGCGCTCGGCAATTCGACTGTCTGTCAGAGCGCCATATGTCATTCGCGTCCAAACTCCGAGCGGTTGCGCCATCATTAAGCTGAGGAGCGCGGACACCTTCCACGCCGTTGTCGACGGGCTGTGGCGAGGCGTCGGAGTTCGGCTTCTGTTCGAATATGTCGAACATCTGAGGATTGGCGGTCGCATTGCCTTTCCTGGTGTCTTCATCGAGGACGATGCCGTCACCTTGGCCCCCAAGACACTATTCGGGGTCAAGGAGGAAACAAGGCTGAGTTGGGACAAGATTGCCATTTCGAAGACCGACCACTATCTCGTGCTCCAGTCGAAAAGGGATAGCAGGCGTCGCGCCCTATTGTCTTATGCAGAGATGGATAATATCCCCGTCATTGAGCATATGGTTGGATTGTTGCTTGCAAGCGGCAGACCTTCGATCAGCGCGTTACTCCGGTGAACCGAAAATTATTGTCGATCAGCAGACGCACCGCCTTCTGTCGGACGGCTTCTGAGAGAGACTGTAGGCCATCTTCGTCTCTGTGAGCAGGCGAAGTTGTTTCCTGCGGAGTTGGAAGCTCCGGAATCGCCTCCTCTCCGGCTGCCGACAGCGGAACTGTCCCGCGGAAATCCGGCACCAAAGCTTCGGGCAACTTGCTCGCCTATCGCCGCCCCGCTTTGATGTTCGAGGAAGCGTCTGGCCTGGGGCTGCCGGCCGGCGCCAGGTACGCGAGAAAGATACTGACCAGGACAAACGCGAGGACAAAGACGACCACTGCCGTCTTGAGGATCGGATACGAGAGGCCGGAAGCACGTTCGGTACGGCCGGTATTGTAATCCGCGCGCGAGGGTCTGGAAGCCGAAGGCGCCTCCGCCTTTCCTTCAGCCGAGGGGTCCGGAATGACGGAAACTAGCGATGCCAAACCGTCAAACCCGCGAGGTCCCTCGGGATTAGAACTGGCATTCATGGTGCGGGCCTGCGACCATATTGTTCGACGCTACACTCAGATCCTCGCTCGGACAATTCGGCGTTGCGCGGAACATCCACATCTCTGCGAGGAGCTTGTAGATTCGCGGTGGCAAGTCGCCAAAAGGGGCGTCCAACGCTCTGTTGGCTTTGTTCTGCCAAACGCCGAACATACAACATGTGTATTACGTTGTATCGCGCGAATCGAGGGCGCGCAGTATTGATCGCGTCGCTTCACTCTGCCGAAATTTGCGGACTGCCGCCTTGCGACGCGACAAAACCCGGCGCTCGTAACGATTAAGGCGCACCAGCCACTTTGCCAAAGCGCTCATGTCCGAATCCGAGCGCGACAAATAAGGAGCTGTGGCAATCTTCATTGTTTTGACCGAAGCGTCAGTCAGCGCTGAATCGCTATTCTTCCAATGGGACCATGTCGACGTTCGAACCTTGCCTATCCGGTTAACGCAGACACCCGCTAGATGTAGGGTGCGTCCAGGCGCCGGAATAGAGGTCGGCATAGGTCGGCGCCTCAACACCGCCCGCGATACCGAGCAGCGAGCGGAACGCGTTGAACGGGTAGAAACGCCCGCCAGGTCAACCGCAAGAGCCTGGAAGGCGGTCATCATGTCGACCGGAACGCTCAATTCGAGCATATCAACTCGCGAATTGGAGACTTTCAAGCCGCCGGCCAGCCCGTGATCTCGGTCGACACCAAGAAAAAGGAACTGATCGGCCCTTACAAGTACGCGGGCGGCGACTATCGGCCCCAAGGCTGCCCCGACAAGGTCAATGGGCATGATTTCGTCGACATGGAACTCGGCAAGGGCGTCCCCTATGGCGTCTACGAGATCGGTGAGAACGTCGGTTGCGTCAGCGTCGGCATCAATCACGACACGGCCCAATTCGCCGTCAACGCCATTCGCCGCTGGCGCGAAACGATGGGAGCCGAGCGTCATCCTAAAGCCGATCGCTTGATGATCACCGCCGACGGGGGAGGCTCCAACGGTTCGCGCGTCCGACTATGGAAGGTCGAACTGCAAAAGTTCGCCGACGAGACGGGCCTAGCCTCTGCGGCGGCACGGTCTTGACCCCCGCGCGTCCGTCCACTGCAAGTGGGCTTCGTTCACCCTCTGATCTCGCCACATTTGTCCCTTTGCCGCAATAGACACCTATGTAAACTACTGTTTCGAATTGGCCCCCCGCGACGATCGTGAGGCTGAAGGACGAAGAGTTTAACCCGCGGAGGTGGCTTCCAGGATGATCGAAGTCCCGCGCTGGCTTCTGTTTCTGTTCGGCGTCGCGACGTTCGCAGCCGCGTATCGACGCCGCAGGTGAATCATGTTCCCACCCGACGGGGCGGACGCCGCTGAGGGCGATGAGCCGCCGTCAGCGCGCTTCGTCATTGGCGATGCCGCGGGCGAGGCACGGAAGTGGCCGCCCGTACCGAAGGAATCGACCCTTCGCGACCCTTCCGCTCCGCCGCCCCGAGCAACGTATCCGTGCGTAATAAGAAGATTGCGGGAATGACGAAATGGTGGCGGTCTCGAATGGAACTACAGCCATGAGCGAGATCGAGAGATTGAAGGCGCTCGCCCGCTATGCGTCCGAACGGGATAGATTGCCTGTCGAGGCCGTCAGAAACGCTCATCGCGATTTGTGCGCCGCTGTTGGCAATCCACGACGCGCGAGCCGGCTTCGCTGGCTCGCTGGGTGTCTTTTGCCGGGCCTCGTCGTCGATGCATCGTTCGTCGGGACTGATCGAAGCCTGAATGTCGGGTTGACTAGCTCCGACTACATCAGCTTCGCCCAGATCGGCGCGCTGCTTTACGTCGCGCTGGCGCTTGCCGTCCTGGCTCGCGGGTTCTGGCGGTTGGGAAGAAGCGCGGGCAAGCATACCCCCATTGGGCTTTGGGACGAACGACGGGGTTGACAACGCGCCTTCTCAAGGGGCCTCTCTTGGTCCGCGTCACCTTGAGGGGGCAGTTCGACTGCCCAATCGCAAATCGTGAGCGGCATTTGAGCAGCTCCCGTATGACATGCTACGGCAGTGACTACGTCCCTCAGCCGGACGTTTCCGAGCCAAGCGCAATGGAAGATTGGGAATAGGAGTTTACCCTGCGACGCCGGAAAGCGGCGCTAGTCGGCCGATTCATCTAAAGCACATCTAAAGCACAGGGTATAGGTGCTTGAGCTTTATGCGGGCGTCGTCGGTCGTGAAGCGCCAGTCGGCCCCGGCGTGGCGGAGGTTGCGGTGTTTGACCCAGGCGCCGACTCGCGGGTGAGGGTTTTGTGGTCTGGGATGCGCCGATCGAGGCCCTGGGACGTCAGGACGGCGAGTTCGGATTCTGCCAGATCGAGCCAGGAGCCATGCTTGGGGGTGTGGACCCATTTGAAGCGGCTGACGAGGCGGCGACCCTCGGCCGCGGGGAACGCTTCGTAGAGCGAAGACTTGGCGTGGATGTTCAGGTTGTCCTAGAGCAAGTGATGATCTTGGCATCGGCAAAGTGGGTGTCGGAGATGTCACGTTATCTCTTTGTCTTGAACAATGACGGCCTTTCTATTGGCACCGGCCTAACATTTTCACAACTTCGTCCCTGGTAGACACACGATCAGGGCCGAATCAGGGTCTGCAAGTCCGGCCGTCCGCCACTGAGATCAAGCGCCGTCCAAAGCGTCGACCGAGATCGTGCCCATGAACCCTCGAAAACGGCGAGCAAGCATCACACACAGCCACATTATTGTTTGTGAAATTGCCCCAAGATTCCGCGAGGGATGGTAAAGCGCCCCGCCCGCGCGAATTCAATCCCCCTTCCGGTTGCACTCGATCGGGAAAGAATTCATGCTGACCGTCGCGAAGGATTTCTCCTGAAAGTGACAATAATTTCGACCGTATCGCAGAGAAATTAAGGGGTTAGTGCGGTTTTCAGCTCTACCTCCAAGCTTAGCAAAAGCCTCAAAATCCAATAAAAATGGCTCCGTGACTTTCCGTACGCGGAGCTAGGAGGGGTTCTGGAGCACAATTAGACTGCCATCGATAGCTTTAGGCTAAGTTAATCTCGCGGGAAAAATCGTCCTTGGAGCGGCCGGCACCCCACGAGACTCATTCCCACTTCCTCGACGATCAAAGCGGAACAGAATTCGTTTTTGACGGCGCGATGAAGCGGATCGTCTGTCGCTGTCTATCACAGTCGGCATAGGCACGACATTACCTTATTGGCCTCCAGTCCCGCGCCAGCCGCTGTGTCCTGGCGATCTGGTCGGGGGTCATTTTTCGGGCTAGCTCGTCCCGAGCCGTCGAGGCGTAACGGTAGCCGGACTGCGCCGCCAAATTGAACCACATATGAGCGGAAGCGTAATCCCGCGGAACGCCGTCGCCGTCGCGATACATTTCACCCAGCCGATACATGGCGTACTTATCGCCCTGGTCGGCCAATTTTCGGTACCATTTCGCCGCCAGCGGACGATTCCGGGCGACGTCATCATACATTTTTGCAATGGCGAGGTAGTCGTCCGCCTTGGCGAACCACTTCTCCGCCTCGGCGTAGTCCTTGGGAACTCCAAGGCCAAACTCATACATCCCGCCGAGCTCGTCCTGGGCGTCGGCGTAACCCTGGTCGGAGGCCTTGTGGTACCATTTGAGGGCCACACCGAGATCGCGAATCTCCGGATCCCAAGGGTGCTGATAAATCTGGCCAAGGAGGTATTGCGCGGTGGGCAGTCCCTGATCCGCAGCTTTGCCGCACCAGTCCAGTGCCGCGGCGAGGTTCATGCTGACCCCCTGACCGAGGAAATACATGAGCGCCAAGCCTGTTTGCGCTTTGGGGTCACCATGCTGGGCCAAAGGCAGCCAGAGCCGCTTGGCGGTGGCGAAGTCCCCGCGATTGTAGGCCGCCGCTCCGTCCTGGTAGTCGCCGGCGGCGGTCGCGCCGGCGGAGAGCAGGATTGCTGCGAACACGACGATTAGAAGCCGCATGATGCCCACGACGCGAACTCCAGCACTCGGCCGACCAGGCGGCTGAGGATTGTTCCGCCTGGCCCTATGAAAACACAATTGAGTTCTTTCCGTCGAGTTCACGTTGGGGCGCAAGCTCACAAGGCCCTCACGCTTCGATCGCAAACACGGCCCCGACGAGCGTATTCGGACTGACTTGGCGCTGATGGGCCAGGCGGTCCGTGAAGAATGCTTGCAAGGTCGTAGCAAGTGCGGTCATGGGTCACCTCCGAGATGACGCTCTAACCGATCGCCGGCCAGCTTCAGCAACTCCGGCGAGGCTGAGAGATACCAATACGTGTGAACCGGGTTGATGTGGCCGAGATAGGTAGACAGGATCGCCAATCTCGCACGTGGATCATCGCCGTCGCGATAGGCGTCGAAGATGGTGTTGACTTCAAAGCCGTGTCGAAGATCGTGCAGCCTCGGCCGGCATGCTGCCGAACGCGGCATGAAGCCGGCATGACGAACAAGCCGCTGGAACGTGTTCTGCACGTTCGTATAGAGCAGCCTTGTGCCTCCGGCGAGAGGAACAAGGCCGGGACGTTCGGCGACCGGCGAGGACGATCAACGCGGCGGAGATAGTCGCCAAGGGCGGTGATCGTACTCGGATGTAGTGGCAACTCGCGAGATTTGCCGAACTTTCCATTGCGGATCGTGAGCACGCCGCAGGTGGCGTCGAAGTCGTCACGATCGAGGCCGATCGCCTCCCCAACCCGCATGCCGGTCGCCGCCAGCAAGCCGATCAATGTCCGATAGGTCGCCTTTCTGTGCGATCCGCGCAATGTGGCGGCCGCCGCCATCAAGGTGGAGATCTCTTCCGTTGAGTATAGGTACGGCGTCGCTCGGCGTAATTGACCTGGCAGGATATCCGCCGGCGGCAAGACTGCCCTGGCTTGGGCGACGGCGCCAGCAGGCGCCGATCCGAACTGGATGTCCAGGCGTCTCTCCGACGTTCGCCGGTTCGCCATCCATCTGCGCGGGATCGAACCTGCTACGCAGGTGCTCGGGAAGAGCAGCTCCTCGCTCAGTTCCTTGCCCTGGTCGAGCATCGTGGCGAAGAGCATCTGACCATCGAAAGCCTGTAGCCAAGGGCGCGCCGCACGGCCAGGTAATCGGCGAGGGCCTGATGGAGGACGTTCATGCTGCGTCTCCCGGCCTTGGGCGGGCGATCGTCTGCAAGGTGTCGCGGTCGACCTTGGTGTAAATCGCCGTCGTCAAAGCACGGCGGTGACGCAGGAGTTGGCCGATCTCCGGCAACGACGCCCCAGCCCGCAACATCTGCATCGCGGCGGTGTGCCTCAGCCGGTGTGCATGGATTCGCCCGAGGCCGGCCCGCTTGGCGGCATCGGCCACCACGTTGCTCACGCCGCAGGAACTGAGGTGGCGATGAGGGGCTTTGATTCTGACAAATACTGTCCGACCCCGGGCGCTGACCGGACGCCCACGCTGGAGATACTGGGCCACGGCGCGGCCGACGTCTCGAGGCAGTGGAATGCGTTGCCGCGAACGATGAATTCGCCGACTCGCCAGTCGGTATCGTCCAGCCGGAGCTTGGCTACTTCGCCCGACCGCATACCGAGACGGACCAACATGGTCAGAATGGCGATGTCCCGGCAGCCGCGCCGCGTGGTGTCGTCGCATGACCTGAACAGACGTCGAACCTGGTCAGGAGCCAATCCCTTCGGCGGCCCGACCAATCGCCGGCCTGCAACCGATGGCACGGCGGAGACCAAGGACTCTTCAATGACGCCGTCGAGATGCAGGAACCTGAGAAAAGTTCGAAGTGCCGTGAACGTCAGTTTCGCCGCTCCTCGATTTAGTCGAGGACAACGGGTCACCACGAAAGAAATGATGTCGGCTGCGGTCAGGCGTTCGAGATTCAACTCGCGACAGTCAGCCGGCAGCCGTCCTTGAATGAACGGGCGCACCATGTCGAGGTAGGCGCGCGCCGTGACAGCCACCAAAGCGAGCTCGACGGTCAGGTAACGCCTGAATCGATCGAGCATTACGTCGGCTGGGCCCAGGACTGCGTCGAAAGCCTGTCGCGGGACGACCTCAAACCGCTGAAGATAATCAAGGACTCGGCGCACCGTCCTGATCGAGGCATATCTGGTGTGGCCGGCGGCCCGACGATGACGCAGGAAACGATCAAGATCGCTTCGTCTCAAATCGGCCGCGGCCATGCGGTGGCTCAAGAGCCAGTCCCTCAGATCGGCGCAGACCTTCATTTGTAGGCGGGCGGAAGCAGGCGCATATCCCAGTTGTCGCCAGCTCCGTACCATAGCCTTGAGCCAATCCTACAAGCGGGCCAGAAATCCGAATTCCAATGGGATCGATCGACATGAAAAGCTCTCCTTTCCAGGCACGAAAGAGGAGTTTGCACCGACCATCATACCATCGGGATTATGCCGCCTCTTTCACAGCGATCACCGCCTTCCAGGCCGGTTTGGCCGCCCTGGTCGGCATAATCCGGAGCTCGGCATAATGAATCTGGCAACGCTGGATCGCCGTATCGCGTCCAAAAGTGCGGCGGATCGCCTTGGACAGCGCCTTCGCGCCATTGATTATGAACAGGCGCCGCACGGTTGGATCGAGCCCGCGCTCGACGAGATTGTCGATGAGCGCCTGCACCGTCGTCGCGTTTTCGGTCGCGCCCTCGACGAGGCCGAGCGGATGTTAGTCGCCGTTCGCGTCGACGCCAATCGACGCGACAAGGAGCATATCCTCGTCCATGTGAATGCCGTCGATTTGGATCGCCAGCAGATCGAGGTCGTCAAGCCTGGTTTCCATCCACGCCTTCATCCGCGCCGCCGACAACGCCACGAAGCGGCGGGAGGTCGCCAACTTCGACAGCCCCGCTCCGTCGGGCGCCGGAACGTCTTCCTCGGGCAACCGGACCGAACGCTTGAAACGCCGCGTCGACACGTTGATCAGCATCAGGTTCATCGCCCATTTGCCGAGCCAGTCTTCGCTGACGGCGTTCTCCCAACTCGGCAATGCGCGCTCGGCCCCGTCGAGCCCGCGAACCCGGGGGCGCTCGATCTCGACCTTGCCGCCGTGAAAGCCGATCTTGCCCTTGGTCCGCCCCCAGCCGTGCGCCTGCCGCCGCTCACCCCGCTCGTGGCGTTCGCCACAGGCCGCTGTCGCATCCTGCTCCAGCATCTCGAGCCCGGCGGCAAGGCAAAAGCGCGTTCAAAGCTCGTCGACATGCTCGCCAGCGCCTCGGCCCTCAACGCATACGTGGAGTCGCGTTTGACGTGGTATGCTTCTTCATGGCGTTGCTTTCCTTCTCTTGGAATCAGCACCCCGAGCCTACCGGCTCAAGGCGAGCAACGCCGCTCCTCCCTTTTCAACATCCGACGGGACATCCCCGTCCCTGACGCCAGTCGCCGGGTTCTCCGCTGCGTTTGATCAGGTCGGAGTCCCCGCAGCCTGGCGAACTCCGAAACCCGGCGCCCGGGTCGACCTGAATCATCCTGCTCCGGTGTTCGATCCAGGCGGGGCGGTCAGCGGACGCAGGGGCGACCGACGACGCGCAACAGCGCGGGCAACGCGGCGCAGTCTCCGGTAGGCGGATATCCGATGAGGTCGGTGTCAGTCATCCGCTCGTCGCGACCGCCGCGAAATGAAGCGCCGCGGCTCCGGCCACGAAGCCATGCCATATCGCATTCTGAAACTTCAGGCCCTTCCACAGATAAAAGCCGAGCCCGACGACATAAATCAGTCCGCCGGCGATGAACAGGACGAGCGACATCGACGGCAATCCTCGAGACAGCGGCCCCAGCGCGAACAGGCCTGCTGCGCCGAGGACCAGAAAAAATGCGATCGACAGCCGATCCAGTCGTCCCGGAACGATGAACTTCAGATAGATTCCGCCGCCCGCGCCGATCCAGACGAGTGCGAGCAGCGCCGGCGTCCATACGCCGGCGCCGCCGCCCGCCAGCAACCCGGTGTAGGTTCCGGCGATCATGACGTAGATCGATGCGTGGTCGAAGCGGCGGAGAAGCCACTTCAGCGGCGACGCCGGAGTCATGTTGTAGGCGAGAGAAAATCCAAACAGCAGGAAGAAGCCCGCGGCGTAGATCGAGAGCGCGACGAGCCGTCCGCTGTCGCCCACCATCGCGACTTTGGCGAACAGCGCCGGAAAAGCGATCAGCCCCGCGACGAGGGCGAACGCATGCACAATCCCGTCAGCCAGCTGTTCTTCGAGACTGAAGGGAGGCTTCGTGAGGCGAGGATGTCCTGAAGGCAGAGTCATCGGGTCGGTCGGTCGTTGCGCCTGTGGGATTGGTCGTCTGGTTCCTCCCGGCGCGGCTTTCCCGCGCAGGGCGTTTGCCTGGACCGAGCGGGAGCGTTACCGGCTTTGGCGAAAGGCGGACTGATCCAGATCAAATGACATCGATCCCCGTGATGGCGGAGGGTCTTGTGGCGCCCTTATGCCGCGCATCGGGTCTGTCCCGGCAGGACCCGGCGGCGTGACTGCCGGACCTTCCTGACGTTGTCGCATTCGCTATTCCTTCGGCACGCCGAGCCAGATCACATGCCTCGATCCGCCGCGCGCACCCCTGGCGCGTACGCGTTCTTCCTGCACCAAGAAACCCGCTCGTTCAAACCGTGCGGCGAATGCGCGGTCGGGACCCTGCGACCACACGGCGAGCACTCCGCCGGCGCGCAGCGCCGCCCGCGCCGCCGCCAATCCCCGCATGGAATAGAGATGGTCGTTGGCCGACTGCGTCATGCCTTCCGGGCCATTGTCGACGTCGAGCAGGATCGCGTCGTAACGCGGCCGGGCTGCGCGGATCAGCGCGGCCACGTCGGCCTCGACCAGTTCGACCCTCGCGTCGTCGAGACAGCCGCCGAACAGTTCCGCCATGGGCCCTCTCGCCCAGCGCACGACGGCCGGGACCAGTTCGGCGACGACAAACTGCGCCTCCGCGCCGAATGCGCCGAGCGCCGCTCGCAGCGTGAAGCCCATGCCGAGCCCGCCGATCAGAACCCGCGGTTTCCGGCGGCCATTGAGCTTTTTCCCCGCCAGCGTCGCCAGCGCCGTCTCCGAAGAAAAGAGCCGCGAGGTCATCAGTTCCGCGACGCCGAGCTTGATGGAAAACTCGTGTCCCCTTTGCATCAAACGCAGATCGCCACCCTGGGGCAAAGAGGCGCGGTCGAGTTCTATCCAGGGGATCATGGGAGGGTCCGGGAGCGGGTTTCGCCGAGGCAGTAGAACGCTCGCGCGAACCGTGGCGGCTTTGCGCGCCCGAGCGTCCGGGCCAAGGAACGCGGCGACGGGCGAAGCGGCGCCATCGTGTCGACAGCGGGCAATGAGTCCGTCCTTGCCGATAAACCATCCGGCCAATATGTTGCAACAGGTTCCGTTTTTGTGCACCGAACGAAAATGGGGGGGAAGCGCGCATGGATATGCCAGGCGTTCATGCCTTCGTGTGGACCGGCGGCTCCCACGCGCGCGCTTTCATGGAATCCCGGCTGGTCGAGGCCCGCAGAAGGACCCGATCGGTCATAAATCCGTAGTCAGTCCAAGAGTCGAATGCCGGCGTCGGAGCCCTTTTTGTCCTTGTTGTCTGCTTCATGCCCGACGGTCTGCCCGGCAACGCGCCCGCCTCTCTGACTGCCGGCGCCAGCGAGTCGGGGAGAACCGGGTAGCGCTCTCCGCCGCCCGCGACTGCAGTTCCCCGGGTGGGAAAGCGGGCGAAGACCAATTGAGGGACCCACGATGACGGAGGACAGGATCAACGTCGCGATCGTCGGACTCGGGTTCGGCACGCAGTTCATACCGATCTACAAACGGCATCCCCAGACGAACATGTACGCCGTCTGCCGCCGGTCGCGCGCCGGGCTCGACGCCGTCGGCAACGCGTTCGGCGTCGAACGCCGATACGAGCGGTTCGACGAGGTGCTGGCCGACCCCGATGTCGACTGCGTGCATATCAATTCGCCGTTGACCGATCACGGCTGGATGTCGATTGCGGCGCTGAAGGCCGGCAAGCATGTGATGTGCACGGTGCCGATGGCGGTCAGGGTCGAGGAGTGCGAGGAGATCGTCCGGCTCGTGCGCGAGACCGGCCTCAAAGACATGATGGCCGAGACCGTCCTCTATTCGCGCGAGTATTTCTACGCCAAGGAGCTCCACGAATTGGGCAGGCTCGGCCGGATTCAGTTCCTGCAGGGGAGCCATCATCAGGAATGGACGGCTGGCCAGGCTTGCCGCCGATGTTCTATGCGACGCATTGCATCTCGCCCTGCCTCGGACTCGTCGCCGGGGAGGCCGAATATGTCTCGTGCTTCGGCTGAGACTCAGGCCTTTTTTGGCTGGCTCGCAATGTTTGCCGGGCGCGACATGCCCGCCTCCAGCGCGCAAACGCGCAGAAAGCTGGGCTGGGGGCCGACCGGGCCCGGGTTGATAGCCGATCTTGAAAGGTTGCAGTTCGCCGAAGGCTGAAGTCCGGCGAACACCCGTCGTTGATCATGCCGGTCGCGATCAGGCTTTGCGTGTTTCGACAAACGCCGCCGCCGCTTGCTCTAATCCCGATTGGCCGATCCCCTGTAACGCAGGGCGTCCACCAACAGCGAAAACGCGGCGGAGGGCTGGCGCCGGCTCGGATAGTAGAGGTGGTAGCCGGCGAAGGGCGGACACCAGTCTTCGAGCACTCGGATGAGCCTGCCGTCGGCGATCAACGGCGCTGTATGGTCGTCGAGGACGCAGGCGAGACCGAATCCCGCCGCCGCGGCGCGCAGGATCATCGAGACATTGTTGAACGCCAGCTGTCCATCGACGCGAACACGGAGTTCTCGACGCCCCTTTTGCAGCTCCCACGCATAGAGTCCGCCCGCCGTCGGCAATCGCAGATTGATGCATTTGTGTTGAGCCAGATCCTGCGGCGTTCGCGGTCTTGGGTTTGTCGCGAAATACGCTGGCGACCCGGCGACCGCCATGCGCAAGTCCGGCCCGATGGGCACGGCGACCATGTCCTTGGCGATCGATTCGCCGAGCCGCACCCCGGCGTCGAAACGCTCTGCGACAATGTCGGTAAATCCCAATTCGATGACGAGTTCGACGTGGACGTCAGGATAGTTTGGCAGCAGCTTTTCGAGCGTCGGCCACAAAACGGTGTGCGCCGCGTGCTCCGAGGTCGTGATCCGAATCGTGCCAGCCGGCCTTTCCCTCAATTCGCGCGCCGACGCCAGCGCATCTGCGATGGCGTGGAGCGCGGGCCCGAGCGCCCGAAGCATCCGTTCTCCCGCCTCGGTCGGCGCGACATTGCGGGTCGTGCGCGTCAGCAGTCGAACGCCCACCCGCGCCTCCAGGCGATTGATGGTGTGGCTCAGCGCTGACTGCGAGGTCCCGAGTTTCGCGGCCGCGCGCGTGAAGCTCTGCTCGTCCGCAATGGTCGCGAACGCGTTCAGGTCGACCAGCTCCTCCCGTCGCATTCATGAACCCCAGATATGACTTCATGCCGTCTATAGCAGCTAATCCTGACAATGCATGCGGCCTAGACTGGCGAATCCTTCCCGCACCTGGATGGAGAACGTGAGGGTCAAGGAACCGAGTCCCGCCCAATATCAAGGCCAATGTTAGGAAGGAGAAAGCGCATGTCGCTCGATCATTATGTCACCCTGGGCCGCTCGGGCCTGCGCGTCAGCCCCCTCTGCCTGGGCGCCATGACCTTCGGCGAGGACTGGGGCTGGGGCTCGAGCGTGTCGGACTCCGAGCGCATCCTCGACCACTACATCGAATGCGGCGGCAATTTCATCGACACGGCCAACGGCTACACCAAGGGCCACTCCGAAAAGATCATCGGCGACCATGTGGGCCGGGATCCCAGGAAGCGAGACCGTCTGGTCATCGCCACCAAGTTCATGTCCAACATGTTCCTCGGCGACCCCAACGGCGGCGGCGCCAGCCGCAAGGCCGTCATCGCCCAATGCGAAGAGTCGCTGCGCCGGCTGCAGACCGATTACATCGATCTCTACTGGATGCACCTCTGGGACCGCTTCACCCCGATCGAGGAAACGATGGCGGCGCTCGACACGCTCGTGCGACAGGGAAAGGTGCGCTACGTCGGTTTCTCGGATACGCCGGCGTGGAAGGTCGCGCAGGCCCAGACGCTCGCACGCTTCCGCGACACCGCGCCGCTCGTCGCTTTGCAGATCGAGTATTCCCTGCTGCAACGGACGGTCGAGGGCGAGCTGATGCCGATGGCGCAGGAACTCGGGCTCGGCGTCACGCCCTGGAGTCCGTTGAAGGGCGGCGTCCTCAGCGGGAAGTACAAGCGCGAAGACCATGGCAAACACACGCCCGGCCGCGGAGCGCGGATCGTCAACCTCCTCGACGAGGGCGCCTATGCGCTGCTCGACCTCATGGCCGGCATTGCCCGCGAACACGACACGACCGTAGCGCGCGTGGCTCTCGCCTGGCTTGGCGCCCGTCCAGGGGTCACCTCGCCGATCATTGGCGTGCGCACGCTCGATCAACTCAACGACAACCTCGCCGCACTCGAGGTGAAGCTCACTCCGGAACAAATGAATAGGCTGAACGAGGCGAGCAAGCCGCAGCTTGCCTTCCCGGCGGATTTCGTCGCCGCCGGGACAATGTTCTATTTCGGCGGCGCAACCATCGACGGCCAACGGGCCGAGGTTTGGCCTATGGCTCCTCAGAGCGACGCGGAACGCTACTGAGGGATTTCGAAGAGCTTGGCCCCACCGAAAAGGAGAACCTCTGGTGCTGGGAACAATTCTCTATGGAACCGGTGATGTGCGTTGCGAGGAGGTTCCCGAGCCGAAGATCCTCCATCCGACCGACGCCATCATCCGACTGTCGGTGTCCTGCATCTGCGGATCCGATCTGTGGCCCTTTCGGGGCCTGAACGACGTCACGTCGCCGATGGCGATGGGGCATGAATATTGCGGCGTCGTCGAGGAAGTGGGCAGCGCAGTCGCCACGGTCATGCCAGGCCAGTTCGTCGTCGGCTCGTTCTGCATCTCCGACAACACCTGCCCGCACTGCCGCTTCGGCTTTCAGTCGTCGTGCCAGCAGCGCGAGTTCATGAGCGGGGCGCAGGCGCCGCTGGCTCGCGTCCCGCTTGCCGACGGCACGCTGGTCGCGACGGAGGAATTGCCCCCGGACGATCTGATTCCGAGCCTGCTTGCGACGTCGGATGTGCTCGGCACCGGCTGGTACGCGGCCGATGTCGCGCGCGTTCAGGCGGGCTCGACGGTGGCCGTCGTCGGTGACGGCGCGGTCGGGCTCATGGGCGTGCTCGCTGCGAAGCAGATGGGCGCCGGGCGGATCATCGCGATGAGCCGCCACAAGACGCGGCAGGACCTTGCCCTCGAATTTGGCGCGACCGACATCGTCTCCGAGCGCGGCGATACGGGCGTCGCCCGGATCAAGGAGTTGACCGACGGAATCGGAGCGGATTCCGTTCTGGAGTGCGTCGGCACGAACGAATCGATGGCGCAGGCCATCCGGTGCGCGCGTCCCGGAGCGATGATTGGTTACGTCGGTGTGCCGCACGGCGTCGAACTCGACGGACAGCAGCTGTTCTTCTCGCAAACCGGCATGATGGGCGGTCCGGCCCCGGTTCGCCGGTTCCTGCCGCACCTGATCGACCTGGTGCTGGAACGCAAGATCAATCCCGGCAAGGTCTTCGACCTGACCCTGCCGCTCGCCGACGTCGCGGAGGGCTACCGCGCGATGGACGAACGCCGCGCGATCAAGACCATGCTGCGCGTCTAGTCAGGGCCTTCGCCCGTCGAAGGAGCGGCGTCGCACCGCACAGGGAGCGCGGCACGCGCAGCCTCCGTTGGGGCGGGCGACGCCGCTCGGCCGACGCCCCGCACGCCGCACGGTTGGGGGGACCAGGATGCAGGTGAAACCATGAGGAGCAAGGACAATGCAGAAGCGCAAACTCGGACAGAGCGGCCTCGAAGTCTCCGCGATCGGCTTCGGCTGCATGGGGCTGAATTTCGCCTATGGCCAGGCGATGGACAGGGCCGGCGCGATCGCCCTCTTGCGGAAGGCGCATGACCTCGGCGTCACCTTCTTCGATACGGCCGAGGCCTACGGTCCCTACACAAACGAGGAGATTGTCGGCGAGGCGCTTCAGCCGGTGCGCGACAAGGTGGTGATCGCCACCAAGTTCGGCTATCTGAGCGAACCAGGGAGGGCAGGTCCCGACAGCCGGCCCGAACACATCCGCGCCGTCGCGGAGGCTTCGCTCAAGCGGCTCGGCACGGACCACATCGATCTCCTCTATCAACACCGGGTCGACCGAAATGTCCCGATCGAGGAGGTCGCCGGCACGGTGCGCGACCTCATCACCGAGGGCAAGGTCGGGCATTTTGGGCTCTCGGAAGCGGGCGCGAAGACGATCCGCCGCGCCCACGCCGTCCAGCCGGTCGCAGCCCTGCAGAGCGAGTACTCGCTGTGGTGGCGCGAGCCGGAAGACGTGATCCTTCCGACACTCGAGGGGCTCGGAATTGGCTTCGTTCCCTTCAGCCCGCTCGGCAAGGGCTTCCTGACCGGCGCGATCGACGACAAGACCACGTTCGCGAAGGACGATTTCCGCAACATCGTGCCGCGCTTCTCCGAGGCGGCGCGCAAAGCCAACCTCGCCCTGGTCGAACTTTTGGGGACGATCGCGGCGCGCAAGCGCGCGGCGCGCGCCCAGATCGCGCTCGCCTGGCTCATCGCCCAGAAGCCGTGGATCGTCCCGATCCCGGGAACGACCAAGGTTCCACGACTCGAAGAGAACGTCGGCGCGGCGAACGTCACGCTCGATTCCGCCGATCTTGCCGAGATCGAGGCGGCTCTCGCCAGGATCAAGGTCGAAGGCGATCGCTATCCCGCCGCGCTGCAGGCCAACATCGATCGCTGAGGGGCACGTTTCTTCAGCAGCTATGCCCACCTGGACGCCGGCTGGGAACCGCCAACCGGCGCTCGCACGAGGTCAAGACACGCCGATCACCAACACCGCGCAAAAGAAACACGAAGAGCTTTTCCCAAATCACCAGTCGACGCTCAAGCTCACCGATCCCGAATTGATCGAGGTCTTCGACAATTTCGCGTTCGACGAGGTTTTGCGGCACGGCGCTCTCGACACGAAGGCAAGGCTCATGGCGATCCTGGCGTCACTGATCGCCCGCCCATGAGCCGAGAGTAGCCGACCACGTCGGCGGCGAGGATCGCGGCGAGGCGGCGGGCGGCGGTCATTGCTCGGGGACTCCGGCTTTGCGCAGGCCGTCGATGATGCGCTCGTATCCGGCGGTCGCGGCGGGGTTGTCGTCGCTCGGCGCGCCAGCGCGAAACCGCGAGAGGGTGAACGTCGGGTGGAGCGCCAGCCCCGCCTGGGCCGCGGAGCGCGCTTCGGCGAAGGCGTCCAAGACGAGCGAGAGCCGCCGCCAGAGCGAAATGGGAGCCTGGAAAGCTCCTGTTGGTTTCGATGGAGCGGCGAAGCCAGGCGACCGCCTCCTCCTCGCCGCCGAGGCGAAGCTTGGCCGACCCGGCAAAGAAACACCAAAGATATGCATACGTGTCGCGGGGACTGAGGCGCAAAGCCTCCTGGATGTGAGCCTCGGCCTCCTCGGCTTGCCCGAGTTGAATTTTGCCGTTGCCGATTGCGCGTGCGCGCGAGCCAGATTGCGATCCAGCTCCAACGCCCGCTCGCATTGCCTGACGCCCTCAGCGGCGCGGTTGGTGAAGATTTGGACAGCGCCGAGGGTCAGATGGGCGACGGCATTCTCGGGAGCCAGGGACAACGCCTTGATCGCAGCCGCCTCGGCGGCTGCAAAGCGCGTAGCGCGATCGTCATCAGCAAGGAAGCTCAACGAAATTGAAAAATCTGCGCTTGCAATGCCGATCAGGCCCCAAACGTTGGCGGGATCGAGCGCCAAGGCGCGCTCGAACAAGCGGCGCGCCTGCGGCGAGATTGTCCGGCGTGACGCCCTTGTTCAGCCAAGCCCAGCCCTGAAAGCAGAGGTCCATCGAATTGGGATTGGGCGCCCGCTCGGCGCGCCGGGCTTCCGCCGCAATGAGCTGCGCGTTCAGCGAATTCGCCAGGCGCGCGACGATTTCGTCCTGCATGTCGAACAGGTCGGCCACAGGCTTGTCGAAACGCTCCGCCCATAAATGATTGCCGTTCTCGGCGTCGATCAGCTGGATATTGACGCGCATCCGGGCGCCGGCGCGTTGAACGCTTCCCTCGAGAACGTAGCGAACGTTCAGCTCGCGCCCGATCCGCTTCAGATCGACGGGCTTGCCTTTGTACGTGAACGCGGTGTTGCGCCCGATGACGAAGGCGCCCAGGATGCGCGACAGATCGGTGGTCAGGGTCTCGGTCACGCCGTCGACGAAATATTCCTGTTCCGGATCGCCCGACATGTTGGCGAAGGGCAAGACCACGATGGAGACATGAGGCGGCCCCTCTTTGTCCTTCGGTGCGGTGGACGACCCTGTCAGCGCGTTTTCCGAGGCCGGGTTGAGCGAATAGACCCGCATGGGCCGCGCGATATTTTTGAGCGCCCGCTCGCCGAGATCGACGAACGTGTGCTTCAATTTGTCGCGCACGTGCCGATGCGCGTCTTCCGACAGGCAGATTGCGCCCGGCTCGGCGACGCCTTCCAATCGCGCGGCGATATTGACTCCGTCGCCCATCATGTCGCCGTCGGCCTCCTCGACCACATCGCACACATGGACTCCGATGCGAAACTCGATGCGGCGGTCGGCGGCCACGCCGGCGTTGCGCTCGACCATGCCG
>CAVUHX010000029.1:0-29145 GCA_963741405.1 uncultured Alphaproteobacteria bacterium
CTCGCCGTAAACCATGCTCGCGCCGATCCAGAGGCGTTTGCCGAAGGCTTCGCGGAGAAGCGCGAGCACCTTGCCCTCACCCATCACGACGATCTGCAGCCCTTCCCCGTGCTCCATGAGATCCTCGAGCGTGAGCTGGCAGGCGCCCTTCGATGCGCGCAGATTTCCCGCAGTGAGAATCCGGCAGAGCCGGCCGTAGGCCGCGCGGTCCGTCGGATAGGCGAGGACGTCCGGCGTCCCGTCGTCGAAGGCGAGCCGCGCGCCCGAAACGACGCGCATGCCGGCGAGGGCCTCCTTGTTCTCACGGGCGAAGACATGGGCGCGCACGACGCCGGCGAGCGTGTTGCGGTCGGCGATCCCGATCCCGGCGAGCCCGAGCTCCGCCGCCCGCGCGACCATCTCCTCGGGATGCGAAGCCCCGCGCAGGAACGAGAAATTCGTCGCCGCCGCGAGTTCGGCGAAGCGCGGCTCGATACGGATCATTCCCTTCTCCCCGCTTGCGGGGAGAAGGGGTTCACCCGAACACCCCGTGCACGAACCATTTCGCCCGCTCCGTCTCTTTCCCCCACAGGCCTTCGCGGTAGAGCCAGAAACGGCGGCCTTGCAAATCCTCGGCGCGGAAATAATCGCGCGTCGGCGCGTCGGGGCGCCGCCACCAAGGGGCTGCGATGCGCTCGGGGCCCTCGATGGCGGCGACGTCGTGCAGGACGCGCCGCCATCGGAAGCGGAGCGGCGGCCCGTCCGGCACTTCGGCGAGCGCGTCGATCGGCTCGGGGCGGGCGAAGAGTCTCAACGGCCGCGCCGGCGGCGCCCCGCGCGAAACGACCGGCTCGTCCCCATCCCCGCCGTGGCGCGCCTCGCCGAGCGCCGCCGGGACCGCCGTCTCGGCCTGTTCGGGCAGATGCGCTTCGACGGGCTCGCGCCGCGTCACCGCGCGCGAGCCCAGCCTTGCGCTCAGGCGGTCGAGGAGATCGGCGAGCGCGCGGGCTCGCTCGGCCTCGTGCGCCCGCTCGAGCTCGGCCTGCGAGGGGGCGAGCGGCTCGGCCGCAAGGCATGAGAGGCGCATGAGATCGATGCCGAAGCCGGCGTCGATCGCGTCCTCCTGCGGGCTCGCGAGCTTTTCTGCGAACAGGCGGGCGATCGCGCGCGCTTCGTTCAGCGGCCGGGACGCGCCGACCCCGATGCGGCGCACGTCGCCGTCGACGCGGTAGAGGGTAAGCTCGATCCGCCGCGCCCCCTTCGCCTGCCGCTCGAGCAGCACGATGAGATCGTCGGCGAGCCTGCGCAAGGTCGCCTCGATCGCCTCGACCGTCTGCACCGGCGAGGCGAAGCGCCGCTCGGCGCAGAAATCGGGCGCGGCGAAGCGCGGCGCGATCGATGAGCGCTCAAGGCCTTTGAGCGCGTCGAGCCGGGCCATCGGGAGCGCGCCGAACCGCGCCGTGATCGGCGCACGGGGCCGGAAGGCGATGTCGCCGACGCGCTTCAGGCCAGCCCGCGCCATGTCGGCGACGGCGGCGCCGTCGAGGCCGAGGGCGGCGAGCGGCAGGTCGTGGAAGAGCTTTGCGAAGGCCTTGTCGTTCAGATCCTCGGGCGCGATCCTCTGGCTCGAAAAGCGGGCGAGCGCCCAGGCGGCGCGCGGATTGCCGGCGACGCCGGCCGCGGCCGTGACGCCGAGGGCGGCGAGGCGGCCGACGCAAGCGTCCATCAGCGCCTGTTCGCCGCCGAAGAGATGCGCCACGCCCGAAATATCGAGCATCAGGCCGTCGGGAGAATCGAGGGCGGCGAGCGGGGTGAAGCGCGAGCACCAGTCGCACAGGCGCTCGAGAAGCCTCGCCTCTTCCGCCGGGTTCGCCTCGACCGCAACGAGGGCGGGATGGCGCGCGCGCGCGTCCGCCAGCGACAGGCCGGCCATCAGGCCGAGCCGCGCGACGTTCGCGTCGACGCAGACGAGCCGCTCGGCGTTCTTGACCCTGGCGACCGCCACGAGCGCCGCGCCCTTGTCAATGGCCCCGAGCCGCCGGGCGCGGTCCGTCGCCAGACGCGGCAGCCAGAGAGAGAGAAATCGCCGGGTCGTCAAAAGTCCTCTCCTCGCTTCGCCATTCGAGCCTGATCACGCGCGCCGGATCCGCCTGCAACCGCGCTTGCTGAGCGCGGCCGTCGCCAGAGAAACCAGGGCGCGCCTTGACGAGACGCGCCCCGCAGGCGAAGCGGCCGGGCAGATCGCGCCCCGCCGCCGCGGGAATCCGCGCGCTCGGCGCGGCGGCGATCTCGAACCGCGTCTCGGCCGCGCTCGAAAGCCTGTCCGCCTGGCCGTAGGCGCTCGCCAGCACGAGCAGCGCCGGCGCGCGCCCCTTTCGCGCGGCGAGCAGCAGACGGCGGGAGGCGGCGAGGCTGTAGTTCTTGAGGCTCCAGATTTCGCCGACGACCGCTGCCGGCGCGCCGCATTTGAGCGCCTCCTCCATCGCCCAGAAGGCCGCCTCGGCGTCGGGCGCCCGGACGAAGACGAGCCGGTTCAGCGAAAGCCCGTGCGCGGCGAGGCCCGGACCGTAGAGCGCGCCCGCCTCGCGCTCCGTGAAACTTTCGCCGATGACGAGCGCCGCCGACGGCCGACGGCTCAGGAAGCGCGCGGCGAGCGCAAGCGCAAAGCCCATCGCCGCGGCTCCATCGGCGGGCTCAGCCGGGGCGATCTCGTGCAGGGCGTTCTCGGCCAGGCCTCCGCCGAGGGCCGGATCGAGCGCACGCGCCAGGGGCAAGCGCCCTGCGGCGCGCTGAAGTCCCGCCCCTTCGATCTGAGCGACCACGCGACGCAAACGCGCCATCTCCGCCCTGCCGCCGAGCGACATTCGGTCAATTCCTCTTTGTTCAATCTTTGTTCCAGTTTTGATCCGAAGAGAGCGAGAGTCAAGGCGCTCTGATTCCGCGACGACAAAATCTCCTGCATCGACCCTCCCCCCGGCTAGCCTTCGCCTACAGGCGATACACGCTGCAGCGCTCGATTCTCATGTTTCGCTCTAGACGCCAAATCGCTTTCGTATATCCTCCCTCTGCTCGCCAGCGAGCCAACAACGGGAGGAAGAAATGGCAGTCGTCGGAGAAGTCATGGCCGCTAACGCGAAATACGCGGCGGAGTTCGGGGACAAGGGCAAGCTCGGTCTGCCGCCCGCGAGGCGTTTCGCCATTCTCACCTGCATGGACGCACGCCTCGATCCGGCCAAATACGCCGGCCTCTCGGAAGGCGACGCGCACGTCATCCGAAACGCCGGCGGCCGGGCGACCGACGACGCGATCCGCTCGCTCGTCATCTCGCACAAGCTCCTCGGCACACAGGAGTGGTTCGTCATCCATCACACCAATTGCGGGATGGAGTTGTTCAGCGACGAGGTGATGGGCGACCTCCTCGAGGACAACCTCGCCACCGCCTCGTTCGATGGCAAGACCTGGTCCAACCCGCGCCACGGCGGCGGCTGCACAGCCGGCCATTTCATCAAATGGCACACGATCCGCAGCCAGGAAGACAGCGTTATCCAGGACGTCCGGCGTGTCCGCGAGCATCCCCTCGTGCCGCGCGGAATCCCGATCTACGGATATGTCTACGACGTAAAGACGGGCCGCCTCGACGAGGTGAAAAAGGCGACCGAGGCCGGCCGCCCGGCCTGAGCCCAGTCGGAAGCCATGACGGTCCCTCAGGCGCGAAGCGCTGAGGGACAACGAAGCCGGGAGGGCGCAACCCTTCCGGTCGAAGGTCATGACATCGGAAGCTACCCACCGTAAGTGCAGAATAATGCTCCCGTCCGTGCGTCCTTGCCCGCCTCTTCGGCCCACCAATCCACGTTCTCGCATGCGGTGGACCGCACGACCCACAAACCTCATAATCGCCGCGAACTGGAACTCGCATGTGAAAGGCGAGCGAAGCGCGTGCTCCCGATCTCAATCTCCAATCTTCTCCGCGGGACGGCGGCGAGCTTAATCATCGCTTGCTTCCTCGCCCTCACGACTTGGCCGGCGGTCGCCGAGAACCGCTTTGCGCTCGTCATCGGAAACGGCGCCTACAAAAACGTCACCGCGCTCGGCAATCCCCCGAATGATGCGCGGGATGTCGCCGCGGCGCTGAAGTCGCTGGGATTTACGGTCACGCTCAAGAGCGATCTCGGTCTGGCCGCGATGCAGCGCGCCATCAACGAATTCGCAGTCGAGTCGGCCGACGCCGACGTTTCCCTCTTCTACTACGCCGGACACGGCCTGCAGCTCGCGGGCCGCAACTACCTCGTTCCCGTCGACGCCGAGTTGCGCACTGCCAACGATATCGCGGTGAAAACTGTCGCGCTCGATCCCGTGCTGTCCGAGCTCGGCAAAGGAAACGGCAGTCATCTCGTCTTTCTCGACGCCTGCCGCAACAATCCCTTCGCCCGGGCCGGCGTCACGCTTCCTGCCGCTGGACTGGCGCGGGTCGGCAAGCTTCCCGGATTCTTCATCACGTTCGCGACGCAGCCCGACAACGTCGCGTTCGACGGAAATGGCCGGAACAGCCCATTCGCCACAGCGCTGCTCGGTCACATCGCTACGCCTGGCGCCGACATCTCCAGCATGATGATCGCGGTCCGCAACGACGTGTTCGCTTCGACCGGCGGCCAGCAGATCCCCGCCGACGAGTCGCTTCTGACGAAGCAGGTTTATTTCGCCGGCAGCTCAGCGCCCGAGGAGACGCTGGAGACGCAACTTTGGCGGCTCGCCGGCAAGGACCGCGATCCGAACCTGCTGCAGGCCTATCTCGACCGTTATCCTGACGGACCCCACGCCGCCGACGTCCGGTCGCTCCTCACCGGAGCGGGAAAGGCGGTCCCGACGGTCGGGCAGTCTCAGGGCGATATTGAGAGCGTCCTCTGGGCGGTCGCTCGCAGCGAACGGCGCGCCAGCCTCGCGGAGCTTTATCTCGCACGCTACCCGAACGGCGCGCATGTCGACGACGCGAAGGCGCTGATCACCGGCCTGCGGGCCGCGGAGCAGGAATCGTCGTCACCCGAAATCGCCTGCGAGCGCCTCGCCACGCACCCGCACGACGCCACCGCCAGCATGAACGGCGTCGAGATGGACGCCCTGAAAAGAAACGCTTCGGCCGCAGTCGAATTCTGCACCCAGGCGGCGGAGGCCCATCCCGAAATCGCGCACTACACCGCCCTCCTCGCGCGCGCAACCTACGCCGCAGGGCGATATGACGAGGCGCTCACGCTTTACCGCAAGGCCGCCGGCGCCAACGACGCCCGAGCCATGGTCAGTCTCGGCCTCATGCTCGAAAACGGCGACCATGCGCCAAAGGACCCGAAAGCGGCCTACGCGCTCTATGAGAGGGCTGCCGAGCGCGGAAGCGCGGATGGGGCACTCGACCTCGCGGTGGCGCTCGTCAAGGGCAAGGGAATCGACGTCGATATACCGCGCGCCCTGGCGCTCCTGCAGAAGGCGTCGGACGGTGGCTCGGCCCGGGCGACCTACGACCTCGCCGCTCTCATATCGAGCGGCGTCGGGGGGAAGCCGGCGGCGGACGCGCTCGCCCTCTTCCGCCGCGCGGGCGCCGAGGGTTACCCGCAAGGGTATCGCGCCGCGGCCGTTCTGCTGGACGAGGGCCGCGGCGCGCCCAAAAACCCCTCGGCCGCGGCCGAGGACCTGCTGCGCGCAGTCGCGGCCGACGCGGGCGAAGCGAGGGCCGAACTGACCGCGAAGGGGCAGACCTGGAGCGTCGAAACGATCCGGGAGCTTCAGACGCGCCTAAAAACGGCGGGATATTACAGCGGCCCCGTCGACGGCCGCAGCGGACCGGCGCTGAGGCCGGCGCTCACTCAATGGCGCATGCTCGGGACACCGCAGAAATCGTGACCGGCGGTCGGACGCCGCGGAGCCGGTCGATCGCGTCGAAACGCGAATTGACCTTGCCTGCCGGCGTGAACTCCTGTCCTATTGGCCGGAGGCGGGTTGAAACGGGGAGCGCCTTCTTGAACGCTTACGATCGCGTGCGTTACCCCAGCCTGACCTTCGGCGTGATCCATCCGACGGCGATCGGCGTGTTCGCCGCTCTGTTCGGGCGCCGTTGCCGACCGTTCGCAGCCTCCCGTGTGCTAGAAATCGGCTGCGGCGAGGGCGTGAACCTCATCAATATGGCGCTCGGCGCGCCGCGTGCGGAATTTGTCGGGGTCGATCTGTCCGGGCAGTCGATCGCCCGCGCCCGCATGACCGCTGAGCGCTGCGGCTGCGCCAACGTCAGCTTCCATGATCTCGATCTCGTCGATGTAGACGCGTCCTTCGGCAGCTTCGACACCATCCTCGCGCACGGCGTCTATGCATGGGTTCCCCAGGCCGTCCGCCAGGCGGTTTTTCGGGTCATCGGCGAACGCCTCTCCCACGAAGGCCTCGCCGTCGTCAGCTACAACGTGCTTCCCGGTTCGCGCCTGCGCCAGGCGATCCGGGACATGCTGGTCTATGCGACGAACGACGTCGACGATCCCGAGACCAAGCTCGAGCGCGCGCGTTCGTTCATTGCCCAGCAGATCGAGGCCTGGTCGGACAGCGAAGCCGACGAAAGGGCGATCAAGAGCGAGGCGCGCCGGCTTTTCGATCATCAGCCCGAGATTCTGTTCCACGACGAACTCGGCGAACATTACGCTCCCCAGATGCTGACCGACGTGGTCGGGGCCGCGAGACAATCCGGACTGGAGTATCTCTGCGACGCGCAACCGGGGCTGAGCCAGGAGGCGCTGTTTCCCTCCGACGACCTCGCGGCGATGCACGAGCGGGCCGGCGGCGACTGGGTTCGCTTCGAGCAGCTGGCGGATTTCCGTACGTTGCGCCGGTTCCGCTATTCGGTCTTCTGTCGGCCGGGCGAAGTCAGCCGGCGCAGGGAGGCGGCGCGGTTGCGTGGCTTATGGGCGTGGAGCGACCTCACGGTCGTGCAGGCCGACCCGGAGGCGGAGGACGGCGCCGCATTCGAAGCGCACGGGATCAGGCTCCGGACAAACGATCCGACGCTCGCCGAGTTTCTGCTCGGACTCGCGCGCGCTTTCCCGCTCGCGATTTCGCTCGACCCGGCGTCCGAGGTCCCATCGCTCGCCGACCGGGTCATCCACCTTTGGACCCGACTGGCGATCGAGATCCGCACCGCGCCGCCGCCGCTGGTCGCAGCCCCGGGCGAACGCCCGAAGGTGAACGCGCTGGCCCGCGTCCAGGCGGCGAACGGGGACGCGCTTCTCGCATCTCTTCGCCACTCCATGCTTCAGGTCGACGACCCGTCCGTTCGCGCTCTCGTTCCGCTGATCGACGGGACAAGAACCAGGTCCGAACTCGCGGGTGAAATTGCCAAGCGGCGGACCGTTCCGGTCGCCGACGGATCGACCGAGCTCGACGGAATGCTCGCGGAATTCACCCGAGCCGGATTGATGGCGAGCTGACGCCGACGCAGGCGGCGGTTTCGCTGAAGAGGCCCCGCAAACATGGACAGCCGGCAGCGCGGAGGAGGACCATGTCGACCGACCCGCTGCTTCAGCCCTTTCAGCTCAAACATCTCGCCCTGCGCAACCGGCTGATGTCCACAGCCCACGAGCCGGCCTACACCGAGGACGGCATGCCGAAGGCGCGTTACCGCCTCTATCACGCCGAGAAGGCGAAGGGCGGCATCGCGCTGACGATGATCGGCGGGTCCTCGGTGGTCGCGCCGGACAGCCCGCAGGCGTTCGGCAACATCCTCCTCTACAGGGACGAGGCCGTCCGCTGGCTGAGGGAGCTCGCGGACGACGTCCATTCGCATGGCGCGGCTGTGATGATCCAGATTACGCATCTCGGCCGCCGCACGAGCTGGAGCAAGGCGGACTGGCTGCCGGTGATCGCGCCCTCGAACGTGCGCGAGCCCGCGCACCGCGCCTTCCCCAAGGTCATGGAGGATTGGGACGTGACGCGGGTCGTCGAGGCCTATGCCGACAGCGCCGAGCGGGTGAAGGCCGCGGGCCTCGATGGGATCGAGCTCGAGTGCTACGGACACCTGATCGACCAGTTCTGGTCGCCCGCAACCAACAGGCGCGAAGACGCCTACGGCGGCTCGCTCGACAATCGCATGCGCTTCGGACTCGAGGTGATGAACGCGATCCGCAAACGTGTCGGCGGCGATCTCCTCGTCGGCGTTCGGATGGTGTGCGACGAGGACTGGGATCGGGGGCTCTCCCGCGAGGAAGGGGTGTCGATCGCAGGACGGCTCGCCGCCTCGGGCCTGATCGACTTCATCAACGTGATCCGCGGCCATATCGACACCGACGAAGCGCTCTCCCATGTCATCCCGGGCATGGGCGCACGATCCGCGCCCCACCTCGATTTTTCGGGCGAGATCCGCGCCGCTACGCGAATGCCGACTTTCCATGCGGCCCGCATCCAGGACGTGGCGACGGCCCGGCACGCCATCGAGAGCGGCAAGCTCGACATGGTCGGCATGACGCGCGCCCATCTCGCCGATCCGCACATCGCCCGGAAGGTCGCGGGAGGCCGCGAGCACGAGATCCGCCCTTGTGTCGGCATGGGCTATTGCATCGACTCGATCTATTCGGGCGAAGCGGTCTGCATCCACAACGCAGCGACAGGGCGCGAAGCGACCATCCCGCATGTGGTCGCAAGAAGCGAGGGACCGAGGCGCAAGGTCGTGATCATCGGCGCGGGACCGGCAGGGCTCGAGGCCGCCCGGATTGCCGGCGAGCGCGGGCACGAGGTCGTCGTGTTCGAGGCCGCCGCCGAGCCCGGCGGGCAGGTGCTGATCGCCGCGGGCCTCAAGCGCCGGCGCGAGATCCTGGGCATCGTCGACTGGCGGCTCACCGAATGCGCCCGCCTCGGCGTCGCCATCCGCTGCAACCTCTACGCCGAGGCCGCCGACGTGCTCGCCGAGACGCCGGACGTAGTGGTCGTGGCGACGGGCGGCGTGCCGAACACAGGCTTTCTCGACGCCGGCGAGGACTGCGCCACCTCGACCTGGGACATCCTGACCGGCGCGGTCAAGCCTGCTGGCCGGGTGCTGCTCTACGACGACAACGGCGCCCATTCCGGAATGACGGCGGCTGAATTCGTCGCAAGCGCGGGATCGAAGCTCGAAGTCGTGACCCCCGAGCGCACGCTCGCTCCCGACGTCGGCGGAACGAACTATCCCGCCTATTTCCGCGCGCTGTCGCTCGCGGGAGCGACAATCGAGATCAATCTCCGGCTCGAACGGCTGGAGCGGCGCGGCAACGCCGTCGCCGCGATCTTCTTCGACGATTACGGCAAGCGCCGCATCGTAAAGGAGGCCGACCAGATCGTGGTCGAGCACGGCTCGACGCCGGTCGACGAGCTCTACTTCGAGCTGAAGCCCGGATCGATCAATCTCGGCGAAGTCGACCACAGGGCGCTGCTCGCCAACCGTCCGCAAACGATCGTGCGCAATCCGGATGGACGCTATCGCCTCTTCCGCATCGGCGACGCCGTCGCGAGCCGCAACATCCACGCCGCAGTGTACGACGCGGTCCGCCTGATGAAGGACATTTGAGCGGCATGCGCCTGATCGACGCCGACGCTGTCGCCTCCGCGCTCGATCCGCTCGCGCTGGTCGGGGCTTTGCGCGCCGCCCATTGCGATGGCCGCATGGGCGAGGTCGAGCGCCTGTCGATTGAACAACCGGGAACGGAGAATTCTGCGCTGACCTGGCTCGCCTGGCATCCCTCACGCAGCATGGCCGTCAAGACCGCGACGATTTTCCCCGGCAACAGCCGGGCGGGATCGCTGCCCAACGTCCACTCGGTCGTGACGCTGTTCGACGCCGAGTCCGGCCGCCCGCTGGCGGCGATTCATGGCGAGAGCTTCACCCGCATGAAGACGGCGGCGGATTCGGCCCTTGCGGCGGACCTGCTCGCCCGCGAGGGCGCCGCGACGCTCGCCGTGCTCGGCGCCGGCGCGCAGGCAAAGACCCACGTTCGCTTTCACCGCGCCATGCGCCCTTCGCTGCGGCGCGTTCTGGTCTGGAACCGAACCCTCGAAAGCGGAGAGCGACTCGCCGCGGCGTTGAGGGAGGAAGGAATGGACGCAACGGCGCTCGCCGATCCCGAGGCGGCGGTGCGCGAGGCCGACATCGTGAGCTGCCTCACCGCCTCGGCCGACCCGGTCGTGCGCGGCGCCTGGCTCAAGGCCGGCGCACATGTCGATCTCGTCGGCGGCTTCACCCCCGCGATGCGGGAGAGCGACGACGATCTCGTGCGCCGCGGACGTCTTTTTGCCGACACCCTCCGCTTCACGCTGACAGAATGCGGCGACTATTCCACGCCGATCGCCCAGGGCGTGATCGCGAAGGATGCTGTCGCGGGCGATCTCTTCGATCTGTGCTCCGGCCGGATCCTCGGCCGACGATCGGCCGACGAGATCACCGTGTTCAAGAACGGCGGCGGAGGACATCTCGATCTGATCGTCGCGCGCGCGATTTGGGATCTTTGCTGCGCCCCCGGTCGGGATTTGCCTTAGCCGGGATGGCTTCAGACCTGTGCGTATTCGCGCCTGACTTCGTCAAGGAAGCCTCTCATCTCGGCCGGCGACTTCACGTGATGAACCCGCTTCGACGCCGCCGCGTCCGCGACGAGCCTCCGGTACGCCGGCGTCAGCCCGCGATGGCAACGCCAGATCACCCGATAGCTGTCCATCGTGCTGCTCCACATCGGGCTGTTATCCGGCCAGCCTTCGGGAGTCGCGAACGATCCCTTGATCAGGCGCTTCGTCACCCACCAGGTGTGCGTGGCCAGAGGCAGATCGACGTAGATCAGCGTGTCGGCTTGAGAAAAACGCTCCCACGCGGACGGGACACAGCCAAAGCCGTCGATGATCCACTCTCCCCGCCGCAGCAGGTCGGCATGCGCTTTCAAATACTCTTCGTGCGGAATTTTGGCCCCGCCTGCCCGGTACTGGATCATGTCGAGCGCGTACAACGGCAATCGCGTCAGCTCCGCCAGGCGCTTGGCGAGCGTCGATTTTCCGCCGCCGGCGTTTCCGAACACCGCAACTCGTTTCATGGTCCGCGCTCGGAATTCACGGTCGGCTCCGCGTTGGGCGGATGCGCTGGACTTGTCAATCGGACGTAGGGGAGCCCGGGCAATCGCCGAGGCCGTTCAGGCAGCGGTCGGAGCCGGAGGTTTGCGCTGGCGAATCGTCCGCTTTCGGCGCCGGGATGAGCGCTGAATTGTTCCCGGCCGAAGCCTGCCGCGCGCGAGCCTGTCCAGGGCCCGGCCCGTGCGCCGGTGGCCAACCGCCTTCGTAAGCGGCATGGACGATGGCGCGGCCCGGGATCGGGCCTTGCGGAGAAAAGCACACGCACGGCGCCCCGTCGGGAACCGGCGACTCGGAAGCCTAGCCGCACCAGAACAACGGCGTCTGGCAGACGAGCGGCGCCGGCGCCGCGGCCGGTCCGCAGAGCAGAAGGCAGGCGGAAAGGAAGGCGCGTCTCATAGCTCTCTCACCCGCTGCGCCGCAATCTTGGCCGCATCCGCAACGTCGAGGCCGGAAGCACCCAGATCGTAACCGCTTTCCATGGCCGCCACGCGCTGCTCGGGGGCGCCGTGATGGTAAGGGCTGGTGAAGTTGTAATCGCCCATCGCGAACAGACTTCGCGCGAACGCCGACATTCGCTCCTTCGCATGGTCCCGGGTTTTCCCCATATAGACGCCGGCCAGGCAATCGGCGTGAAGCTCGAACAGGACCGGGGTCGGCCCGTCGAGGAGCCGCGCGTAGTTGTTCTGCATCTGGTAGATATGGCCGCACTCGTGCGCGCAGATTCCGGCGACGGCCACGCCGCCCCATTGTTGTGTCAGCACAGATTCGACGAGATTGAGGCCGAGGAAAACCGTTCCCGTTGTTCCGGCGACGACGCTGGTCGCCGAGGCGTAGGCGTTGGGGCGCCCGTCGTGGACATATTTGAACCCCGGGTTGATACCGAAGAGCCCGACGATCTTTCGCAATTCTGCGATCAGCACCTGGTCAAGATCGGGATTGCCGGACGTCGAGAAAGCGTCCGCCAGAGGAATGTCGGACGAGCAGCAGAAAGCCCACGGACGAGACGCCGCGCAATCCGCCATGGCCGGAGCTGCGAAAAGGGAGACAACCCCAGCCAGAAACGCTCGCCTCGAGCAAAGATCGCACACAGCCGTTCTCCCCGATTGGCGTTCGAAAGACCTCCTCAAGGACCCCCGCACCGACCCGCTTCGTCCGAAACCCATTCGATTGGAAAGAGGATTTGCGGCAAGATCGCGACAGGAACGCAGCGAGTGGGAAACGGTTCCCATCCCGGCGCAGCCGGCGCCCCCGCCCCGGCCAAAAAACGATCATGCCCGTCGCCGACGATCGCTTCGGCCAGGCGAGCGCCTGCGCCGTCGAATCGACCTGGTCGTCGCGGCGGCCCCTCGGGAAGGCGGCGAGTTCGCTCAGGTAGTCGGCGAGCCAGCGCCACAGCGCGGTCATCAGCGCCCGGCAGTCGCGGGTGAACTTGTCGGAAAGCTCCCGCCCGTAAGTGACGCCGACGAATCCGAGGGCCGGATCGTTGCCCAGCAGCCAGGCCGGCAGGGCGACCGAAACCGCGAGCGACTTCAGGCGCCGCGGCGAGCTTCGCCGCCAGCGCAACTCGATCAGTGATGCTCCCCTTCTCCCCGCCCGCGGGAGAAGGTGGCGCCCTCACGGCGAAGAGGCCCGATCCGGCGGACGAGATCGGCGATCACCGCTTCGTCCGCTTCTCCGAGGCGGTCGGCGTCCGCTTCCACGCGGCGGCCTTCGTAGGTCTCGAGGAGATCGAACAGGAACTTCACCGCCCGGTCCTCGCCCTTGGCGGCGCGGTTGGCGAGCTGCTTCGCCGCCGCCTCGAGCTTGGTAATGCGGCGGACGAAGCCGTTTTCCTTCACCTCCACCGGCTCGGCGTCCGCAACCGCCTGGGGCGCGGTCGACGAGCGCGTCGGCTATGGCCGGCCGCCGGTCGCCACGTGCTTCCGCCCCGGCCAGTCCGGCAACCCGCGCGGGCCTGGTCACGGGCGCAAGAGCCGTCTATCGGGCATCTGCCCGGGCGCGACGGCGAGTTCGTGTGCGTCGCGCCGCTCGTCGATCGCAGCGCCCGCCGTTTCGCTGATCCCGATCTCGATCGGGACGGAGCCGCAGTCTGAGGCGCTGATCGGCGCCGCAGGCCGCCGAAGCCGAAAAACCGTTGATCGGCCAGATCGCAGGCAGCACCGGGCTCAATCTCCTCCTCGTCGAGGACCGCCGCAAAAGGGCGGAGTCCGGGCCTACAGGAGTCGCGAGGGCAACGCTCGGTGTCCGCCCGGAACGGTCTTACGCAGATCGCGACAGCAGCGATGTCGCCTCGGTAATCTCAGGGCGCGCTTCAGACCAGCACGGCCTCGCGAGCCGAGGGGATCGCTGAATGACCTGGAAGCCGGAAGGGAACATCGGAACGGGTCGGAACCGGAGCGGAAGGCGCGAGTCCATTCTCTTCGGAGGCGGGACAATTGGCCTAACTTGAGTGCGGGAAAATTCCGAAAGGGCCGTAGCGCCCGAGCCCGATCCGCCGGTACTCCCGCGGCGTTACCTTCTTGCTCTCAATAAAGCAACGGTTGAACCAAGATATGTTATTGAATCCGACAGAGAAGCAGACGTCGGTGATCGGTAGGTCCGTGTTCTGGAGCAGGTCGCAGGCCTCTCCGACCCGCATCTCCCGCAGGTAGTCGCTGAAGCGCCGACCCGTGATCTGTCGGAAGAAGCGGCTGAACGACCGAGACTGCATATGCACGTGCTTGGCGGCGTCCTCGAGCGTCAGATCCTCTTTCAAGTTCTTCCGCATAAAGGAAAAAACCTGATTGATGCGTATCGCGGCGTTGTCGCCGAGCACGGGGGAGTAACCCTCGCTGCACAGGATATTCACCCGCGAGGCGTCGACCAGCTTCTGCAGAATCTGCAGCAGCGTGATCACCCTCTCGATCCCGCGCAGACCCGCGATGCCGACGATCTGGCGGACGAGAGTCGGATCGTAGGCCAGGAATTCGATGCCACGACGCGCCTTGTTCAGGAGATCGCGGACGGCGGAGAGGTCGGGCACGTTGAAGAACTCCGGACCGAAAGAGTCGTCCCGGAACTGGATGACGTGGTCCTCCTGCTTGCTCCCGTCGGTAGGAACGATGTTGTTGCTTGTCCAGTTGTGGGGGAGATCGGGCCCGACAAGCACCAAGTGACCGTCATGAAACGGACCAATGTAATCGCCGACCCACACGTGGCCGGATGCACTCAGGATGAGGTGGATCTCGTATTCAGTGTGATAATGCCAGACGCATTGCGGCCATGGCCAAGGATGGGAAAAGCATGTGAAGGCCAATTCCGCCACCGGCGGGACAATCTCCCGGTTCGCCTTCGGCTTCTTGCTGTTGCCGCTGCTGTTGCTGTTGCTGGTCAGACCGTCCATGGCCTTTTCCATAGAATGGGTGGAAGGAGCTTACCAAGAGGCGCGCACCAGCTCGGCCATCTCCTCGCGCGTCGCGACGCGCGGATTGGCCTTGTAGTCGGGCAGGACGAGGCACCAATCGGTCAGCGCATCGAGTTCGCTCTCCGGCACGTTCACGTCCCTGAGCTTCTGCGAGATGCCGATCCGCTCAATGAACCGTTTCAGAAGCGGCGCGGCGGCGGCGGCGGCCACGGCGTCCTCGATCGATATAGTGGCCGGATCGATCTGCCGGGCGAGCCAGGCGAACTGTCGGACGGCGGCGGCATGCGTGTAATCGAGGAAGGCCGGATACACGATCGCCAGCGCCTCCCCATGGGCGACGTGCGGATACATGCCGCCGATGGCCATGCCCATGCCGTGGGGCAGAGTGACGCCGGCGCGCAGGATGCACATCCCCGCCAGCGTATCGGCGAGGGCCATCTCACAGCGGGCCTCCAGGCTCCTTCCATCGGCGACCACGACCGGAAGCCACTTCAGGACGATCGAGATGGCTTCGCGAGCCATCATGTCGACCAGAGCGTCGCAGTTCGGATGAAGGAAGCTCTCGAAGGCGTGGGTCAGCGCATCGAAGCCGGTGAACGCGGTCATTCGCGGCGGCACGCTGAGCATCAGCTCGGGATCGACGACCGCGACGCGGGGAAGGATGATGTCGTTGTAGATCGCCGACTTGCAACGCTCCTCGGTCTTGGTGACGACGGCGACCTGGGTCACCTGGGAGCCGGTTCCAGACGTCGTCGAGACGGCGATCACCGGCAACGTCGCCGACGAGGGCTGCTTCTCGCGAAACCAGAGATAGTCCCATGCAGTGCCGGGGTGGGTCGTCTCGACGGCGATGGCCTTGGCGCCGTCCATGGCGGAGCCGCCGCCGAGGCCAAGGACGACGTCGGCGCCGAACTCACGCGCCACCGCGGCGCCTGCGCTGACTTGGTCGGTTGTGGGGTTGCCGCCGAAGCCCGAAAACCAATGGCTCTCGACGCCTGACGTCGCGAGCGAGGCGACGACGCGGTCGACCGTCGCCCAATTCCACGGCTCGGGCATGGTCGTGACGAGCAGGCAGCGCTTGCCGAAGCCCCCCACGACCTTGCCGATTTCGTTGAGCTTGCCGGGGCCAAAAAGGACCGTCGTCGGCAGCCGCCACTCGAAACTCCTGAACATCCTGGGTCGTTCCTTCTGGGAAGCGAGAAGTCACTCGTGCTCGGCTGTTTCGGATCCGACGTGACGCTCGGTACGGGCCCGCGCCGGATCGACGCGGGCTCGAATTTGCGACTTGGGTTACAGTTTTGGCGGCGTCATCAACGCCTTGATCGCCGGATCGCCCTTGACGAGAATCTTGACGCCCGTGTCGAGATCCGAGGTCGGCACCTGGCCGAAGCCTGGATTGGTCATGCTGTCGAACTGTGTCGGATGCGCCGCAGACCACAACTCGAGCATCGACTGGACGCCCATCATATAGGGATTCTGCGCGACCGTCATGCCATAGTCGCCATTCTCGACGCCCTGAAGAATCGGCACGTCGATCGCCCATGCGACCACATAGACCTTGTTGGGGCCATCCTTGTCCCGTCCCACGTTCCGGGTGGCCGCGAGCGCGCCCGTGGCGGGATTGCCGTGTCCGCAGAAGATCACATTGATCTCGGGATGCGCCTGCAGCATGGCGGTATTGACCGGCTCGGCCTTCTGCAGGTCTCCTTCGTCGTTGACCTCGGTCACGATCTGTGCGCCCGGGGCCATCTTCTTCAAGGCGTCGGTGAAGCCCGCCACGCGGTGATTGATCGAGTCGAGGCCCGGAATGCGCGAGATGCCGACGCGCGCCTTGTCGCCGAGCAGCTTGGCGACGGCGAGACCCGCCTGGTAGCCGGCGTTATAATTGTTCGTACCGACGAACAGCAGACGGTGCGACTTCGGCGAATCCGAGTCGAACGTCAGAACCGGCACTTTCGCCTTCATGCCGGCGTCGATCGACGCGGTCAGCGTATCCGCGTCGCCCGCCGTGACGGCGACGCCCTTGACCCCCTTGGCCACGAGCTGATCGACGGCGCGGGCCTCGGCTGAAGCGTCCCAATCGGCAGGACCTTGTAGCTCCGTCGTCGCGCCGAGCGTCGCCGCCTCGTCCTGGAACCCGGCGTAAGCCCAGTTGAAGAATTCGGATCCCTTGAGGAATACGACCATGCCGTAGTGCTCCTTGGGGTCCGCCGCTTTCGAAGGGGCGCTCGCCCCAACGGCCAGCCCGATCGTCGCTGCGAGCGCGACAAAAGCAAGTCGAGACGTCTTCATTTCTTACTCCCTACGTTTTGCTGGTTGCAGACAATTGGTCCATCTTGCTCTGCTTCAGGCCGAGCAGCGCCCGGGCGTTTCGAAGCGCAATGAACCGGCTCAAAAGGACGGCGATCAGGAGCATCATTCCGCTGACGACGTCGTACCAGAACGTGTTCACCGCCGAGGTGACGAACGCGTTGTGGACGACCGCCAGGAAGATGACCCCGAGGACAGTCCCTCCGATTGTTCCGCTGCCGCCGTTGATGTTGGCGCCGCCGATGGCGACTGCAGCGATGGCTTTAAGTTCAGCGAGGTTCCCATGCGCCCAATGCGCTGCGCCATATTTGGCCGCGGCCATGATTCCGGCGCATCCGGCGAGAAACGCCGACAGCATATAGATGATGACCTTGACCCGGCTGACGTTGACGCCGGACAGACGCGCAGCGCGTTCGCCGCCGCCGATGAAATACAGCTGGCGGAAGAACCGGTGATGGCCGAGCAGGACGCCGAGGACGAGCGCGGCGCCGGCGAAGAAAAGGATAGGGACGTTGATTCCGAGAATTTTGCCCTGGCCGAGGAACAGAAACGCGTCCGAGAACCCGGAAACGGAATGACCATCGGTGATCGCGAGATTGACGCCTCTGAGGGTGAGAAGAGTCCCCATCGTGATGATGAGAGGATGGACGCGAAAAAGAACGATGAGGACGCCGTTCAGCGCCCCGATCGCGGCGGCAGCGATAAGCGTGACAACAATGGCCGGGACAATGGCGAACCCGGCTTGCACCATGAGTTTGGCGACCAGGATCTCCGAGAAGGCGAAGACTGACGCGACCGAGATATCAATTCCTCCCGTAATGATCACGAAGGTCATGCCGAGCGCCATGATGCCTTCGAACACCATGTTCATTGCGAGGACTTCGAGATTGGCTCTGGTCAGGACGTTGCCAAACACAGCCTGGAAGCCGAACAGGGTGAGGAGCGTCACGCAGACAAGTCCGATGTATTGAACGACGATGACGTTCTCAAAAAGTCTGCGCGGGGCGACATGCATCGGACGGCCTCAATGATAGACGGCGCGGCTCAGAATGGCTTCCTGGCTCACTTCACCCTTGCGATTCTCGAGTTCCGCCGAAACGCCGCCATTGCGGAAGACGAGTATGCGGTCGCTCAGCCCGATTACCTCCGGCATCTCCGACGAAATCACGATGACGCCCACGCCGCTCTCGGCCAGCTCGCGCAGGCGGGCATGGATGAGCGACTTTGCGCCGACGTCGACGCCGCGTGTCGGCTCGTCGAAGATCAGGAGCTTCGGATTGACGTCGAGAGCCTTCGAGATCAGGACCTTCTGCTGATTGCCGCCGGAGAGATTGATGACCCGCGCGGTCTCATCCGGTGGCCGAATATCCATCCTCTGAATGAACTCCCGACTGCGCCGACGAAGAGCGGAGAAGTGAAACACGCCGAACCGGTCGGCATAGCGGCTGAGGGTCGAAGCGCCGATATTCTCGGCGATGCTGTAGGTGAGAAACAGTCCGCTGCTCTTGCGGTCTTCGGAAAGGTAGACAATGCCTTTTGCGAGAGCCGCGGCAGGGTCCTCGATCTGGATCTCGACGCCCTCGAGCCAGAATCGTCCCGACGACCGGCTGTCCGCATTGATCAGCGTACGCATGGCTTCCGTGCGTCCGGCCCCTACGAGGCCCGCCAATCCGAGGATTTCCCCTCGCCGCACCTCGAACGCGACGTCACGGACGGCTCCAAAGCGCGACAGGTTCTTGCAGGAGAACACGACGTCGCCGATCGCCGACGCGCGGGGAGGATAGAGGGCGGCGAGCTGCCGGCCGACCATCATCCGGATCAGGTCGTTTGTCGTCAGAGATGACGTTTCGGCCGTGGCCACGAGGCGTCCGTCACGCAGGACCGTCACCCGGTCGGCGATCTTGAAGAGTTCTGAGAGCTTGTGGGAAACAAAGATGATCGCGAGCCCCTGATTGCGAAGCTCGCTGATGACTTTGAAAAGCTCGTCGATTTCCTTTTCCGACAGGGACGACGTGGGCTCGTCCATGATCATGAGCCTGACGTCGATCGAAATGGCTTTCGCCACTTCGACGAGTTGCTGCATGCCCACGCTCAAACTCCCAGCCAAAGCGTTCGGGTCGATGTCAATTCCAATTCTTCGGAAAACCTGAGATGCGGCTCGTGTCATGGCGCGCCAGTCATTCAGCCCCAAGGCGTTTCGCTTTTCGCGCCGCAGGAAGATGTTTTCGGTGACCGTTGCGTTAGGAACGAGACTGAGTTCCTGATGGACGACGCTGACGCCCGCTGCCATCGCTTCCAGAGGATGGGCGAAATTAACCTCTTGCCCGTCAAAAGTAATCGTGCCGGCGTCGCGTTGGAGAATGCCGCCGATGATATTGATCAGGGTGGACTTGCCCGCTCCATTCTCTCCAACGAGACCATGCACCTCTCCCTTGAGAACGTCGATGTCGACTAAATCGAGCACCTTGTTGGAGAAGAAACTCTTCGAAACGGCGGTCACCTTCAGCATCGGTCACCTCCGGTCGCGATAGGTTCGCAACGCGTCGATGCCGACCGCCGCAATCAACACGATCCCGACCGACGCCTGCTGCCAATTCGGATTGCCATTGAGCATGACAAATCCATTGCCGATCAGCGCAAGCATCAGGACACCGAGAAAAGTGCCGAAAATGTTGCCGGCCCCTCCCGCGAGACTGGCGCCGCCGACGACAGCAGCTGCAAGGGCCCTGAGTTCAGCGCCAACGCCGTAGTTCGCATAGCCGATCTTGTTGGCGGAGATCAGGAGCACCGCTGTGAACCACACAAAAAGCGCGGAAAGGAGATAGGCGGCGACCGTCAGTCGCGTCACCTTGAGCCCGGATAGACGCGCGGCCTCGGGGCTCTCGCCGACAAAGAAAAACGAACGCAGCGGCGTCCAGTAGCTGAAGAGCAGGCTGGTGATGATAGCTAGCGCCAATCCGATCAGAAGGGTCACGGGCAAGCCGTAGTTGAGTATCTGAAACTCGTGCCGGCCGAACTGGGTGAACCAGGGCGCAGCGTTCGGGAACGATATGTATTGTCCCGTCGTGAGCACGGTCGCGATTCCGCGGGCGACCGACATCATTCCCAGCGTGACGAGGAACGGTAGAATTCCAACGACCGCGACGAGCAGCCCGTTGACCAGCCCGCAAAGCAGCGCAACTGTCAGCCCGGCGAGCAAGGCGGGAATGACGGGCGTCCCGCTCCGCATCAGCAAGGCCATCGTCACCGACGAGAGGGCCAGCACCGAGCCGACGGACAGGTCAATTCCCCGAACGATCAGGACGATCGTCATCGCGATGGCGATCAGGAGATCGTAAGACATCAGCGAGAGAACGGCCTTGAGATTTGTCCAGCTCGGAAACGCGTCGGGACGGAGGACCGTCAGCGCGATAAAGATCGCCACATTGATCAGAACGAGAAAAAACTGACGCGAAGCCAGCGCCGCGAGGAGGGGCGGAGCCTGCCTGGCGGGCCGATCGGAGGCCGTGGCGTCGGTGGTCATCATGTCATCGGACGCCCTTTGGCGTTTTCCTCCTGAGCCGAGTTCTTTGCCTCGCGTATTCGTCACACGATAGGCGGGGGACCCGTAGGCCGCAAATGGCGAACGACGAAGAATCGATACGAAAAGGCGCCTGTATTTTCTACTGAGCCCGTTAGACCTACCATTTTGTGCGCATCGGTAAGGGACCGGGCCTTGGAAACCATTTGTGGCTTCGCCTCCAATAAAAACGTATCTTCACTGTGGAACTGCGTCGAGATAGGCTCGCGCGATTGGAGTGACCAGCTTATTGATTGGCTTCAGCGCCGGCCGGCCGGCTTACCCGCACCTCGCGATCAATGACATCTCAGAGTGGATCTCGGCGCCCGTCTTCATGCCGAAACTCCGCGACCGCGTGGCGTCTGACACAACCATCCGCGAAGCAGCGCCGGAAATCCTCTCCCCCAAAAAATCCTTTAACTGAGAGCCTCTTGCAAAATTGAACAATGTTCACGCTACGATTCGTATCCGTTCACGCCCCGATTCCGTTTTGATTCCGACAAATTGGAGTTTTGCAAGAGGCTCCTGAGACAGCGATTATGCACGCCTTGAATCGAACGTCGGCCCCCGGCGCTTTCCTCCCGTGCCGGCACTGAATGGGAACGCGCGCATCGGGACGAACTCTGCCGCCCGCTGGAAGGCGCGCTTGGGTATCAACCGTCAGATCAGACTTGAGCCACGGGTAATGCTCCCGTGCGTCCTGGCGCAGCCGGTCGGGAAACGCGAAGACAAAGAGCAGTTCTCCCTGTTGCCCGCGAAACAGGGATTTCGAATACCCTGTTCCCGCGAAAAAAGACCCTGTTCCCGGCGAAACAAGGAATCCGCATGCACCGGGTTGGAATCCCGAACGATCTTCGAGCGCTTGGCGCGCCTTTTCGCCCTTCTCGGGCCCGAAAACGGGAGATTCCCTGTTCGAGTCGCTGTTCTTTCGTCCGATCAGGGAAAGAACACGGTATTGGCGGCCGGCCCCTGAACTAATCACCCGTTCGCCAGGATCGCGATCGCGGCGGAATGCGCGAAGCCGTCCATCGCCAGGCCGTCTGCCTCGACCGCGCCGCCGTCGCCGACCGGCATCCCAATTCCGCGCGCATTGGCGCGATGACGGTCCGCTGAGCGACGTCCCAAACCTTCAGATTGGCGAATCGGCGCAGGAAGAATCGGCGCAAGAAAATGCGCACGCGCCGCCGCGCGAACGCCCGGTCACGATCCGACGACGAGGTTGGTCCTCATTCCGGCCTTGTAATGGTTCGGCTGGTTGCACATCAGGATGTAGCTCCCGGGTTTCAAGGTGAGCCGCAGGGTTTTCTTTTCGCCGGGCTGGAGGTCGGACGCTTCACCGAGGTCCTGAATCTTCGATTCGATAACTCGCCCGTCCTTGCCGTCGTAGGGCAGCGTCGCGTCCGGCCTGGAAACGGCGACGACGATCATTTCATGCACCAGGTTCTTCGAGTTGTTTGAAACCTCGAAGAGCACGGGCCCCGCTTTGACGTTCGTACGGTCGGCCTTGATCACCATGCCCTTGATCGAAGGATCAGTCGACGGATCCGTCAGGTCGACGTGCACGACCGTCGGCGACGCCGCCGCCGCATACGCCGCTGCGCCGACCCCGAAATACACAGCGGCAAGAGCCGACCTGAGCTTCCTCGTCCTCACCGACATGGTTTCTTCCTTTGCTGAGCAGACGCCGGCGGCGCCGGCTGTAGGCGACCGCTTTCGCAGCCGCTATCGTTCAGAGGCGGGAGTCCTATTTGCGGCCCGAACATTACCGATTTGCGAGGTTCGGACCTGCAGCCTCAATCATGCGAAGCCAATGCCGATTCGACGTGTCGCCAATACACTCCGCGACCGATCCGAGGCTTTCGGCGCGAAACGGCTCGGGTTTCGCTGAACGGCGTCCGGGGTCTCACGCCCCCTCGACGCGCAGGAACAGGGCGCCGTTCGCCGGGATGGTGATCGCGGCCGAATGGGCGAAGCCGTCCATCGCCGGACCGTCCGCCTCGACCGACCCACCGTTACCGACCGGCGACGGATTGGGAAAGCCGTCGTAGACGTCGGAGTTGAAGAGCTCGATCCACCGGCCAGCCCGCGGCAGGCCGACGCTGTAGCCGAACTTGGGCCGCTCGTCGAAACTGATGACGGCGACGACGTCCTGACCCGGGCCGCCGTCGGCTGCCCAGCGATGGATGACGATCACCCGGTCGAAGTCGTTGACGCGGGAGGGGCGCACGCCTTCCGCCGAGAGCGCCGACTGCGAGCGTCTGAGCGCGATGAGGTCAGCCATGAAGCGGCGATAGTCGGCCATCGTCCTGTCCGACTGAAGCCCGTCCCACCAGATCAGGTGCCCCGGATGATCCTTCTCGTCGTCGCACCAGAGCTTGTCCTCGAGGATCTCCTGTCCCATGAACAGAGCCGGGATTCCGGGCGCGGCGAACAGCAGCGCCGCCGCCGCCCGGCTCCGGCTGCGTGCATACCAGGAGCGGGCATCGGACGGGTCGGCGAGCGCCGCGACGCGGGCCGCGCCGTCGTGCCCGAAGTAGGTCAGATCGTGATTTTCAAGACACTGTACGACCCGCCATGCCGCGTCGAAGCCGGCGGGCGGAATGAATCCGGCCGCGACCGGGTCGAGCTGAAGCTGAGCGCCCTCCCCTCCCGCGGCCTGGGTCAAAAGACCGCGCACCGAATCGCGAAAGGCGTCGCCGAGCGCCGCGTCGAAGCCGAGTCCGGCCGGCGCCGGCGTGACCGGCAGGGCGCGGTCCCAGTCCCAATATTCGGCGATCTGGATCGTCGAGGGCCGGATGAAGCGCAGGGTGCCCGTCACGTCCTGGCAGAACTCGAATCCGCCTGGCCGATTGTTCGAGATGACCCGCACTTCGTCGTAGCGGACGCCGTCGATCCGGTACTCCTTCATAAACGCCGAGGCATTGTCGATCAGGAACTGCCTGACGTTGGCGTTCCAGAAAGCGAACACCAGGCCGCCGGCCCAGCCCTGGTCGGTGAAGTAGAGGCTGTTGTTCTGATTGCCATTGCCGAACCGGTCGTAGAACCACAGGCTCTGCGGATCGAACCCTCCTCCGGCGTGATTGTAGACGAGGTCGACGATCACCGCGATCCCGTGCAGGTGGGCGAGATCAATCAGGCACTTGAGCTGGTTCACGCCCGGCCGGAGCGCGGAGAGGGTCAAGGGCTCCGCACCGAAGGCGGCGAGCGCCGCGTTGACCTTGGGAAGGCGCCAGGCGAGATCGGCGTCGCCGCTCGCCTGATAAAGCTGCTCGGGCGAGAAATAATCGACGCCGTTGTATCCCTCGCTGAACGCGGTCGGAAATTCCTGGATCGGCAGGAGCTGGATGGCGTTGATTCCGAGGTCCTTGAGATAGTCAAGCCGCGTCGCGACGTCGAGGAACCGGCCTCCGCGCGAGGCGCGCACGTCGGCGCCAGCGGCGTCCGTCGCCCACCACGTTCCGACATGCAGCTGGTAGATGATGAGGTCGCGGAAATCCGGCGGCTTCCAGGCGCCATCATGCCACGGATAGGCGGCCGGATCGCGCAAGATGCACCAGGAGCCGGGAAAGGCGGGCGCAAGCGTCAGCTCGCGCGCGTAAGGGTCCCGCTTCGGCCCCTGCGAGGCGTCGCCGTCGATCCAGAACATGTACGCGAGTCCGCAGCCCGCATCCTCCAGGAATCCGGCCCACGTCCCGTCGCCGAGCGGCGCCAGCCGATCGCCCGCGTCGGGCGCCCAGCCGGGTGCAGCGGACCGGTTCAGGGCGTCGCCGGAAATCAGGTAGACGGCGCGGGCCCGCGGCGCCCAGGTGCGAAACGTAGCGCCTCCCGTCGCCAGATTGGCGCCCATCGGGGTCGAGCGGTCGACGAACTGGAATTGGACCGTCATGCGCTCGCCCCGCCGTATTGTTTGCGTAGGCCACATTCCGACCGGCGCCCGACCGAGGTCAAGATCGAATCGCCGAACGGGTGGCCGGCCCATGACCCTTCGTCGCGGTTCAGGCACCCCCGAGCGAGGGCGCCTCGCTCCACTTGGGCTGGTCTTCCTTGGGACGCTGTTCTCTCTGGCTTTACCCGCTTTTTATGAACTCGATGCAGGCTCGCGGTTCGCTCCGGCGCCATCCGGAGCCGAAACCCCCTCCGTGCGAGGATTTCGACCGGCGCACCGGCCGCTGCGGAGCATTGGATGACGGTTGTTGCGGCAAACGCACAGGCGCAGGGCCGTCCGGCGCGATCCCTGTCCGGGCAAATCGCCCGTTCGCCGCTGGTCGCTGCTATTGCGGTTTACGGCGTCGCGCTGGCCTGGACGCTCGTCGTTCAGCTGCCGCTCTTGCAATTGGACCGGATCGACGAGGTCTTCTATGTCGAAGTCGCGCGCCTTTGGACCAAAGGGGTGCTGCCCTACGCCGGCGCGTTTGACGTCAAGCCGCCCGGGTTTTTCGCTCTCGTCGCAGCGTCCCAGTCCGTGTTTGGGCCAACTCCGGCCTCGGTGCGGGCCGTCGCGATTGCGCTGGACGCCGGCGCCGCGACTGCGCTTTTCTTTCTTGGCCGCTCCGCTGCGCCGCAGGCCGGCTGGTTCGCTGCGATCACCTATCCACCGCTCTCCGAACTGGTCGCCTTCAACGATTTCTATTGCGCCCTGGGCGCCTCGACCACGCTTGCCTTTCTCACAGCCTTGTCGCCTCTGCCCCTCGTCGGACGAGCGTTGCTGACGGGATTGGCGGCGGGAGCCGCGTTCTGCATCAAGCAGACGGCGGCGTTCGAGGCGGTCGTTTTGTTCTTCGCGCTCGTCGGCGCGCGCGACGCCGTCGGACGTCGGACGACCGCGGTCCTCGCCTTCCTGTCGGGCGCCGGTATCGTCCCCTTCGGTTTTCTCGCCTATTTCGCCTGGCACGGCGCGGCGCAAGTCCTGATCGACGACGCCGTCGTCGGCGCGCTGATGCGCCCGGCGAGCCCCGCAGAGGGACTGACCTTCATCGACGGGATGTTGCTCTTCTTCCCAAAGTATCGCAGCGTCCTGGGGCTATTCCTTGTTGCATGCCTCGCCATCCTGCGTCGTCGGGCACTGGCCGACGCCTTGCCCGGCGCGCCACTCGCGGTGCTTGAGGCCTGGCTGCTCGCGGCGGTGCTCGCAACTCTGGCGCAGCGCTCGTTACATGCCGCCTATGTCGTCCAGGCACTGCCGCCTGCGCTGCTGCTGGCGGGCCTTTGCGCGGCGCGCGCGACCCCGGAATTCGGTCGCGCGCCAGAATGGGCGCGTTTGGGCGCTCTCGCGGTGGTGAGCCTCGCGCCCGCGTTCGCCTCCTTGGGCGGCCATTTGGCGAACCGACATCCCACTGGGGCGATCGCCGAAGCGGCGGCAGCGATCCGGGCCACGTGGCCTTCCGCCGCAGACAAGCTTTTTGCAGTCAACGGCGGCTTCTGGCTCAACTCCGCGACCGGCCTCGACCCCCCGACCCGATATATACATCCTTCGCACACCCTGTGCGAATTCGACCGCCACAGCGGGGAAAACCTCAGCGACGTTCTTGCCGCAGCGCCGCGTTATATCGTCGTCGCCGATCGGCGGGCGCGGCTGTCCTGCGAAGTCCCGGAGCGGTGGGAGATGATCGAGGCGACGCTGCGCAAGGCCTATCGCCTGATCGCGCATGCCGCGGACGCCGCCGAATCCTACGACGTCTACGAACGGACCGCGGCGAGGGACCACTGATCCCCGGAGTAGGCCGCGGCGCTGAACGCGCCGGCTTGCGGGCGCTGAAGCCCGCGAGATCGGATGCGCCGTCGGGTGCAGCCCCCGGCTCCCACAGGGCAGCCGCCTTCGCCGGCCAACATGCCGGTTAGGATGTTGGTAACACATTCTTTGTTCGCTTTACGTAACAGGTCCGATCCACGAATTTTAAGCACGGTTGCTCGTTTAGTTGCATCGTTTCTTCTTTTTCACAATTTATTTGGGCCTTACGGGCATCAATGTCATTTTCGAGGCCGATCTTTTCGCCCGAAAGGGCGGTTCCTGGTTTCGAACAAACCCAAGGTGGAACCAAATGCAATCGATTCGAACTTTGTTCGCAGCGAAGACGGCGCAACAGCGATCGAATACGCGCTGATCGCCAGCATGATCGCGATGGCGATCGTTGCCGGAGTGCAACTGATCGGGACTCAGCTCAGCACATCGTATGCGCAGATTGGCAATGCCCTGAACTAGGATCCGCCAAAAGACCAAAATTTCCCAATCGGCGTGCAAGACCGCTTTCGCATCACGTCGACATTAATCTGCCCGAAAAATGAGCGTAGTATGCGTTTATATAATCATCTCGCCCGCTTTGAAACGATAATTTCTGGTTTTGTCACTTAACACCAACTACATGACGTATCGTTACTCTATGATTGATTTCATTATTCATAAATCAAAGTCTAAATATTCTCACACATCCAGCTTACGGTGGAACAGATCATTAATTCATTGGGTGAATATTCGGTCCGTGCCGCGCATGACTTGTCGCGCGTCACACAGTCCGGCGATCAAAACGAGGTCGGTCGCCGCATCTTCAGGAGCGCAGCATGAAACAGTCTTGAACTTCATCCGCAACGACAGCGGCGCGACGGCGATCGAATATGCGCTGATCGCGAGTTCATCGCGGTCGCCATCATCGGCGCAGTCACGACGGTCGGAGGGAAGGTGACAACTGTGTTCACCGAAATCGGCGGCGCTCTGAATTAGTCCGCGCCGAGAGGACGAAGAGGGGTGGTTGTCGTCATCTCCCCTCTTTGCGTCCTGGCGGCGTCCTTCCCGGGATGGCCATTTCCCGCACCCGGGCGCGAACCGATTCAGGACGACGAAAGCGACGGCGGCGCGATTCGACAGCTCGCGGCGCAGCGCTTTAGCCCCTGCCTTCCTTCTGGCCGGCCAGGAACTGCTTGAAGTCGCCCATCGAGGCGAACTTGAACGTCCCCTCCTGCGTTTCGGCCTCGATCGAGCCGTCGGCGAAGATCATGTAATTGGCGCCGCCGGAGGAATAGCGGCCGATCAGGCTCGGCGGGGCTTCCGGCGTTTCGATCGCCTGCTCGATCTCGCCGAGCGTCGGCAAATGGCCGGAGCGGTTTTCGTTGACGGGCTCTTCGGCTTCCTGCGGGTCAGGCCTCCCGCTCTTCCGTCTCTCTTTCCTGCACACCCGCCGCCTCGGCTTCCTCGCCTGAAGGCTCCTCGGCCGGCGGCAGAAGGCCTGGGAAACCGGCGCGAGTTCGGGGACGCCGTCGCCGCCGCTCGGCGGATGCCGGACGAGTTCGGACAGCGCATCGATCCGGCGGATCACGACGCCGAGGACAAAAGTGAGGATCGCCACGCAGAGTGCGACGGCGCCGCCGAGCGCATAGAGGACCCGGCGACGGTCGGCAGGAGGTCGAGGCTCATGTAGCCGCCGGCAACGCCCGCAACCAACAGGACAAGGCCGAGCGCAAAGACCAGAAACGCCATGAATTCCCTTCAACTTTTGCTTTGTGTCGAGATCGCGGCGATCCCGCTCACCGATGGTCCCGCGCGCCGAAGATCGCGCTGCCCACTCTCACATAGGTCGCGCCGAGCTGGACCGCGAGCGGCCAGTCGGCGCTCATTCCCATCGACAGTTCGCGAATGCCGTTGCGCGCGGCGATGACTCCGAGCAGCGCGAAATGGGGCGAGGCCTGTTCGCCTTCCGGCGGAATCGCCATCAGCCCCTCGATGGTCAGACCGTATGTGCCGCGGCAGAGCGCCAGAAAGGCGTCGGCGTCCTCCGGCAGCACGCCCGCCTTCTGCGGTTCGGCCCCGGTGTTGATCTCGACGAACAGGCGCGGATGCTTTCCGAGCTTCTGAATTTCGTTTGCGAGCGCGGCCGCGATCTTCTCCCGATCGACCGTCTCGATGACGTCGAAATTCTCGACCGCCTCGCGCGCCTTGTTGCTCTGCAGCGGGCCGATCAGGTGGAGTTCGATCGTCTTGCCGATCGAGGCGGCGCGGGCGCGCAACTCCCGCCACTTGGGGACGGCCTCCTGCACCCGGTTCTCGCCGAACCGCGTCTGGCCGCCGAGCGCGACGGTCGGCCAGACGTCGTCGGCGGAAAAGGTCTTGGAGACCGCGACGAGCTTCACCGCCTCGGCCGCCCGGCCGCAGTCGCGCGCCCGCCGGGCGATCGCCTCGCGCAGCGCCTGCAAGCCGGCCCGTCGCGCCCAACGGGTCTTCGGGATGAGCGAGATCGGTCACGATCGTCTCCTTCGATTCGTCGCCGCCGCTTGCCAGAAGTCCGGCCCATGCACAACTTGACGCGGAAATACCCTTCCCCTATAGACCCGCGACCCAACAAACCAGGGCCGGATCGACCGGCGGGACGCGCCTTTGCGGCAGCGGCCCGCTTTTTTGTTTGTCCGCCCTTACGAAGTTTTCTGCGAAGGATCCGCGCGATGTCACGCCGCTGCGAGCTGACGGGCAAGGCCGTTCAATTCGGCAACAAGGTCAGCCACTCCAACCGCAAGACGCGCACGCGCTTCTTGCCAATCTCGTTCAGGTCACGCTGATCTCCGAGGCCCTCGAGCGGGCGGTGCGGCTGCGCGTCAGCGCCGCCGCCCTGCGTTCGGTCGAGCATCGCGGCGGGCTCGACAATTTCCTCGCCAAGGCGCCCGAAGCGGAGCTCTCCGACGGCGCGGCCGCCCTGAAGCGCGAGATCGCCAAGAAGCGGGCCGAGTCGGAAGCCAAGGCGGCGGCCTAGAGCGGGATGCACCGGGTCGAACCGGGCCCGATCGCTGAACCGACCGGGCGCCGCAG
>CAVUHX010000030.1:0-20806 GCA_963741405.1 uncultured Alphaproteobacteria bacterium
GAACCACCACCAACGCAAGGTCCTCCACGCGATTTTCGCCCATCCGGTCAACGCCAATCTCGACCTCAAGGACGTCACCAACGTCCTGACCGGCCTCGGGGCCGAGATCGACACCCGGACGAAGAGCCGCATCGAGGTCAAGCTGAACGGCCAGTCGACCTTTCTCCATCTCACCACCCACAGCCTGATGAAGGCGGAGGTGATGCAGATCCGCAAGTTCCTCGAATCGTGCGGAATTTCCGCCGGCGCCTATCCGGATTGAAGCGTCGGCCCTCATCCGGCCGCGCCTTTGGCGCGTCCGCGTTCGCCCGCGCAGGGCGTCGAAAGACGCCCGTCTGTCGACGGGCTGCGCGGGAGAGGGGCCGTTCAGTTGAGCCGGAACTCGCCCTCGACCGCACGAAATTCCGCCGGCTTGATCAACCGGGCGTGCGCGACCGTCACCGAGTGGAGCAGGCCGTCGAGCTCGCGCGTCCAGAAGTCGAGGAATTTCGTCAGTTCGGGGAAATGCGGGTGCAGGTCGTGCTGCTGCCAGATGAAGTTCTGCAGGATGCCGGGGTGGTCGGGCAGGCGGTAGAGAATGTTGGCCGTGGTGAGGCCAAACCCTTCGAGCTGCCGGCGGAAGTCGACGCTGACCATACGGGTTCTCCAAAGGTAGAACAGGGTGATTGTGTCACTTTGAACGCCAGGTTGCAAGCTTTGTTCCGCAAAAAGCATGCCAAATCAGCTTGTTAGCAGCATGCGAGCACGAGTGCTATTTTTTCTGAAAATCCCTCTTGAAGACTTGTTCCCGGATTCCAATTTTTTCGCGCGCAAGGGGACCATGCTCCCCCGCGACAAAGGAGGAATAAAACATGAAGTTTCGCCCGCTGCACGATCGCATCGTCGTCCGGCGCATCGACGCAGAAGAAAAGTCGAAAGGGGGAATCATCATCCCCGACACCGCCAAGGAGAAGCCGCAGGAAGGCGAAGTCCTGGCGGTCGGTCCCGGCGCGCGCGACGAGGCCGGCAAGCTCGTCGCCCTCGACGTGAAGGTCGGCGACCGCATCCTGTTCGGAAAATGGTCGGGGAACGAAATCAAGCTCGATGGCGAAGAGCTGCTCATCATGAAGGAGAGCGACGTCATGGGGGTGATCGAGGGCGCGGCCGCGCCCGCCCGGAAAGCCGCCTGATTTCTTGGGGCGTTTCCCGATTTCTGTTTCCATCTCATGTCTCATGGAGTGAGAAAGCATGTCCGCCAAGGAAGTGAAATTTTCGCAGGAAGCCCGCGAGAAGATGATTCGCGGCGTCGAGGTTCTGGCCAACGCAGTCCGCGTGACGCTCGGCCCGAAAGGCCGCAACGTGGTGATTGACAAGAGCTACGGCGCGCCGCGCATCACCAAGGACGGCGTGACCGTCGCCAAGGAGATCGAGCTCACCGACAAGTTCGAGAACATGGGCGCGCAGATGGTGCGCGAGGTCGCCTCGAAGCAGAGCGATCTGGCCGGCGACGGGACCACCACCGCGACCGTGCTCGCCCACGCGATCGTGAAGGAAGGAGCCAAGGCCGTCGCCGCCGGCGCCAACCCGATGGACGTCAAGCGCGGCGTCGATCTGGCGGTCGAGGCGATCGTCGCCGATCTCAAGAAGAACAGCCGCAAGGTCACCAAGTCCGAGGAGATCGGGCAGGTGGGCGCCATCTCGGCCAATGGCGACACGTCGATCGGCAAGATGATCGCCGACGCGATGGACAAGGTCGGCCGGGAAGGCGTGATCACCGTCGAAGAGGCGAAGAGCCTCGAGACCGAGCTCGACGTCGTCGAGGGCATGGAGTTCGACCGCGGCTATCTCTCGCCGTACTTCATCACCAACGCCGAGAAGATGGTGGCCGAACTCGAGGACCCCTACATCCTCATCCACGAGAAGAAGCTCTCTGGCCTGCAGGCCATGCTTCCCCTGCTCGAGGCGGTCGTGCAGACCGGAAAGCCGCTGCTGATTGTCGCCGAGGACGTCGAGGGCGAGGCGCTGGCGACGCTGGTCGTCAACAAGCTGCGCGGGGGCCTGAAGGTCGCGGCGGTCAAGGCGCCGGGTTTCGGCGATCGCCGCAAGGCGATGCTCGAGGACATCGCCGTCCTCACCGGCGGCACGATGATCGCCGAGGACCTCGGCATCAAGCTCGAGAACGTCACGCTCCCGATGCTCGGCAAGGCGAAGCGCGTCCGCATCGAGAAGGAGAACACGACGATCATCGAGGGCGCCGGCGCCAAGAAGGACATCGACGGCCGCGTCGCCCAGATCAAGGCGCAGATCGAGGAGACGACCTCGGACTACGACAAGGAGAAGCTGCAGGAGCGGCTCGCCAAGCTCGCCGGCGGCGTGGCGGTGATCCGGGTCGGCGGGGCGACCGAAGTCGAGGTCAAGGAGAAGAAGGACCGCGTCGACGACGCCCTCCACGCCACCCGCGCGGCGGTCGAGGAAGGCATCCTGCCGGGCGGCGGCGTGCCGCTCATGCGCGCGGCCAAGGCCCTGCACGGGGTGAAACCCGCCAACGACGACCAGCGCACCGGCGTCGAGATCGTGCGCAAGGCGATCCAGCACCCGGCGCGGCAGATCGTCGAGAACGCCGGGGTCGACGGGTCGGTCGTGGTCGGCAAGATTCTCGACAAGGCCGATTATGCATTCGGCTACGACGCCCAGAGGGACGAGTACGGCGACCTCTACAAGCTCGGCATCATCGACCCGACCAAGGTCGTGCGCACCGCGCTCCAGGACGCCGCGTCCGTCGCCGGCCTCTTGATCACCACCGAGGCCATGGTGGCCGAGAAGCCGAAGAAGGAGACGCCCGCCCCGGCCATGCCGCCGGGCGGGATGGATTACTGAAGCCTCGTAGGGCCGGGTCGTCGACCCGGCCGGCGGGCTCGACGAGCCCGCCCTTCAGCGCAACGACCGGCGGCGAACCCCGCCGGTCGAACGACAAATTCGGGATGGACCCTGATGCCGAGCTATGACTTCGAAGTCTGGCAGGGCGACAGAGCCCTGCACACACTGAAAGGCGTGGAGCTCGAGAGGCCCGCGCACGCATGGGAGCGCGTCGGCAAGCTCGCCCGCCGCTTCAACCAGCCGGGATGCCGCATCGCCGTCAAGGACGAGAGCGGCGGCCTCGCCATTCTGGTCGGCGCGCGGACGGCGCAACAGCTGCTGTCCATGCAGGCCGCCTGACCGGAAATCGGGCCCAAAAGAAAGCCCCCGCCGAAGTCGCCTTCGGCGGGGCTCCGTTTCCTTATCCCGTGTGCGGGAGAAGGTGGCGCGTAGCGCCGGATGAGGGCTTACGCCGCCTTGGGCTTCTCGCCGTAGATTCCGTAGAACGTCTCGCCGCGCTCGGCCATTTCGACGAGCTTCTCGCTCGGCTCGAAGCGTCTTCCGTGTTTCTCCGCCAACTCTCTGGCGCGCCGGACGAAGGCCTTGGCCCCCATGCCGTCGATGAACGACAGGGCGCCGCCGGTATAGGGCGCGAAGCCGAACCCGAGGATCGAGCCGACGTCGGCCTCGCGCGGATCGGTGACGATGCCCTCGGCCATGCAGCGGGCGGCCTCGAGCGCGACCGTGAACAGGTAGCGGTCCTTGAGGTCCTTCACGCTGACCGCGTCGGGGTCGAGCCGCTTGCCGACGATCTTCGCCAGTCCCGGCCACAGGCTCTTCGGCCCGCTGGCCGGGTAGTCGTAGAAGCCCTTGCCGTTCTTGCGGCCAAACCTCTGCTCCTTCACCACCAGCGCCTCGATCAGCTTCTTCTGCGAGGGATCGACTGCGCCGGGCCCAAGATCCTTCTCGGTCGCCTGCAGGATCTTCCAGCCGAGGTCGAGGCCCGTCTCGTCGTTGAGCGCGAGCGGCCCGACCGGCATGCCGGCCATCTTGGCGGCGTTCTCGACCATGGCCGGCGGCACGCCCTCCATGACCATGAACCAGGCTTCGTTCATATAGTTTATCACGCAGCGGTTGATGTAGAAGCCGCGGCAGTCGTTGACAACGATCGGCGTCTTCCTGATCGCGCGGACGAAGTCCATCGCCGTCGCCAGCGCCTTCGCGTCGGTCTTCCCGCCCATGATGATTTCAACGAGATTCATCCTCTCGACCGGCGAGAAGAAATGCACGCCGATGAACTGCTCGGGCCGGAGCGAGGTTTCCGCCAGCGAGGTGATCGGCAGGGTCGAGGTGTTGCTGGCGAAGACAACGTCGGGTCCGAGCACCTCCTGCGCCCTCTTGGTCGCCTCGGCCTTCACCCCGCGGTCCTCGAACACCGCCTCGACCACGAGGTCGCAGCCCTTGAGCGCGGCATAGTCGGGGGTCGCCGTGATGCGGGCGAGGACCGCCTCCTTGTCGGCCGGCTTGGCGCGTCCCTTGGCGATCAGCCCGCTGATCACCTTGTCCGAATAGGCCTTGCCCTTGTCGGCCGATTCCTGGTCGCGGTCGATCAGCACGACGTCGATCCCGGCATTGGCCGAGACATAGGCGATGCCGGCCCCCATGAGGCCTGCGCCGAGCACGCCGAGCTTCTTCAGCTGGGTCACCGGAACGTCGGCCGGCCGGCGCGCGCCCTTGTTGAGCTCGCCCATCGACAGGAAGTTCGTGCGGATCATCGCCGCAGCCTCCTTTGACAGGAGGATGTTGGCGAAGTGCTTGCTCTCGACGGCGATCGCCAGATCCATCGGCAGCTGCAGGCCTTCGAACACGCAAGTCAGGATCGCCCGGATCGCCGGATAGTTGTCATAAGTTTCGCGACGATAGATCGCGTTGGCCGGCGGCCAGATCATCATGCCGGTGGCCGAGAACACCTTGCCCGACGGAAGCTTGAACTTCGGATCGTCCCAGGGCGCCTTGGCGTGCGGGTTCGCCTTCACCCAAGCCTTGGCGAGCGAAACAATCTGATCGGCCGGCGCGACCTCGTGCACGAGGCCCATCCTCTTCGCCGCGGCCGGGCGCAACTGCTCGCCCTTGAACAGCATCTGCAGGGCGTCCGGGGTCGGCATCAGCCGCGCCACGCGCTGCGTGCCGCCGCCGCCCGGGAAGAGGCCGACCTTGACCTCGGGGAGGCCGACGCGCGTCTTGTCGGAGTCGGCCGCGACCCGATAGTGGCAGGCGAGCGCGAGCTCGAAGCCGCCGCCCATGCAGGTGGTGTCGATCGCCGCCGCGACGGGTTTGCCGCAGGTCTCGAGGCGCCGGAAGACCAGATTCAGATTCAACGGCTTCATCGAATCGATGAAGGCGCGCATCGCCGCCTCTTTGCCTTCCGCTTTGGCGCGACGGGCGAATTCTTCGCCCGCGGTCTTCAGCATCGTCAGATCGGCTCCGCCGACGCCCTTGCCGAAGGTGATGACCGCGCCCTTGATCGCCGCGTCGCCAGCGATCCTGTCGACGATCTGCCCGATCTCGGAAACGACTTCGGCGTTGATGACGTTCATCGAGCGGCCGGGCATGTCCCAGGTGAAGAGAGCAATGTCGTCGGGGTCGATCTCGAAACGAAAGTTGGTGAGGTTCATGGAAGGTCTCCGTCTCGCGGTCAGACGCGTTCGATGATCGTGGCGGTGCCCATGCCGCCGCCGATGCAAAGGGTGACGAGCGCCGTGCTCTTGCCGGTGCGTTCGAGCTCGTCGAGCGCGGTGCCGAGGATCATCGCCCCGGTCGCGCCGAGCGGGTGACCCATGGCGATCGCGCCGCCGTTGACGTTGACCTTGCCCGGGTCAACGTCGAAGGCCTGGAGGAAGCGCAGAACGACCGCGGCGAAGGCCTCGTTGACCTCGAAGAGGTCGATGTCCCTGATGCTCATGCGCGAGCGCGCGAGCACCTTCTTCGTCACGTCGACGGGGCCGGTCAGCATGATGGCGGGTTCGGTGCCGATGTTGGCGAAGGCGCGGATTTTTGCCCGCGGCGTCAATCCCGCCTTGTCGCCGGCCTCGCGCGATCCGATCAGGACCGCGGCCGCGCCGTCGACGATGCCCGACGAGTTGCCGGCGTGGTGGACGTGGTTGATGCGCTCGATCTCGGGATGCGCCTGGATGGCGACGGCGTCGAAGCCGCCCTGTTCGCCCGGGATGACGAACGAGGGCTTCAGCGAGGCGAGCGACTGCATGTCGGTCGACGGGCGCATGTGCTCGTCGCGCTCGAGCAGAGGCAGGCCGTTGACGTCGAGAACGGGCGCGATCGACTTTTTGAACCGCGCCTCGCCCCAGGCCGCGGCGGCGCGCTTCTGCAATTCGACCGCGAAGGCGTCGACGTCGTCGCGCGAGAAGCCGTATTTCGTCGCGATCAGGTCGGCTGACACGCCCTGCGGCATGAAATAGGCGGGGATCGCCAGCGAGGGATCGGCCGGCCATGAGCCGCCCGAGGCGCCGATGCCGACACGGCTCATCAATTCGACGCCGCCGCCGATCGTCAGGTCGTGCTGGCCGCTCATCACCTGCGCGGCGGCGAAATTGACCAAGTCGAGGCCGGAGGCGCAGAAGCGGTTGATCTGCACGCCGGGCACGGAGTCGCCGAAACCCGCGGCCAGCGCGCCCATCCGGGCGATGTCGCCGCCCGCTTCGCCGACCGGGTCGACGCAGCCCATCACGACATCGTCGACCTGAACCGGGTCGAGGCGGTTGCGGTCCTTGATCGCCTTCAGCGCGGTCGCGGCGAGATGGAGGGTCGAGGCGGTGTGGAGCGCGCCGTCCGGCTTCCCCCGCCCGCGCGGCGTTCTCACATGATCAAAGATGAATGCGTCGGTCATGCTCATTCTCCCTGCGGCGCATGGCCGCGATTGGCGTTCAGGTGTCGTGGTCAGGGTGTTGGCGGGAGACGACGTCGTCGTCTCCGAGAAAGGCCGCGAGGTCGTACCGCGGCAGCGACGGGACGAAGTCGAGCCATGGCAGCCTGGACTCGACGCCGTATTGCACCGCGGGCGCGACCGCGAAGGGCCGGTCGAGGCTTCCGATGGTCACCGAAATGCGGTCGCGGCCGAAGAAGCGATAGGTCAGGGGCGTGCCGCATTCTGCGCAGAACCCGCGCTCGGCGATTGTCGAACTGGCGAAAGTCTTCGGCGTCCCCCGGGTCCAGACGAGGTCGTCGGGGCGAACGCCGGCAAAGGCCATGAACGGTCCGCCTCCCGCCTTCTGGCACATGCGGCAGTGGCAGATGTTCGCGCCCGTCGGTTCGGTTTCCAGGCGATAGCGCACGGCGCCGCACTGGCAGCCGCCTGTGAAGCGAACCCCAGTCTCGACTTCACTCAATCGGACCTCCAGAGCTTGCTTCTTTTGCCGTCAGAACGCCTCGGCCGGAAGCGCCATCACGGTCGCCGCGCCGGCAGTGAGGCGGGCGAGATGCGCCCCCGTTTCCGGCAGCATACGCTCGTTGAAGAACCGGGCGAGAGTCAATTTTGCATCGAGTTCCGGGTTACTTTCGCCCTTGGCCTGTCTGGCGAGCACAGCCTTCACGATCTTCGCCCACATATATGCGAGCGCCGTCAGGCCAAAGAGATGCATGTAATCGGTCGAGGCCGCGCCGGCGTTGTTCGCGTCGGCGACGCCGTTCTTCGACAGCCACATCGACGCCTGCTGCAGGTGACCGAGCGCCGTCTGCAGGGCCCCGAGACAGGGCGCGAGCGCCGCATCCTCCTTGTTTGCCGCGAGGAACTGGCTCACCTCGCCGAAGAAGCCCATCATCGCGCGGCCGCCGTCCTTCGGCAGCTTGCGGCCGACCAGATCGAGCGCCTGCACGCCGTTCGCGCCCTCGTAAATCATGGCGATGCGGGCGTCGCGGACGAACTGCTCCATGCCCCATTCGGCAATGTAGCCGTGACCGCCGAGCACCTGCTGCGCCCTGACGGCGTTGGCGAAGCCGACGTCGGTGAATACGCCCTTGATCACCGGCGTCATCAGGCCGAGCCGGTCGTCGGCGGCCTGGCGGACCTTCGAGTCAGGCGAGGTCAGGGCCTCCTCCTGCGTCAGCGCCACGGAGACCAGCAGGGCGCGCGCCGCCTCGTTGAACGCCCGGATTTCGAGCAGCATGCGGCGCACGTCCGGGTGGACGAGCAGGATGTCGGCCGGCTTGTCCGGTTCGACCGGGCCTTTCAGCGAACGGCCCTGACGCCGGTCTTTCGCATAGGCCGCGGCGTTCTGGTAGGCGACCTCGGAGATCGCGAGACCCTGGACGGCGACCCCGAGACGCGCGCCGTTCATCATGACGAACATCGCAGGCAAGCCTCGATGCTCCTCGCCGACCAGCCAGCCCCTGGCGCCGTCGTAGTTGAGGACGGCGGTCGCGTTGCCGTGGATGCCCATCTTGTGCTCGATGGCGCCGCAGACGACGCTGTTGCGCTCGCCGGGCCGCCCTTCCGCGTCCGGCAGGAACTTCGGCACGACGAATAGCGAGATGCCCTTGACGCCCTCGGGCGCGCCCTCGATGCGGGCGAGAACAAGGTGGATAATATTGTCGGCGAGATCGTGCTCCCCGGCCGAGATGAAAATCTTCTGCCCGGTGATGGCGTAGGACCCGTCCGGCTGCGGCACGGCCTTGGTCTTGATCAGCCCGAGATCGGTGCCGCTATGCGGCTCGGTCAGGTTCATCGTGCCGGTCCACTCGCCGGTGGTCATCTTCGGCAGGTAGCGGGACTTGAGGTCGTCGTTGGCGTGGACCATCATCGCCGCAACTGCCCCATTGGTCAGGCCCGGGTACATCGCAAAGGCCATATTGGCCGAAATTTCATATTCGCTGAACAGCACGGCGAGGAAATGCGGCAGGCCCTGGCCGCCGAACTTCGGATCTCCGGCAAGGCCGACCCAGCCGCCCTCGACCAGCGCCTTGTAGGCCTCCTTGAAGCCTTTCGGCGTGGTGACGCTGCCGTCCTCGTGGCGCTTGCAGCCCTCCCGGTCGCCGCTCATGTTCAGCGGCTGGACCACTTCCTCGACAAACTTCGCGCCCTCGCTCAGCACCGCCTCGACGATGTCGATCGGCGCCTCGGCAAAGCCGGGCGCATTGGCGTATTTCGCGTAATCGAAGACGTCATTCAGAAGGAATAACGTGTCGCTCACCGGCGCTTTGTAAGTCGGCATGCTGGTCCTCGGCAACTTGGGAACGCTTCGCGCCCGACCGACCCTCGGGTTCGGAGCGCGTACGGTTCATATATGAACTATCCGGTGAGGCTTTGCAAGGGGGAGCGGCGCGGAATCGACCTCGCTCTCGTGGAGGGGTTCAAACACCTCGAGATATACGCAAACGTCGTCGAACGGACGGTTCCGCCCCCGTCACGGGCGCGGCGGAAGGGGACTTGAACCGCTAGTGCTTCTCGCACTCGCGCTTCATCGAGGCCTCGGGGCTGGCGTAGGCCTCCTGCCGGTCGACGCTCCAATAGCGCAATTCTTCGAGCGGGATCGGCTCTCCGGTGACGGCGCAGCGCACGAAGGCGCCCGGCCTTACGATCCGGAAATCGCCGTCGAGAAACTCGACCTTGGCCTCGACCGCATCGACCGGCCGTCGCTCCATTTTGTTCATGAGGCATAGTCCTGGGGTTCAGGGTTCTATGCCATGGCCGCGGCGGAGAGGAAACATCAAGTTCGTGTTAAGCGAGGCCTCGACGCTTCAACTTCACTGGACAAAGCGGCGCGCCTCTGGTAATGCCGGAACAACTTGGCGCGCCTTCCCGGCGGGAGGGCGCGTCTGCGTTTTTCGCAAAAGCCTTGGATTTGTCGAGGCTCCGGCTCATAACACAGGAAACCCCGTGCAAGTACTCGTTCGCGACAACAACGTCGATCAGGCCCTCAAGGCGCTCAAGAAGAAGATGCAGCGCGAGGGAATTTTCCGCGAGATGAAGCTTCGCGGCCATTACGAGAAGCCTTCGGAGAAGAGGGCGCGGGAAAAGGCGGAGGCCGTTCGTCGGGCGCGCAAGCTCGCCCGCAAGAAGCTGCAGCGCGAGGGGCTGTTGCCGATGAAGCCGAAACCGACTCCCGGCGGCCCGCCGCAGCGCTCGACCGGCTAGTCCAGGGCTGCGCTTTTTTGCGCGGTTCGCGCCAAGGGCTGTCGGAACAATCCGGACCCCGCCTGACGCGGCGGGGTTTTGTATTTGAGGGTGCGCCTATCGTGTGAGGCGTTCGTCCCGTCAGGGACCGCGCGTTCGCGGGTCCCGCGAAGGGTGGTGGGCATGGTGAGGCTTGGAAGCGCGTTCAGCCGGGTTGGGGCGGCATTGGCGATGGCGCTGGCGCTGGGGGCGTGCAGCGACACGATGGGCCTCAATCCGTCGACCCACGTGGCCGAGGTCGACGCCGACAAGAACGCGCAGGCTTCCAACGCCGGAAACATCAAATCCTTGACCCAGGTCATCGAACGCAATCCGCGTGATCCGGTCGCCTACAATACGCGGGGCGTGGTCTACGCCAAGCTCGGGCGCTACTCGAGCGCGGTCGACGACTTCTCGCACGCGATCGAGCTCGATCCGCACTTTTCGGGCGCCTACACCAATCGGGCGCTCGCCTATCGTCAGGAGAAGAAGAACGACCTGGCGAAGCAGGATTTCGACCAGGCGATCGCGGTCAATCCGAACGACGCATCCGCCTATCTCGGGCGCGGAAATCTTCTTCGCTCGGAGAACGACTTCAACGGCGCCCTCGCCGACCTCAACCAGGCGATCCGACTGAACCCCGAGGGGGCGCAGGCCTATCACGCGCGCGGGCTGATCTATCAGCGCCAGGGCAACGACATTCAGGCGATCACCGATTTCAACAACGCGATCGACCGCGATCCCTTCGCCGGCGCCCCCTACCAGGCGCGCGGCCAGAGCCTGATGAAGACCGGCAAGTACGAGGCGGCGATCGAGGACTTCAACGCCGCCCTGAACGTGAACGCCAACAATACGGACGCGTGGGCCGGCCTCGGCTTCTGCTACGACAAGCTGAACAACCGCGCCAAGGCGATCGAGTCCTACTCGCGCGCCATTCAGGTCGATCCCGGCAACAGCGAGGCCCGCTCGGCCCTCCAGCGGCTGGGGTGACGCGCTGGCCTTCTCCCGCTCAATCATCTCACGCCCCGGGTTCGGCGCCCTTGCCGCTTCCGACCCCATCGAGGGACCCGAAGGGTTGGTTTTTCCATCCTTTGGATTCCGCCCTGCGGCACGCTCCGATCTCCCTGTTCTCATCCGTTACAGGCGAAAACGCCCCCTGTTATCGGCCTGTTTTCCGGCCCTTCCCGTTCTTCATTTGTTTTGCGAGGAGGCTGGCGCAATTTGCTGAAATAAAAAGCATTCCTTCGGATTGATGCGAGCCGGCGGAGGCGCGGATCCCCCCGTCCTCTCCCTGTTAGCAGGGAGAAACAGGCGAACCGCCGCCCCTTTGAAGTCAAGATCGTCTATCCCCTAAGTCGTTCCGTCAGCCGCCAGGGCCGCGATCCGCCTCGAGGGGGCTCCCGGAGGCTCAGGCCTCCGTCTCCATCTCCGGCCCCGTCTTCAGATACTCCTCCAGCCAGTGAATGTCGTACTGGCCGTTCTGGACCTCGGGGTTGCGAACGAGCACCCGAAACAGCGGCAGGGTCGTATCGATCCCGTCGACGATGAACTCGTCGAGCGCCCGGCGCAGGCGCATCAGCGCCTCGGTGCGGGTGCGGCCGTGAACGATCAGCTTGCCGACCAGCAAATCGTAATAGGGCGGGATCACATAGCCCTGGTAGGCGGACGAGTCGACCCGAACGCCGAGGCCGCCCGGCGGATGAAAGTAGGTTATGCGTCCAGGCGAAGGGATGAAGGTGCGCGCGTTCTCGGCGTTGACGCGGCATTCGATCGCCGCGCCGAGGAAGCGCACCTCGTCCTGGGCGATCGACAGCGGAGAACCGGCGGCGATCTTGATCTGCTCGTTGACGATGTCGATGCCGGTGATCATCTCGGTGACCGGATGTTCGACCTGGATGCGCGTGTTCATCTCGATGAAGTAGAACTTGCCGTCCTCGTAGAGAAACTCGACCGTGCCCGCGCCGACATAGCCCAAATCCGCCATGGCCCGGGCGACTACCCCGCCGATCTGCTCGCGCTGCTCGGCGTTGAGGGCAGGGGAGGGGCCTTCCTCCCACACTTTCTGGTGGCGCCGCTGCAGCGAGCAGTCGCGCTCTCCGAGGTGGATGGCGTGGCCCTGCCCGTCGCCGAGCACCTGGAACTCGATATGGCGCGGCTTGGCGAGGTATTTCTCGAGGTAGACGGCGTCGTCGCCGAAGGCGCTCTTGGCTTCGATCCTCGCGGTGCTCAACGCGTGGCTGAGCTCCTCGGGATTCGCGGCGACCTTCATGCCGCGCCCGCCGCCTCCCGCCGCCGCCTTGACGATGACCGGATAACCGATCGCCCCGGCGATCTCGAGCGCTTCGGCTTCTTCGTGCACGGCGCCCTGCGACCCGGGCACGCATGGAATGCCGAGACGGGTTGCGGTGCGCTTGGCCTCGATCTTGTCGCCCATAATGCGGATATGCTCCGCCTTCGGGCCGATGAAGGCGATTTCGTGCTCGTCGAGGATATCGGCGAAACGGGCATTTTCAGCAAGGAATCCGTAGCCCGGATGAACCGCATCCGCGCCGGTGATCTCGCAGGCTGCGACGATGGCCGGCACGTTGAGATAGCTGTCGCGCGCGGGCGGGGGGCCGATGCAGACGCTCTCGTCGGCGAGCTTGACATGCATGGCTTCCTTGTCGGCGGTCGAGTAGACCGCCACGGTCGCGATGCCGAGCTCCTTGGCGGCGCGCATCACCCGCAGCGCGATCTCGCCCCGGTTCGCGATCAAAATCTTGTCGAACATCGGGGCCAATCCGGGGTTACTCGATCACCATCAGCGGCTGGCCGTATTCGACCGGTGAGCCGTCGTCGACGAGGATGCTGGCGATTCGCCCGGCGCGAGGCGCCGCGATGTCGTTGAACGTCTTCATCGCCTCGACAAGCAGAAGCTTGTCGCCCGCCTTCACCAGCGAGCCGATCTCGACGAAGGGCTTGGCTTCCGGGTTCGGCCGCAGGTAGGCCGTTCCGACCATCGGGGATTTGACCGCCCCCGCCAGTTCGTCGAGGGCAGGCGCAGGCGAGGAACCGACGGTCACGGCGGCCTCCGGCGCCGAAGCGGCGATCGCCGGGGCCTGAACAGGCGCGGCGAAACTCTGGGCAGCCGGCGTCCGCTCGCGGGCGAGCCGCACATGCAATTCGCCGAGATCAATCTCGACCTCGGTCAGGTCGTATTTCGCGATCACCTTCGCAAGCTGATCGATCGCGACGACATCGACAAGGCGCTGGGCAGACCCCTCGGTCCGGGCGCCGGTTGGCTTCTTCATGGAGGTCTCGGGCTGGAAAGGACGGCTTCGTCGGGATCGGCCAGTCCTATATTACGCTCGCCCGGGCAAATAAAGAGAGAGAACGCGCGCGCCCTCTCCCGCCCAGGCGCCAGCTCGATTTGGCGGCAGCCGGTCGAAAAACGCCCCTGGCGGGCGCCGCGCGCCAGGCCCGCCTCGACAAATCGTTCAGCGCGGCGGGCGCACCCTATGGGGAACGTCGCGCGGCGTCCGGCACCCCGAGAGGCGAATAGCGCTCGTGGCGCTGAAAGACGCGCGGATCGAGAGAACCGACCGCCTCGAGACCGTCCGTCGCAAGCTTCCTCTGGCCGTCCAGAATCGAGCTGACGTGCCAGCGCCAAGTCGAGGGGTCAGACTTCTGGAACTCGGAGCCGACGGTGCTGACTGCGGCCGCATAACTCGCGCCGCCGCCGACCGCCATGAGAGCTAGAACGAGAGACTTCCGCATCGTCTCCTCCGCTTCCCTCGCCGCTTTCGGGAAACTCCAACCCGAGCGCGGACAGAGCCTCGCGCGCGGCGACTGCGTTCATTGATCAAACGTTAACCACCGATTTGTGTCTCGGCTATGGCGGTTCGTCGCCCGGCGCGATTTCTCGCATCACTTCTGCGGCCATGGCCCGGGTCACGCGGCGGCCCTTCGCCAGCGTCTCCCTGTCGAGCATCGCGACAAGGTGGCGCGCTGCCCCCAGCGAGCGCTCCATCCTGGTGGCAATATAGGAGATCACGTAGGGCTCCACCTGAAGCTGGCGATCGCTGAACAGCTTGAACAGGACGGCCTCGGTCAGTTCCCGGTCCGGGGCGCCGAGGCGAACAATCGGCGCCAGACGCAGACGCGATAGGAGGTCTGGGGTCTTCAATCCCCACGCGTCCGGCTCGTTTCGGCCGGTGACCATCACCCACGCTTCGGTATGGAGCGCGCCGTTCACGAGGTGAAACAGGCGCTGCTCGGCCTCGCCTACCCGGTCCGCGTCCTCGATCAGCAGCGCGCTGGCCGCGACTGGCGTCTCAGCCCCCTGTGCGCCGAGGCCGCCGCCGTGAATAATCGTCGCGCCGGCGGCCCTCGTCCACAGTGCGGCGAGATGGCTCTTGCCGGACCCTTCCGGCCCGACGAGAAGCAACATCCGGCCCGGCCAGTCCGGCCAGCGGTCGACGGCGCTCAAGGCCTCGCGGTTCGACGCGGCCGCGAGAAAATCCTCGCGCGCGAAGCTCGGCTGTTGCGGCCATTCGAGGATCAGCTGGCGCGGTGTCGTCGTCATCGTCCGTCGGAACCCGGGCCGCCGCGATAAAATGGACTTGCGAGATAAAGGGCAATGAGGTGTCTGGCGATAACTCCTGCCGCCGCCGCGGTTGGAACGGCGATGACGAGGCCGACGAAGCCGAACAGCTGACCGAACGCCAGGAGCGCGAACATCAGCCAGACAGGGTGCAGTCCGATCAAATCGCCGACCAGCTTCGGCGAAATTACGTAGCCCTCGAGGAACTGGCCGCTGACCATGACCGCCAGCGCCATGGCCAGAATTCTCAGGCTCGGCCAGCCCTGAACGAGCGCGACCCCGATCGAAAGAACGAGCGCGATCAACGAGCCGACGTAGGGCACGAAGCTCAACACACCGCCAATAAAGCCGATGAGGAAACCGAAATCGAGCCCGACCAGCGTGAGGCCGATCCCGTACCACATTCCAAGGCACAGACAGACGAGGGATTGGCCGCGGATGAACCCGGCCAAAGCCTGATTGATCTCCCATGCGATGGCGCGCAGTTTTTCGCGGTGCTCGATCGGCAGCCAGCTGTCGATTTCCGCCACCATCCGATCCCAGTCGACCAGAATGTAGAACGCGACGACAGGCGTTATCACCAGGAGGCTGAGGAAGCTGAAAATCGCAGCTCCGCCCGAAACCAGCGACTTCAGGGCGTTGACAAGCCACTGAGCGCCCTGCGCCACGAAATCCCCGATCGATTTCTGAATTTGTTCGCTGGACAACTGCTCGCCGAGGCCGAGGGCGCTGATCCAGCCGCCTCCGTATTTCGTGATGAGCGCACTGTACTCTTCGACCCCGAGCGCCTGCAGTCGCACGGCGTAGCCGGGAAGCTTCTGGGAGAACGTCAGGAGCTGGTTGCTCAGGATTGGCGCAACAACCACCAGAATGACAGCGAAAGTCGAGGCGAACACCACGAGGATAAACAGCGCCGCGCCCAGCCGGTTGAGCCCGAGCTTCTCGAGCATCCGGACGATCGGATCGAGAAGATAGCCGAGCGCGATGCCGGCGGCGAAGGGCGTGACGGTCGAGCCGAGCAGATGCAGGACGAAGCCGAAGGCCACGAACAGGACACCCCAGAACAGCACCTGACGTTCGATGCTCATCGTCCGGCGGCCCTATCGTCTCCGGCCGCGCCTGAAGGCTGCAGCAGGTCCAACTTCCCGCCCCACGGGTCGGCGAAGACCGCGACAATGCCGTAGGGCTCGCTGCGAGGGGATTCGAGGAATTTCACACCGCGCGCGCGCATCAAAGCGTGGTCGTTCTCGAAATCGTCGGTGAGAAGGAAGAACCCGACGCGCCCGCCGGTCTGATCGCCGATCCTCGCGCGCTGCCGTTCGTCCCCGGGCGTCGCCAGAACAATCCTTGCTCCAGCGCCCCCGGGCGACGAAACGACGACCCAGCGTTTTTCGGCGTCGAGTCGAACATCCTGCTCGACGGTGAAGCCGAGCGCGCCCGCGAAGAACGCCAGCCCTTCGTCGTAGTCGGGGACGGAGATTGCCGAGAGGCTCTTGATCATCGTCGCCCTACCGGCTCATGTGATCGAGCCACTGGGCGATATAGACACCGCCGGAGGCGAGGGTCGTCACCGCGACGGTCCACACGAGCACGGTCTGTACGGGCTGGGGGTTGACGCCGAATGCCCGCACGCCGAGTGCGAAACCGGCGAGAGAAATTTGAGCGGCGGTGTTGATCTTGGATTCCCATACCGGGCGGATTTCGACGGGCTTGTCCATGAGCCAGGAAACCATGACGGCGACCAGGATCATGACGTCCCGCGACACGACCGCGATGGCGAGCCACGCAGGCAGTTCCGCGTAGATTGCCAGGGATACATAGATCGATATCAGAAGCGCCTTGTCGGCCAGGGGGTCGAGATACGCACCGAGTTCCGTGCGAAGATCAAAGTTTCTGGCGATAAATCCGTCGATCGCATCGGAAACCCCGGCGAGCAGGAAGATCATGAACGCCGCCAGGAAGCGCTGCGAGATGATCATCGAAACAGCCAACGGCGTCATCAGCATCCGCGCGACCGTGATAAGATTCGGAATATTGCCTAACAATTTGGAGGTATTCATTAATCGCCAACGTCTCCGGATCCCGGTTTCATCAGGTCGGTCGGCGACCGTCCTCGCTGGGCCGCTCCCGCACGTCCGCCCGGATTCAACCGTTCTTGCGTTGCACGCTAACATGATCGAACGGGCCTTGGGAAACCGGGGCCGGCGCGACTTGCGCGCCGCCCGGCGAGCAATTACGCCGTTTGCAATCTCGCCACGGAGCCCCGATGCCCGACAGCCGAAAGCCTTTGACCTACGCCGACGCCGGCGTCGACATCGATGTCGGCAATCGCCTTGTCGACCGGATCAAACCCCTGGCGCGCGCGACGCGCCGTCCCGGCGCAGAAGCCGAACTCGGCGGGTTCGGAGGGCTGTTCGATCTGAAGGCGGCCGGGTTCGTCGATCCGATCCTCGTCGCCGCGAACGACGGGGTCGGCACCAAGGTGAAGATCGCGATCGAGAGCGGCGTCTACGATACGATCGGCGTCGATCTGGTTGCGATGTGCGTCAACGACATCGTTGTCCAGGGGGCGGAGCCGCTTCTGTTCCTCGACTATTTTGCGACGGGCAGGCTCGATGACGATGTCGCAGCCGCGGTCGTCAAGGGTATCGCCGAAGGCTGCGCGCAATCGGGGTGCGCGCTCATCGGAGGCGAGACCGCCGAGATGCCGGGTCTCTACGCTCCCGGCGACTTCGATCTGGCGGGCTTCGCCGTCGGCGCCGCCGAGCGCGGCGCGCTGCTGCCGAGGGGCGGTCTGAAGGCGGGAGACGCCGTCTTCGCGTTGCCGTCGTCCGGAGTCCACTCGAACGGCTTCTCGCTCGTGCGGCGGGTGGTCGAGCGATCCGGTCTCGCCTGGGACGCGCCGGCCCCGTTCGAGCCGTCGCGTTCTCTCGCGGCGGCGCTGCTGACCCCGACCCGGCTCTACGTACGGCCGCTTCTGCAGGCGCTCGCGAACGCTCCCGGCATCCGTGCGCTGGCTCACATCACCGGCGGAGGATATCCCGACAATCTGCCACGTGTCCTCGACGACCGACTCTCGGTCCTGCTCAATCTCGACGCTTTTTCGCCGCAGCCGGTGTTCTCGTGGCTTGCGGTCACAGGGGGGATTGCTGAGGACGAAATGCTGCGCACCTTCAATTGCGGGTTTGGCATGGCCGTCTTCGTCTCGCAGGAGCGCGAGGCGGAGACGAAGCAGGAACTCGCGCTCGCAGGCCTGGATCCGGCGCTGGTCGGCCGGCTCGTCCCGTCCCGTGGTCCTCGCGTCGTGACGGAAGGGCGGCTCAAGCTATGAGCGGGCGTATCCGAACGGCCATCCTCATTTCCGGGCGCGGCTCGAACATGAGGGCGCTGATTGCGGCTGCGCGGCGTCCAGGCTTCCCGGCTGGAATCGCGCTGGTCTTGTCGGATCGACCCGATGCGGCTGGTCTCGCGGCGGCGCGCGAAGCGCACATTCCGGCGGAGGCGATCGATTTTCGCAGCTTCCCGGGCAAGCCTGCTTTCGAGGCGGCGCTCGCCGCACGCCTCCGAACGGCCGGAGTCGAGCTTATCTGCCTTGCCGGCTTCATGCGCATTCTGAGCGCGGATTTCGTCGACCGGTGGGAGGGCCGGATTCTCAATATCCACCCCTCCCTGTTGCCGGACCTGCGCGGTCTTCACACGCACGAGCGCGCCCTCGCCGAGGCGCGCGCCGAACATGGATGCACCGTCCACCATGTCTCGGCCGAACTCGACGCGGGGCCCATTGTCGCCCAGGCGCGCGTGCCCGTTTTGCCCGGAGACGATCCCGAAACGCTGGCGGCCCGGGTGCTCGTCGAAGAGCACCGGATCTACCCGGAGGCGCTGGCGGCCGTCGCCCACGCTCTCCACACCGCGCGGGTCGACTGAAGGCGCTTGGCGCGCGGTGGAATATGCTTCAGAACGATGACTGCACTTGAGCGGAGATTTGGGTGGCGCGCCGCGTTGCAAAGAAGGATTCAGTCGCCGTGACGATCAAGTCGATTTCCGAGGCAGTAGAAGCCTCGCCGCTGCTGTCCTCGCCCGAGCGCTTCATCAACCGCGAACTCTCCTGGCTGGAGTTCAATCGGCGTGTGCTGGAGGAGGCCGCCAACCGCCACCATCCGCTGCTCGAACGGCTTCGGTTCCTGTCGATCTCCGCCAACAATCTCGACGAATTCTTCATGGTTCGGGTGGCCGGACTCGTGGGTCAGGTCCTGTCGGGCGTCGCGGAAGTTTCCGACGACGGTCGAACCCCGGCAGAGCAACTCGAGCGCATCAGCGATCGCGTGGCGTCTCTGGTCGCATCGCAGCAGGAACGGTGGAGGACCCTGCGGTCCGAGTTGACATCCAGCGGAATCGTCATTCTCGACGTCGCCGATCTAACGCGGCGCGAACGGGACTGGCTGCAGGATTATTTCCTTCAGCACGTGTTTCCGATTCTCACGCCTCTCGCCGTCGACCCGGCGCATCCGTTTCCGTTCATTCCGAATCTCGGATTCACCCTGGCGCTCGAACTGCTCAATCCGCAGGACGGCCGGACGATGAGCGCGCTGGTGCGCATTCCCGGCAGCGTCGAGCGTTTTGTGCGGCTGCCCGACAATCCGGTCGGCGTGACCGCCCGCTTCGTCACCCTCGATCGCCTGATAGTCGCGTTCATCGGCCTGCTTTTCCCAGGTTATGAAGTGCTCGGAGAAGGCGCCTTCCGGGTCATCCGCGACAGCGACATCGAAGTGGAGGAAGAGGCGGAAGACCTCGTGCGCCTGTACGAGACCGCGCTTAAGCGCCGTCGCAGGGGTTCGGTCATCCGGCTTGAAATCGAGGCCAGCATGCCGGAGTCGCTACGCGGCTTCGTCGCCGGGGACGTCGATGTCGTTCCGTCCGGGATCGTCCTGATCGAGGGGATGCTGGCGCTGAACGAATTGTCGCAGCTGGTCGCGGTTGATCGGCCCGAACTCAAATTTCCTCCCTATAACCCTCGCTTTCCCGAGCGCGTGAAAGAGCACGGCGGCGATTGTTTCGCCGCGATCCGGCAGAAGGACCTCGTCGTCCACCATCCCTATGAGTCCTTCGACGTCGTCGTCCAGTTTCTCAATCAGGCCGCGCGCGACCCCAACGTCGTGGCGATCAAGCAGACCCTTTATCGTACGTCCGCCGACAGCCCGATCGTTCGCGCCCTCATAGAGGCCGCGGAACTGGGAAAATCGGTGACGGCGCTGGTAGAGCTCAAGGCTCGTTTCGACGAGGAAGCGAACATTCGCTGGGCGCGTGACCTGGAGCGCGCCGGGGCGCAGGTCGTTTACGGATTCATCGAGCTGAAGACCCACGCCAAGCTGTCTATGGTCGTCCGTCGCGAATCCGGAGCGCTCGTCACCTACTGCCACCTGGGCACCGGCAACTATCATCCGGTGACCGCGAAGATCTACACAGACATCTCTCTGTTCACGGCTGAGCCTCCCGTCGGTCGGGACGTCGCCCGGATCTTCAATTTCGTCACCGGATACGCCGAGCCCGACGGTCTCGAGCAGATGTCCATTTCACCCATCGCGCTGAAGAAGACTCTGTTACGCAATATTGCCGACGAGATCGACCATGCCGCTCTTGGCAAGCCTGCGCAGATCTGGATGAAATGCAACGCACTCGTCGACCCCGAGATTATCGATGCGCTTTACGAAGCGAGCAGCTCGGGCGTGAGGATCGAACTCGTCATCCGCGGGATTTGCTGCCTGCGGCCCGGCGTGCCGGGGCTATCGGACAACATCCGCGTCAAATCGATCGTCGGACGGTTCCTCGAGCACGCGCGCATCTACGCCTTCGGCGCCGGGCACGGACTGCCCCATCCGAAAGCGCGCGTGTTCATTTCCTCGGCTGACCTGATGCAGCGGAACCTCGACCGCCGGGTCGAGGCGCTCGTTCCGCTGCTGAACCCGACCGTGCACGAGCATGTTCTCGATCAGATCATGGAAGCCAACCTGATGGACAACGAACAGAGTTTCCGGATCTTGCCGGACGGTTCGAGCGAACGGATCGCGCCATCGCCGGGAGAAGAGCCGTTCAACGCCCACAAATACTTCCTCACCAATCCGAGCCTTTCGGGGCGCGGTCAGGCGCTTATGGAATCGTTTCCAATGGCGCTGAGCCGGCGCGCCTGATACAGGAGCAGGCCGTCGGGCGGCGTTATCCAACGGGCC